>JAKFVL010000007.1 GCA_021732215.1 Hyphomicrobiales bacterium
GGGGGTGGGGGGCCTTTGCGCGCCCAGCTCTCGCGGTGTGCATATGCGATTTCTCTCCCCTCCAAGGGAGGGTTTGGATCATGAAACTAACCCTCGTCGTCGCCTGCGCGCTGATCGACGCTGACAATCGCGTACTGATCGCGCAGCGGCCCGAGGGCAAGACGCTCGCTGGCCTGTGGGAATTTCCGGGCGGCAAAGTCGATACGGGCGAACGTCCGGAGCAAGCGTTGATCCGCGAACTGAAGGAAGAGCTCGGGATTACGGTGACCGAACCATGTCTGGCACCGCTGACATTCGCGAGCCACGCCTACGACGACTTTCATCTGTTGATGCCGCTCTATATCTGCCGGCGCTGGGAAGGCACCGTTACCTCACGCGAAGGCCAGCAGCTCGCGTGGGTGCGCGCCAATAAACTGCGCGACTACCCAATGCCGCCGGCGGACCTGCCGCTGATCCCGCACCTGACGGGGTTGCTGCTTTAACTGGTCGTCCCTGCGAAAGCAGGGACCCATACCCGAGGTGTTCGCGGTCGCGCACCGCATCTCCGAGGCCCGCATGTAACGGCACAGCGTATGGGTCCTCGCTTTCGCGAGGACGACACATTAAAGTCAGTTCTTATCGGTGCGCCCCTTCACCGCATCCTCCAGCCGCGCCGTCGCCGAACCAGGCTTGAGCGGTTTCTGCTGGCTCTCATGCGGCACCCAGCCCGACAGCCAGACCACATCGAATGTCGCGCGAATGCGGCCATCGGCGTCGGCAAACCGCTCCGTATAGATTTGCGCCATCCGCAGCAATGTAGCCCGGCGCGAGAACGACTTGCGCCGCTGGATCAGGACGTTTGTCGCCGCCATGCGCCGCAGATCCTGCATCAGCGCGAATGCGTTGTCGTAACGCACCACAATGCGATCGACGTCGGCCACCGGCAGCGCAAAGCCTGCCCGCTGCAACAGGGCACCGAGATCGCGCAGATCGGCGAACGGTGCGACGCGCGGCGAGATACCGCCTTCGATCTCGGCTTCAGCCGCGGCGAACGATTGCCGCAACTCGGTCAGCGTGTCGCCGCCAAGCATGGCCGCGAGAAACAAGCCGTCCGGTTTGAGCGCGCGCCGCACCTGCGCCATGACGCCGGGAAGATCGTTGGCGAACTGTAACGCCAGCGCGGACACCACCAGATCGAGCGAGCCAGAGGCGATCTCGAGCGACTCGCCGGATGGACCGAGCAGATCGCGATGGATCACATCTTTGTGCAGCGTTTTGACATCGGCCAGCGCATGACCCGGTATGCCGATATCCGCGACGCGAGAAAATTCACGAAGCACGGCGGACAGCCGTTCGGTCATGTCCTCCATCACCCGATCGAGCAGGAACGTTGCAGGCCCGAGTCGTTGCGCGCGCGTTCGCCGCAACCGCTGCGCGGCGGCATCAAACAGGATGGGCGGTACGGAAGTCATGCTGGATGATGTTCTAGCAGAGATCGTCATTGCGAGTCCCCGCGTCTTGCCTTTGGCAAGCCCAAGGACAAGCTCCGCGAAGCAATCCAGAGCCGGGGAAACTGGTGGATTGCTTCGTCGGCTTCACCTCCTCGCAATGACTACCCAATTCTGGCTCTAGCAAAGGCATCCTCCAGAGTCGCACAGTCGGCACCGAGAGACCGCCATGGAAAGCGACACCATCACCCAAAGCCCGCTGCGCCGCCGTCTGGATCACGCGCGAAGGGCCGCTCGCAGCGCATGGTCGCTCACATCCCGAGCGATACTCGATATTGCCTTGCCGACGCTTTGCGTCGCTTGCCGCGATCCGGTGGCGGGTCATGGCGTTTGCGCGCAATGCTGGATCAGGCTGTCGTTCATCGCGCCGCCGTTTTGCGAGCGGCTCGGCATTCCGTTCGTCTATGATCCCGGTCCGGGTCTGCTGTCGATGGAAGCGATCGCCAGCCCTCCGGTTTATCGCCGCGCCCGCGCAGCGGTGCGCTACGACGAGGTGGCCCGCACCCTGGTGCATGCGCTGAAATATCAGGACCGGATCGATCTCGCTCCGGCGATGGGTGGCTGGATGACCCGCGCCGGAAGCGAGTTGTTGCAGGACGCGGACGTGCTGGTTCCAGTGCCGCTGCACTGGCGGCGCGGATGGAGCCGCCGCTACAATCAGTCAGGACATCTTGCAAAGGCCATCGCCCGAATGAGCGGCGTCCCGCTTGAGCACACACTGCTCAAGCGCATCCGGCCGACAGAGCAACAGATCGGACTTTCGAAATCCGAACGCACGCTGAACGTGCAGGGAGCGTTTGCCCTCCCGGCCGAACAGAGAGCCCGCGTCCACGGCCGCCGCATTTTGCTGATCGACGACGTTCTGACATCCGGATCGACGGCGAATGCCTGCGCACGGGCGCTGCTTCGCGCCAGAGCAGCGCAGGTCGAGGTGCTGGTGTTCGCGCGGGTTGTGGAGCCCCTTGGAAATCCCATATAATCGGCCGAACCGACGCTATTCGAGGAAGAGATGCCCGTCGCCATCGAAATCTACACCCGGCCGGGATGCGGCTATTGTGGCGCGGCCAAATCGCTGCTCGCGCGCAAGAAGGCGGATTTCACGGAATTCGACGTCGCTGTCGATCCCAACTGGCGGCAGGAAATGGTCCAGCGCTCGCATGGCGGCTCGACGTTTCCGCAAATCTTCATCGGCGGTCAGCACATCGGCGGCTGCGACGATCTTTACGCCCTCGACCGCGAAGGCAAACTGGATGGCATGCTTGCCGGAGCAATAGCGTGAGCGGCGAAACCGCGAGCACGCGGCCCGCCTTCAAGGCAGCGATGGTGCAAATGCGCTCGGCGCTCGCGCCTGCCGACAGTCTCAAGCAAGGAACCACGCTGATCCGCGAAGCCGCGTCGCAGGGTGCGAGCTATGTGCAGACGCCCGAGATGAGCAATGTGCTGGCGGCCACCGGCCAGCAGCTTTTCAGCGTTATCACCGAGGAAGCAAGCGATCAGTCGCTGGTCGCCTATCGCGCGCTGGCCAAGGAGCTCGGCATCTATCTGCATATCGGATCGCTTGCGATCCGATTGTCGGCGGAACGGGCGGCCAATCGCGGCTTCCTGATCGACCCCACCGGGACCATCGTCGCACGATATGACAAGATCCATATGTTCGACGTGCAACTCGCGAACGGCGAAACCTATCGCGAATCCGCGAGATATCAGCCGGGCGAGGTTTCGCCGATTGTCGATCTGCCGTGGGGCAAGATCGGAATCACGATCTGCTACGACATGCGCTTTCCGGCGCTCTATCGCGCACTGGCGGAAAACGGCGCGGCGTTTCTCACAATGCCGTCGGCTTTCACCAAGCCCACAGGCGAGGCCCACTGGCATATCCTGCTGCGCTCCCGCGCCATCGAGAACGGCGCATTCGTGTTCGCCGCCGCGCAGGCTGGCACACACGAAAGCGGCCGCTTGAGTTACGGCCACTCGGTCATCATCGATCCATGGGGAACGGTCCTCGCCGAAGGCGGCACGGAACCTGGCGTGATCGTGGCGGAGATCGATCCGGGCAAGGTCGACAGCGTGCGCAAGAGCATCCCGTCCCTGCAGCATGGACGCCGCTTCACCATTCATGGCGGGAAAGCAGAACCGGATCACCTGCATCTGGTCAAAGGCTCCGCATGATCCGCTATGCCCTGGGCTGCGAATGCGGCCATGCGTTCGAAAGCTGGTTTCAGAGTTCGTCGGCCTACGACAGCCAGATCAAGCGCAAGCTGGTCAATTGCCCGGTCTGCGACTCGGCCAAGGTCGAGAAGGCCATCATGGCGCCGCGGATCACGCGCAAGGGCCGCAGCCAGACGCCGGCATCGGAGCCGGCTGTCACAACAGAGGCGGTCTCATCGCCGGCAACGCTGATGATGACTGAGGAGCGCGAACTGCGCGCCAAGCTGAAAGAGTTACGCGATTACGTCACCAAGAATGCCGACAACGTCGGCAATCGCTTCCCCACGGAAGCACGCAAGATGCATTACGGCGACATCGAACATCGCGCCATTTACGGCGAAGCGTCCATGGAAGAAGCACAGTCTCTCTCCGACGAAGGCATCGACATGATGCCGCTGCCGGTGCTGCCCGACGACCGGAACTGAGGCATGATCCCGAAAAGCGGGGACCGGTTTTTGGATCAGACCGTGCCCGGGATGACCTACCCTGCAATCAAAAGCCCGACCCCGACGACAATCAAAACAATTCCGAGCACCTCGCGAAGCGTCGGCGTTTGCTTGAAGCTGTAATAGGCGATCGCCTGCGCGAACAGCACCTCGACCAGCGCCAGCGTGCGCACGTTGGCCGCGGCCGTCAGCGCAAGCGCCAGAAACCAGAATTGCGACGCAGCAGCGCCCGTGAAGCCTGCGAGCAAGGACGGCCACCACAGCTTCAGGATCGATGCCAGCACATCCGGCGCGCGCCAGACCAGATAGATCGACAGCACCAGCGTCTGGACGAACAGCCCGAGCACCAGAGTGAACGACGCCGCGGTGACGAAGGTGACGCCCGGCACCACGATGATCGCGCCCCGAAAGCCGACCGCCGACAGTGCGAAGAAGGCTGCGGCCACAAGCCCCAGCACAGTCGGCTTGAGGCTGGCGAGATCCTTGCCGCCCGGCCGCAATGCCGTGATGACCACACCGACGGTCGCAATGATGATCGCGATGATCTTCAGTGCATTCAATGTATCGTTGAGAAACACGAAGCCGAACATCGCGGCCTGGATGGGTTCGGTCTTGATATAGGCGGTGGTGACGACGAACGAGCGATCGGCCATCGCCGCCAGCATCAATCCGGTCGCCACGATCTGGGACAGCGCGCCCAGCAACAGCCACGGCCAGAACATGCTCACCGGCCACTGCAACCGGTCGCCAGTTGCCGCCAGCGCTACCGCAAGAAAGACCAGCGAAAACGGAAACCCGAACAGGAATCGCACATTGGTTGCGCCGAGCGTGCCGAGCGGACCGGTGAGGTGCCGCTGTGTCGCATTGCGAACCACCTGCCCGAGCGCGGCTGCGAGCGTGAATGGAATCCAGAGCAGTGCGGTGGAGATCATGGCAATCGTCATTCCGGGGCGCGTCGCTTTTCGACGCGAGCCCGGAATCCATAACCCCTGTGTCAAATAATGACTACAGCGGTGATGGATTTTCGGACATGCGCTGACGCGCATTCCGGAATGACAGGATCACACCGCTTCGGCGATCAGCATGTAGTTCACGTCCACGTCGGATGCGACGCTCCAGCGATCGGCGAACGGCGAATAGACGACACCGGCCTGATCGGTGATCCCGAAACGATTGCGTTCGAGATGGCGTGCGAGCTCGTCCGGGGTGACGAACTTGCTCCATTGATGGGTGCCGCGCGGCAGCCAGCGCAGCACATATTCCGCGCCGACGATCGCGAGCGCGAAGCTCTTCAGCGTGCGATTGATGGTCGACACCGTCATGAAGCCAGACGGCTTGGTCATGGCGGCGCAGCGATCGAGAAACGCGCCGACGTCGGTCACATGCTCCACGACCTCCATCGCCAGTACGATATCGAACCGCTCGTGGCGATTCATTTCCTCGATGGTGGTGCATCGGTAATCGATCAGCAGCTCCGACTTGGCGGCATGAACTTTCGCGGCCGCGATGTTGCTCTCCGACGGATCGACACCGACCACCTGCGCGCCGAGCCGGGTCAATGGCTCGCACAGCAATCCCGCTCCACAACCGATATCGAGAATGCGCAACCCGGACAGGCAACCCAGGCTGCGGGCGCTGCGATCGAACTTCCGGCACGCCGCATCGCGGATATAGGTGAGGCGCAGCGGATTGATCTTGTGCAGCGGCGCCATCTTGCCCGCCGGGTCCCACCACTCGGCGGAAAGCCTTGAGAAGCGCGCGACTTCTGCCGGATCAACGGTAGTGGCGGACGATGACACGAACGGGGTACTCCATACTCGGCATGCTTGTGATTTTCTCGGGCTGCGTCAAGTCACCGCGTCAGCGTGCCGTGATGTTGTTGCGAAATTCAATCGGCGACGACAGGTCCCTGATGGTTCTTTCGCCGTCACCGACACCCTGGATCTTGACTTCGCCGTATCCGAGAAGACGCCCCAGGACGGATTGCTTGACATCGACGCTCTCGACCTTGTCGATGCTCATTTCAAAGATGGAACGCTGGATGAACCCGGTCTTGTGCACGACGCGCATATTGGTGACGTCGGTTTCGGTGGTCCAGCGATGGAACCAGGCTTTCGCCGTATAGAATATGGCGATCGCTCCCATGATCGCGGCAACGCCGAGTCCGGTCAGCATGGCTCCTTCATTCACCGACATCCGCGATCCGATCAGCCCCGCCAGCGCGACCAGCCAGCACAGGATGGCCTGCCAGTAGACCGTCCAGTGCGCCGACGCCGAATAGAGGACCTTCTCACCCGGCTGCAGGATGTCGTCGATATATCGTCCCATTACCTGCCTCAACCGCCTCGTTCCAGTGGTCCGCAGGGCGTCCGTGGCCCCGTCGATATCCAGCCGGTCGCTTGCTCCAGCCCGCCCCAGTATGTATACGCGCGGCTCGGACCATGCAGCCTAATTTTGCATGGATCGTCCCATTCTTCTGGCAGGTTTTTACTCAAGGGTTTCACTGCGCGTCATGGGCCGGCTGGTCATGAAATTCGGCGGCACCTCGGTCGCCAGCATCGAACGCATTCAGAACGTCGCGCGCCATGTCAAACGCGAGGTGGATGCGGGCCACGACGTGGCCGTGGTCGTGTCCGCCATGTCCGGCAAGACCAACGAACTGATCGAATGGTGCCGCGCCGCCTCGCCGATGCACGATGCCCGCGAATACGACGCAATAGTCGCCTCCGGCGAGCAGGTGACTTCGGGATTGCTGGCCATCGCGTTGCAGGCCATCGGCGTTCAGGCCCGCTCGTGGCAGGGCTGGCAGATTCCGATTCTGACCAGCGACGCCCATGCGTCGGCGCGAATTACCGCGATCGACGGCAGCGAGATCGTCAAGCGCTTCGCGGAACGCAAGGAGGTCGCTGTGATCGCCGGCTTCCAGGGCATCTATGAGCCCACGGGACGCATCACCACATTGGGCCGCGGCGGCTCCGACACGTCGGCCGTCGCCATCGCGGCCGCGATCCGCGCCGAGCGCTGCGACATCTATACCGACGTCGATGGCGTCTACACCACAGACCCGCGCGTCGTGCCGAAAGCCCGGCGGATGAACAAGGTCGCGTTCGAGGAAATGCTGGAGCTGGCCTCGCAAGGCGCGAAGGTTCTGCAAGTCCGTTCCGTCGAACTCGGCATGGTGCAGAACATGCCGATCTTCGTGCGATCGAGTTTCGACAAGCCGGAAGATATCGACCCGCACGGCACGCCGCCGGGCACGCTGATCTGCGCGGAGGAGGAAATCGTGGAAAACCATGTTGTCACCGGAATCGCATTCTCAAAAGACGAGGCGCAGATCTCGGTCCGCCAGATCCAGGACAAGCCGGGCGTCGCAGCTGCGATCTTCGGCCCCCTCGCGGACGCCAATATCAATGTCGACATGATCGTGCAGAACGTCTCGGAGGACGGCAAGACCACCGACCTCACCTTCACCGTGCCGGCCTCCGACTTCACGCGCGCCCGCGACACCATCGTCAAGTCGAAGGATCATATCGGCTATGCGCGCCTCGACACCGCGACCGACGTTGCGAAAGTGTCGGTGATCGGCTCAGGCATGCGCAGCCATGCCGGCGTCGCCGCCGAGGCGTTCCAGGCGCTCGCCGACCGCAAGATCAACATCCGCGCCATCACCACCTCCGAGATCAAGTTCTCGGTGCTGATCGACACGGCGTATACCGAGCTCGCCGTCCGCGCCCTGCACACGCTGTACGGGCTGGATAAGGATTGAGGAATATCCGCGCCTAACAACACGCGATCACCTCATCCTGAGGAGCGAGCCGAAGGCGAGCGTCTCGAAGGATGAAGGCCCATGATTATACGGGCCTCATGGTTCGAGACGCGCGCAAGAGCGCGCTCCTCACCATGAGGGTTGGACAATCAACCAGCCTCGTCATAGCCGGGCATCGCCGTTCACAGACGGCATTTTAAAGAACACCTGTGCCGGCCATCCGCGTCTTCATTGCTGCCTCGGTCATTGCATTCCGTTCGTAACATGTTACGCTGGATGCATGCCCAACCCACGCAAGACCCCTCCTCGAACTGCAAAGCAGCGCATGGCCTCACGCCGCGATCGGTTGCGCGCGCAAGGCATGCGTCCCGTTCAGCATTGGGTACCGGACTTGCGCGATCCGAAAATGCTGAAGCAAATCCGCCGCGAGGGCGCGCTGCTGTCGAAGCATCCGGAGAATGCCGCGATCGATGACTGGATCGAAGCCAGTTATGACTGGGACGCACTGAAGTGAGACGCGGCGACGTCGTGCTCTTTGTCGCCCAAGGCGACATGGGCAAGCCGCGCCCCGGAATTGTCGTTCAAGCAGATGAACTGGGCGATACCACGACCTCGATCCTTGTCTGCCCGATGTCGTCCGATCTCACCGACGTGCGACTAACTCGCCCTGTCGTTCAGCCCGCACAGGGCAACGGCCTGCGCGCGGCGTCCCATGTCATGACCGACAAGTTGCTGGCCTTGCGTCGTGATCGCATCCGCTCCGTGATCGGCCGGATCGATGCAGCAACGACGGAGCGCATCAATGCTGCTCTGCTTGTTGTCCTCGGCCTCGCGCGATAATCCGACCGCGAGGCTACCCCCGCCCTTGACATTTGCCCGACTAGGACTATAGTCCTGCCATCCTGTCCCACTCAGAGGGGCGATACGCGATCGTCACGGATTGCGGGGCGGGGTGCGGTGGACGCGGCAGCGTCAGGCGCGAACGTGAGGTGGCTGGGGATGTGAGGGCCGTGCTCCGCAGGGGTAGCTGTCATGTCTATGGACCCGCTTTACCGAAGCGCTGACGACGACGCTGCGCGGTGTTGGCCGGAGCGGAGATGCGCTCCACTGACATCGCCTTTGCGCGCCGGCCCAAGTCGTGTGGTCCCGAGGCCCGTCGCTGGCCTCAAGGGAGCGGAGCGCCTGCGTCTTCGACCGAAGCGCAGGAAACCACCGGAGTTTTTCCGGACAGCTCAATTCCGACGGTGACGACCCCAAGCGTATCAATCGCCACCTGGGAGAGCACGAAGCAAGCCGAAAAAACCACTGCGTGCGGAACGCCGGACGATTGTTCGGCATCCGTGGTGACTGTGCTCGTGTGTTCAAACTCACTTTTACACACGAGGCTGCGGACGCACGATGCGTCCGGCGTTCCGCGCGCCCTCATTTTCATGGCGCGAATGAGGAACACCTCAAGCGCGCACCCGGGTGCTTGAGGAAGACGGAATTGGGACGACGGCGAACCCCGCGCCGCAAACAACAGGGGCGATGGCGTGTGTCTGCCGCGACCCGGCTGGCAGGCGTTTTGCTTGGCAAAACAAGCGTCAATTGGCTATAGGCCTGAGCGGGAGGCAGGCGCGATTTGTGTCATGCTTTTGGTACAGTTCTGATTCGCGAAAATGCCGCGCTGCACCGTATACAACGCGCTGCGCGGCTACCTTAAGTTGACAGCGAGTGCTGGATTTCAGGCTGGCGCGGCCACGGAGAGCCCGCAGCGGTAAAGCAGGTGAGGACATCGGCAGATGCGGAGCGCGCTGGGAGGTCCCCGCGTCCTGTTGAGGCGGCTCCGCGAAGTGATGGCCGAACCGGTCAGCGCGCAGGAGCGGCTCGACAAGGTCGTGGTGCTGATCGCCGCCAACATGGTGGCCGAGGTCTGCTCGACCTATGTGCTGCGCATCGACAATACCCTCGAACTGTATGCCACCGAGGGCCTCAATCGCGACGCGGTCCACCGCACGGTGCTGAACGCGCACGAAGGCCTCGTCGGCCTCGTCGCCAGCGAGGGCTCGCCGCTCAATCTCTCCGACGCGCAAAACCACCCGGCGTACTCGTATCGCCCGGAAACCGGCGAAGAGATCTATCACTCCTTCCTTGGCGTGCCGGTGTTGCGCGCCGGCAATACGCTCGGCGTGCTGGTGGTGCAGAATCGCGCTCACCGCACCTATGTCGAGGAAGAAGTCGAGGCACTGCAAACCACCGCCATGGTGCTGGCGGAAATGATCGCCTCGGGCGAGCTCTCGGCGCTGGCGCAACCCGGCGCCGAGCCTGCGGCGCGCCATTCGCTTCACAAGACCGGCGCCATTCTCTCGGACGGCATCGCGCTCGGCCACGTCGTGCTGCACGAACCGCGCGTTGTCATCACCAATTACATCGCCGAGGACCTGCCGAAGGAAGTCAAACGGCTCGACACGGCATTGGCCAAGCTGCGCGCCGATCTCGATCGGATGCTGGAGCGCGGCGATATGGCGGAGGGCGGCGAGCATCGCGACGTGCTGGAAGCCTATCGCATGTTCGCCAACGATCACGGCTGGTCGCACAAACTGCACGAAGCCGTCGCGACCGGCCTGACTGCCGAAGCCGCCGTCGAGCGCGTGCAATCCGATACGCGCGCGCGCATGCTGCGCGCCGCGGACCCCTATCTGCGCGACCGGCTGCACGATCTGGAGGATCTCGGCCACCGGCTGATGCGCCAGCTTGTCGGCAAGGACCATGCTCCGGCGCGCGAACAGCTCCCCGACAACGCCATTCTGATCGCCCGCGCGATGGGCCCGGCCGCCCTGCTCGATTACGATCGCAAGCGGCTGCGCGGCCTCGTGCTCGAAGAGGGGACGGCAAACTCGCATGTCTCGATCGTGGCGCGCGCGCTCGGCATTCCTGCAATCGGCGAGGTGCCGAATGCGCCGGGCATCGCCGATCCTGGCGACGCCATTATCGTCGACGGCACGTCCGGCTCGATCTATGTGCGGCCATCTGCGGAAATCGAATCGGCCTATGCCGAGCGAGTCCGTTTTCGCGCACGGCGTCAGGCGCAGTATCTCGCGCTGCGCGACCGGCCGACAGTGACGAAAGACGGCCAGCCGATCGAACTGATGATCAACGCCGGTCTTGCGATCGACCTGCCGCATATCGAGGACACCGGCTCGGCCGGCATCGGACTGTTCCGCACCGAATTGCAGTTCATGGTCGGCCAGAGCCTGCCGCGCATGAACGAGCAGCTTGCGCTCTATCGTACCGTGCTCGACGCGGCCGGAAGCAAGCCGGTCACGTTCCGCACCCTCGACATCGGCGGCGACAAGGCGCTGCCGTACATGGAAACCATCGTCGAGGAGAATCCCGCGCTCGGCTGGCGCGCGATCCGGCTCGGCCTCGACCGGCCTGCGCTGCTGCGCGGCCAGATCCGCGCCTTGCTCCGTGCAGGCGGCGGACGCGCGCTGCGCATCATGTTTCCGATGATCTCGGAAGTGGCCGAGTTCGATCAGTCGAAACTGATCGTGGAACGCGAACTGACGTACCTGCGCCAGCACGGCCACCCATTGCCGGAGCGGATCGATATCGGCACCATGGTCGAGGTCCCGGCCCTGCTCTATCAAATGGACGAGATTCTCGCGCGGGTCGATTTCATCTCGGTCGGCTCGAACGATCTGTTCCAGTTTATGTTCGCGGTCGACCGCGGCAATGCCAAGGTGTCCGAACGGTTCGACACACTCTCGGCGCCGATCCTGCGCGCGTTGCGTGACATCGTCAGAAAAGCGAACGCTGCAAGGAAATCTGTTTCTCTCTGCGGCGAAATGGGATCGCAGCCGCTCGGCGCTCTGACGCTGATCGCGCTCGGCTACCGTTCGCTGTCCCTGTCGGCGACGGCGCACGGACCGGTGAAAGCGCTGGTGCTCGATCTCGACGCCAAAAAAGCCGAAGCCATGATCAATCCGCTGCTGGAAGCTCCGGCCGGCAGCGTTTCGATCCGCGAGAAGCTGAAGGAATTCGCCGAGGCCGAAGGCCTCTCGCTTTAGCGGGCGCAATCGAACTTGCCGCCGCTTTTCCCGTTCCACGACCTTGAGACCGTTCAATGCTCCCCGAAGCCAAGCTCGATGCCCTGCTGGCGCATCACGCATCCCTCGAAGCCCAGCTGCTCGGAAAAGTCGACGCCGAGACCTACGTCAAGTCGACCCGCGAACTCAGCGAGCTCGCGCCGGTGGTCGATGCCGTCAAGGCGTGGCGCGCCGTGACGGCCGAGATCGCCGATATCGAAGCCCTGATTGCGGACCCCGCGACCGATGCCGACATGCGCGCCATGGCGGAAGCTGAGCGTCCCGAGCTCGAGGCGCGCGAGGCCCGGCTTGCGCAGGATATTCGCGTCGCTCTCCTGCCAAAGGACGCGATGGACGAGCGCAGCGTCGTGCTGGAAATCCGCGCCGGGACCGGCGGCGACGAAGCCTCGCTGTTCGCAGGCGACCTGTTCCGCATGTACGAGCGCTTCGCGACATTGCAGGGCTGGAAAGTCGAGGTCGTATCCGCCAGCGACGGCACCATGGGCGGCTACAAGGAAATCGTCGCCGATGTGCAGGGCCGCGGCGCGTTCGCCAAACTGAAATTCGAATCCGGTGTGCATCGGGTGCAGCGCGTCCCCGATACCGAGACGCAGGGACGCATCCACACCTCCGCCGCGACGGTCGCTGTGTTGCCCGAAGTCGAGGAGGTCGATGTCGCGATCAGGAACGAGGACTTGCGAATCGAAACCATGCGCGCGCAGGGCGCTGGCGGCCAGCACGTCAACAAGACCGAGTCGGCGATCCGCATCACCCATCTTCCGACCGGCATCGTCGTGATGATGCAGGACAGCCGCTCGCAGCACAAGAATCGCGCATCGGCCATGAACATCCTGCGCTCGCGGATCTACGATGCGGAACGCCAGAAGCTCGATGCGGAACGGTCGGCCGAGCGGCGCGGCCAGGTTGGATCGGGCGATCGATCGGAACGCATCCGCACCTACAACTTTCCGCAGGGCCGCGTCACCGACCACCGCATCAATTTGACGCTCTACAAACTGCCGCAAGTCATCGCTGGCGATGCTCTTGGCGAACTGGTGGATGCGCTGACCACGGAACATCAGGCAGCCCTGCTCGCCGCAGCAGGCGTAAGCGCGTGACAGCCTCACGCAGGACGGCCGGACTCGCCATCGATGCGGCACGACGCGCCTTGGCTGCCCGCTTCGCAGCGGCCAAAATCGGAAACCCGGAACTGGATGCGCGTCTGTTGATTGGCGCAGCGGCCAATCTCGATCTGACACAACTGATCGCGGATGGTAAGCGGTCGCTGGGCGTAGCCGAGGCCGAAGCCGTCGAACGTTTTGCAGCGCGCCGGATCGCCGGTGAACCCATCGCACGCATCCTCGGCGAACAGGAATTCTGGGGTCTGCGTCTTACGCTATCGGATGCAACGCTGATCCCGCGCGCCGATACGGAGACAATCGTCGAAACGGCGCTTGTCTTGCTTCGCTCCATGCCCGCGAGCGCCGGCCGTTATCGCATCGCCGATCTCGGTACTGGAAGCGGCGCGATTCTGCTCGCCCTGCTCACCGAATTGCTGGATGCGACAGGCGTCGGCACCGATCTCAGCGAGGAGGCTCTGCAGACCGCGCAGATCAATGCAGAACTGCATGGCCTCGCCGATCGCATCGCATTCATCGTTAGCGACTATGCATCCGCGCTCAACGGTCCATTCGATCTCGTCGTCTCGAATCCACCTTACATCCGATCCGCCGATATCGATGCGCTTGCGATCGACGTGCGCGATCACGATCCGCACCTTGCGCTCGACGGCGGTGCGGACGGGCTCGGAGCCTACCGAATCATCGCCGCGCAGGCGCCCGGCATTCTGAAGCCCGGCGGCGCGCTGGTGGTCGAGGTCGGTATTGGTCAGGCTACCGATGTGGCCCTGATCATGGCCGCATCCGGGCTGGTTCCTGAGACCATTCCGAGGCCGGATCTGGCAGGCATCCCGCGAGCCGTAGCAGCGTGGAAACCAAGTGTTTAGAAGGTTCTGGCGCGGTAAAAAAACCGCTTGGAATATCCCGCCAGACCGACTAGGTTCCGCCCATAACGTCGGTTCAGGAGCCTGGCGCCGCAGGGACTGCGGGTGACAGCCAGAGAGCGCAAGAGCGCAAAATCCACCGAACGAAAGGTTCCTCAAGGGCAGGTTATGTCAAGCGCGATGGCTGAAGCAGCTACGCAGCTTGAGACCGCGAAGAGAACGAAAGCCTGATATTGCGACCGTCAGCTCAAAGGCCAGAAGTTTGAGCTTGCCCCGGCAAGCCGAATGACGCTGCAGGCGCTTCATTGCGTCGCGCGCCGTTCCGCGCTGGCGATGACGGTCATATATCGTGGGACCAGAGTGAGCCGAGAGCGAGAATGATGCGGATGGGCCAACCCCTCCGCGACGTCAGTGACCAAGCATCAGCAGCAAATCGGATTTGTCGAAAAGGCGAGACATGAGAAACGGTCAGAATAACAACAAGCGGATGCGTAATAACAACAACAATCGGAACAACAATAATAACAACAACAATCACCGCCGCAGTCAGAACCCGATGACCCGGGTGTTCGACTCCAATGGCCCCGATATCAAAATCCGCGGAACGGCATCGCATGTGGCGGAAAAGTACGTCCAGCTCGCGCGCGATGCGCGCAGCTCCGGCGATCCGGTTGCCGCAGAAAACTATTATCAGCACGCCGAACACTACTTCCGCCTGATCGCCGCAGCTCAGGAGCAGTTCCGTCAGAATCAGCAGCAACCCCGCATCGACAACGTCAGCAACGAGACCTCCGACAGCAGCGAAGAAGGTGAGAGCGACGGATACTCCAATTTCGGCGCAGAGCCGGGTTTCGTTAATCAGCCGCAGCCCCAGCAGCAACCGTTTCCTCCGCGCGAGCAGCGCGCCGAGCAGCCCTACCAGTCACGCGAGCAGCATCAACACCGCGACCAGAACCGCGAGCAGCATCGCTCGCAACCGCAGCATCAGCCGCAACCTGTCATCCAGCAGGGTGAAAGCGGCGGCGATGTCGATCGTTTGCCGTCGTTCATCACCGGCGGTGTGCAGCCGAACAACAATGGTTTCGAAGCAAACGGCCACCAGGCCGGCGAGCGCACGGAACGTTTCCCGCGCCGCAGACGGCGTCCTGGCCCGCGGCCGGAAGGGTCGCAGCCGGCAAGCGACGATTTCAACCGCGGCGACTGACGCCAGGCGCGCATCTGGGATTTCAAAATCCGGCTTTGGGCGCCGTTTACGCGGGCTCACGACGGATCGACGACGGCACCAGTACCGGATCGAGCGCCGGCACGAGTCTCGTATGCTCGCGGCGCGCGGGAATTGCGCGATAGACCTGTTTGGTGGCTTCGACGATGTGGACGCCTGCGAAAGGCAGCGACATCGCTTCCCCGACACGTTCCCACGCCAGCGCCGAGCGCAGGAACCAGCCGCTGCGCAACGGCGGCACGAACAGCGCCTCATCCCACGCAGACGGGGTGAACCATGTTTGCCGTAACAGCTGGGTGATCTGCGAACGCGAGTAAGGCCGGCCGTGCCCGAACGGCGTGTGTTCGGTACGTGTCCAGACGCCGCGCCGATTTGGAATGACAGCGATCATCCGCCCCGACGGCGCGAGCACACGCCACACCTCGCGCAGCAGATTCTCCGGATCGGTCGACATCTCCAGCGCATGGACGAGCAGGATACGATCGGCGGTGGCATCGGGCAGCGGCAGCGAGAACTCATCGACCAGCGTCGCCAGCGTCGGCCGCGCGGTCGGCCACTTCAACACACCCTGCGCCGCCGGCATCAGCGCCACGCATCGCTCGGCATCTTCGCGAAACAGTCCGAGATACGGCGTCGGATAGCCGAGCCCGAACACACGCAAGCCCTGAGCATCGGGCCACCTCGCGCGAATCCCGCGATTGATCAGCCGCCGCGCCACGACGCCGAGCGGCTGGGAATAGAAGTTACGCAGATCGATTACATCGATTGTCATCGGAACCGGCTATAGCACATCGCGAGCTTGCGGGCATCTCCGGCACGGCAGGATCGCTGCCTGCAGCGGCGGCGGTTAACCTTTTGCCGCACTTCGTACACCGCGAAGGCTGTGCTAAATGAACTGGCGATAAAACGAAGATTCACGGAGACGTCATGGCCGCCGAAATTCGCCTGTTCAACTGTCTGTCAGACAATTTCGGCTATCTGATTCACGATCCTGTCAGCAAGGCCACAGCGTCGATCGACGCACCGGAGGCCGGGCCGATCGTAAAGGCGCTGCAACGCGAGGGCTGGACACTTACCGACATCCTGCTGACGCATCATCATGCCGATCATGTCGGCGGCGTCGCCGAACTGAAGGCAAAGTACAATTGCCGCGTCGTCGCGCCTCACGACCAGACCGCGAAGTATTCGGATGCCGATGAACGGGTGAAGGAAGGCGATACGGTGCGGGTCGGCAACCTTTCGGCGCGCGTGCTGGAAACTCCCGGCCATACGCTCGATCACATTTCCTACGTTTTCGATTCTGAGAACGCCGCGTTCGTGGCCGATACATTGTTCTCGATCGGCTGCGGCAGGGTTTTTGAAGGCACTTATCCGATGATGTGGCAGTCGCTGCTCAAGCTGCGCGCGTTACCCGACGCGACCCGAGTTTATTGCGGCCACGAGTACACCCAGTCGAATGTGAAGTTTGCGCTCGGAATCGACAAAGACAATGCCGCACTCAAGACGCGCGCCGATCAGGTGATGAAGCTGCGCGCCGCCAATCAGCCAACCGTCCCGACCACCATCGGCGAGGAAAAAGAAACCAATATCTTCCTGCGCGCCGATCAGCCGTCGGTCGCGGCCGCCATCGGACTATCCGGCAAATCCGCCGTGGACGTGTTCGGCGAGCTGCGCGAGCGGAAGAACAAATCCTGATGCATCCGCTGACCGCTGCCGAGATCATTATTCAGCTCGGTCTCAAGCCTCATCCTGAAGGCGGTCACTACCGCGAAACATTTCGCGACGAACGGGCCGACGCAAACGGACGCGCGGCATCGACCGCGATCTATTTTCTGCTCGCGGAAGGCGAACGATCGCACTGGCATCGCGTCGATGCGGTCGAAATCTGGCACTACCATGCAGGCGCACCGCTTGAGCTGCGGATCGCGGATGAGAGCGGCGAACGTGCAGCGCTGCTCGGCAACAACCTGATCGCCGGTGAAATGCCGCAGGCCGTCGTCCCCGCGCATGCCTGGCAAGCGGCGGAGAGTCTCGGCGACTGGACGCTGGTGAGCTGCACAGTCGCACCTGGCTTTCAGTTCGAAGGCTTCGAACTCGCGCCACCGGGCTGGAATCCGGAATCGTAGCATCGAGCTACGTCAGTCCGTCTTCAGGAGCGCTGCTGGCTACGCTTCAGCATGTCCCGCGCCGCGATCAATCCGCCGGCGGCGATGAGCAACGCAGCGACTGCCAGCGTCGCTGACGGTTTCGCAAAGCCTGCGAGAATCAGAAATCCGGTGGATAGCAATGGCGTCGCGTAGGATGCGGCGCCCAATACGCGAATGTCGCCGCGCTTCATGCCGATGTCCCAGACAAAGAAAGCTATTCCGACCGGACCGATTCCAAGCGCTGCAATGGCAAGCCACTGCGTGAGGCCTTCCGGCCAGACGGTTACCTCGATCGCAACGTGGATGATGGCGGACAGAATCGCCGTTGCGAGACAGAATCCCGCGACCGCATCGGTCGGTACCGACGCCATGCGCCGCGACAGGACCGAATAGCCTGCCCAGACGAACGCAGCGATGAAAGCTGCCAGCAGGCCGGGTAACTGGCCCGGCTGATAGCCAAGCGAACTGCTGCCGGTAAACAGCACCACCGTTCCGATCAAGCCAAGACACGCGCCGACGATGTGGTGCATCGCGAGCCGTTCGCCCGGCAGCAATGACGAGAACAGCACGATCAACAGCGGCCACAGGTAGTTCAGCAATCCCGCTTCCGCAGGGGGTGCGAGCCGCAGCGCCACGAAGTACAGCGCGTGATAGCCGAACAGGCCGCCGACACCCAGCGCCCACGCCGCGAGCGGTTGACGTAGCGAACGCCATCCCTCGGGCCGCCACAACCACATCAGCGGCCCGATCATCGCGCCTATCGCAAACGTCATCGCCGCAAGCTGAAACGGCGGAACACGTCCGGTCGCGACCGTGAGAGCCGCGAGCAACGACCACAACAGGATTGCGACCAGACCTGTCATCGTCGCCGCGCTGGATGTCATGGAGCCTCAGCTAAACGAGCAGCCAATCGAGAGCAAGCGACGCCTCAAGATTGCCACGACAAATTCGCGCAGCAAAAAGCCGGCCCGACGGCCGGCTTCCGCTGATCCAGAAAAATCGTCAAACCATATATTGCCCGCCGTTGATGGACAGCGTGGATCCGGTGATGGCGCCGGCTTCATCGGCGGCAAGGAAAACGACCGCGCGCGCGATTTCCTCCGGCTCGCCAAGCCGGTTGGTCGGGATCTGCGGCAGGATGCTCTTTTCCAGCACGTCCTTCGGTACGGCCTGCACCATTTCGGTGTTGATGTAGCCCGGGCAGATCACGTTGACGGTGATGCCGCCCTTGGCGTTTTCAAGCGCGAGCGCCTTGGTGAAACCGATGTCGCCGGCTTTCGCCGCCGAATAATTCACCTGGCCGAACTGGCCCTTCTGGCCGTTGATTGAAGAGATGTTGATGACGCGACCGAATTTGCGCGCGCGCATGCCCTCGATGACCTGCCGAGTCATGTTGAACAGCGAGCCTAGATTGGTATTGATGACGGCATTCCATTGATCGACCGTCATCTTGTGGAACGCGCCGTCCTTGGTGATGCCGGCGTTGTTGATCAACACGTCCACGGGGCCGATATCGGCCTCCACCTTCTTCACGCCCGCCGCACATGCATCAAACGATGCGACGTCCCATTTGTAGACCGGAATACCGGTGTCTTTCTTGAAGGCTTCGGCTGCGGCATCGTTGCCGGCATAGCTCGCCGCAACCGTGTAGCCGGCGGCTTTCAGCGCCTTGCTGATCGCAGCTCCGATGCCGCGCGTTCCCCCGGTCACCAATGCAACCCGTGCCATATTCTTTCCTCCCTGAGATGTTTCTGTTTGTTGTCGGTCGAATTATTTCGGCCAATCACGCCGGCTGCAAGGGCAAGCCGCTCTAAATAAAATGCCCGGCGCGAAGCCGGGCATTTCTGATCTGTCGTTGTGCACTGCGTTTGCTACGAACAAGAAATGGTCAACGCTCCACGCAAAGCGCGATGCCCATGCCGCCGCCGATGCAGAGCGTGGCAAGGCCCTTTTTCGCGTCACGCTTCTGCATCTCGTGCAACAGGGTGACCAGTACGCGCGCACCGGATGCGCCGATCGGGTGACCGATCGCGATCGCACCGCCGTTGACATTGACCTTGGCCGGGTCCCAGCCGAGATCCTTGTTCACTGCGCAGGCTTGCGCGGCAAAGGCTTCGTTGGCCTCGACCAGATCGAGATCGTCGGTCTTCCAGCCGGCTTTCTTCAACGCCGCACGCGACGCCGGAATCGGACCGGTACCCATGATCGACGGATCGACACCCGCCTGACCCCACGAAACGATACGAGCGATCGGGGTCTTGCCTTCCTTGGCAGCCTGCTTCGCCGTCATCAGCACGAGCGCTGCTGCGCCGTCATTGATTCCGGAAGCGTTGCCCGCGGTGACCGTGCCATCCTTTTCAAAGGCGGCCCTGAGCTTGCCCATCGCATCGATACTCGCTCCGTGACGCGGACCCTCGTCGGCATCCACCACGATATCGCCTTTGCGGGACTTGACGGTGACAGGAACGATCTCATCCTTGAACTTGCCGGCCTTCTGCGCGGCCTCGGCCTTGTTCTGCGAGCCGACCGCGAATTCATCCTGCTGCGCGCGCGTGATCTGATACTGCTTGGCGACGTTCTCGGCGGTGGTCCCCATGTGGTACCCGTTGAAGGCGTCCCACAGTCCGTCCTTGATCATGGTGTCGACCAGTTCGAGCGAGCCCATCTTGATGCCAGCGCGCATGTGCTGGGCATGCGGTGACATGCTCATTGATTCCTGTCCGCCAGCGACTACGATTTCGGAGTCGCCGTTCATGAGCGCCTGATAGCCCAATGCCACGGTCCTAAGGCCCGAACCGCAGAGCATGTTGACGCCCCAGGCCGGGCTGGCGACCGGGATGCCTGCCGCGATCGATGCCTGCCGCGCCGGATTCTGGCCCTGCGCCGCGGTGAGAATCTGACCCATGATGACTTCGGACACACGGCCCGGCTCGACGCCGGCCCGCTCCAGCGCCGCCTTGATGGCGATCGCACCGAGATCATGCGCGGGCATGTTCGCAAATGCACCACTGAAGCTGCCGACGGGGGTGCGGGCAGCGCTGACGATCACGACGTCGTCGGACATTACGTTCTCCTTGGGGCTTGGGATTTTGGCGCTGCCGATGCGTCCTTGCAAAACGGGTACGTCAGGCCATGGGATCATGTGGGGATCGGTGGCTGCCCGGCCGGCCAGCCTCGTCTCGGCGGCTATCCTGTTAACCCTTCGCATATGTGTCAATCGGCGATCGGACGAAAGTGGGCGGCCGCCAAATTTACGATATCGGGCTGAGGGTTCCCGGGTTAACCGTCCTGCACAAAACGGTAGCCGAGCCGGGCTGAAAGTGCTTACTTTGTTGCGTTGCATTGATTGCAATGCCCCCAAGCGGTGCTGGGGGAGCTCAGTGACCCGCATTCTTGACCCGCATGCTTTGTCCCTATCGGTAGCGATGTGTGAGAGCCCATGGCGAAATCTGACCAGCCCACGACGATCAAAAAGTACGCAAACCGGCGGCTCTACAACACCGGAACCAGCACCTACGTGACCCTCGAAGACCTCGCATCGATGGTGAAGGACGGCGAGGATTTTCTCGTCTACGACGCCAAGACCGGGGATGACATCACCCGCACCGTGCTCGCCCAGATCATCTTCGAGCAGGAAAACAAGGCGGGACAGAATCTGCTTCCCACCACGTTCCTGCGACAGCTGATCCGATTCTATGGCGACAGCATGCAGATGGTGGTGCCGAAGTATCTCGAAGCCTCGATCGATACGCTGACGCGCGAGCAGGAAAAATTCCGCAAGCAGCTGACCAACACCTTCGCGTCGGGCCCGTTCGCTCCGCTCGAAGAACATGTCCGCCGCAACATGGAAATGTTCGAGCGCACGTTCTCGATGTTCAAACCTTTCGTGCCGCAGCGTACGACAGCGACGGCGCCACCGCCCGAAGAACACGAAAAGACCGCCGGGGAACCGGTCGAGGCAGACAATATCGACGATCTGCGCAAGCAGATGAAAGACATGCAGGATCGGCTCGATCGCATGTCCAAGGAGCCCGGCAAGGAGTAACCGGGACGAGGCGTCAGGGCAGACGCGCTGCGGCGCGTTCAGCCTCGCGCCGACACGGCGGACGGAGCGTTCTCAATCCAGGGACGCTCTGCTGACGCAAGACCGATGAAGCGGCCCTGAATATAATCGCATCCCCAGTCCCGCAGCAGCATGGCTGCGTGCTCGTCCTGCACCCATTCCGCAACGGTCTGGATGTTGAGGCGGCGCGCGAGATCGATCAAAGTTTGCACGAAAGCGCGGTCGTCCGCGGATTGCGCGATGTTCTGCACGAAGGCGCCGTCGATCTTCACAATATCGACGCCGAGCTTGCGCAGATTGCGGAATGACGTATAGCCCGCGCCGAAGTCGTCGATCGCGATCCGGCTGCCAAAGTTCTTCAGCCGTGTAACGAAGCCGCGGACATCGTCGACGTCCTGAATAGCAACGGTCTCGGTAATCTCGACGATCAGCCGTTCGGCGACGCCAGGATGTGCGCGCATCAGGGATTCGATACTCGACCACCAGTCCGGATCCATCGTGGTATCGGGCGAGATGTTCAGGCTGAGGTGCACATTCGGCGAAGCCGCCAGTTCCGCAATCGCGAGTTCAAGCACGCGATGATCGACCAGCCGGATCAGCCCCAGCTTCTCCGCCACCGGCACGATGTCGGGGGCCAGCAGAAACTGCCCATCGTCCTGCTTCATGCGCACCAGACACTCGTAGAATGCGGGCTTGAGGGACGTGGCGTGAACGACGGGCTCGTAAGCCGTCATCAACCGCCGCTCGTTCAGGGCGGTTACGATCTCGTCGGTGACACGGATATTGACGCGGCGTTGCGCCTCGCGCTCGACGTTCGGACGCCATGACACGAAAGAGCCGGTGCGGCGGCTCTTTGCCATGTCGAGCGCTTCATGAGCGCGGTTGATGACTTCATCGACGGTGCGGGCGTAACGCGGTACGTTGACAGCGCCGATCGACGCGGTGGCGCTGACCGGCCCGGATTTGGTCGGCACGACCTCTTCTCGGATGCCGAGCAGAAAACGATCGGCGGCGACATTCATCGCCTCGACCGAGCAGTTTTTGAGAATGAGGCCGAACTTGTTGCCCGAAAAGCGGCCGAGCACATCGCCACCACGCAAGCGAGCCCGAATGCGAAGTGCGATGTCGCGGATCACCTCGTCGGCGACATCGAAGCCGAACGAGTCATTGACGCGCGCCAGATGATCGATGCCGATCAGCATGAAGGCGAACGAGGTCCGGAAACGCCCGGCCTCTTCAATGGCTTCGGCAAGCGACGCCAGCAGATTGGTGCGGTTGAGTTCTCCCGTCACCGGATCGTGCTGGGCCAGCCGCAGCAATTGCTCGTCGCGGGCGTGACGTTCGTTGTTGATACGGACGAGCCCCTCGACGCGCGAAGGCTTGCCATCGGGGCCCGCAAAGCAGCAGCCGGTTTCCTCGATCCATTGCAGGGGCGCCGAGGCAGAGATGCGAACGGCGTATTCGATCTGATAGAAACCGCCCGCGCCGCCAGAGCCCGCAACCGCGGTGCTGCGGATGGTCTGCGTTGGCTCGATCAGTTTTGCCAGAGCCGCGCCGCTGATCAACGCTTCGGCGGGAATACCGGGGAAAACCGGACCGGCATGAGCGTCCCAAATAATCCTGTCGGTGAAGACATCCCAGACGAACGTCGCATGTCCCAAGCGTTCGAGGATCGCAGCGGCATTCGGTTGCGTCAGTGGCCCGTTCGATGCCGGCGCATCGCGATTCGGCAGCCGCTGATCTGCTGAAGCGAACTTATCGGCCGCGGTCAAAGTCGCCTCGTTTCGGGACGTGAAGTGATTCTGGTGTCAGATTACGGCTTCCAATCCCGCCCAAGCTAGGAAATGTTCCTGAAGATTTCGACAAGCGCCGGTAATCTGGAGGGACCGACGAAGCAAAGCCCTGACATGGTTATCGCCGACTACCCGAACGCGGTCGCTGAAAATGCAAGCACGCTCTGCGGTTTAGGCCGCGGTCATGATCGAGTCCGGTACCGGGCGGCCCAGCGAACAAGCCAACTGGCTGGACGAAGGCTCTCGGCGCCCGCCTTGGGCACAGCCCTTGCGACTTCCGTCTGGAGATTGCGGACATTGTCCCGTAACGGGACAGACCGAATCTCCGCCGGGAGCAGGGCTTGCAATGAACGTATCAAGGATTCAGCCGACCGGCCGCAATCGCAGCCCCCAAATCGAGATCGCTCACGAAGCGACCGAGCCCGGCCCCGCCTCAACGGCTCTGATCCCCGTTGCCGCAGCAACGGCGGCTCGCCACACGGCAAGCCGATACTACCGGCCCGACCCGGCCTTCGTGGCCCACCTGATCGCCATCGCCCAGCAAGCACCGCAGTCACGAAACTTGCGGCGTGCAAGCTCGCACGACGCGCACGGGCACTATAAGGCTGCACGGCTGGCAAATGCCGCCGCCAGCGGTCTGTCACTGTCGAGGCTTGCCTAAACTGGCTCAGCGCGGCTGTTGGCCTGTCGCGGGATCCGCGCGCTCGCCAGCATGCGACGGTTCGGCCGTAACCGGCACCGGAGCTTCGGCCGGAGGCGAAACTGGCGCCGGTGGTTCAGATACCGGGACGACCGCCGGTTCAGGCGCCGACACGACGGGCGGCGCCAGATCGGTAGCCGCCGAGGGCTCGAACTTCGGCTCGGGCGGCGGGGAAACATCGCGACGGCGCGCAACCTTTGCAGAAGCGCCGGCCACAGCCGGGCGCGGACGCCGGGCACGGATCGCGACGCTTGCCAGGCAATCCACCAGCGCGAGCACGGTCAGCAGGAAGAAGGTGGAGGTCGCGAACGCCGGGAGCAACACGAATTCGGCAGCCGCACCGGCGAACACCAAAAACGACAGCAGATGGTCAGTGAAATATTTTGCGCCCGGCCGTGCGGCTTTGACGACCTCGAGCATCAACAGCAGCATGCCGAGCGTCAGGAGCGCATCGCTGAACGTGATCGTCCAGGTCACGCCGGACATCAGCTTGAGCATCGTCACCGGCGCGCTGAACGCGACGCCCGGCATCAAAAACACGATGATATTGTAGATCGCGAGCGGGATCAGCAGCAGCGGGAAACCGATCACTTGCATCGGTGCACCTTCCAGTCAGAACCGCGCGCAATCGGATTTGCGATCGAGCGGCCGGGCCGCTTTAACTCCGGCCTCTGGCCGTTCTGTGACATCCCGTCTGTGACATCGGCGCCGTCCAATATGGCGGCGCGATGCCCCGGTTGTCAGTCTTCTTTCTTCGCCTTCAGAATCTGACGGCCCTTGTACATGCCGGTCTTCAGATCAAGGTGATGCGGACGGCGAAGTTCGCCCGAATCCTTGTCTTCTACATAGGTCGGCGTCTTGAGGGCGTCGGCGGAGCGGCGCATGCCACGGCGCGACGGCGAAGTTTTTCGTCTCGGAACGGCCATTGTACGGGTCCTTGCAGAAAGCTCATTCGGGCCCGTCATCCGCGATAGGACGACGCGACGCCCGGTGCCAAAAATCGAATTGAGGCCGCGCTTATAGAGGAAGCGCTGTGGCGCGGGAAGCCCCAAAAACGCACCGGAAAGCGCTATTGCTGGCGATTTCCGGTCCAGCAGGAGGCCACAACGGCCTGAGAACGGGCGGCATAGGTTCCACCCATCCTCCGGACGGCGGGACCCGGCTGCCGGGCGCTGCGGGTCACCGGATTGGGCAGAATTGCCGCCAAAAGGCCGGCCTCGCGGGCATTCAGCGCAGCGGCCGTCTTGCCGAAGGCGTGCGCTGCAGCCTCCTCGGCCCCAAACTGGCCGTCCGGACCCCATTCGGCGATGTTGAGGTAAATCTCGAGAATCCGTCGTTTCGGCAGCACGAAGTCGATCCAGAGCGCCAGCGGGAACTCGAGCGCCTTGCGAACCACGCTGCGGCCGGGCCAGAGAAACAGGTTCTTCGCCACCTGCTGGGTAATGGTCGAGCCGCCGCGCACGACCTCGCCGTCCTGAGCATCTTCGATCACATCGCGCACCGAATCCCAATCGATGCCGCGATGGGCACAGAATTTCGCATCCTCAGCGCCGACCACCGCGCGCGGCAGGGCTGGCGACATCTCGCCCAGATCGGCCCAGTCGCGCGATACCGTGGCACCCGTGATCCAGCGGCCAATCATCAGGGTCGAGACCGGGTTAACGAAACGGTACAGCGGGGTCAGCGCATACGGCAGGAGCAGCAGAAGCAATACGACCAGAATTATTCTGCGGATCATGCGCAAGACGGACCGCCGGTTCAAAAAACATTGCGACTGGCGCGATTGCGCCCGGTCCTTAACTGTTAGCCTTGCCAATGGTTCGACACCAGATCGGCCCCGACCGCCGGATGATCGCTGCTTGGCGTAATTGACGAAGCCGCCGCCATGAACGATGGTCCCCGCCGTTTGTGGAGCTTTTCCAAGAATGAATACAGGCACCTTATCCGTCGACTTCGCCAAGCGCCTCGACACGACTGCCGAGGCCACCGAAGCCCTTCTGGCAGAGCTGTTGTCCGACAAGCCGCTCGATAACGAGATCGAACGTCCGAAGCGGCTGATCGAGGCCATGCGCTACGGCAGCCTGAACGGCGGCAAGCGATTGAGACCGTTTCTGGTGGTCGAGAGCGCTGCCGTATTTGGCGTCTCGCCGAACGGCGCGTTGCTCGCAGGCGCCGCTCTCGAATGCATCCATTGCTATTCGCTGGTTCACGACGATCTGCCGGCAATGGATAACAGCGATCTGCGCCGCGGCCGGCCGACCGCGCACAAGGCCTATGACGACGCGACCGCCATTCTCGCAGGCGACGCGCTGCTGACGCTGGCCTTCGACATCACCACGCGGGACGAGATTCATTCCGACCCCTCCGTGCGCCTCGCGCTGACACGGGCGCTCGCACGCGCCTCCGGCATCGGCGGCATGGCCGGAGGTCAGATGCTCGACCTCGCCGGCGAAGGCCGCTTCGGTGACAAGACGCCGCCGGATGTTTCAAAGCTGCAGCAGATGAAAACCGGCGCACTGCTGCGTTTCGCCTGTCAGGCTGGCGCCATTCTCGGCCGCGCATCGGCGAAAGAATACGCCGCGCTCGACGATTACGGCCGCGCGTTCGGCGAAGCGTTCCAGATTGCCGACGACCTGCTTGATGTGGAAGGCGACGCGGCGGCGCTCGGCAAGAACACCGGCCAGGATGCGGCTCTCGGCAAGACCACGTTCGTGACATTGCTCGGAATCGACGGAGCCAAGAAGCGGCTGCGTGATCTGCTGACGCACGCCGACGCGACGCTGTCCATGTTCGGCGAGAAAGCGGATGTGCTGCGCGCAGCCGCGCGGTTCGTGGCGGAGCGGAAGAGCTAGAAGGCAACCCACGCATTTTCGGATCGGGACATGCTGCACAGATCGCTTCCCGCACCGATCCGGATCGTAATGGCCCGGCCGCGAACGTTCATCGCGATCGGGATCGGCCTCCTGACGTTTTTTCTGCTGCCTGCATCGCTGCGGCCCGTCTCCCGCGCGCTGCTCGCCTGGGACGTCAGTGCGCTGATCTATTTGCTGCTTGCGTTTGCGCTCGCGACAGCGTCAGGCGTCGAGTATATCCGGCGCAATGCGGCCTCCCAGGATGACGGGCGTTTCTTCATCCTGATTTTCACCACATCCGCTGCGCTGGCGAGCCTAGCGGCGATCGCTGCCGAACTCGGCGTCAAGAACCGCGGCGCGCCCGAACTCATTCTCGCGGTCGTGACCATCGCCCTGTCATGGGCGGCGGTTCACACGACATTCGCGCTGCACTATGCTCACGAGTATTATCGGGCAAAGAAGCCCGGCGGGCTTGTATTTCCCGGCGGCGATGAGCCTGACTACTGGGATTTTGTGTACTTTTCATTTGTCGTCGGAATGACCGCCCAGGTATCGGATGTCGGAATTTCGGATAAGATCATCCGACGGACCGCAACCGCCCACGGGGTCATCTCGTTTATTTTCAACACCGCATTGGTGGCCCTGATGGTGAATATCGCGGCCAGCGCGATCTGATCCGGCACGACGGAAGCGACGATGAAAAAGACCGCAAAAACAAAGCCCCCAAAACCTGCAAAAAAGCCGTCCCAAACAGGCGTAAAGGCGCGAGTGAAAAAACCAGTGTCAAAACCTGCATCGCAGGCCAACGACGACGACCTTTACGACCAGGGCGACATCGCCACCCCCCGCCGCGATCCGCCTTATGAGGACGGGCTCTAGAGTCTATTTTCAATTGCGCTGGATCCGGCCGCCTATCCTGAGCATGATCCTGCCCGAAAACCCCCTTCCCCTTTTCGCAAGCGTGCCTAAACCGTCAGCTTGACCTGATCCTCACGACGCGCGAAGCAGGCAGGCGATGACCGCGACATTCCAGACCTTCCTGCTGCTCGTCGCAGTGCTCGCCGCCACCGCGACCCTTGCCCGCAAGTTCAATCTGGCGCCTGCAATCCTGCTGCTTGTGACCGGCATTGCGCTGGCGTTCATTCCAGGACTGCCGCCGGTCGTGCTTGCGCCCGAGATTGTGCTTTTGATGCTGTTGCCCCCGCTGATCTATTCGGCGGGCGTGTCGATGAGCTGGCGCGAATTCAAATCGAACTTGCGGCCGATCACGATGCTCGCGATCGGCTGCGTCGTGTTCACTACCTGCGCAGTCGCAACAGCAACCCATCTGTTGCTTGGCCTGCCATGGGCCGTCGGATTTTTGCTCGGCGCGATTGTCTCACCACCTGATGTGGTAGCGCCGCTTGCCATTGCGCGGCGGCTGAAAATGCCCCGGCGCATCCTCGTGATCCTCGAAGGCGAAGGCCTCGTCAACGACGCGACCGCGCTGATCCTCTATCGCTTTGCCGTCATTGCGATCACCGCCGGCACGTTCTCGCTGACGAAGGCCACCGGCACCTTCGCCGCCATCGTGGCCAGCGAACTTGTCTGGGGCATCGCCGTCGGCTGGCTCAGTCTGCGGCTGCGGCAATGGGCGCGCGATCCGCGTATCGAGATCACGCTGTCGCTGCTGACGCCCTATCTCGCCTATTGGGTGCCCGAACATCTCGGCGGCTCTGGCGTGCTCGCCACTGTGGCTGCGGGAATTTATGTGAGCTGGAACGGTCCGCTGCGGATTTCATC
This sequence comes from Hyphomicrobiales bacterium, assembly GCA_021732215.1. GTDB lineage: Bacteria > Pseudomonadota > Alphaproteobacteria > Rhizobiales > Xanthobacteraceae > SG-bin9. The sequence continues at coordinate 28,536 of JAKFVL010000007.1, forward strand.
GGCGACGCGGCTGCAAGGCGTGTTCTTCTGGGATCTCGTAATCTGGCTGATCGAGGGATTGCTGTTTCTGCTGATCGGCTTCCAGATGCGACTGCTGATGGAAAAGGCCAATGCGCTGCCGGCCGGCGAAGTGGTCACAGCCATCGCGCTCGTCTCCGCGATCGTGATCGTTGCGCGTTTCGCCTGGGTTTTTCCCGCAACGTATTTGCCACGATGGATGAGCAAGCGGATCGCGCAGAGCGACCCATTGCCGTCCTGGCGTTCTGTGTTCGTCGTTTCCTTTACCGGCATCCGCGGCGTGGTGTCGCTTGCGGCGGCGCTCGCGATTCCGCTGACCTTGCCGAACGGAGATGCGTTCCCGCATCGCGACCTGATCTTGTTCGTCTCCTTCGGCGTGATCTTCGTGACACTGGTCGGACTTGGCCTGACGCTTCCGTTCGTGGTGAAGCTGCTCGGGCTCAACGCCCATGGACGCAGCGAGGAGCATCAGCAACGCGAGTCCGAGATCGCCGCGCGCCGCATCATCATCGAATCCGGGCGGGCGCATCTCGACGGGATGATCGCAAGCGGCACGCTATCCGAAAGTCTCACAGGGTTTCTGGAAGCACGGCACAACACGCGCGTTCTGGCGCTGCCCGATCCGCCCAAGGAAGACGGCCTGCTCACGCCTTCGACGCTCGGCGCGCCGCTGGTTCGGCAGATTATCGCAGCCGAGCGCAAGCGCCTGCACGAGCTATTGCGGGAAGGTCAGATCACCGACGAAACGCGGCGGCGGATCGAGCGCGATCTCGATCTGGAAGAAGCCGTCGTCGACAATCGAGAGAAGAGCGGGCCGGTGTGAGAATTTGTCGTCGTCCCGGGCGAGCATTTTGCGAGACCCGGGACCCATACGCCGTGCCCCATCGATGGTAAACAGCGTATGGGTCCCTGCTTTCGCAGGGACGACCAGAATTTTACTCCGCTGCCGTCCGTCCCGTCGCGCCATAGCGCTGATCGATGTAATCGATCACCAGGGCCTTGAAGTCGGCGGCAATGGCCGGTCCGCGCAGGGTGCGGAATTTCTTGCCATCAACGAACACTGGCGCTGCCGGCGTCTCGCCGGTGCCAGGCAATGAGATGCCGATATCGGCGTGCTTGGATTCGCCGGGGCCGTTGACGATGCAGCCCATCACCGCGACGTTCAGTCCCTCGACGCCCGGATAGCGCGTCTTCCAGCCCGGCATTTCGTCGCGGATGAAATCCTGAATGTCGCGCGCGAGTTCCTGGAACGTGGTCGACGTGGTGCGGCCGCAGCCGGGGCATGCCGCAACCAGCGGCACGAAGGTGCGAAAGCCCATGGTCTGGAGAATTTCCTGACCGACCTGCACTTCGAGCGTGCGGTCGCCGCCCGGCTCCGGCGTCAGCGAGACGCGGATGGTGTCGCCGATGCCTTCCTGCAGCAGCACGCTCAGCGCGGCCGCAGAAGCCACGATGCCTTTCGAGCCCATGCCGGCCTCGGTCAGGCCGAGGTGAATGGCGTAATCCGAACGCGAGGCCAGATCGCGATAGACCGCGATGAGATCCTGAACCGCGGACACCTTGGCCGACAGGATGATCTTGTTGCGCGGCATGCCGATCTCTTCGGCGCGCGCAGCAGAACCCAGCGCCGACTGCACCATGGCTTCGCGCATCACGGCGCGCGCGTCGCGCGGCGCTGCGAGCAGCGCGTTCTCGTCCATCAGCCTGGAAAGCAGTTCCTGATCGAGCGAGCCCCAGTTGGCCCCGATGCGGACCGCCTTGTTGTTCTTGATCGCGATCTCGACGATGTCGGTGAACTGCGTATCGCGCTTGTCCTTGAAACCGACGTTGCCCGGATTGATGCGATACTTGTCGAGCGCGGCGGCACACGCCGGATGATCGGCGAGCAGCTTGTGGCCGATGTAATGGAAGTCGCCGATCAGTGGCACATCGACGCCGAGCTTCAGCAGGCCGTCGCGGATATGCGGAACGGCGGCCGCCGCTTCGTCGCGATCCACGGTGATGCGGACCATCTCCGAACCCTTACGGGCGAGCGCTGCGACCTGATCGATGGTGCCTTGGATATCAGCGGTGTCGGTGTTGGTCATCGACTGCACGACGATCGGCGCGCCGCCGCCCACTTTCACGTTGCCGACGGTGGCCTGAACGCTGCGGTGACGCGGCGCGGGGCCAGCAATATCGACGGCTGTGACGTTCTCGATTTTGTTCATAAGCGCTCAGATATCAGGTCTTTATGACGTCCTGCAACGATTGGTTCGGTCTTGCAGGAGGCCGGTTAACGAGTATCAGCCCGGCGATGACGAGAAGTGCCGCGGCGATGAACGCCGGTGAAATCGGATCGTTGAGGATTACGTACCCGCCGATGACGCCGAACAGCGGCGTCATGAACGTGAATGCCGATAACCTACTGGCGGAATAGGATTTTATCAGGGCGATCCAGATCAGAAAGGTGGTGCCGACCACCCAAAAGCTCTGATATGCCAAAGAGATAAGCGGAACTACGCGCGGCCAGCCGGTGACTGTCTCGCCAAAAATCCAGGCCCCCAAGGCCAAGATAGGAACTGACACAGCCAGTTGGTAGGACAGGGTTTTCTCGGCTGGGGCCTGCAACAGCCTGCTGGCCTTGACGATCAGCGTGGTCGCTGCCCAGAGCACGCCTCCGGCCATCAGCATGGCGTCGCCGAGGAGGGTTTTCGTGTCGACGGAAGGTTGTGGCAATCCCATGGCAAGCGCCAGCCCGATGAACGACAAGGCCAGACCCGACCATTGCAGACCACTCAGGCGCTCGTTCCAGAGCAGCCGCGCGCCAAGCGCGACCACGAACGGCGCGATGTAAAGAAACACCACCGCGCGCGTAGCGCTGGTCAGCAGCAATCCGCGATAGATCAGAATGAATTCCAGTCCGAACAGCACACCGCAAAAAATTCCAGACCACAGCGTGCCGTCGCGTTCGAACATTCTCGTGCCGCGCAAGCCCGCCGCGATCAGCACGACCACCAATCCGCCCATGGAGCGGATCGTCGCCTGAATTAGCGGCGGAATATCCGGCAACGCCACCTTCACCGATATCTGGTTGAAGCCCCAGCTCAGGCACAGCATCACCACAAGAGCGATCGCGACCGCGCCAAGCGGCCGCCCGGCGGGCAGAATCATCGTTGGTGTGGATGACATCGATCCTCGAATTCGACAACGATCTGAACCGATCTAGCTTCGTCATTGCGAGGAGCGCAGCGACGAAGCAATCCAGTTTCATCAAAGCATGGATTGCTTCGCTTCGCTCGCAATGACGTTTTGCTTTTGAACCAACCGCAATCATCTTGCTCTAGTCAACAGCCTTGCAGTGATTGCAGGTGCCGGTGATTTCGACCACCGACATCTTGGGCACGAACCCCGTGACGCGCGCGGCCTCGTTGAGGCTCTTGGCCACCGGCGCGGCGGGCACCTCGCCGACCGAGCCGCATTGATCGCAGATCAGAAACGCGACCATCGCCGTGTCGTCGTGATCGTGGGCGCAGGCGAGAAATGCGTTGCGGCTCTCGATGCGATGGACGAGGCCGTTCTCCATCAGAAAATCGAGCGCGCGATAGACCGTGATCGGCGCTGGCCGCGCCATGGTCTTCGCCAGCTCGTCGATCACCTCGTAGGCGCCGAGCGGGCGATGACTGGAGAGCAGCGCTTGCAGCACCTGACGGCGGATCGGCGTGAAGCGCTGCCCGCGCGCCTTGCACACCTGCTCCGCGTGCGCGATCGCATCGCTTGCGCAGCGGTCATGATCGTGGCCGGGAGCGGGAAACGCGGGTTTGGCGCGGGTCATGGCGCTCTATTTAGAGCATCGGGGGCCGCTTTGCTACGCACCTGGGGAGCGCCGACCAAAAGCTCGTCATTGCCGGGCTTGACCCGGCAATCCATCTTTAGAAAGCATCATGCGAGAAAAAGATGGATCACCGGGTCAAGCCCGGTGATGACGACGGAGCAAGCGTAGCCCGGATGGAGCGCAGCGCAATCCGGGGACAACATCGCGGCACACATTCCCGGATTTCGTTTCACTTCATCCGGGCTACGTGCTGCGCGCAAAAGCGCGCATCCCGGAATGACAGCCACTTACAAATCAAAAAACACCGTTTCCTTGTCGCCCTGCAGATGCACGTCGAAGCGATAGGACGCGCCTTGCTTCTTGGCGATCAGCGTGTCGCGGCGATCGGCAGGGACGAGCGCCAAAACGGGGTCCATTGCGTTCGACGCCTCGCTCTCGAAGTAGATGCGGCTATAGGTCTGCTGCGTCATGCCGCGCGCATAGACCGCGAGCAGGATATGCGGCGCCTGCGGCTTGCCATCCGGATCCGCCACCTGCCCCGGCTTCACGGTATCGAACGCAAACGCGCCGCTCTTGTCGGTGCCGGTGCGGCCGAAGCCGCGAAACGCCGCGTTCGGCAGCGTCGCTTTGGTCTGATCGGCGAACCGCCCCTGCCCGTCCGCCTGCCAGATTTCCAGCATGCTGTCGCTGATCGGCACGCCATCGCCGTCGAACACCTGACCTTCGATGCGAATGCGCTCGCCTACAGCGTCGGGCGTGACGAGATTGTTGCCGAATGCGTCGTTCCAGCGATAGTCCGCGCCCGGCGTCAGGCCGTATTTGAAATACGGCCCGACCGTCTGCGACGGCGTAATGCCAGACGGTTTCGTATCCGTCATCGCTTGCTTTCCATCGGCGTCGCATCGCGGCCGCGCAGCACGATGTCGAAGCGGTAGCACAGCGCCCAGTCCGGTTTGGTGTTGTCGAGATCAAAACTCGACACCATGCGCCGACGCACGCTTTCATCGGGAATCGAATTGTAGATCGGATCGAACGCGAACAGCGGATCGTTCGGAAAATACATCTGCGTCACCAGACGCGAGACGAATGAGTGGCCGAACACCGAGAAGTGGATGTGCGCCGGCCGCCACGCATTGTGATGATTGCCCCACGGATACGCGCCCGGCTTGATGGTGATGAAGCGGAAGTAACCCTTGTCGTCGGTCTTGGCGCGCCCCGCGCCGGTGAAATTGGGATCGAGCGGCGCGGGATGCTGATCGACCACATGGATATATCGGCCGCAGGCGTTGGCCTGCCACACCTCGACCAGCGTATTGGCGACGCCACGGCCGTCCTCATCCTTGACGTAGCCATGCACGATGATGCGCTCGCCGAGCGGCTCGCCGTCATGCTGGATGGTGAGATCGTGGTCGTTGTCGCGCACCGTCTCCTGGCCGTAGACCGGGCCGGTGAGCTCGGACATCGTATGCCGCATGATCACGAGCGGCTTCTGCGGCGAGCGCTTGACGGTGGAGCGATAGGCCGGATACGGCCGCGGCGCGTGGATGGAATTGCTTTCGCGCGGATAGACCAGGGTCATCTTTCGCCTCCTGCTGATCCGTCGTCATTGCGAGGAGCGTCGCGACGAAGCAATCCAGCATCAATGGCTCTCGCTGTGGATTGCTTCGCTGCGCTCGCAATGACGGAGAAGCAGTTTTCTCAATTCACCTTCTCGATGGCGGCTGCGACGCCTTGGCCCACGCCGACACACATGGTTGCCAAGGCAATCTTTCCGCCCCGCTTCTCCATACCGTGAACCGCGGTCAGCGCCAAGCGGGCGCCGCTCATGCCGAGCGGGTGGCCGAGCGCGATCGCGCCGCCATGCGGGTTGACGAAATCCGCGTCGTCCTTGACGCCGAGCTGGCGCATGCAGGCGATGCCCTGCGAGGCAAAGGCTTCGTTCAACTCGATCAGGTCGAAGTCGCTGATCTTGAGCCCGAGCCGTTCCATCAGCTTGCGCGTCGCCGGGACCGGGCCGATGCCCATGATGCGGGGCGGTACTGCCGCTGAGGCAAGCCCGAGGATGCGCGCGCGCGGGGTGAGGCCGTGCTTCTTCACAGCGGCTTCGGAGGCGAGGATCATCGCGGCTGCGCCGTCGTTGACGCCCGACGCATTGCCCGCGGTCACCGTGCCCGGATTGCGCACGATCGGCTTCAGCTTGGTGAGGCCTTCCAGCGTCGTCTCAGGCCGCGGATGCTCGTCCGTGTCGACGATGGTCGGTCCGGCCTTGCCGCCGGGGATCGTGACGGCTGCGATTTCCTCGGCGAAGTAGCCCGACGCGATCGCCTTGCCCGCGCGCTGCTGCGAGCGGATCGCGAACGCATCCTGATCGGCGCGCGAAATCTGGAATTCTTCGGCGACGTTCTCGCCGGTTTCCGGCATCGCATCGACGCCGTACTGCTGCTTCATCAGCGGATTGATGAAGCGCCAGCCGATGGTGGTGTCGAACACATCGGCGCTGCGCGAGAATGCTTCCGCCGCCTTGCCCATCACGAACGGCGCGCGTGTCATCGACTCGACACCGCCCGCAATCGCAAGATCGATTTCACCGGCGCGGATCGCCCGGCCCGCCGCGCCGACCGCATCGAGGCCCGACGCACAAAGCCTGTTGAGCGTTTGTCCGGGAACGGAGTCGGGCAGACCCGCGAGCAGCACGGCCATACGCGCGACATTGCGGTTGTCCTCGCCCGCCTGATTGGCGCAGCCGAAATAGACTTCATCCACCGCCGCCCAATCCATGTTGGGATGGCGCGCCATCAGCGCCTTGATCGGCACCGCTGCGAGATCGTCGGCGCGCACCTTGGCAAGGGAACCGCCGAAGCGGCCGATCGGGGTTCGCACGGCGTCACAGATGAACACGTCACGCATTGTTGATGCTCCTTGCAGGTGTGCGTTTCCCGCCCGCTCATGATTTCCGGCGAGCGGTACTTGTTCTTGAACAGGATGAATTTCCAGTGCCGCCGATCTGAAGTTTCTGCAACCCCGACGCAAATCAGCACAGAAACTTCAGATCGCGAAGCGGCACTGAAATCAAAGATTTAGCAGTGCCCTTTGTTTCCGAAGTTCGTTGCAGCAGCCGCCGCGACGATTTACGAACTTCGGAAACGGGCACTAGCCGATTTTGTAGGGACGGCGTCGCAAGAGGTCAAATCCTGACTGCGAAACTGGCCCGCAATGCGCGCCGGACTGCCATGCGAGTGTCACGATTTGTCGCGATCGGATTGTGCAGCGCGGATTGCGCTGGACCTGCGATCTTGGTCTAATCCTGCTGCGAGATCAAAATGGTAAAACACATGCGCGCTTTCCGGCTTGCCGCCGTTCTGGCGGTTCTGACATCTCCGGCTTTCGCTCAAGGATTGCCGGCCGGAGCACTGGGCCTGCCGCTTGGCGGCTCCGACAAGACGCTCACGCCCGAGGAGCGCGAGGCGCAAGAGGCGCGGGACAAGGCCTACAAGGAATCGCTCAGGAAGATTCCGAACCAGACCGCGCCCAACGATCCCTGGGGCAGCGCCCGCGCCGCCGAACAATCGCAGAAAACGGCGGCGCCAAAGCCGAAACCCGCACCGGCGGCCAGCACCGCCAGGTAAAGCAGCGGTGTTGCGGCGGACTGAGGCATCCCAACGGGATCGTCGTCCCTGCGAAAGCAGGGACCCATACCCTCGGACGTTGATATTCGCCGGAACAACCGACGCTGTCGGTCTCAGTTCTGCTGAGGCGTATGGGTCCCCGCGTGCGCGGGGACGACGACGGTATGGTTGAGTGAGACCCCTGTCCGGACAGTGGGGACAAGCGCCCTGCTGTTTTCGCACCCGCGTAGGAACGTTCGCCGATCTTTGCTAACGTCCGGGTTCACGCGTAAGTGGACGCTCATGCTGACCAAACCCATCCCCGAGCAACAGGCTGACGAGACCGCTGCGGCTACGCCCGCGGCGGGCGAGCCCGCGCGCCTGACGCCGATGATGGAGCAATATCTCGAGATCAAGGCCGCCAATCCGGGACTGCTGCTGTTCTACCGGATGGGCGACTTCTACGAGATGTTTTTTGAGGACGCCGAGATCGCCTCGCGCGCGCTCGGTATCGTGCTGACCAAGCGCGGCAAGATCAACGGCGCCGACATCCCGCTGTGCGGCGTTCCGGTCGAGAAGTCAGAGGATTACCTCCACCGCCTGATCGCGCTGGGCCACCGCGTCGCGGTCTGCGAGCAGACCGAGAATCCGGCGGAGGCCAGGAAGCGCGGCTCCAAAAGCGTGGTGCGCCGCGACGTGGTGCGGCTGGTCACCCCCGGCACACTGACCGAAGACAATCTGCTCGATGCCCGCACCAACAATTACCTGCTGGCGATGGCGCGCGCACGCGGCTCATCCGCGAGTAACGACCGAATCGGTCTCGCCTGGATCGATATCTCGACCGCGGAATTTTCGGTGACCGAATGCAGCGCGACCGAACTCGGCGCGACGCTGGCGCGGATCAATCCGAATGAAGCCATCGTTCCGGATGCGATCTACAACGATCCAGAGTTCAACGAACTGCTGCGCTCGCTCGCCGCCGTGACGCCGGTGACCCGCGACGTATTCGATGGCGCGACCGCCGAGCGGCGGCTGTGCGACTATTTCGCGGTCGCCACCATGGACGGCTTCGGTGCGCTGTCGCGGCTGGAAACAACCGCTGCTGCGGCGGCGGTGACTTACATCGAGCGCACCCAGGTCGGCCAGCGCCCACCGCTGTCGCCACCCGCACGCGAAAGCACCGGCGCGGTGATGGCGATCGATCCCGCGACGCGCGCCAATCTTGAACTGACGCGCACGCTCGGCGGCGAGCGGCGCGGTTCGCTGCTCGATGCGATTGACCGCACGATCACAGCCGCCGGTTCGCGGCTGCTGGCGCAGCGGTTGGCGGCACCGCTGACCGATGCGGCATCGATCGCACGGCGTCTCGATGCAGTCAGTGCTTTCGTTGCGGATTCGGCAGCGCGCGATGACATTCGCGCCATTCTCAAAGCCGCGCCCGACATGGCGCGCGCGCTGGCGCGGCTGTCGGTCGGGCGCGGCGGCCCGCGCGATCTCGCGGCCTTGCGCGACGGCATCGATGCCGCCGGGCAAGCCTCGCAACGGCTCGCCCAGATGGCGCAGCCGCCGCAAGACATTGCGCTGGCCGCGAAATCCCTGCAGCGCCCGCCACGCGATCTTGTGCAAGAGCTCACTGCTGCGCTCGACGACACGCTGCCGCTGATGAAGCGCGATGGCGGTTTCGTTCGTGCAAATTACGACACCGCACTCGATGAGACGCGAGCCCTGCGCGATCAGTCGCGCCAGGTGGTCGCGGCGATGCAGGCGCGCTACGCCGACGATAGCGGCGTCAAAGGCCTGAAAATCCGACACAACAACGTGCTCGGCTATTTCGTCGAGGTCACCGCCCAGCACGGCGACAGACTAATGGCTGCGCCGCTGAATGCGACCTTCATCCATCGCCAGACGCTGGCGGGTCAGGTGCGTTTCACCACCACCGAGCTTGGAGAGATCGAGGCGAAGATTGCCAGCGCTGGCGAGCGTGCGCTTGGGCTTGAGCTCGAGATTTTCGAGCGGCTGGTCACCGCATGCATCACTGCCAGCGACGATCTGCGCGCGGCAGCCGATGCGTTCGCGTTGCTCGATGTGTCGTCGGCGCTGGCGCGATTGGCGGCCGACGAGAATTATATACGGCCCGAGGTCGATGGTTCGCTCGATTTTCTGATCGAAGGCGGCCGACATCCGGTGGTCGAGCTGGCGCTGAAACGCGACGGCCAGCCCTTCATCGCCAATGCCTGCGACCTGTCCCCACATGGCGAACACAAGAACGGACAGATCTGGCTGATTACCGGCCCGAACATGGCGGGCAAATCGACCTTCCTGCGCCAGAATGCATTGATTGCGTTAATGGCGCAGACCGGCGCTTACGTGCCGGCCAAGCGCGCGCGCATCGGCATCGTCGACCGGCTGTTCTCGCGCGTCGGTGCGGCCGACGATCTCGCACGCGGCCGCTCGACCTTCATGGTCGAGATGGTAGAGACGGCGGCGATCCTCAATCAGGCCGGCGAGCGCGCGCTGGTGATCCTCGATGAGATCGGGCGCGGCACGGCGACGTTCGACGGGTTGTCGATCGCGTGGGCCAGCATCGAGCATCTGCATGAGAGCAACAAGTGTCGCGCGCTGTTTGCGACGCACTACCACGAACTGACCGCGCTCTCGGCGCGATTGCCGCGCCTGTTCAACGCCACGGTGCGCGTCAAGGAGTGGCAGGGCGACGTGGTGTTTCTCCACGAGGTGCTGCCGGGAGCCGCCGATCGTTCCTACGGCATTCAGGTCGCCAAGCTCGCAGGTCTCCCCCCGCCTGTTATCACCCGCGCCCGCGCGGTGCTGGCGAAACTCGAAGCACAGGATCGCAGTTCGACGACGAAGGCACTCGCCGACGACCTGCCGCTGTTCGCGACGCCGTCACGTGCCGCCGCTGAGCCGCAGCCGCCGACCGCTGCCGAAAAACTAATGGATGCGCTGAAGGCGCTGCACCCGGACGAGATGTCGCCGCGCGAGGCGCTCGACGCACTCTATGCGTTGAAGAAGAAGCTCGGCGAATAGCCCTCGCTTGTTTTCAACCAAACGACCGCATCAGCGTCAGCGTTGCTGCAAGCCGAATGCTGCGCTTGCCGGCGAGCGCTATCGCTTCGATTTCGGCGGAGGTCGCGTCGCAGCGGCCGGAAAAGCCGATCCCGACTTCATGGCCGCCGAACAGGGGATGCTCCGTTCTTGCAGGAGTATGCTCCTGATTGACGAATTCGCCCTTCCAGCGGCCGTTCGCGGAGCTGTAAGCGCCCGTGTAGTAAAAGAACGCATCGCCGCCGAGAATTTGGCCGTCATGCAGCAACATCACGCCGGTGTTGCCGCCAGTCACGCCGTCAAGCGCGCGCATCCTGATCGAATAAAGCCCGCTCACAACACCACCCTCGCCGACGACGCCGGGCGGCGGGGTGTCATCGTCGTTGAGCGGTGTCATCAACGCCCGGAATCCTCTGCCGGGCTCCTGAACGACGTCGCCTGTGAAGAGATAGGCACCGTCCTGCAACGTGCCCCGCATCCGGATGGTCACTTCGCGGGACCCGATCAGCGTCCGGTGCGTCGGCGAAGCGCTGTGTCTGCGCGTGTTCACTTCGGCAACGACTTCGCCGTCGATGACCTGACAATTGCCAAGATGCGCAAACGCGGTGTTGCCGCCGAACATCTTGCCGTCATGCACATACATGACGCTGCGGCCGAACCCGCCGTTCATTTCATATTCGACCTTGTAGAGCCCTTCCACCGCGATTGCCCCGGCTTAGGCTTCACACCCGCTGCAGTGAGACCTCGACCTTCGGGCCGTTCTTGATGGTCTGATAGACCACGCAGTAACGCTCGGTGAGCTTGAGCAGCAGATCGAGCTTGTCCTGCGGCGCATCGGTGGAGACGTCGAAACGCAAACGGATCGCCTCGAAACCGACAGCAGCCTCCTTGTCCACGCCAAGCGTGCCGCGAAAATCCAGATCGCCTTCAGCAACGACATTGCCGGACTTCAGCGGAACCTCGATCGCGGTCGCGACCGATTTCAGCGTGACGCCGGCGCAGGCGACCAAGGCCTCCAGCAGCATATCGCCGGAACAGAGTTCCAGCCCCGAACCGCCGGTTGCTGGATGCAGGCCCGCCACGGCGAGCGCGCGGCCGGTCTCCACCTTGCAGGCGATGCCTTCGTTCTCGATCGAGCCCTTGGCCTTGAGCGTGATCAGCGCAGCTTTCGGCTCGGATTTGTAGCGTTCCTTGATCGGGGCCTGGGTGGCGCGAAGGGTTGCGGCGTCCATGGGATATCTCCTGCGTTGTTCTCTCTTGTAGCCGTTTGCTGGCTTATCACCAGACTGGCCGTGGGAGGTCAGATCCTGGTGGAGCCGCGGGAAAAAAGCGATTTATTTTCAATAGGATAATAAACAAATCGGCGGCAGCTCCATCCTTGATCCGGCACCAGCGACAATGGCAGGTTACGAAACGCAAAACCAAGATCAATCTACCTGATGTCAACCGATGCACCGTGACAGCGGGTCGCGTGTCCGATATTCCGGAAGCCAATGAACATCGCGACCAGAGACGCGCAGCCCGGCGCGCATGCTTTCTTCGATACCGCGCGTATCGAGTCAGACATCGACGCGCTTGCTCGCAAGCACGCCGGGAACAATGACGTGTTCCGTTCTGCGATGGCACAGCTTCTCAAGGCGGAAACCGCGTCCGCCCGCGATGCGATCCAGGCGCTTCTGTTGCAGGATCGCCATGGCCGCCGCTGCGCGGAACGGCTGTGCGACGTGCAGGACGGCGTCATCCGCATCCTGTTCAAGGCGGTGACCCGCCATCTCTATCATTCGTCGCTGCCTTCAGAGGCGGAGCGGATGTCGATCATCGCCACCGGAGGTTACGGCCGCGGGCTGATGGCGCCGGAGTCCGACATCGATCTGCTGTTCGTGCTGCCCTACAAGCAGACCGCATGGGGCGAGCAGGTCGCGGAAGCGATGCTCTATTGTCTCTGGGACATGGGACTGAAGGTCGGCCACGCGACACGGTCGATCGATGAATCGGTGCGGCAGGCCCGCGCCGACATGACGATCCGCACGTCGGTTCTGGAATCGCGCTATCTCGCCGGCGATCAGACGCTGTTCGACGAACTGGTGACGCGGTTCGACAAGAATGTTGTGCAGGGCACCGCGGCCGAGTTCGTCACCGCGAAGCTCGCCGAGCGCGAGGAGCGCCACCGCCGCGCCGGACAATCGCGCTATCTGGTCGAACCCAACGTCAAGGACGGCAAGGGCGGCCTGCGCGATCTGCACACGCTGTTCTGGATCGCCAAATACGTCTATCGCGTGCGCGAAACCGCCCAGCTCGTCGAACGCGGCGTTTTCGATGCGCAGGAATACCGCACGTTCCAACGTTGCGAGGATTTTCTCTGGTCGGTCCGCTGCAACATCCATTTCTACGCCGGACGCGCGGAGGAACGCCTGACCTTCGACATGCAGCGCGAGATCGCGCAGCGGCTCGGCTACACGTCGCATCCCGGCATGCAGGATGTCGAACGCTTCATGAAGCACTACTTCCTGATCGCAAAGGACGTCGGCGACCTGACCGCGATCCTGTGCGCCAAGCTGGAAGACCAGCAGGCCAAGCCCGCGCCGGTGCTATCGCGCATGATGGCCAAGCTGAGGCCTGCCGCGAAACGGCGGAAGGTGCCGGAGAGCGACGCCTTCATCGTCGATCACAACCGCATCAACCTGGCCTCGCCCGACGTATTCAAGCACGATCCGGTCAACCTGATCCGGATTTTCCGTCTGGCGCAGAAGAACAATCTCGCCTTTCATCCTGACGCGATGCGCACGGTGACGCGCTCGTTGAAACTGATCGACGGCGGACTTCGCGACGACCCCGCCGCCAACAAGCTGTTCATCGAAATCCTGACCTCGGACCACGCCGAGCCCGTGCTGCGCCGAATGAACGAAACCGGCGTGCTCGGGCACTTCATCCGCGCCTTCGGCAAGATCGTCTCGATGATGCAGTTCAACATGTATCATCACTACACGGTGGACGAGCATCTCCTGCGCTGCATCGGACACCTTCAGGACATCGAACGCGGCGGCAACGACGAGTTCGCACTCGCCAGCGACCTGATGCGCAAGATCCAGCCGGCGCATCGCGCGGTGATCTATATCGCCGTGCTGCTGCACGACATCGCCAAGGGCCGCCTGGAAGATCACTCGATCGCCGGCGCGAAAGTCGCGCGGCGGCTGTGCCCGCGCCTCGGCTTCAGCGCCAAGGATACCGAACTGGTCGCGTGGCTGATCGAGGAACATCTCACGATGTCGACCGTCGCGCAGTCGCGCGATCTCTCCGACCGCAAGACCATCGAGAATTTCGCCGCCGTGGTGCAGACGCTGGAGCAGATGAAGCTGCTGACCATCCTCACCACCGCCGACATCCGCGGCGTCGGCCCCGGTGTGTGGAACGGCTGGAAGGCGCAGCTGCTGCGCACGCTGTATTACGAGACGGAGCCGGTGCTGACCGGCGGCTTCTCCGAGGTCAATCGCGCCAAGCGCATCGCCGCCGCCCAGGCCGAATTCCGCGCCGCCATGGCGGAATGGCCGGAGAAAGACCTCAACACCTACATCTCGCGGCATTATCCGGCGTACTGGCTCAAGGTGGATCTGCAGCGCAAGATTCGCCACGCACGCTTTTTGCGCGCCAGCGAACAGGGCGGCCACAAGCTCGCGGTCAATGTCGGCTTCGATGAGGGACGCGGCGTCACCGAACTGACGATCCTTGCATCGGACCATCCGTGGCTGCTGTCGATCATCGCCGGCGCCTGTGCCTCCGCCGGCGCCAACATCGTCGATGCGCAGATCTACACAACCACCGACGGGCTGGCGCTCGACACCATCGCGATCTCGCGCGAGTACGATCGCGACGAGGACGAAGGCCGCCGCGCCACCCGCATTGGCGAGACCATCGAGCAGGCGCTGGAAGGCAAGCTGCGGCTGCCGGAAGTGGTGGCGAAGCGCGCGGTGCGCGGCAAGGCGCGGCCGTTCACGGTCGAGCCGGAAATCACCATCAACAATCAGTGGTCAGACCGCTACACGGTGATCGAGGTTTCGGGTCTCGACCGGCCGGGCCTGCTCTACGAACTGACCACGTCGATCTCCAAGCTCAACCTCAACATCGCGTCTGCCCATGTGGCGACTTTCGGTGAACGCGCGCGCGACGTGTTCTACGTCACGGACTTGCTCGGCGCGCAGATCACCGCGCCGACACGGCAGGCCGCGATCAAGCGCGCGCTTGTGCATCTGCTGTCGAACGGCGCTGCAGAGGCGGCCTGAACCAGCACCCGCTGCCGTCATGCCCGGCGAATGCCGGGCATCCACGTCTTGACGGACTCTTCCAAAAGTAAAACGTGGATGGCCGGGACGAAGCCCGGCCATGACAGTCTGAAGGTGCTAGGCTTCCAAATTATTCAGAGCGCATTTTTTTGGGGGACACGCCCATGATCGTCGCGGCCGGAATTCTGATCGCCATCGTCGCAGCGCTGCACATTTACTTTCTGGTGCTGGAAATGTTTCTCTGGACCACGCCGAAGGGACTGAAGACCTTCAACATGACCCAGCAGAAGGCGGACGATTCCGCCGTGCTCGCCGCCAATCAAGGGCTTTACAACGGCTTCCTGGCCGCGGGCCTGATCTGGGGATTGCTGCATCCGGTAGAAGCAATCGGCAAGCAGATCGACATCTTCTTTTTGCTCTGCGTCATCGTCGCGGGACTGTACGGCGGTTATTCGGTGAGCAAGCGCATCTTGACGGTGCAGGCCGCGCCCGCCGCAGTCGCGCTTGTGATCCTGCTGCTCGCAAAATAGGCCGCGCCTAAAATAATACCTGCTTGCAAGCGGTTAGTGGCTCATCCAAGATCGGAGGCACTATATCCGCACGCCTATAAACAAGATCGCGACGATGCGACATTCAGGGAGAGTATCAATGGCGACAAGAACAACAACATCCACCACACTTGCGGCGGCCGCGCTCGCGATCGCCTTCTCGGCGACATCGGCGCTCGCGCAAAAAAAGTACGACACCGGCGCGACCGATACCGAAATCAAGATCGGCCAGACGACGCCGCTCTCGGGGCCGGCTTCTGCCTACGCCACCATCGGCAAGGCTCAGGCCGCCTACTTCAAGATGATCAACGAACAGGGCGGCGTAAACGGCCGCAAGATCAATTTCATTCAGTACGATGATGGTTATTCGCCGCCGAAAGCCGTCGAACAGACCCGCAAGCTGGTCGAGAGCGACGAGGTGCTGCTGACGTTCCAACTGCTCGGCACGCCCTCGAACGCCGCCGTGCAGAAGTATCTCAACCAGAAGAAGGTGCCCCAGCTGTTCGCCGCGACCGGCGCATCGAAGTTCACCGACCCGAAGAACTTCCCGTGGACGATGGGCTTCAACCCGAACTATCAAGTCGAGGGCCGAATCTACGGCAAGTACATTCTCGCCAATTATCCAAACGCCAAGATCGGAATTCTCTACCAGAACGACGACCTCGGCCGCGACTATCTGACCGGCATCAAGGATGCGCTCGGCGACAAGGCCAAAACCATGGTCGTCGTCGAGGCCTCCTACGAGACCAGCGATCCGACCATCGACTCGCAGATCGTGAGGATGAAAGCGGCCGGCGTAGACGTGTTCTTTAGCGGGACGACGCCGAAGTTTGCCGCGCAGGCCATCAAGAAGAATGCCGAACTCGGCTGGAATCCGGTGCATATCCTGAACATCAACTCGACCTCGGTCGGCGCCGTCCTGAAGCCGGCCGGACTCGAAGCCTCCAAGAACATCATCAGCGTCAACTACGGCAAGGACCCGCTCGATCCGCAGTGGAAGAACGATCCGGGCATGAAGAAATACTTCGCATTCATGGAAAAGTACTATCCGGAGGGCGACAAGGACTCGAGCTTCAACAGCTATGGCTACTCGACCGCCGAGCTGATGGTCCATGTGCTGCAGCAGTGCAAGGACGATCTGACCCGCGACAACGTGATGAAGGTGGCGACAAGCCTGAAGAACCAGGTCGGCGATCTGTCGCTGCCCGGCATCTCCAGCAACACCACGCCGACCGACTATCGCGTCAACAAACAACTTCAGATGATGAAGTTCAACGGCGAGCGCTGGGAGCTGTTTGGCCCGATCATCTCGGACGACTCGGCAAGCTGATTTCGCTTAACTGTTACGATTGCAAGCCGGCGGAGCGAAAGCTCTGCCGGCTTTGTTTTGCGTAACACCAATCAATTTCTGCGTCATGCCCGGCCTTGCGCGGGGCATCCACGCCTTGCTGAAACGCCGCTTTGAAGACGTGGATGGCCGGGGCATAGGCGAGCGAAGCGACGCCGTTCTTCAAACGGCTATGCCCGGCCATGACGAACGAGAGGAAATTACCTTGGGACTTCACCGAAATTCTTGCCGATCGGCAACGCGGCGTGGCGGATCAGCCGCGAATCCTCGACCGCCGCCTGGCGGTGCTTGACCGCCTCGCGATAGACCGGATCGCGGATCATCTCGACGAATGCCCCCACGCTCGGATATTCGGCGATGAAGCAATGATCCCAGCGTTCGGATTGCGGGCCGATCAGCATCAGTTCGAACCGGCCCTGCCAGATGATCTTGCCGCCGAGCCGCTCGAACACCGGCCCGCTGTCGCGGCCATACGCCGCGTAAGCCTCCGCGCCGCTGGCCTTGCGGCCGTCGGGATAGGCCGCGTCCGCGCGCAGCCGCACCAGATTGAGCATCTGGATCGGCCCCTTGCGGTCGTTCTCCCGGAAAGCTGCGAAAATATCCTTTGTCGGATCGATGTGGCCGGTCATATCGCCTCCATTGCCATTGCGAAGAGAGTAAGCGACCAAGCAATCCAGCGCCACAGCTTGCGGTTCTGGATTGCTTCGTACCCGCAGTGACGGGTCATCATCATCCCGCTCTAATCCCTCATTAACCTTTGCGTAACCCCCCCTTAAACCGGGCGGCTTAAGGTCCGGCTGGCGGGAGTGGCGTGGGCGTTCATGGCTTTCTAAGAGTTCATGGCTTTCTAAGAAATGGCGTTTTGGCGACAGAAGAAAAACCGCAAGGAACCGGGCTTCGAGCCGCCGTGGTCGCTGTCGAACCTGCGGCTGACGTCACGCGATCGCGTCGCCGCCGAACCAGAGACCAACAAGCCGAAATCGCAGATGGCCAAACGCAAATCCTCTGAAGATCAGGATGACGCGCCGAGGGAGAAAAAGTCTCCCAAGGGCAAGCGCGGCAAGAGCCGCAAGCGGTTCGGTCTCGGCCGTCTGGTCTATTACAGCGCGGTCGCGGGGCTGTGGGCGCTGATCGCGGTCGCAGGCGTCGCGATCTGGGTCGGATCGCACCTGCCGCCGATCCAGTCGCTCGAAATACCCAAGCGCCCGCCGACGATCCAGATCGTCGGCATCGACGGTTCCGTACTGACAACGCGCGGCGAGCAGCCCGGCACCAACGTGGCGCTGAAAGACCTGCCGCCGCATCTGCCAAACGCCTTCATCGCCATCGAGGACCGCCGGTTCTATTCGCACTACGGCGTCGATCCGACCGGCATCGCGCGCGCCGTCGTTACCAACATCATGCACCGTGGGGTCTCGCAGGGAGGCTCGACCCTGACACAGCAGCTGGCGAAGAACCTTTTCCTGACGCAGGACCGCACGGTGATGCGCAAGCTGCAGGAATTCGAGCTGGCGATCTGGCTGGAGCGCAAATATTCCAAGGCAGAGATTCTCGAGCTCTATCTCAACCGCGTCTACTTCGGCTCGGGCGCCTACGGTGTCGAGGCCGCGGCACAGAAGTATTTCGGCAAGTCCGCGCGCCAAGTCACGGTTGCGGAGGCGGCAATGCTCGCGGGCCTCGTCAAATCGCCGTCGCGCCTTGCGCCAAATCGCAATCCCGAAGGCGCGGAGGCGCGAGCGCAGATCGTGCTGACCGCGATGGCGGATTCGAAATTTATTAGCGACAAGCAGGCGCAGGCCGCGATCAGCGCGCCTTCAATTGCGGTCAAACCTGTCGGCGCCGGCACGATCAACTACATCGCAGACTGGATCGCGGAAGTGCTCGACGATCTGGTCGGCCAGATCGACCAGAACATCGTGGTGGAAACCACCATCGATCCAAAGCTGCAAAGCGTCGCTGAAGCTGCTATCATCGACGAACTGGCTGCCAAGAGCGTAAAATTCAACGTCACGCAAGGCGCGCTGGTGGCGATGACGCCGGGCGGCGGTGTGCGCGCCATGGTCGGCGGTCGCAACTACGCCGAGAGCCAGTTCAACCGCGCTGTCACCGCCAAGCGCCAGCCGGGTTCGGCGTTCAAACCGTTCGTTTATCTCACCGCCATCGAACGTGGACTGACGCCGGATACCGTGCGGCAGGACGCGCCGATCAACGTCAAGGGCTGGCGGCCGGAAAACTACACCCACGAATACTTTGGCAACGTGACCCTGACACAGGCGCTTGCGATGTCGCTGAACACCGTCGCTGTGCGGCTCGGGCTCGAGGTCGGCGCGCCGAACGTGGTGCGCACCGCCCATCGCCTCGGCATCTCGTCGAAGCTGGAAGCCAACGCCTCGATCGCGCTCGGCACCTCGGAAGTCTCGCTCACCGAGCTGGTCGGCGCTTACGTGCCGTTTGCCAATGGCGGGCTTTCGATCACGCCGCACGTAGTGACGAAAATCCGCACACCCGCCGGGAAAATTCTCTATGGCCGCACCATCGAGCCGCCGGCGCAGGTGATCGATCCGCGCGCCGCCAGCATGATGAATGCGATGATGCAGGAAACGCTGCTGACCGGCACCGCCCGCAAGGCCGAGATTGCGGGCTGGATGGCGGCGGGCAAGACCGGCACCAGTCAGGATTTCCGCGACGCCTGGTTCATCGGCTATACCGCGAACCTCGTCACCGGCGTCTGGCTCGGCAACGACGATAACTCGCCGACCAGGAAAGCCACCGGCGGCGGATTGCCGGTGGAGGTGTGGACGCGCTTCATGCGGATCGCGCATCAGGGCGTGCCGGTGGCTGCCTTGCAGACCTCGCGCGGCGGATTGCTCTCAAACCTGTTGCCGCAGTTCGGCGATCAACAGCCGCAGGCGCAGACGCGCGGCAACTTCCAGCCGCCGCCGATGCAGGATGCCAATCCGGCGGATCCGAACTACGCCAATCCTGGCTATCCGGCGGCGCGGCCCGCACAGGGCAATGGCAATGCCCGCGTTAACACGTCGGCGCGGCCCGAAGCTGCCGCCGGCCTCGATGGCTGGCTGGTGGATCGGTTGTTCCGGCGGCAGTGATTTCGCATCTGGAATTGCAGGCCGATTGCGCCGCGCCAAAATCAGCCGTCGTCTGCGCGCAGGCGCGGACGACGCTGAGTGCGCAAACAGTCCTGCCTCAAGCTATTCGTGAATGCCGAAGCGGTGCAGGTCGTTGCCTTGCGTATCGAGCCACTTCTTGGCGCGCTCGGTATGACCGCAGACCCGGCCGACCGTGCGCCAGAATTTCGCCGAATGATTCATCTCGACCAGATGCGCCACTTCGTGCGCCGCCAGATAGTCGAGCACGTAGGGCGGCGCGAGAATCAGCCGCCACGAAAATGACAGCGCACCCGCCGATGTGCATGACCCCCAGCGGCTCGACTGGTCGCGGATCGAGATATGCTTGACCTTGACGCCGAGCCGCTCGGCGTAGGCGTGCGACGCCTTGGCCAGATCCTTGCGGGCTTCACGCTTGAGAAAGTCGTGCACCCGGCGATCGATGTGTTCGACGCCCCCGGCAACGCAAAGAATGCGCTCGCCGCTGTCGCGCGTTTCGGCCCAGACCGTGCCACGCTCGCCCGAGCGATGCACGATCTTGTGGTCGATGCCGCGCAGCGGAACCAGCGTGCCGTGCGCAAAGGGTGCCGCCTTCGGCAACCGGCCGAGCCTGGCGGCGATCCATGCGCCGTGACGCTGTGCGAAATCCTTTGCCTCGGCCAAGGTTCCGCGCGGCGGCATGGTGAGAATGGCTTCGCGATCCATCGGATGAATGCGCAGCGTGTAACGGCGCGCGCGTCGATGACGCCGCAGACGGACGGCGAACATCAGCGAGCCGCAGCGCACGGCAATCGTGTGCGGTTCGGTTGGACGGCGATAAAGCAGTGCGCGAAAGGCCATCTTGGCGGACCCGGCATTCAGGAAGCTGCCGGGATTCTGCCATATCCGCTGCCAGTGAAATTCATCGGCGCAAAAACAAATCATTTGCCCATGATATAGCAGGGTTTTTAACAGCGACTACCAGATCGGGGGCCTGAAAACTCAATCTGACCGTTCATTTCAAGCACCGCTGATGATCCAAGATATAGAATCAATGTTCACTTCTAAGTCGCAATCGTTAATGATAAAAACGCTAGCCCGATCAATAGATTGAAGGGCGAGTCGGAGCCCGCGCGTGCCATTGCCCGATATGCACGCAAAGCGCGAGTAAGGACCTCTGACGGAGCCTATTCGGCGGCGTTGGCGAGCCGCACCACGCTGTGTTGGGACGACAGCATGAAATCGGCGATGCGCGGCATGATCTCCGAGCGGAAACGCGAGCCGTTGAACACGCCGTAGTGGCCGACGCCCTTTTGCATGTAATGCACCCGGCGATCGCGCGGGATCGACGAGCAAAGATCGTGCGTCGCTTCGGTCTGGCCGATGCCGGAAATGTCGTCGTTCTCGCCTTCGACCGTCATCAGTGCGACGCGCCTGATCTTGGAGGGATCAACCGGCTTGCCGCGATGGGTCATGGTGCCGTTCGGCAGCGCGTGCTTGACGAAGACGAGGTCCACGGTCTGGAGATAATACTCAGCCGGCAAGTCCATCACCGCGAGATATTCGTCGTAGAACTCGCGGTGCTTGTCGACCAGGTCGCCGTCGCCCTTCACGAGGTTCGCGAACAGGTTCTTGTGCGCGTCCATGTGGCGGTCGAGATTCATGGTGATGAAGCCGTTGAGCTGGAGAAAGCCCGGATACACATCGCGCATGAAGCCCGGCTGCGGAAACGGCACCTTGGTGATGACGTTGTTGCGGAACCAGTCGATGCCGCGCTCCTCGGCGAGCTTGTTCACCGCGGTCGGATTGCGCCGCGTATCGATCGGGCCGCCCATCAGCGTCATCGATTGCGGATAGTTGGGATCGTTGGTGGCTTCCATCACCGATGCCGCGATCAGGACCGGCACGGACGGCTGGCAAACGGCGACAATATGAACGTTGCCGCCGAGCGCACGCATCATCTCGATCAGGTAGTCGACATAGTCTTCCAGATCGAACCGCCCTGCCGTCGTCGGCACCATGCGGGCATCGGCCCAATCGGTGATGTAGACGTCATGCGCCGGCAGGAACGCTTCCACCGTGCCGCGCAGCAGCGTCGCGTAGTGACCCGACATCGGCGCCACAATCAGCACGCGCGGATGCGGGGCGCGCAACGGCCTGGTGATCTTGCGGTTGAAGTGCAGCAGCTTGCAGAACGGCTTTTCCCACACCGTCTCGATCTCGACCGGGACGCGCATGCCGTTGACTTCGGTCGTCGGCAGATTCCATTCGGGTTTGCCGTAGCGGCGCGTGGTGCGCTCGAACAACTCGCAGCCTGCTGCAACAGCTTTGCCGAATTGGGTATGCGACCACGGATTGAGCGGGTTCTGGATCATCAGCTTGGTCGCGTCGACCATGGCGCGCGCCGGATTGAGCGACGCCTGACCCATCTCGTACATCCAGTACAGCGGAGTGGTCAGCGCGGGGCTGCCCTCGTTCGGCAGTGCCGGTGTCCCACCAAATACCCCGATCGCCATCCTGGTCCCTCAGCGTTGTTTCGCAGCGCAATATACTGGATGTTGCGTAACAAAGCGTCAATCCAGCCAATGGACTGTGCATAGGGTTATCGAACCCTATTGGCCGCTCCGGGAACCCGAAATGCCTCTATTCCCCGGTCTGTAGCAGCGATCCGTGGCGCTTGGCGGCGTTGAGAAGCCACAAGAAAACAGCGAAAGAAGCGGCAAGCAGCGCTGCATTCATGAGCAGCGCCTGAATCATCAGGTCGGCCCGGAAAACATGGTCGGCCAGCAGCGCACGCATACCTTCAAACACGTAGGTCGGAGGCAAAAGCCACGCGATCGTCTGCAGCCAGGCCGGCAGCACCGAGACCGGATAATAGACGCAGACCAGCGGCAGCATCAGGAACATCAATGTCCAGGCCAGCGTCTCGGCGCCGAGCCCGTTGCGCAGCACGATGCCCGACACGACGATGCCCATTGCCCAACTGGTGAAGATGAGATTGCAGAAGAACGCCACCAGCGGCAGGCCGATGCCGTAGATGTTGAAATCGAAAAACGCGATCGCGAGCAGCGTCATCGGGATCACGCCGATGGCGAGCCGGATCACGGCCATGATCATCAGCGCGATCAGGAACTCGATCGGCTTCAGCGGGCTCATCATCAGGTTGCCGATGTTACGCGCCCACATCTCCTCCAGAAACGAGATCGAGAAACCGAGCTGGCCGCGGAACAGGATGTCCCACAGGATCACCGCCCCGAGCAGCGCACCGCCGGCGCGCGCCAGCGGTCCCGAATTCGCCGTGATGTAGCTCTGCAGAAAACCCCAGGTAATGAGCTGCAGCGTCGGCCAATAGATCAGTTCGACCAGCCGCGGCCACGACGACACCAGAAGATAGCTATAGCGCAGCAGCATCGCATAGATGCGATGGAACGCGATGCCATGATGGCTGACAGTTGCCCTGTTCATGCCGTGCCTGCTTGCGCACGGCCGCGCGCCACATCGAGAAAGACCTCCTCGAGATTGCTGCGATTGTAGCGCGCCAGAATACCGGCGGTTGAATCGTCGTCCTCGATGCGGCCGCGCTTCATGATGATGACGCGATCACACAGCCGTTCGACCTCCTGCATGTTGTGCGAGGCGAGCAGGATGGTGGCGTTGCGTTCGCGGCGATAGCGATCGAGATGGCTCCTGATCCAGTCGGCCGTGTCCGGATCGAGCGACGCGGTCGGCTCGTCGAGCAGCAGAAGCTCCGGCTCATTGACGAGCGCCTTTGCCAGCGCGACGCGCGTCTTCTGCCCGGCCGAGAGCTTGCCGGCGGGGCGGTCGATGAATTCGGTGAGGTCGAGATCGCTCGCGAGCTGCGCGATTCGCTCCTTGAGATTCTCGACCGCATAGAGCCGGCCGAACACCGCCAAATTCTGCCGCACTGTGAGACGCATCGGCATATCGACATAGGGGCTTTCGAAATTCATTCGCCCCAACACCTCGGCGCTGTCCGCCGGCATCGGATGGCCGAGCACCTCGACGGTGCCGGAGGTCGGCAACACCAGGCCCATGATCATGGCAATCGTCGTGGTCTTGCCGGCGCCGTTGCCGCCGAGCAGACCGGTGATGCTGCCCGGCGCGATGCGGAACGAAATATCGTCGACGGCGCGCGAGGTTTTGTAGACCTTGATCAGACGCGCGACCGCAATCGCTGCGGGGCCGGAAACCGGTGCGTTCGATGGTGGATTCGCCGGTATGGGATGGCCGTCGTTCATGCGCCCGTCATTGCGTCAATTGGGCGCAAATCGCAAGCATTCCACGATCAAAGCAATTTGACGCACCGGTTTGTGGCCTGACCTCGCGGCAGTTAAGGTCCGCCGCATGAGCGACATCACCGCATCCGACTTCCGCAATCCGCGCCGCTATGTCCGGCTGGACACCATCCTGCGGCTGCGCTGGCTCGCGGCGCTGGGCCAGCTTGCGGCAATTTTCGTGGTCGTGCAGGGGCTCGATTTCGACGTACCGGTGGTGTCATGCGTGACGGTGATCGGGGTTTCGGCCGTGATCAATCTTGCTTTGCAGATGACGTTCAGTCCGGTGCACCGCCTGGAACCGCTCTACGCCGCCGTACTGCTGGCGTTCAACATCGCGGAGCTCGCGATCCTGCTGTTTCTGACCGGCGGATTGCAAAATCCGTTCTCGTTCCTGTTTCTCGGGCCGGTTCTGATTTCAGCCACCGCATTGCCGATACGCTACACCATCGTGCTCGGCATCTTTGCCACCGTATGTGCGACCGTGCTCGGCTTCATCCACCTGCCGCTGCCGTGGGCCGGAGAGGATCAACTGGCGCTGCCGCCGATCTACATGCTCGGCGTCTGGCTCTCGATCGTGCTCGCGATCGGCGTCACCAGCCTCTACGCCTTTCAGGTAACCGAAGAATCCCGCAAGCTCTCCGACGCGCTCGCCGCAACCGAACTGGTGCTGACCCGCGAGCAGCATCTCACCCAGCTCGACGGCCTCGCCGCCGCGGCTGCGCACGAACTCGGGACGCCGCTCTCGACGATCTTCCTCATCTCCCGGGAGCTTGAGAAAAATGCTGAAGGCGGCCCAACCACTGGCGATCTGAAAACGCTGCGCGAACAGGCCGAACGCTGCCGCGAGATTCTCGGCAAGATCACGCAGCTCTCGTCCAGCGGCGCGCCGTTTGACAATATGAAACTGTCGACCCTGATCGAGGAGGCCGTCGCGCCGCATCGGGATTTCGGTATCAACATCAAGATCAGGGTCGCGTTGTCGGCATCGCCCGAGCCGGTCGGCCTGCGCAACCCGGCGATCCTGTACGGCCTCGGCAACATTCTCGAAAACGCGGTCGATTTCGCGCGCGGCGATGTCGAGGTCAATGCGTGGTGGGATGCAGATACGGTCGAGATCGATATTTCCGACGACGGGCCGGGCATTCCGCCCGATCTGCTGCGGCGGATCGGCGAGCAGCCGTATCTGTCGCGCCGCAGGGGCGACGAAGCGCACGGCGAACGCGCCGGGCTTGGGCTCGGCGTGTTCATCGCCCGCACGCTGCTGGAGCGCAGCGGCGCGCGGGTGCGCTTCTCGAATCGTGTGTTCCCTGATCACGGCGCAGTGGTGCGGATCATCTGGCCCCGCGAAGCGTTTGAAACAGCGACGATTTCGCCAGAGATGATGCTTTAGCTCGCGAAGTGCGATGCTCTGCCGCATGCGGCGGAACGTGCCCATTAACCATCGCCCAGGCCTTGGAAGGGCTGTATTCTGTCGCCATATCTGCTTGAATAACTGATTGAATGATTTGGGCATATGGAAAGAACCGAACCCGTGAACGCCATCGCAGAACTTGCCAACGAAGCCGATCGCTCGCTCCTGATCGTGGAGGATGACAAGCCGTTCCTCGAGCGGCTGTCGCGCGCGATGGAAACGCGCGGCTTCACCGTCACGTCGTGCGATACGGTTGCGGACGGCCTTGCACAGATCGGCCGCACGGCGCCCGCATTCGCGGTGGTCGATCTGCGGCTCGGCGACGGCAACGGCCTCGATGTAGTATCGGCGTTGAAGCGCAAGCGCCCCGAAGCGCGCGCCATCGTGCTGACCGGCTATGGCAACATCGCCACCGCGGTGACCGCGGTGAAGATGGGAGCGATCGATTATCTGTCGAAGCCGGCGGATGCCGACGACGTGGTCGCGGCGCTGCTGTCAGGCGGCGGCGAGAAATCCGAACTGCCGGCCAATCCGATGTCGGCGGACCGCGTGCGCTGGGAACATATTCAGCGCATTTACGAGATGTGCAACCGCAACGTCTCGGAAACCGCGCGCCGCCTCAACATGCATCGCCGCACGCTGCAGCGTATCCTCGCCAAGCGCGCACCGCGCTGAGGCTTCTCAAAACTGATCCGTAAAACCCGCATGTCCCTGCGGGTCAGCGAGGCGATTGAGCCGGGTCGCCGCCGCGAGCGCGAACCGCACCATCATCACCTTGCGCGTCGCCGCCGGCAGGCGATGCTCGGGCGCGTCGCAGTGCAGATGCGCGCCATGGGCGTCGGCGACAATCAGCCCGGTGCCGGGCGGGAAAATCTCGCATGGCAAATCCTGCGGAAACGCAAAAAACAGCCGGTCGCAATGGGCCCGGTAATCCTGCCACTTCTGGTCGGCGCGCAAATCCTGCGGCGATGACTTGATCTCGACGATCCAGATGTCACCACGCGGATTGAGCGCCACCAGATCGGCCCGCCGTCCGGACGGCAAGCTGACTTCTGACACGGTTGAAAAATCGAGCGAGCGCAGCAGCCGCGCCGTGCCGCGCGCCACCGCCAGCGCCGTTTCTGACTGGCGCAGGTCGGGCGGCAGCTCTTTCAGCAAACGATTCGAACCCAAATCGATCATGCGACCACCTTAAAGGGTGAGCCTCGGTCGCGGAAAGGTTTTAGGCCCATCCGACTTCCGAGGCCGCAAATATGCCGATTCCCCGCCATTTTTCCGGCCTGAGGGGGTCGCGAACCCGCGGAACCATGGGTTCCGGAGCATGATCCCCGAAAAGTGGGGCGCGGTTTTCGGAAGGATCATGCTCATGAAAATGAACACAGGTCCGATCGTCGATCTGACCTAGGGAGATATTGGAGACCTTTATGTCGCCACGCATCACATCGCGCGATTCTAATGGTTTCGGGCATGATGCCGCCCGAAAACCGCGTCACACTTTTTGGCATCGTGCCCTCGCGGCCGCGATTCTTTTTTTGCCGCTGACCGGCGCGCTGTCGCAAGCAACTGCCAAACCCGCCGTCGAAGTTGCTTTCGTGCTCGACACCACCGGCTCGATGGGCGGTTTGCTCGAGGGAGCCAAGCGCAAGATCTGGTCAATTGCGACCACGATCGTCGACACCAACCCGGACGCCGACATTCGCATGGGACTCGTCGCCTATCGCGACATCGGCGACGATTACGTGACCAAGACGTTCGATCTCACCACCGACATCCAGGATATCTACGCCAACCTGCTCGAGATGAAAGCGCGCGGCGGCGGCGACTGGCCTGAAAGCGTCAATGAAGCGCTCGATGTCGCGGTCAACAAGCTGAAGTGGACGCAAGACGCAGAAACACGGCGCATCGTATTTCTGGTCGGCGACGCACCGCCGCACATGAACTACGAGCAGGACACCAAGTATCCAGAAACGCTGAAGGTCGCAAAGCAGAAGGACATCATCGTCAACGCGGTGCTGGCCGGCAACGCCCGCGACACCGAGCGGGTCTGGCGCGAGATCGCACAAGGCGGCAACGGCCGCTTTATTCCGATCCCGCAGGATGGCGGCGAGATCGTCGTGATCGAAACGCCGTTCGACGACGAGATCATCATCCTGCAAAAACAGATCAACGGCACGGTGATCCCCTACGGCCCCCGGGCGACCCAGAAGCGCGTCGAGGATCGCACGCGCCAGCTCGCATCGGTCGCGGCGGCCGCTCCCGCGCAAGCCACCGAAATGGCGAGCTATCTCAACAAGCGATCCGTCGTCGCCAACGAAGCAGTCACCGGCGGCGGCGACCTCACCAGCGACGTCGCATCCGGACGGCAGAAGTACGCCGAACTCAAGGACGACGACCTGCCGGAAGACCTGCGCAAGCTCTCCGCCGAGCAGCGCAAGCAAACGATCGAGAAACAGATCGGCACCCGCAAGGCGCTCAACGAAAAACTCGCGGCGCTGGTCGCCAAGCGCGACAAGTATGTCGCCGAGCAGAAAGCCAAATCACCGACGAAGCCCGCCTCCTCGTTCGATCGCGTGGTCGAGGAAACGCTGAAGGCGCAGACCAAGCGATAGACACCGCCTGCCCCGGACGTTGCCTGTGCACCGTCCGGGGTGACAACCCCCTTGAAATCCTCTTGGCGTTCCGCGAAAAATCGGCCATGTCACAGCCATGGATAAAAAAGACATGGCAAACGACCGCGAGACGGCGCCGAAAGCCGGCGCGATCATCATACCGGTCACGGATTTCCAGCAGAACTGCTGCCTGTTGTGGTGCGAGATCACCAAGCGCGCGGTGGTGATCGATCCCGGCGGCGATGTGCCGAACATTCTGGCCGCGATCGAGCAGGCGAAGGTGACGGTCGAGCAGATCTGGATCACCCACGGCCACATCGATCACGTCGGCGGCGCAGCAGAGCTGCACGATGCATTGAACGTGCCGATCGAAGGCCCGCACATCGCCGACAAGTACCTGCTCGACAACGTGGTCGCGAGCGGCCAGCGCTTCGGCATCACATCCGGAGTGCGCAACGTCACGCCCGACCGCTGGCTCGAGGAAGGCAATCAGGTCAGGATCGGCGAGCTTGTGTTCGACGTGCTGCATTGCCCCGGCCATTCGCCCGGCAGCGTGGTGTTCTTTAACGACGGGATGCGCTTCGCCATCGTCGGCGACGTGCTGTTCAGCGGATCGGTCGGCCGTACCGACCTGCCCGGAGGCAGTCACCCGACATTGATCAAGTCGATCATCGACAAGCTCTTGCCGCTTGGCGACGATGTCGGCTTCATCTGCGGCCACGGTCCCGGCTCCAGCATCGGCCAGGAGCGGATGACCAATCCATTCCTCAACGGGATGGCTTAATCACACCCGAGGCCGTTCATGCCGTTCGCCGTCGATCTATTCTATTCATATCGCAGCCCCTACAGCTATCTGGCGTTGCCGAAAACGCTGGAACTGGCCAAAAGCCACGACGTGACCATCAATCTGCGCGCGGTTTACCCGATCGCGGTGCGGATTCCCGGGTTCTTCAAGACAGCCAATCCGCAATTTGCGCCTTATGTGATGCGGGACAGCCGCCGCGTCGCAGAACACGCCGGCATTCCGTTTCGCTGGCCTAAGCCCGATCCGATCGTGCAGGACATGACGACGTTCGAGGTCGCCGCCGAGCAACCGCGCATCCGCCGGATCACCCGGCTTTGCGCCCACGCGCAACGCGAGGGCCGGGCGTTCGACTTTACGCTCACAGTTGCACCGGTGATGTGGGACGGCAGCGTGGATGGCTGGCACGAGGGCGACCATCTTACGAAAGCTGCGAACGCTGCCGGTTTTGACCTCGCGGCAATGGACGCGGCCATCACCGCCGATCCGGATCGCTATGAGGCAGTCATCAAGGACAACGAAACCAGCCACGCTGCTTCGGGACACTGGGGCGTTCCGACGTTCGTGTTCGAGGGCGAGCCTTTCTTTGGTCAGGACCGCGTCGAACTTCTGCTCTGGCGCATGAAAAACAAGGGACTTGCCGCCCGCACCGCAGCGGCAGGCTAGGCGGCCGATCAGATAGTCCAATAAATCAGCGGCCCGCCCCTCTCACGACCAATTGCATTGAACCGGCCCGGCAGGCAAAATATGGCGTGAGATCAACAATGCCATGCCCGAAACAGGGCGGCAGCCGAAAGCGACCGATCCGGTCGGATGACGCCGCGGCACCATCAGTCCGGAGGGAGAGGAATGCTCGAGTTGGCCCAACCCCGCAGTTCGCGCGGGCCTGAATTTACGTCACCCGTCCAGCCCCAGACCTCCCCCGTCAATTCGCACAATGAATGGGATCCGCTCGAGGAAATCATCGTCGGGCGGCTGGAAGGCGCGACGATCCCCTCGGATCATCCGGTCGTCACCTGCAACATCCCGGGCATGGCGGCACGCGCGCAATCCGTGGTCTCCGGATTTCGTTTCCCGAAGATCATGATCGAGCCGGCACAGCGCGAACTCGACGGGTTCGTGTCGCTGCTGGAATCGCTCGGCATTGTGGTGACGCGGCCGGATGCGGTCGATTACAAGGCGAAGTTCGGCACGCCGGACTGGACCTCGCGCGGGTTCTGCAATTCATGCCCCCGCGACAGCATGCTGGTGATCGGCGACGAGATCATCGAAACGCCGATGGCGTGGCCGTGCCGGTACTTCGAGACCCATTCCTATCGCACCCTTCTGAAGGATTATTTCCGGCGTGGCGCGCGCTGGACCTCGGCTCCGCGCCCGCAGCTCACCGACGATCTGTTCGTGCCGGGTTTCACGGTGCCCGAAAAGGGCGAGCCGATGCGCTACATCCTGACCGAGTTCGAACCGGTGTTCGACGCCGCCGATTTCTTCCGCTGCGGCACCGATCTGTTCGTGACCCGCAGCAACGTCACCAATGCCATGGGCATCGAATGGCTGCGCCGCCATCTCGGCGACGCCTACCGGATTCACGAGATCGAAAGCCGCTGCCCGAACCCGATGCACATCGACACCACGATCCTGCCGCTCGGCCCCGGCAAGCTGCTGATCAACCCCGAATACATCGACCCGGATCGCCTGCCGCCGATCCTGAAAAAGTGGGACATCCTGGTGGCGCCGGAGCCGGACCCGATCAACGACCGGATGCTCAAGATCACCTCGATGTGCGGCAAGTGGCTCAGCATGAATATTCTGACCATCGACGAGAAGCGCGTGATCGTCGATCCGCACCACAAATCGATGATGAGCGCCATGAAGCAGTGGGGCTTCGAGCCGATCCCGTGCGAATTCCTGCACTATGCGGCATTCGGCGGCGCGTTTCATTGCGCCACGCTGGACGTGCGGCGGCGGGGCACGCTGCAGAGCTATTTCTAGAATTCGCGGCGGTCCAGAAGCGACCGCCAAAGCGCGCAAGCAAAAAAGATACGGCCCCGGTTCGACAGCCACATCAAGACCGGGGCCCGCGCTCTTTTCTGGATTGCGCCTGAACCATAGCGGCAGTTCATTAAAATTTTATGGTTTCACCGCGAAGACCCGAAGCTGCAACGAACGAAAAAAGCCCCCGGCCGAAACCGGGGGCGACGTTTTAATATACGCAACTTTTTACGTGCTGAAATCGGGAAACACCTTTGGTCATAAAACAGGTTCGCGAAGAACGTATGAAAATCAGTTCTTGATCATCGCGAGTTGCATCGGGGCCTGAACCGAAACCGTTGCTTCAACGGGCGAGCCGTTGAATGCGAACAGCCCGGCGTGAAGACGGCTGTCGGCCGAACCCGCTGCCGAAACGCTACCGATCAGAACGCCGAGGCTCAGGATGAAACCGATGGTGCGCATGTCCGTCTCCACTTGTCCCGTTGTCTGCGGCTTGGCACCGCGTCGTTGGACGTAGTTAATAGGCACTCCCCGTTTCCGGCGTTTTGCGCCAAAAGCGGATAATGGTTTCGTCGTTGCGGAGAATTGTTTCGTTCAAGCGGCTGCGACGAAATAATGGGGCATGGAACCGGCCAAAAGCCGAAAACCGGCTTCTCGGCACGTCTGGAGGGTTGGAAATTGGCAGAAATCCTGAAATTCGAGCCGGGGAATTATTCCTTTATCCATGTGCCCGGCGGCCCATTTTCGGCCGGAGTGGCGGCAAACCCCGGATTTGCGCTGCATCGGGCGCGATTCGACCGGCCGTTGCCAATGGCGGAAGGATTTTCGCGAATCAAGGCGCATCTGGAACACGTCGGACGCCCGATAACCGCGCTTGCCGCCTGCGAGCTGCGCTCACCGGCGCCGATGTCGCCCCCTGAGTTTGCGGCCTTCAACGCCGAGTATCTGAAAACACTGCATGCGTGGGGTTGCAAGCGGGGCGACATCAACCCGCTTGCCCGCAGCAACATCGCGCCGATCACTGAGGTGCCGAAAGGCGCGACCTTCTTCGCGTTCACCTACACGGTGGCAGAGGCCAGCGCGAACGGCGATTTCCTGATTTCGGGAAAGCCGGAATTTCGCGACGGCGTGAGCGGTCCCGAGCGCACCTTTGGCGGACGCGACACGTCGCTAACAGGGATAGCCGCCAAGGCAGAATTCGTGATGGATGCGATGCGCGATCGTGTCGCTGCGCTCTCATGCGACTGGAAAGGCGTCACCGCCGCGCAAATCTATTCGGTGCATGACCTGCGGCCGGTGCTCGAAGGCTCGTTCGCCAAAGCCGGCATCAGCCAGATCGGCGTGTCGTGCTTCCCCGGCTGGCCGCCGGTGACCGATGCGGATATCGAATTCGACGTGCGGCGCGTGAGAACGGAGCTGGTGATCTGAATGCAAAGACCGCTGCTTTCGCTAACGCTGTTCCTGATTTCTTCTGTAACAGCGCAAGGAGCCGCCCGCCAGTCCGACATTCAATTATGCGTCGGTAAGGGCGACGCCGACCAACGGATTGCCGCTTGTAGTCGCGCTATCAGAGACGGCGGTCCTCGGCCATTCGTGGTCTACAACGGCCGTGCCATCGCTTTTTCGGCAAAGGGCGAGCTTGATCGCGCGATTGCCGATTACAGCGAAGCGATCAGGCTGGATGCGACTGGTGGTTCGATCCCGCTAAATGGGCGCGGACAGGCGTGGCGCAGGAAAGGCGAATACGACAAGGCCATTGCCGACTTCGATAAGGCTATCCGGATCGACGCCAAGAACACATTCGCCTATGCAGGGCGTGGGGATTCTTATGCTTTGAAGGGTGAGTTTGATCGCGCGCTGGCTGATTACGCAGCGGCAATCAAGATCGATCCCAAATACGTCACGCCATATAACAATCGAGCCTCGTTCCGCATCGCCAGAGGCGAGTTCGAACTGGCGATCCGCGACTACGACGAAGCGATCAAATTAAATCCGAAGTTTGCGAAGGCGTGGGCAAACCGTGGCTCTGCTTGGCAAGCGAAGGGCGACTTGGACCGGGCTATTGCCGATCAAACCAAAGCTATCAGTCTCGATCCGAAAGATGTTCTAGGCTTTGTCGCGCGCGGTAGCACCTACAGGTACAAAGGCGAATACGAAAAGGCATTTGCCGATTTCGACGCTGCGCTCCAAGTGCGGCCTGACGCGATCACCGCATACACGGGTAAGGGTCTAACCTATGAAAAAATAGGCGATCTTGCGCGAGCACGCATTGAGTTCGGTAAGGCGCTGAACTCATCTAGTCAGGAACGCTCGCACGATAACACCAGTGCGCTGGAAACGGCCCGCACTCGCATCGCGGCAATCGATTCCGGCGAAGTACAACCGGTCATTCCCGCTGCACCATCCAAAGCGGCGACTACGACGTCCATACCGACCCAGGTCGCCATTCCAAAAACACTTACGCAAGCAGCGCCGTCGCAAAGTCGCCGCGTCGCACTCGTTATTGGCAATTCGGCATACAAGCATGTCCCCGCCTTGCGCAATCCGCAAAACGACGCCAGTTCAATCGCCAAGTCGCTTCGACTGATCGGGTTCGAAACCGTCACGCTGGTCAACGACGCCACCCGCGAAAAGATGATTGACGCTCTGCGGCAGTTTGCAAATGAAGCCGAAAGCGCCGATTGGGCGATGGTGTATTACGCCGGCCACGGGATAGAAGTCGGCGGCGTGAACTATCTTGTACCGGTCGATGCAAAGCTCAAAGTGGATCGCGATATTGAGTTTGAGGCTGTTCCGTTGTCGCAGATTCTGCGCGCGACTGATGCTGCAAAGAAGATCAAGCTGGTCATGCTGGATGCGTGCCGTGATAATCCATTCAAGCCCCGAAAAACGGACGCACCCGAAGCGATAGCTCGGAGCGCAACGGCAGGCGGTTTCATTGCATCGCGATCAACCAACGGGCGCGGCCTCGCTGAAGTTAAAATTCAGGGCGCCACGCTCGTTGTTTATGCAGCCAAGGATGGACAAGTCGCGCTCGACGGCGAAGGCGGAAATTCGCCATTCGCCGTTGCAGTTGTTCAGCGATTAGCGACACCGGGCGTCGAAATCAATAAGATGTTTCGGCTGGTTCGCGACGACGTGATGGAAGCGACCGCCGGCCGGCAGGAGCCTTACACCTACGGCTCTTTGCCTGGCCGCGAGGATTTCTATTTCGTTGCAAAATAGCGAACTCAGTGAATCTCCGGCTCCGCCGTCGGCGACGTCCCTTGCAGGAAATCCAGATCGCAACCGGCATCGGCCTGACCGATATGTTGAGAGAACATCGCCCCATAACCGCGCGTATAGCGCGGCGGCGGCGGCGTCCACGCCGCCTTTCGCTTCGCCATTTCCTCATCGCTGATGTGCAGATGAATCCGCCGTTCGGGGATATCGACCTCGATCATGTCGCCGGTCTTGACCAGCGCCAGCGGCCCGCCGACGAAACTCTCCGGCGCGACATGCAGCACGCAGGCGCCGTAGCTGGTGCCGCTCATGCGCGCATCGGAAATGCGCACCATGTCGCGCACGCCCTGCTTCACGAGCTTGGTCGGGATCGGCAGCATGCCCCACTCCGGCATGCCCGGTCCTCCTTGCGGCCCCGAGTTGCGCAGCACCAGCACATGATCGGGCGTCACATCGAGGTCGGCGCGATCGACCTGCGAAGCCATATGATTGTAATCGTCGAACACCAGCGCCGGCCCCTTGTGCTTCAGGAGGCGCGGCTCGGCGGCCGACGGCTTCATCACGCAGCCGCCCGGCGCGAGATTGCCGCGCAATACAGCCAAACCGTTCGCCGATGACACCGGCCGATCGAGCACGCGGATCACGTCGTCGTTCCAGACCTTCGCCGCATCCAGCGTTTCTTTCAGCGTTTTGCCCAGCACATTTTTCTCGCTGAGATCGAGATGTTTGGCGATGCGCGTCATCAAACCCGGCAGCCCGCCGGCGTAATAGAAATCCTCCATCAGGTATTTGCCCGACGGGCGCACATTGGCGATCACCGGCACGCCTGCCGACAGTTCATCGAAGCGTTCGAGCCTGAGATCGATTCCCGCGCGGCGCGCGATGGCGATCAGATGAATGATAGCGTTGGTCGATCCCGCAATAGCAGCGCTGGTGATGATGGCGTTGTCGAACGCGCCGGCTGTCAGAATGTCGGTCGGGATCAGATCTTCCCACACCATCTCGACGATGCGCCGGCCGCACGCCGCCGCCATGCGCGGATGATTGGCGTCAGGCGCCGGAATCGAAGACGCGCCGGGCAACGCCATGCCGAGCACTTCCGCCATCGCGGTCATGGTCGCGGCGGTGCCCATGGTCATGCAGACGCCGTCGGAACGATTGATGCCGCCTTCCATCTCGTCCCACTGCGCGTCGCTGACATTGCCGGCGCGCCGCTCGTCCCAGTATTTCCAGAGATCGCTGCCGGAGCCGAGCACCTGCCCGCGCCAGTTGCCGCGCAGCATCGGGCCCGCCGGCATGTAGATCGCGGGCAGCCCGGCGCTGATCGCACCCATCAGCAACGCAGGCGTGGTCTTGTCGCAACCGCCCATCAGCACCGCGCCGTCCACTGGTTGTGCGCGCAGGTTTTCTTCGGTCTCCATCGCCAGCAGATTGCGGTAGAGCATGGTCGAGGGCTTCACGAAATTTTCCGGCAGCGCCATCACCGGGACCTCGACGGGAAACCCGCCCGCCTGCAGCACGCCGCGCTTTACGTCCTCGACGCGGTCGCGGAAATGCGCGTGGCAATGAGCGAACCCGCTCCAGGTGTTGACGATGGCGATGACCGGTTTGCCTTCGAATTCCTCCTGCGCGTAGCCCATCTGCTTCATGCGCGAGCGATGCCCGAACGAGCGCATGTCGTCCGGCCCGAACCAGCGATGGCTGCGCAAATCCTCGGGCTTTTCGGGGCGGCGGCGTGGCGTGGCAGGCATGTCAACCTCAACAACAGCGATACAGATGCGCGGGCAAGCAATTGCTTCGGCCGCACGACCTTCGTAACGTCCTCCCTAACCAAAGCACAAGCCGTCCGGGAGGACTAAAGCGAATGGCGAAACAGCCACGTCTGCGCTTCGGCGCTTTTCTTGCACCGCATCATCCGATCGGCGAGCATCCGATGCTGCAATTCCGCCGCGACCTCGATCTGGTCCAGCAGCTCGACGATCTCGGATATGACGAATTCTGGTGCGGCGAGCATCATTCGTCCGGCTGGGAAATGATCGCGTCGCCCGAGATGTTTCTCGCCGCTGCCGGCGAACGCACCAAGCGCATCAGGCTCGGCACCGGCGTGATCTCGCTGCCGTATCACCATCCCTACAACGTGGCGCAGCGCATGGTGCAGCTCGATCACATGACCGGCGGCCGCGCGATCTTCGGTTCGGGGCCCGGCGCACTCGCATCCGATGCGCATACGCTTGGCATCGATCCGATGACGCAGCGCGACCGGCAGGATGAGGCGATCGCCATTATCCGCCGCTTGTTCAATGGTGAGCGGGTCACCGCCAAGACCGACTGGTTCACGATGAACGACGCCGCGTTGCAAATCCTGCCGCTGCAGGAGGAGATGCCGTTCGTCATCGCGTCGCAGATTTCACCGTCGGGCATGACGCTCGCTGGCAAATACGGCATCGGCATTATTTCGCTGGGCTCGATGTCGACCCAAGGCCTGATGGCGCTGCCGACGCAGTGGGGCTTCGCGGAGGATGCGGCGAAGAAATACGGTCAGACCGTGGATCGCGCCAACTGGCGCGTGCTGCTGTCCTGGCACATCGCCGAGACGCGCGAGCAGGCGCGGCGCGAGGCCGGCCCCGGTCTGATGCGCTGGCACAACGAGTATAACGTCAAGACCTTGCAACGGCCGGGACTCAAGGCTTTCACATCACCCGACGATGCTGTGGACAAGACCGCATTCGGTGAAGGCGCGGCCTCGACCATCGGCACGCCCGACGATCTGGTGAAGACGATCAAAAACCTGATGCAAGCCAGCGGCGGTGTCGGCTCGATTATCGGTTTCGTCCACGACTGGGCCAATCCGGAGAACACGCGCCGGAGCTGGGACATGGTCGCACGCTATGTCGTGCCTGAAATCAACGGCTACATCGATGGTTTGCGCAAGTCGCAGAAGTTCGTGATCGAGAATCGCGAAATCTTCGAACGCGCGGGTCAGGCGGTGATGGCGAAGATCATGGAAAACGACAAGGCAGCGGCAGCCCTGCCGCTCACCGGCCCCGGCCGTGTCGCAATTCCACCTGTGAATGCGCCGGATTTGAAGAAGAAGGCTTAGGTACGACACCCGAATTCGTCATGGCCGGACTTGACCCGGCCATCCACGCCTTTAACTGAATCAAGAAAACGTGGATGCCCGCGACGAGCGCGGGCATGACGGTCATTTAGGTTGCTTGATGCCTCCCTCCCCCGCCTTTCGACCATCAATCTCGCACGCAGCACTTGGCGGCACGTTCTATGACGAGGTCGCGGCAGCAAGATTTCCGCAGCACGTCATCCGCCATCGTAACCAGCGCTGGGCGAAGCGCGTCGGCCTCGATACGCTTACCGACGAGGAATGGATCGCGCATTTCGGAAAGTTCGAACCGCTGCCCGGCTCGCATCCGGCCCCGCTGGCGCTGCGCTATCACGGCCATCAGTTCCGTGTTTACAATCAGGACCTCGGCGACGGGCGCGGCTTTCTGTTCGCGCAACTACACGACCTCGAAGACGGGCGGCTGCTCGATCTCGGAACCAAGGGCTCGGGGCAAACACCTTGGTCGCGGCAAGGCGACGGACGGCTGACGCTGAAAGGCGGCGTGCGCGAGGTCCTCGCGACCGAGTATCTCGAAGCGCTCGGCGTGAACACCTCCAAATCGTTCAGCCTGATCGAGACCGGCGAGGCATTGACGCGCGGCGACGAGCCGTCACCGACCCGCTCGGCCGTGCTGGTTCGCTTGAGCTATTCGCACATTCGCATTGGCTCGTTCCAGCGCTTCGCTTACCTGAGCGAACCGGACAATCTTGGCCGGCTGCTCGACTATACCATCCGCACTTACATGCCGGAGCTTTGGCACGACGATCTCAAGACACGCGCCGTTGCGTTTCTTTCGGAAGTCTGCCGCCGCGTCGCGCGCACCGGCGCACAATGGATGGCGGCGGGCTTCGTGCACGGCGTGCTCAACACCGACAACATCAACGTCACCGGCGAGAGTTTCGATTACGGCCCGTGGCGTTTCCTGCCGGTGCTGGAGCCGAACTTCACCGCTGCCTATTTCGACGAACAAGGTCTTTATGCCTACGGCCGCCAGCCTGACACGCTGTTCTGGAATGTGACGCGCCTCGCCGAATGCCTGCTGCCGTTCGTCCCGAAAGAGGATTTGGAGGCCGCACTCGGCGCGTTCGGGCCTTCGCTGCAACGCGCGTTCAACGACGCCATGCTGTGGCGGCTCGGATTGCGCTCCGTCGATGCCAAGACCGACGAAGACCTGACCCGCGCAATGTGGACCTATATGCTCGAGAGCAAAGCGCCGTTCGAGCAGACCTTCTTCGATTGGTATGGCGGCCTCGCGAGCGAAGGTCGCGCCAGGGCCAGTCCGGAAAACGAGCGATACACGACGGAGCTGTTCGAGCCGGTGCGCAAGGCGCTTGCCGCATACACGCCTATCGATTCGACACGGCTCGATCATCCGCATTTCAGCAAGCCCAGGCCTTGCACAATTCTGATCGACGAGGTCGAGGCGCTGTGGAAACCCATCGCGGAAAACGACGACTGGTCGTTGTTCGAGGCCAAGTTAAAGCGCATTCGTGAGATGGCAGCGGCGCATGGACTGCCAGCCACAGCCTGACCCCGTCAAGGCATGATCCGTAGAGGCAAGGCCTTGCCAATTGCCGGATAAGCAGACATTTTTCCCACCGCCAAATACCGGTTTCAGAAGCGGCTTGCCACCAAGGACGAAGGAGTGATCGATGTCGATGCATGGCATGGCGTCATCGGCGCCGGTGACAACCACCCGTATGGACCGCAGGGCCCTGACCCACATCCCGGGCGACGAGGGCTGGCCGATCGTCGGCCGCACCTTCAGCGTGCTCGCCGATCCGAAGGGCGAGGTCGAGCGCATGGCGCAGCGCTTCGGACCGATCTATCGCTCGCGCGTGCTCGGCGAAACCAGCATCACCATGCTCGGCCCTGAAGCCAACGAGCTGATTCTGTTCGACCAGACCAAGCTGTTCTCGTCGACCCACGGCTGGGGCACCATCCTCGGCCAGCTGTTCCCGCGCGGGTTGATGCTGCTCGATTTCGACGAACATCGTCTGCATCGCCGTGCGTTGTCGGTGGCGTTCAAGGCCGGGCCGATGAAGTCCTATCTCGCCCAGCTTGACGACGGCATCGCGCGCCGCGTCAAGCACTGGCGAAACAATCCCGGCGAAATGAAATTCTATCCGGCGATGAAGCAGCTCACGCTCGACCTCGCTGCGACCTCGTTCCTCGGCGCCGAGATCGGCCCAGAGGTCGATGACATCACCGCGGCGTTCGTCGATATGGTGGCGGCCTCGGTCACACCGATCCGCAAGCCGTGGCCGGGAACGCAGATGGCGCGCGGCGTCAACGGCCGCAAGCGCGTGATCGCGTATTTCTCGAAGCAAATTCCGATCCGGCGCGAAAAGGGCGGCGACGACCTTTTCTCGCAACTGTGCCAGGCGACCCACGACGACGGCGCACTGCTGTCGACGCAGGACATCGCCGACCACATGAGTTTTCTGGTGATGGCGGCACACGACACGCTGACATCGTCGCTGACATCATTGGTCTATCATCTTGCTGCAAATCCTGATTGGCAGCGCAAGCTGCGCGACGAGATCGGTACGCTCGGCGTCGGCGCCGGCGAGCCGCTGCCGTTCGAGAAGCTAGAAAAGATGCAGCTAGCAGAAATGGCCTTCCGGGAGGCGCTGCGGATGATCCCCCCGGTGCCGTCGATCCCGCGCCGTGCGACACGCAATTTCTCGTTCCGGGGCTACGACATTCCGGCCGGCACCCTGTGCGGTTTCAATCCGCTGTACACCCACCACATGGCCGAGCACTGGCCCGAGCCCGATCGCTTCGATCCGATGCGTTTTACCGACGAGGCGCAACGCAACCGGCACAAGTTCGCGTGGGTGCCCTACGGCCGCGGCGCGCATATGTGTCTTGGATTGCATTTCGCCTATATGCAGGCGAAGTGCTTCACGCGGCATCTGTTGCAGAATGTCGAGGTCTCCTTGCCGCAAGGATATCAACCGGACTGGCAAATGTGGCCGATTCCGAAGCCAAAGGACGGTTTGCGGATCGCGTTGAAGCCTGTCGCATAAAGTATCACACCCAAACAGCCTCGGCACTTTGCCTCATTGCCGGGCAAGGGCCTTGCCAAGTCGCGACTGAGTCAACACCTCTAGGATAGCCCGCCACCTCCCGAGCCCGTATCAGAGTGACAGCCATCGATCCCGCCTCGTTGCAAGACCCTCGCAGCTATCCGGAAGGCGTGACGCTGGTCAAACGTTCAGCGCGCGGAGCTGGATCGGCGCCGGACAAGGTCACTGTCGCCGAGATCGAGGAGTGGCTGCTGCACGGCGCGACGCTCGAAAACGATATGCTGACGCTGCTTGAGTCTTTCATCTGGCGCATGATCGCTGCCGGCTTGCCCCTGGACCGGGCCAGCCTTCATATCACCACGCTGCATCCACAACTTCTAGGCTTCGCCTGGAACTGGCGGCGCGCCGACATTCTGTGCGACGAGGTGAAGGTGCTGCACTCTGCTACAGACAGCGACAGCTTCAAACGCAACACCATCGCGCGAGTCATCGAGACCAAGCAAACGCTCCGGCGCAATCCGCAAGCCCCCGAGGCGCAGGCGGAGTTTCCAATCATGATCGAGCTCGCCGAGCTCGGTATTCACGATTACCTCGCCATTCCATTTGGCGGCGGCGAATACCGCCACATCGTCACCTTCGCGACCGCGAGCCCATCGGGTTTCCGCGATACGGAAGTCGATCAGATCACCCATCTGCTGCGTTTGTTTGCGCTGCATGTCGAACGGCACATCGCCGCCCGCATCGCCGAGAACGCGCTGAACGCCTATCTCGGCACCGTCGCCGGCGTGAAGGTGTTGGCCGGATCGATCCAGCGCGGGTCGGGCGAAGCGATCCGCGCCATCATCTGGGTTTCGGATTTGCGCGGTTTCACGGATTTGTCCAGCCGCTTGACGGGCGCCGAAATGATCATGCTGCTCAACGCCTATTTCGAGACGCTGGCCGGCGCGGTGCTGTCGAATGGTGGCGAGGTCCTGAAGTTCATGGGAGACGGCCTGCTTGCGGTGTTTCCGATCGGCGACGACAACCAGAAAACGGCCGCGGCAACGGCGGCGCTTCGTGCGGCCCAGCAAGCGGTGAGCGGGCTCGATCAGCTCAACACGCTGGAGCCACCGCCGCTCAACATGATCACGGGCTGGAAGCCGTTGAGCGGCGGTATTGCCCTGCACGAGGGCGAAGTGTTCTTCGGCAATATCGGCGCACCGGACCGGCTCGACTTCACCGTCATCGGCTCGGCCGTCAACGAGGCCAGCCGCGTCGAGACGCTGCAAAAGACCCTCCACCGCAACATTCTGATTACCGAGGCGGTGGCGCGCCATCTGGACATACCGCTCGACCATCTCGGCGAGCATGAGCTGCGCGGCGTGTCGGCGCCGATGGCGATTTACAGCCCTGCGATGGCCAGCTAGCACGTCTGGACCGGAAGCCTCAACGCGCGATCGCTGCCATTATGTCTTGGCACCCTCCCCGGATGCCTTTGACGCTCTGCCGGGTTTGGGCAAAGATGTCTGGCATTTCAGGTTCGCATTTGACGTTACGTCACGGGGATTTTCATGATGTCATTATTTCGCTGGCCGGTCAGAACTGCATTTGCGTGCGCTATCCTGCTCGTGGTGGCGCTGACGTCCACCCAGACGCTCGCAGCCAAGCCGCCGCCGGTCGAATCCGAGCCGGCATGCACATGGTCGCGGCTGCTGAATGGCGAATGGGTCTGCACAGGACGGTTCAAGCTCGCACGCGGAGAAGGCGATCCAAAGCGGATCGGACACTGCGGCACCGTCTTCAAGGCGGGGAGCGTGATCGTGACGGCGCTTGAGCTTTCGGTCGTGCAGCCACGGGACAAATCCAGTCAGTTCTATCTGACGAATCTGTATCTCAACCGCGAAAAGCCTGAAGTGACAGTGATCGGCGGCACGTTCCGGAGCGACCGGGAGTATCCGGAAGACATCTTCTGCAACTTCAAGGCGCGGCTCAGAATCAAGAGCAAGTGAGGCGCCGGTTCACACGCAACACCGCATCGATATCGAAGTGTTGATCGGTTGACTCCGACGCGGCGCTTGCACCGCTGCTGAAAACACATTGCATTGGCGATCTGTCCGACCCTTGGTATATTCTGGAGCACTGATGTCCGAACTCAACTATCGATCGGCACTGATCGTCGGCGCCGGCTCCGGCATCAGTGCCTCGCTCGCGCGCCTGTTGACGGCCAACGGCATGAAAGTCGGGCTGGCGGCCCGCAACACCGACAAGCTCGCTCCGCTCCTCGCCGAGACGAAGGCGGTCGCGTTTCAGACCGATGCGTCGAAGCCCGATGATGTCGCAAAGCTGTTCGAACAGGCCGGCAAGCAGATCGGCGAACCGGATGTCGTGATCTACAACGCCTCCGCCCGCGCGCCCGGCCCGATTGCCGAGATCGATCCGGAAGCGGTGCGCAAGGCGGTGGAGATTTCAGCTTTCGGCGCGTTTCTCGTCACACAACAGGCCGCGCGACGGATGATCCCCCATGGCC
The DNA here is from genome assembly GCA_021732215.1 of Hyphomicrobiales bacterium. GTDB lineage: Bacteria > Pseudomonadota > Alphaproteobacteria > Rhizobiales > Xanthobacteraceae > SG-bin9. The sequence goes on from JAKFVL010000007.1 coordinate 71,300, forward strand.
GAGGCGCGATCTTCCTCACCGGCGCGACCGCTGGCGTCAAAGGCTTTCCGTTATCGGCCGCATTCGCCATGGGCAAGTTCGCGCTGCGCGGCCTCGCCCAAAGCACCGCGCGTGAACTGATGCCGAAAGGCATCCACGTCGCGCATTTCGTGATCGATGGCGGCGTGCGCAGCGCGGTCCGGCCCGATAAGGATGACGACAAGCTGCATCCGGACGCGATCGCGCAGACCTATCTCGACGTGCTGCGGCAGCATCGCAGCGCCTGGTCGTTCGAAGTCGAGGTGCGTCCGTGGGTCGAGAAATTCTAGCTTGCGGCCCGCGTGCCGTTGCCCGTCTCGCGCCAATCGGGTAAGTCAAAATCCAGGCACCCGTAGCTCAGCTGGATAGAGCGTTGCCCTCCGAAGGCAGAGGTCACAGGTTCGAATCCTGTCGGGTGCGCCACCTTTATACAAGTGAATCATAGGCTTATCAAGTCGTAACGAGTTGACGTAATTCGTTGCTTTCTCTCGCGGAAGCAACGCGGAAGCAGCGACGAGAAAGCCGTGGCGTGCGGTAGCGCAGGCTCGGCGGAGCGTGGCAGGGTTGTCGTTGACCGTGCGCGGCTTGCTCGGCTACGTCACCGTACAGGCACCCGTAGCTCAGCTGGATAGAGCGCCACCCTCCGAAGGTGGAGGCCACACGTTCGAATCGTGTCAGGTGCGCCACAACTCAATTGCTCTCCTTCGGCATAAAAGCGCACCCGCGATGGCCACTGTGCCCCAATCGAGAACACGTAGTTCTTGAAGCTGATACCGACGAAATCGCGGATAATTCCTACTAGTGGATCTTCCTGTAGGGGAGTTCCTGATGAACAAGCTGTACTATGCCCCGGGCGCATGCTCGCTGTCGGTGCATATAGTTCTCGAATGGCTGGGTGATGCGTATGAGACCGTCCGGGTGAATCCGGGCGATTCCGAGTTCAAGCAAATTAATCCCGCTGGGCAGGTGCCAACGCTCGATACGGGAACGGGATTTCTACTCACGCAGTGCGCGGCCATCCTGGGCTATCTCGCTCAAACGCACCCTGGCGCCGGGCTTGGCGGCGAGGCCGACCCTGTCGCTCAAGCGCTGCTTCACCGATGGTCGGCCTTCTTTACCGGAGACGTTCACCCGGCATTTTTCCCTCTGTTCATGCCACAGCGCTACACCACCGCCGAGGACCCTGCGTCGCTAGATGGCGTTCGCGAAGCGGGGCGTGTTCTGGTCCGCAAGAAGCTCGATTTGCTCGACGAGCACCTCCAGGGCCGCGAGCATATCGTTGGCGATCGGCGCAGCTATGTTGATGCCTATTCTGTGCCGATGATCCGTTGGGCGGCTGCAATGCTGCCGGGCGGATTGGGCGACCACCCAGCAGTCCGCCGGCATCACGAACGCATGCTTGCAGACGCTGGGGTGAGGCGCGCGATGATAGACGAAGGCCTGATCGAAACCTGATGGGCGACGCGGCGTCCGAACGCGCCTCCCTGCTCGCGCCCTTCGCAAACCGGAGCTTCGCATCGCTTTGGGTAGCGAGTGTGGTTTCCAGCGTCGGAACAGCCATGCAGACTGTCGGCGCCACTTGGGTGCTGGTTTCGCTTAGTGCGAGCCCTGGCACTATCGCCTTGCTACAAGCGGCAGGCTCGGTGCCGCTCTTTCTGTTTGGACTTCCAGCCGGGGTGCTTGCTGACATCGTCGACCGCCGAAAGCTGCTAATTGCTGCCAATCTCTGGATGGCATTCGCGGCCGGGGTGCTTGCGATCGCATCCTTTGCAGGCCTGGCTGGAACTACCACTCTTATCAGTGCCACCTTTGCCATTGGGGTTGGCGCGGCAGTCGCCGCACCAGCTTTCCAAGCGATTGTCCCTGAACTTGCCTCGGGTCCGAATCTGCCGTCGGCGGTCGCGCTAAACAGCGTCGGAACTAATATCGCGCGCACCGTGGGGCCAGCGCTTGGCGGCATTGCCGCTGGGGTATTCGGTGCCGCAGCGGTCTTTGGCATCAACGCGGTATCGACGCTTGCCGTTGTGGTGGCGCTTGTTGCATGGCAGCGGGTTCCGACGCCATTGCGTCTGCCGCCAGAGCATTTCTGGTCGGCGACGCGTTCTAGCGTCCGCTACGCACGACATGCGCCCGGCGTTCGTGCCGTTCTCAATTGCGCGGGCGTCTTCTTCTTTTTCGCTAGCGCGGGGTGGGCGCTATTGCCAGTGGTCGCCTCGAACCGGCTTGGCCTTGATGCAGGCGGCTATGGCGCTCTTCTCGGGGCGCTTGGTGTGGGAGCGGTCGGCGCGGCAATTCTTCTTGGGGCACTTCAGGCGCGGCTCTCAGCGATAACACTTATCGCGAGCGGCAACGTCATCTGCGCGCTCGTGACCTTGGCGCTGAGCGTCGTCCGGCATGAGTTGCTCGGGATGGCTTTGATGGTGGCATTTGGCGCCGGATGGATCGTGGTTCTAACCCTACTCAACGTCGGTGTGCAGGCGTCGGTCGCTGGCTGGGTGCGCGCCCGTATGCTGGCGCTCTACGTCGTCGTCTATTTTGGAACCTTCGCGATCGGAAGCCTCGCTTGGGGACATACCGCCGACCTAGTCGGTGCTCCGCTCACGCTTGCAATTGCCGGCGTGGCCGGGCTGTCGGTGACGCCAGTGCTCATCTACCTGCGGGGACGTGACGCGGCCCAACCCGACTTCAAGCCGGCCACGACAGATCTTCCGACACTGATCGTCGAGCCAAACGATGATCACGGCGCCGTATTGGTCATGATCGACTATCACGTGCCTAGAGAGGAGCAAGCGGCCTTCACAGCTGTACTGCGCCAGCTTTCGGAAAGCCGGAGGCGGACCGGTGCATTCGCTTGGAGACACTGGATCGATCCTAACGACGCCATCCTTCATCGCGAAGCCTATGTTGTCGAAAGCTGGACCGAGCATTTGAGGCAACGACTTCGCCGAACTCTTTCCGACCAAGAGCTTGAACAAGCGGCAGCCGCATTTTCTGATCCAGGCCCCGCAACTCGCCTACTCCGTGAAGCCGAATCGACCTTGCCGGCCACAGCTGGGCTGAGCGGCTTGTCGCCATAGAAGCGCAACGGGGAGGTTGGCATGGGCGGAGCTCGCTTGATCCAACCAACCACCGAAGAACTCGACCGCATTGTTCATCTGACAAGCACGAGTAGTTCCTAAACCAGTTGAGATGCCGTGCAATCGCAAGGCCTATCTTCCGCCTCGATGACAGAACCTGCTTCGGCTCTAGGGAGATTGAGATGAAACCGTTTTCGAAAATGACCATTGTCGCATTGCTGGGCGCTTGTGCTGCACTGCCGGCGCACGCAGCAGACGTGGACTCGATCTCTCAGATCGCATTCGGGCCAGCCGACACGATCTTTGTCGCGGATTGGAAAGCGGGCAAGATTCATGCACTTTCGCTGCCGCCGGCGGCAGCGAAAGCATCAGCGCCGTTCAACATTCTCGACCTCGAGGGGCTGATCGCCAAGTCGCTGGGCGGTGATCGGGTCACCGTCACCGATATGGCGGTGCGCGCCGGCACCGGCGAAGCCTATGTCGCCGTGGAGCACGGCACAGCTCGCAAGCCTGCTCTGTTCGCGGTCACCGCCGATGGCATTGCGCGGCGGGTTGATCTCACGGCGCTAAAGGGCACGATGTCGCCAATCGAGCAGCCGCCGGCCGCAGGCAAGACCAACTTCTGGGGCCGTATTCCCGAACGAAGCCTAACCGTCACCGACATGAAATGGCATGACGGCGAACTGTTCGTAGCGGGACTTTCCAACCAACAATTCGCTTCGACGCTTCGGCGGATGCGCTACCCCTTCGACGGCAAGGCGACCAGCAGCTCGATCGAGATGTACCACGCCTCGCACAACCAGATGGAAACGCGCGCACCGATCAGGACGATGTCTTTTGCGACTCTCAACGGCACGCCGTCCCTAATCGCAGCCTATACCTGCACTCCGCTCGTCACCGTGCCGCTCTCTGCACTCACAGACGGGGCTCACGTCAAGGGCAAGACGATCGCCGAGCTTGGATACGGCAATACGCCCGCCGACATGGTTGCGTTCGAGCAAACTGGCCAGGATGGCAAGACCACACCCTATGTATTGCTCGCAAACTTTGCGCGCAGCGCCAACATGATTCCAGTTTCGGCCATCGCCACCGCCGAGGCACAGCCAGGCCTTTCACAGCCCGTGCCGTTCGGGCAGATGAAGGGGCCGGAAGGCCAACAAATTCCATTCGCCGGCGTCACGCGGGTCGACAATCTCGATGACAAGTTCCTATTGGTCGTGCGCAACGACGTACAGCATGCGCGCACCCAGCTTGTCACCTTCGACAAGTCATTTCTGTTCCGCCTTTCAGACTTCGTCTCGGAGTACAACTTTCCAGACTACAGCTATGCGACGAGCGAGTTCCAGACCAAGTACATCAAGCCGGTACAAGACACGCTGAAAAAAGAGGAGGGGTTTGCCGCGGATGTTCAGCAATGAACTTCGTTCGTTCCGGGGGAGCGCTTGTCGCCATTCTCGTTGGAGCAGCTTCGGCAGCCGCGCAGACGGTTCGCCCAACCGCGGACGCCGTCCCGGTCAATTTGCTTCGTTTCTCGATTCAGTTCGAACGACCACCAGAAGGACCGGTACTGCCTCGCTTGGGGCTCTCCGGTGCTGACGGCCGAAACATCGAGGAGCCATTTCTCGAACAGGAGCTTTGGTCGCCCGATAGTCGCATTCTTACCGTGCTGATGCATCCCGGACGGGTTAAGTCCGGGCTCGTCGCCAATGAAGAGCTCGGGCGCGCTTTGGTCGATGGCGACAACGTGACGTTGACGTTCAATGGGCAGCCGATCAAACGCTGGCGCATCATCGCGGAAGATCGGACGGGTCCCAATCCGTCGCGTTGGACGGCCACAACTCCGCGGGTGCATAGCCGAGATCAGCTGACGGTTTGGCTCGATGGATCTGTCGATGCTTTCGGAACGAGTTTGATCGCAGTGCGGACCCCGAGCGGAGCACGGCTTGAAGGGCACGCGATGTTTGATACGGGCGAGTCGATATGGCGCTTCACGCCCGACGATCCATGGACTGTCGGTCGCTACGTCGTCGTAGCCGCTCCCGATCTTGAAGACGCGTCGGGTAATCGGCCCGGACTTCCGTTCGAACATCAAAGCGCATCGAACGTGGAGTTCGCAGAAGGTCCGAGATTCGACGTTGGGGCCGAGAGCGGGAGCGCACCCACACGAATGCGAACGACCGAACGGATCGAATTGCCATGAGGAGGATGGTATGAGCAAGGGACTCACGCTCGCGCGCATCGGTGCGATCTGCTACCTCATCTGGGCCTTGCTGCACTTTCAGGCTGCCTGGTCTGTCTACACGCTCGGCCAGCAGATGCCCGAAGGAATGGAGCGCGGCCGGGTTCTTCAGGATTCCTGGAACCTTCTCTGGTTCTCAATTCTCGCGATCATCGGGGCTGTGTGGTTCAACTGGCGCAATGATGTGCGCGGCTGGTGGGCGAATTTGGCTGTCGTTAGCGTTGCCGACCTGGGCTTCATTTTCTTCGTGTTGATGCCAGGGCTCATCGCGCCGATGCCCGGCCTGCTTGGTCCGATTTTCTGGATTGCGGGGCTTGTCTTCTCATCTCTGGCAAACCCTTGGCGGAATGATCAGGCCGGGATGAAAGGCATTCGGGCGGGCGAGAGCCGGCTGCAATAGCTTGGCGGAGTTTCGACCGGTCGGTTGCGGATGAACTCTGGGCACTTTCGGCGAACTTTGCTCGGGTAAATCCCGCCCGGACGCCATGCGGCGATTTGCGCCGCACAGGTGACGTCAATGGCCGCGCATCACTGGGTATCCTGGCCGGCCTGCGTCGGAGAGCGCGTCATCTGCTTGCAGGAATGTGCCCGCGCGAAGATCGGCGAATGCTTCTCGAAGATCTTGTTCGGAGGCCATCACGAAAGGGCCACCTCGGACGATCGGTTCCTTCAATGGCCGACCAGCCAGTATGAGCGCACGGGCACCATGTATGGTGCTGATCTTAAGCATCCCCTCCTGCGATAGCAGGCCCGTCTCGCCCAAACCGAGGGTCACGCCAGACGCAATCAGTTCACCCTCGTAAACGTAGATGAACGCTGCGTGGCCGTCAGAAATTTCAACGTCACATCCAGCGCCTTGGGTAAGTCCGGCATCCAGGTAAAGTGGCTCCGTTGCGCGTTGAGGAGCAGGGCCGACAAGGCCGCCGTAGCGACCGGAAATCACTCTCACAGTGACACCCGGTTCGATCGCTTCTGGAATGTTAGAGGATTTGAGTTCAACATAAGACGAGGCTGTCGACATCTTCTCGGACGCCGGCATATTGAGCCAGAGTTGGAAGCCCCACATCAGGCCCAGTTGTTGCTCGGGCATTTCTGAATGCACGATGCCGCGACCGGCGGTCATCCACTGAACGTCCCCGGCCGAAATTACCCCGTCGCCACCCGTGCTGTCGCGATGGTGCATCCGTCCAGCGAGCATGTAGGTGACGGTTTCGATCCCACGATGTGGATGAGGCGGAAAGCCCGAAATATAGGCCTCGGGGTCGCTGGATCGGATCTCGTCAAGCAAGAGGAACGGATCGGCGTGATCGAAGCCAGGCAACGGCATGACTCGGTTGATCAGCACGCCTGCGCCCTCGATTGCTGGTATGCGGCGGATAACACGGCAGACCTCGCGGACGCCTGACGTTCTGGTCATGCTAGATTCTCCTTGCGCTGCTCCGTATCGCGACGTCGCTGCGAAGCGCGGCCACACGGCTTCACCGATTGCCGTTTATGTCGACAGGAAAGCCTTCCTGCCGCATCTTGGTGATCTGACCCTGATTGATTTTGGCGAGCGGGAAATCTGAAAAGTTATACTCAGACACGAAGTCCGATAGCCTCAGCTTGGCGGCGGTGTCGACCGTCACCAGTTGGAGCTCTCCTGTCCGAGGGGTCCGGCGGACGATGACGAAGAAGCCGTCAGAGTAACGGTCGATTGCCACGGAGTTGCTGATTGGAGCATCGGTCAGATCGACGCCTTCGACACGTCCAACTGGAACCCGGGTTGTCAGGGCGCCGCGTGCGGTCGCACGCGCGACAGCATTGATCGTGACGACCTGCGCGCTCCGCTGATCGTTGACTACGAGAAGCGCCGGGGTCGACCCGGTAGGTGTGGCCTGCGAGAAGTCGACAATGGCGAGGGGATTATTCCCGTAACCGAGTTCGGCGATCGTGATGCCGCGAACATGAGCGCCGTCGATCAGCCTATCGAGCGGAATCGTGACGAGCGGCGTGCACATGTAGGCTGCGATCAGACTGGGTTCGCCGTCGAGCGTCGCGAATGCCATCGCGCGGATCGGAGCACGGGTTTCGATTTGGTCATGCGTCGTGTGGTAGATTTCGATCGTCGCGGTCGAGTGCCCGTCGCCCGATGGGTCGATCACCCGCAATGCCGAAGCGAAACTGGTATTGACGATGCCCGCCACATAAAGACGCGCGTCGAAATACTTCATGTCAGTGATCGTCAAGCTCCGATGAGGCACCCGCTGCCAAAAGCTATCGGAACTGCGGGGCGGATCGCTGAGCGGGATCGATTTCGATGGACGCAGTGCGATTTGCTCTATGTCTCCGCGCGGGCTGACGCTCACGAGGAGCGGCCTTCGCTCCTTGCCCACTGCAGCCGCGACGAATACGCGCCGCGTCTTCGGCGAGACAGCGATTGCTTCGACTGTCACATCGCGACTTCGCGCTACGTGCTCAAGCCGCGTGCCGAAATCCACGAGATTGAACAGATCGTCGATTTGGGGGCCTGGATCGGGAACGTTTAGGCTATGCACTTTTCCAGCGCGCCAATCGGCGAGAAACAGCGTGCCGTCGTCGCCGAACGCGATCTTCGAAACCGATTCGATCAAACTGGGTTCAGGTTGCGCGTTCGCTACGCCGGTTATCGCGATTGCTGCAGCCGCAGCGATAAGGCTTCGCCTCATGATTTGCCTCCCTGATTGGTTTCTCCGACTGGCTGATCCGGTACAATGTAAAGAAGGACCGGGAGCGCCAGCAGCAACAACGCGGCGGGCTCCCAAATAAAGGCTGTCGGTATGGCACTAGCGGTCAGTGCTAGAGCGAGGATATTCTTGCGCTTTTGTCGTCGAGCGTCGGACACGAGCGCTCCAACATGCGCGTTGCGAGCTTCGAGGTTGCGATTGAGCAAATAGAAGGAGCCCGCCACGATTAGCGATAGCAGGGCGTAGAAGGCGACGGGCAGAGCGTCTCCGCGGGTGTTGCCGATCCAGCCGGTCGCAAGGGGGAATATAGACAGCCAGAACAGGAAGTTGACGTTGTACCAGAGGGTTTCGCGACCGACGCGACGCGCCAGTTTGAACATCTGGTGGTGATTGACCCAGTATACCGATACGAGTGCAAAGCTCAGCAGATAGGCAGCGAACGTCGGCCAGAGATTAAGCAGCTCCATCGCCTCGCCACGCTCGGGCGCGTGCAACTCGAGCACCATAATGGTCACGACAATGGCAATCACGCCGTCGCTGAACGCCTCCAGCCGGGTAGCGTCAACGGATTCGTTGTCAGCGTTGTTATGCAGCTTCGGGTGCATTGACGATCAACTGGCGACAAGGCGACAAAAAGAAGGACCGCGACTGGAGCGAACAATCAGAATTGATCTCGTGTTGCGGCATTACCTGACTCCTCATCAGAAAATGAAGTTGGCTGTTAGTTTGGCGTAGTCGATGTCATTACCGCCAACTGCGCGCAGCGCGCTGGAGGCTTTGAAATGGTCGAACTCGAAGGAAAGTGAGAAATGTTGGTTGACTTGGTGCGAGACTAGAAATTGAAGGTAATTTCCGACGCGCCGACCTGTCATCTCGCGAGTCTGAGGAAGCGCAACCAGCGGATTGGCGTAGACCGCATCTCCTAAAGTCATCTTGGCAAATTCGCCGTAGGATAAACTGACAGTCGTTGCCTCCTGCGGCTTGAATGACAGCGAAGCTTTCAGATGCTGGACGTTGGAAAAGGTCGAGATGGGCGCTTCGAGGAAATAACCACCCTTGAAGAACAAGGGATTGAACGTCGTGATTCGGTCATCGCTGGAATTGCGGTCACCGGAAGCAAAGTCAGCCTGGATTCCTATGCGTGGCGACCAGGGCAACGTGTCAAACGTATAGCCAGCGAGCGACCCTATGCCCCACGCGCTGATCCGGCGGTTATCGAATGAACCCGTCTGGCCCATGCCTTCGATATCATAATCGAACTCACCAAAACGTCCCGCGACCCGCGCGCCGACTGAAGTGCGACGCTCGCGGCCGACGGTGTTGCCGAAGCGAGCGTCGTGGTTGCCGTAGTTGTATAAGTAGAGCGATTGGGTTTGGCCTAGCGAAGCGTGTGTCGCGTAGATGCCACTGAAGTCCACAGCCTCGTTGCGGACATCGTCAAAAATGCCGGGGTTGTAGACCACTGGCCGACTCGCGAAGGCCGAAATGTAAAAGTCGTTTGCCTTGAGATTGATACGGGCCGCGTCGAATGCTTGCCGGTTATTGGGGCCCTCGCGCACTCCGACGAAGCGCTGTGTTGGGTCAAATGCAAGTTCCTGCCGGCCCAATCGACCAATAAGCTCCGCTCCACCCCCAAGATCGAAACGATAGTCGGCAAACAACAACTGCAGATCTAGCTCGTTCTTGTCGGTGGGGCTTGGCGTACCTCTCAGTCCAACGGGGAGCGTGTTTGCAAGCTCGCCGTAGATGCGAGCCTGCCCCATGTGCAGATCGGCGCCAAGATAGATGCGGTGGAGGCCATAGGTGTCTCCTCTTTTGCCAAAGAGAGAGCCGTTGTTGGCAATGACATCTTCGCGCCACTGACCCGACAGCGTAAGATGAGCGTTTCCGTAGGGATCCAGAGCAATATATTTCACGGGATCGAAAACGTCTGTTCGCTTTGCGGGGTCTGCCACCACTCTCCAATCTTCAAGCCAACGCGTAAGTTGGTATTCTGGCCTTACCTTTGGTGGGGGCGACGGTTCGTTTTCGGGCGTTAGATCGAACGCGTCGCCAGAACTATCCCGCTGGGCAGGGCCCGGCGTGTTGCCATCCTGGGCAGAGGCCGCGCCGGGCATCATTCCCATCAAGATCGCGATGAAGAGTATGATCCTCATCGGTTGGGCGACCATTCCGTTGCCGATGACAGCGGCGGGGGCGCCAGGTCCGAAAACGTCCCCTCGGCATGGACGGGTTTCCCGTCCATGATTGTCAGAAGGGCGCTCGTCTCGCTGAGTGCTTCGGGTGGCCGTACAAATATAGGCTGCGAGAGCACAGCAAGATCGGCGAACATGCCAGGTGCGAGCACGCCTTTGACATTCTCTTCACCAGAGAACCACGCGCTGCCCGAGGAATAGAGCCTGATGGCGGTTGCAAGGTCGACCAAATCTTGCGTTCGTCGTTGTGGTTCGCCCGAGACCGAACGTCCGGTCACCAGCCATTCGATGCATATCCAAGGGTTGTAACTTGTATCACGTGTGCCGTCGGTTCCTGCGCCAACGGGGATGCCAAGCTCCAACATTCGTCGAAGGGGTGGCGCCCGCGAGATCGCCTCGTCGCCATAAATCTTTCTGCCGAGCTCCCCATGATATGCCGCGCGGTGTTGGATCGCGATGCCGCCTCCAAGTCTGGCTACGCGCTCCAGCGTGTTGTCGCTTACCAGCTCTGCGTGGTCGATGGCCCAGCGCGATCGGATGTTGGCGCGTGCGGAACGCGCCTTCTCTACGGCGTCGATGTATAGCTTAGCGGTGTGATAGCTGGTTGCGTGCTCGCGCATGTACCAGCCCGCGTCGAAGAGTTCCGCAACCACTGCATTGAGCCTAGGGGCGACGCTATCGGGCACAGTCACCGTTGGCGTCGTGTAGAGATCCCAATCTTGCATCGCTTGGAGCAGAAGTTCGCCGGCGCCGATGACGCGGAAGCGATGTTCGTCTCCGAGTATCTTTGTCGAGTTGATCCAGCCCTTGATGTCCTCAAGTCCGCGACCTTCGGTCTGAGGCAGCAGATACATTCCAAGGCGCACACTCAGCGCGTTGGCGCTCTGAATTTCTTTCAGCACCGAGTACATATCAGGCCAAGGTTGACCCTCGCCGCCCGGATCAATCACGCTCGTGATTCCTAGGCGGTTGAGCTCGCGTGCGAACCGCAACACCGAAGCAGTCGCCGCGTCACCAGACAGCGCCGGCATCTTCGACTCGGGCATGAGCACAGCGCTCGGTAGGGGACGCGCTAGCAACAGACCGGTTGGTTCGCCATCCGGACCCATTGCGATTTCGCTGCCGGGTGGAGGCTTGGTCGCGCCGCTGAGGCCTAGCGCCTTAAGTCCTGGGCGATTGACCAGTGCCGAGGAATAGAAGTGAAGCACATATGCCGGCTTGTCCGGCACGGCAGCGTTCAGCTCATCAACCGTCGGCATTCGGCGTTCTGCGAACTGATATTCCGACCAACCGCCGCCGACGCGGACCCATTGGCCGGGCGGGGTCCGCTCCGCCTGCCGTCTCAAAAGCGCCATAGCTTCTGGGATGGACCTTGCGCTATCCCATCGCACGTCGAGATCGTAGGAGAGGCTGCCTCGAACAAAATGCAAGTGAGAGTCGTTCAGACCAGGCACTACGGTTCGGCCTTCAAGATCGACCACCTGCGTGGTCTGCGCGCGGTAAGCGTCGATCTCTGAATCGCTACCTATTGCGAGGATGCGGCCTCTAGCGATTGCCACAGCGCTGGCATCTGGCGCACCACCGATTCCGCGGAATATGCGCCCACGCTGGAGAATTAGCTCGGCTGACATTCCATCGGCATAAGAACGACCAGAAGCTGCCAACAAGAGCGTTGCGGCTCCGCCGAGAAAATCTCGCCGATCCAACTGCATGTATCGCCCCTCCGCCAAGTTCGGACGCTTAGGCCCGACCACACGTTAGAAGCGGCGACGAAACGACTGCGATTCTAAACGGAGAACAATGCGTTCTTCATACCAAGGTAATATGAGCCATTGTTCGCTGGTGTTGCACTTGATGCCCCACGATGACGACCATTCGACAGGCGGGTTCTCGCCTCAGCTCAATCGGGCCAGTTCTTCGGGCGTAAAGATGTGCCGATCCCACCACGGTTCGGCCCCGAGGGCGTTCACCAGGAAGTCAATGAGTACCCGCGTTCTTGCGGGGAGATTTCGTGCTGACGAATAGACCGCGTGCATCGCAATCGGCGGCCGAATATAGTCGCGCAACACGATCTGAAGCGCGCCGCGCTGGATCGCGTCATGAACAATAAATGACGGCAATTGGCAGATCCCCGCGCCCGCTATTGCTGCTTCGCGGATCGCATCGCCGTTAGCGAAAACGAGTGGCGAACGAACGTCAACGACTTCGCCACTGGCAAAGGACCAATAGTGGCTGGCAGCGACGTTCGAATAAGCGATCCCGCGCAGCCCGATGAGATCCTGCGGCTTCTCGGGGGTGCCGTGGGTGGCGAGGAAGTCCGGGCTGGCTACGCACACATGGCGAATGGTTGTTATGCGGCGTGCCATAAGGCTCGAATCGGCGAGGTTACTGATCCGGATTGCAACATCGAACCCGTTGCGGACGATGTCGACCATGCGGTCGTCGGTATCGACTTCGAGACGAACGCGCGGGTTGTCCGCCAAGAAGTCACCGAGGCGCGGAGCAAGGCAGTGGACGGTGAATGAGACCGGCGCCGTTAGTCGGATCCGACCGGACACTTCTCCGCCGCCTGCAGAGGCCAACTCTTCTGCTTCGTCGAGGTCGGCCAGCAGCTGCAAGGAGCGGTCATAGAAGTTCTGCCCGGCGTCCGTCAGACTTAGTCGGCGCGTGGTGCGCTGGATGAGGCGCACGCCCAACCGGTCCTCCAGATCGCGAATTCGACGGCTGACCGCGGACTTTGCGAGCCCGAGCCGATCTGCTGCGACCGCGAAGCCCTCCAGCTTTACGACTGTGATGAATGTTCTGATGTCTTCAAACTTGTCACTCATCGGTCGGCCTGGCTGAGAACGCTACGATAGCGTTAGGCGGTAGCGGCACAAAGTGCCGGAAAGCACTGGTCCTCACACAAACACAGCTTGCCCGCTCTGCGTCGTCCGCTCTGCCATTAATCTGTCCCGAAGAACAGAACGTTGCGCAATGAGCGGCGTGGTTCGTCAGACGCATGAGGTAGACGAATGAGAGGGCCCACATGGGCTGCGTCCCGTCTGAGGAGGATTTTTCATGGTCAGCCAACCCCGCCGCGACCCGACTAGCGACCCCCTTCTCACTCCCGAAAACGCGGCGCTCGTCCTCATCGATTACCAACCGCCCCAAGTGAACACGATCCGTTCCATCGACAGTCTCACTCTGGTCCGCAACACCGTGTCGCTTGCGCAGATTGCGAAGGCCTATGGGCTGCCGATGGTGTTGTCGACGGTTGGGGTCGAGGCCGGCTCCAACCCGGATACGGTCCCCGATATCAAGGAGGCCATGGCGGGCGCATCGTGGATCGACCGGACGAGTATCAACGCCTGGGAAGACGCTGACTTCGTCAAAGCGGTCGAGTCGACCGGCCGCAAGAAACTGATAATGGGCGCGCTCTGGACCGAGGTTTGCCTGGCCTTCCCGTGTACAGACGCCCTCCGCGCGGGCTATGAAGTGTTCGTACCAGTCGATGCTGTTGGCGGCACCTCGACGCTCGCTCATGAGAGCGGCCTCAGACGCTGCGAACAAGCCGGCGCCATCCCAGTCTGCTGGATTGGCGTCCTGTGCGAACTCCAGCGTGACTGGGCGCGCACCGAAACGACCGACGCGATGGTCGCGATCGGGAGCTCGAATGGCGGCTCGTGGTCGACCGAGATTGCGCTCAAATCCTTCAACGCCTCGAACTGAAGGGTTCCAGTGGCGTAGAGGAGCTCAAGCACAGTTGTTGGCTTTGATCGCCAAAAGATCGGCGACCCCATCGTGCTGCGGCGAACTGCGGCGAGTGACATGGGACAGATCGACGACGACGGCGAATGCGGAGGGCCGCGCAACCTCACTGCGAATGATAGTCGCGCTGACCATCGCGGGAAAGTATGAGCCGTCCGCTCGCATGTACCGCTTGATGATTGAGACCGGGAGACCAAGCGAGACGTTGCGATCAATCTGCTGCAAAGATTCCCGCACGTCGTCGGGGTGCGTGATCTCCTCCATCGTCAGAGTGAGAAGCTCTTCGTGTGACCGGCCAATCATCTGCAAGAATCGGTCGTTTGCGTTGATGAAACGGCCTTTCAGTTCAGACTCGACGATGCCCGCTGCGGTTTGAGCATAGATGGCGTTGAGACGGGCTTGCCGCTTCAACAGCTCAGATTCGGCGCGCTTTCGGGCGGTGATGTCGGAGAAGGTGATCGCGAGGCCAGCGCCTGCGATCGGGCCGACCCGCACTTCGACTAGGTGATCGGGGCGCGCGACCGACGTTGTTTCAAATGACTCGGGACGTGACCGCGCCATGACTCGCGCATAGATTTCCTGAAACAGCGTGCCACGGGCTTCGGGCAATACGTCGTAGAGTGTCATACCCAGCACACGGTCGCTGGCGCGGCCGAAGAATGCCTCTGCGGCAGAGTTAAATACGGTGATTCTCCAATCACCATCGATCGCGAGAAATCCATCGGACGTGCTCGCCAAGACTGTCCGGAGCCGAGCTTCACTTGATCGGATCGATTCCTCCGCGTTAGCGCGCCGTGCCTCGTGCCAGATGCATTCAGCGGCATCGCTTAGCACAAGGGATTCAGCCTCAGACCATCCGTACTCGTTGTCCGTATGAGCATAGAAGAGCGCGTCGAGCCTGTCTTTGGTCCGCAGAAGGATGGTAAGCGTGCGTCTACTAGGGAATCGGACGCTGTTGGACTGGCCGAGCATCCCAACATCGCCCACGAATGATTCAAGCGGCATCGGTCCTGAAAATGGGCTCGCGAGCGCGCCAACGCCGCTGACAAAATCGACAGTGTGATCATTCCTGAGCCAGCCGAACCCCGCCCTGGACACGTTTAGTTGCTTCGCAAGTTGCTTCAGGCCGGCATCAAGGACGAGGCCGGTTGTCGCGATGTTGCGAAGCCTTGCTCTCAAAGACTGTCTGAATTCGATCCGCGATTCCAACTGCACCAAATCCTGTCGCCTGAGCGCTGCATCGATCAGGCGCAGCAATTGCCGACAAAGACTGCGAAGCAGCGATGCTCCATCGGAAGTCATCGAGCTAGCTATCGATAGTGAAAGTCCTCCGACCAGTGCTTCGTTGCGGATAATCAGCAAAGCGACGAGATCGGGTTTACGCACCATCTCGATGATCGGCGCATCGCTTCCGGGCTTTGCGGACGTGCGCCCACGGCCCGCGAGATCCAAACGCTCCGCAATAAGTTTAGCGACTGCTTCGCGGGCCTCAGTCTGAGGTCCGGAGACGGCAATCTCGCCCGGACCTCCATCCTTCACGGTGAAGATCCCGGTCCATCGCGCGTCCGTCAGTGCCCTTGCAACGAGCGCGAGGTCGAGCAGGGCCTCGCCCTCTGAAAGTGTGCAAGTTGATTTTCCCTGGTTCGGCAAGGTTGATCTCACTCTGCTTCAAGAACCTGCGCAATGAGGCGTTCTCCAGCGAAGCGTTCGACAAGGAATTCAATCATTGCGCGCACTTTGTGCGGCAGATTGGCGGCTGACGGAAAAACGATTTGCATATCGATCGCGCGATCAAGCTCAGGGAGAAAAGTTACTACATCACGGCGAGCGGCTGCCGGATCGACGAGGTAGTTCGGAAGCAGCGCGATTCCCCCGCCGGCGATCACCGTCCTAAGCATCGACTCCTCATTGTCGAGCGAAGCGAGTGCCCTTATTTCGACGCGCTCAAGCTCCGGCAGCCAGTCACTTGGGCGCGGAGCGACCCTGTGGACCACCCATCGATGCCCACTAAGATCGGACGGACGAGAAGGGGTTCCATGGGCGCGCAAGTAATCCGGGCTTGCGGTGAGCATGTAACGCACATGGGTCAGACATCGTGTGATGAGCGAAGAGTCGGCCAGTTGGTGAGTTCTAATCGCTAGGTCATGCCCGCGGCCGACCATGTCGGTGATGTGATCCGTGGCCTCTACTTCCAATCGGATGCGGGGATGTCGATGGAGAAACTCGCCGACCACCGGCGCCAGACAGTGATTGGCGAAGGCTACCGTCGTCGAAATTCGAAGGGTTCCCGTCGCGTCGATTCCAGCTGACGACGCGGCTTCCTCCGCTTCCCGAAGATCGGCGAGCAGCTTGACGCCGCGCCAGTAGAACGCCTCCCCGGGATCGGTGAGGCTGATCTGCTGCGTGGTACGATTGAGCAAGCGTGTTCCGAGTCGCGCTTCGAGATCGGCGATGCGTCGGCTTACGGCCGATTTTACGAGGCCAAGGCGAAGCGCAGCCGCCTGAAAGCCCTGGGCCTGAACCACCGTAACGAACGTACGAATGTCCTGATACCGATCGCTCATCATGCTCCTGTCGCTTGAGCCCCCAAGGAGAGCACACAGATGATCTCGCAAAAGCGCTTGCCAGAAAAAGCCCGATCAGAAGAAAGGAGCGTTCTCCGGAACGGAACAGTGCCCACGCATTGAGCTCGTTTGGGCCAAGAGCTTCTCTTCGACGCGCCTTCGCCCGACGAAAATAGGTCGGCAGTGGTCAAATCGAAGAACTCTGTGTTCTGCAACGCCGAACCTAAGGTAGGCAAACACACTGCTATGCGTTGTCAAATCCGAACCGAAGGGCTTGCTCTTGCGCGACTTGGTTACGTCCGCTCCGCTATTGATCTTTCTGGCTTCGGCTGCTGCAGTCTGGTGGGCCGGGGCCCCTTTAGCGCGGACGACCGATGCGATCGGCGCGCGCCTTGGCCTTGGCGAGGCTCTCGCGGGCGCTCTAATCCTTGCAATCGTCACCAACCTTCCGGAGTGCGCGATCGCCGCGAGCGCCGCGATGCGCGGCGACCTCTCTTTAGCGATCGGAAATCTGCTTGGCGGCATTGCCGCGCAGATGCTTGTTCTCGTAGCGCTGGACATTGCTCTTAAGAGCACGGGATCGCCGTTAGTCACGCAAGCATCGACGCCAGCCGTCCAAATAGAGACCTTGCTGTTAGTGGCTCTTCTCGGAATCGTGTTGGCGGCGAGCCAGTTGAATGGAGCTACGACGATAGGTCCACTAGGACCAGGTGAAATCGCGACACCGATTGTTTGGATCGGGGCGATGTTTTTGATTGCCCGTGTCCGGCCCATGGGCAGCGCCGTCAATAGCTCCACTCCACATGCATTACCGAGTTCGACGATCGTCACGTTCGTCGCTGGTGCGCTTGTGACGCTCGTCGGCGGAGTCGGTCTTGAAATTGCTGGCGACGCTTTGGCGACGCAGTGGGGAATGAACGGTGTTTTGTTCGGTGCGACGGTGCTCGCCGCAGCGACGTCGCTGCCGGAGCTTTCTACGGGATTGGCGGCGGCGCGCGGTGGTGAACGCGAGATGGCAGTCAGCGATATCGTAGGCGGCAATGCCTTCTTGCCGGTGATACTGACGCCTGCAGCGCTAATTGCAGGCACGTCTGCTTACGCCGGGGTCTCAGGTGTTAGCTCGTATTTCTCCGCGCTCGGCGTGGTGCTCTGCGCCATTTACGCCGTCGCTCTGGCACTGAAGCCGATGAGAAGGTTCGCCGGCATCGGGCCTGATTCGGTTGCGATGCTGGTCGTCTACGCTGTCGCCATCGTCCTGATTGCAGCAGCCCAACCCTGACGATCAATTCGGAGGCCCGATCAGTGTCGGCAATTGGCTAATCGTCTGTTCGGCACAGAAGAACAATGAGTTCTCTGTTTCTCCAGCGCGCTCTGAGTTTCACTGCTCTATCGTAGGTAACCGAGAGGAGCAGTTCGATGGATCAAGAAGTTTATCGCGGCGCAGGTGTCGAGATCAAATTCGACGGTAGGCGATGCATCCACTCGCGCATGTGCGTGCTAGGGCGTCCAGACGTCTTCGTGCCTAACACCGACGGCCCTTGGATCCATCCCGACGCTGCGCCAGTCGATTCAATTGTCGAGGTGGCCCACGCCTGCCCGTCTGGCGCAATTCAATATAGCCGGCTTGATGGCGGCGCTGTCGAAAAGCCCCCTGTCGTGAATCTCATCCGGATCCGTGAGAACGGCCCCTATGCGTTTCATGCCGATCTCAGCATACGAGGCGAAGCTGACGGATTGCGGCGAACGCTGTGCCGCTGCGGAGCCTCCCGTACGAAGCCCTATTGCGACGGAAGTCACCATGAGGCTGGATTCTCGGCATCTGGAGAACCGGAATCGCGGCCTTCGGAGGCTTTGGCAGTTCGCAGCGGACCGCTCGGCGTCGAACCGCTACCGGACGGCCCGCTGAAGGTCAGCGGCGCAGTGGAGATCGTCAGCGGTACGGGGCGCACGATCGATCGACGGACGTCCGCGTTTCTATGCCGTTGTGGGGGATCCTCGACCAAGCCGTTCTGTGACGGAACACACGCCAAGATCGGCTTCAGCGACCGCTGATGGCAACCGACGCGCACGGCCTGGAGCTCATCCAACCGCTCGTATTTCTGGGCTCAGCAGTGCTGGCGGTGCCATTGTTCGCCCGGCTCGGCCTGGGTGGTGTCGTCGGATATCTCGCTGCTGGCGTCGTCATTGGACCGGCAGCACTTGGGCTGATCGACGACCCCGCGTCGGTACTCGGCTTCTCCGAGCTCGGCATCGTCATGCTCCTGTTCCTGATCGGACTAGAGCTCAAGCCGGCGCGCCTTTGGGCGATGCGGCGAGACATCCTGATGCTTGGCGGCAGTCAACTCCTGGCTTGCGGTCTGCTCCTATTCCTAGTTGCGACGGCGTTTGGTCTTGGCTGGAAGGCTGCAGTAATCGCTGGGCTCGGCCTCGCGTTGTCATCGACGGCGTTCGCCGTGCCGCTCATGGAAGCGCGCGGCGAACTGGCCGCGCCCTATGGCCGCCGAGCTTTTGCGATCCTGCTGTTGCAGGATCTGGCCATAGTCCCTTTGCTCGCGCTCGTGGCGTTGCTGGCGCCGAGCGCGGGTGGCCCCGGCGGGAGCGTGGGCGGCGCCGTCCTCATGGTAACTGCGATCGCCTTTGTCGTGTTCGCGGGGCGATTTCTACTGAATCCGCTGTTTAAGATTCTTGCGGCCAATGGCGGTCAGGACGTGATGACGGCCGCGGCGCTGCTCGTGGTGCTCGGAGCCGCCGCAATCATGGCAGCCGCAGGGCTTTCGATGGCCATGGGGGCATTCCTTGCTGGCGTCCTGCTTGCCGAGTCGAATTTCCGCCACGAGCTCGAAGCAGATATCGAGCCATTTCGCGGGCTGCTACTCGGGCTGTTCTTCATTGCGGTCGGAATGAGTATCGACCTACGCGTGGTCGCTGAGTCACTCGTCGTCATTGCCATCGGCGTGGGAATCTTGATCGTAGTGAAGACCTTTGTGATCGCGGTGCTCGCGCGAATGAGCGGCTCTTCGCTCGAGGACTCGCTGCGGATCGGCGGTCTTCTCTCGCAGGGTGGCGAGTTCGCCTTCGTGCTGTTCGCATCCGGGTCGGCTTCTGGCCTGCTTACGCCCGCACAAGCCGCCACGCTCGTCGCCATCGTCACAATCTCGCTCATATTGACGCCCGCCGCCTTTGCGGCCGCGCGACGCCTGGGCCAACCGCGTGCCCAGGTCGAGCCTGAGGAGAGTTTTGCCGACGCAGGCGGGTCCGCCCTCGTCATTGGCTTCGGCAGGTTCGGCCAGATCGTCGCTCAAATGCTGTTGGAGAAAGGTCTCTCCGTGGTCGTTATCGACCGCAACGTCGGCGCAATCGAGGCCGCCGAACGTTATGGCATGAAGGTCTATTACGGGGACGGTTCGAGACTTGACGTGCTGCGTGCCGCAGGCGCAGGCGAGCGTCGGATCATCGCGGTGTGCATCGATGATCCTGATGGGGCAAGCCGCATCGTTTCGATATGCGGCGAGCGATTCTCCAGCGTCCCTCTCGCCGCTCGCGCACGTGATCGAGAGCAGGCGCTGGCGCTGGTCGAAAAGGACGTTCCTGTTGTCGTTCGGGAGACCTTCGAATCCGCGATCACGCTGGGTCGTGAAGTCTTGGCGATACTCGGGGTCGAACCGGATGAACGCAGCGACATAGAGCGAGCATTCCGCCAACGCGATGCCGAGCGTTTTGCACGACAGCGCGTTGAAGGCGCGCTTGCTGGCCGCGACCTCGTGCGAACGTCGGCCGCGGCCGAAGGAGAATGACATGGGTATGCTGATCGACGGTCAATGGACCGATCGCGCGTTTGACGCTTCAGCCACGGAAAATTACGAGCGCAAACCCTCGACTTTTCGGCATCGCATCGAGAATGGCTCGCCGCATCCGCCGGAGCCAGGGCGGTATCATCTTTACATTTCGCTCGCCTGTCCCTGGGCCAGCCGAACCAATATGGTTCGGACGCTGAAGGGGCTTGAGGACATTGTCGGGATGACCATCGTCAATCCGGACATGCTCGAGAACGGCTGGACCTTCGAAGGCCGCCCGGATCCGGTGCTAGGCGCGCGCAATCTCTACGAGCTCTACCAAGCGGCCGACCCTGATTTCACGGGGCGCGTGACCGTGCCCGTGCTATGGGACAAGCAACTCGGAACGATCGTGAACAACGAATCGGGCGACATCGTTGCCATCCTCAACAGCGCCTTCGAAGAATGGGCCGATCCTTCGGTTGATTTGCGTCCCGATGGCCTGGTGGACGAGATCGATGCGCTCAACGTCGCGCTCTACAACGGATACAACAACGCGGTCTATCGCGCCGGCTTCGCCCGATCGCAGGAAGCCTATGATGCTGCGGTGGCGGCGGTGTTTTCAACGCTGGACGAAATCGAGCCACGTCTTGCCGACCGCCGTTATCTTCTCGGGGATCGGCTTACCGAATGCGACGTGCGGATGTTTACGACCTCAGTCAGGTTCGACATCGTCTACTATAGTCATTTCAAGTGCAACGTCCGGCACCTCTGGGATTATCCCAATATCCTCGGTTGGATGCGGGATATCTACCAACACCACGGCGTCGCGCGGACGGTCGATCTTCGCGAAATCAAACGGCATTACTATGGGAGCCAACGCTGGGTGAATCCGAGCGGAATCGTTCCTGTCGGCCCCACTGTCAGTCTCTCGGGGCCGACCGGCCGCATTTCACTTGGAGCGCCAATATGACTCTTGATTCATCGCCCGGCGGCGATTGGCCTGAACTCGACTACTCAAGCTGGAGAGAGACCCGTCAGGCCCTTCATTTATGGACGCAGATGGTCGGCAAAGTACGCCTCGCGCTCTCGCCATGGCTCAATCATGGATGGCACGTCCCGCTGTACGTCGCGCCGCGCGGCCTGACGACTTCGCTGATTCATGCGGGAGGCAAAGCGGTTGAGATCAGCTTCGACCTCGTCGATCACCGCCTCCGGATCGAACACTCCGACAGCACCGAGCGCGGGTTTGCGCTCGGGCACCTTACTGTTGCGGATTTCTATTCCAAGCTGAGCTCGGAACTTGGCACGATGGATATCGATGTGAACATCGATCGCATGCCCAATGAGCTACCTGACCCGGTGCCGTTCGATCAAGATCATCGCGAGCGACCCTACGATCGCGTCGCGGTTGAGCGGTTTCACGTCGCATTGCTTTCGGTGGATCGCGTCTTCAAACGGTTCCGTACCGGCTTCCTCGGCAAGTCAAGTCCGGTTCACTTCTTCTGGGGGAGTTTCGATCTGACTTTGTCGCGCTTCTCCGGCCGCAACGCACCGACCCATCCCGGCGGGATGCCGGGGCTGCCAGACGACGTGACGAGGGAAGCGTATTCGCATGAGGTTGCCAGCGTCGGTTTTTGGCCAGGTGATGATCGCTATCCTCGCGCCGCATTCTATGCGTATGCCTATCCGACGCCGGAGGGGTTCGCTAAGGCGCCGATCGAACCGGAAAATGCGCGCTTCGAGAAAAAGCTCGGCGAGTTTGTGTTCGACTACGATGACCTTCGCACGGCGGTCTCTCCTGAAGACCAACTGATCCGATTCCTTCAATCCAGCTACAATGCAGCCGCCGGCTTGGGCGGCTGGCCATCCGAACTCGAAACAGATCTCGGTATCCCTCGTCGACCACGGGCAGTCGACAAACCGGTCAGCAGCAAGGAGTAACGAAAATGACCGATGATAGATATGGCATTGAACCGCACATGGACGTCATCGGCGCTGACGGCGTCCATGTCGGAACCGTAGACCGCATTGAAGGCGAGCGTATCAAGTTGACGAGGGAGCAAGGCGGCACGCACGCCGGGCATCACCATTACATCTCAATGGGGTTGGTTGCCGGCGTCGAGGAGCGCAAGGTTCGCCTCTCCGCCAATGCCGACGTTGCGATAACCTTTGAAGAGGAGCGATAGCGTCGGCCGCGGAAGGCTGAATCGTCGCACCAACCATCGGGAAAGCATCCCCTGTTTGTCTCTCGTTGAAGAACTTCATGTTCACGAGAGCACAACAGGAAGTGCCTGACGTGGCGCTATTCTAGTCAGGATAGCGAGCGGAGGTGAAAATTGGAGCTCAGGCAATTGCGCTACTTCGCAGCGGTTGCCGATGCCCGCGGCTTCCGTCGTGCCAGTCAAGAGATTGGCGTGCGTCAGTCGGCTCTCAGCAAATCGGTTCGAGACCTCGAGGAGAAACTCGGTGTCTCCATGTTTGAGAGGCACGCAGGGGGTGTCCGCCTAACCCATGCAGGCTGGCACCTCATAAACGGAATCAGACCTGTCCTTGAGGAACTGGACGCGGTCGTCAGAACCGTTGCTGCGGAGGGATACGGATCAGGCGGGCGGCTTCGCGTCGGGCTGCTGGCATCGATCTCAAAAAGCCACGCGAGAGAGCTGATCCGCGTATGGCGGTGTCAGCACGAACAGGTGGCGTTGAAGTTTGTTGAAGCCGATCCGCGTGATCATTTCGCCGCCCTTCTGGACCGCAGGCTCGACATATTCCTTGCGACCGAAGCTGCTGCAAACCCGGATCTCGATTCAGAGGAGCTCTGGAGCGAACAAATTTTCGCTGCGCTTCCGGAGACGCATAAGAATGCGTTCGATGACATCGTCAGTCTGGACGACCTGACCGAAGAGTTGTTCATAGTGACGCAATCTGCGCCCGGACCTCAGATCAGGAACTTCTTGATTAAGCGGCTGTCTTCGGCAGAGTTTTGTCCTCGTGTTGACCACCATGCCGTAGGTCGCGAGACACTAATGGCGATGGTCGGCATGCACTTCGGTGTAAGCCTGATTAGCAACGGCGGCACGGGCGTTGACTATCCTGGCGTCAAGTTCGTGCCTGCGTTTGGCGAATCCATCCGCATTCACGCGGTTTGGTCGCCGGACAATGATAATCCTGTGCTTAGGCGTTTCCTCAGTATAGCGAGGATCATGCGGAACCGCGTGAAGAGCGGCGCGCCTGTGCAAATGCGCGATCGGTCGCCATAAATCGGGCCAGCATTGGCGGAATCAGCTTCGCCGGCTCTGTTGCCTGCCCGGTCTGAGTTGCAAGAGCGTCGGCATAGGCGACGAGGTCGCGGTGCACGGCCGCCGGCATCTCAATCGATAACCTGACTGGCTTGTCGTCGAGCAAGTTGCCGAGCTTGAGTTTCAACGTTACCTCCCCTCAACCGCGCCACGGTTCGAGCACAATATCGCGGGTCACGATCACGCGCACCGGATACCCCGGTCGAATGGTGATTGTCGGCTTGATGTCGAGCGAGCGGCCAACGAGTTGCCGCCCGACCTGACTAACGCCGTCCGACGAGCCGCGGCGCAGCGCTTGGATGAGTTGATCCTCGTCGTCGCCAGCCCCGGCTTGGCTGCCGATGCTGAGAAGCGTTGAGACGAACGCGGCACGCAGGATCTGGCCCCAATGATTGTCGACTTCGTCCTCAAGCCCTGCGTAGCCCGAGGCGTCGGCGCCGGGCTGGCGTTCGAGCACGATCGAGCGGCCGTTGGGCATGATCAGCCGGTTCCAAACGAGCAGCGCGCGGCTTTGGCCGAAGGTCGTCTGCGCATCGTACTGGCCGATGAGCCGCGAGCCCTGCGGAATGAGCAGCGTGCGCCCCGTTGGGCCGTCATAGACATTCTCGGTCACCTGCGCGGTCACCTGGCCGGGAAGATCGGAACGCAGCCCCGTCATCAGAGCGGCCGGAATTACGGCTCCGGCCTGAACGACAAATGGGCTCGGCAGCGCCTGCACCCGGTCTGCGCTGACGGTGCGTCGATCGATGGGCCCGTTCAGGAAGGCGAGCCTCCGCTCGTTCTCGCTTGGCTGGGGCTGCGGCTGACCGAACCCAAGGCCAGGAGCGCCGAAGGGGTTTGGCAGCGCGGCCGTTTCCGTGCCGGCGACCGCTGGTGGCGACGGCGCGATCGGTTGCGCGTGCGTCTCGGCCGCGAACAGTCGGCTGTTGCGCGCCGCCTCCATCTCCTGCGCGATGCGACGGCGTTCCTCGGCGAGCCGCTGCGCTTCGGGATCGGGTTGGGACGGCGCCGGCACGGGCGCGCCGGGCAGCGGTGGCGGAGCGACACCGGCATTCAGCATCGGTCGGCCGAGGTCTCCCGGCAACGGCGGCCCTAGCTGCGGCACGCCGGCATAGTCGCGCGGCAGGCGCGACAACCCTTCAGCTTGAGTGCGGCTGTCGGTGTTGAAGAGCTCCTGGGGAGCCGTCGAGCGATTGGACTGGAGCGCCCAGATCAGCGCGCCGCCCAGCGCCAGCGCCGAGACGCCGCCCAGACCAGCGAGCACCTTGCGCGACAGCCGCACGACGCGCGGCCGCTCGGGTCGCAATCGGAGCTCGGCGGCGATGTCTTTCGGTGGCTTCGCCGGCTCGACCGGAGGGTCGTCAGGACGCGGGTCGCTCATGACGTCGGCCGACCGTCGGTGCGGATGATGCGGACGCGGCGCTGTCGGTCACCGCCGAGGCGCAACTCGGCGCCGCCGAACAGCCGGTCGACCACCATGTAGCGTCCGCGAATGCGGTAGTTGACAAGTTGCGCGTCACCGGCCGAGCCGATGATCCAAAGGGGCGGCATCTCGCCCTGGCCGATGCCTGACGGAAACTCGATGAACACCTGGCGACCGTCGTCGAAGGCGCGTACCGGCCGCCAGGCCGGATGGTCGCCCTCAATGCGATAGCGGAAATTGATGTTTTCGATCGAGGGGAGATCGGACGACGCGACCGGCGTCGTCGCCGCCGCGACGTCGTTGCGACGGCGGAGCGCGATCAGCGCGTCCTGCGGATAGGACCACGAGACCGAGGCCATGTACGTGCGCTCGGCCGACCGCAGCTCAAGGTGGTAGGTGCGTCGGTCGGTATTGATGACGAGGTTGGTCTGGAGGTCGGGCCGCACCGGCTTGACCAGAATGTGGATGCGTTGGTTGGCGCCCGAGCCGCTCAGAGTGTCGCCGATGATCCAGCGCACGGTGTCGCCAGCCGCGACCGGCCCCGAGCCGACCAGTTGCTCGCCGGGCTGCAGCACGATGTCGGTGACCTGACCGGGCGCGGAATAGACCTGGTAGAGCGCGCCTTCGCTGTAAGGGTAGACCTGCACTGCGTTGAAATAACCGGAGCGAAACGGCTGCACGCGCGCCGCGCCATTCGCCTGTTCAACGCGCGCACGCGGATCGGTCGGCTCGGGCGGAACGGTGCGGCCCTGCGGCATGCGCTGGAGCTGACCCGGAAGCGGCAGCGGGGTCGGCACCTGGACGATCTCGACGGGCTTCGGCGGCTCGGCCGCGAGCACGGCGCGGGTCGGCGGCACCGTCTCGTCGTAGCTGATCTCGGGCGGGGTCCAGTTCGTCGTCGAGCAGGCGGCAAGCGACACGGAGGCCAGCAGCGCCAATGAAAGGGGGATCTGGCGCATCAGCCGAGCTCCTTTGACCAGTTGAGGGCGTGGACGTAGATGCCCAGTGGATTGCGGCGAAGCCGCTCGGAATCGCGGGGCGTCTGGAGCGTGATCGTGAGGATCGCGGTCCAACGTTCGGTCGCGGCGAGCGCACCGTCGACGTAGCGCCGCTCGACCCAGGCGACTCGGAAGGAGTCCGGCGAGGCGCGGATGACGCTCGACACCTCGATCGCACGCTGTTCCTTGGAAAGCTTGGCGAAGGGGTCGTTGACACGGGCGTAGTCGTTGAGGGCGGCCGCACCCCGATCGGTCGTATAGTCGTAGGCGCGCAGCCAGTTCTGGCGGAGCACGATGCCGTCAGCCGGGATACCGCGGGTCTGCTCGACGAAGCGTGCGAGATGCCAGGCGATCTGCGGATCGGTCGGCTGATAGCTGGCGTCGGCAGGCGCGACGGCTTGGGCCTGGCCAAGCCGGTCGATCTGCACCACCCAGGGGACGATCGAGCCGGAAGCCGACTGCCAGACGAGGCCGGCGGCGAGGCCACCGGACAAGACCAGCGAGCCGAACGCCATCAGCCGCCAGTTGCGGGCCTGGATGCGGGCCGAGCCGATGCGATCGTCCCAGGCCTGCGCCGCGCGCTGATAGGGCGTCTCCGGCTCGGGCGTTTTGCCGTAGCGGATCGAGGGTCGCTTGAAGAACATCTAGTCCCCTTCCCGGACAGAAACGGAGGAACCCGCGCCGCCGGCGTCGCCGGAGCGAAGGGCGTGGGCTGTGGTCTGGACGCCGTGAACGGCGGTCTGGCGACGGCGCATCGCGCGCGCCCAGCCGGGTTCACCGGACGACGCACCGTCGTTGGCGGCGGATGAAGCGGCGCCACCGCTCGCCGACCCGCCGGTCTGCTCGAAAGCAGCGCGTCCCCCTGCGCGAAAGCGGGCGCCGAGGTCGGCGGCCGCGCTGCGCAACGGCGAGGTCGCGGCTGACGCGCCGGCCCGCGCGACGCCTGCAACGCCGCCTGCGACTGTGCCGCCGGACGCCTGGCTGCCAAGCTGGTAAGCGGTGGACGCACCGCCAGCGACAGTGGCCGCGCCGCGCGCGCCACCTGCGATGGCGGCGCCGGCCAGGCGTGCGCCGCCCATCGCAGCCGCGCCACCGGCAACGACCATGCCGCCCGCGGCTAGGCCGGTTCCGACCGCCGCGCCCGCGCCGAGCTGCGGTCCACCCGAGACGATGCCGTTGGCGATGCCGGGCGCGAAGATGCCGAGGCCGAGCAGCGAGAGCGCGGCCAGCACGAGCGCCATCGCGTCCTCGATTGTCGGCTGACCGGTGAAGCCGCGGGTGAATTCGCCGAACAGCGTCGAGCCGATGCCGACGATGACGGCCAGCACCAGCAACTTGACGCCCGAGGAGATGACCAGCCCGAGCACGCGCTCGGCCATGAAGGCGGTCTTGTTGAACAGGCCGAACGGCACGAGCACGAAGCCGCACAGCGTCGCGAGCTTGAACTCGATGAGCGAGATGAAGAGCTGGATCGCGAGGATGAAGAAGGAGAGCAGCACGATCGCCCAGGCGAACAGCAGGATCGCGATCTGGATGAAGTTCTCGAAGAAGCTGATGAAGCCCATCAGCCCGGAAATCGAGTCCAGGATCGGTCGGCCTGCTTCGAGGCCGGTCTGCGCGATGCGACCGGGCCTCAGGAAGTCGGCCGCCGACATGCCGGTGCCGGATGCCTGAAGTCCGAGCCCCGCGAAGCTCTCGAAGACGATGCGGGAGAGGTTGTTCCAGTTGGAGATGATGAAGGCGAAGGCGCCGACGAACAGCGTCTTCTTTACGAGCCGCGCCAAGATATCCTCGTCGGCGCCCCACGCCCAGAACAGCGCCGCGAGCGTCACGTCGATGACGATCAGGGTCGAGGCGAGAAACGCGACCTCGCCGTTCAAGAGACCGAACCCGCTGTCGATGTAGCGGGTGAAGACCTCGAGGAAGCGGTCGATGATGCCCATACCGTTCATCGCGTCGGCTCCGGCGTGGCCGGCGTAGCCAGCGGCGCGGCACGGCTTTCGTTGACGCTCGGCGGCTGGCGATTGGCCGCGCCGAAGAAGCGGCGGCGGTTCTCGGCCCAGGCGTTGCGGCAGACGGGATCATCGAGCGCGGCTTGCCCCAGACCATTGCAGCGGATGAGCTCCGCGCGGAGCGGGTCGACCGGCGATGTCGCCGCCGCGGCGCGACGCTCGCTCATTTCGTCCCGAACATCGACGCCGGCGAGCCATGCGGCGACGCCCGCGGTGATCGTGCCGGCGATCAGAATAACGATCACACGTCGAGCCTTGGGCCGATCGAGCTCTTCCCGAGTCGTGATCCGTCGCCGCATCGGCCCGCTCAGCGATTGTGGAACATGGTGACCGCGGTCGGCTGGTAGCTCGACCGTGGTTCGAGGAAGCGCCGACGCTGCTCGCGCCCTTGGTCGGCGGCCGACTGGCGTTCGGCGGACTCAAGCGCTTGTGCGCGCCCCTGTGCGGCGACGGCGGCAGTCAGGTCGGCAAGCTGCTGCGCCTGAAGCGCAAGGAGCTGGTTGCCGGCCTGAGCGGCTTGAAGCGCGCCGGCCGCGCCGTTGCTGCGGGTGACGAGCGCCGACATTTCGGCGCGGTTGGTGTCGATGTTCCCGACGACGCCGGCCTGAACGCGCATCGCGTCCTGGAGCGCGGCGACGCTGGTCTCCCAGCGCTCGCGCGCGCCGGCGATCATGCTCTGCGAGGACGTCGATGCGTTGGCCGGCGCGTAGGTCGTCTGGAACGCCCGATCGATGTTCTGGACGTCGTAAGCGATGCGCTGCGCTTGGCTCAGCAGCGCTTGAGTGCGCGCCACCGACTGCTGGATCTGCTGCAGCGACGAATAGGGCAGGCTCGCAAGGTTGCGCGCCTGATTGATCAGCATCTGCGCCTCGTTCTGAAGCGAGGTGATCTGATTGGTCACCTGCTGCAGCGAGCGCGCCGCCTGCAGCACGTTCTGGACGTAGTTGGTCGGATCGTAGACGATCCACTGCGCTTGGGCCGGCGCGACCGCCGTCGTCAGCGTCAAGGCGGCGACGCTTGCGGCCAAGAGGGTGCGGATACGCTTTTTCATCGGTCATTCTCCATCTCGATGGTGGCAAGGAGGTCGGTGGCCCAAGCGACGCCGCGGGTTTCGAGCCAGGCGCGGGCGAAGCCGGCGCGGCCGTGCTCGGCGAGGAGCCTGCCGATCAGCGCCTGGTCGGATTTCGCGGAAGCGGCGGTGAAGGCGAGCGACACCTCGCCCAGGCCCAGCTCGAACAGCCGGTTGCCGCGCCGCGACTGGCAATAATAGTCGCGCTTGGGCGTCGCGCGGCTCAGGATCTCGATCTGGCGGGCGTTCAGGCCGAAGCGCTCGTAAACGGCTAATATCTGCGGCTCGAGTGCGCGCTCGTTCGGCAGGAACAATCGCGTCGGACAGCTCTCGATGATCGCGGGCGCGATCCGGCTGCCATCGATGTCGGCGAGGCTCTGCGTGGCAAAGATGACGCTCGCGTTCTTCTTGCGCAGCGTCTTCAACCATTCTCGCAACTGTCCTGCGAACCCGTCGTCGTCGAGCGCGAGCCAGCCCTCGTCAACGATCAGCAAGGTCGGGCGGCCATCGAGCCGGTCCTCGATGCGGTGGAAGAGATAAGCAAGGACGGCGGCGGCAGCCCCCGTGCCGATCAGACCCTCGGTCTCGATCGCCTGGACATCCGCCTCGCCGATGCGCTCGACCTCGGCATCGAGAAGCCGGCCCCAGGGACCGCCGACGCAATAGGGCTTGAGCGCCTGCTTAAGCGGCTGGCTCTGCAGCAACACGGTAAGCCCCGTAAGCGTGCGCTCTTGAACCGGCGCAGACGCCAGGTTGCTGAGCGCCGACCACAGATGCTCCTTTACCTCCGGCGTCACCTCGACCTTCTCGCGAGCAAGGATTGCGGCAACCCATTCGGACGCCCAGGCGCGCTCGTCCGCTTCGTCGATGCGCGCGAGCGGCTGCAGCGCGACGGGCTCCGCGATGTCGTCGGTGAGCGAGCCACCGAGATCGTGCCAGTCGCCGCCCATGGCGAGCGCGGCGGCCCGGATCGAGCCGCCGAAGTCGAAGGCGAAGATTTGCGCGCCCTCGTAGCGGCGGAACTGCAGCGCCATCAGAGCCAGCAGCACCGACTTGCCGGCGCCTGTGGGACCGACCACCAAAGTGTGGCCGACATCACCGACATGCAGCGCGAACCGGAACGGTGTGGCGCCTTCGGTCTTGGCGAGGAACAGCGGCGGCGCCGCGAGATGCTCGTCGCGGTCCGGCCCCGCCCAAACCGCCGAGAACGGCATCATGTGGGCGAGGTTGAGCGTCGAGACCGGCGGCTGACGGACGTTGGCGTAGACATGGCCGGGGAGCGAGCCGAGCCAGGACTCGATCGCGTTGACGCGTTCGATCATCGCGGTGAAGTCGCGGCCCTGAATCACCTTCTCGACCAAACGCAGCCGCTCGTCGGCAACGCGCGGGTCTTCGTCCCACACCGTGACGGTCGCGGTGACATAAGCGGCGCCGACGAAGTCCGAGCCGAGCTCCTGAAGCGCGAGGTCCGCGTCGGCCGCCTTGTTGGCGGCGTCGGAGTCCATCAGGACCGACGCCTCGTTGGTCATCACCTCCTTGAGGATCGCCGCGATCGACTTGCGCTTGGCGAACCATTGGCGACGGATCTTGCCGAACAGTCTCGTGGCGTCGGTCTTGTCGAGGCAGATCGCGCGGGTGACCCAGCGATAGTCGAACGCGAGCCGGTTGAGGTCGTCGAGCAGGCCCGGCCAGGTCTGCGATGGGAATCCCATGACGGTCAGCGTGCGCAGATGCGCCTCGCCGAGCTTGGGTTCGAGGCCGCCGATCAGCGGCTCGTCGACGAGGATGGCGTCGAGGTGCATCGGCGTTTCGGGGACGCGCACGCCGTGGCGCCGGGTCGAGACGGTCGAGTGGAGGAAGGTCAGCGTCTCCTCGTCGTCCAGCCAGTCGGCTTCGGGCATGAAGCCTTCGACGAGGTTGAGGACGCGCTCGGTGCGATCGATGAAGCCGGCGAGCTGTTCGGGCCCGTTCGCGCCCGCGCGGTCGCGACCCTCGTAGAGCCAGTTCTCGGCGCGCGCCGCGTCCTCGGCGGGCGGCAGCCAGCACAGCGTCAGGAAATAGGACGATTGGAAGTGCGCGCCGGCCTCGTCAAATTGCGCGCGCCGCTCAAACTCGACCAGCGCCGAGACTCCGTCCGGGAATTTGCTTCGCGGATAGGGACTGGCGGCGTGACGCTGCGCCTCGACGAACACCGCCCAGCCCGAGCCGAGACGTCGCAGCGCGCTGTTGAGGCGCGAGGTCGTCGCCACCAGCTCTGCGGGCGTCGCGGAATCGAGGTCGGGGCCGCGGAACCGCGCGGTCCGCTGGAACGAGCCGTCCTTGTTGAGGACGACGCCCGGAGCGACGAGCGCCGCCCAGGGCAGATAGTCGTGGAGCGCCTGGGGCTTCGCGCGATACTCGGCGAGGTTCAGCATCGTCTCAGCTCCCCAGATGCGCCGGGTAGCGCAGGTGACGCCGCACGACATCGACGAAGGCCGGATCGCGCCGCGCCGCCCATACGGCGGCCATGTGGCCGACGAGCCAGAGCAGGAGGCCGGCAAGCCATAGACGCAGGCCAAGACCCAGCGCGGCGGCGAGCGTGCCGTTGATGATGGCAAGCGCGCGCGGCGCGCCGCCGAGTAGGATCGGCTCGGTGAGCGACCGGCGGACGGGTGCGTAGAAGCCGGACACGGGCTCGTCACCGGTCAGCATCAGACGAGCGCCCCGCCGCCGAACGAGAAGAACGACAGAAAGAAGCTCGACGCGGCGAAGGCGATCGACAAACCGAAGACGATCTGGATCAACCGCCGGAAGCCGCCCGACGTATCGCCGAAGGCGAGCGTCAGGCCGGTGACGATGATGATGATCACCGCGACGATCTTGGCGACCGGACCCTGGATCGACTCCAGGATCTGCTGGAGCGGCTGCTCCCACGGCATGTTCGACCCGGCAGCGTGTGCCGGGGCGGTGACGATCATGAGCGCGAGCGCGGTCGATGCGCCGGCGATGCGACGGGCGAAGTGTGTCATGCGAGGTCTCCAGCAGGGCAAAGGTCATAATCGCCATCGGCGGCGAGGCCCTCGATCAGCGCGAGCTCGGAGAGGCGGCGCGCTGAGCCGCGGCCGTTGAGCACGGCGACGAGGTCGATGGTTTCGGCGATCAGAGCGCGCGGCACGGTGACGACCGCTTCTTGGACGAGTTGTTCGAGCCGGCGCATGGCGCCGATCGCCGAACCCGCGTGCAGGGTGCCGACGCCGCCGGGGTGGCCGGTGCCCCAGGCCTTGATGAGGTCGAGGGCCTCGCCGCCGCGCACCTCGCCGATCGGGATGCGGTCGGGGCGGAGCCGCATGGCGGAGCGGACAAGATCGGTGAGCGTCGCTGCGCCGTCCTTGGTGCGAAGCGCCACAAGGTTGGGCGCGGCGCATTGGAGCTCGCGCGTGTCCTCGATAAGCACTACACGGTCGCCGGTGCGCGCGACCTCGGCGAGCAGCGCGTTGACGAGCGTTGTCTTGCCGGTCGAGGTGCCGCCGGCGACGAGAATGTTCTTGCGGGAGTGGACCGCGGCGCGCAGCACTTCTGCCTGGCCGGCCGACATGATGCCGGCGTCGACATAGTCGCCGAGCGTGAACACCGCGACGGCGGGCTTGCGGATCGCGAAACTCGGGGCGGCGACGACCGGCGGCAGCAGGCCCTCGAACCGCTCGCCGGTTTCGGGCAACTCGGCCGAGACGCGCGGACTCCCGGGATGGACTTCGGCGCCGACATGGTGGGCGACGAGCCGGACGATGCGCTCGCCATCGGCAGGCGAGAGCCGCGCGCCGGTATCCTCAAGGCCGCCCGAGAGTCGGTCGAGCCAGAGCCGACCGTCCGGGTTGAGCATCACCTCGACGACGCTCGGGTCGTCGAGGAAGCCCGCGATCGAGGAGCCGAGCGCGGTTCGAAGCATGCGGGCGCCGCGCGCGTAGGACTCGGATCGGAAAGCGAGTGTGGTCAAGGATCACCCCGTTGCGCTGGCCTCGTGAGCGAGGCGGATCAGCAGACGGGACGGATACAAAGCGGCCGATCGCGGCCGGTTCAACAAGCTCGACGGCGTAGTAGCGCGCTAGCGCGTGAAGGCAGGTTGGAGGCTAGGGTACAGTGGACGTCGGCATTGTGCCGGTGCGGAGGAAGGGAAGCATGTGAGCGACGTAGTCGGCCTTGCCGAGGGTCACACCTCGGCTTCGCAGAATGGCGTAGGCTATCATGACGTGGAAGTAGAACTGAGGCAGCGCCCAGTCGCGTGCATACTGCTCTGCCGTGAGGTCGAAGATCATCCCCGCGGGCAACGTGTGAGCGATCGGCGTCTTTGGGCGAAGATTGACGGCTTCGGCAACGGACGCATTTATGATCGCGAGAGTTTCCTCGATCCGCGCTCGCGCATCGGCGATTGAGCCAGGACGGTCAGCCGCATTGCGTCCCTCATTCAGAAGAACCTCGATCGTCTCGGGAAAAAGCCGTCCTTGCAGCCGGAAAACGCCCTCCTGAGCCTGCACGCACGCGAACCGGATCTGCGTGGAGAGCGGGAACATGTCGGACGCGAGCCGCGCAGAGAGCAATGCGTCCGCGTCGCCGTCGGTGATCTGCGCCTCAGCCTTTCGGAGCCAAGCCGAGAGCGCGCGCAACATCTGCAAGTAGGTGGGCACAGCCACATCGAGCAGCGTCATGGTTGTGTCTCTTCAGTGTAGGCGAGTGTGTTCGGGCTAATCATGTATCAGAGCATGAATCCGGCAAGCAGCGAGCAAGGCGGCTGTCACTAGCCTCAGACCCTCACTTCGCGCTTGAAGAAGTGGTGCAGCACAAAGTGAGCCGGCGAGACCACGGCGACGAGGTCCCAGCCCTCTGCGCCAAGTTCGTTGAGCGAGTTGGCATCCAGTGTCTCCGTCACGACAAGATATTCCCAACGCATGGTAATTCCTTCGGGCGATCTTGATTACCGTCTTGCGCCGGCTGGCGTTTGAGCAATGCGTCGCCGGTGTCGAACTTCCGGACGATCAGAACTGCACCCGTTCTTCGATTGTGTTTTCGAGTGGGCTTGCTTCGAGCGAGAGCCACACGCCCCTAGGAGGATCCCGCGATGCGCGCGATGACCTTGATCTCGAAGTCGAAGCCTGCGAGCCAGGTTACGCCGACGGCAGTCCAGTTGGGGTAGGGCTCATGGCCGAAGACTTCGTCCTTCACAACGAGCACGGTCTCGAACTGTGTGGCCGGGTCGGTGTGGAACGTGGTCACGTCGACAATGTCATCAAGCGTGCATCCGGACGCTTCGAGCACCGCGACGAGGTTGCGGAACGCGAGCCGGACCTGGGAGCCGAATTCAGGCTCGGGCGAGCCGTCTTCGCGGCTGCCAACCTGGCCCGAGACGAACAGGAGATCGCCGGAACGCAGCGCGGCCGAATAGCGATGCCGCTCATAGAGGGCATGCCGGCCGGCGGGGAAAATCGGTGTGCTCGTGGCCATGGTTACTTCCTTTCAGGCATGAGCCGTTCGGATCACCGGCGCGTCGCCGGCTTGAGCGCTACGAGTGCCTTCTTGGGGGTCGAACATCGGGATGCCGCCAATGGCTGCCGTCGCCGGCACTTCGGTCTGCAACACGTCCCAATGCTCGGCCAGTAGACCGTCCTCGACCCGAAAGATGTCGATCACGATCTGCGGTTCCTCCGTCCAGCCATGGATGCGGCCATGGATGGCGACGAGATCGGCTTCGGCGATGATCAGGCCAGGCTCGTACCGGACATCCTGCGACAGCCCGGCGACGAGCGAATGCAGCGCGTCGCGACCTTGTGGAATGTTGGGATTATGCTGGATGTAGTCGGGAGCGTAGAGCCGCTCCACCGCTGACGCGTCACGACGCTGGAACAGCGAGGTCATCGCCTCGAGCACCAGCGCCTTGTTGCGCCGAGGCCGATCGTCGGAGATGCGATCGGCGGGCCGGGTCACCGCCATCGTGCCGCGCATGCGCAGGAACCGGCCGTCGGGCAGCGTCGCGAAGGAATGGACCAAAGCGCGATCGTAGTCCTGGACGTTCACGACGGCCGAGCCGTCCGCCTCCTGCCAGCTCACCGCGAAGACGCCGTTGCCGAGCGGCAGGACCTCGACACCGACGGTCTCGGTTCGGGCGAAAGGCCCGTCCTCGATCTCGAACCTCAGCTCCTTCGCTGAGGTCAGGGCGAGGCTGACCGTGAAGTCCGGATAGGAGACGTCCATCTCCAATCCGATCGGGAAGGCGTCCATAGACATTTTGACGATCCGTTGTTGCGTTGACGAGCCGCCCGGCGGCGCCGCAGTTGCTGATCAGGCCGTCCGGGCGCCTTGGGGACGGACGGCCACCTGCCGATAGGGGCTGAACGGCTCGGCGAGCGATCGGCCTGTTCGCGATGGCTCGTCCGACTTAAGTCAGCCCCGCTCGGATCAGGCCGCGAGGCTGCGCACCGGCGTGTTGAGCAGCTGCTGCTCCCAGAGATACGCGATGCCGCTGCCGGCGGCATGCTGGATGATCACCTCGTTCAGCGCGACGGCGGATTCGGCCCGCGCCCAGTCGCGCTGCCATTCGGCCGCCAGCGCCAGCCAGGTCATCATGTTGACGCCGCCCGCGATCATGCGCTGGATGGCGACCTCATGGGCCTCGAGGGAGACGGCACCCGATGCGTCGGTGATGACCGTCACATCCCAGCCTTCACCCGCAGCCTGGATGGCTGGCATGGCGACGCAGATTTCAGTCCACAGACCGGCCATGATGAGCTGCTTGCGGCCCGTCGCCTTGACCGCGCCCACAACCTTCGGATCCTCCCAGGTGTTGATGAACGTCCGATCGATCACATCCTGGTCGGGGAAGACGTCGGTAATCTGCGGAAAGATATGGCCGCCGCGATCCTCGACGACGCTAGTCAGGATCGTGGGCACGCCGAAGACTTTGGCGGCTTTCGCAAGCGCGGTCGAATTGTTGACCACGATATGAGGGTCGTGGCTGTTCAGGTTCGCGAGCTGGTAGGGCTGGTGGTCGATCAGCACGAGCACCGAGTCTTCGGGGCGGAGGAGTGATTTCAGGCCGTTTCGAGAGGGCATCGTTGGGTCCTTTGCTTTGGGTGACAGATGAGCTGAAGCAAGGACGAAGCTATCCATCATGAGCCGGCGTTGCGGCGCGAAACCTGCCGCCTTGGTGCCGATCTTGCGGTCTTTGCCCGTTTTCCGCCGGGGCTTGGGGTAAGCTCAACTTCCTTCTTGAGCCTGCGCGCATGTGACTGAGCTGATCTGGCTCAATGTTGGCGGCGGCGTTCCGGTCGTCAGACGATAGTCGCACGCCGCTTGATCAGCCGGCCCGATCCATCGATCGATCCGAACCGGGGCTATCAGGCTGGGTCCAAGGCCGGATGGTCGCCATCGCAACGAGTGGCTCGCCGACAATAGCGTCTTCAGCGCCAGACCTGCTGCTTTCCCTCCACGGTTCGGAAACGGCGACGCCGACGAGATGAAAGAACCGCAAGATCGGCACCAAGGCGGCAGCTTCCGCGCCGCCGGGCACGAGAAGGTTTGCCAAGACTAGGTTTTCGAATGCCGCCTCCCGTCCCTCGTAAAACCAAAGTAGAGATAGGAACCATCATGCCCAAGCTCCCTGCGACCGTCGCCGTCGCCGCCTCTCTGGTATCCGCCGCCGCCGTCGCAGACCCGGCCAAGCCTACTATCGTGCTCGTCCACGGCGCATTCGCCGACGCATCGAGTTGGAACGGCGTCATCGCGCGCCTCCAGCGGAATGGATACAAGACCATCGCCGTTGCAAATCCTCTGCGCGGCGTGTCGAACGACGCACGCGTCGTCTCAGACATTGTGGGAAGTATCGCCGGTCCTGTGGTCCTCGTCGGACACTCCTATGGCGGCCAGGTCATCTCAAACGCGGCGAAGGCGAGCGGCAGCGTCAAGTCGCTCGTCTACGTTGCGGCCTTCGCGCCGGAGGCAGGCGAGGCCGCGGTAGAGCTCGCCGGAAGATTTCCGGGCGGGACGCTAGGCGAAGCGCTCGCGCCGCCGGTCAAGCTCGCGGGCGGCGGCGTCGATCTCTACATCGATCAGGCGAAGTTCCGCGACCAGTTCGCCCACGACATACCCGGCGAGCTGACGCTCCTGATGGCGGTCGGCCAGCGGCCCATCACCGAAGCGGCGCTGACGGAGGCGTCCGGCGAGCC
The DNA here is from genome assembly GCA_021732215.1 of Hyphomicrobiales bacterium. GTDB lineage: Bacteria > Pseudomonadota > Alphaproteobacteria > Rhizobiales > Xanthobacteraceae > SG-bin9. The sequence goes on from JAKFVL010000007.1 coordinate 108,614, forward strand.
CGCGTGGAAGTCGCTGCCGTGCTACTTCGTATACGGCGATGGCGACAAGAACATCCCAGCGGCCGCGCTGGCTTTCATGGCGCAGCGCGCGGGCTCCAAGCGGACAATCGTGGTCGACGGCGCTTCACATGTCGTGATGGTCTCGAAGCCGGAGATTGTCGCGGACCTGATCGAGGAAGCGGCGAAGTAAGTTCGAAGCGTCTAGTCGAGGCTGAGAACCAGACGTAGCTGCCTTCAACGCATCGACTTAATAGCTGCGCTGCCCAACGCCAGGCGGCCGCCGCCAGGACGATCACTGCACCGTGACGAAGCGCTTCGTATCGCGCGCCGCCCGGCGATAATCCGACGGGCTCACGCGCCGATGCTTGCCGAACACCCGGGCGAGTACCTGGTTCGACGAGTAACCGACCTCAAGGGCAATCTCCGTCACCGGAAGGTCTGTCCGTTCGAGGAGCTCGCAGGCCTTCTCCATTCTAAGCCGTGTCAGGTGGACCCGCGGCGGCACACCGACACTTTGCTTGAACATGCGGGCGAAATGGAACGGCGAGAGTCGAGCCTCGGACGCCAACTCCTCAAGGCTGAGGTCTTCCGAAAGCCGCGCCCGCATCAGCTCGAGACAGCGCCGCTCCGCCCAAGGCGCGAGGCCACCCTTCGACGGCAGGAACGGCACCCCGCCCAGCCTGCACAGCTCCGCCAAGATCTCGCAGCCTGCTGCCCGCGCCAGCAGACGCGACGGCGCGCCGTCTTCGTCGCAGAGAGCCCATAAGGTCTGAAGCGCCGATCGGATTGCCGGCGAGTCGAACATGCGGCCGTAGATGTGGAGCCGGTCGAACGAGGAACGACCGCCGCCGGCTTCGTCGAGCGTGACCTGCCATCGCGCCATCGGGAACGCCAAACTGCGAAGCTGGTGCTTGGCCTCCATGATTGCCGTCGTGGCGAAATCCGGCGCCGCGAGAGCGAAGCCGCCCTTTTCGCTCGTGACGTCGAAACGCCCACCGCCCAAGTCTCCGCTGACACGGCTGCCGCCGAGCAAATCCTGATAGAGCATGATGTCTGGCAGAGCCGGGCGGGACATGTCCCCGGCAGGTCGCTCCACCTCGAGCAGATCGAGGACGCCACCGGGTGATTTCAACGTGCGGACGTAAGAACCAAACTGGCCTTCGCAGTACCACTGGGCAGAAGGCGAGAGAACGGGCGCGGTCGTTTCTGCAACTGACATCATAGCTAACTTCTGTTCGAGGTATCAACGCTTTGTCAGGAGGCTCCTGAAGGGTCAACTTGCACAGCTAGCTTCTACCAAGCCGAAACTATGAGAGCTAGATCAGGAAAGGTCACCTGAGCTTGCGACGCGAGCATAGCAGCGATTAGCTCCGCGTTGCATGATCCTGCTCGAGATCTTGGGTTATCTCTTCGGCGAAAGTACGGCCTTTCGCAAGCCGACGGCCCAGCGTCTCGACGAACCCCTCGAAGCGCTCACGGCCCTTCGCCTGCGCCGCGGCCTGCGCGCTGTCCGGGAGCGGCGGCACCGAGGTCAGCCAGAACCGCACGAAAAGCGCCAGCGTCTCATTCGAGATCGTGACGTGCCGTTCCAGCCGCTCGGCCTGCCGAGTGAGGCGGTCGAGCCGGCGCGCGAGCGCCGCCTCGAGCCGATCGGCGCCGTCGGGGGAGAGATGCGAGGCGAGCGCCGCCTCGACAACGCTCGCCTGACTGACCCGCCTGCGGCTCGCATAGTCCGCTAGCGAGCGCAGCAGATCGGCTGGCAGCCGGAACGTCTGCTTGCCTCGCACCGCGCGGCTCACAACGAAATCCCGTCATCGGGATCGAGCGAGGCTTGTCGTGCGACCTGACGAAATTGCCCCTGCATCGCGCGTGCTCGCACCGCGTCATCGTCAGGCTCGTCGTCGAGCGCCTCGAACTCTTGGCTCCGTGCTGGCGTCTCGGGAGCGATCGCGACATGCTCGGGCAGCTCCGGCTCGCGCCGGATCCCGCCGTTCGCCGCATCCTCGTCGTCCGACAAGACGGCGGCCGATCCGCGTTTCTCCGTCACGGCCGGCGCCGGCGGGGGCAACCGGCTCCAGTCGTCGGAGGGGGATCGACTGCCGCAGTCGCCCGCGCGGGTGTCGCGCGCGGGATCGGGCGGAGGCAGGACGCGCGCCTTCAATTGCCGGTCGGCAAAATAGCGCGCCTTCTTCGCCCGAATGGGATGGACGCCGGAGACGAGAACGAGCTCGTCGTCAGGCGGCAGCTGCATCACCTCGCCGGGCGTGAGCAACGGCCGCGCTGTCTCCTGGCGCGACACCATCAGGTGGCCGAGCCAAGGCGAGAGCCGGTGGCCGGCATAGTTCTTCATCGCCCGCATCTCGGTGGCGGTGCCGAGCGCGTCCGACACGCGCTTGGCGGTGCGCTCGTCGTTGGTCGCGAACGCGACCCGGACGTGGCAGTTGTCGAGGATGGCGTTGTTGGGCCCGTAGGCCTTTTCGATCTGATTGAGCGACTGCGCGATCAGAAAGCTCTTGAGGCCGTAGCCCGCCATGAACGCCAAGGCGCTCTCGAAGAAGTCGAGCCGACCGAGCGCGGGGAACTCGTCGAGCATGAGCAACAGGCGATGGCGCCGCCGCCCGCTTGCCAGATCCTCTGTCAAACGCCGACCTACCTGGTTGAGGATCAGCCGCACCAGCGGCTTGGTGCGACTGATGTCTGAAGGCGGCACGACGAGATAGAGCGTGATCGGGCGATCGGCCTCGACCAGATCGGCGATCCGCCAGTCGCAGCGCGCTGTGACCGCGGCGACGACGGGATCGCGGTACAGGCCGAGGAAGGACATGGCGGTCGAGAGCACGCCTGAGCGCTCGTTCTCGGACTTGTTGAGCAACTCGCGCGCAGCGCTGGCGACGACGGGATGGGGGCGATCGCCGAGATGCGCGGTCGTCATCATCGCCTTCAGCGTGGTCTCGATCGGCCGCTTCGGGTCGGAGAGGAACGCCGCGACGCCGGCGAGCGTCTTCTCGGCTTCGGCGTAGAGGACATGAAGGATCGCGCCGACGAGCAGTGCGTGGCTGGTTTTCTCCCAATGGTTCCGCTTCTCGAGCGCGCCTTCGGGATCGACCAGGATGTCGGCGATGTTCTGGACGTCGCGCACCTCCCAAGGGCCGCGCCGGACTTCGAGCAGCGGATTATAGGCATGGCTCGCGGCGTTGGTCGGATCGAACAGCAGCACGCGTCCGAACCGCGTCCGCCAGCCGGCGGTCAGGCCCCAATTCTCCCCCTTGATATCATGAACGATCGCCGAGCCCGCCCAGGTGAGGAGAGTCGGCACCACGAGGCCGACGCCTTTGCCGGAGCGGGTCGGCGCGTAGCAGAGCACATGCTCCGGTCCGTCGTGGCGAAGATAGGCGTCGCCGAAGCGGCCGAGCAGCACGCCGTCTTCGCCGAGCAGGCCGGCGGCGCGGATCTCGCCGCGGTCCGCCCAGCGCGCCGAGCCGTAGGTCGTGACCTTCTTCGCCTCGCGCGCCCGCCAGATCGACATGCCGATCGCGACTGCGATCGAGACGAACCCGCCCATCGAAGCGATGATCGCGCCCTCGTAGAAGATCTTTGGCGCATAGGCGTCGAACCAATACCACCACCAGAAGAAGGCCGGCGGGATGTAGACGGGATGTTCGCCGAGCATGAACCAGGGCGGCCCGAGTTCGGGCTGATAGGCGAGCCGCCAGGCCACCCACTGCGTCGCGCCCCAGACCGCAGTGAGCGCGATCAGGCCGACGATGAGAAGCTGGCCCCAAAGGATGCGTGTGCCCGACACCTATCGTCTTCCAACCTCCATGACTGCAGAGGTCGGAGTGGGATCCGGGCGAAGGCAAGAGGCGAAGGCCACCGATAGCGCCATCGGCGGCGTCGTCGCATAGATCGGCGGGTCAGAGACTGAGACCTCGCTTTCGTCCCAGCGACCACTCGATGCCGCTGCCAGGCATCATGACGCCCTGGACCTGCTGTCCGATCTGGCGTTCCAGCGCCGGCTTCCAAGGCACGAGCTCGAACCCGAGACCGTTATCGAGCATCGCAAACCGGCCCGAGGCGAGGTCGACGCGCTGGCGGTAGACGCCGGCGACGGTCTCACCGTCGCTCGATTGCTGGCGCGGCAGGCCTGATTGCGCCGACAGCCGCGCGGCCGCCGCGTCGAGCTCGCGCCGTCTCAGCGTGTCGAGCAGGTCGCGCGCGAACAAGACGCGCTGCCCCTGCCGTCGCGCGAGACCTTCGCCGACGAGATGTTCCGCTCGTCTTTCGAGCGCCGCTTGGACGTCGCCGCCGAAGCCCCCGGCCGAGAGCGGCGACGGCTCGCGCGCCACCAGCTGCCGGTCGAGCCAAGTCGCGCCGTCCGAGGTGACCTGAGCCTCCAATCGCACATCCGACCGGACGGCCAGCGTGACGCGCGCCTTGCCGTCATCGCCAGTGAACGGCCTCACCTCGACGATGGCGCCGATCGCTGCGTCGCCGCTGGCCTCGATGCTCGGCAAGCGGAGATGATGGGCGCGCCCGTCCACACCCTCGATCACGACATAGGCCGTTCCCTTGAGTTCGTCCTGCAAGCCGCGATCGGCGAGCCGACCCAGCACCGGCGGCGGCGTGTCGCCGTGGACCGCGAACGCGCCCACGTCCGGTGTGCGTCCGTCACGCGCAAGCGCGCGGTGCATCGTCTTGATGATGTCGCCGCGATCGGCGAGCTCGCGCAAGATCTGTTCGGCGCCTGCTTTGAGGGTCCAAGTCGCCGGACCCTGCGCCTCGGCGAGGCCGAGCCGTTCGAGATGCTGGGCGCGGCCGATCATCAGGCGTTTCAGGTCGCGGTCGTCACCGGACGGCGCTCCCGGACGAAGATCGACTAGACCGCCGCCGTCATCGGCCGCTGCCTGCAAGGCGCGGTCGAGGCTTGTCCACCGTTCGGCGCGCATCTCGGCTTCCAGCGCACGTGTCACGGCCTGCTCGCTTCGCGGCCCGAGTTCGAGGTCGACGAGCGCTTCAGCCCGGGCGCGGAAACCCCGGCCGATATAGTCTCGGGCGATGACGAGGTCGGCGCCGTCGTCGGCGCGGCCGCGGACCAGCACATGGACGTGCGGCTGGTCGGTGTTCCAGTGATCGACCGCGACCCAGTCGAGCCGCGTGCCGAGGTCGGCGCTGGCCCTGTCCATGAGGTCGCGGGTGAAGGCCCGCAGGTCCGCCATCTCATGCCCGTCCTCGGGCGAGACGATGAATCGAAAATGGTGGCGGTCCTCCTCGCAGCGCTCGGCGAACGCGTCCGCATTGACGCTGTCGGAGGTCGCGTCGAACATGCGCGCCGGCGCGTCGTCCTTGGTCACGCCGTCGCGCTGGAGGTAGCGAAGATGCTGCGCGAGCGGCGCTGAGCGAAACGTCGCGCCACGATGGCGGACGACGCGCGCCTTTATGACGACGCGGCGATGCGGCGAGCGCAGCGTCGCCGCCACCGCGGCGACCCGCCCGCGCCCGAACCGGGAGCCTGAGCGGCCGCCGCTCCGGCCGAAGCCGCGCCCGCCGTGTCCCGCCTTCTTCGCGGCCCGCATCACCTGGTCGACAAACCGCTTCGGGCGGGCCCCGCGCGCACCGCCGTCGCGCACCCGTCCCGGCCGGATTCGAATGTCGTTCTCGCGATCGCTCATTGCGGTGATGGGTGACTGAGCGGCCGGTGGCTGGCGGCTAAGTCGCTGTGCAAGAAAGCAAATGTGCGGAAAGCGCCAGCCGCCGTGATGCGGTGGCTGGCAGGTGCAGAGCTGCGAAGCTGTTGATATCCAACGACGAATGTCGCCCCACCACCCCGCAAGCTGGCGCGACTTTTATCTCGCCCTCCGTCGTGGTTTTCCGTCAGCACACCCGCACTTCCACACCGGATCACGCCATGAAGCGACACGGCACGCAGAATTGCGATCGTCGCGGTCATCGCTGGCCTGCACCTGGTCGCGGAGGAAACAGCCCGTTCGCGGGCGGTTCGACCCGCGGTGCAACGGTTGACGGCGACGGTTCGGGTGCTGGCGCAGGAGCCGGAGGCGGCGTGCTGGCTGACGCTCCGGGATCAGCGGACTCTACGCTTTGGCGACGCACGAACAGCCCGTTCGACGATGGATCGGTGGTCGCATTGACGGCCAGAACGACACGCGCCGTCGTCGTCTTCGCAGGCGCCTCGACGGCACCAGATGCCCCGTTCAGTACGACGAAGATCGGCGCCGCGAAGGGCGATGGACGTGCGGGTGATGCAGCGCCGGACGTGGCGGGCAAGCTGCCGACTTCGACCACGGGACCGAGACGGGCGAGGTAGCCGATCGTCTCGCGCGGCAGCGGCCGGACGCCGGCGCGAAAGTCTTCCCACCGCCCGGGACCGGCATTGTAGGCGGCGAGCATGCCGAGACCGCCGTAACGGTCGTACATCTCGCGCAGATAGGCGGCGCCGGCGAGCACGTTGTCGCGGATCGCGAACGGATCGGCACCGAGACCGTAACGCATGCGCAGCTCGGCATAGGTGCCGGGCATCACCTGCATCAGCCCCATCGCGCCCGCCGACGACACCGCGCGGACATCGCCGTTGCTCTCATGGCGCATCACGGCGCGAATCCAATGTTCGGGCACACCGAATTGCCGCGACGCCTCGGCGACGGCGGCGTCGATTGGATCGACGGCGGCGACGGGCGCAGCCGCGCGCGGAGCGGTGGCCTGTGCGCGCGCACTTGCCACGTTGCCGAAATGCAGACCGATCGCGATCGCAGCGACGACGAGAACGGACCGGGACGAGGCGAGCGTGCGCATCATTCGTCCTCCGAAGTCCAGAGCGGCGTCGCGCGGCCGACGATGCTGGAGACGGGCAGCGGCCCAAAATACCGGCCGTCGAGCGAGTCCGGTTCATCCCAGTTGAGGAGCAGAACCTCGCCGTCAGCGAGCGCGCGGCAGCCGTGCCATTGCGGCAGCTCACGTCCCCGGTTGTCGCGCTCGCGCGCCTCGGCAAACGTCACGCCATCGACCGTGAGCGCAGCGCCGTCGCGACAGACCCGCTGCCCGGGAAGCGCGGCCACGCGCTTCAGCAGCGGCACGCCGCGCGGCACATAACGGCCCTCGTCGAGGAAGGTGGCGAGCGGCTCGGGCGGACGCGCGAGAACGAGGTCGGTGAGCTCGAGCTTGCCGACCGGACCGATCGAATAGAGCCCGATGGGCACACTCGCCGAAGCGTTCCAGACGAGGCGTTTTTCCGGCGGCGCAAGGGCCGATAGCCCGAGCAAGACGCTCACGCCGAAGGCTACCGAAAGCAGTTTCATCATGGCGTCGTCTCCCGTCGAAGGAGCCAGGCGCGATGCCGGTCGGGCGCGTAGGCCCGTGGCTCCTCGCCGGCAATGAGGCGGTTGTGGATGTGCCGCCAATGGTCCGGGCAGGCGTCGGCCGGATCGACGCCGAGCGACTCGACCTGGTCGACGGCGGCAAGCGCGGCCTCGACCTTGGGCCAACCGGAGAGCCGCAGCAGCACCTCGCCGCCGGGCGTCACGCCAGGCACGGTCGTGACCGGTTCGGCGGCGGCGCAGGCGCGCAGGATATCGATGCGGCTGATGGTAGTGCCGTAGTCGTTCGACGCCCAGCGAACGAAGGCGAACACAGTGCCGGGATCGAACCAGAAGGCGCGGCGGCGTCGATCGAGGATTTCTTCCTCGGCGGCGCGCCCGAAGCGCACCCAGCGCTCGATGCGGCCTTCAAGATGCAGCAGCTCGACGCGCGTCCGGCCGGTCATCGCGCACCCTCGAAGTCGTCGGGGAATTCGCGTTCGAGCAGCGTGCGCAGCATGTCGGCAACGGTGAGGCCGCGCTGGAAGGCGGTGACTTTGATCCGGCCGCGCAGCATCGGCGTCACATCGATTGTCAGGCGCGCGGTGTACGGATTGTCGGCGGGCGAGCGGGCGTCCGACGCCTTGATCCAGGCTTCGGGAGCGGTTGGCCGGGAGGCGAAGCCGCGACGGATGCGCTCGCCGCTCATGGAGCGAGCCCGTCGATCTCGGTGGCGAGCGCGGCTATCTCCTGCGCGGCGATCGCGCCCGTGGGCACCTCATCGGCGAGCCGCCCCGACCGGGCCGCATCGGCGAAGGCGATGCGCTGCCCAACGCGGGATGACAGTACAGGCGGGTCGTGATCGGCGAGATCGGCGGCAGTCTCGCGGGCGATCACCGTGCGCGCGGCGCAGCGGTTCAGCACGAGCCGGGCCGCAAGATCGGGCCGGTAGACCCTCACCTCCGTCAGCAGCCGCAGCATCTCGGCCGACGCCCAGCCGTCGAGCGGAGATGGGGTCGCCGGGATCAGCACCAGTTCAGCGGCCAGCAGCGCCGAGCGCGTAATAACCCCCATGCGCGGCGGACCATCGATGAGCACGCGGTCGCAGCCTTTCGCCGCCTCCGGCAAGTCGAGATGGAGGAGATCGCGCGGCAGGCCGACGACGCCGAACAGGCGCTTCAGGCCCTCTCGCGCGCGCTCGGCCGACCAATCGAGCGCCGATGCCTGCGGGTCAGCGTCGACGACTAGGACACGCGCGCCAAGCGCTGCCCACCTGCCGGCGAGATGAAGCGCGAGCGTGGTCTTTCCGACGCCGCCTTTCTGGTTGAGCAGGGCGACGATCATCGCCGCTCTCCGCCAGCCGGTCGATGGCCGTTATTCACAACCGCGCGGCCGTCTCGACTCGCGCGCGCGTCTTTGAAGTTAGATTCGTTAGAAGAGTTAGGCGGATCGGGTGTCAGCGGAAGTTGCTGATTTTGCGCCGGGATTCGGTCGTCCGTAAAGGCGGCTTGCGCCCGAAGTCCCGATACGGGTGCGCCCGAAGTCCCGATATCCGTGCGCCCGAAGTCCCGATTTCCAGCGGCCGGTTTCGCGGCTTTGTCCACAGGGTCCGGCGACGGCGTCGGCCGCAGCACGATGAAGTCGCGCCACTGGCCGCCGGCCTCGACCAGGCGCTCGATCTCGATGCGGTAGCCGGGCAGCGGCTGGCGCGCGACGAGGCGGCGGACGTCGATCGCGAAGTCGGAGAAGCGCGCCTGGCTCGCGCTCTTGGCATGGAGGTGGCGGAGCTCGAAGCGCCAGCCCTCGGCCTGACGGCCGGCGTGCTTGCGCGCGACGCGGTAGAGCCAGCGCTCGATCCCACCGGTCAGCGCGAAATAGGCCGGGTCGATGGTCAGCACGAGCCGGCGATCGAGAACGCCCTGATAGAACCAGTCGGGGAGCACGAACTCCATACCCTCGCAGCGACCCGAGCGCGTGGCCAGTTCCTCCCATTCGTTGATCCAGGAGAATTGCTGCCGCCGCCAATGCTCGCCCTGGCGGATCGTGGTGCGGATAACGGTCGACTGCAGCCGCGCGAGCGCACCCTTCAGCAGCTTGTACTCGCGGTTGCCGGTGGCGCGGCCGATCGCGGTCAGGAGATGGTAGGGCGTAAACCGAAAAAAGCGCGACGTCGGCAGGCCGCGGTCGAGCGCTTCGACGATCTGCGAGCCGGCCCAGATAAGGATGTCGGCATCCCAGATGGTGGCAAGCCCGTGTTCCGGGACAGCGGAGACCTGCACTTCCGTATCTCCGGTTCTGTAGAGGATCGGCTGCGTGCGCTTCGCCTTGGCGAGTGAGAAGAACGGCCGTTCCATGAGGTCGCGCTGGTCGCGGGGCTTCACGTCGCCGGCGAGCGCCTCGAACGGATCGAGGGTCGCGCGTTCGCTTTGGCCGAGGTCGCGCCGCCGCACGCGGGAGCGCGGCGGCTAGCGGCGGAAGCCGGCATAGGCCGGCGACACCGCCGCGTGGCGTTTGGCGGGGAGCACAACGTCGCCGGTATCGTCCGAGGTCGAGGCCTTGGCGCCGCGATCGACCCACGCCTGAAGGTCGGAGACCGCGTAGACGACGCGCCCTCCGAGCTTCGAATATTTCGGGCCGGTGCCGTAAGTCCGATGCTTCTCGAGCGTGCGGCCAGAAAGGCCGAGGAAGCGCGCCGCCTCGGGCGTGCGCAGGTATCGCGGCGGGATGGCGCCGGGGGTCGGGGAGGAGACTGGCGTGGGTTGGGACATGGCGGATGCCTTTTCGTGGCCTTGGAGCGCAGCGCCGAGGATCGGCGGGCGGTGTGGCGCACGGTGGCGAAGCGCGGACGGTCGGGGGGAGGACGAAGATGGAGCGCGTAAGATCGACCCCCTGGCGGGGCGGGGCCGAATGCGGTCAGCGCGGCGGTCGAAGAAGCGCGCGATAGCCGCCGTTCATCAGCGCGCGGCCGGCGCCGATTAGGCGCTTGGCGCGACTTCTGAGGTCATGCGCTTTCCATTCGGGCCCGGTCGGCAGACGATCGTCGCCGAACAAGCCGCCGGCAACTTCGCGCGTGGTCGCGCCGTCGAGATGGCCGTCGAGTGCACGCAAGGTTTCGACCAGGCGGCGCCGGCGGAGCGCCGTCAACTCGCCCGGCGGCTCGGCGCGACTGAAGGTCAGCCGCCGCCACAGACGCACCAGCGCATCGACCCGGTGCGGGAGGTCCGCGTCGAGTGGCACCATCGCCGCCAACGGCTCCAATTCGGGATCCCCGAGAAGTAGCATTGGTTGGTCGAGCCCTGGCGCACCTATCGCCGCATAGGGCGAAAATGAGCGTGGCTCGCCGAGCGCCAGTGGTAGCGCAGATTCGAAGGGACCGAGTTCAGGCGGCGTTGGCGAGAGAACGACGGTATAGGGTGTCACCCTCGGTAGCCAGAACACGCGGACCTCGATAGCCGAGAGGCGGGGGTCCACCGCGAAAGGGTAAGCCCCATCGCTTTCCGAACAGTGCGTCGGCGCGCATCGCCACCTCGCGTCCAGTCAGAAATCGCCGGGCGTCGGCTTGGTAAGCGGCGCTTCGGCGCAGGAACTCCCAAGCGAAGCCGGGGCTGGTGATGGTCTGGATTGGGCGATACGCCTCGGGCGATCGCCAGTCGGTATGGGACATGGCATCCTCACTCGAACGGTGGGACCGCCGGCAGCCGGCGGGCCGCATATCCACAGTAATTCCCGTCCCAGTTGCAGATAGATAGCCCGCACGCGGCGAACTAGTGATCGCGCTACGCGATCGGGTCTTCACACGATTTGTTAACGGTTCAGTTGGAGCGGGCGTCATCGAGCAGCGCGCGGTAGCCGCTGGCGCTCATCCACTGTGCGCGGCTAAGATGGCTGCGCCAGGCCGCCTCGGCGCGGGCGGGGTCGGCTGAGACGTCGAAGTGCAGCACGATCGCGGCGATCTCGCGCCAGTCCGCGCCGCCGGCCTCTGCGTCGAGCAGCCGCAGATAGGTGATGACATGGTCGCGGTCGTAGTCGGTCAGCGACTCGCCGACAGGGGCGCGGTCGTTGACGGGCGGATCCAGGGGTGGCGTCGGCATCGGCCTGCTCCTCCCATGTCCGGCCATCGATCGTCGACTCATAGTATCGCCAACAATGAGGATTGAGGATGACCCGCTTCGAGCACCGACCCATAAGCCAACAGATGGTCGATTGTCGAGAATACTCCGTGGTGGAATACTCTACAATCCGCTGCGCTCGCGCGCATGGAAATTCGCGAGGTGCTCGCCCTCAACCTGAGGAAGAAACGAACCGAAACGGGGCTGAGCCAGGAGGAGTTGGCGCACCGTGCCGGGATCGACCGCACCTATATCAGCGCGTTGGAGCGCAGCATTTATAATGCCGGGATCGACGTGGTCGACCGGCTGGCGCGCGAACTGGGGCTGGAAGCGGCGGACTTGTTGCGTCGAGCATCCGCAGACCCGCCCGCAAAGCTGCGCAAGCGCAAAGCCGCCGAGACGTAGATGCGGCGAGCCGAGATGTGTTTCGTGGCCTCCAACCCAAACCTGATGCTAGGATTGCGCGTCTTCAGGGAACGAGAGCGCCCCGCCCGGGTGGTCCCGGGCGGGGCGTCGCTGGCCGGCTTCAGTCGCCTTGGCGCTTGCCATTGGGGCGCGACCAGATGAGGCTGTAGGTCTCGCCGCCCTCGTCGTCGAAGAGGTTTGCGTAGATCGGAGCGATGAAGCTTGGGTCGTCGAGCTTGAGGCCAAGATAGTCGCGGCCTTCGTTCGACTGCTTCTGCCAGGCGGCGCCAACTTCGACCGAGCCGACGAAGACCCGATGGGTAGGCGCGTTCTCGTTGGAGCGATTTTCCTCGGGAACGATACGGACGTTCTTGGCCTGGACCGCGAGGGTGTTGACGGAGCCGGTGAAGGTGTTGCCCGACTTCTTGAAGGTGCCGATGGTCGCCATGATAGTCTCCTGTCTTGCTGTCTCGAGCCCGCGCCCATCGCGACCTCGATGGCGATCGCAAGGCCGAGGGCGATCGACGCCGCATCCGTAGGACCGAAGCAGCGCGGAGGATGGCGGTGACGCGACTTTCTTGCCTCGCGAGGAATGACCGCTTGCGGTCAGGGGAAGAAAGTTGCGGCGCCGCCGTTTCGGCACAGGCGATCGAGGGCGAAGCCCGTCCCTCGGCCAGATCAAGCCAAAGAGAGGACGTGATGGGCCGCGGACCGACAGCACCCCGGCTGGAGACGTGGCCGACTCATCCATCGCCCGACAAGACCGGGCACCGCCTCATCGCGCAACGACAGGCTCCAGCGAGCAGATCGGACGCGCAATGTTCCGCGTGCCACGCGCCGGAGATCGCGCTCCCGCCCGTCATCGACAGTAACGAGATCAAGCCTGCCGCAGGAGATGGCTTCGCAGCCGCGTCTCATCCCGGCCGGCCTCGACGTCCCGCCAATCGATCCAGCCGGCTACCTCAAGCCGAGCGGGACGGCTCCTCAGCTATCATTGGCGGAACCCAGCATGCGCCTTTCGGCGTGTGGCGGCCTGATGACGCCCGGCCCGGGATCACCCGGATAGAGGGCGCTCACGCGAGCCCAGGCGACAACCGCTACCATCGCCGCGCCGATGATCGAGAAGCCGACCCGCCAGGCTTCGCCCATGCCGCCGATCGCTGAGAGGCCGTGGACGGCGTGATAGCCGGCGACGCCGGCCGGCACGGCATAGACGGCAGCAACGATCGCGCGTGCCACAGCCGAGCGCAGCGTCGCGAACAAGACCTGGCCGACAAGCAGCACGGCCGCTCCGATGAGCAGTCCGACGATGCCTGCGCCGAGCCATCCGGCGTCATGCTCGTAAGCGAGGAAAGCGGCGGACAAGCCCGCATAGAAGGGCAGCGCATAGATCGCGAAGGCGAAGAGCAGCCAGAGCATGACGCCGATGCCGGCGAGGCTCAGAAGTGTAGCGATGATCATCGGCGTCCTCCATAGAATTGGCGAGGACGCGCTTCCACCACCTCCACAGCGCGCGTTCGAAGCATAGCGAAGAATCGGCCACGCCGGAATCCGAATTCGGATCCGGCGCCGTCGTGACGAGGCGAAACGACCGCGTCAACGATCGAACGGGTCGTAGACATGGACGATGCTCGAGGTGTCGCCGTCGAATTCGGCTTCGGCCATGACGCCGTAACCCTCGGGAGTGGAGAAGAGGACGACGCAGACCATGAGGGTCTTGGCGAGGCTCCAGGCATTGGCTTGTGCGAGATTGAGGGACATCGATCCGGCTCCTGTCGCGGAGCGGGGACCATCCCCGCTCGACAGACGCCCGACGTGTCCGGGAAATGGCCGCGATCACCGTGGGGCGCAGCCGCACGGCGGAAGCGCCAGCGTACCGACCCTTCATGGGTTGATCGGATGAGGCCGAGTCCTGGACCAAGGATCAGCGGCTAAGGAGGGGTGTTCACCGAACCGCAGCGGACCGTTAGAGATCCCTTCGCCCGAGACGATGCTCGCCTAGGCAGTCGATTGCTGTCTGCGTTCTTGCGAGCGTGATGTAGCAGATGTGACGAGCAACGTGTGCTATTCCAAAGTCTGCCTAGATGGGGGAAAGATCATGCGAAGGTCTGCGCGCGCCGACGGAATCTCTGTTCAAGCGATCGCGGGATCGCATACCGTGTTGCTGGCGATGAATGCGACGGAAGCGGCCAAGCGCGATCTCCTGGGCTTCGCGGTCGGTCGCCGGCAGGCCAACCAGCAAATCCGCTGGCTCGACGGCTTCAAGTTCTTCGAGGATTTGGTGCCCGCGCCAGCGGCGGGCGAGACACGCTCGACGCTGGAGCATCCGATCCAATCGTTTCTGTGGGGCCACTACACGGCCGATCCCAGCACGGACTACGACTACGTCATTCGGCCGCTTTACCTCCCCGGCAATGGCGACCTCGCCAATCTACGCGCCGGAACGGACGTGTCCGTCGCTGTGCGGACAGAGCCGATTGATGCGGGTACGCACGCAATTGTCTTCAATCGGGGAGCGATCCCGAGCCAGGCGTTCGCACGCAAGTTCGGCAACCGCCCGCCGGCCGACATCAACGATCCGACGGCCGAGGACGTGCTATGGCTCTCGCGCGGGCTACTCGACGCGGCGCTCGGCTTCATCGGCCAGGCGCGTGGCGCGCGCTTCAAGCTTCGCGCCGCGCTCTACGAGTTCAGCTACGAGCCAATCATGGACGCGTTCGCGCAGGCCCAAGCGAGCGGCGCAGACGTGAAGATCGTCTACGAGGCCGGCACGCAGACCGTGAAGGGCGTCACTAAGCCGACCTCGACAACGAACGGCAACGAGCGCGCCATTGACGATTTCGGCTTCGACCGCGATCTGCTGATCAAGCGGCTGAACCGCGGCGCGATCCCGCACAACAAGTTCATCGTCCTCCTGGAGAACGACCTTCCCGTCCAAGTCTGGACGGGATCGACCAACATTACGCCGTCCGGATTTCTCGGACAAAGCAATGTCGGTCACATTATTCGTGACGAGACCATCGCGCGGGCATTCAATCTCTATTGGGAGCAACTCTCCGGCGATCCGTTGATCGACGAAATGAAGGCGTGGTGCTCAGCGAATCCCATGGATCTCGGAATCGGTCTGCCGGACGACGGCATGACGGTAATCTTCAGCCCACGCCAGAAGTCGAAGATGCTGGACTGGTACGGCGCACGAGTCGAGGGCGCCGAGCAGATGGTGATGCTCACCTCGGCTTTTGGCGTCACCGAACGGCTGGCGCGCTATTTCGACAACGACAAGGATTATCTGCGCTTTCTGCTGATGGAAAATCCGAACAAAAAGCCCGAGACGCAGGCGATGATCGAGCGTGATCGCGACACGCAGATCGCCATTGGGCCCGACCTCAATAAGGACGCGATCGCGCTGCAGCTCGAAGGCCATGAGCTCGACATCTGGCTGCGCGAACGTCATTTTCGGGAGCGCAACACCGGCCACGTCTTCTACGTGCATACGAAGATCATGGCGGCGGATTTGCTATCGGACGATCCGCTCGTGTTTTCTGGATCGGCAAATTTCTCGCCGCCGTCGCTCCTCGCCAACGACGAGAACATGGTGCTGATCCGGGGAGACACCGGCGTGGCCGAAGTCTACCTGACCGAGTTCTTTCGTCTCTTCAACCATTTCTATTTTCGATACGTTGCGCAGGAGACCGCCAAACGCAATCAGGGCGACGTCAACGAGATCGTCTTCCTGGAGACGAGCGACGCCTGGGCCGATGCGTCCTATAGGCCTGGTCGCTACCACTGCCGGCGACGTGAGCTCTTCGGGGTCGCACCTTAGGCATCTCGCGACACGGCAGCAGCGACGCCGCACGGTTCGAGCGAAGGCTGATATTCATCTCAGATGGTCGATGGTGGCGGCGCTCACGCGCCGCCCTTGCGGAAGTCGAACAGCGGAATGCCGAGCTTCCTCGCCTTATCGGCGAGATTGTCCTGGATGCCGGTGCCGGGGAACACGATCGCTCCGATCGGCATGACCTCGAGCATCGCGTCGTTGCGCTTGAAGGGTGCGGCCTTCTGATGCTTCGCCCAGTCGGGCTTGAATGCGATCTGCGTCACCTTGCGATTGTCGGCCCAGCATGCGGCGATACGCTCGGCGCCCTTGGGCGATCCGCCATGCAGGAGCACCATGCCGGAATGTTTGGCGCGGACCCGATCTAGCGCTGCCCAGATGGCGTCGACGTCGTTGCAGTCGAGCCCGCCGGTAAAGGCGACCTTCGGTCCGGGCGGTACGAGCGTGTCGGTCTGCGCCTTGCGGCGGGCGGCGAGGAAGTCGCGGCTGTCGATCATCGCGGCGGTCATTGTGCGCTTCGTGGCGAGCGAACCGTGGCGCGGCAGCCAGGCCGAGCCGATGTGCGTGCGATAGAGTTCGACGGCGGTGTCGCGCATCAGCTCGAAGGCGTCGCGGCGCTCCAGCAGATGAATGCCCTCGGCAATTTTGCGTTCGAGTTCGACCGAGCGGACCTCGGAGCCGTCCTGCTCGCGCTGCAGCCGCTTCTGCGCCTGCTCGTTGTCGTCGAGCTCGCGCTCGATGCGATCGGCGGCGCGATGGAAGAGGTTGACCTGGCCCCAGAGCAAATCCTCGAGGTCGGGTTCGAGGCGGCTGTCCTGAAGCATCGCGGCGAGGGCGTCGAAGACATCGGCGAGATTGCCAGTGAGGAGGCGGCTCTCGGGAAGCGGTCGCGGGTCGGGCTCGTCCTGGAAGGGGCGGTATCCGTATAGCTGAAGCTCGTGAAGAAGTTCGGCGGTCGGGCTGCTGTCGTTCGGTTCATCATGATCAGTCGTCATCGTCGCCTCCGGGTTCGCGGCCGCGCCTCTCGCGGCCTTCACGGGCGACGAAGAGCGGGGACGGACCGGGCTTGCACCGCGACCCTCGTGGGCGCGGCCGGAGCGCAGCGGAGGACGGCGAAGGCCGGCTCTTTTGCTTCGCGATGCAAAGGCGGCTCCGCCGCCGGCGGAAAAGAGTCGGCCGCAGCCGTTGCCGGCCCGGACCGGCTCCGGTCCGATCGCCCTCTTGGGAAGGCCGAAGGCGCGGCTCTCACGACCAGCAGGCCGCCGACGACACGACTGACGCGCGAACCGATCAGCCCCCGTCCCGGCCATCGACTTAGAGGAAGCGTTCGGAGTCCTGCGGAGCGAACTGCAACCCGAGCCCGCGCACCAGCGCGTCGCGGCCGAGTTCACGCAGATCGTCATTGAAGTCCCCAAGTGCGGCGTCGAGCGGCAGCGCGTCGATCCCGCCCGCGCGGGCACGCGCGGCCAACGTCGCGACTGCGGCGCGGCCAGCCGGATCGGCGTCGCGGGCGAGGTAGAGACGGCGCAAACTGCCGGGCAGGATCAGGGCGGCGAGATGGTTGGCGGAGAGACCGGCGATCATCGGCAGGCGAGGCACGACGCAGCGCAACGACAGCATCGTCTCGATTCCCTCGCCGGCTGCGAGCACCTCGTCGGCGACGCCGAACCGAACGCCATGACCGAGCAGGTGGCCCATCGCGCGTCTGGGCGTCGCGATCGGCGCCTTCGCCAGACCTGACGGATCGAGCCAGGTGCGATGCACGCCGGTGAGCGCGCCGGCATGGTCGCGGATTGCGGCGATCAGCGCCGGCCAGTTGTCGCGCGTGGCGGGTGCGTCGTCCGCGTTCGGTCGATACCAGCAGTGGGGGTGGAACCGGAGCGAAGCGCAATTCCGCAAATCCGCAATGTCGCGATGGCGCAGATACGTTTCCGCGACGGTGCCGGAGATCGGCTTCGAGATCGCCCAGAGACGCTGGGCCGCCTCGGGCGAGCCTTGCGGCGCGTGCTCCGGTCTCGATCGAGGTTCAGGTTCCGGTCGGGGCAATCGCAGGAAGCTCCGCGCCTCGTCGAGCGTGTCTCGCAACGTGGTCAGGCGCTGGTTGGCGGCGATCAGGTCGAGCAGGTCGCCATGATCGCCTGTGGCGGCGTCGGTCCATTTGCCGGCAGCGCCCTTGCCGTGTTCGGGTCCGGTCAGCCGCACGAACAGCGAGCGGCCCGGCGTGTTGTCGACATCGCCCACCAGCCAGTAGCGGCCCTCGCGCCGACCGTTGGGGAGATAGTGGCGGCACACCGTCTCTGCCTCACGCGCGAGACGCTGCGCCAGCGCGGCGGCTGGTCCGTACATTGCTCGCGCTCCTTCAGGCGGCCGCACAGTCGATGACGCGCGCGGCCGGATGGCGCGCGAGAACGCGGCCGAGGATCGCAGGTCCGCTCGCGCCGACCGGGACGAAAAGCCGGAGCTTCCACGATATGATTTCCGACATCAGCCCGTCGGCCTTCAGCCGTTCGACCATGCCGTCGGTGAAGCCGGTGACCTCCACGCGCTGCGCACCCATAACCAGCGACCGACGGACGCCGAGGCCGCCGGCGAGTTGCAAGGTGCCGCCACGATCGAGCACGGCGCTCCAGGCGTCACCGGCCGCTACGGACGGAGCTGGTTCGCCGAGCGCCTGAGCGACCCAGTCGGCGGAGACGCGGCGGCCGATGACGCGTTCGCCGTGGTCAGTTTGGAGCCGGTAGACCCGGCAGCCGTCCTGCGGCAGCCGCCGCCAGATCGGGAGAAGCAGGCCGGTGACGATGTGGACGCGGCTCTCGACGAACTCCGGCAAGCCTGAGACCTCTTCGGTCCAGGCGGCGGCGAAGCGCGCCTCGTCAGCGTCTTCCCAATGCGACGCGAGCAAGCTGGCTTCGGCCATGTTCTTGCGCTCGGTCGGCCGGACGAGCCGGACGCGCCGCTCAACCTCGCCGTTGTCGAGCGTGAGGCTTGCCGCCCGACTCTGCACGGTGGCGTGTCCGGAGCGGGCGTTGACGAGCAGACATCCACGCTGCTCGCGCGCCAGCTCGAGAGCGTCGTCGAGGGTCAGCGCATCGGTGCGGTCGAGGCGGCGCACTTCGAGCGCGATCGTCTCCGCACCCGTCCCGGGATGGGTGTAGACGGTACGTCGGTCGAGGATGGTGAGGGATTCCGCGCGCAGCGTCTCCAGTCCGAGATCAAGCGTGCCGGCAGCGATCGCCGCCTCGATGCGAGCGTTCAACAGACCGTCGAACACCTCGAAAAGCAGATTCTGCAGCGCGATCGGCAGCGCCAGCACGCGGTTGAGGAACTGCGTGATCGGCGGCAGCTCCTCCTTAATCGCGCCGTCGCGCGTCATCAGCGCGAGGCCCGTCGTGTCCTCGAAGCGCTGGAGCGAGCAGCCGTCGACCTTGCCGCCGATCAGCAGCATGTAGAGATGGCGCAACGCGGCGCGGGCGTGCTCGCTTTCGAGATTGTCGGAAGCACGGAACAGCCCTTGACCGCCCGTCTGGCGCTGGCCGCGCGTGATCGCGCCCAGCGTGTCGAGCCGGCGCGCGATCGTCGACAGGAAGCGCTTCTCGCCGCGCACGTCGGTGGCGATCGGCCGAAACAGCGGCGGCTGCGCCTGGTGGGTGCGGTTGGTGCGCCCGAGGCCCTGGATTGCGGCGTCGGCCTTCCAGCCGGCTTCGAGCAGATAGTGGACGCGGAGCCGCCGGTTCTTAGCGCCGAGGTCGGCGTGATAGCTGCGTCCGGTGCCGCCCGCATCGGAGAAAATCAGCACGCGCTTGTCGTCGTCCTGGAAGGCAGAGGTCTCGGCGAGGTTGGCGCCCGTCGGCCGGCCTTCGACCGTGAGCCGGTCGATACCGTCCTGCCCGCGCTTGCGCACGATGCGACGCGACCGCCCGGTCACCTCGGCGACCATATCCGTGCCGAAGCGCTGGACGATCTGGTCGAGCGCGCCCTGCACGGGCGCGAGCGATGCCAATTGTTCGATCAGCCGGTCGCGCCGTTCGACGGCGTCGCGGCACAGCACGGGCTGGCCGTCGCGGTAGACCGGGCGCGAGGCGAGGTTGCCCTCGCCGTCGGTGAACGGCTCGTAGAGCTGCACCGGGAAGGCGTGGGCGAGATAGTCGAGAACATACTCGCGCGGGGTGATGTCGACTTGGACGTCGCCCCATTCCTCGGCTGGCAGTTCGGCGATGCGTCGCTCCATCAGCGCTTCGCCGGTGGAGACGATCTGGATGACGCAGGCGTGGCCCGCCAAGAGATCCTCGTCGATCTTGGCGATCAGCGTCGGCGTCTTCATCGAGGTCAGGAGATGCCCGAAGAAGCGCTGCTTCGAGCTTTCGAAGGCGGACCTCGCCGCCGACTTCGCCTGCGCGTTCAGCGTGGCGCTGCCCCGGTCGGAGGTGCTGGTGACGCCCGACGCTTCGAGCGCCGCGTCCAGGTTCTGGTGGATGATCTGGAACGCGCCCGCATAGGCGTCGTAGATGCGCGTCTGCTCGGGCGTCAGCGCGTGCTCGATGATCTCGTATTCGACGCCGTCATAGGAGAGCGAGCGGGCGGTGTAGAGGCCGAGACTGCGCAGGTCGCGGGCGAGTACCTCCATGGCCGCGACGCCGCCTGTCTCGATTGCCGCGACGAACTCGGCGCGTGTCGCGAACGGGAAGTCCTCGCCGCCCCACAGGCCGAGTCGTTGCGCGTAAGCGAGATTCTGGACCGTGGTCGCGCCGGTCGCCGAGACGTAGAGCACGCGCGCATTCGGCAGCGCGTGCTGCAGCCGCAGGCCCGCACGGCCCTGCTGCGAGGGTGCGCTGTCGCCGCGCTCACCCGTGCCGCCGGCGGCGTTCTGCATCGCATGGCTCTCGTCGAAGACGATCACTCCGTCGAAGTCGGAGCCCAACCAGTCGACGATCTGCTGGACGCGCGAAACCTTCTCCTCGCGCGCGTCGGACCGCAGCGTGGCGTAGGTGGCGAATAGGACGCTTTCCTCCAGCCGGATCGGAGTCCCCTGCCGAAACCGCGACAGCGGCTGGATCAGCAGACGCTCCTGGCCGAGCGCCGACCAGTCGCGTTGCGCGTCCTCGATCAGCGTGTCGGACTTCGACACCCAGAGCGCGCGCCTGCGGCCCTTCAGCCAGTTGTCGAGGATGATCGCGGCGACTTGGCGGCCCTTGCCGGCGCCGGTGCCGTCGCCGAGCATAAAGCCGCGCCGGAAGCGGACGGCCGGCTCGGCATCATCGGGCGCGGGCGAGACCTTGTCGAAGGTGTCGTCGACCGTCCATGCGCCGACGAGCTGCGCGGCGTGCGCGTCGCCCGCGAGGACCAGCGTCTCGAGTTGAGCGTCGGAGAGCAGCCCCGTCCCGACGAGGCCCTTCGGCACGTGCGGCCGGTAGGTCGGCTTGGGCGGACGGACGCTCGCCATCGCCGCCGACTGGACCAGCGGCGTCGGATGCGGACACGCACCCGGCACGCGAATGCTCTGCAAGGCGAAGGGCTCGTAGAGGGCGTCGCTCAGACGGGTCGAGATGCTGGCCTCGCCCTCAAGCGTCTCGTAGTCGAGTTCGATCGCGTCGGCAGCGACGGGCGCCAGCGGACGCGACGTCCGCACCGCCATCCGTCGAGCCGCCGATCCGGAAACACGCAAATCCGCCGACCCGCTTCCGAGCGACGGCGCGCAGGCTGCGCGCGGCGGCAAGTGTTCATCGACCTGCGCGAGCAGGGCCGCGGCGTCGCCTGCTTTGAAAAAACTTGTCGGCAAGCTGTTCGGATCGCCGGCCGGCACGCGGTCGATGACGGTGAGCCGCGTCTCGACCGAGGTGCCTTGCCGAGCGAAGACGCGTCCGTCGATCGGCGTGCTGAAGACGACGCGGCCGCGCTCCTGCAGCCGCACAAATGCCGATGTCCAGGCCGGATTGTCAGGAGCGAGGCCCGCGCCCGTGATCGCGACGAGGCGTCCGCCCTCGGCGAGACGCGCGAGCGCCGAGGCGATGTGGCGGAACGCGGCGTCGGCGACCCGGCCGTCGACATGCGCGGCGACCGAGAAGGGCGGGTTCATGATCACAATGCTCGGACGAAAGCCCTCGTCGAGATGGTCGTCGATCTGGGCAGCGTCGAAGGCGGTGACGGCCGCTGTTGGGAAGAGAAGGCGCAGCAAGGCGGCGCGGGTGTCGCCGAGTTCGTTGAGCGCGAGAGACGCGCCGGCGAGTTCGGCGAAGAGCGCAAGCAGCCCGGTGCCGGCCGAGGGTTCGAGCACGACATCGTCTGCGCGGAGCGCACAGGCGTGCGCCGCGACGAGCGCCAGCGGCAGCGGCGTCGAGAACTGTTGGAGCGCCTGGCTTTCCTCGGAGCGGCGCGTGTGGGTCGGCAACAGGGCCGCGACCTTGGAGATGGCCGCGAGGCGCGCGGCGATGGACCGTTTGCCGAGCGCCAGTCCGAAGCGACGGAGGAAGAGCAACTGCGCGACCTCGCTGGCCTCATAGGCGTCTTTCCAGGCCCAGCCGCCTTCGGCATCCGATGCACCGACGGCGGCGGTCATGGCCTCGCGCAGCGTGCGGGCATCGACGGACTTGCCGCTCACGAGGGTGAGAAGGATCGCTTCCGCGGCGGCGACCAGCGCTTCGGGCGTGACGGCGAAGGCAGCGGAAACGACGGACACGGGCGCGGCGTCGAAGGAGAGGTTCAGCATGGGACGAAGCTCCGGAGCGGACGAGGGACGCCCCGAGCGATCCCGCTCTCTCGAACCGACTCCGGGCGTCTCGTCCCGGCCGTCCTCTCACTCTCGGGTGCGGAGCATCAGAAAAGGGCTCGGCGCGGATGCGCCGAACCCCTTCTGGATGTTGACGTTGTCGTGCGGGCTAGCCTCACTCGGCGGCGACGGCGAACGGCTCGGGATCGAGCTCAACCTCGTCGCCCGCATCCTCGTCGTCGAGGAAGGCGGGGAGCGCTTCGGTCTGGCCGGCCTCGGGGGCCGAGTTGTCCTCAACGAGCCGTAGCGGCTCGGGCAGCCAACCGGTGTCGGCGAGCAGCCGTTCGGCTTCCTTGGCCATGTCGCCCTTCTTCAGATGGTCGATCAGTTGCGCCGCCATCTCACCCTTGCCCTCGCGGACGGCCTCCAGGATCCGCGCCTTGGTCACGCGGCCGAGATAATTGCCGATCGTCGGTCGCCAGCCGGCGTCGACCATGTCTAGCCCGACCGCCCGCGCGAGGCGATCGGCCTGGGCGATCCGCTGCTGGATACTTGCCGGCGTCACCGCGCCATAGGGGCTGGCGCGCTCGAACAGCGCGTTCACCCCGTAGCTGACGCAGTGCGCGAGCAGCGCCGATCGGCTCGCGTCGTCGAGGCCGTCGAGATGGTCCCAGAGCGTGACGTCGTCGGTCGGCAGATCAGCCGCCCAGCCGTCGTGGCGCTCCGTCACGGATTTCGCAGAAGCGCTATCCTTCAACTCGTCGGCCTGGACCGGAAAGAAGACGTGGCGGACCTGGGCTTCGAGACACCCGCTTCCGGATCGGTGACGGAACGCGTCGAGCACGAGCCGGTGCAAGAGCGCGGTCATCGCGACATGCGGGTTCGCGGCGAGCGCGTCGCGAAGCGCCAGCGTCCGATGCGCGGTCAGCTCGGTTAAGAGCCGGTCGGGCAGTGGCTTGATGACATCGTCGTCCTCGTCGGGCTCGGTCGGCTGACCGCCGATGGTGACGACAGCCCGCTGCGGGGCCGGCGCTTCGCCGCCATCGATCGGTTCGCCACTACCCTCCGGCGTTTCGAGCGGCGCCTCGTCCTCCGGCCGCACATAGCCGCGCTCGATCCGCAGGCTGCCGCCGCTGTCGATCGAGACGAAGACGCCGGCGCGCGCGATGTCCTGCGCGTCGTAGAGAGTCGGCCGGTTCTGGAATGCGGCGATCGCGGTCTCCACCTCCTCGAGCCGCAGGTCGGCCTCCTCAGGCAGATCCTCGTCGCCCTCATGCTCGGCGTAGATGCGGTCGAGCTCCTCGGCGAGCGCGGCGTAGGTCGCCTCCTCCTCGCCGGACAGCTCCGGTCGCGCGCCCTCGATCCGCCGCAGGCCGCCGGTGTGGCCGTAGGGAAAGTCGATCGCCGCCTCGACCCATTTCCAGCCTTCGGCGCCGATCGCCTCGGCCTCGCGTGTCAGACGCTCGGTCGCGAGCCGTTCGAGCAGCGGCACATCCTCAAACCAGCCGCCGCGGTCCTCGGTGAAGAGGTCGCGGCCGATCACGCCGCCGGCCTTGGCATAGGCGTCGGCGCCAACAAAGATCGCGCGCCGGTCGGTCGCCGCGACAGCGCCTTCGGTGAGCATGCGGCGGATGTAGTAGGGCTCGCGGTTGTAGCTCTTTTCGAGTTGCTCCCATACCTGAAGCTGACGGGCTTGGTCGCCGGTGACGGTGAAGGCCATCAGTTGGTCGAGCGTCATGCCGTCCTCCGCATAGACGTCGAGCAGCGCGGGCGCGGCCGCGGCGAGCCGCAGTCGCTGTCGGACGACCGCGACCGAAACGAAGAAGCGCGCCGCGATGTCCTCCTCACCCTGGCCGCGTGCGATCAGCGCCTGGAAGGCGCGGAACTGGTCGAGAGGGTGGAGCGCCTCGCGCTGCGAGTTCTCGGCGAGGCTGTCCTCCTCGGCGGGGATGGGCGAGGCCGCGTCGCGGACGTTGCAGGGGATCGGATGGGTCTTGGCGAGGCGCTTCGCCTTGACCAGCGCCTCCAGAGCCCGGAAGCGCCGCCCGCCGGCGGGAACCTCGAACATGCCGGTTTCCTCGCCGTCGCCGCCGACGACGGGGCGGACGTTGAGATTTTCCAGCAGGCCACGTCGGGCGATGTCCTCGGCAAGCTCGGGGATCGAGACGCCGGCCTTGACCCGCCGGACGTTGGCCTGGCTCAGCACCAGCTTGTTGAAGGGAATGTCGCGACGATCGCCGAGCGAGGCGATCTTCAGAACCGCGGTTGCCATGTCAGATACTCCGTGACGGGCGGCCGGGAGCCTCTCTCTCGGCCTCCAACCCGTCGCGAAGCGCGGGGCCGCTCTCTCACTCTGAAGAAAGCGCGCCGCGAAGATGAAGCCGGCTAGCCTTGAGACAAGCCGGCCTGCGCCTAAAGCTGCTTCCAGAAGATCACCTTGTCACCGCCCGCCTCGTAGAAGTCGCGAATGCGGGCTTCTTCTGTAAACGCGTTGCGAAGATAGAAAGCTCGAGCCCTTTCGAACTCGGGCGTCCCAAGTGTCTCGACCAGCAGGATGCGATGCCCGGCTCGCCGCAGCTCGGTCTCAAGATGACGCATCATATTAGCGCCGATGCCCTGACTTTGATGGTCCGGCGCAACGCCGATCGCAAGCAGGTTCCAGGTCCCGTTGGTCATCCGCTCTGGCTCGCAGAACGCGAACGCGATCGGCTTGCCTCCAGTTGCTGCGGTGAACCAAAGGTCGGGTTTTGAACCGTTGAGATAGCCGGAAGTCATGTCGCGGATCATATGACCAGGGAATAGCTCGGTCGCATCGGCGACCTGCGCGATCGCTTGAAGGTCTTCCGAAACAGTAGGTCGGACGGAGATTTCATGTTGCATGGGAGTGCTTTCGTTCGAGGGCGCGAAACGGCGGAATCGTGCCGATTCAACGTTGGGCCCGTCGTAAAGTTTACGATGTATCGAGGCGGCAAGAGGCATCCGCCAGGAGGCCTGGTCGGTAAGCGCATCATTCTCGCCGTGTAGCCCCTTGGCGGCTTGGGACTAGCGCCGACCCGCAGTCGTAAACATCAAAGCTCCCTGTCGCCTCTACATGCGACTCGGCATGGCTAGCCATTGTTGATGCGCGGCGCAAGGCTCCAATCCGATTGCCGATGTCGACGATGGCGTCAGGTGTGTCCGTGCCCGACCACGTCATGCGGCTAGTCCCACTGAAGTTACTGTTGGGACTTCAACGCTCTTGATGCTCGGTCGAAACGCCAGCAGAAAATCCGCCGCCTTCGACGCCGCCGAAGCAGCGCGGACGATGGCGCGATTGTCTTCGCGCAGCACCTCGAGCCACGAGCCGATATAGTCGGCGTGGCGCACGGTCGGCACGATCCCGAGCGAGGCGGAGCAGAAGGCGGCGTTCAATTCGGCGATCAACTCCTCGAACGCGTACTTCTTCGATCCGAAACCGCCGGTCAGATCGCGGTTCAATCGCGAGCCATGACCGCTCCAATGGCCCAGCTCATGGAGCGCCGTGCGATGCCAGTCGATGGTCTCGAAATAGGCTTCTGGGCGCGGCACTTGAATGAAGTCGGGGCTTGGCGCGTAGAAGGCCTTGTCGCCGCCGAGCCGCAGGTCCGCGCCTGACGCGCGGATCAGCGCCTCGACCTCGGGCAGGATCAGGCCCTCGGGAACCGGCGGTGGCGCGGTCACCAGATCGGCGGGCAGGTTCTCGCATTGGTCCGTCGAGAACACAGTGAAGCGCTTGAGGAACGGGATCGCCTGGGCGTCTTCGCCGGTCTCGCGGGCGCGCCGCTTTTCGTCGTCGGGGACGAAGCGGTCCGCGTATACGACTGTCGTGCCGCGTTCGCCCTTACGGACATTGCCGCCGAGCGACAGTGCCTGCCTGAAGGTGAGCCAGCTCTGGCAGGAGAAGCCGCGCACGACGACGGCGCCCCAGAGGATGAGGATGTTGATGCCCGAGTAGCCGCGGCCGGTCGCTGCATTGCGCGGCATGGCGAGCGAGGCGGCGGCGCCGGTCGATCCCCAGGGCTGCACCCAGGGCAGGCGTCCTGCTTCGAGCTCACCGATGATCTTGCTGGTGATCTCGTCATAGAGGTTGGCGCGGTCGGCGGACGAGGCGGACCGGGAAGATGAGGAACGTGGCATCGCAGGTCTCCGCGACGGGCCGGCAGGAGCTGCTCTCCTTGCCTCTGAAACCCGTCACGGCGACAGCCGCCGCCCTTTCACTCTCCAGCGGGGCGTTGCGGGGCGCGGCCCCGCAGAAGGGGTCGGCCGAGACCTTGGGCTCGGCCGCAGGGGAAGGCTTTCCCCTCCCGGTTTCCGGTCATGCGATCTTGTCCAGTCGCGACGCGCCATTTTTCGATGGGCTCGATGACTTGGAGGCAGCCGATCTGTGTTTCCGCGCTACATGTGGTTCGAACGCGAGATTTGGAGACACTTGCCCTCGAACCTATCCGGAGATGTCCAATGCGCCTTCAGAAGATCTACGCCGCCTTGCTGACCGCCGACCTCGCCGCGGCCGAAGCCTGGTACACGAAGTTGCTCGGTCGCGGACCTGACTACCGGCCGATGGACTCGCTGGTGCAGTGGGAGCTTTACGACCAGGGCGGATTGATGCTGTCGAGCAGCGCAGAGATCGCCGGCAAGGGCGTAGCGTTTCTCTACGTCGACGATCTCGCGGCTGAGCGACGCCGGTTGCAGGATCTGGGAATCGTGCTCGGCGACGACATCCCCGGCGACTACTCGACGCTGGCGCAGGTGCGCGATCCCGACGGAAACCTCGTCACGCTGGCGACAACGCCGGCGCGACCCTTTCCGCGCGCGTAACGGGGTCACGCGCGCGCGGTGCGCAGAGCCTACAGCAGCGTCGCAGCTTCGGCCGCAACCCTGCGCTTGACCCAGAGCTCGTCGGTCCGTGTCATCTCGATCAGTTTGTCAGGAAAGCAGCGATCCTGGAATCCGACCACATCGTCGAAGCTGCCGTTGAGCCAGCGATCATATTCGTCGGGCAGCAACAGCACCGGCATCCGGTCATGCACCGGCCGGATCGCTTCGTTGCAGTCGGTCATCACGCCCGAATGGACGTCGCCCCATTCGGCGCTCTTCCGCCAGAGCCCGGCCCAGGCGAAGACCGGCTGGTCCTTCACGCTGAACCAGGTGCGGGTCTTGGCACCCTTCGGCCCTTCCGCTTCGGCGAACGCCGTCACCGGGATCAGGCAGCGCCATTCGGGCTTGCGGGCAAGTCCAATCCACATGCCCTTCCGGAGGTCCGCGATGTTGTTGACCGGCTTCGGCTTCGACTCTGGCTTCATCGTCTTCAGCCGAACCGGGAAACCCCAGACCATCGATTGAAGGGCGCGCCCGCCCGCCTCCTCACGCACGACCATGCCGGGATAGCCCGGCAGCGTCTCGTCGGGGGTGTTGAACGACGCCGGCGCGCTGACGCCGAAATGGGCGGCGACCTCGGCGGCGGATTTGCGGACGGTGTAGAGATTGCACATCAGGCGAGCCTAGCCACTGTCGCGCGCGCGTCCATCACAGCAGCGCCATCTGCAGGTCGGGCGCCGGGGCAAAGCCCAGCACGCGGCCGCTGCGCCAGCGATCTTTCGTCTCGAGGATCGTCAACCGCTCCGCCGGGAATGGCCGGAATTGGAAGCCGATCACGTCCTGGATCGGGCCACGAAGCCAGCGCTCGTATTCGTTCGGCGCCAGCAGAACCGGCATGCGCTCGTTCA
Source organism: Hyphomicrobiales bacterium (assembly GCA_021732215.1). Lineage (GTDB taxonomy): Bacteria > Pseudomonadota > Alphaproteobacteria > Rhizobiales > Xanthobacteraceae > SG-bin9. The sequence goes on from JAKFVL010000007.1 coordinate 136,717, forward strand.
GCGGCATCACCGCCGCGTTGCTGTCGGTGGTCATGGCGGCATAGACCGGACCCCATTCCGGCGTGTTCCGGCAGAATCCCGCCCAGGCGAAGATCGGCTTGTCGGCCACGCTGAACCAGGTGCGGGTCTTCGAACCCGGCTCGCCCGCCGGTTCGGCGAAGTGAGTGACCGGGATCAGGCAGCGGTAGCGGGGGTCGACGACGAGCTGGTCCCACATCGGGCTGGTCAGGTTTGCTACGAGGTTGACCGGCGACGGCTCCTCGCCCTTGAGCTGCGCGTCGCGCGAAAGGCGTGGGAAGCCCCAGCTCAGCGCCTGCAGGACACGCCGCACGCCTTGTTCGCGGACGATCAGGCCGGGCGTGCGCGGCGTCGTTTCGATGGGCACGTCGATCAGGGGCGCCTCGTCGACACCGAAATGCGCCGCGACTTCGGCGGCCAATTTCCGGACGGTGTAGAGGTTGCACATCGCCTAAATCCTCGTCTTGCCATCCAACCCGATCGGCGGCGGAGAGGCAAATCTTCCCAACAGCATCCGTGTGACGTCTTGACTCATGGGGTCATTATAGAGAACGAATAGCGAACATTCAAATCCGCAACGCGCCGAGGAGGGCCCATGACGGACATGCGGCCGCGTCCTGCCGTCGAAAAGCTCCGCGCCGAGATCGCGCGACTCGAGTCGCAAGGCCGTCGCGTACATGCAGCGCTGCCCTTTGGAATAGACAAGGTCGATTCCCGCTTGCCGGGCGGCGGTCTCGCGCGCGGTGCGCTGCATGAGATCGCGGGTGGTGGCTCGGCCGTCGTCCACGGCTCGGCCGCGGCACTGTTCGCCGCGGGCGTCGTCGCCCGGCTGGACGGCTGGGTGCTGTGGTGCCTGACCCGGCCAGACCTTTTTGCGCCCGCCACCTATCAGGCCGGGCTCGATCCGGATCGGGTGATCTATGTCGAGGCGGGCGATGACACGAGCGTACTGGCATGCTGCGAAGAGGGTCTGCGTCATGGCGGGCTGGCGGGCGTGGTCGCCGAGGTGGCCTCGCTGCCGATGACCGTATCACGGCGACTCCAGCTCGCCGCCGAGCAGACCGGGACGATGGGCCTGGCGCTGCGCCGCTGGCGGCGTCCCGCAGACGCGTCGGATTTCGGGCAGCCGACTGCGGCGCAAACGCGCTGGCGTGTAACCGCGCTGCCCTCTGAGCAACTACCGGTGCCGGGCGTCGGCCGCGCCCGCTGGCTGGTCGAGCTCATCCGGGCCCGCGCCGGGGAGAGCGCGGATTTCACCCTGGAGGCTTGCGATGACCAAGGTCGTCTCGCTCTTCCTGCCGAGTTGGCCGAGCGATCGGCTGGTCCGCAGGTTGAGCGCATCCGCGCCTCCGCCTGAGACGCCGCTCGCGCTGATCGGCAGGGAGGGACGCCGCCGCATCGTCACCGCGACGAACCCGGCCGGGCGCGCCGCGGGGCTGCGGCCCGGCATGGCCGCGACCCAGGCTCATGCGCTCGTTCCCGGCCTGGTCGTTCACGACGCGACGCCGAGCGACGACGCCGACGGGCTCGATCGTCTCGCGCTCTGGGCGCTGCGCCGGTACGCCCCGATCGTCGCTGCGGACCCACCCGACGGTCTGGTCATCGACGCGACCGGCGCGACCCATCTCCACGGCGGCGACGAGGCCATGATCGCCGATCTGGTGCAACGGCTGCGCGCGGCTGGCTTGGCGGCCCGCGCGGCGATGGCGCCGAGCTGGGGCGCGGCGCATGCCCTGGCGCGGTTCGGGCCGCATCCGATGGAGGTGGTCGCGCCCGAGCGCCTCGCTGCCGCGCTCGCGCCGCTGCCGATCGCGGCGATGCGACTTGCGACCGACATGGTCGACGGGCTGCGGCGGCTCGGCTTCGACACGGTAGGAGAACTCGCCGCGCAGCCCCGCGCGCCGCTGCTGCTGCGGTTCGGACCCGAACTCGGCCGCCGGCTCGACCAGGCGCTGGGCCAAGCGTTCGAGATCGTCACGCCGATCGAGGTGCCGGAGCTGATCCAGGTCGACCGCGGCTTCGCCGAGCCGATTGGCGCGCCCGAAACGCTGGCGCGCTACACCGGCCTGCTGGTCGAGGCGCTGTGCGCGACGCTGGAGGCGAAAGGCCTCGGCGCGCGCACGCTCGATCTGCGCTTCCACCGCGTCGACAACCGCATCGAGGCGATCCGCATCGGCACCGCGAAGCCGGTGCGGGCGGCGAAGCGCCTGACCCGGCTCTTGACCGACAAGCTGGAGACTGTCGCGCCGGGGTTCGGTATCGAGCGCATGACGCTGGCGGCGCCGATCGCCGAGCCGCTGACCTATCGCGACGGTCACGCCTTCGGCGAGCCCGCCGAGGCCGACGTTTCCGCACTGATCGACACGCTGGCGAACAAGGTCGGGGCCAGCAGCCTCTACCGCCTGGCTCGCGTCGAAAGCGACGTGCCCGAGCGCAGCGTCAAGAAGGTCGCGCCTTTGGCGAGCCCGACCCTGACGCGCTGGCCGGTCGACTGGCCGCGGCCGACGCGCTTGCTCGACCGGCCCGAGCCCGTCGAGACGCTGGCGTTGCTGCCCGATCATCCGCCGGTGAATTTCGTCTGGCGCGGCGTGCGCCGGCGCGTGAAGCGCGCCGACGGCCCTGAGCGGATCTTCGGCGAGTGGGCGCGCTCCGACGCCGAGCTGCTCGCGGTGCGCGACTATTTCCTGGTCGAGGATGACGCCGGCGAGCGCTTCTGGCTTTACCGCACCGGCGATGGCGTCGACCCGGCGACCGGCGCGCAGACTTGGTTCCTGCACGGGCTGTTCGGATGAGCTACGCCGAGCTCCAGTGCATGAGCCACTTCTCGTTCCTGCGCGGCGCGAGCTCCTGCGAGGAACTGTTCGCCCAGGCAGCGGTCAACGGGCTTGCGGCGCTGGCGATCACCGACCGCAACAGCCTGGCCGGCATCGTCCGCGCACACGAAGCGGCGAAGGTCACCGGCGTCCGCCTCGTCGTCGGCTGCCGCCTCGAACTGAGCGACGGCGCGACGGTTCTGGTCTATCCGAACGACCGCGCGGGTTATGGCCGGCTCTGCCGCCTGCTGTCGCTCGGCAAGAAGCGCGGCGGCAAGGCCAAGTGCGTGATCGGCTGGGACGACGTCGCCGCCTTCGCCGAAGGGCTGATCGCGATCCTTATCCCTGACAAGGCGGACGCGCGCACCGCCGCCGACCTCGACCGGCTCGCCGCGCTCTTTCCGGACCGCGCCTATTGCGCGCTGACGCTGCGGCGGCGACCGCGCGATCAGCTGCGGCTTCACCGGCTGAGCAATATGGCGACGGCGGCGCGCGTGCCGACCGTGATCGTCGGCGACGTCCTCTACCATCACCCGCACCGCCGCGTGCTGCAGGAGGTGGTTACCTGCGTCCGCGAGGGCTGCACGATCGACGAACTCGGCGACCGCAAGGAGCGGTTCGCCGATCGTCATCTCCAGCCGGCGTCGGAGATGCACCGCCTCTACGGCCGCTATTCGGAGGCGCTCGCGCGCACGCTGGAGATCGCGGACCGCTGCCGGTTCAATCTGGACGAACTCGCCTATCAATATCCCGAGGAAGCGACGATCCCGGGCCTGACGCCGCAGGCGGCGCTCGAGCAACTGACCTGGGAGGGCGCGGCCGAGCGCTATCCCGAGGGCGTGCCGGAGAAGGTCCAGCGCCTGCTGCACCACGAGCTGACGCTCATCGCCGAGCTCGCTTACGCGCCGTATTTCCTGACCGTCAACTCGATCGTCCGCTTCGCGCGGTCCTGCGACATCCTCTGCCAAGGCCGCGGCTCGGCCGCGAACAGCGCCGTCTGCTACGTCCTCGGCATCACCTCGATCGACCCTGAGCGCTCCGACCTTCTGTTCGAGCGCTTCGTCAGCCAGGAGCGCAAGGAGCCGCCCGACATCGACGTCGATTTCGAGCACGAACGGCGCGAGATCGTCATGCAGTGGGTGTTCGAGACCTATGGCCGCGATCATGCTGCGCTCTGCTCGACTGTGATCCGCTATCGCGCCCGCGGCGCCCTGCGCGACGTCGGCAAGGCGCTCGGCCTGTCCGAGGACATGATCAAGGGCCTTTCGGGCCAGGTCTGGGGCTGGTCGACCGAAGGCGTCGAGCCGAAGCACGCCGAGGAGCTGAACCTCAATCTCGGCGACCGCCGCTTGCGGCTGGCGCTGGAGCTGGCGCGCGAGCTGATCGGCACGCCGCGCCATCTCTCGCAGCATCCGGGCGGTTTCGTGCTGACCAACAACCGGCTCGACGAACTCGTCCCGATCGAGCCGGCGGCGATGGTCGACCGCCAAGTGATCGAGTGGGACAAGGACGACATCGACGCGCTGAAGTTTATGAAGGTCGACGTGCTGGCGCTCGGCATGCTGACCGCGATGAAGCGCGGCCTCGACATGCTCGCCGAGCACAAGGACATCCGGCTCGACCTCGCGACCATCCCGCCCGAGGATCCGCGCACCTATGCGATGATCCGCAAGGCCGACACGCTGGGCGTCTTCCAGATTGAGAGCCGCGCGCAGATGGCGATGCTGCCGCGGATCAAGCCGCGCACGTTTTACGACCTCGTCATCGAGGTTGCGATCGTCCGCCCTGGTCCGATCCAGGGAGACATGGTGCATCCCTATCTGCGAAGGCGCGAGGGCAAGGAGCCGGTCCACTACCCGAAGCCCGAACTCGAGAAGGTGCTGGGCAAGACCTTGGGCGTGCCGCTCTTCCAGGAACAGGCGATGCGGGTAGCGATCGAATGCGCCGGGTTCACGCCGTCAGAGGCCGATCAGCTTCGCCGCGCCATGGCGACGTTCAAGTTCACCGGCGGAGTCTCGCATTTCAAGGACAAGCTGATCGCCGGCATGGTAGAGCGCGGCTACGCACCCGAGTTTGCCGAAAAGACGTTCAGCCAGCTGGAGGGATTTGGCAGTTACGGATTTCCGGAAAGCCACGCAGCCTCCTTTGCGCTTCTGGCCTACGCCTCCTCCTGGCTAAAATGTTGGCACCCCGACGTGTTCTGCGCGGCGCTGCTCAACGCCCAGCCGATGGGCTTCTATGCCCCCGCGCAGATCGTTCGCGATGCGATCGAACATGGCGTCGAGGTCCGGCCGGTGTGCGTCCAGACCTCGCGCTGGGACTGCACGCTGGAGCCGCTCGACTGCGGCCGCCACGCGGTTCGTCTCGGCCTGCGCCAGGTCCGCGGCCTCGCCAACGCAGACGCGGCGCAACTGGTCTCGGCGCGCGGCGAAGCCCCGTTCGCCAGCATCGAAGACGCCTGGCGCCGCGCCGGCGTCCCGGTCGCGGGCCTCATCCGCATCGCTGAGGCCGACGGCTTCCGTCCGGGCCTCGGCCTCGACCGGCGCGAAGCACTTTGGGCGATCAAGGCGCTCCGTGACGATCCGCTGCCCCTCTTCACGGCCGCGTCCGAGCGCGAGGAGGAGGTCGTGCCCGAGGTCTCGGAGGAGGCGGCTATCTTGAAGCCGATGACCGAGGGCCGCGAGGTGGTCGAAGACTACGGTCATATCGGGCTGACGCTCCGCCGGCATCCGGTCGCGTTCCTGCGCGCAGAGCTGGCACGACGCCGCGTGATGACCTGCGCGGACGCGACCGCGCTGCGCGACGGTCGGCGCGTCACCGTCGCCGGGCTCGTGCTCGTCCGTCAGAAGCCGGGCAGCGCCAAAGGCGTGATGTTCATCACGATCGAAGACGAGACCGGCGTCGCCAATCTCGTGGTCTGGCCGCAAATCTTCGAGAAGCAGCGGCGCGTCGTGCTGTCAGCCGGGATGCTGGCGATCGATGGGCGCATCCAGCGCGAAGGCGACGTCGTCCACGTCGTCTCCACCCGGCTGCACGACCTGTCGGCGCTGTTGGGCAGTGTCGGTGATCGCGGCGAAGCGTTTCCGCTGCCGCACGGCCGGGGCGATGAGGCCAAGCACGGCGGCGGGCCTGACTATCGCGACCTCGAGCCGCGCCCGCCCACGGTGCGCGACATTTACGTTCCCGACCTGTCGCCGGAAGCGATCCGGGTCAGGACGCGGGATTTTCGATGACTCGTAGAGTCGAAACAAAAGGCTCCGCAAACTTGGCTTAGGCTCACAACGCCGCGTCGCCCCATAATGCCTCACCAGGGCCGAGGCGTTCGATGTGAACGCGGTCATCACCTTCAACAAAATGCGCCCGATATAACGCCGGGTGTTCGTCACGTACCGGCTTTCGCACCTTGGCGAGGCGCCTGTAGTCGGCAGATACGATCCAAGCCCGGCCGCGCCGGCGATCGATCTCGACGCGATAGATTCCATCGGGGGGCCGCCGCTCTCCCTCGGCCAGATCGAGACGACGGCGATGCGTCCGCGCCCGCCAAACCGGGGCGCTCGTTCCGATTACATCGTCCCGGAAGCGTCGCCAGAGCGCGGCGGTTTCTGCTGTCGGCCAGTCGTCCTGTGCACTCAAGGCGGCAACTTCGTCGCTCATGATCCAAGCGCGCATTTCACCTGAATTGGTGAAAAGAGCGTCGCCCCGCTCCACGGCAGCCATCGCGGCGCGGCGTGACGGCAAACCCGCGCGTATAAGCATGGCCATCATCAGGCTGGGAACACCAGTTTCGACCGCAGCTGCACCTCCGCCCGCGATCAGGTCTGGCGACCAGCCGGCGGTCACCCTTCGCGTGCGGATTGCCTCAAGTCCCCAAACAAGCCGATAGGCAAAGGCCTCTTCGACTGTTTTCATCCGGTCGGGGCCGATCTGGTCGACTCCCGCGCCTGACACCCACGATCGAAGAACAGCATGCCATCCAACGGGCAACTCGCCCGCAGGCGTGAATGGCCGAATGGCTAGAAGCTTCTCGGCAGCGCCTATGAGGGCGTTACCAAGGGCGTCAGCATCTCCAGAGATCGCGGCGGCGTCAGCCGCGTCGACGAGATCGGCGAGTTCGTCAGCGATCTCATCCAACGCAAGACCGGAGTCGAGGCCAACGCCCATCGCGAAATGGCCGCGACGTTGGGCCGGTGTCGTAGTGGACCAAATGAGATGCGCGCGGGCACGTAGGAGAGCGCGATGACGATCGGCGAACGCATCAGGGATACGAGCAACCTTTCGTGCCCATAGAGAGCCGTTCAAGGCTTCGTCCAGCAATCGCGGCAGATCGTCACTGTCCGCGTCCAAGGCTTCGATCAGGCCAAAGATCATTGCGTCAAGTTTTTCGACTAGGGCGAGAAACGAGTTTTCGTCACCCTCTTGGTCGTCGGGATCGATAGCGGGGCCATCATCCAAGGTCCAACCGTCTCGCGCATTCGCCAGAAACTCAAACGCGTCGGCGCGCGCCAGAATCCCGGTGCCTGCCATCCGCTTAAGGATCTCATGGATGACCTGGAACAGGCCGCTTTGCAGATCGCGCGCACGGGCGGAAGCGACCAGTCGTCGCCACTGCCGGAGCCTGTAGTCGGCGTTGTTGTAGATCACATGCGCCACAAGGCCCTCGACGTCGACGAAGGCCCGACCGGCACGTCCCGCTACATTGGCGAACTCTTCGCCGGTGATGTCTTCGCCCGCTCTAACCAAATAGGGCACGAGCAGCACTGCGGCGTTGAGGTTCAGACCCTGTGAAAGCGTCGGAGACGCAACGATCACCTTGAGGACGCCTTCGCCCAGCAGCAACTCCATCTCGCGCAGAAAGGGCTGGGGCAGTTTGCCGTGGTGGATCGCGACGCCAATCTTCATCGCTTTCACGGCGGGATGATCGGCGCCAAGCCATTCGCGACCAACTTCCAATGCGCGGGCGAGCGGTCCAGGATCGTCGATGAGCGAGGGCAGATAACCCTTCGTGACGAGTTTCACGGCGCAGGTGCCGTATCCTTCGACCCAGTTCGCTTGGGTTGAGAAGATTAGCGTGCGCTTGCCCTGCGCGGCGAACTGCCAAGCGGCAAACAGGGTCAGGTCTTTGGTTTCGCGTGGATAGGGTCGCTGGTCTTGCCCACGCGGTGCCGCTTGCTGGATGAAGCGGCCGACAAATGGCCCATTGTCGTTTAGGTCGAAGCCCAGCCGGGCGCTGCGTCCCTGCCACACGACTGACCCAAATCGTTGCCGGGTTGGCCGCCAGACGGATTTCACGGGCTCGCCGGGCGCATCGCTCCGCATCCAAGCGGTCAAGTCATCCAAAGCTTCGCCTTCTGGAAGGATGGCGGATAGGCAAACGATCCGCCGGTCACCGGCGTCGGCGCGCCGAAGTAATCTTTGCACGAGAACTTCGTAGCGGATCTCTCGCTCGGACGGCCCGATTAGGTGACCTTCGTCTAGGACAATCAGGCCGACGTCGTCGATGATGTTTGGATCGCTGCGGAGTGCAAAGTCGAGCTTTTCAGGAGTCGCGATGACGATCGGCCGGGTACGCAGAGCGTCTTCGTCGCCCTCGGACACGCCGCTGGCGCCATAAAGTGAGGAGACCTTCATGCCGAGCGGCGCGAAAGTGCGGCGAAATGATCGCTCGGTCTGTGCGGAGAGCGCGCGTAGCGGCGTCACGATCAGTACGCGCTTTCCGGTCGCGAGCGTCATCAAGGCGGCAATTTCGGCGACGCGGGTTTTACCGGCGCTCGTCGGCAATGCTACCACCAGGTCGTCGGTCAGGTCTGTCGACCTGACCGCGGCTTCTCTTTGCGACGGCCAAAGCTCGACCTCGGCGCTTTTGCGGGCGTAGAGGCTGGCAATGAAGAGGCGACGATATTCTGTGTAATTCTCTTCGCCGCCGGCTGGCGGGAGGTGTGGGAGATTTTCATGCAACGAATGCTGCCAAAGGTCAGTGATCAGGCTTCTACAGAGCCGAACAATCCACCAGGCGGGCACCGCTGCGGCTTCGCTCGCAAGGTTGAGCGCGCGGTCGAGGATCGCGCGGGCTGTCTCGACAAAGGCCGCGTCGCCCGTCTGTAAAGCGAAATCGAAGTGAGCTAGGGCCCGGCAGATTGAGCTGTTGATGATCAGCTGCACGGCGTCATCGGAGTCCAATTGGCCATCGGCTAGACCGCCCGCGATTGCCGCATCGCTATGAGTTTCATCGCGAAGCCATCGGCGGACGAAGACGCGCAATGCCGTGAAGTCTCTGAGTATCAATAAGGCAAGCGCGTCTTCGCCGGGCGTAGTGTTGTGTTCGGCGTCACGGTCGGAAAACAGGGAATAGGCGATCGCCGAATAGCTGCCGAGATGATAGGCGGCAGCGGCAATGGTGCGATAGAATCCGCGTTCGGCCGCGGCGATGTCGCCGTTTCGGATAAGTGCTTCGAAAGCGTTGGCAGCACGCTCGAACCCGCGAGCCGCTAAGTCTTGGGCTTCCCCTTTTTCCCGCAACGCCAGAGCGCCGCGCAGGACGGAAAAGCCGTGTTCGGCCAGATCAGTTGCAATGCTCGCCCCGAACGCGGGGGCGCCCGCCGGGAGCACGCCGCCTTGGCGCATCAGCGACCACGCGGACCCGCGGGCGATCAGCTGACCCCACAGGCCAGGCGCGATCATTTCCGTGAGGAAGGTCTGAAGTTCTTCAGTCGTTTCCAAGATCGCCCGCCTGCTCGTAAACCTCTTCGATGAAGTCGCTGTAGTCCTCGATATGGAGGTTCACGACGGCGTGTCCGCGCCCGGCCTCGGCGGCCGTGTAGTCTTCCATAAGCGCGTTGATCGGTCCGTTGCCGGAAAGCGTAAAAAGAGCATGGTCGATCCGGTTGCGAGCCAGGGTTTTACGGCCGACCTCATTGCGTATCAGGCGACCGAGATCAGCCTGTTCCTCATCATCGCTATCCATCAACCGGCTGGCGACGAAGAGCAACGAGCTTGGCGTGCATCGTCCATCATTCCGAGTCAGCGCCGCCCGCGCTTCCGTGATCGTCGTCTTGTTGAGCGTGCCACGGCTTTTCGCCTCGCCCTTCAGCAGCCAGAGACCGCCATCGTCGGCGCAAAAGTTAACGCCGATGAAGTCGTCTCCGCGCATTGGAACTTCGCGCCCGTCTTTGAAGCGCATGCGCCGTACGGGCACCTCGAATTCGAGCATTTCCTGCGCCAGTTCGGAGGCCAGGATTTCGCCAAGATCGCCCGCCCTCGCTCTGGCTGTCGTCGGAAGCAACTCACGCAAAATCGCAGCCGCGCCGTCATAGCCTAGCGCGTCGATGTCGTCGGCGATGCGATCGAGCCGCTCGTAGTGGCTACGGACCGTCTCGCCTAGGACTTCAAGGATCGCTTCGCGGCCCTCGGCCTTTTCGGTCAGGGTGAGATAGCGCTTCAGCCCCGCTTCCTCACCGTCCTGCTCGCACCATTTTTTATAAAGCGCCACGGCGATCGTCCATCTCTATGCGTTCGCCGGCAGGGGATCAGTGCCTTCACTCAGAATGGCCAGATAACGGCTATAACTGAACACGCGGCCGCGACGGCGGCCGGTGACTTCGGCGACCACGCCGAGGCGCTGAAGATCAGCCAGCGCGGCATTGACAGTCGGCGCCGACAGGCCGGTCCGATCGACCAGGTGATTTGCGGTAAGGTAAGGGTTCTGCTGGAAAAGGTCGTGGATACGCAAAGCTGAACCAGGGCGCTCGCTTTCTGCGGTGATTCGCTCGCGGTCCTTTTTGAACAGGTCAACGATCCGGGTCGCTGCATCAAATGCCTGATTGGCGGTGTCGGCGACGCCGATCAGGAAGAACTCGAGCCATGCCTCCCACGCTCCGTTTTCGCGAACCTCCTGAAGCAGCCGATAGTAGTCGGCGCGGTGCGTCTTCAGATAGAGGCTGAGGTAGAGGAGCGGCTTTCGGAGCACGCCGTTGATGCAGAGATAGAGCGTGACCAGCAGACGGCCGATACGGCCATTGCCGTCAAGGAACGGGTGGATGGTTTCGAACTGCACATGAAGGAGGCCGGCCTTGATCAGCGCCGGGAGCCGGGATTCCTCCTCGTGCATGAAGCGCTCAAGCGCGTTGAGACAGGCGTCGAGCTCGGTCGTCGGAGGGGGAACGAAGAGGGCGTTGCCGGGTCGCGTGCCGCCGATCCAATTCTGTGATCGCCGAAACTCGCCCGGATCCTTGGTTCCACCGCGACCACTTTGCAGAAGCCGCGCGTGCATCTCCCGAACAAGGCGGAGCGAAAGTGGAAGCGTCTCCAGCCGCTCCAGACCGTACATCATCGCATCGACGTAGTTCGAGACTTCGCGGATATCGTCGATCGGCTGGCCGGCCTGCGCCTCGGTCTCGAAGCGAAGGAGGTCCGACAATGTTGATTGCGTGCCCTCGATCTGGGACGAAAGAACGGCTTCCTTCCTCACATACATGTAAAGAAATAGCTCCTGGCGCGGTAGGAGCGTGGTGATGCCGTCAAGCCGCCCCAGAGCGCGCTCGGCAAGGCTCAAGCGTTCCAACAGCGCGAGGACATCGATAGGTGGAGCCGGGGGCAACGGCGGCGGAACGAACGCGCGCACGGTCTCACCCGCGACGGGCGTCTCGACGTAGCGACCTTGGCGTTGAGAAGCATCTGACTCGGCCATGCTCCTCATTATGGATATGCAGCCTTATTTAAGCAATGACCTCTTGGCTTAAATAGCGCAAGCGCCAAAGTAAGCAGCCTTAAATAGCAAGCCGGACAAACGGATCTCAGGACCCCCTTGAAAACGAACTTCGGTAAGATTATCTTACGCTGTGTCGGATTAAGGAGTCTCGCATGGACGCTGCCACGCTCAAAGAAAAACTCATTGCCGTTCTCGGCCAGATTCAAGCCGATAGCGGACTCGAATGCCCGGCGCTGACCGGCTCCGTTAAGCCGGTGGAGAGTTTGCCGCAGTTCGACAGCAAGGTGTGGCCGGTCGCTACGACGATCCTTGCCACGGAGATCGGAGAGACGATCCCGAACGACGTGAACATTTTTGTCGACGAAACCACCAAGCTGCCTCGCTCCATCGATGAGGCGGCCGTCTTCGTCTGCGAACTGCTCAAGAAGCAAAACGAGAAGGCGGCGGTCGCGGCATGACCGAGATCGACGCCGCCAGGCGGACCCGGATCGCCGAACGCCTGAAGGAGGCGCGCAAGCTCGCGGGCCTTTCCCAAGGCCAAGTCGCCAAGATGCTTGGCCTGCATCGCCCCTCGGTGAGCGAGATGGAAGCCGGCAATCGCCGAGTGTCGGCCGACGAGCTCGCCCGACTTGCCGAGATCTATGACGTCAGCGTCGCGTGGCTGCTGGGCGAGTGTCCCGAGACGCTCGATGCCCAGGACCCTCGCCTCGAACTAGCCGCGCGCGAACTCTCGAAGTTGAAGCCCGACGACCTGAAGCGTCTGCTCAAGCTGTTGGCGGCCATGCGCAGCGACTCCGCCGCGAATGGAGCTGGCGGGTGATGAATATGATGCGCTCAAGCAAGCCAAGCTTCAATCGTCGCGAATTGGCGACCGAAGCGATGCAGGCCGCCACCGCGACGCGAGCTAAAGCCAAGCTCGATCAAAGCAGCCCGATCTGCATCTACGGACTGTGCGAGACGCTGGGGGTCGCGGTGCGCTTCAATAATATCAACATGGAGGGGATGTATCAGCGCGGCATTCCACCGCGCATTCATCTCTCGGCGCGCCGACCCTTACCCCGGCGCGCCTACAACTGCGCGCACGAACTCGGCCACCATGTCTTCGGCCACGGCTCGTCGATCGACGAGTTGCGCGAAGACGCCAAGGCGCAGCCCTGGGAGGATCCGAAGGAATTTCTGGCCGATACCTTTGCCGGTTTCATCCTTATGCCGATCATCGGCCTGCGCCGCGCGTTCGCGGTTCGCGGATGGACGCCGGAGACGGCGACGCCCGCGCAGATGTTCGCGATCGCCTGCGAGTTCGGCGTCGGCTACGCGACGCTCCTGACCCATCTGTCGTCTGGCGTGAACATGCTTTCGCGCGCTCGGGCCGCCGCCTTACAGCGGGTCACGCCGAAGGCGTTGCGGATGGAAATTATCGGCGCGCTGACGCCTGAGCCGCTGATCGTCGCCGATCGGTATCGATCAGCGCCGACCTTGGACGCGGAGGTCAAGACACAGCTGCTGTTGCCGCCCGGGACGGAAGCGACGGGCGGCGGGTTGGCCTTCGAACGCGACCTTCCGGCCGGACGACTGTTTCGCGCGGAGAAGGCTGGAATCTTTCAGGCGAGCGCCGGGGACTGGGCCGTCTTCGTCCGTGTCGCTCCGATCCAGAAGGCCGAGCCCTACGGTTACATCGGTCTCGCGCAGTATCGCCATCTCGAGGAGGACGCGGATGAGTAAGGGCAAGAGGTTTGAGGCTCCGCCGCCGCTGCTGATTGACGACACCAACTTGTCCCGCGCCTGGGGGCGACTGCTTTTGCACGTCCTCGACGGCGCCGGGACCGAGGTCGCGCCGCTAATCCTCAGCGTGAGCGGTTTTGCCGAAGACGGAGGGGCCGCTGAGGATCCCGCAGTTCGGCAATCTCTTGACCGGCTTCTCAAGCGCAAGGGGCGGCTCTTGGTCGAGGATGTCGCGTTCACTCTGTTCCCGCAGCGACTTTGGGAGATGTCACGAGGTGACCGGACCCGCCTTTTTGCACTCTATCGCGCGACATTCCCGCGCTGGCAGGCAATGAACCGCAAAGCCAATGGCCGCGGCCTTTACTTCGAGCGCATGGTCAGCTTCGGGCGGGGACCCTGCGATGGCAACCAACTGGAGTGGATCTTGTCTCAAAGTTCGCGGAAAGGCGTGCGCCGCTCGATGCTGCAAGCCACGACCTTCGACCCGGGCCGCGACCACGTCGCGAGCGCGCAACTCGGCTTCCCCTGCCTGCAGCAGGTGAGTTTCGAACCGACCGCGGCTGGGCTCGTGATCAATGCCTTCTACGCCACCCAGCAGATCTTCGACAAAGCGTATGGCAACTATCTTGGTCTGGCCCAGCTCGGCGCGTTCATGGCGAATGAAATGGGGCTGGCGCTCGCGCGCCTGAACGTCATGGTCGGCATTGCGAAGCTCGAGCGGATCACCAAGAGCGACGCCGATTTCGCGCCGCTGATCAGCGCCATCCAGGCGACCGTCAAACCGCCCGCCGCGGTGATCGCGCGTCCGTTGATCGCCGCGTCGGGGGCAGGAGCGACGATTTGACTGTGAGTTCGCGTAAAGTCTCGGTGAAGCGTCCGCGCGGCCGTCCTCCAAAGAACAAATCTGATGCGGGGGACATGGCGCTGCCGATGGAGCTGCCAGTCGCCGTCAGGCCCGCAGATGGGCTAGTGGCGGTCGCGCCGATTATCTTGCGTCACCTGGCCCCCGCGAAGGTGTCGGAGGTTTATGAGAGCTATTGGCGTTTCGCGGCGGAACGGCAGGCGGTGTTCTTCCGCCGTGCACACGGACAGATCGGGCCCTGGACCGACAATCCGGTGCTGGGCGTCTACAAGTTCACCAACGCCTACCGCGCGGCCGACCGGGTCAGCCAGTATCTGATACGGCATGTGATCTACCGTGACGATCTGCCGACGTCGCCGCGCGAGATCTTCTTCCGCATCCTGCTTTTCAAGCTGTTCAACAAGATCGAGACCTGGGAGCTCCTGGAACGGTCGCTTGGCCCGATCACGTTTGAGGACTACCGCTTCGCCGCTTATGATGCTGTTTTCTCGCGCGCGATGCAGGCGGGCCGCCGCATCTATTCAGCCGCCTACATCATGCCGCCCGGCAGTCGATCGTTCGGGCGATCGGCCAAGCACCAAAATCACCTGTTGCTGCTTGAGTCGATGATGACCAACCGACTGCCCGAGCGGCTGGCGCAGACGCCGACCATGCAGGACGGCTTCGAGAAGCTGCGCGCCTATCCGACGATCGGAGATTTCCTAGCTTATCAGTTCATCACGGATATCAACTACAGCGAGCTCACCGATTTCAGCGAGATGGACTTTGTCGTCCCCGGGCCAGGCGCGCGCGACGGTCTGCGCAAATGCTTCGTCGATCCGGGCGGGCTCAATGAGCCCGAGCTGATCCGCCTGATGGCCGACTTGCAGGAACAGGAGTTCGAGCGTCTGGGTCTTGATTTTCAGTCGCTGTGGGGTCGGCGTCTTCAGCTGATCGACTGTCAGAACCTGTTCTGCGAAGTGGACAAATACGCCCGCGTTGCGCACCCAAGTGTTTCGGGGAGGACGGGTCGCGTCCGCATTAAGCAGAAGTTTGAGCCAAGACCGGAGCCCATTCAGCTGTTCTTTCCGCCCAAATGGAAGCTCAACGACAAGATCCATAACCTTTCGCCTCGGCACGCTGTGGCAGGGTGACGGAGAGGAGGCGCGCATGAAATTTAACGATTATCAGAAAGAGGCGCTGCTCACCGACCGCGTGCCGGCGCGCCCCGGCGCGGATGATGCGGCGGCGTTGATCGTGCCTATGCTCGGCCTCGCCGGTGAAACAGGGCAACTGCTCAGCGAATACAAAAAGCACTTGCGCGATGGAGAGGCGCATCGGCTGTTCAAGGAGCGTGTGTCGGAAGAGCTGGGCGACCTGCTCTGGTACATCGCCAATGTGGCGAGTAAGTTTGACCTTCCGCTATCGGACATCGCCGCGGCCAACTTGGCGAAGGTGAAAGAGCGCTGGGCGAGCGAACGCAGTCAGCCGCTGGTATTCGACGCCGAGCTCCCCGAAGGCGAGCGGTTGCCGCGTCAGTTCGAAGTCGAGCTGGTGGATATGGCGGAAGGTTCGCGACCGCAGGTGCGGGTGTTGATCGACGGTAAGCCGTTCGGCGCTGCGTTGACCGATAACGCCTATGATCCTGATGGCTATCGCTTTCACGACGTTTTCCACTTCGCCTACGCTGCAGTGCTTGGATGGTCGCCGATTACGCGTGCTCTGCTGCGTCGCAAGCGCAAGAGCCAACCGCTGCTTGACGAGGTGGAGGACGGTGGGCGTGCGGCCGTCCTTGAAGAGGGTGTGGCTGCGCTCGCCTTTGACTATGCTCGCCGCCACCGATTCCTCGATGGCGTCGCCGCTCTGGACTTCCAGCTCTTGCGCACGATCAAGGACATGACGTCCCATCTGGAGGTGGGCCAATGCACGACTGGCGAATGGGAGCAGGCGGTCCTTCAGGGGTTTGACGTCTGGCGCGCGGTGCTCGCTGCTCGTGGCGGCCGGATTGCGGTTGATCTTGACGAGCGGCGCATTGCCTTTCTTGGCCCTTCCGCCGCTCAGGATTCGAGCCCTTGAGCGTCCGGGCCCAAGGCCAAGGCGCTCGCCATCGCCATGCTGGCGGTGTGGCTGATGCTCAGTCGCCAGCCCGTCACGCCGAGTGCCGCAGCCGCCTCCGCCGCACCGGCCGAGAGATGTACCTCCGGCGGCGCGCCAGGCGCGCGGCGGATGAGCACGTCAGAGAAGGCGACTCCGGCACCGAAACCCGTGCCGAGCGCCTTGAGCACCGCTTCCTTGGCGGCGAACCGTCCCGCCAACCTTTCGATCCGGTCGTTTCCGTTCCCAACTTCATCGAGTTCGGCTTGCACAAAACAGCGAGGGATGAGGGGGTCGCGTGGATCCTCGATCCAGCGCCGCAGCTCAGCGACGTCCACGAGATCTATGCCATGTCCAATGACGTTCACGAGGCCACTCTTCTCGAGGTTACAAAGCACACTCGCCCGGGAAAACCCAAGGGTCGAGGGAACGATAGAGAATTGGGGACAAGGAAGCGATGACCAAACCGGCGTCAATGTTCTGGAGCGGCGAAACCCTTAAGGAACGTCTCGAAGGGCTCATCGACCCGTTCGTGCCAGAGCGCGTAGATTGCGCCGCCTACACTTTGTCGATCGGCCCGGAGGTTTACGTATCGCCGAACGATCAGACCGCTGATCCAACCACGGTCACTGTTCGCAAGCTCAACGAAGGCGACGGCTTCACTATTCCCCCCGGCCAGTTCGCTTTCCTGATCACCGAAGAAATTGTATCAGTGCCCGCGGACGCACTCGCCTTCATCTCCATCCGAGCGAAGACCAAATTCCGAGGCTTGGTCAATGTCTCGGGGTTTCATGTCGACCCGGGATTTCGCGGTCAGCTGACGTTCGCGGTATTCAATGCCGGGCCGGTGCCAATCCACTTGAAGCGCGGCCAGGCCATCTTCCTCATCTGGTATGCTAGCCTCGACTGTGAGACTGCCCTCAAGAAAGACGGGGCGGTTCATAAAGGCCTCGATCCGGAACTGATCACGGCCGTCGCAGGCGAACTGCAGTCCTTCGCCGGTCTCTCAAAGAAGATCAAGGACGTGGACAAGGCGCTTGCCGAGCGTGTCCACGCTATCGAAAAAGAGCAAACTTACTACCGTGTGATCGGTGCAATCGCGTTGGCTGTGATGATCGCCCTTGGCGTCAGTTGGGCGAAAGAAACAATCTCATCACGCGGCGCTCCGGCGCCACAGACAATAACGGCGCCAGGAGCCACCAAGCCCTAAAGCTTCCGCATAATGCGGTCAGTTTGCAGTAGATTGGATCGGCAGTGTGGCTCTGGAGATCCATCGTACCGACTTCGATTAGCAATCTCGTTCGAGCACTGCGTCCGAAACGAATGCCAGCAGCGCTGGCCGTCATGCGGCAAGCCGTTCGTGGTCCGGGGATACCGTAGCCTGCGCGATGAATCGGTCCAGCGCGGCCCTCCGTGATGTCCGATCAAGCGCGTACGCCGTCTGCTTAAACTCGACGCCGTCTATCAGTCCTTGGATGTAGCCGGCAATCGTGTCTGCCGCCATGATGAGCGCTGTGTCGAGGGAGTGAATGTATTTGCTCGTCACCGAGCCTTTCGAGTGCCCCATCAGCGCGGCGATCGTGACCTCCGTAAAGCCGAGATCATTGCCAATGCTGGCGAAGCTATGCCGCAGGACGTGCGCTGTGATGTCGGACAGAGGCGTGTCCATGAATATCTTCTCCCAGTGATTTGGGAAGCTCCCAAACGCGTTGTCTTCACCGAGGCCTGGAAACACGAAGGTGCCCTCGGCAGCTGCGCGGCGGTCCTCGAGATACTCGACTACCGGAAGGCCGATCGGGCGGATGGACTCTCCTTCCTTGGTGTCGAGAAGGCGTAGGCAACTCTGGTCGGTGTCGACCTCGTTCCAGGCGAGCGTGATGATTTCACCGCGGCGGCACCCGGTAAGAGCAATCTGCCGAACGATGTCAGCGGTTAGCGCATAGCGGCCATCGCTTGAAGCCCGCGCGAGGATAGCTCCGAGCATGCGGTATTCAGGTTCGCTTAACCGGCGTGTCCGCACCGCGTCCTTCGGCTTGCGAATGCCATGAGCCGGGTTCGTCTCGATGATGCCGGCCTCGCACGCGTAGGTCAGAATACCGCCGATCAGACCAACTGTGCGGGTTGCCGTGCCGGCGCCTCCCCGCACTATCGCGCGGCCCCGTAGCTTTTTCGTTTTCACATTTGCGCGGGTCTTGCCGGCCATGATGTCCTTCAAGACCTTGTTGATGTCCGCCTTCACGAGATCCTTCACTCGGCGGCTGCCGATGAGCGGGATGATGTGCCTGTCGATCCGGCCGGTGTCGGTGCCGATCGTAGTCGACTTCTTGGGGCGGCCGCCTTTCCCAAGGATCAGGCCGGCCTTGAGGTCGGCAACGTAGAGCGCGCAGAGTTCCTTGACCGTGATGGCTTTGTGGTCGAGCTGACGCTCTTCCGCGGGGTTGTCGCCTTGTGCGATACGGCCGAGCAGAACCCGTGCTTCCTTGCGAGCGGTCTCCGGCGTCCAAACACCGTGCGGCCCGATCGTATAGCGTCGCGTGCGACCACCGGCACGATATTGAACAAGGTAGCTGCGCTTCCCCGAACGGAATACGCGGAGACCGAATCCGGGGAGTTCATCGTCCCAAATGAAGAAGTCTGCGTCTGCCTTCTCGGCTTGATCGACAACGCGCTTGCTGAGTTTCGCCATGTGTCATACTCCGGCGGCTAGCCGCCTCCGTGGGTCCATTCCGCGGAAGCACCACGGAAGCACCTGAACGGAAGTTCGGACCTGTCACAGGATACTGGCTTCGGCGCTAACGACTAGAAAAGATGAGTAATCACAGTGGTTTATCGCACCCCGGCGCGCAAAGAGAAACCGTAGCGAAGAACGTCTTTTCTGGCTCCGAAGGCAAAGGTCACACGTTCGAATCGTGTCGGGTGCGCCATTGATCCTCGTATCAAGGCCTGCCTTCACTCAGCCGCCGCATCGGGAACATTGATCCCGAGCCTTGCAGCCACCCGGCGCGCGGTCGCTTCGCGTTGCGCCGTGATCGCGGCGACCGATTGCCGTGCACGCTGAAGAACGGCGTCGGGAGCAGTCTGCGGCGTGCCGCTGTCGAACGGCGGTTCCGGTGCATATTCCATGTAGAGCTGGATCGCCTGCGCTGCATCGTCACCGCGTAACTCGGCGGCGAGACGCAACGCGCCGTCGATCCCGGAGGTGACGCCAGCCGCGAAGATCCAGTTGCCGTCAACGACGACCCTCTCGTTGACCGGGATCGCGCCGAACAACGGCAGCAGGTGAAACGAAGCCCAGTGCGTCGTCGCGCGCCGTCCCATGAGCAGACCCGCCGCGCCGCAAAGCAGCGCGCCAGTGCACACCGAGAACATGCACTGCGCGCCGGGCGCCTGCTGCTTGAGCCATTCGAGGACTTCGGTGTCCTCCATCAGCGCTTCCTGGCCGAATCCGCCCGGAACATGCAGGACATCGAGTTGCGGCGCGTCCGACAGCGCCGCATCCGGCGTCAGCCGCAACCCCTTGATGTCGCGAACCGGGTCGGCAGTCTTGCCGTAGATGCGATAGGTCGAATTTGGAATGCGCGACAGCACCTCGAACGGACCCGTCAGGTCGATCTGATCGAGGCCCTCGAACAGAAGGGAGCCGATTTGCAAATGGGTCTCGTGCGGGATCATGGGCACCTTGCTGCTATCCGAACCCCAACCTGTAGCAGAACGCGCGGGCGCGCAAGTTTCCGGCAGCCGTTGCACGCGCATATTGGCCCGGCGGTTGCCCGGCATACCGGCTGAATGCCGTGCTGAAGGTGCTCGCCGATCCGTAACCGACCTGCTCGGCAACCTCCCGCGGCACCGGTTCTCGCTGCGATAGCGCAGCCGGCCGCGGTGACGACAGAGGCAGATGTCGCGGATGCGATCATGGCGTGCGGCGCACGACGACTGAAACCAACTCCGATTCCCGGCCGGTCCGGACGCCGCGGCGCTGTTTCAGTCGAGAGCTGTTTCAGTCGAGACAAGGGTTGGCTGCGTAGAAGAGCGTCCCGCGATGCGCGGTTACGCCACGGATTTCGTGCCAGGCGCGCGTTTGGTGCCTGGCGCATGCTCGTTGTCGGTCGCGATCAGCCACGCGCGCAGACGGCCCTCGGCGATTTCCGCATCGAACACGGTGCGGATGTCGCGGATAGCATGGACCAGACGCCGCGCCTCATCGTCACGCTGTTCGATCGCGTATTGACGCAATTCGTAGGCGGCCTCGCCAAGCGAACGTACGATCTTGCCCCGGATACTGACCGGTGGATAAAGCGGTAATTGACGCATTACAGGCAACTCCACGAAATGTTCTTGAATAACCATGCGAATACCATGCATGGGTCCGGGCCCGTGTTCCGCATTCGATGTCGATGGAGTTAGCACGCGGTTTGGCAAACCCGTACGTTTCGATTCAATATCGCGTCGAACTGGCGGGGATTTCAGCCGCGCATCACCTTGAACACACCGCTGGCCATGGCGACGCAACCGTCGCCCGCGGAAATCTCCGTGCTCATGAAGATCAGCGATCGCGTGGCGCGCACGACGCGAGGGATCGAAATCAGAACGTCGCCGATCTTTCCGGCGCCGATGAATTGCGTATCCATCTGGACGGTGGCGAGAAGCTGCGAGCCGGTCGCAAACCTCGCCGTCATGCCGCACGAGCGGTCGGCCAGTGTCATCAGGAGACCGCCCTGCACCAGCCCGCGGCGGTTGCGATGCTTCTGCTGTGCGACGATCGCGTATTCATGAACCTCGTTCACGATCCGGTGCCACAGCGGCCCCACCAGATCGATGAACCCGTCATGATCGTCGAAGACTTTCCAGCCTTCGCCGGCAAGCGTCTGTGCCGCGTTCGGTTTGTCAGCCATCGTCCGATCAGCCCATCACCGTCATTTTTCCATTGAAGGCCGAAATGAAGGTGAAATGTCAATTTGGGCGACGCCGGCATGCCCGGTGACTTCAGGCGACCGCACGGCCCGTGTTGATGCACCCGAAGACATCTTCGAGCGGCTGCGGCTTGCTGATGCCGTAGCCCTGGGCGTAGTCGACGCCGATCTGGCGCAACATCTCGATCATTGCGTCGTTCTCGACGAACTCGGCGATGGTGCGCTTGCCCATCACCACGCCGAGCCGTGCGATCAAATCGACGATGGCACGGTCGGTATGGTCGCTCAGCATCTGCTTGACGAAGCTGCCGTCGATCTTGATGAAGTCTACAGGCAGATTTTTCAGATAGGTGAACGACGACATGCCGGCGCCGAAATCGTCGAGCGCGAAGCTGAAGCCCAGCGTTTTCAGCGCGCGGATGAAGCGATCCGCGGTCGCCAGATTGGTGATCGCCGCGGTTTCGGTGATCTCGAAGCAGATCGACGATGGCGAGACGCCGGTAACGCGCAGCTGATCGCGGATGAAATCGACGAAGTCCTCATCGTTGAACGACGCCCCGGACAGGTTGATGGCGCACATGGCCACGATCCTGTCCGCGTTCGCGAGCGCCGCGAAGGAGCTTCGGATAATCCAGCGGTCGAGCAGCGGCATCAGCCCATAACGTTCCGCAGCGGGAATGAACTCGCCCGGCGGCACCAGCCTGCCGTCACGGTCGCGCATGCGCACCAGAACTTCGGCATGGAGTCCGGCATCATCCTGTCCCTTGAGATCGAGGATCGGCTGCGCGTACAGGCAGAACCGGTTTTCCTCGAGCGCTTCGTGGATGCGCTGCACCCACACCATTTCGCCGAACCGGCTGCGCAGCTCGGCATCGTCTGGATTGTGAATCTGGATGCGATTGCGTCCCTTGTCCTTGGCGAGATAGCAGGCCACATCGGCGGCGCGTATCACATCTTCGGCTGACACGCTCGCGCCGGTGACCTGCACAAGACCGACGCTAGCCGTGGTGTTGAAAGAACTGCCCTGCCAGACGAAGTTCAGATCTTCGACCGTTTCCCGGATGCGCTCGCAGATCAGCGCCGCGCGGTCGATCGGGCATCTGCGCAGCAGAATCGCGAATTCGTCGCCCCCGAGGCGCGCGACCATCTCGTCGCGATGCAGGCTTTGTCTCAGGCGCTCGGCCATGTGGCGCAGCAATTCGTCGCCTGCGACATGGCCGCAGGTATCATTGACCACCTTGAACTGGTCGAGATCGAGCATCGCGACCGCGTGATGCTCACCCGTATCGATCGATTCGACCAAGGCATCGGCGAGGCACGCCTCGAACTCGCGGCGGTTGGGAAGATTGGTCAACGGGTCATGGGTCGCCTGCCAGGCCAGACGGGTGATGTAGTCCATCTCGTTGGTCATATCGCGCAACACGATCACCGTGCCCGCCGCCTGCTCGCCCGTCGCGGTCAACGGTGCACCCGCCAGTGAAACCGGAATGGTCGATGCGTCGCCACGAACGAGAAGCTGACGCGCATCCGCCAGGGGAACCGGCGGCGCGTTGATCGCCGCCATCAAAACCGATCGGCTGCTTTCGCCGGACACCGGGTCGACCAGTTGCAGAACGTCCGGGGCCGGACATCCGCGCACACTTTTGCCCTCCGCGCCAATGATCTGTTCGGCGGTCGGATTGAGATAGTCGATCCGGCCCTGCGGATCGATGCTGATGACCGCATCGCCGATCGAAGCGAGGATAATTTCGGCGCGCTCTTTTTCAGCACGCAATGCGTCTTCATAGGCGCGATTCTCGGCGAGATAACCACGCGCATACCAGATCAACAGGATCAGCAGGACGAAAACGGCGATCAGGTTGGAAAAGATCAGAATGAGTTTTGCCTGGCGCGCGCCTTCGGAAATGGCTTCCGAAAAGGCATGGGCAAGCGGTGCAAACTGAAGATTGAGAGATGAAATCTGCGCCTCGCGGCGCGCCATGACGTCCGGCGTCATCTTGCCGGATGTCTTTTCTGCCCGAATCGTCTCACCCAGTGCTGTGAGTTCGTCGAGCATTCCGTCCGTCGCCTTCCACTTCTCGATGGCGGTGCTGAAAAACGGCAATGCGCGAAAATGGCGGAACAGCCAGATCAACCCGGCCAAATCGTCAGGGTGGTTGCCGCCCCGCAGAAATCCGGCGCGCGCGGCGCCGAGGTCGGGCTGAGTTTGCTCAAGCGCCATTCGCGCGGCCCGATCTCCGAGCGGAACGTCGACGGCTGCGAGATAGCGCTGGAAGTCGGCCTCATTGCCACCGCCAACGTACATATCGAGTGAATGGATGGCGGTCTTCTGCCCCTTGGACCACAGGCTTTCGCCGGCGACGTAGGCGCGCGCCGAGCAAAGTATTTCCATGCTGAACGCGATGACGGCCCATTGAACAAGAATGATGGCGGCAAACGGCCAGACCAGTCTGAGGAGACGCAACTTGCTGTGCATTCACGGCGTCCTCATGCCCGCATCTTTCTGATGCGGGGGCGTCTGGCGATCGGTAAATCGCCTGGGGAGAGACCATGTCTCATCCGAGCGCGCATGTTGCCGATGCAACGACCGGTTTATCGGTCATTGGGCATTTCGCCAGATCGCCATTAAGGCCGCGTGAATATCCCAGTACCGAAGGCCTCAAAAATCCGTTTGGCAAACAAACCGTAAACGCGAGCCGAGGCGGGTCGTCGCGGCTCGCGCGGCAAAATCGCTCGGGAAGCCGAGAGGTCGTCCCGGAAGCCGCGGCAGCAGCCGAAACGTGGCAGGTTCCGCCTTGCAATCGGGCTCGTTTCCGGCAAACAATCCCGCCTCATGGTT
Source organism: Hyphomicrobiales bacterium (assembly GCA_021732215.1). GTDB lineage: Bacteria > Pseudomonadota > Alphaproteobacteria > Rhizobiales > Xanthobacteraceae > SG-bin9. The sequence goes on from JAKFVL010000007.1 coordinate 160,658, forward strand.
GCGCGTGCGATTGTCCTGTTTTCGGTGCTGTTTGCGATGTCCATGCCCGCGGTCGCGCAGGGTTATCTGCTGTTGCCCGAATCGCGGCCTTTCCTGTCACCAAGGCCCTTTACCCAAACACTGTCCAACACCACGCCCCTCGTCTTCGGGATGAATCCCGATGACGCCACGGCGGCACTACAATCGCCCCTGACGTATGTGAGCGGCAGGCCTGGCAATGAAATGTTCGTGGCTCAGCGCCCGCTGGGCGGGTGGTTGTTCGGACGCGATGGATTGCTCTATCTTCAGTTCCGCAAGGGTGCCCTTACCGGCTGGAAGGGCGATTGGGCCAGCAACTGGATGTGGCGCTGACCTCGCTGCGAATGCCAATCGACGCAACTGCTGCTTCGATACCATCGATCAAACCAAAGCAAAGGACCCTTGCTATGGGACAAGACATCGTGCTGACCGCATCCGACGGTTTCCAGCTCGGCGGCTATCGTGCCGAGCCGGCATCTGCGCCCAAAGGCGCGATCGTTGTCATTCAGGAGATTTTCGGCGTCAATCATCACATCCGCGCGGTGTGTGACCGCGTCGCCGTCGAAGGTTACGTTGCCGTCGCGCCGTCGATCTTCGATCGCATCGAACCCAACTTTCAGTGCGGCTACTCACCGGACGAAGTCGCGGTGGCGCGTAAATTCGTCGCCAATCCCGACTGGCCTGCGATGCTGCGCGACACCCAGGCCGCGATCGATTCTGTGAAGGGCCTCGGGCCGATCGGTATCGTCGGCTTCTGTCTTGGCGGCAGCGTCGCATTCTCGGCAGCGACGAAGCTGGATGGTTTGAAGGCTGCGGTCGGCTACTACGGCGGCGCAGTGGTGCGCTTCGCCGGCGAGATGCCGAAAGTGCCGACCATGTTGCACTTCGGCGAAAAGGACAGCGGCATTCCGCTGACCGACGTGGACACCATCCGCGCCAAGCGGCCTGATGTCGAGATTCACGTCTATCCGGGCGCGCAGCACGGATTTTCTTGCGATGAACGCGCGAGCTACGACAAGCCCAGCGCCGAGACCGCGTGGCAGCGCACCTTCGCGTTCTTTGCCAAACACCTCAAGGCATGATGGGCGAATTTACTCCGCCTTCACGCCGGTCGCCTTGACCACATCGGCCCAGCGCTGCTGATCGACCTTCAACGCTTTTGCGAAAATGTCCGCGCCGCCGCCGGCCGGCTCCATGCTGAACTGCTTGATCTTCTCGACGCCTTCGGGCGAGGCGATGATCTTGGCCATTTCCGCAGCGAGCTTGTCGACGATCGGCTTCGGCGTTGCCGCCGGAACAAACACACCGATCCAGCCTTCCGCTTCGAAGCCGGGAAACCCCTGCTCGGCCATTGTCGGCACATCGGGGAAGAAGCTGTTGCGCTTCTCTCCACCGACCGCAAGCGCGCGAATCTTGCCGGCCTTGATCTGAGATCCGCCGGTGGTGAGATCGATGAAGGCGCCGGTGACCTGATTGCCGAGCAGATCGTTGAGCAACGGCGCCGACCCGCGATACGGCACATGCGTCATGTCGATTTTGGCGGCTTTCTTGAACAGCTCGCCGTACAGGTGCGAGGTCGTGGCGTTTCCGAACGAGCCGTAAGGCTTGCCGGGACTGGCGCGCACGGACTCGACCAGTTCCTTCACTGACTTGAACGGCTGCGCTTCGGGCACGACCAGCGCGATGGTCGAAATGCACACTTGCGCGATTGGAGCGAGGTCGTTCGCGACGTCATAAGGTAACGTCGTATTCAGGCTCGGCGCCTGAATGATCTGGGTGATCGCAATCAATACGGTGTATCCGTCGGGCGCGGCCTTGGCGACGAAGTCATTGCCGACGATCCCTCCCGCGCCCGGCTTGTTCTCGACGATCACCGGCTGCTTCCATGCCTCGCTGAGCTTGCCGGCCAGCATCCGCGCGGTGACGTCGGTCGCGCCTCCCGGCGGATACGGTACAACGAATGAAATGCGGCGATCGGGATAACTGCCCGCCGAGCCGGACTGGGCCCGCGCGCCCGATGTCAGGAACAAAATCGCGACAACACCCACCGCCGCCGCAAATCCGCGCATTCGCCATCCCGGAAGATTCATCGTCCCGTCCCCTGATCTCGCTTCCCTGACCTCTGTTGAAGTTCTATTTCATGAAATGTCACGAGAGGAATCGCGCTCGAATGCCGCAGCTGCCGCAGCCTGTCTTGGCCGGATGAAGCCGTCGGACATGAAAAAAGGGCGGGCCTTTCGGCCCGCCCGCTCAGAGAGACAAGGGAAAATCAGGCGGTGACGCCAACCCCGATCGGGCACGACACGCCCGTCCCGCCGAGGCCGCAATAGCCGCCCGGATTCTTGGCCAGATATTGCTGATGATAATCCTCGGCAAAATAGAACGGACCCGACGGCTTTATCTCGGTGGTGATCGCACCGTAGCGCTTGGACGCCAGCGCTTTTTCGTAGGCAGCCTTCGATGCCTGCGCGGCACGAAGCTGCTCATCGCCGAAGGTGTAGATCGCCGAGCGATATTGCGTGCCGACGTCGTTGCCCTGACGCATGCCCTGGGTCGGGTCGTGATTTTCCCAGAACGTCTTCAACAGTTGCTCATAAGAAATCTTTTTCGGATCGAACACCACCAGCACGACTTCGGTATGGCCGGTGCGGCCAGAGCAAGCCTCTTCATACGTCGGGTTCGGCGTGTGACCGCCGGCGTAGCCGACCGCCGTCGTATAAATGCCGTTGCCGAGTTGCCAGAACTTGCGCTCTGCGCCCCAGAAACAGCCGAGCGCGAACACCGCCTGCTCCATGCCCTCCGGATATGGCGGTTTCAACGGATTGCCATTGACGAAATGCTGCCGCGCGGTCGGGATCGGCGTCGAGCGGCCGGGCAGCGCCTCGCTGGCGCTCGGCAGGGCAGTGGGCTTACGCGAGAAAAACATGATGAGCTCCTTCGGTCAGCTTCCGCACATAACAGCTTCCGCACATATATATGTCGGTACGCTGCAGCCGTCAGGGCGTTACCGCGCCGAAACGATCATAAATTCGGCATTGTCGGTCTTTCTTTGGCGTCGGTTCGGTCAGTCGCGGGCATAACCAATCAGCGGCTTGCTCGGCCGGAACGCCAGCATCAGCACCAGCCCCGCGACACCAAGCACCGCCCAGGTCGGCTGATCGAGGACGACCTTGGCCACGCTGGTCCAGAGCCACGGCGCAAAACCCTCGACTGATTTCTGGAACGCCACCTGACTCGCCTGATTGATGTCGTTCCACAGTTCGCCGAGCCGGGTCAGGCGCAACGTCTGGTCGGCAATCGAGCGCGCGCCGTCGTAAACCAGAAAGATAAAGGCGCCGGTCAACAGCAGCAGTCCAATCAAACGAAAAAAACCACGGATCATCGACCCACCTGCACCCTTCTTTCCATGCCCGGCGGGCCGGTAAACGGCCAGCCGACGCAAGCGCGCCCCGGCAATACCGCCGGACCGTGGCGAATTCAATCACATCCCGCCCGGCCGCACCGCGCCTGATTAATGGACACCGCAGATATAATTCCGCAGCCATTGGGCCTCAGATACGATAGACAGAAACGGTCGTTTCCGGAGATTTTAGGCTCAAAACGGGTTTGCCGGGCGTTGACGCTTGCAGCTACCCTGACTATAAGGTCGGCAAAAGGGCGGCAGATCATTCTGCCGCCGATGTTCTTTCTGGAACTACAGTTCCTTTTGGAACAGCGTTCTTCAGGAAAATTCAATTCACCATCGCCGGCCGCAGAGGGCTGCACCGGCGTCCGTCAATCGAACAGGCCAACGGCCAATCCGGTTGCGGAAATGACAGAAGCGGCAAAGAGAGCATGGCCAATACAACTTCCGCAAAGAAGGCGACGCGCAAGATTGCCCGCCGCACCATCGTCAACAAGGCGCGACGCACCAAGATGCGCGGATCGGTCCGCAACGTCGAGGAAGCGATCCAGAAGGGCGATCGCGATGCGGCGATCAAGGCGCTGCGCGCGGCCGAGCCGGAACTGATGAAGGCTGCCCAGCAAAACATCATCCATAAGAACAATGCGAGCCGGAAGGTATCGCGCCTGACGCACCAGATCGCGAAGCTCGCCAAGTAAGTTGGTCCCTTGGACTTTGCCGGGCCAGCAATACGCAATCTTGCTTCGCGACGATCTGGAACCAAACGAGCCCGGCTTCAGCCGGGCTTTTGTTTTATCAAGCTAATCCATCGCAACATGTCGTCGCGCTCGCACTGCGAACTGATGAAACTCCGCAATCGTTGTCGACAGGCTCGCTGAAGAAGTCACGCAAAACAGAGCGTCACCGATAACGATACCGCAGTTGCGAGAACCTCGCAGCGCACTGCTCGCTTCATCACACGCTCATTCGGCCGCAATCGCAAATGCAAGCGCATTGCTGTCGCAGGCATAAGACGCTGACGAGGGTTACCCTGTCGTGACGCTCAGAAAAACGCGCGCTTCAATAATCACTTATCAACATAGCGCGTGCGAGTAGTTGTAAAACCGGTTCGGCTCGTAACCGGTTGCGACAATCTGATGAAATATTTTTAAGCAAAGTCACAGTGTGTGACACGCGCGCAACGCTTCGATTCTCCGCACAGATTCAAATCGTTGAGGTGATGTCACAAACGATTGCGGGGCAGATGCACTCATCGCATGATTTTTTTGCGCCATCGCTTAAATCAAATGCGTTGCGAGTCCATTAACCTCGTGTATTCCTTAAGTCGTTCGCGGTACCTGCGGCTCTTAAGATCAGAGCGGCTCAAGATCCGGGGTGCACGTGCAGATCTAATGACGGTATGCGCGTCAGCGACGCTTTCCAGGTGATTGCGTTTCAAAAGGCAGAGAGGATTCACTCACATCGATTGTGAGAGCGATGAATTCGTGCCGGGAGAAACCGTCACCGAATTGAGACCATGCGAACACGAGACCCGACGAGAACATTCAACAAGAGCATCATCAAGAAGACCAACGGCGCAGCGGGGCTGCTGCACCGTTCAGGTTTCGAAGACTGATACACGGCGGCACTGAACAAGACATCGACAAGCGGGCAACTTGCTGCGGGTTTTCCGCAGCAGGCAGGGGGCGCTTTATGAAAATTTACGGAGCCAAAATGGTTCATGATCATTCGCTGACAATCGCATCCCGGCATTTTCACACAGTACTATGCATTTCCACGGATTTTCAGGCCCGCGCCTTTGGCGCTACATCCAGCGGCGGCTGCATTCACCCGTATCGTCCACCCAGTCCAAGTCCTCGCTGATATCACCCGCGCTGACATCGCGCGGCGCAATCTCCATCTGCACATCGGCTGAGCTGGTAGCGGCATTCAAAGGTGCCGCAAGGAGCAGCGTTGTCTGGAGATTGCACGTGCTGAGGTCCGTTGCATCGTAACGATGCACGGCAGCGTCACGAGATCACTGGCAATCGAATTGCATGGTCAATTGCGATCGCCTCGACCGAAAATACAGAAACCAGAAAAGCAAAGACAATGGCAAATCTGCATCAGGAACAGTCGCCCCGTGATCTCCCGCTCCGCGATCCGTCAATTCGTGACCAGTGGACGCGCGTGAGGAGCCGGCTGCGTGCGAGCGTCGGGGAGGACATCTATTCGAGCTGGTTCGCGCGGATGGACCTCGAGAGCGTGCAAGACGAGTGCGTCTACATGACCGTACCGACCGTGTTCCTGCGCAGCTGGATTCAGTCGCATTACATCGACCGCGTGCTGTCGTCCTGGCAAGCAGAGCTGCCGGAAGTGAAGCGCGTCAGCGTTACCGTGCGCTCCGCGATGCGGGCGGCAGTTCCGGCGAAGGAAGCCGCGCCGACCGTTGACGTGCGCCGCCCGGATCGTCCGGCGCAGGAACTGCGCGTCAGCGCCTCCGCTCCTGTGTCTGCGAGCCATGACGCGCTCGGCGGCTCGCCGCTCGATCCGCGTCTGACGTTCTCGAGTTTCGTGATGGGCCGCTCCAACACGCTGGCGCACGCCGCCGCGCGTCAGGTCGCCGAAGGCCGCCGCGGCGATCCGGTGATGTTCAATCCTCTCTATATCCACGCCGGTGTGGGGCTTGGCAAAACCCACCTGCTGCAGGCGGTGACATGGGCCGGCAATTCCAGCCCCGACCGCAAGGTGCTGTACCTCACCGCCGAGAAGTTCATGTACGGCTTTGTCGCCGCGCTGAAGGCGCAAAATTCTCTGGCGTTCAAGGAGGCGCTGCGCGGCATCGACGTTCTCATCATCGACGACCTGCAGTTCCTGCAGGGCAAGACGATCCAGAGCGAATTCTGTCACACCTTGAATGCACTGATCGACGCTGGACGTCAGGTCGTGGTCGCGTCGGACCGGCCGCCGTCCGATCTGGAAAGCCTCGACGATCGCGTGCGCTCGCGGCTCGCCGGCGGTCTGGTCGTCGAGATGGGTTCGCTCGGCGAAGAGCTGCGGCTGGAAATCCTGCGATCGCGGGTCACAGCGGCGCGCGTGCATCATGCCGGCTTCGACGTCCCGGAACCGGTTCTGGATTATCTGGCCAAGGCGATCACCCACAACGGTCGCGACCTCGAGGGTGCGGTCAATCGCCTGCTCGCGCACAGCAAGCTCAACGCCCAACCGGTCACGCTGGAAATGGCCGAACGCGAGGTACGCGATCTGGTCCGCCCGCAGGAGCCCAAGCGCGTCAAGATCGAGGACATCCAGCGCGTGGTGGCGCGGCAGTATAATGTCAGCCGCTCCGACCTGCTGTCGTCGCGCCGCACCGCCAATGTGGTACGCCCACGGCAGGTTGCGATGTACCTGTCGAAGGTGCTGACGTTGCGGTCGCTGCCGGAAATCGGCCGCCGCTTCGGTGGCCGCGATCACACCACGGTGCTGCACGCGGTGCGCAAGATCGAGGCTCTGGTGGGCAAGGACCATTCGCTTGCCGACGAGGTCGAACTGCTCAAGCGCCAGCTTCAGGACTGAGGCGGGCAGGCTTCTGCCACACCCCCGATAAGCCTTGAGAATCGCCGGGAAAAGTGAGCGTTCCCGGCGGCGGACCCTTGCGTCCCAGCACGTTTTCGCGCCACCTTGCGGTCCCCCATCGGCTTGGTCAAAATCCATATCCGGTGGGATCAATGCCGCGGCTCCCGGCCGGGCTGCGCGGCCTTCACCACACTCTCTGTTCGCAATCGGATTTGGCGGGATTTGAAATGAAGGTGACTGTCGAGCGTGCGCAGCTTCTGAAATCGCTAGGCCACGTTCATCGCGTGGTCGAACGCCGCAACACCATTCCCATTCTCGGCAACGTGCTGATCCGTGCGGACAACGCCAGGCTGTCGCTCAAGGCCACCGACCTCGATCTTGAGGTCACGGAAACGCTGGCGGCCGAAGTCTCGGGCGGCGGCTCGACCACCGTTCCGGCCCACATGTTCTACGACATCGTGCGCAAGCTGCCCGACGGTTCGCAGATCGTGCTCGAAGGCGACGGCGACCGCTCGGTGCTTGCGATCCGCGCCGGCCGCTCGCGCTTTACGCTGCAGACCCTGCCGGAGAGCGATTTCCCCGATCTCGCCGCCGGCCAGATGACGCATTCGTTCAAGCTCGCGGCCGCCGACATGAAACGGCTGATCGACCGCACGCAGTTTGCGATCTCAACGGAAGAAACCCGCTACTATCTCAACGGCATCTATCTGCACAATGCCGGCAGCGGCAAAACCGCAACGCTGCGCGCTGTCGCCACCGACGGCCACCGGCTGGCGCAGATCGATCTTGCGATGCCCAAGGGCGCGACCGGCATGGCCGGCGTCATCGTGCCGCGCAAGACGGTCGGTGAGGTGCAGCGGTTGATCGAGGACAACGAGGCCGAAGTCGGCATCGAACTCTCCATCGGCAAAATTCGCTTCTCGCTCGGCAATGTGGTGCTGACCTCGAAGCTGATCGACGGAACATTCCCGGACTATGGCCGCGTCATTCCGCAGAACAATGACAAGGAACTCGTCGTCGACAAGAAGGATTTCGAAGCGGCGGTCGACCGCGTCTCGACCATTTCCAGCGAGCGCGGGCGCGCCGTGAAGCTCGCGCTGTCCGCAGGCAAGCTCGTGCTCTCGGTGACCAATCCGGATTCCGGCAGCGCCACGGAAGAACTGGAGGTCGAGTACGCCGCCGACGCGCTCGATATCGGATTCAACTCGCGCTACCTGCTCGATATCGCAGCCCAGATCGAGGGCGAGGTCGCGATCCTGAAACTCGCCGATCCCGGTTCGCCGACGCTGATCCAGGACAAAGACTCCAAGGGCGCGCTCTACGTGCTGATGCCGATGCGGGTGTAAGGCCTGGACTGGCTATCAGCGATCATTGAACCCTCTTCCCTTGTCAGCTTCGCGTTGTTTCCATCATGCCCGGCCTTGTGCCGGGCATCCACGTCTTTAACGTTTCACCGAGCGTGGATGGCCGGGACAAGCCCGGCCATGACAGCTAAAAAACATCCATGACCGTCTCCCGCATCCAGCGCCTTTCGCTCACGCACTTTCGCAACTACCGCGCGGCGAGCGTGCGCACGGCCTCTGACATCGTAGTGCTCGCCGGGCCGAACGGCGCGGGCAAGACCAACTGTCTCGAAGCGATCTCGTTTCTGACGCCGGGACGCGGCTTGCGGCGCGCCACGCTGGACGACGTTGCCGACAAAGAAGGCGACGGTTCGTGGGCGGTGTCGGCGGAGGTCGAAGGTGCGCTCGGCCTCGCCACGCTCGGCACCGGCATCGATCTTCCGGCGGCCGACGCCGCATCAACCGCGCGCCGCTGCCGCATCGACCGCGAACCCGTCACGTCCGCAGCGGCGTTTGGCGATCATCTGCGCATGGTGTGGCTGACGCCGGCAATGGACGGACTGTTCATGGGCGCGGCATCCGAGCGGCGGCGATTCTTCGATCGTCTGGTGCTCGCGATCGATAGCGATCACTCGAGCCGCGTCTCGGCGCTGGAGCGTTCGCTGCGCTCGCGCAATCGCCTCCTGGAAGATCGCAATTTCGATACGCACTGGTGCGAGGCCATCGAGCGCGAGACTGCGGAGCTTGCTGTTGCGGTCGCAGCGATGCGCGGCGAAACCGTCAAGCGATTGTCGGCGGCGCTTGCCGCCCGCGAAGCCACATCGCCGTTTCCGACCGCACGCATTGCGCTCGAGGGCTGGATGGAAAATGCGCTGATGAGCGAGCCCGCCACCGCCGTCGAGGATCGCTACCGGCGGATCCTGCGCGAGGGCCGCGCCCGCGATGCGGCTGCCGGCCGCACGCTTGACGGCCCTCACCTCACGGATTTGGAAGTGATCTACGCGCCAAAGAATTCGCCGGCGAAAGATGCCTCAACCGGGGAGCAAAAGGCGCTGCTGATCGGTCTGGTCATCGCCCACGCCGGTCTGGTCGCGGAGATGACCGGCATCACGCCGCTGCTGTTGCTGGACGAAGTCGTGGCGCATCTTGACCCCAACCGCCGCGCCGCGCTGTTCGACGCGCTTGCGCAACTCGGCGCGCAGGTCTGGATCACAGGCGCGGACCCGCTCGCGTTCAGCGACATCGCTGCGCGCGCGGATATATTTCATGTCGAAGCAGGGCATATCGAACGGCGGACCTGATCGGTCGCACCGCGTCTCAAACCGGACGGGATCAACCCAGACGGCTGAGCTGTTCCTCGGTGACCACGCGCTCGATGTTCTCGGTCTTGCTGCGGATGCGATAGCGCGGACGCCCGTCGGCTTCGATCGGCAGGCACGAGACGATCGTGTAGACGCTGCGTTGCTTGACGACGGCGCGGCCCTGCGGTCCCTGAAGCTGGTGATGGACGTCATCGTTGATCGCGTAATTGTGGGCCATCTGCTCGCTCTCCACCGCGGTTCGGTCCGGCGCCGCCGGATTTTCCCGTCGCTTATCTAATTGTTTGAACACGACCTTTCCCGAACCGCGGTCCCCGCTTTCCGGGATCATGCTCCAGACAGCTTTTAGTCATCGCGGAGCCCCAAAGCAACAAATCCCGCTCATCGAGCGGTCCGGCAGGTTAACGGCGGCGGGCCGGAAAACGGCATCTCACAGCACCTGTCAGACACCCGAACTCATCCCGGAACCCGCCATTACGGGTCGCCGTTCCGACGGCTTTTGCGGGGTGCCAAAAAGCGGCTTTGGCGCTCTTGAAAAACGGCCGGAAATCGCCATGTTTTCAAAAGCATATGCAGGCTGACTTTACCCTGTACGCCATGCCCGATTCATGGCACAAATCAACGATTCTGCGTGTGCGTTTTCCCGCTGATTCGAGACCCATTCCGAAAGCTGTCACATGACCGAACCTGCCCGGCAGCCGATCGCCGATTCAGCCCCGCCTGCGTCCGCCGAATATGGCGCTGAATCGATCCGGGTGCTGAAGGGGCTGGACGCGGTCCGCAAGCGCCCGGGCATGTACATCGGCGACACCGATGACGGTTCCGGCCTGCATCACATGGTCTACGAGGTCGTCGACAACGCTATCGACGAGGCGCTCGCCGGCCACGCCACCGCGGTCCAGGTCGTCCTCAATGCCGACGGCTCGGTGACGGTGCGCGACGACGGGCGCGGCATTCCGGTCGATATTCACAAGGGCGAAGGCATCTCGGCGGCCGAGGTCATCATGACCCAGCTCCATGCCGGCGGAAAGTTCGACCAGAATTCCTACAAGGTCTCCGGCGGCCTGCATGGCGTCGGCGTCTCGGTGGTCAACGCGCTGTCGAGCAAGCTGCAATTGCGCGTCTGGCGCGACGGCAAGGAACACGCCATCGAATTCGCGCATGGCGACGCAACGGCCCCGCTCAAGGTCGTCGGCGACGCCAACGGCAAACGCGGCACCGAGGTGACGTTTCTCGCCTCGACCGAGACCTTCACCAACGTCGAATACGATTTCGCCACGCTGGAGCATCGCCTGCGCGAGCTCGCCTTCCTGAACTCGGGCGTCAACATCGTACTGTCGGATATGCGCCACGCGGTCGAGAAGCGTGAGCAGATGATGTATGTCGGCGGCGTGATCGAGTTTGTGAAGTATCTGGACCGCAACAAAAAGGCGATGGTCCCCGATCCGATCATGATCACGGCCGACATGAACGGCATTGGCGTTGAAGCCGCACTGTGGTGGAACGACAGCTACCACGAAAACGTGCTGTGCTTCACCAACAACATCCCGCAGCGCGACGGCGGCACCCATCTGGCCGGATTCCGCGGCGCACTGACGCGCCAGGTCAACGGCTATGCGGATGCGATCGCGAAAAAAGAAAAGATCGCGCTGACCGGCGATGATTGCCGCGAGGGCCTTACCGCTGTTCTGTCGGTGAAAGTGCCAGATCCCAAGTTCTCATCGCAGACCAAGGACAAGCTGGTGTCCTCGGAAGTGCGGCCCGTCGTCGAGAACGTTCTCAACGAGGCGCTCGCCGCGTGGTTCGAGGAACATCCCGCCGAAGCCAAGCTGATCGTCAACAAGGTGGTGGAAGCCGCAGCGGCGCGCGAAGCAGCGCGCAAGGCGCGCGAACTGACCCGGCGCAAGGGTGCGCTCGATATCGCCTCGCTGCCCGGCAAGCTCGCCGACTGTCAGGAGCGCGACCCGGCCAAATCCGAACTTTTCATCGTCGAGGGCGACTCGGCCGGCGGCTCCGCCAAGCAGGGTCGTAACCGCGCATTCCAGGCGGTCCTGCCGCTGCGCGGTAAGATTCTCAATGTCGAACGGGCGCGCTTCGACAAGATGCTGTCATCGGAGCAGATCGGCACGCTGATCACGGCACTCGGCACCGGCATCGGCCGCGACGACTTCGATCTGTCGAAGCTGCGCTATCACAAGATCATCGTGATGACCGACGCCGACGTCGACGGCGCACACATCCGCACGCTGCTGCTGACGTTCTTTTTCCGCCAGATGCCATCGCTGATCGACGGCGGGCATCTCTATATCGCGCAGCCGCCCCTCTACAAGGTGTCGCGCGGCAAATCCGAGCAATACCTGAAAGACGAGCGTGCGCTGGAGGATTATCTGATCGAGACCGGCCTCGACGACTGCGTGCTCAAGCTCGCGACCGGCGAGAGCCGCTCGGGCCGCGACCTGCATGCGCTGGTGGAGGATGCCCGTATCATTCGCGGCACGCTGCACAATCTGCACAGCCGCTACAATCGCAGCGTGGTCGAGCAGGCCGCGATTGCCGGCGTGATGAACCCGGCGATCATCGGCAATGTCGAGACCGCCAATCAGGCGGCGGCCTACATCGCCAAGCGCCTCGATGCGCTGGCCGACGAGGTCGAGCGCGGCTGGATCGGACGCTTTGCCGAAGGCGAAGGCTTCCTGTTCGAACGCACCGTGCGCGGCGTCAAGGATGTCGCCATCATCGACGATGCCCTGCTCGGATCCGCCGATGCGCGCAAGCTCGACGAATATGCAGCGGCGCTGCAGGACGTCTACCCGCGCACCGCGACCTTGCGGCGGAAGGACACCGAAATTCCAATCCACGGCCCGGTATCGCTGTTCGAGGCGGTCACTGACGGCGGCCGCAAGGGCGTATCGCTGCAGCGCTACAAAGGCCTCGGCGAGATGAACCCTGAGCAGCTCTGGGAAACCACGCTCGACACCAACGAGCGCTCACTACTGCAGGTGAAGGTCAAGGAGATCGACGAGGCCGACGATATCTTTACCAAGCTGATGGGCGATGTCGTCGAGCCGCGCCGCGAATTCATCCAGGACAACTCGCTCAGCGCCAACGTGGACGTGTAAGCCACCGGCCGCTCGACCAGGTCGGCTGCCTTCGTCGCAGACCTGTCATGTTCCAAAGTCGAAGGCGATGCGCTTTTCGCCGCCTGTGATCTTGCCGCATTCTGCGCTAGCATCTCCATGCCGGCATCAAGAGCGCCGGCGAGGGATGCCGAATGAACCGCCCCGTCACCGAGCGCGCATCGTCGTTTTTCAGCGGCCTGCTCGATACCCTGACCGAACGCGGCCGCAGCCTCTTGCAGTGGCGCGGGGCGGCAGCGGCGCTGACGCAGGCGCAGCTCATCGAACTTGGTGAGGCATTGCTGTCACGCCGCGGCGAAGCCACCGGCGTCGCGCTGGCGCAGGCGCTGCTGGACGCCTACGCCGCCGCACCGCGCAGCGACCGCATGGCTTTCCTCGACGCCATGGCCGAGCAGTTCGGCCCCGACGAAGCAGAGCTGACCCGGGCCATCGAGATCGTCCGCAACGGCGACTTGAGTTCAGAGGCCGTCAACCGCCTGCACAAGGCGGCAGAACCGCGGCGGCAGGAATTGATCCGCCGCCTCAACCTCGCACCCGGCGGCACCGCCGCATTGGTGAAAATGCGAGAGGAACTGCTCGCGGCGCTCCGCGAACGGCCGCAGCTCGCGCACGTCGACAGCGATTTCAGTCATCTGTTCGGTTCCTGGTTCAACAGGGGTTTTCTCGTGCTCAGGCGCATCGACTGGACCACTCCGGCCAACATTCTCGAGAAGATCATCCGCTACGAGGCCGTGCACGCCTTCGAGAACTGGGACGATCTGCGCAACCGCCTCGCGCCGCCAGATCGCCGCTGCTACGGCTTCTTTCATCCACAGCTTGTCGACGAGCCGCTGATCTTCGTCGAAGTGGCGCTGACCCGAGAGATTCCGCCGGCGATCGCGCCCCTGCTCGACCTTGAGCGGAAGGCAATCGGCGCGAACGAAGCCAATACTGCTGTGTTCTATTCGATTTCCAACACCCAGCGCGGGCTCGGAGGCATTTCGTTCGGCAACTTCCTGATCAAGCAGGTGGTCGAGGATATCAAGCGCGAGCTGCCGAACCTGACGACCTTCGTCACCCTGTCGCCAGTGCCCGGTTTCGCAGACTGGCTGGGCAAGGAGCGCGCCAACGCCAGCTCAACTGTGCTGGAGTCCGATCAGCGCGAGGCGCTGAACAATCTCGACATCCCGGACTGGGCCAGCGACCAGGTGCTCTGCGCGCGGATCGAGCCGGCGCTACTGTCCGCCGCCGCGGCCTATTTCCTGACCGCGCGCACGTCGCGCGGCGGACTGATTGATCCGGTGGCGCGTTTCCATTTGGGCAACGGCGCGCGGCTGGAACGGCTGAACGTCCTCGGCGATCGCTCCGAGAAGGGCATACAGCAATCGCACGGCCTGATGGTGAACTACCTCTATGCGCTCAACGAGATCGAGAGCAATCACGAGGCCTATGCCGAAAAGCGACAGGTTGCAGCATCGTCCGCCGTGCGCAAGCTGCTCTCGGCGCGGCCTGTTCAAGGAGATAGCGCGCCACTCGCGCCGGCTTCGTCCTGAGACAGGCTTCCGTTACTTGCCGGCGCCTACCAGCTTCCTGAATTTCGCGATTTCCTGCGGCACGAATTGCGCCAGATAATCTGGAGCCATCTCGCTGTCCTCGGCCGGATATGAACCGAGGTCGTCGAGCCGTTTCTGGTAGTCCTTGTTGGCGACCGCCTTGCGCATCGCATCGTTGAGCTTGGCTATGATGGGCGCCGGCGTATCTTTCGGCGCAAACAGCGCATACCATCCGCTGATCTCGAACTGCGGAAGCCCCGCCTCGCTTGCGGTCGGAACGTCGGGCAGTTGCGTGAGCCGCGTCTTCGATGCCAGCGCGATGCCCTTGACCAGTCCGCCCAGGATCGAGGGAGCCGCCGACGCCGAGGAATCGCAAAGCCCGTCGATCTGACCGCCGATCAGATCCTTTAGCGCCGGGCCGCCGCCGCGATACCCGACCAGCGTGACATCGATGTCGGCAGCCTGGATGAAGGTCTTGCAGAACAGATAATTCTGAGAGCCGACGCCGGAATGACCGATGTTGAGCTTGCCGGGATTCTGCTTCGCGTAGGCGATGAACTCGGCGAGAGTTTTCGCCGGAAAATCCTTCTTGATGGCGACCACCGCCGAGCTCTTGGTGAACATGCCGATCGGCGCGAAATCGTTCGGCGTGAACTTCACCTCCGGCGTGAAAATGTACATCGCGGTGTTGGTGCCGCTGTTGCCCTGCACGATGGTGTAGCCGTCGGGCGGAGATTGCACGACCCGCGCCAGCGCCAGCGCGCCGCCGGCGCCACCGATGTTTTCAATGATGATGCGCTGGCCGAGAATCTGGCCCATCAGTTCGGCGATCAGCCGGGCGTTGACGTCCGAACTGCCACCAGCCGCGAACGGCACGATCAGCGTAATCGGACGCACCGGATAATCTTGCGCGACAGCGGGACATGCCAGCGCCGAAAGCACCACCGCAGCGATCCAGCCGCGCAGCGCCAGACCAAATCCAGTGCCGCTCATGCGCTTCTCCCCCGTGATTTCAATCGTACTCTACAGAGGAACGACTTTGGCGCGCAAAGAAAATGCCCACTTTCCTGTGACCGGCTTTATCACTCTGTCAGTTGAACTTTGTCGTTCCGTCTTGCCATGGTTATCTTGCACTGCCGAAGAATGGTAACCGACTACGATGGCGTTGACGGCAGACCGATGCAACTCTATCGAATTATACCAACGGACAAGACGGACGAGGTGCCATGATGGCCAATGAAACCGCAACGCTTGCTGCCTATGTCGCAAATCTCGGCTACGACGACATCCCGGCCGAAGTTCTGGAGCGCGCAAAGGTCCTGACGCTCGACTTTCTCGGCAGCGCCATACGCGCCCGAAGCGAAGCGGATTCGACGCCGTCCATTCTCGCCATGCTCTCCGCCCTCGGTCTGGATGCCAAGGGCGATGCCACCGTTTTCGGCGACAGCAAGACCTACACGCCCGCGGTTGCGGCGCTGCTGAACGGCGCACTCGGCCATTCGCTCGATTTCGACGACACCCACGCGGACTCCTCGCTGCATCCGAGCGCGCCCGTGGTGCCGGCTGCCTTCGCCGTCGGCGAAATGGTCGGCGCGTCGGGCCGTGAAGTGCTCACGGCCATCGTCGCCGGTTATGAAGTCTGTTGCCGGGTCGGCAACGCACTCGATCCAACTTCGCATTACGCGCGCGGCTTTCATCCGACCGCCACTGCCGGCACGTTCGGCGCAGCAGCAGCCGCCGCCAAGCTCTACAAGCTGTCGGCAGATCAGGTCGTCAGTGCTTTCGGCGTCTCGGGCAGTCAGGCCGCGGGCTCGTTGCAGTTCCTGCTGAACGGCGCATGGAACAAGCGCTTTCAGGTCGGGGCCGCGGCAATGAACGGCGTCGTTGCCGCGACGCTGGCAAAAAACAGCTTCATCGGCTCAAGCGATGCGATCGAAGGCAAGCATGGCCTGCTCGCCGGTTACAGTGACAACGCCCATCCCGAGAAAGCCGTCGCCGGTCTCGGCCGCATCTATGAAACGTTGAACGTCGGCATCAAGCCTTATCCGAGCTGCCGTTATACGCATGCCGCTATCGACGCACTGATCGCCATGCGCCGCGATCACAACCTGACACCGGAGACGATCCAGCGCGTCGAGATCGGCCTGCATCGCAACGGCATCATCCTGACCGGCGACGCGGCGACCAAGCGGCATCCGCAGAACGTGGTCGGCGGCCAGTTCTCGATGTTTTTCACCGGCGCGGTGGCGCTCGATCAAGGTTCGTTCGGCTGGGACGACTACAAGCGGCTCGGCGATCCGGCGCTGAATGCGCTCGCCGACAAGATCGAGGTGGTGCAAGACGACAGGATCGAGATCGGCCGCAGCCATCCGTTCGGCGCGCGCGTCACGGTCACCAGCAATGACGGCACCCACGAGCGGCTGCACGACGATCCGTCGGGCGAGCCGGCGTCGTTTCCGCCGCCGGCAGCGATGCAGCAGAAATTCCTGCAGCTCGCAAAGCCGGTGCTCGGCCATCGCGCCGCGAGCTTCGCCGACGCGATCTTGTCGATCGACAAGCTCGATCAGGTGAAGCTCGCCGCCGGATTGGGAAGACCAACTTAATGTCGTCCTCGCGAACGCGAGGACCCATACGCCGTGTACTCTCTTGGGCCGAGGAGGCTATGGGTCCCTGCTTTCGCAGGGACGACGGCTTAATTCAGAACGCCGTATAGCCACCATCGATCACGAAGCAGTCGGTGGTGTGATACGACGAGGCCTGGCTCATCAGATAGACGGCAATTCCGCCGAAATCCGAAGGCTCGCCGAACCGCCGCACCGGAATGCGCGGCATCACGTTATCGACGAATTTCTCGTTGGCCATGATGCCGGCTGTCATGTCGCTCTTGATCCATCCCGGCAGAATTGCGTTCGCGGTGACGCCGTTGCGCGCCAGCTCGACGCCGAGCGCACGCACCAGCGCGTTGATCGCAGCTTTCGTCGCCGCATAATGCTCGTTGCGCGCCGTGCCATAGAGCGACGCCAGGCTCGACGTTGCCACCAACCGGCCGAACCGATCTCCCGCTGCCGCGCGTTCGGTCATGTGCCGCGCTGCGGCCTGAAACGCATGAAAGACGCCGTCCAGATTGGTCGCAAACATCGCGCGCCATTGCTCTTCGGTGCGCTCGATAAACGAATGACGCCCGCCGCCGCCGATCCCCGCATTGGCGAAGCAGCCGTCGACCCGCCCGAATTTTTCCAGCGTCTTCGCCATCGCCGCTTTTACCGACGCTGAATCGCTGACATCGCAGATCACGCTGTCGGCCTTGCCGCCGGCGCTGGTGATGCCCGCGACAGCCGCCTTGTTCTTGTCGGCGTTGCGTCCCCACAACGACACCGCGCAGCCTTGCGCCGCCAGCGCCTGCGCAATTCCCAATCCGATTCCGCCATTGCCCCCGGTGATCACGGCAACACGGCCGTTCAGATCGAAAATGCTCATCGTGCCCTCGCTGTTTCTTATGACGTTCGTCCTTTATCAGCTTTTACCGCTTGCCATTTCGGGCTGGCTGCTAATCATGCCCACCCGAACGGCGACGGCGAACTTTCAAATACGCCGTTTGAAAACGCAACCCGCGCTCAATTCCGCCAAGCGGTACTGACACCCGGACGGCGCATCAGACCCGGAAAGAGGAAACCATGCAGTTCAAACACGTCACGCTGGAAATCGCCGATTTCGTCGCGGTGCTGAAGCTCGATCACCAGGAGGTCATGAATGCAGTCTCGATGGATATGCTGGGCGGCCTCGCCGAGGCGCTCGACGCCATCGACGACCGGCGAGATGAGGTCCGCTGCGTCGTGCTGACCGGCGCGGGCCGCGCCTTCTGCACCGGCGCGAACCTTCAGGGCCGCAACCAGTCCACTTCCAAACGCAGCAATGCCGGTGCTGCGCTGGAAACCGGCTTTCATCCGTTTCTGCGCCGCCTGCGCAACCTGCATTGCCCGCTGGTCACCGCTGTCAACGGGCCCGCGGCAGGTGCTGGCATGAGTTTCGCGCTGATGGGCGACATGATTCTGTGCGCGCGCTCGTCCTATTTCCTGCAGGCGTTTCGCCGCATCGGTCTGGTGCCGGATTGCGGATCGACCTGGCTGCTGCCGCGCATGATCGGCAAGGCCCGCGCCATAGAACTGTCGCTGATGGGTGAGCGGCTGCCTGCCGAGACCGCGCTGGCGTGGGGTCTGGTCAACCGTGTCCATGACGATGCAACGCTGATGGACGAGGCGATGAAGCTCGCGACCGAGCTTGCCAACGGACCAACGGTCGCGCTGACGCAGATCAGAAAACTTTACTGGGAAAGCCCGGACAATACCTTCGAAGAGCAGCTCAACATGGAATTCCAGTGCCAGCGGATTGCCGGCTCGGCGGAAGATTTCAAGGAAGGCGTCGGCGCATTTCTCGAAAAGCGCCCGGCCAAATTCAAGGGCCGCTGACGGCCAGCGCTGAGTTAGATCAGCTGTCATTGCGAGGAGCACAGCGACGAAGCAATCCATTATTTTGGAGCTGGATTGCTTCGCTTCGCTCGCAATGACGAAGTTTGACAAATTCAAAAAGCCGCGCTGTCAGCGCGGCCTTTATAAGCATAGACGTCAGATCAGGCCGCGCCGCTCATGTACGTCTCGCGGCGGCCCAGCATGCGCTCCGCGGCGGTCTTGGCATCGGCCTTGGTCAGCGACGCGCAGGTGCGATACTCAAGCTGCGGCAATTCTTCGCGCCGGGAGAACCATGATGCGAACTTGCCGGGCTTCGACGGCAATTGCGACAGCGCCACCGCGACGCTATCGACTGCGCCGAACGCGAACAACGCACCCGACGAGGCATGACGCACCTCGAAAATTCCCGGCCCGATCGGTGCTTCGATATTCTCGCCGCGCGCAACATTCGGATAGCGCTTCCACTCACCCCAACCGGAAATCATCTCACGTCCTTCGATGTTCAATCATGCGAGACTAAAGAGACACCGCCGAATCGTGGCCAAATTCCGTGCCGGTTGCATCTCACTTTGCAAATTCTTTGTGGATATGGCTGCTAGCGGCATCTTTTGCAAGCTGATCGGCCCGGATCAGCTTGGGGGCAGTCAGCGCCCAATGTACCGCAAAATCGTTGCAAGACAGGCATTTCCTGCGCAACACTTAACAAAATCGAATATCTGCCACGACAATTATACGTGAACTGAAAGAACCGGGAACCGATCCGATGGCGACCCCTTCAAGCATCGATTGCGGCTTGCGCGAGGCCTGTGTTTCCGGCCGGCTCGCCGGCGTGGTCGCGATCGCTTCAGCCGGCGGCAAGATCATTTATCAAGGCGCGTTCGGCAAACGCGATATCGCCAAGGACGCGCCGATGACGCTCGACAGCGTGTTCTGGATCGCGTCGATGACGAAGGCGATCACGGCGGCGGCCGCGATGCAGCTTGTCGAACAAGGCAAGTTGTCGCTGGACGAACCGATCGAAAGAGTTCTTCCCGATCTGGCGAATCCGCAGGTGCTGGATGGATTCGATGCCGACGGTGAGCCGGAGCTGCGTCCGGCGATCCGGGCGATCACGCTTCGCCACTTGCTCACACACACCTCCGGCTTCTGTTACGACATGTGGAATGGCGAGATCGGCCGCTACCGCGCGAAGGCGGGACTGCCGCCGCTCGGCGGCGCGCTCTATGCAGCGCTGCGCACGCCGGTGGTCACCGATCCCGGCACGCGGTGGGAGTACTCGACCGGCATCGACTGGGCAGGCTTTGCCGTCGAAGCCGCGAGCGGCCAACCCCTCGATGTTTACATGCGCGACAATCTGTTCGCGCCTCTCGGCATGACCGACACCGGTTTCAGGATTCGCGGCGACCAGCGCGCCCGTCTCGCCGGCATGCACCGGCGCGAAGCCAATGGCTCGTTGACGCCGACTGTGTTCGAAACGCAGCAGGAACCCGAGCGATTCATGGGCGGCGGCGCGCTCTATGGCACGGCATCGGATTACATCAAATTCACCCAGATGATCCTCGATCGCGGCAGCGCAAACGGCCATCAGGTGTTGCGGCCGGACACGGTTGCGCTAATGGCGCAGAATCACATCGGCGATCTGACCACGTCCGGGCTCACGACATATGCGCCGCTGCTCAGCAACGACTTCGATCCGTATCCGGGCATGGCGAAGAAATGGGGCCTGAGTTTTCTCATCAACACCGAGACGACACCGGAAGGCCGCAGCCCCGGAAGTCTCGCATGGGCGGGCCTCGGCAACACCTACTACTGGATCGATCCGGCACGCGGAATCTCGGGCGTCATCATGATGCAGGTGCTGCCGTTCGCCGATAGAATATGCCTCGACACGTATGCGGCGTTCGAACGCGGCGTGTACGACATGATCGGCGCGAAGCCGGTTTAAAACATATTTTGTACCATCGTCATGGCCGGGCTTGTCCCGGCCATCCACGTCTTGAACTGCGGCTACGATGTAAAAACGTGGATGCCCGCGACAAGCGCGGGCATGAGGAATTGTGTATGCCGGACGCGCGTTGCGCTAACCCAACAACCCCTTCTGCTTCGCAAGCTCCTTCAGCGACACCTGCGGACGCGCGCCGATGTGCTGGATCACCTCGGCGGCGGCGAGGCAGCCGAGCTCGCCGGCACGCTTGTGCCCGGCATTGATGGCGAGTCCGTAGAGAAAGCCGGCCGCGAACAGATCGCCCGCGCCCGTGGTGTCGACCACCTTCGTCACCGGCGAGGCGGCGACCGTGGTGACTGTACTCTTGTCGACGACGACACATCCCTTTTCGCTGCGCGTCACGGCGGCGAGCTTCGCGTCGGTGCGCAGCTGCTTCAATGCGGCATCGAAGTCGTTGCTCTCATAGAGCGACAGCAATTCGGATTCGTTGGCGAATACGATATCCACCGTGCCGCCACGAATGAGATCGACGAATTCGTTGCGATAGCGGCCGATGCAGAATGCATCCGATAGCGTCAGCGCCACCTGACGCCCGGCGTCGTGTGCGATCTTCGATGCTTTCACAAAGGCTTCCTTGGCGTCTTTCGGATCCCACAGGTAGCCTTCGAGATAGGTGACAGCCGCGGACGCGATTTGCTTTTCGTCGATGTCCGCAGGCGACAGATTCTGCGCCGCGCCGAGATAGGTATTCATGGTGCGCTCGCCGTCCGGCGTCACCAGAATGTAGGAACAGCCGGTGGCAACGCCGTCAGTCGCGGCGGGCGTGGTGAAGGTGACGTTGGCGGCGCGGATGTCGTGCGTATAGAGCTTGCCGATCTGGTCGCTCTTGACCTTGCCGACAAACGCCGTGCGGCCGCCGAAGCTCGCGATCCCGACAATGGTATTCGCCGCCGAGCCGCCCGAGATTTCCGTGGCCGGTCCCATCGCATCGTAGATCGCCGCCGCCCGCGCTTCATCGATCAGGCTCATTGAGCCCTTGGCCATGCCATGCGCGCCGAGGAAGGCATCGTCGGTCTGCGCCATGATATCGAAGATGGCGTTGCCGATACCCAGAACGTCGTATGTGGCTGCGGTCATTAACAATAATCCCGTTCAGACGTTCGTGCCCGCACCGGGGACGGAATTCGCATCGCCCGCCAAAGCCAGCCTCGTGTAAGATCGCCGCGACCTACACGATCCCTTCTCCCACAGCAAGTTCAACGCTCCCCGCACCCGCCAAATGATCCGCCACATCCTCACCGTTTCGACCGGAACCCTCGCCTCGCGCATCCTCGGCTTCGTGCGCGACGCGCTGATCGCTGCGCTGCTCGGCGCGGGCTGGGTGGCGGATGCTTTCCTGGTCGCATTCCAGTTCATCAACGTGGCGCGGCGCATGCTGACCGAAGGCGCTCTGAACGCAGCGCTGGTGCCGGGATATCTGCATGTCCGCGAGACCGCTGGCACGCAGCCGGCCGCGGCCTATGCCGGCCGTGTGCTCGGCAGCGTCACGCTGGTGCTGATCCTGATCGGCCTCGCGCTCGGCCTCTTCATGCCGCAGGTGATCGGTCTTCTCGCTCCGGGTTTCAAAGGCCCGGCGCTGCAATCGGCAATCGACAACGCGCGCCTGATGCTGCCTTACTTCGCCTTCGTCGGACCTGCGACGGTGATGATGGGCGTGCTCAACGCCGAGCACCGTTTCATGCTTACCGCATTCTCGCCGGTGCTGTTCAATATCGTGATGATCTGCACCGTCGGCGTGCTGCTGATGTGGCAGCACGATCCGGCATGGTCGGCGACCGCGATCGCGGGAGCCGTCGGTGTCGCCGGCTGTCTGCAGATGCTGATCCTGATTCAGCGCCGGCCCTCGCGCGAGGGCCTTGCAACACCGGTCAAAGTCTCGTTCGATCCGCAGATCCGCGGCTTCTTCCGTAAGGCAACGCCGGGGATGCTGGCGAACTCCGGACCGCAATTCCTGATCGTCGCCGGCGCCATTCTGGCCTCGTCGTCGCCTGCCGCGGTGTCCTGGCTCTATTTCGCCAACCGCCTGATCGAATTGCCGCTCGGCATGGTCGGCGTCGCCATGGGCACCGTGCTGGTGCCGGAACTGACGCGCGCGATCCGCAACGATGACGGCACAGCATTGAGCAACGCCGAATCCCGCGGGCTTGAACTCGCGGTCGCGCTGGCGCTGCCGGCGACGCTCGGACTGATGATTCTTGCCGAACCGATCGTGCGGCTGCTGTTCGAGCATGGCGCATTCACCCCGGCCGATACGGCCGCGACGGCGCAAGCGCTGACGCTACTCGCGCTGGGACTGCCAGCCCACGTGCTGACCAAAACCCTGTCGCCGGCTTTCTTCGCCCGGGAGGACACCCGGACGCCCTTGATCGCCACGCTGAGCGGTCTCGCGATCGCAGTGCTCGCTGGTCTCCTGATCGGACGATCCTCCGGGGCCAACGGGGTCGCAGCCAGCATCGCGGCCGGCGCATGGGGCTGTGCGCTGATCCTGATTGGGCGTGGCGCGATGACTTTTGGCTTCTCGCTCGATGCGTTGGCGCTGAGGCGGCTGCCGCGCATCGTTCTGTGTGCACTCACGATGGGCGCGATGTTGCTGACCGCGACATCTTTCGTTGCACCGGTATTCGAGACGGCGACCTTCACCGCGGAGCTCACGATTGTCGGCGGACTGGTTGCGGCCGGCATCTCGTTCTACGGGTTGCTGCTCGATCTGCTCGGGATCGTGAGCTGGAGCAAGGCCGTGGACAACCTGCGTGACAACGGTTCGCGCGAGTAGGCCCAAATCGTGCTTGACGGTGACGCGCGTGCGCTGGCAAACGACCCCGAAAGACAAGGACCACAGCGATGACGGCCACTGAACGGGTTTTTTCCGGCGTCCAGCCGACGGGCAATCTGCACCTCGGCAATTATCTCGGCGCCATCGTCAATTTCGTGAAGCTGCAGAATGTCTACAACTGCATCTATTGCGTGGTCGATCTCCACGCCATCACTGTGTGGCAGGACCCGGCGGAACTGACGCGCAGCATTCGCGAGGTCACCGCGGCGTTCATCGCCAGCGGTATCGATCCGAAGAAGCACATCGTGTTCAACCAGAGCCAGGTCGCCGAACACGCCGAGCTGGCGTGGGTGTTCAATTGCGTCGCTCGCCTCGGCTGGCTGAACCGCATGACGCAATTCAAGGAGAAGGCCGGCAAGGATCGCGAGAATGCGTCGGTTGGTTTGTACGCCTATCCCAGCCTGATGGCCGCCGACATTCTGGTGTACCGCGCGACCCATGTGCCGGTCGGCGAGGATCAGAAACAGCACCTCGAACTGTCGCGCGACATCGCGCAGAAATTCAACAACGACTTCGCGGACTCGATCAAGGCGCACAATCTCGACCCGGTGTTTTTTCCGCCGCCCGAGCCGCTGATCACCGGACCCGCGACGCGCGTGATGTCGCTGCGCGACGGCACCAAGAAGATGTCGAAGTCCGATCCGTCGGACTACTCGCGCATCAATCTCAACGACGACGCCGACGCGATCGCGCAAAAGGTGCGCAAGGCCAAGACCGATCCGGAACCATTGCCGGGCGAGGAGAAAGGTCTCGAACACCGCCCCGAGGCGGACAACCTCGTCGGCATCTATGCGGCGCTGTCGGGACGGACCAAAGCTGATCTGCTTGGCGAGTTCGGCGGTGGACAATTCTCCAACTTCAAGAACAGCCTGGTCGATCTCGCGGTCGAGAAACTCGGGCCGATCGGCATGGAGATGAAAAAACTGGCGGCCGACCCGGCCTATGTGGATTCCGTGCTGATCGACGGATCGAACCGCGCGCGCGTGATCGCCGCCGAAACCATGAGTTCTGTGAAGGACATCGTCGGCTTCATCCGCAAGCGATAGACGCTATCCATCATCTCGCCATAGTTGGCGCAACGCCAGTTCCCGCATTTCACGGCGCTTGTCGGCGCCAGCCGCACCGTGGCAGCATGCAGCGTTCATTCACGGGACATGCATGAGCACCAAGCGGCGCAGTTTTGAGACCGGCCATAAGCCGAAATGCCTTGTCGTCGTCGACGACTCTGCGGAATGGGATCGCGCAGTCCATTATGCAGCCCGCTGGGCGGTCCGGATCGGCGGCGGCGTGGTGATGCTGCGCGTCATCGAAACCGAAGACCGCAACCAGCAATGGCTCGGCGTCGCCGACATCATGCGCGCCGAGGCCCATGAAGGGGCCAACGCCGCGCTCGATCGCGCTGCCGGCCGCGCCAACGGCATCGCCGCCATCACTCCGGAACGGGTGATCCGCGAAGGCGAACCGACCGAGCAAATCCTCGACGTGATCGACAAGGACGCCGACATTTCGGTGCTGGTGCTGGCTGCCAGCGTCGGGCCTGAAGGTCCGGGCCCGATCATCACGACGATCGCCAAGACCGTCGGTTCATTCCCGATTCCGGTCGCCGTCGTACCCGGCAACCTCAGTGACGACGATATCGACGCCCTGTCGTGAGGCCGGTTACTTCGTCATTGCGAGGAGGCGCAGCCGACGAAGCAATCCAGTCTTGATATCGTTGGATTGCTTCGCTGCGCTTGCAATGACGGAATCGTTCCCGGCGACCCTCCTTCCCGACTGCAGATCAGAAGCCCTTAATCCCGTCTTGATGGGTGCTATTTGAATGCCCATCTGATAAGACAAGCCATAATTCAACCGAACGCGCCGGCCTTGAACCGGCGATGCGCCGGAGACCGACATGTTCATCCAGACCGAAGCGACCCCCAATCCCGCCACCCTGAAGTTCATTCCCGGCCGCACGGTCCTGCCGTCCGGCACCATGGAGTTCAACCGCGACAGCGCGAGCCGTTCGCCGCTGGCAGCGAAGCTGTTCGAGATTTCCGGGGTCACGGGGGTGTTCTACGGCAGCGACTTCGTCACCGTGACCAAGGACGACAGCGACTGGCAGCATCTCAAGCCCGCCGTGCTCGGCGCGATCATGGAACACTACATGTCCGGCGCGCCGCTGCTGGCGGATGGCCAAGTTGAGGGCGACGATGAGGCTGAAGAGTTCTTCAATGAAGCGGACGCAGAAACCGTCGCCACCATCAAGGATCTGATCGAGACGCGCGTGCGCCCGGCGGTCGCCAACGATGGCGGTGACATCACCTTCCGCGGCTTCAAGGAAGGCATCGTTTACCTCGATATGAAGGGCTCCTGCGCGGGCTGCCCGTCCTCCACCGCGACGCTAAAGCACGGCATTCAGAACCTGCTGAAGCACTTCGTTCCCGACGTGGTCGAAGTCCGGCCGATGTGATCGGCTACTTCCAAATCCTAAACTTGCAAATGATTGGTCGTCCCCGCGAAAGCGGGGACCCATACGCCGTGTTGTCCATCAGTGCTGGGCGTGAAATTGCCTTTACCAAGCGAGTTCATTGCTATCACAATTGGCTCTGAGATTATGGGTCCCTGCTTTCGCAGGGACGACAATCAGAGCCGCTGATACTCCATGCTGATCCTCGCCATCGATACGGCCCTTGGAGCCTGCGCCGCCGGCGTGCTCGACACGGCTGCAGGCAAATTGATCGCTCATGAATCGCAGGCCATGGCGCGCGGCCATGCCGAAGCGCTGATGCCCCTGATCGCCCGCGTGATGAAGGATCTGGGCACCGGCTTCGAGCGGCTCGATCGCATTGCGGTCACCACCGGCCCCGGCAGCTTTACCGGTTTGCGCGTCGGCCTTTCGGCGGCGCGCGGTATTGCGCTCGCCGCCAACAAGCCCGCGATCGGCGTCACCACGCTCAGCGCGTTCGCCGCGCCGCTTGTCAGCGAGAGCGGCGAGCACCCGATCATCTCCGCGATCGATGCGCGCCACGATCAGGTCTATTTCCAGGTAGTCGGCGGCAATGGCACCACGCTGATCCGCCCGCGGGTCGCGCCCGTCGAGGAAGCGCTCGCTGCATCGCGTCTCGGCGCGCCGCGCCTCGTTGGGAATGCGGCGAAGCTGCTGGCGGAGCGCTGGCCATCACATGCGCTGCCTCCGATCCAGATCGACGGGCAAGCTGCGCCCGACATTGCATGGATCGCATGGCTCGGCGCCGCGGCAAGTCCGAACACCGCACCGGCCCGTCCGTACTATCTGCGCGCGCCCGACGCCAAACCGCAGGGTGAGCGCTCAACGCAAGCTCCCGCATGATCGGCTGGTTCACGCGCCTGCTCAGCCCCGGCATCGCCAGCGTCGAGCCAGCCGGCCCACGCGACGCACACCGTCTCGCCCAGCTTCACGGCGCGTCGTTTCACCGCGGCTGGGGCGAAGGCGAATTCGATCAGATGCTCAGCGAGCGCAACACGCTGGTCCATCGCCTGCGTCTGAAGGGTCGCACCATCGGCTTTTCGGTGTCGCGATTGGCCGCCGACGAAGCGGAGTTGCTCTCGATTGCGGTCGATGAAAAATATCGCGGGCGCGGATTGTCGCGCGACCTTTTGCAAACGCACCTCGGCCATCTCGCCGGACGCGGAATCCGCACCGTTTTTCTCGAGGTCGAGGAGAATAACCAGCCAGCGCGGCGGCTGTATCAGCGGGCCGGGTTTGAGCCGGTCGGCCGCCGCGAGCGATATTATCGCGATTCAAGCGGGCAGGACCTGAATGCGCTGGTACTGAAGCGTGACTTGTCGTAAGTCGCTGCCGATGCGAACATCAGTCCACCCCGTGACGGCCGGAACCCTCGCATGACTGCTTTGAAATCCTCGCCTTCCATGAGCCGGACCTCGATCGAGGCGCGTTGCGCCCAGACCGGCATGCGCATGACCGAACAGCGCCGCGTCATCGCGCGCGTGCTGGCCGAAGCCGCCGATCATCCCGACGTCGAGGAACTGTATCGCCGCTGCGTGGCGGTGGACGACAAGATTTCGATCTCGACGGTCTACCGCACCGTCAAACTGTTCGAGGACGCCGGCATCATCGAACGCCATGATTTCCGCGAAGGCCGAGCACGCTACGAACCGGTGCCGGATAGTCATCACGATCATCTCATCAACCTGCGCGACGGCAAGGTGATCGAATTCACTTCGGAAGAGATCGAGAAACTGCAAGCGGAAATCGCGCGCAAACTCGGCTACAAGCTGGTCGATCACCGGCTCGAACTGTATTGCATCCCGCTGGACGACAAGTCGGACAAGACCTGAGACTTCGTGCTCTTTTGTTTGAGCATGATCTTTTCGGAAAACCGGTACCCACTTTTCCGGATCATGCTCTGATGCCCATCGATCTCATCATTTTCGATTGCGATGGAGTCCTTGTCGACAGCGAGGTGATTTCCTGTCGCGTGCATGCCGAAATGCTGACCCGCGCCGGCTACGCCATCACCGCGGATCAGGTGTTCGATCGTTTCCTTGGCCGCTCCAGCGTGGAATCCAATCGCGAGATAGAGGCCGAGCTCGGCCGCAAGCTCCCCGATGATTTCGACGCATCGCTGAAGCGCGCCGTTATCGACGAGCTGGCCACGAGCGTCGAAGGCATGCCGCACATCGCCGACACGCTGGCGCGCATCTCGCAGAAAATCTGCGTTGCATCGAGCGGCATTCCCGACAAGATCCGGACCTCGCTGATCCGCGCCGGCATCCACGATCGCTTCGCACCACACATCTTCTCGGCCTCACAGGTGAAGCGCGGCAAGCCGGAGCCGGATTTGTTTCTGTTCGCAGCCAGGCGGATGGATGCGGCGCCCGAGCACTGCCTCGTTATTGAGGACAGCATTCCAGGAGTCATGGCAGCCAGGGCGGCTCGCATGACCGTACTCGGGTTCCGCGGTGGGGCGCACTACCTCGAACACCCGGCGAGCGCGCCACAGCCAGCCGCCTTGCTGCGCGCAGGCGCCCTCGCAACTTTTGACGATATACGCCAATTACCTGCAATGATTGATAAAATTGCATCCGGCGAGACCCTGTAACGTGTTCACGGCGCTGGATTTCGTGAAGCCCAGGCTATATCTGATGCAGCCATGAGCGCGCCGCGCAAGCTGCACATCAAGTCATACGGCTGTCAGATGAATGTCTACGATGCGCAACGCATGGTGGACACGCTGGCGCCTGAGGGATTCGTCGAGACCGGTGACGTCGCCGACGCCGATCTTGTCATCCTCAACACCTGCCATATCCGCGAAAAAGCGTCAGAGAAGGTCTACTCGGAACTCGGACGGCTGCGCACGGCAAAGGACGACGCCGCACGCAATGGGCGGCAGATGACGATTGCGGTTGCCGGCTGTGTCGCGCAGGCCGAGGGAGAGGAAATCGTGCGCCGCGCGCCGGTTGTCGATGTTGTCGTGGGCCCGCAGAGTTATCATCATCTGCCGCAATTGTTGCGCGAAGCAAAAAACAACGGCCGCGCCATCGAGACCGAGTTTCCCGCCGAAGACAAGTTCAGCTTTCTGCCGCCGCCGCAGCCGCAATCGATCAAGGCGCGCGGCATTTCCGCTTTCGTTACCGTCCAGGAAGGCTGCGACAAGTTCTGCACCTTCTGCGTGGTGCCATATACACGCGGCACAGAGGTCTCACGCCCGGTCGCGCGCATCGTCGATGATGTGCAGCGCCTGATTGACAATGGCGTGCGCGAAATCACGCTGATCGGCCAGAACGTCAACGCATTTCATGGCGAGGGGCCGGACGGCCAATCGTGGCCGCTCGGCAAACTGCTGACGCATCTGGCGGCGATGAGCGGCGTGCTGCGGCTGCGCTACTCGACCAGTCACCCCAACGACGTGGACGATTCGCTGATCGAGGCGCATCGCGACCTGCCGGCGCTGATGCCGTTCGTGCATCTGCCGGTGCAGTCCGGTTCCGACAGGATTCTTGCTGCGATGAATCGCAAGCACACCGCTGGCGATTACCGCCGCGTCATCGATCGTTTCCGAAAGACCCGCCAAGATATTGCTTTCTCGTCGGATTTTATTGTGGGCTTTCCCGGCGAAACCGAGGCGGATTTCACAGCGACCCTCGCGCTGGTGGAGCAAATCGGTTACGCTGGCGCCTATTCGTTCAAGTACTCGCCGCGGCCCGGCACGCCTGCGGCAGATCATGCGGAGATGGTGCCGACGGCGGCGATGGACGAGCGATTGGCGCGGCTTCAGAATTTGATCGACAGCCAGCAACTGGACTTCAACAGATCTGCGATCGGCACCACGGTCGATGTGCTGTTCGAACGCGATGCGCGGCATCCGGGCCAGATCGTCGGCCGCACCGCCTATCTGCAACCGGTTCATGTTTTTGCATCGCCTGACATCGTCGGCCGCGTGCTGCCGGTCCACGTCGAAAGCCTCGAGCGATACAGCCTGCTCGGCGCTCTTGCAGCCACCGCTTCACTTGTCCCGGCGCGCACAAATCCCGAACAGCGCGCACCTGCCGCAACCGGAGCTTGAGCCCTTGCCAAAAAGCGCATCGGATTCGCCGACCCTTGCCCCCGGCCGCAAAATTGGACGCGACAAGAACGAAGCTCCCCCGCAAGCAGAAACCCCGCCCGAGACCCAGGTCGTCGTTGCTTTCGATGACAACCGCGCGGCGTCCGCGCTGGTCGGACCCTACGGACAAAACCTCGCGCTGATCGAGCGCCGCCTCGGCGTCGTGATCGACCAGCGCGGCAATCACATCGCGATCGCCGGATCGCGCGATACCTGCGACGCAACGCGACGCATTCTCGAAAGCCTCTATGCGCTCGCCCTGCAGGGCCGCGAACTGGCACAGGGCGATGTCGACGGCGCGATCCGCGCCATCCTCGCGCAGGGCTCGCTGTTCGATTTCGATTCCAAAGCGGCCAAGACCGCATTCGACGAGATCAATCTGCGCAAGCGTCCGGTGCGCGCACGCACCGCCGCACAGGACTCCTATATCCGCGCACTGAAGCGCCACGAAATGGTGTTCGGCATAGGCCCGGCCGGCACCGGCAAGACCTGGCTTGCGGTTGCCTATGCCGCGCAACTGTTCGAGCGCAAGGACGTCGACCGGATCATCCTGTCGCGCCCCGCGGTCGAAGCGGGCGAGCGGCTGGGCTTCCTGCCCGGCGATATGCGCGAAAAAGTCGATCCGTATTTACGTCCGATCTACGACGCGCTCTATGACCTGATGGATTCCCGCATTGTCGAGCGCGCATTGCAAACCGGCGAGATCGAGATCGCACCGCTCGCCTTCATGCGCGGCCGCACACTGACCAACGCCGTCATCATTCTTGACGAGGCGCAGAACACCACATCGATGCAGATGAAAATGTTCCTGACCCGCCTCGGCGAAAACAGCCGCATGATCATCACCGGCGATCCGAGCCAGGTCGATCTGCCAAACGGCCAGACCTCGGGCCTCGCCGAGGCCGCGAAACTGCTCGACGGCGTCGAGGGTATCGCGCAGGTCAGGTTCACCGCCGAAGACGTCATCCGCCATGAGCTGGTGGCGCGCGTTGTCGCAGCCTACGAGGCCTCGGCGCAGCGACCCGCGACCGGCAAGACTTGAACTCGAAGCAAGACTTGAAATCGAAGCAAGACTTGAAATCGAAAATTGACGCAAACGCCCGCCGGCAATGCCGGCCATCAGATCAGGATCGATGACGCTCTCCGGACCACCCGAAACCGACGTTCTTGTCACCGCGGATTGCTGGCACGCGACAACCAGCGCGAAGGCTGTGGTGATGCGGGCGATTGCCGCCGCGGCCGCCGCCGTGCCGGTTGAAACCTCCGACGCCGAGCTCGCCGTGATGCTGACCGACGACGACGGCATCCGCACGCTGAACAGGAACTGGCGCGGCATCGACAAGCCGACCAACGTGCTGTCGTTTCCCGCCCTGCAACCGGAACGAAAGCAGCCGGACGACATGCCCCGCATGCTCGGCGACATCGCCATCGCCTACCAGACCACGCAGCGCGAAGCCGAGACCGACGAGAAGTCTTTCGATCATCATCTCAGCCATCTCGCCATCCATGGTTTCCTGCATCTGATCGGCTACGACCATGTCACCGACGGCGGCGCGAAGGAAATGGAAGGCCTCGAGCGCGAAATCCTCGCAGGCCTCGGTATTCCCGATCCGTATGCGGACGAAGAATGGACGCTGCGATGAGTGACGAGCTTCGGAAACCGGGCGATAGCTCTGACCCTGTTCAAAACAATCCGCCGGCCGACAGTCGGACCCAACTGGTGCCGGTGCGTGAGGCCGAGTTGCTGCGGCCCGCCGCTGACAACTGGCTGGTGCGCGCCATGCGCACCCTGTTCGGCTGGAAATCCGGATCGGTGCGCGCCGACCTGCAGGTGGTGCTGGATGCGACCGCCCCCGACGAAAGCAATTTCTCGGCGATCGAGCGCACCATGCTGCGCAACATCCTCGGACTGCACGAGCGGCGGATTTCCGATGTCATGGTGCCGCGCACCGACATCATTGCGGTCAAACGCGATATCTCCCTGGGCGAACTGATGGCCACCTTCGAGAGCGCCGCGCATTCGCGCCTCGTCGTCTACAACGAGACGCTGGACGATCCCGAGGGCATGGTTCACATCCGCGACCTGATCGGAATGATGACGGCTAAGTCGCGCGTGTCGCCGCAGGCCAACGCCAAGCGCAAGAAGCCGTTTCCCGCTGGCCTCGACCTGCGCGCCATCGATCTCGCAATGCCGCTCGCCGACGCCAACCTGATCCGCAAGCTGCTTTATGTGCCGCCGTCGATGCCGGCGATCGACCTGCTCGCGCAGATGCAGGCCACGCGCACCCATCTGGCTCTCGTCGTCGACGAATACGGCGGCACCGACGGCCTCGTCACCATCGAGGACATCGTCGAGCAGATCGTCGGCGAGATCGACGACGAGCACGACAGCGACGAACCGCCATCCGTGGTGCGGCAGGCCGACGGCTCCTTCATCGCCGACGCCCGCGCCACCCTCGACGACGTGCGCTCGGTGGTTGGCGAACAGTTCGACACCGGCGAGGCCGGCGAGACGGTCGATACGCTCGGCGGCTATCTGGTGACGCAGGCCGGTCGTCTGCCGGTGCGCGGCGAGGTCGTCTCCGGTCCGGGCGAGTTCGAGATCGAGGTGCTCGACGCCGATCCCCGCCGGGTCAAGCGGCTGCGCATCGGCATTCGCAAGGAGCGTCCGCCGCTCCGGGTCCGCGAGCCGCGACGCCGCGATACGAGCCCGGACAATGCGGCGACGGCGCCACCCGATCCTTCAACGACCCCGCCGGCCGGCACTCCGGGCCGCGCGCCATGATCCGCCGCATCGCGCTCGCCGTCATCTTGAGTTACGGCTGGAAGCGCGCCGTCATTGCATTCGCCGCCGGTCTCGTCTCGTCACTGGCGATGGCGCCGTTCGACGCATGGCCCGTGCTGTTCCTGACATTGCCGCTGATGGTCTGGCTGATCGACGGCGCGGGCGCTGGCCGCCTTGGCGGCGTTCCGGCGGCGGCGCTGAGCGGCTGGCTGTTCGGCTTCGGTTATCTGTTCGCCGGCTTGCAATGGGTCGGCAACGCTTTTCTGGTCGACGCGGATATCTTCGGCTGGTTGCTGCCGTTTGTTGTTTCCGGCCTGCCGGCGTTTCTCGCGCTGTTCATGGCGCTGGCCTTTGCGGTGGCGCGCATGATGTGGACGCGCGATGCGTCGCGGCTGCTCGCGCTCGCGGCCACGATCACCGCATGCGAATGGCTGCGCGGTCACATCCTCACCGGCTTTCCATGGAATGCACTGGGCTATTCGCTGAGCGGACAACTGGCGCTGGCGCAGACCGCATCGCTGATCGGTCTTTGGGGATTGACGTTCCTGAGCGTCGCGATTTTCGCAAGCCCGGCGGTGCTGATCGATGGCCGGGAGGATACGCGCCGCCCGTGGCTCGCGCCGATCGCGGCCGTTCTGGTGCTGACCGCGATGGCGGCGTTCGGCGCGGTACGGCTGGCGCAACAACCCACCCGCTATGTGGCCGACGTCAAGCTGCGGCTGATGCAGCCCAACCTGCAGCAGGACGTGAAATTCAACTATTCCGCCAAACAGGCGACGATGCAGAAATATCTCGCGCTGTCGGACCGCTCGACCGGGCCGCAATCGGCGGGCGTGCGCGACGTCACCGTGTTGATCTGGCCGGAATCGGCGTTTCCGTTTTTCCTGACGCGCGAAGGCGACGCCATGGCGCAGATCGCCGAGTTGTTGCCGAAAGGCACAGTCCTCATCACCGGCGGCGTGCGCGCCCCGGACGGCGCACAGGCCGGCAGCGTGTCGCGCGCCTACAATTCGATCTATGCGATCGATCACGATGGCGCCGTGCTCTCGGTCTACGACAAGCTCTATCTCGTCCCCGGCGGGGAATTCCTGCCGTTTCAGGGCGTGCTCGAAAAGATCGGATTGCGGCAGCTGACCAAAATCCGCGGCGGCTTCATCGCGGGCGACCGCCGCCGCAGCATGCAATTGCCCAACGCTCCGCCCGTGCTGCCGCTGATCTGCTACGAGGCGATTTTCCCCGGCGACATCGTACCCCGCAACGACCGGCCGGGCTGGATCGTCAATCTCACCAATGACGGCTGGTTCGGCACAAGCACAGGACCCTATCAACACCTCCAGCACGCAAGGCTGCGCGCCGTCGAGGAGGGATTGCCTATAGTGCGGGCGGCGAACACCGGCATCTCCGCGATCATCGATCCGGCAGGACGAATTGTAGCACGCCTCGGACTCGGGATCGAAGGCGTGCTCGACAGCGGTTTGCCCGCTGCTGCCATGCCGACTTTCTATAGCCGTTACGGCGACTTGCCCGTTGCCATACTTGTGGCGGCCGCAGCATCGATCGCCATCCGCCGGCGGCGCGCCGGTCGGAATCGTTGACTCCAACTTTGTGAAATACAGGTTCAAAACACGCTGTGACGGCCGATTGTCCGGCTTCGGAGATACAATGAAGCGATGTTTCAACCGGCCAGAATAAAGCGGAAATCTCGCTTCAGTTGCATTTCAGGGTTTGACGGGTTTGCTGCAATAGTCGTATTTCATCACGGTATTGTGCTTCGCAACCTGCCTTAGACGCGGCGGGCATCCGGAGCGGAGGTTTATTGATGTCGATCAAGGCGCCTAATCCGGTTGACAAATATGTCGGAAGCCGCGTGCGGATGCGCCGGATCATGCTGGGCATGAGTCAGGAGAAACTCGGCGAAGCGCTCGGCCTCACCTTCCAGCAAGTTCAGAAATACGAAAAGGGCACCAACCGCGTCGGCGCCAGCCGTATCAAGCAGATATCCGAAATCCTGCGCGTGCCGGTGTCGTTTCTTTTCGAAGGCGGTCCCGGAGGCGGCACAGCCAGCAGCGAAGGGTTGAGCGAAGCGCCGTCGCCCGCCTATGTCGCTGACTTTCTCGCCACATCGGAAGGCCTCGCACTGACGCGCGCATTCACGCGCATCACCGACGCCAAGCTCCGGCGCAGCATTGTCGATATGGTTGAACAGATCGCCTCGCGAGAAACGCCGGACAAGCGCTGACCCGCTTCGTATTTCCCTAACTTCGTCATTGAATTACGTGCGTCATTCGTCGTAGCTCGCAGTCATGGCAGGAACCCGCCCTCGCCGCGAGAAGTGATCGAAGATGTCTCCGCCGCCGAAATCCAATGACATGCCGCTTCGGGATGCGCCCGAGCGGGCATTCTTTGGACGGCGCAAGGGACACAAGCTGCGGGCGCATCAGAGCGATCTGATTGCTCACCTGCTGCCGAGGCTGGCGCTCGACATATCCGCCGCGCCGCAGCAGCGGTTGGCAGCCCTGTTCGGCCCGCAGATCGAACAGGTGCGCATCGAGATCGGATTCGGCGGCGGCGAGCATCTGATCGCGGAGGCGGCGGCTCATCCGCAAACCGGCTTCATCGGATGC
This sequence comes from Hyphomicrobiales bacterium, assembly GCA_021732215.1. Lineage (GTDB taxonomy): Bacteria > Pseudomonadota > Alphaproteobacteria > Rhizobiales > Xanthobacteraceae > SG-bin9. The sequence continues at coordinate 196,265 of JAKFVL010000007.1, forward strand.
GAGCCCTACGTCAACGGCATGGCCAAAATTCTCGCGCAGATCGAGACGCGCGGACTTGCCAACATCCGTCTGTTCGCCGGCGATGCATCCGAACTGTTGGCCTGGACGCCTGCCGGTTCATTGAAGCGGATCGACCTGATCCATCCGGACCCGTGGCCGAAGCGGCGGCACTGGAAGCGGCGCTTCGTGCAGGACGCAACCGTCGCCGCGATGGCGCGCGCGCTCGATAGCGGCGGCGAGTTTCGTTTCGTTTGCGACATCGACCACTACGTCGCCTGGACGCTGGAGCATCTGATGCGCTCGCGTGACTTTGCATGGACCGCGGAGCGTGCGGATAACTGGCGGTTGCCGTGGCCCGGCTACACCATGACGCGCTATGGCGCAAAGGCGACGCGCGAGGGGCGGCGCGCCACCTATCTGGTATTTCGCAAGATCGTGTAGCCCGGATGCAGCGCAGCGCAATCCGGGAATTGCTGCCCCGGATTGCGCCCTTCGGGCTTCATCCAGGCTACAGGCCAGCTCACTCTTTCCGCGATTTCCAGAAATTCAGTACGCGCTGCGCCGTCACCGGCACCAGCCGCTCGTAGTTGCCGCGCGCCTCTTCAAGACTGGCAACTGCGGGCGTGCGGGCAACGCCTGTCCGCAGCACGATCAGAGCCCGCACCGTCGCCCATCCGAGCCCGATTGATTTGCCCATGATGAGGACGGGATCATGGCGGTCGCCCGTCATCAGATGGTCGATGATAGCGATCTTGACGCCGGTCATCATCGCGAGCGCTGCGACCGCCGCATCGTATTTGTAATCCTTGGCAAACTCGAACAGCTTGGCTTCGTCGAGCCGACCGGTGCGTTGAAGGGCGAGCACGGCGCGCTGCGCCTGATTGAAATCGCGCTCTGCGGCTTCCAGAACATCGGCGCCGGGAATGTCGTCGAGAACCTGATTGATTGCCGCCTTGCGCATCGGCGAAGCCACCTCGAACAGCCGCCGCCGCACCAGATCGACCGAGGTGCTCATCAGTTGCTTGAGATGCTGCGTCGACAGGTCGTCGCGCTGGCCGATCGAGATTGCCAGCACGCCATCGTCGGCGGCGCGCTTGACCAGCGAGGAATAGCCGATCGGCGAGAATGTCGCGCCGTCGTTGCCGGCAACGCTGCGGATCACATCGCGTTCGCCGCGGCGGATGATGATGTCGGTGACCGGCGCAGTCAGCAGGGCTCGCCCCGACATCGCCAGCAGATGCGCCTGCCCCTTGGCGCGGGCGATATCGGTCAGGGTGTCTTCGTCGACCAGCGGCGATTGCCGGAGCAGCGGCCCGGCGATCTTGATCTCGTCGTCGCGCACCAGCCTGTTCACCAGTTTTGGCGGCGCATTGGCGATATCGGCCATCTGGGTCGCGAGTTCGGCACGGGCGCCGACATCGGTATTGGGCATCAGGCCGGTGAGAATGCCGTCGAACAGCTCGACATGCTGCGGCCGGAACTGGCTCGCGCCCTGCCGGAACAGGCCCGATATCTTGAGCATCGCATCAGCGCGCTTCTGCGGGCTTGCACCTTTGACGATATCGTCGATCTCGGGAAACAAGGGGGCTACCGCCATCACTGACTCGACTCGCAACGAAACGCATGGCGCTGGCATCGCCCATGATGCACGTCCCACCTTACGGATGCTTGATGAACGAAGGGTTAGTTGCGCATTTCCAGGCTTGCGGCGCTCGTATTTCAGGTCTTTCCGCTCTTGTTTCGACCCGCTCCGCTATCGCTTTCGACCCGCTCCGCTCTTGCTTTCACCCTGCTCCGCTCTTGCCGGATCGGGAGAAAAGCGCTATATCGCGGGCTGTTAACGAATTCTCATACTGCGATCGCAACGTGAGAGTGGGCCCCTCGCCGGACCCGCTCTTTTTTATTACCTGAACGGCAGGCGCGAGCGAACCTCAGGATACTACCGCCGATAGCCGAAGGCTGACGCCGAACGTGGACATGAACGAGCCGATCGAGACCAGAACCGATATCGGGCTGCCTAGTGGCGGCATTGATGAGCCGCGTCTGGTGGTCGAGCCAGGAGCTGCCGCCCGCGTCGCGGCGGTCGCCGTCCCGGTGCTGGAGGGACTCGGCTACCGGCTGGTGCGGATTCGGATCAGCGGTGAGGCCGGCTGCACGGTTCAGGTGATGGCGGAACGGCCGGACGGCACGATGCAGATCGAGGATTGCGAGGCGGTGTCGCGGGCGCTGTCGCCGGTGCTCGATATCGCCGATCCGATCGACCGCGCCTACCGGCTCGAGATTTCGTCGCCCGGGATCGACCGGCCGCTGGTGCGCCGCTCCGACTTCGAGCGGTTCGAGGGTCATATGACCAGGGTCGAGATGTCCGTACCGCATGACGGCCGCAAGCGTTACCGCGGCAAACTCAGCGGCGTCGAAGGCGATTGCATCCGCCTTCATCGCGATGACACGCGCGGCAGCGAGAATGCGGACGTTCTGCTGCCGATGACCGACATTTCCGAGGCGCGACTGGTGTTGACCGATGCGCTGATCGCCGAATCGATGCGGCGCGGCAAGGCTGCCGCCCGCGACCTGAAGGAAGACCTTGGCCTTGCGCCGCCGCCGCCCGCCCATGCGCGTGTCGCGCGGTCGAAAATCGACAAGGCCGATTTCGGCAAAGCCAAAGCCGAGAAAACCAGGATCGAGAAAACAAGGGCTGTAAAGAAAACTCCGCCGAAGAACACCAAGGCACACCGTCTCGCCGCTCTTGAAAGCGCGAGATACCAGGACTCAAGACACGAAGACCAGGGAGACTAACCATGGCCGTCAGCGCCAATAAACTCGAGCTCTTGCAGATCGCCGACGCCGTGGCGCGCGAGAAATCGATCGACCGGGGCATCGTCATCGCCGCGATGGAGGATGCAATCGCCAAGGCGGCTCGCGCGCGCTACGGCAGCGAGACCGACGTGCACGCTGAAATCGACGCCAAGAAAGGTGAACTGCGGCTGTCGCGCCACATGCTGGTGGTCGAGCAGGTCGAAAACCCGTCGAACCAGATTTCGCTGATCGATGCGCAGCGCGCCAATCCGGGCGCGCAGATCGGCGACACCATCGCCGACACGCTGCCGCCATTGGAATATGGCCGCATCGCCGCGCAGTCTGCCAAGCAGGTGATCGTGCAGAAGGTGCGCGAAGCCGAGCGCGACCGACAATTTCAGGAATTCAAGGATCGCATCGGCGATATCGTCAACGGCACGGTCAAGCGCGTCGAGTACGGCAGCGTGATCGTCGATCTCGGTCGCGGCGAAGCCATCATCCGGCGCGACGAGATGCTGCCGCGCGAGGTGTTCCGCAACGGCGATCGCGTCCGCGCCTATGTGTTCGACGTGCGCCGCGAAACCCGCGGCCCGCAGATTTTTCTGTCGCGCACCCATCCGCAGTTCATGGCGAAGCTGTTCGCGCAGGAAGTGCCGGAAATCTACGACGGCATCGTCGAGATCAAGGCGGTCGCCCGCGATCCGGGCTCGCGCGCCAAGATCGGCGTGATCTCGCGGGATTCGTCGGTCGATCCGGTGGGCGCCTGCGTCGGCATGCGCGGCTCGCGCGTGCAGGCCGTGGTCAACGAACTGCAGGGCGAGAAGATCGACATCATTCCGTGGTCGCCAGACATCGCGACCTTCGTCGTCAACGCGCTGGCACCGGCCGAAGTCGCCAAGGTGGTGATCGACGAGGACCGCGAGCGTATTGAAGTCGTCGTCCCCGATACCCAGTTATCGCTTGCGATCGGCCGCCGCGGCCAGAACGTGCGGCTGGCTTCGCAGCTCACCGGCTGGGACATCGATATCCTCACCGAGCAGGAAGAGTCGGAGCGCCGTCAGGCGGACTTCGAGAACTCGACCCGCGTGTTCATGGAATCGCTCAACGTCGACGAAGTGGTCGGCCAGTTGCTGGCGTCGGAAGGCTTCTCTTCCGTTGAGGAATTGTCATTGGTGGATATCAAGGAACTGTCGGGCATCGAAGGGTTCGACGAGGAAACCGCGCAGGAGCTGCAAAACCGTGCGCGCGAATTCCTCGAGCAGCAGGAAGCCGAACTCGATGCGAAGCTCACCGAGCTTGGTGTCGATGAAGCGCTGAAAGAGGTCCCGGGCGTGACGCTGAAAATTCTCGTCAAACTCGGCGAGAACGGCGTCAAGACCGTCGAGGATCTGGCCGATTGCGCCACCGACGACATCTCGGGCTGGACCGAGCGCAAGGACGGCGAAGCCATCAAGCACGCCGGCTTCGTCGATGCGGCCGACCTGTCTCGGGAGGACGCCGAGGCGCTGATCATGCAGGCCCGCGTCAAGGCCGGCTGGATCACCGAAGACGATCTCAAGAAGCCGGAGGCCGTCGAAAACGCCGACGCCTCTGAACCGCACCCGGCATAAGGAAGATGCCAACGGATGCTCATCATCGCCGACGCCGCAGAGCTCGATGACGGTCCCCGGAACACCAGGTCCGGGACCGAGCGGCTGTGTGCGCTTAAACGTCAGGTGGCGCCGATCGGCGAGCTGATCCGCTTCGTCGTCGGCCCCGATGGCCAGGTGGTCCCCGATCTGAAACGGAAATTGCCGGGCCGGGGACTGTGGATTTCGAATTCGCACGGCGCCGTCGCCGAGGCCGCAAAACGCGGTGTTTTCGCACGAGGATTCAAGCGCAAGGTCGAGGTCTCGCCGGCGCTCGCTGACGAGACCGGATCGCTCTTGACGCGCGCCGTCCTCGACGCGCTCGCCATGGCCGCAAAAGCCGGCGAGGTGGTGGCCGGATTCATGAAAGTCGAGCGGGCCTTGGGCGAAGCCCATGTGGTTGCGCTGATCCATGCCTCCGATGGAGCCGCGGACGGCACCCGGAAACTGAATGCTGCCGCCGTCCGCAGCGTCCTGGCCCGGCAAGCCGCCGGAAACGGCGAAATCGGGGATATTGAAGCGCCTTTGCCCATCATCGACGTCCTGACCACGGACGAATTGGATTTGGCACTTGGCCGCTCAAATGTGATACATGCTGCCCTGCTTGCAGGCGCGGCCGGCAAAACGGTGCTGCTGCGTAGCGACGCGCTCGCCCGGTTTCGCAAGGATAGCGACAGGACGGGCAGCAGATGAGCAAATCTAGTGGAGCGAATTTGACATTCGCTTTCGATTTGACCGAGCCACCCAATGGCGAATGTCAAATTCAAAGCTCCACTGGCAACTTAATAATTGCTAGTGGTCCTTCAATTCTAGCATTCGCAGACGAGCGGCGGATGAACGGCATGCGAATGCTGGAATTGGACCACTGGGACCTGTCTCTCTGACGACGTGATGAGTATCAAGACCGGCGCATACGCGCGCCAAAACGATTGGAACCGCGACTGATGGCCGATACGAAAAACACTGGCGACAAGACGCTGAGCGTCCCGACCAAAACCTTGACGCTCAAGCCGCGCGTCGAGCAGGGCACGGTGCGCCAGAGCTTCAGCCACGGCCGCAGCAAGCAGGTCGTCGTCGAGAAACGCGGCAAACGCCGCCTCCCCGGTGAAGCCGCTGAAGCGCCGGCCGCAGCGCCGGTTGCAAAGGCTCCGGCTGCGAGGCCTGTTGAGGCGCCGAAACCTGCGGCTGCCAAACCCGGCGGCGGCGGCCTCATTTTGCGCAAACTCACCGACGCCGAAAGCAAGGCGCGGATCGACGCTCTTGCCGACGCACGAACCCGCGACGTCGAGGAACGCCGCATCGCCGAGGAGGAAGCCGCGCGGCGCAGCAGCCGCGAAGGCATCGAACAGGCCGAGCGCGAAGCCGCAGCAGCGCGCAGGAAGGCGGAAGAAGAACGCCATCGTCTCGATGAGGAAGCCAAGCGCCGCGCCGAGACCGAAGCCAAGAAGCGTTTCGGCGACGCTGAAGCCAAGCCGGCGACGACGGCAAGAACGACGACGGCCCGTCCTGCTGCGATTCCGCAGGCCCGTGCGCCGGGCATCGCCGCCGATGGATCGGATGAGGACGAAGGTCCGCGCCAGATCCGCCGCGGCCCCGGCGGCGCCGCGCGCCCGGTGATGGCGCCGAAGCCGACCGCGAAACCAGCTCCCGTCAAGCAGCGCGGGCGTCTGACGCTGACGACAGCACTCAATGCCGACGATGTGCGCGAGCGCTCGATCGCGTCGTTCCGCCGCCGCACCCAGCGCCTCAAGGGCCACGCATCGAACGAGCCAAAGGAAAAACTGATCCGCGAAGTGACAATTCCGGAAGCCATCACGATTCAGGAACTCGCCAACCGCATGGCCGAGCGCGCGGTCGACGTCATTCGCCTGCTGATGAAGCAGGGCGAGATGCACAAGATCACCGACACGATCGACGCCGATACCGCTCAACTGATCGCCGAGGAAATGGGCCACAGCGTCAAGCGCGTCGCCGCGGCGGACGTCGAGGAAGGCCTGTTCGATGCGGTCGACAACTCGACCGATACCGAGCCTCGCTCGCCGGTCGTGACCGTGATGGGCCATGTCGATCACGGCAAGACATCGCTGCTCGACGCGCTGCGTCAGGCCAACGTGGTCTCGGGCGAAGCCGGCGGCATCACCCAGCACATCGGCGCCTATCAGGTGACCTCGCCGGAAAGCGGCAAGAAAATCACCTTCATCGACACGCCGGGCCACGCCGCGTTCACCGCGATGCGCGCCCGCGGCGCCAAGGTTACCGATATCGTCATCCTGGTGGTGGCGGCCGACGACGGCGTGATGCCGCAGACCATCGAGGCGATCAACCATGCCAAGGCGGCGAAGGTGCCGATGATCGTCGCCATCAACAAGATCGACAAGCCGGATGCTCGCGCCGAGCGCGTGCGCAGCGAACTGCTGCAGCACGAAGTGCAGGTCGAATCGATGGGCGGCGAGACGGTCGACGTCGAAGTCTCCGCCAAGAACAAGACCAATCTCGACAAGCTGCTCGAAATGATCGCGCTGCAGTCCGAATTGCTGGAGTTGAAGACCAACGCAGCGCGGCCGGCCGAAGGCACCGTGATCGAAGCCAAGCTCGATCGCGGCCGCGGCCCGGTCGCAACCGTGCTGGTCCAGCGCGGCACTCTTAAGGTCGGCGACATCGTCGTCGCCGGCGCAGAAATGGGCCGCGTCCGCGCGCTGATCTCGGATCAGGGCGCGACGCTTCAGGAAGCAGGCCCCTCCGTTCCGGTCGAAGTGCTCGGCTTCAACGGCCCGCCGGAGGCCGGCGATCGCATGGCCGTCGTCGAGAACGAAGCCCGCGCCCGCGAGGTCACCAGCTACCGCGCGCATCAAAAGCGCGAGAAGTCCGCAGCCAATATCTCCGGCATGCGCGGCTCGCTCGAGCAGATGATGTCGCAGCTCAAGACCACGGGCCGCAAGGACTTCCCGCTGATCATCAAGGCGGACGTGCAGGGCTCGCTCGAAGCCATTCTCGGTTCGCTCGACAAACTCGGCACCGAGGAAGTCACCGCGCGCATGCTGCATGCGGGCGTCGGCGGCATCAGCGAATCCGACGTGACACTGGCGGAAGGCTTCAATGCCGCGATCATCGGCTTCAATGTCCGCGCGCACAAGGAAGCGGCGGCGCTGGCGAAACGCAACGGCATCGAAATCCGTTACTACAACATCATCTACGATCTCGTGGACGACGTGAAAAAGGCGATGTCGGGCCTGCTCGCACCGACCTTGCGCGAAACCATGCTCGGCAATGCGCAGATCCTCGAAGTGTTCAACATCTCGAAGGTCGGCAAGGTCGCCGGCTGCCGCGTCACCGACGGCAACGTGGAACGCGGCGCAAATGTCCGCCTGATCCGCGACAACGTCGTCGTGCACGAAGGCAAGCTCTCGACCTTGAAGCGATTCAAGGACGAAGTGAAGGAAGTGACCGCCGGCCAGGAGTGCGGCATGGCGTTCGAGAACTACGGTGACATGCGCCCCGGCGACGTCATCGAGTGTTACCGCGTGGAGACCATCCAGCGCTCGCTGTGAGTCCGAATCTCATAGCTCGCGTTGGACGATCTCGGCCACGATCTTTGAAATGGGACGTACTGCCTGATCCAAACGAACAGTTTCCTGCATATTGCATGAACCTGTTCGCGGCGTCCGACACCTACGTTCAGGGTCAACAGAAATCCAGATCACGCTGATGGCCGGTTCAAATCCGGCCCACTGCGTTTTGTTTCGACAAGGACGACAATGCCCCGTCACCACCAACGAGATACCGCCGCGTCGGGCGGTTCGCAACGCCAGTTGCGCGTCGGCGAACTGGTGCGCCACGCGATCGCCGAGATTCTGATGCATGGTGAAACGCACGATCCGGCGCTGGAGGGGAACCTGATCACGGTTCCCGAAGTTCGCATGAGCGCAGATCTCAAACTTGCAACAGCCTATGTGATGCCGCTTGGCGGACACGGTATCGACGACGTGATGACTGCGCTCAATCGTAACAAAAAACTGATCCGTACGGCGATCGCGCGGCGCGTTAACTTAAAATTTGCGCCTGATATTCGCTTTCACGTTGACGAACGATTCGACGAAGCGGAACGAATAGAGAAATTATTGCGAACACCGGCGGTTCAACGCGACATCGGAAATACAACAGACGAATCGAACGAGACGTGATGCGACCTCACCACAGCAACGATGCGAATCTTCTTGTTACCTCCCCCCTTGAGGGGGAGCAAAAGGCGGCCGATGGCCGCCGTCTTGAAGAACGCCAAGGCGAAGCCTTGGCTATGGCGAAGCATCGGGAGGGGGGTGAGCAACAAGCGCAAATGTCTCAGCGTACCCCGCTCCCCGACCCTCCCCCTCAAGGGGGGAGGGAGCAAAATCGGCGCGAGCAGCAGCCGCGGCGCGAGAAGCGCGACGTTCACGGCTGGGTCGTGCTCGACAAGCCGATCGGCATGACGTCGACACATGCGGTCGCAGTCGTGAAGCGTTTGTTTTCGGCCAAACGCGCCGGCCATGCCGGCACGCTCGATCCGCTTGCCTCCGGCGGATTGCCGATCGCGCTCGGCGAGGCCACCAAGACGGTTCCGTTCGTGATGGATGGCCGCAAGCGCTATCGCTTCACCGTTCAGTGGGGCGAAGAACGCGACACCGACGACACCGAAGGCCGCTCGACTGCAACCAGCGACAGCCGCCCAGCCGCAGCGGCGATCGAGGCGCTGCTGCCCCGGTTCACCGGCGTGATCCAGCAGGTTCCGCCGCAGTATTCCGCGATCAAGATCCAGGGCGAACGGGCCTATGATCTCGCCCGCGACGGCGAGACCGTGATCCTGCAACCGCGCCCGGTCGAGATTCATAAATTAAGCCTGACAGAACATACGGATAGCGGCCAGACCACGTTTGAGGCCGAGTGCGGCAAGGGCACCTATGTCCGCTCGCTGGCCCGCGATATGGGCCGGATTTTAGGCTGTTATGGCCATATCTGCGCGCTCCGGCGGACCCTGGCAGGCCCGTTTACCGAATCGGACGCAATTCCGCTGGAACGGCTGGAGGCTTTGTGCGATAGAGCCGCGTCCGGCGAGGGAAACCTCGCCGACGCGCTTTTGCCCGTTGAGACCGCGCTGGACGACATCCCGGCACTGGCCGTCACACGGGCGGATGCGGCAAGGCTCCATCGGGGCCAGGCCGTTTTGTTGCGCGGACGGGATGCGCCCAATAGTAGCGGCACAGTCTATGTCACGGTCGCAGGCCGTCTTCTGGCGCTTGCTGAAATTGGCAATGGCGAACTCATCCCCAAGCGCGTGTTCAACCTGTCCGGGCTGACAGCCTCATCCGGACGCAAACAGGGTGTTTGACACCCAAGGGTATGACGATGTCGATTTCGGCAAGCCGCAAGGCAGAACTGATCAAGACCAACGCCAACAAAGCCGGCGATACCGGCTCTCCCGAGGTTCAGGTTGCGATCCTCTCGGAACGCATCAATAACCTCACCGAGCATTTCAAGACCCATGGCAAGGACAATCATTCGCGCCGCGGCCTGTTGAAGCTCGTCTCCACCCGGCGCTCGCTTCTCGACTACGTCAAGAAGAACGACGAAGCGCGCTACAAGTCCCTGCTCGAAAAGCACAACATCCGCCGCTGACGAGCGTTCACGCACGCCTGTCGCGTGCGCACGGGCATGATCCGCCTTCGGGCATTTCCTGAATCCAGATCATGCTCACACGAAACACCGTGCGGGAGGATTTTTGTTCGGCCGCACGGACCACGTTCAGCAGCAATCCGGCGGCTGGACATGACGGGCAAGGTGCCCGTCGCGCGGACCTAAGGGTGGTCCGCTCCATCGGAAGGATGGAAGCCATTTCAAGCATCAAGGCCTCGAGCACCGGAGCTTTGGCAGGATTGCCGGACGCTGATTTCGCGCACTCGCGAACAACGTCCCGCTGTCTTGCCGATCGCTTCCTCGTTCGAGGCTTTGTGTTTTGCGGCTTTCGCAGCCTTTCGCGAAACCATGAAAGATAACTGCAATGTTCAAAACTCATACGGTCGAACTGGACTGGGGTGGGCGTACACTCAGGCTTGAAACCGGCAAGATCGCGCGTCAGGCCGATGGCGCCGTGCTCGCGACTTATGGCGAAACCGTCGTACTCGCCACCGTCGTCGCCGCCAAGTCGCCACGCGAAGGCGTCGACTTCCTGCCGCTGACCGTCGATTATCAGGAAAAGACCTACGCCGCTGGCCGCATCCCCGGCGGCTACTTCAAGCGCGAAGGCCGCCCGACCGAGAAGGAAACGCTGGTTTCCCGCCTGATCGACCGCCCGATACGCCCCTTGTTCGTGGATGGCTGGCGCAACGAGACCCAGGTGATCGTGACGACACTGTCGCACGACATGGAAAACGACCCGGACATTCTCGCGCTGGTTGCGTCATCCGCGGCGCTGACCATTTCCGGCGCTCCGTTCCAGGGACCGATCGGTGCTGCCCGCGTCGGCTTCTCGAACAACGAATATATTCTGAACCCGACACTGGACGAGATGGCCGAAACCGATCTCGACCTTGTCGTCGCAGGCACCGCTGACGCGGTGCTGATGGTCGAGTCGGAAGCGAAAGAGCTCAACGAAGAGATCATGCTCGGCGCGGTGATGTTCGGTCATCGCCATTTCCAGCCGGTCATCAAGGCGATCATCGAACTCGCCGAGAAGGCCGCCAAAGAACCGCGTGACGTCGCCGTGATCGACAATTCGGCGATCGAAAAGGAAATGCTCGGCCTCGTCGAGAAAGAACTGCGCTCAGCTTACGCCATTCCGATCAAGCAGGATCGCTACGCAGCGGTCGGCGAAGTGAAGAAGAAGGCGATGGCGCATTTCTTCCCGGAAGGCCAGGAGCCGAAATACGACAAGCTCCGCGTCGCCGGCGTGTTCAAGGAGCTCGAAGCCAAGATCGTGCGCTGGAACATCCTCGACACCGGCAAGCGTATCGACGGCCGCGACAGCAAGACTGTTCGCAGCATTCTCGCCGAAGTCGGCGTGCTGCCGCGCGCTCACGGCTCGGCGCTGTTCACCCGCGGCGAGACCCAGGCGATGGTCGTGACCACGCTCGGCACCGGCGAGGACGAGCAGTATATCGACGCGCTGTCGGGGACGTATAAAGAGACGTTCCTGCTGCACTACAACTTCCCTCCCTACTCGGTCGGCGAAACCGGCCGTCTCGGCGGCACCAAGCGCCGCGAGATCGGTCACGGCAAGCTGGCGTGGCGCGCGATCCATCCGGTTCTGCCGCCGCATCACGAGTTCCCGTACACCGTGCGCGTCGTCTCGGAGATCACCGAGTCCAACGGTTCGTCGTCGATGGCCTCGGTCTGCGGCGCATCGCTGGCGCTGATGGATGCGGGCGTGCCGCTGAAGCGGCCCACCGCGGGCATCGCGATGGGTCTCATCCTCGAAGACAAGCGCTTCGCTGTCCTCTCCGACATTCTCGGCGACGAGGATCATCTCGGCGACATGGACTTCAAGGTGGCCGGCACCGATCAGGGCATCACCTCGCTGCAGATGGACATCAAGATCGCCGGCATCACCGAGGAGATCATGAAGGTCGCGCTGTCGCAGGCGAAGGATGGCCGTATCCACATCCTCGGCGAGATGGCAAAGGCGCTAACCAACGCCCGCGCGGAGCTCGGCGAATATGCACCGCGCATCGAGACGTTCAAGATCGCCACCGACAAGATCCGTGAAGTGATCGGCACCGGCGGCAAAGTGATCCGCGAGATCGTCGAGAAGACCGGCGCCAAGATCAACATCGAGGACGACGGCACCGTGAAGGTCGCCTCATCGGACGGCGAGTCGATCCGCGCAGCGATCAAGTGGATCAAGTCGATCGCCTCCGACCCGGAAGTCGGCACGATCTACGACGGCACCGTTGTCAAGGTGATGGAGTTCGGCGCGTTCGTGAACTTCTTCGGACCGAAGGACGGTCTGGTTCACATCAGCCAGCTCGCGGCCAACCGCGTGCAGAAGACCTCCGACGTCGTCAAGGAAGGCGACAAGGTAAAGGTCAAGCTGCTCGGCCTCGACGATCGCGGCAAGGTCCGCCTCTCGATGCGGGTGGTCGATCAGACCACCGGCGAAGACCTCGAAGCCAAGCAGAAGGCCGAGGCCCCGGCTCGCGAAGCCGCCGGCGAGTAAGCCTGCGAGATTGCAAGATTAATGAAGGGCGGCTCTCGGGCCGCCCTTTTGTTTTGGGCAGCGCGCTTGCCCCGGACGCAGCCGCCCCACCACCTCCACAACGCAACGCGGCACGCTGCATCGCGTTCGGGACAATCCTTTCTGCGAACGACTCGCAAAGATAATTGCCGAGGTTGCTGCATCCGATTGCCGCATCTGGAAGTAATCCATGAAACTGCGTTTACGCGCGGTTCGTAATTCGGAAGCCATTTGCGCGTATCGGTTTCTGTACCGGACATCGATTCGCTGGTGGATGTCCTGACGTCAAACACCTGACTGCATTCACGCATCACAAAGAGGAGCGTCATCATGTCATCTCTCTCCCGCCGTCGCCTGTTCACCGCCGCAGCCGGCGTCGCCGTTGCAGCCGCAGCACCCCGCATGGTGTTTGCACAGGCCATGGCGCCCGCTGGCGCCTTCAAACTCCCCGCGCTCGCCTATCCGTACAACGCGCTCGAGCCTCACATCGATGCCAAGACCATGGAAATTCACAACACCCGGCATCACCAGGCCTTCGTTACCAACCTGAACAATTTCGCCAAGGACAACCCGCAGATCGCCGAAAAGCCGATAGCGGACGTACTCGCCAATCTTTCGGCGCTGCCGGATACGATCCGTACCGGCGTGCGTAACAGCATGGGCGGTCACGCCAACCACACCATGTTCTGGGAGATCATGGGACCGAACGGCGGCAAGGCCGGAGGCGAAGTGCTGGCCGCGATCGACCGTGATCTCGGCGGCATGGAAAAGATGACGAACGACTTCAACGCCGCCGGTGGCCGCGTATTCGGTTCGGGCTGGGTGTTCGTCAACGTCGCCAAGGATGGCAAGCTCTCGATGGAGACGCGGCCTAATCAGGACAATCCGATGATGGACGGCAAGCTCGCACTGTTCGGCAATGACGTCTGGGAACACGCCTATTACCTGAACTACCAGAACCGCCGCCCCGATTACCTGAAGGCGTGGTGGAACACGGTGAACTGGACCAAGATCAGCGAGCGCTATGCCGCCGCGAAAGCCGGCAAGCTCGCCGTTTGACTGCAAGCCTCATCACCGGACGCAATGGGCGGCTTTCGAGCCGCCCTTTTTCGTTTGGCGCGCCATTTTTTTCGCTTGCCGCGCTATGGCTCCGTAGGTATCCGCCAAGTGACTTGGCTCCGTAAGGTGATCCGGATAATCTCAACGCATGGAGCTGCAATCGATCCTGACCTGCCCGCGTTGCCATCATCAGGCAACCGAGATCATGCCGACCGATGCCTGCCAGTTCTTCTATGACTGCAAGGGATGCGGCGAACGGCTCAAGCCCAAGCCAGGCGATTGCTGCGTGTTCTGCTCATACGGCTCCGTGCCATGTCCGCCAATTCAGGCTGGCGAGAACTGCTGCCAGAGCTGAGCAGCACACCGCATTATTTTCACATTGACCCAGCAGATTACTGCGCTCGTGCTGTCGTGAAACAGAACAACGGTGACGTAACAACCGCTCCGTCCGATTGCGCCGAACAACAAGAGGCCCCAGATGATCCAGATTTATCACTCGCCAAAATCGCGTTCGTTCACCGCGCTGTGGGCGATGGAAGAAACCGGCGAGCCCTACGAGCGTGTTCTGACCGACATTAACGCCGGCGCGCAGAAGAAGCCGGAATACCTCGCGATCAATCCGATGGGCAAGGTGCCCGGATTGAAGGACGGCGACACCGGTATGGGCGAAGCAGCCGCGATCTGCGCCTACATCGCCGAACGCTTTCCAAATGCGAAACTGGCGCCGCCGGTCGGTGACGCGGCCCGCGCGCGCTATCTTTACTGGCTGTTCTTTGCGGCAAACATCGAGGCCGCCATCACGCAGGTTTTCGCCAGGATCCAGATGCCTTCGAGCTCGGCGGGCTGGGGCGATGCAACGCAGGTGTTCGATGTGATCAACAGGGCGATCGACAAAGGCCCATGGATTCTCGGCGACGACTTCTCCGCCGCCGACATTCCGCTCGCTGCCGGCGTGAACTTCGCGACCCGGGTGTTCAAGATGATCCCGTCACGGCCCTCGTTCGACCGCTACCTCGACCGCTGCATGGCGAGGCCGGCATTCCAGCGCGCGTTTGCGCTGGCAAACTGACGGAGGAAGAGCTGCGCCTCAGGCGCCGGCGAAAGCGAGGTCGCCGGCCTCGCGGCCCGGCAGAACCATCTTCGCGCCGCTTACAGAGCGCAGTGGCGCAGTTCGAATGACAAGCCGGTCGAGATCCTGGCGTCGCGGCTGATCGACGAATTTCACGGCGAAACCGTCAGGCAAGATTCTGGCCACCCGGCCGACGCACGCGCCGATCGCCAGCGGCGTTCCGATCTCCGGCTGGAGCTGAGCGGACACCGCGACTCCCGATACCGACATATCGATAATGAAACACTTGTGAATTGTCCCATCGGCAAGGGTCAGGATCGAATGCGGGCTCGCGGGAATGATACGCGCGTCCCTTCTGGCGTCGGGAATGCTTGGGTCTTTCTGTTTTTCCTTGATCCAGTTCAGCTTGTTCGCGAATGCATCGCGCATGGAGCTGGACATCTCGAGCTCAAGCAGAAAGCGGCCAGCTTTCACGTCGCTGATATGACCCTCGAAGTTTCCGAAATCGCGGAAGTAGGGCGTAATGCGATCGCCGATCTTTCCGGACACCGGCACCTCGACCATCATCCGGTCCGGTGAGACGCGAGTGGTCCGGCACGCGAACGTTCGCGGACGGCCCTGCGGATCGAACCATTTCGGCAGCGCATAGCTTCCGCCGACTGCAATATCAACGGCCCATTGCTTCGAAAATTCCTCAACAGACATGGACATATCCCGCGAACGCATCGCGCAGTACACGCGCCATAGTTTAGGAAAGCCGGATTGCCGAAGGAATAACGTAAAAAGCCATTCTCGTTTTTCGTTGTCGCCGGGTTACGAGATTAGGATAAATTTTAATGAATCAGAGCTCGTGCCC
>JAKFVL010000008.1 GCA_021732215.1 Hyphomicrobiales bacterium
CCCCCAACCCCTCCCCACACGGGGGAGGGGAGCAGAAAGGCGACACGCTGCGTGCCCGCGCGCTGCATGCGATCTCGGTGGCGCAGTGGGTGCCGCCGGCCGGACAGAACCGCATCAACGGCATGATCGCCAACCGCCCGGACTGGGTGGTGTCGCGCCAGCGCGCGTGGGGCGTGCCGATCGCGGTGTTCGTCAAGGACAAGGGCGACGGCTCGGTCGAGATCCTGCAGGACGAGGCGATCAACCAAAGCATCACCGAAGCCTTCATGAACGAGGGCGCGGATGCGTGGTACGCAGCCGGCGCGCGCGAGCGCTTCCTCGGGCCGAAAGCATCCGAAGGCTGGCAGAAGGTCGATGACATTCTCGATGTCTGGTTCGATTCGGGCTCGACGCATGCCTTCGTGCTGGAGGATCGCCAGAACTTTCCCACCCTCGGCGAGATCAAGCGCAAGATCGACGGCGGCAACGATACGGTGATGTATCTGGAAGGCTCTGACCAGCATCGCGGCTGGTTTCATTCATCGCTGCTGGAGAGCTGCGGCACGCGCGGCCGAGCGCCCTATGATGTGGTGCTGACCCACGGCTTCACGCTCGACGAGCAGGGCCGCAAGATGTCGAAGTCGGTCGGCAACACAGTCGAGCCGCAGAAGGTCATCAAGGACTCCGGTGCGGACATCCTGCGGCTGTGGGTCGCGGCGTCGGATTATTCCGACGACCAGCGCATCGGTCCGGAAATCCTGAAAACCATGGTCGAGACCTACCGCAAGCTGCGCAACACCATCCGCTGGATGCTCGGCACGCTGGCGCACTTCAAGCCGGACGATGCGATCGAGCACATGGACATGCCCGAGCTGGAGCGGCTGATGCTGCATCGCCTCGCCGAAGCCGATGCGACGGTGCGCGAGGCTTACGAGACCTACGACTACAAGACCGTGGTCGCGACGCTGGCCGCGTTCATGAACACCGAACTGTCGGCGTTCTACTTCGACATCCGCAAGGACACGCTCTACTGCGAGCCGCCGTCGTCGGCGATGCGCAAGGCGTCGCTCACGGTGGTCGACATGCTGTGCGACGCGATCCTGAAATGGCTGGCGCCGATCCTGTCGTTCACCGCCGATGAAGCGTGGCTCGCCTATCGCCCCGACGCGGAGCCGTCGGTGCATCTGACCACGTTCCCGCAGGGGCTTGGCCAGTATCGCGACGATGCGCTGGCCGCGAAGTGGGATGCGATCCGCGACGTGCGCCGCGTCGTCACCGGCGCGATCGAGGTCGAACGCGCGGCCAAGCGCATCGGCTCGTCGCTCGAAGCCTCGCCGCTGGTCTATGTGTCCGATCCGGCGCTGTTCGCCATCATGGCAAGCATCGACCTCGCCGACGTGTGCATCACCTCGAATGCGGAACTGACCAATGCGGACGCGCCCGCGAACGCATTCAGGCTGGCAGACGTCGCGAACGTCGCGGTCGTGGTCGAAAGGGCCGTCGGCACGAAATGCGCGCGCTCGTGGAAGATTCTCCAGAGCGTCGGTGACGATCCCGACTATCCCGACGTGTCACCGCGCGACGCGGACGCGCTGCGCGAATGGAAAGCGCTCGGCGTTTCGGTTTGATCGGACACACGCATGCACCCAGCTCTGCGTCCCGGCATCGTTGCAGCGCTGATCACCGTCGCGCTCGATCAGGCGTCGAAGCTGTGGCTGATCCACGGCTATGGGCTTGGCGGGCGCGGCGTCGTGCCGGTGCTGCCGTTCTTCGATCTGGTGCTCGCCTGGAATACCGGCATCAGCTACGGCTGGTTCCAGACCGAGAGCACGCTCGGGCAGGCCATCCTGCTGGTCATCAAGGCCGCCGCCGTCGTGGCGCTGGCGATCTGGATGGCGCGGTCGAACACCCGGCTTGCGACCATCGGTCTCGGGCTGATTATCGGCGGGGCCATCGGCAACGCCATCGACCGCTTCGCCTATGGCGCGGTGGCCGATTTTGCCCTGCTTCATGCCCAGATCGGGGGGCAAAGGTATAACTGGTACGTGTTTAACCTTGCCGACGTGGCGATTGTTGCTGGAGTCCTGGGTCTGCTGTATGACTCGTTCCGGGCTCCAGACGCCGCAAAAGCGCCGTGATCCCCGGGGTATATCCTCTGGAAATCCAGTGACTTGTTCCAGCTTTGGCAGTAACGGACCAGATCGATGCGCGCCACCCACCATTTGAACGTCCACAATATTCGCCGCAGGCCCCGCCGCGCCTTGCGGCTGGCGCTGTGCGCTCTCGCCGTCTGCACGATCGCGGCCCAGCCCGCGTTCGCCGCCGACGATGACGAAGAGGACAACCAGTCGTTTTCACAGAGAATCATCGGCAGTGTGATACGCGGCATCGGCGGCACCAACCTCGAAAACGGCGGCATTGAATATCGCGAGCGTTCGCCGCTGGTGATTCCGCCGAAGGTGGAGTTGCGCGCGCCGGAAACGCAGCGCCAGATTACTGCGCCGAACTGGCCGAAGGATCCCGATGTCATCGAGCGGCAGGCGCGCAGGGAGGCCGCCCGCAAGAAAGGCGGTACAACGCGCGACGCCACGCTGGAAACGCGCGAAGCAGCGCGCATCCTGCTGCCGAGCGAGCTCGCCGGCCAGCCGGTGACCCGCAGTACCAGCCGCGATTCGGTTGTTCCCGGCGCGACCAGCAACAATCCGATTCTGAGCCCGTCCGAGCTCGGCTACAATGGCGGATTTTTTGGCTTGTTCAGCAGCAAGAAGGCAGAAGCCGAGCGCTTCACGGGCGAACCGTCCCGCGAGAGTCTCACTCAGCCACCAGTCGGCTATCAAACGCCATCGCCGAACTTCGCCTATGGAACGGGCGCGTCCGCGCTCCAGCCCAATTACCAGCCGCCCCCCAATCCAGTTCTGGACACTGGCCGCAGGTAATCGCTCGCGCGGATAGTTGATCGCAACGTGATTTGCGGTGCAGCACTGTCCAGTCCAGTATGACGGTACCAGTGCAACGCTTTCGTTGCTTTTCCGGTTGGCGGCGACCCGAGCCGCCATTTTTGTGAAACGAACCGGTACCTCATCATGATCTCATTGAATCGCTACGCCACGCTCGCAGTCCCTGCGGTCGCGGCGATGTGTCTCCTTATGCCGCCTCGTGAAGCCCGTGCGCAGACCGCCGAGGTGCAGCGCCCGGCGACGTTCACGCTCAGCAACGGCATGCAGGTGGTGGTCATCACCGACCGCCGCACGCCGGTGGTCACGCACATGGTCTGGTACAAGGTCGGCTCCGCCGACGAGACGCCCGGCAAATCCGGGCTTGCGCATTTCCTCGAACATCTGATGTTCAAGGGCACCGCGAAGAATCCGGCCGGCGCCTTTTCCAAGGCCGTGACACTGTTCGGCGGCAGCGAAAACGCATTCACATCGACCGACTACACCGGCTACTTCCAGCGCGTCACCAAGGACAAGCTGCCCGTACTGATGGACATGGAGGCCGATCGCATGACCGGCCTCGTCCTGAAAGACGAGGTCGTGCTGCCGGAGCGCGACGTGGTGCTGGAGGAATACAATCAGCGCACCGCCAATAGCCCCGACGCCCGGCTTGGCGATCAGGTGAACGCCGCGCTCTATCTCAATCACCCCTACGGCCGGCCGGTGATCGGCTGGAAGCAGGAGATCGAGAAGCTCAACCGCGAGGACGCGCTCGCCTTCTACAAGGTGCACTACGCGCCGAACAACGCGATCCTGATCGTGGCCGGCGACGTATCTGGCGACGAAGTGCTGCCGCTCGCCGAGCGAACCTACGGCAAGATTCCTGCGCAGCCGTCGATTCCGGCGCAGCGCATCCGGCCGCAGGAACCGCAGCCCGCCGCCGCACGAACCGTTACGCTCGCCGATCGCCGGGTCGAGCAGCCGAGCGTGCGCCGTTCCTATCTGGTGCCGTCGGCGGTCACGGGTGCGGCCGGCGAAAGTGCCGCACTGCAGGTGCTGGCGCAGATCATGGGCAGCGGCACCAGTTCATACCTCCATCGCGCGCTGGTGCTCGACAAGCAGATCGCGCTCTCGGCCAGCGCCTGGTATTCGGGCCTGTCACTCGACGCGACGTCGTTCGGTCTTTCGGCAACGCCCAAGACCGGAGTCGAATTCGCACAGATCGAACAGGTGTTCGACAGCGTGATCGCCGACATCGCCCAGAACGGCGTGCGCGCCGAGGATCTCGAGCGCGTCAAGACCCAGCTGATCGCCGATACCATCTACGCCCAGGACAATCAGGCCACGCTGGCGCGCTGGTACGGCTCCGCCATGACGGTCGGGCTTGGTGTCGACGACGTGCTGAGCTGGCCGGCCCGCGTCCGCGCGGTCACATCCGATCAGGTGCGCAACGCAGCGCGCACCTGGTTCGACAAGAACCGGTCCGTCACCGGCTATCTCATCAAGGACACGGCGCCGCGGCGCGAGGAGAAGCGATCGTGATCGTCATATCTAACCGCATCCGGACATTCGCCGTCGCGCTGGCGGCAACATTCGCCGCCGTCTCGCTCACCCCTGCAACTGCGGACGCCGCAGCAAAAATCCAGCGCTACATCTCGCCCGGCGGCATCGAAGCGTGGTTCGTGCAGGACGCCACCGTCCCGCTGATTGCCATGGAGTACTCCTTCGACGGCGGCGCATCGCAGGACCCGGCCGACAAGACCGGCGTCGGCTATCTCGTCTCGGCCATGCTGAACGAAGGCGCCGGCGAACTGGACTCCAAGACATTTCAGGACCGGCTCGACCGCCGCGCCATCAGCCTGAGCTGGAGCGCCGCGCGCGACCACTTCCGCGGTTCGCTGCGCACCCTGAAGGAAAACAGCGGCGAGGCGTTCGGCCTGCTCAAACTGGCGCTCACCGCGCCGCGCTTCGAGAGCGAGCCGCTGGAGCGCGAACGCGCCCAGGTGATCTCGGGGCTGCGCCGCGAAACCACAAATCCGAATTCGCTTGCGGGCCGCCGCTTCTTCGAGACGCTGTTCGGCAACCATCCCTATGGCCGCCCCAGCAACGGCACACTCGAAACCGTCCCCAACATCACCCCCGCCGATCTCAAGCAGTACGCCGCGCGCATATTCGCCAGGGATACGCTGAAAGTGTCCGTGGTCGGCGATATCGAGCCGGACGCGCTCGGCAAGCTGCTCGACCTGACCTTCGGCGCGCTGCCGGCCAAGGGCGACCTCGTGGCGATCCCGAAGATCGAGGCGGCCAAGCCGCCGCAGCGATCGCTGATCGCGCTCGACGTCCCGCAAACCGTGGTGATGTTCGGCGGCCCCGGCATTCAACGCGACGATCCGGACTTCATGGCGGCGTTCGTCGCCAACCACATCCTCGGCGGCGGCTCGTTCTCGTCGCGGCTGTATCGCGAAATCCGCGAAAAACGCGGTCTCGCCTATTCGGTCTACGAGCAGTTGCTGTGGATGAAGCAGTCGGCGATCTTCACCGGCGCCACCGCGACCCGCGCCGACCGCGCCAATGAGACGGTCGACACCATCACAACCGAGGCGCGGCGGATGGCCGACGAAGGCCCGACGCAGCAAGAGCTGGATGACGCGAAATCCTACCTCAAGGGTTCGCAGATGCTGGCGCTCGACACCAATTCCAAGATCGCTTCAGCGCTGCTGCTGTTCCAGCTCGACAAGCTCGGCATCGACTACATCGAGAAGCGCAACTCGCTGATCGATGCGGTCACTCTGGCCGACGTCAAGCGCGTGTCCCGCCGCCTGTGGGGCAACGGTCTGCTCACCGTCATCGTCGGCCGCTCGGCCTGATCCTTCGGAATCGAACCAGATTGAAAACACCGGCTTTGCAGCCGGTGTTTTCGCGCGCTATGTACAAACCCAACATGCCAAGCGCGGGAGCCATGTTTTGGTCTTCAAGATCCTGTTCGACCAGCACGCCAAGACAATCGTGAAATCCGCAGCCCATCCGGAGCATTCCATGTCCGTTGTCCAGTCGATCGATCATGCGCGCGCCGAGGTCGTCGGCGCGCACGGCATCGAGCGGAACGCCTACGAGGCGATGCTCAAGCGCACCGAGGCGGCGCTGCAATGGCTGCGCGGACGCCACGCCGACGGCGAGCTGCAACTGCTGCGGCTGCCCGAGGAACGCCGCGATCTCGCCGGCATCGAACAGGCGGCAGCCGGCTTGCGCGATGGCGCGACCGACATCGTATTTCTCGGCACCGGCGGTTCCAGCCTCGGCGCGCAGGCGCTGCTGCAACTCGCCGACTACAACGTCCCCGGCCTCGCGCTGCTGCGCACCGGCCCTCGCCTGCACTTCCTTGATAATCTCGACCCGCAGACCTACGCCGCACTGCTCGGCAAACTGCCGCTCGCCACGACGAAGTTCGTCGCCGTGTCGAAGTCCGGCGGCACCGGCGAAACCTTGATGCAGACCATGGCCGCGCTCGACGCCGTGAAACGCGCCGGACTCGAAGCGAAAATTCCGGCGCTGTTCATGGGCCTCTCCGAACCGAACAAGCCGGGCAAGACCAACGGACTGCGCGCTCTGCTGGAGGCCTTCAAGGTACCGATGCTGGAGCACGACACGGGCGTCGGCGGGCGCTTTTCGGTGCTGACCAATGTCGGCCTGCTGCCGGCGGCTGTCGCCGGCCTCAACATCAAGCGTATCCGCGAAGGTGCCGCGAAAGCGCTCGCGCCCGTGCTCGCGAGCAAGCCGGCAGCCGAGGTGCCCTCGGCCGTCGGTGCGGCGCTGTCGATCGCGCTGGCCGAGCAGAAAGCCAAGCCGATCACGGTGCTGATGTCGTACTCCGACCGGCTCGAACGATTCGCCAAATGGTATGTGCAACTCTGGGCGGAGAGCGTCGGCAAGGCGGGCCGTGGCACCACCCCGGTTGCGGCGCTGGGGCCGGTCGATCAGCACAGCCAGTTGCAACTGTTCATCGCCGGTCCGCGCGACAAGCTGTTCACGGTCATCACTACCGGCGTGAGGGGCAAGGGTCCCAGGATGCCGGACGATCTGTCGAAGCTGTGCGCAGAACCGACGCTCGCGGGCAAGACCATCGGCGATCTGGTCGCGGCACAGGGCCGCGCCACCGCCGAGACGCTGGCCAGGAACGGCTGCCCGGTGCGCACTTTCCATATCGAGACGCTGGATGAGGCGACGCTCGGCGAGATGCTGATGCATTTCATGCTGGAAACGATCATCGGCGCACACCTGCTAGGTGTGGACGCCTTCGATCAGCCGGCAGTGGAAGAAGGCAAGATCCTCGCCAAGCGCTATGTTGCGGAAGGGTAGTCGTCGTCCCGGGCGAGCTAAGCGAAGACCCGGGACCCATACGCCGTGGCCTATCGAGACCGCACGGGGTATGGCTCCCTGCGTTCGCAGGGACGACATCGAATAACGGCGATACACTGTAACCCATGATCCGCATCGGCCCTTTCCTCTCCATCGACGAAAACGACATCGAGATCGATTTCGTGCGCGCGTCGGGACCGGGCGGGCAAAACGTCAACAAGCTCTCGACCGCGGCGCAACTGCGCTATCCGATCGCCAAGGCGATGATGCCTCCGGATGCGGAGGCGCGTTTGACGACGCTGGCCGGTCAGCGTCTCACCAAAGACGGCGTGATCGTGATCCACGCCCAAAGATTCCGGACGCAGGAACGCAACAAGGCCGATGCGATCGAGCGGCTGGTGGAGCTGCTGCGCGACGCCATGGTGCGCCCCAAGCCGCGCCGTCCGACGCGGCCGACGCTCGGCTCCAAACAGCGCCGTCTTGAGGGCAAGAAGCGCCGTTCCGACGTTAAGGCGAAGCGCGGAAATCGCTTCGACGATTAGGGCGTCGCTCCGGAAGCGCGGGATAACGAGGAAAATCCTTCGCAAAACTTGCGTTCAGGAGCCCGAACGCCACATTCAATGCGCCGTTGTACCTACAATCGCACGCTCCCGAATCGGCTTCGAACACGTCCATGCCTGTCCGCCAACTCCCTGAAACCATCGTCAACCGCATCGCCGCCGGCGAGGTGGTGGAGCGGCCTGCGAGCGCGGTGAAGGAACTGGTCGAGAACGCGATCGATGCGGGGGCGAGCCGGATCGAGATTTTCACCGACGGCGGCGGGCGGCGGCGCATCACCATCACCGATGACGGCGCGGGCATGACGCGCGGCGACCTCGCGCTCGCGGTGGAGCGTCACGCGACCTCGAAACTCGACGACGAAGACCTGCTGCGGATTCGCACGCTCGGCTTTCGCGGCGAGGCCCTGCCCTCGATCGGGGCGGTGGCGCGGCTCGGCATCACCACACGGCACGCCAACGAGCCGCATGCGTGGGCGATGAGCGTCGATGCCGGCGCGAAGTCGGCGATTGCCCCTGCGGCGCTGACCCATGGCACCCGCGTCGAGGTCGCTGACCTGTTTTACGCGACGCCGGCACGGCTGAAATTTCTCAAGACCGACCG
Source organism: Hyphomicrobiales bacterium (assembly GCA_021732215.1). Lineage (GTDB taxonomy): Bacteria > Pseudomonadota > Alphaproteobacteria > Rhizobiales > Xanthobacteraceae > SG-bin9. The sequence goes on from JAKFVL010000008.1 coordinate 8,430, forward strand.
CACCGAAGGCGAAGCGATTCGCGAGGTGGTGCGGCGTCTTGCCATGGCGCGGCCGGATATCGCCTTCACCCTTGCGGGCGAGGAGCGCAGCCCCGTGACATGGGCGGCGGCCCTGCCCGGCGCGCCGGGACAACTGACGCGGCTCGGCGATATTCTGGGCACGGATTTTCGCGCCAGCGCCATCGAGGTGCGATCCGGGCGCGACGGCGTCAGCGTCGAAGGCTTTGCGGCCGCGCCGTCGCTGACCCGCGCCAACGCGCTGGGACAATATCTGTTCGTCAACGGCCGGCCCGTTCGCGACAAGCTGATCCTGGGCGCGGTACGCGCGGCCTATGCGGATTATCTGCCACGTGACCGGCACCCGGTCGTCGCGCTGTTCGTCACGCTGGACAGCCAGGAGGTCGATGCCAATGTGCATCCTGCCAAGACCGAAGTGCGATTCCGTAACGCGGGTCTGGTGCGCGCGCTCATCATTCACGCACTGAAAGAAGGGCTGGCGCGCGAAGGCCGCCGCACCGCTGCGAACGGCGGCGGCGCTGTGCTGTCGTCGTTCCGCCCGAACATTCCGCCGCGCGGCGGCTGGGACTGGCGTAATTCGCCGTCGTATCCCACAACAGCCGCTGCCGAAACGCGCGATGATTTCGTGCAAGGTTTTGCCGAGGTGGCGCAATCCGGCTTCGATGTCGGAGCGCCATCAGCGGACGTTCGATTCGAGCAAGGCCCCGCTCCCGAACTGATCGACAAACCGCTCGGCGCGGCGCGCACGCAGATTCACGAGACCTATATCGTGTCGCAGACGCGCGACGGCCTGATCGTGGTGGATCAGCACGCAGCCCACGAGCGCATCGTCTACGAACGGCTGAAGGCCTCACTCGAACGCAACGGCGTGGCGCGGCAGATCCTGCTGATTCCCGAGATCGTCGAGATGGACGAGGCGACGGTGGAGAAGCTGCTCGCGCAGGCGGACGAACTGGAAAGGTTCGGTCTCGCCATCGAATCGTTCGGCCCCGGCGCGCTGGCAGTGCGCGAAACGCCGTCGCTGCTCGGCAAGACCAACGCCGCGGCACTGCTGCGCGATCTCGCCGAACACATGGCGGAATGGGACGAGGCGCTGCCGCTGGAGCGGCGGCTGATGCACGTGGCCGCGACCATGGCGTGCCATGGTTCGGTGCGCGCAGGGCGTATCCTCAAGCCGGAGGAAATGAACGCGCTGCTGCGCGAGATGGAAGTGACGCCCAACTCCGGCCAGTGCAATCATGGCCGGCCGACTTACGTCGAACTGAAGCTCGCGGACATCGAGAAGCTGTTCGGACGGCGCTAGCTGTTAGCGCGCGAGAAGAGCGATCAGCTTCTTCATGCCGTAGAAGAAGAAAAACAACCCAAAGCTGAGAATGAAAGGGACCGGTCCGATATCGATCAAGGTGTCGACGAAATAGCCCGGAACATCCCTCAGCTCGAACTGCATGGACCAGAGCGCAAGCGCCATCACCAGAAGTGCTGGAAGCGCTCCGATGAATGTGAGAATGAGAAAGACAGTCAGCGCTTTCTGCATTTTTCCTCGTCATGCCGGGCATAGCCGTTCGAGGAACGGCGTCGCTTCGCTCGCCTATGACCCGGCCATCCACGTCTTCTCTTTCGATATGCTGTAAGGCGTGGATCACCGGGTCAAGCCCGGTGATGACGACTCATCAAATTGATGCAGGCGCTCTCAAAAAAACAAACTCCGTATCGTCGTACGCGCGGCGTTCAAGTTCTTCATAACCACTGGGCGTTGCAAGCGCAGCAGCCTTCGATTCCTCGACGATCACCAGCGCCCCCGGCGTCAGCCATTTACCCTCGATCAATGATGCCAGCGCTTTCTCTGCCAGCCCCTGGTTGTAGGGCGGATCGAGGAACGCCAGCGAGAACGGCTCGACCGGATAGCACGGCCCGAGTTGCGTCGCATCGCGGCGGAACACCCGCGTCACGCCGCCGAGCCCGAGTGCCTCGACATTGTTGCGCAGGAGCGCTCTTGCTTCCGCGCCGTTGTCGACGAACAGCGCGAACGCTGCGCCGCGCGAGATCGCCTCGATGCCGAGTGCGCCGGTGCCCGCGAACAGATCGAGCACCCGCGCCCCAATGAGCGGGTTCTCATAGGCATGCATCAGGATATTGAACAGCGACTCGCGCAGGCGATCGGCTGTGGGGCGGATCGCCTGCGACGATGGCCCTGCGATATTCCGCCCGCGCAGGCGTCCTCCAACGACGCGCATCACGAGCTCGCTGCACTGGTTGCCATCCCTCCCCCGCGAAGCGTGGGGAGAGTGGCGCGAATGAGCATTAGCGAATGGAGCGCCGGGTGGGGACAAACCGAAGCGCCAGACCCCCACCCCGGCCTCCGCTTCGCCTGGCCGACCCTCCCCGCAAGGGGGAGGGATTTTTCAAACGCCGAACACATTATTCATCCAGCGGCGTCAGATCGCGCTTGCCGTGATAGCCGCGCTTCGGGCGCTTCGGCGGACCGGAGGCCGCCGCTTCATCTTCGTTACGCGCCCGCGCATCATCCCCGCCGCTGCGCGTCACCAGCACGCGGCGGCCCTTGCGGTCGGCAATCAGACCGGACTTGCCTTTCGGCTTGAACGGCTTTTTGCCGCGCGGCGCATCGTCGCCAGCGTCGGCATCGTGGCGCTGCTCTGGAATCTTGAAGTCCGCGCCGGAAAGCATGGCGATGCGATCGCCAAGCTGGTCGCGCAGCACGCGGGTCTTGACCTCCTCGGCCTGACCTTCTGCGATCTCAGCCAACTGGAAAGGTCCGTAAGAAATGCGAATCAGCCGATTCACCTCGAGCCCGAGATGCGCCATGACGTTGCGCACCTCGCGGTTCTTGCCTTCGCGGATCGCGAACACGATCCAGACGTTGGAACCCTGATCGCGCTCCAAGGTCGCATCGATCGAACCATACTTGACGCCATCGACCTCGACACCCTTTTTCAGCGCGTCGAGTTGCGCCTGCGTGACCTCGCCATGGGCGCGAACGCGATAACGCCGCAGCCAGCCGGTGTCCGGCAGTTCGAGCGTGCGCGCGAGACCGCCGTCGTTGGTGAGCAGCAGCAGGCCTTCGGTGTTGAAGTCGAGCCGGCCGATGCTGATGAGGCGCGGCAGACCTTCCGGCAGATTGTCGAACACCGTCGGACGGCCTTCCGGATCGTCGTGCGTCGTCATCAGGCCTTTCGGCTTGTGATAGAGAAACAGCCGCGTGCGCTCGCGTTCCGGCAATGGCTTGCCGTCCACCAGCACCACATCGCGCGACGTGACATCGAGCGCAGGCGAGTTGATGATGCGGCCGTTCACCGAGACTCGGCCCTGCGTCACCCATTCCTCGGCATCGCGGCGCGAGCATAGCCCGGCGCGCGAAATCAGCTTGGCGATGCGTTCGCCTGGCTTCTTCGGTGCAGGTTCGGCACGCGCCGGACGCCTGTCGAAATCCGGCTTGCGCTCGCGATATTCGCCTCGCCCGCCAAACGCCGGACGCTTGGCGAAAATCTGGCTGTCGTCTTCATTGTCGCGACGCGGACGCTCGCCGCCTGCGCTGCGCGGATGCTCCTGCCAGTCGGAACGCGCACGCGGCGCGCGATCTTCACGGGGCCGGTCGAAGCGCGGTCGATCGCCTTGCGGGCGATCTTCTCCTGGCCTGTCGAACTTGCGCGGGCCGCTGTCGGATCGCTCCGCACGCGCGGGCCGATCGCCATACTCACGGCGCGGAGCGCGATCGTCACGACCGCGAGGTTTGAAGGCCCGATCCCCGCGATCTTCGCGCGGCTTGAAAGAGCGCTCGCCGCGATCCTCACGCGGTTTAAACGGGCGATCTCCGCGATCTTCGCGGGGCTTGTAGGGCCGCTTCTCGCCGAACTTCTTGTCCTCGCGAGGCTTAAAGGAGCGCTCACCACGGTCCTCACGGGGTTTGAACGGGCGATCTCCGCGATCCTCGCGGGGCTTGTACGGGGCGCGACCTTCACTACGATCCTCACGCGGTTTGAACGAGCGTTCACCGCGATCTTCACGCGGCTTATATGGCGCACGATCCTCGCGTGGCTTGTAGGGCCGCTTCTCGCTGAACTTCTTGTCTTCGAACCGGCCGGCTGGACGCGGCGCACGATCACCGTATTCACGGCGCGGGGCGCGATCGTCACGATCGCTAGGTTTGAAGGGACGGTCGCCACCATCGCGAGGCTTGAAGGAGCGCTCGCCGCGATCTTCACGCGGTTTGAACGGACGATCCCCTCGATCTTCACGAGGTTTGAATGGGCGATCTCCACCATCGCGGGTCTTGAACGAACGTGCTTCGCCACGATCTTCGCGCGGCTTGAAGGTGCGTTCGCCGCGATCCTCACGCGGCTTGAACGGACGATCTCCGCGATCCTCGCGGGGCTTATAAGGGGCGCGACCTTCACCGCGATCTTCGCGCGGCTTGTAGGGCCGCTTCTCGCCGAATGGTTTGTCGCCGAACTTCTTGTCGCCAAACTTGCGATCACCAAATCTTCCAGCAGATTTTGGAGCGGATGAGCGCGCCGGACGATCGTCGCGCGAACGTGGACCAGCTGAGCGGCCTTCCGAACGGCCCCCTTCACGCTTCTGGCCGCCAGCGCCGAAGCCGCCTTTACCGCGCGGCGGACCGCTGCGCGGCCCACGCGAACGGCCGTTGTCTTTATTGTCATCGCGGGGCATGAAACGTCTCACTTCGGATTTTTGCGCACGATCCCGATCCGAAAGCCGGCCTCATCCCCGGATCGCATCCGGGACAAACCTTTTCGGGATTCATGCTGTGGCGCGCCTGATAACAGAGTTTGTTGTGAGAGACCACTTATGACAGCCCGATCTTTGATGGATTTGGCGCTGAAACAGGCCCAAAACGCGGAAAAGTCAGGCGAAGTACCGATCGGCTGCGTGATCGTGCGCGACGGCGAGGTCATCGCCTCGGCCGGCAACCGCACCATCGCCGACCGCGACCCGACCGCCCACGCCGAAATCCTGGCGATCCGCGAGGCCGCGCGCATCCTCGGCAGCGAGCGCCTGACCGGCTGCGACCTCTACGTAACGCTGGAGCCCTGCGCGATGTGCGCCGGTGCGATCTCGTTCGCGCGCATCCGGCGGCTCTATTACGGCGCACCCGACCCGAAGGGCGGTGGCATCGATCATGGCGGTCGCTTTTTCAGCCAACCAACCTGCCATCACGCCCCGGAGGTCTACCCCTCGGTCGGCGAGACGGAGGCGGCGGAACTGCTGCGGGAGTTTTTCAAGAAGCGGCGGTAGCGACCTTTACCTCTCCCCGTTTTTACGGGGAGAGGTCGGACTGCGCAGCAGTCCGGGTGGGGGGCTACTGCACAATCTTCACACCCCTCACCCCGACCCTCTCCCCGCCCGCGGGGAGAGGGAGAAAAATCAACCGCCGAGAAAATCCAGCAGCGCGGCCGCCGTCGCCTCCGGGTCTTCCTCCGTCAAAAAATGCCCCGAGTTCACAGGCTGGCCGCGCACGTTGGTCGCCCAGGTTTTCCAGACATCGAGCGGCGTCGCGGCCGATTGCGCGATACCGGCATTGCCCCACAGCGCCAGCATCGGGATCGTGATCTTCGTTCCCGCATCCTTGTCAGCCTTGTCGTGGTCGAAATCGAGCGTCGCGCCGGCGCGGTAATCCTCGCACATGGCGTGGATGCGCAGCGGATCGCGGAACGCAGCCAAGTAATGCTCGAGCGCGCGCGGATCGAACACGCTGAGGTCCTTTGTGTGCGACCAGCTCGAGAGCTTGTTCTTCAGATAGAAGTCCGGATTGCCGCCGAGCAGCGTCTCCGGCAAGGGGGCAGGCTGCGCGAGAAACGGCCAGTGATAGACCTTCAAGGCGAACCTGTAGTCCATCTTCAGCCAGTAATCGTAGGTCGGCATGATGTCGAGCGTGGCGAGCTTCGACAGCCGCCCCGGATGATCGAGCGCGAGACGATAGGAGACACGGCCGCCGCGATCGTGGCCTGCAAGAGCGAAATGCACGTGGCCGAGCTTTTCCATCGCATCGACCATGGCTTGCGCCATCGCGCGCTTCGAATACGGCATGTGCTGCGCGTCGCTCTTGGGCACGTCGGACCAGCCGTAGCCGGGCAAATCCGCGATCACGAGCGAAAATTTCTCCGCGAGCTTCGGCGCCACGCGATGCCACATCACATGGGTCTGCGAGAATCCGTGCAGCAGCAACAGCGGCGGCCCCTTGCCGCCTGTCCGCGCGAAGATGCGTCCGCTGCCGGTGTTGATCCACTCAGACCCGAAGCCTGGAAAAAGATCGGCGAGATCAGCCATGCAATGTTCCGTTCTGCGGAATGGGATGCGGATACTAGGGCGCAGGCGCGCCGAGAGCTACCGGTTCGCAGGCCTGCGTCCCGCTGCGGATATGTACGAGCGCGGCCCGTTCGCGGTAAAACCGGCTCATTCACAAAGAGCAGAACAGGGAAACGTCATGGCCATCGATTTCGAAATTCCGCCGGAAGCCAAGGAAGTCCGCGAGCGCGTGCGCAAATGGGTGCAGAGCGAATGCATTCCTGCCGAAAAGGAACTGGACTCCAAGCCGCTCCCTGACGTGCTGGGACCGCTGCGAAAGAAGGCGCGCGCGCAAGGCTTGTGGTGCCCGTTCGTGCCGGAAGAATACGGCGGCATGGGCCTCGGCCCGCTGGCCAATGCGCTGGTGCAGATGGAGCTGGGGGAAAGCTCGCTCGGCGCGCTGTCGATGAACACGCAAGGTCCGGACGATGCGTCGATGATGACGATCCTGACCCACGGCAACGGCTATCAGAAAGACAAATTCCTCAAGCCGCTGCTCAACGGCGACAAGCGCATCTGCTTCTCGATGACGGAGAAAGCGTCGGGCGCCGACGCCACTGGCATGCAGACCCGCGCAGTAAAGGACGGCAAGGGCAATTACGTGCTCAACGGCGAAAAGTGGTTCTCGTCGTCGGCGAGCGTCGCCAACATGGCTCTGGTAATGGCCAAGACCAATCCGGAAGCGCCGCGCCACCGGCAGTTCTCGACCTTTATCGTCGAGCTGCCGAACCCCGGCTACACAATCAAACGCAACGTCCACAACATGGCGATCGAAGGCGAGCATGACGACGTGCTCAAGGGCGGCCATTCGGAAATCGTGTTGAAGGACCTCGTCGTGCCCGAAGCAAACCTGCTTGGCGGCGAAGGCAACGGCTTCAACATGGGGCAGCATCGCCTCGCCTACGGACGCCTGCGCCACGGCATGCACAACGTCGCCAAGGCGCAACGCGCGCTCGACATGGCGGTGGCGCACGTTACCAAGCGCTCGACGTTCGGGCAGTTGCTCGCTGATCGTCAGGCGGTGCAGTTCATGCTCGCCGAATGCGCCACGCAGCTCTACATCGGCCGCTTGATGTTGCTGCACATCGCCTACAAGGCCGAAAAGGGCCTCGACCTGACGCAGGAAAACTCGATCGCGAAGGTGTATCTTGCGCACATGGTGCATCATGTGATCGACACGGCGATCCAGCTTCACGGCGCGCTCGGCTTCAGCCTCGATACGCCGCTCGCCAAGTGGTACACGCAGGTGCGTTCGCAGCGCCTCGTCGACGGGCCGGATGAAGTGCATCGCTGGAAGGTCGGCCGCAACGTGATCAAGGCCTACAAGCAATATGGCTCGACGGCACTGGCTGCGGGCGGCGATTTGCTTTAACCGTGAACGTCTAACTCTTGATCCCTCCCCCATTAGTGGGGAGGGTGGCGCGAGTGAGCGATAGCGAAACGGAGCGCCGGGTGGGGGTTCTGGGAACGGCCCCCACCCCGGCCTCCGCTACGCTCGGCCGACCCTCCCCACGCTTCGCGGAGGAGGGATACTGCGAACACTATTTCTCTGATGAGCGTTCCCGCTCGATCGCCCGCCAGCCGATGTCGCTGCGGTAGAAGCCTTCCGGCCACCTGATTTTGCTCACGGCCTGATAAGCGCGGTCGCGCGCCTCGCTTGTTGTCTTGCCGAGCGCGCAAACATTCAGCACACGCCCGCCGTTGGCGGTAATCCTGCCGTCGTTTGCTTTCGTCCCTGCGTGGAAAATCTCAACGCCGTCGATCTTGGCGGCATTTTCAAGTCCTTCGATCACCGACCCCTTGCCGTAATCGCCGGGATAACCCCTGGTCGCCATGATCACCGTGATCGCGACATCGTCGTGCCAGCGCAGCGAGAAGTTCTTCAGCTGTCCGTCGGCGCACGCCAGCAACGCCGGCACGATGTCGTCTTTCATCCGCAACATCAGCACCTGACATTCCGGATCGCCGAAGCGCGCGTTGTATTCGACCAGCCTCGGCCCATCTCTCGTCATCATCACGCCGGCATAGAGCACGCCCTTGTAGGGCATCCCCTTTGCCTTCATGGCGCGCAGCGTCGGATGGATCATCTCGTCCATCACGCGCCGGCACATGGCGTCCGTCATGACCGGCGCCGGCGAATAGGCCCCCATGCCGCCGGTGTTCGGTCCCTTGTCGCCGGTGAAGGCGCGCTTGTGATCCTGCGCGGTCGCAAGCGGCAGCGCATGCTCGCCATCGCACAGCGCGAAGAAAGAGGCTTCTTCGCCCATCATGAATTCCTCGACGACAACTTCGGCGCCCGCGTCGCCAAAGCCGCCGCCGAACATCATGTCTACCGCCGCCAGCGCCTCATCCAGCGTCATGGCGACGACGACGCCCTTGCCCGCCGCAAGGCCATCGGCCTTCACCACGATCGGAGCGCGTTGCTCGCGAATGTAGGCCTTCGCAGCCTCGGCATCGTTGAAGTGTCCATACTCCGCAGTCGGGATGTTATTGTCCCGGCAAAGCTGTTTGGTGAAGTTCTTCGAGCTTTCCAGTTGCCCCGCCGCTTTGGTCGGGCCGAACGCCTTGAGGCCCGCCGCGTTCAGATCGTCGACCACGCCCGCGGCGATCGCGGCGTCGGGACCGACCACGACGAAGTCAACCTTGTTCGACTTGCAGAACGCAATCACCGCCGGATGATCGGCGATATCCAGCGCCACGCATTCCGCGTCCCGCGCGATCCCGGCATTGCCCGGCGCGCACCACAGCCTGGTTACCAACGGCGACGCTGCGATTTTCCAGCACAGCGCGTGCTCACGCCCGCCGGAGCCGAGAACCAGGATATTCATGCTGGACTGTTCATGCAGGGATATTCACAGGGTCAGCAGGGATGGAGCGGGTTTATGAGGGGCGCGAAAGGGTTTAGCATGCCGCTTTCCCGCCGCAACAGATTCGATCCTTGATGCCTCAAGCCGCCGCAGAAGTCCTGTCCAACTCGCCGGAATTCACAGTCTCGGAGCTGTCCTCCGCGCTGAAGCGCACGGTCGAGGACACCTACGGCCATGTCCGGGTGCGCGGCGAAATCTCGGGCTTTCGCGGGCCGCATTCGTCTGGCCATTGCTACTTCGCGTTGAAAGACGAGAGCGCCAAGATCGAGGCCGTGATCTGGAAGGGCGTCCACGGGCGCATGCGCTTCAAGCCTCAAGAGGGACTGGAGGTCATCGCCACCGGCAAGCTCACGACCTATCCCGGCTCGTCGAAATACCAGATCGTCATCGAAGCGCTGGAGCCTGCCGGGGTCGGCGCGCTGATGGCGCTGATGGAAGAGCGCAAGAAGAAGCTCGCCGCCGAGGGGCTGTTCGACGAGGCGCGCAAACAGTTGCTGCCGTGGCTGCCGCAGGTGATCGGCGTCGTCACCTCGCCCACCGGCGCGGTGATCCGCGATATTCTGCATCGGCTGGAAGATCGCTTTCCTCGCCATGTGCTGGTGTGGCCGGTGCGGGTCCAGGGCGAAGGCTCGGCCGAACAGATCGCAGCCGCGATCGACGGTTTCAACGCGCTGCCCGAAGGCGGCAGCATTCCGAGGCCGGATTTGCTGATCGTCGCGCGTGGCGGTGGGTCGCTCGAAGACCTCTGGTCGTTCAACGAAGAGATTGTGGTGCGCGCGGCGGCGGAGAGCATGATCCCGCTGATTTCCGCCGTCGGCCACGAGACGGATATCACGCTGATCGATTTCGTCGCCGACAAGCGCGCACCGACGCCGACGGCTGCGGCTGAAATGGCCGTGCCGGTACGGGCCGAGCTTGCCGTCGAAATCTCCACCCTCGCACGCCGCGCCTTCGCAAGCTGGCGGCGCAGTCAGGACGCCCGCCGCAACGAACTGCGCAGCGCGGTTCGCGCATTGCCGGGCGTGACGGAGTTGCTGGCGATCCCGCGTCAGCGCTTCGATCGCCCCGCCGAGAGATTGCCGCGCGCGCTGCGCGCCAACACCCACATCCATGACCGCAAGCTCGCTGCGTTACGCGGCCGTCTTACTGTCCGGACGCTGCAAAGCCAGATCCAGCAGGCCAAGGAGCGCGTGGCGCGGCTCGGCATGCTGGCGCAGCGCAACGCCAAGCTCCTGATCGAGCGGCGCAAGATTCGCCTCGAGCATATCGAGCAACTGCTGGACGCATTGTCCTACAAGAGCGTTCTCGATCGTGGCTTCGCGCTGGTGCGCGACGGCAAAGGAGCGCCGCTGCATTCGGCCGTATCGGTCAATGCGGGCACTGCGCTGAAGATCGAGTTTGCCGACGGCACCGTCGGCGCCACTGCCGATGGCGATATGGTGAAAGCCGCACCGCGGCCGAAGCGCGGAGGGGCGAAGAGAACGGTACCCAGCGGACAGGGTGATTTGTTCTAGGTCAGCGCCCGAGCCACCGGATGACGCGCCTCTGCGCATCGGCGCGCGCTTTCGCATTGGTGCCGATATGGCCGCGCGAGGGCAAATCTGCGTCGTCCTTTTGCGCCACGGACTGGACCGCGATGCCGGTCCGGTCGAAGCCGTGATGCGCGCCGGAATAGCCGACGAATTTTGCGAACGCACTGCGGCCCTTGGTGTCGTCAATCATCTGGCGGCAGACCGCCGACGGATTGACGTCATCGTCTTCGCCGCTCAACAACAGCGTCGGAACGCGCGCGCTCCATCCCAGCGACGACGGTCTTGCGCAATCCGGATAGAACGCGATGGCGCTGCGAAAATCCGCCGCCGCAGGGCGCACGCCCTGACGCAGACGGATCACCGACAGCAGTGCATCGGCGCCCTCGCCCCATCCCAGCAGACTGATGCGGCTGCGCTGCACCCACGGCTGGCTGGCCGCCCATTGCTGCGATGCCTGAAGATCGCCGGCACGCTCGTTCGCCGCACGCACCTGCGAGTCCTTGACGCGGCACTGCGGACCGAGATCGCGCGACCCGTAGCTGTCCGGCAGCATGACAGCATAGCCGGCCTTGATCAGTTGCTCGGTCCAGTTGCGATAGTGCGAGCGCACCTGTGATGTGCGGCCCTGCAGGCCGCCACAATCGTGAGCCGCGATCACCAGCGGAAACGGACCGGCGCCTTCCGGCTTGTAGATCGTGGCATGAAGCAGTTCGCCCTGCTGCTGGATATCGACCTGCTGCTGCGGCGGCAGCGACGGGGCGGCAAATGCCGGCGCGAGATTCGCGGGCGTTGCGGCCGCAAAAAATGCAGCCAGCCCGATCAGACCCATTCGCGTTGGATTTGCCTGCGCGGCAAATACTTTAATGGGATGCATCTGCATGGTCCTGTCCGGTGAACCGCCTGCCGGGAGACTCTGAATGCTCATAAAATAGCATGGCGCGATTCGCCGCAAACATCACGAATGTGTGGGCTTGACAGCAGCCCGTTTCAACCGATTTGTGGTTGTGAATTCTGCTAGCAAAAGGCGAGGATAGCCGGTGCTCAACAAATTCGGCTCGTCGGGCCATGGCGAAGCCAAGGTGCAATATCTCGACGGAGATTTCCGGGTCACCTCGCCCGGCTCCTATGTGCATTGCGCCATCAGCGGCGAACGCATTCCGCTGGAAGAGCTGAAATACTGGAGCGTCGATCGGCAGGAAGCCTACGCGACACCGCAGACCGTCCTGCAGCGCCATTTCCCGAACGCGATGAAATCCGAAGGTTAGGTTCTCGCGAGGGACAGCCGCTGCGTCAGGAAACGGCGCAGGTCATCGCTGCGATCGAATTCGAGACCAATGGCGAGTGTTGCGAGGCCTTCCGGCGCGGTTGCTGTGCCGCGCATGCGCGCCGCATCCTTTTCGGTCGTAACCAGCATCAAGCCTTCTCGCGCGGCATCCGACACGAGGCCAGCGATATCGCCCGCCGAGAAAACATGATGATCGGGAAACGCCCGCGTCTTTGCGACGTCCGGGCCGTTGTCGCGCAATGTGGCAAAAAACCGCTCCGGATCGCCGATCCCCGCGAACGCCAGCAGGCGATGGCCCCGCAGCGCAGCCAGTGACGCAGGCTCGGGAACGATGCGCGCATGCCAGACCGCCCCGCCCCGACCTTTCACTTGCGCCGCCACGTCGTTCGCGGCTTCGCCCTCGCCGATTACGATCAGCGAATCGGTGCGCGCAAGCTGCCCGGCGAGCGGCGCACGCAGCGGGCCGGCCGGGACCACGCGGCCGTTGCCGATGCCGCGGCGCGCATCGATCACGATCAGACTGGTGTCCTTCTTCAGCGACGGATTCTGGAAGCCATCGTCCATCACGATCACGCTCGCGCCGATGCTGCGCGCAAGCGTGGCACCCGCAACGCGATCGCGCGAGACGATCACCGGCATCTGCCGTGTCATCATCAGCGGTTCGTCGCCGACATCCGCAGCCGCATGCCGTTCCGCATCGACCTGTACCGGCCCGGGCAGACGTCCGCCATAGCCGCGGCTGAGCACGACCGGCTGCTCGCCGAGTCCCTTGAGAATCTCGCCAAGCGCAAGCACCGCTGGCGTCTTGCCCGCGCCGCCAACGTGATAGTTGCCGACGCAAAACACCGGAACGCCGGCGGATGCGCCGGGGCGCGCCATGCGCGCGCCGCTGACCGCGCCGTAGATCGCAGCCGCAGGTGCGGCTGCGCGGGAGAGCAGAGAGCCCGACCGGCGCCAGAAGCGCGGCTCACGCATCGGCTGCGCCCGCCTCGAGGCGCAATTGCAGCAGATACGGCTCGAGCGCCGCCAGCGTTCGTTCCAGCGCCCCGCCGAGCTGCTCGACCACAGCGATGGCCGCATCGTTCGACTGCTGCCGCAGCTTCGCGTCCGACAGCCATTGCCCGATCTGACGCACCAGCAGTTCGCCGGTGTCGACCCGTTTCGCGCCGCCGGTGCGATCGAGGATGTCGTACAACTCGGCGAAATTCTGGACGTGCGGGCCGTGGATGATCGATGCGCCGAGCTTGATCGCCTCGATCGGGTTCTGCCCGCCATGTTGGATCAGCGACCCGCCAATGAATACGATCGGCGCGAGACGATAGAACAGCCCCATCTCGCCGATGGTGTCGGCGACATAGACGTCGGTCTGCGCGGACGGCATCTGCTCTCGCGACCGCTGCGCGGTCTGCAAGCCGGCCGCAGCAGCAAGCTCCACGATCTCGCCGCCGCGCTTGGGATGGCGCGGGATCACGACGCTCATCAGCGCCGGAAGATAGCTGGCGAGCTTGCGATGCGCCGCGATCACGATCTCTTCCTCGCCGGCGTGGGTCGATGCTGCGACGATGACGGGACGCCCGCGCAACAGGGCCAGCAGCCGGTCGAGCTTGTCCCGGTCCGCGGACGGCGCCTGAACGTCCAGCTTGAGATTGCCCGTCGTGATGACATCGCGCGCGCCGAGCGAGGCGAACCGCTCTGCATCGGAACCGGATTGCGCAAGCACGAAGTCAAGGCGGCCGAGCAATGCGCCGATGGTCGCCTGCGCCTTCTGCCAGCGCGGGAACGAGCGCGGGGACATCCGCCCGTTGATGACGCCCATCGGCACGCGGCGTTCGGAACACGCCATGATCAGGTTGGGCCAGATGTCGGACTCGACAAACAGCGCCAGCGTCGGCTGCCAGGTGTCGAGAAAGCGCTCGACATAGCGCGGCGCGTCGTAGGGCAGATACTGATGCAGCACATCGGACGGGAACCGCCCGGTCACGATCTCGGCCGACGTCACCGTGCCGGATGTCATCAGGATGCGGATATTCAGCGCGCGGAGGCGATCCACGAGCGCCGCTGCCGCAAGCACCTCGCCGACGCTTGCACCGTGAATCCACACCAGCGGACCCGGCGGACGTGCGGCGCTGCTGATGCCGCGGCGCTCATTGACGCGCTCGGGATCTTCCTTGCCTTGTTTCAGGCGGCGGCGGATCAGCGCGGAGGAGAACGGAACCGCCGCCGCCGACAGCTTGCGGTAGGCACGCAATGTAAGCGGCAAATCACTTGCCATCACGCCTCACCGGGACGCCCGACATGGGCGTATGCGCGGCGGGTCAATTCGTTGAGGCCCGCTTCCAGTTGCACGCGACATGCCTCCATTGCCCCGTCATCGGCGTCCTGGGGTACCGAGATAGGCTCGCCCATCGCAATGACGCCGCGGCCGAATGGCAAATGAACCACCGAGCGATCCCAGTTGTCGAGCCGCTTGAAACGGCTGGTCGCAATGGCGACCGGAAAGATCGGACGTCCCGATTCTCGCGCCAGCATGATGATGCCGAGGCCGGCCACGCGCGAGACTTTCGGCACGTCCGCCGTCAGGGCCATATTGTAGTTATCATCGAGCGCACGCAGCATCCCCTTGAAAGCCGATACGCCGCCCTTGCGGCGGAATTCCGACCCATGGTCGCCCGAGCCGCGAACGGTTCCGACCTTGAGCCGCTCGGCCGCGATCGCGTTGATCTCGCCGTCGCGATGGCGCGAGATCAGAACCTTGGCGCGATCCTGCTTTCGTTTCAGGAACGGCATCATGAAATGCTGCCCGTGCCAGAATGCGACGATCACCGGCAAATCCTTATCCGGACCGTCATAGAGATTGGGCGGATCATAGGAGAATTTATTGGTGAGCCAGATCAGGCGCAGAAACTCGGCCGCCAGAAACCCGGCGGCATGCTGGAACCAGCGCGTACGCGATACATTGCCAAGGGAGAACTTCAATTCAACGGTCCGATCAATGGAAGCACTCGCTCAACGCGCCGTCTTGGCGTCGTGACCGGGATCGAGCAGCCGGTGCAGGTGCACGATGAAATAACGCATGTGCGCATTGTCGACCGACTGCTGCGCCTTGCTTCTCCACACCGCATGAGCCGAGGCGTAGTTGGGATAGAGCCCGACGATTTCCACCTGATCGAGATCCTTGAAGGTTGCATGGTCGAGATCGGTCAGTTCACCGCCGATCACGAGATGAAGCAGTTGCTGCTGCGGACTTTCGGACATCGTCATCATTCTCCACACGACTGCCGGCCAGGGCATTCAAGCGCGCCCGGCAGTGGTGTGCAATACAGCATCGGACGCTCAGGGCAACGGCCTGTTGCGAAAATGTTCGACAATATGAGCGTGACGCTCACGTCCCGCGGCAACCAGAATACCGTGCGTCACATCACGCAGATTGTAGACCAGCGGTTCGCCCGCCAGCGAGGTGGCCCAGCCGCCCGCTTCATGAACGATCAGGTCCGCTGCCGCAAGGTCCCAGTCCTTGCTGGCTCCGGCTGCGAACGCCGCATCGATACGGCCCTCAGCCACGCGGCATAGCCGCAGCGCCAGCGACCCGATTCGCGGATATGGAACTGCCTCATGATCCGGCGGCAGCAGGCGCTGGATCAGCGGCTTTGGGCCGGCAAGACGCGATACCTCCAGCGCATATCCCGCTGTCGCGGCGACAGGGGCGCCATTCAAGGTCGCACCGGATCCCTTCACGGCGACAAAACATTCATCGCTGGCCGGTGCAAAAACCACGCCGATGACCGGCGCGCCCCGCTCGACCAGGGCGGCACTCACACACCAGTCGTCGCGGCCGGCAAGAAACGAGCGCGTGCCGTCGATCGGATCGACGATCCAAACTTTCTCCCGATCAAGCCGCGCGAGTTCGTCGGTACTTTCCTCCGATAGCCAGCCATAATCCCGCGATCCCTGCTCCAGCCGCGTCCGCAGCAGATCGTTCGCGGCGATGTCGGCTTCAGATACCGGCGACGACGCACCCTTGATCCAGCTTTTCAATTCAGTGCGGAACAGACCGAGCGCCAGCATACCGGCATCGCGCACGGCGGCCTCGAGCAGTTCGCGATCGTGCGTCAGTGCTGCCGATGAATTAGCGTCCAGCAACCGTCAATCCTTCGATGCGCACGGTCGGCGCGTTGACGCCATAGCGGAAGCTGAGATCGTTGGCGGGCGCCATCGATTTGAAAATGTCGAACAGATGCCCGGCGATAGTGACCTCGCTGACCGCGTAGGTGAGTTCGCCGTTCTCGATCCAGAATCCGGCTGCGCCGCGGCTGTAGTCACCGGTGACGCCGTTGACGCCGGAACCGATCAGGTCGGTGACGTAGAAACCCTGGCTGATGCCGGACATCAACTGCTTCGGCGTCACACGTCCGGCTTCGAGATGCAGATTGTAAGAGCCCGGAGACGGCGACGACGATACGCCGCGATGGGCATGGCCGGTCGTCTCAAGACCGAGTTCGCGGGCGGTGGCGCAATCGAGCAGCCATGTCGCGAGCACGCCGTCCTTAACGATGGCGGTCTTGCGGGTGGCGACGCCTTCCGCATCGAACGCCTGCGAGCGAAGTCCCCGCACGCGCAGCGGATCGTCGACGATCTGCACACCGGCATCGAACAATTGCTGGCCGAGCTTGTCCTTCAGGAAACTCGACTTGCGCGCGATCGATGCGCCGTTCGCGGCGCCGACCAGATGGCCGACCAGCGATCCCGCGACGCGCGGATCGAACACCACCGGAACCTTCTGCGTCTCGACCTTGCGCGGATTCAGCCGCGCAATGGTCCGCTCGCCGGCGCTCTTGCCGACCACATCGGGCGCAAGCAGATCAGAGCCGTGCAGCGCCGATGTAAAGTCGTAGTCGCGCTCCATGCCGGTGCCTTCGCCGGCGATGGCGGTCATCGAAATGCTCTGGCTCGATCGAAGATATGAGCCATGAAAACCGGTCGAGGTGACGAGCACCATGCCGCCGATGCCGCACGACGCCGATGCGCCGTTGGACTTGGTGACGCCCTTGACCGCGAGCGCGGCCACCTCCGCCTCGCGCGCACGGCGTTCGAGTTCGGCGGTCGACGGCATCGCCGGATCGAGCAGATCGAGCGCTGCGAAATGGCGCGCCAGCAAATCCGCATCCGCCAGGCCGACATAGGGATCGTCCGGCGCGATGCGCGCCATCGCCACCGCGCGCTCGGCAAGTTTCGCGACATTGTCGCCGCCGACGTCGTTGGTCGACACGACGGCCTGACGCTTGCCGACGAACACACGCAAGCCGACATCGTCGCCTTCGGAGCGTTCGGATTCCTCGACCTGTCCGTCGCGAATATCGACGCCCTGCGAAACGCCGCGCACCGCGACCGCATCAGCGGCATCGGCGCCTGCGCGTTTCGCCGCCTCGACGAGGCGCTGTGCGAGCGTGGAGAGAGCGGATTGATCGAGCAGATCGGACGCGGGAGTTTTTGACGCGGTCGTTGCCGATGAAGCGTTTGGTGAAGAGATCACGAACGAATTCCCGAGGATTGGAGCAACCGGCGAGAATCATCAGATGTGCCCGCCGAATAAGGACTTCAAGCATCTGATGCCGCCCAAGGCAACGAAATTCCGGGCCGGACGATAAGGTCTCGTCAATCATCCCGGCCAAGGTCTCGTCAATCATGACAATCGAAGCGATGCGGGCTACCGCTGATTAACCAGCCTTTTTAAGCGAATCCGGACATCGCTCTGGCACAGTCTCACGCATCGACCGGGAACATAATCCCGGCGGGGAGATAAAGCCGTGAGGCGTCAAACAACAACACGCGGGGTCATTCCCGCAGGGTCGAGCCGTGCATTGCGGCTCGACCCTCTTTCCCTCCCGTTGCAATTCGACGCGGGCGATATGCGCGCCGATGGCGGCATTCGCCAGGTCGAGCTCGATCGCGATCGCATTACCGTGCGCCGCGCCGTGCACGGTGTGCGGATGGCCGTCAACATTCGCGTCAGCGATTTCATCGGAATCGCGCTGCGCGAGATCGATGGCGAGCAGACGCTGGCTCTGATCCATCGCGATCCGTCGTTGACGATTCCGCTGCTCGTCGCTGCGGAGCCTGAAGACATCGACGCGGTCTGGCAGCTCTGGAGCGATTGCCTCAAGCTCCCGAAACTGACGCAGGATGAGGAAAGCGCGGCCCGCGGTTTCAACATCGCGGCCGAGCCGGCTCCGCGCCGCCGCCGCCGCAACGCCATCCGCGCCCGCCGCCCGAAGTTTCTGGTCCGCCGCCGCGCCGGCCATGCGGTCGACGGAATGCCGGTCTATCGTGGCGAACGCGAGATCGTCGCACGCAACTGAAAAGAACCGTCGTTCTTTTCTTTGCGCATGATCTGGTCCGAGAACCGGCTTCCACTCTTCGGGATCATGCGCCTGCCCTCGTCAGCGCGTCGGCGAGAAGCCCCGCCGCCAGAAACAATCCCGCGTCGCGATTGGACTTGAACAGCCGCAAACACAACGCCGGATCGGAGATGTTCAGCCGCGCGATCTGCCACGACAGATGCAGGCCGAACGCCGCAAGCCCCGCGAACGCGATCCAGCCTGCGCCCGCGCGCGCCAGCGCAGCGCCAATCAAGAGCAGCGACAGCCCGTAAAAAATTGCCAGCGCCGGTTTGGTGCGGTCGGCGAACATCAGGGCGGTCGACTTGATGCCGATCATGGCATCGTCCTCGCGGTCCTGATGCGCATAGATGGTGTCGTAACCGATCACCCAGGCGATCGAGCCCGCATAGAGCAGCAGCGCCACCGCATCGATCCGCGCGAATATTTCCGCGAATCCCATCAGCGCGCCCCACGAGAATGCAAGCCCGAGCACCACCTGCGGCCAGTAGGTGATGCGTTTCATGAACGGATAGACCGCGACGATCGCGAGCGACGCTATGCCGGTCGCGATCGCAAAGCCGTTGAACTGCACAAGCACCGCAAGCCCAACCAGACTTTGCAGCACGGCAAATGCCAGCGCCTGGCGGATGCTGACCTGTCCCGATGGAATCGGCCGCGAACGGGTGCGCTCGACGCTGCCGTCGAGGTTGCGATCAGTGATGTCGTTCCAGGTGCAGCCCGCGCCGCGCATCGCGAACGCGCCGATAAAGAACAGCACGAGCATCATGGGCAGCGGACGCAGATCGCGCGCCATGCCGCAAGCCAGCGCTGCCGACCACCAGCACGGCAGCAACAGCAGCCACGCCCCGATCGGGCGATCGAACCGCGATAATCTCAGGTAGGGCCGCAGCCAGAGCGGCGCATGGGTATCGACCCAGTTGCGGGTCGAGTCTGCAACCTGGCCGGCAGTGTCGGTCATCGCCGCCCGTTCACCGGGCGAGGACGTTGCCGTTCAGCGTGTCGAACGTGCTGCCGCCGCGCTTGGTCTTGGTGGCCTCCGGCACCGACACCGAGCCCAGCGCTTCGCTGAGGCTTGGAGCGGCAGGTGCCGCGGGGCCGGCCTGCTGCTGCTTGGCAGCATCGCAAACCTGCTTCAACAGCTTGTCCGTCGTCACGCGCCCCTGCTTCATCTGCTCGGGAACCTCGTTGGGAATTCCGCAGCGCTTCTGATTGGCGTTCACGTAATTCAGCAACTTGAGTTCGGCCTGCGAGAAACGCGAGATCAGACTGCATGCTTCCTGCGCCGACGCCTTGCGGTCGCTGGCCGCCTTGATCGCCTTGCCGCGCTTTTCGGTTTCGTCGCGCAAGGGCTTGAACTCGGCGATGCAACTCGCGCCTGCCCCGGCATCGCTAGGCGGCGGAGGTCCTGACAGTCCGCCGCCTCCACCCGGAATCGGCGCGGCGCCACCCGACGGGAAAGCGGCTTGCGACGCGGGCGCGCCGCCGACAGGCGGGAACGGCGATGAGCTGGCCGCGGGTGGCGCCGCCGGCGCACCATTGACCGGGGGAAACGGCGAGGACCGTTGCGCGCCGCCGACCGGGGGGAACGGCGAAGCGTTGGTGGCCGGCGCCGACGAAGCGCCGCCAGGCAACGGCGCCGGAAATGCGCCCTGCGCATATGCGCCAGCTACATCAAGCATCAGCGCCGCTATCGCGAGCGGGGCAAGCCGTTTCATCAGCGCAAGGGGTGGTCGGAAATTCAAAGGCAATCCTCCGGCAAGGATGAGACCAAGGATGCGGTATCCTCGAAACGTTGTACGATTCCTGAAAGACGCTAACAACCCATCTAAGAAGCATGGATTTTGGCGGCAGCGCGGCGGTTTGCCTCGCGATACCATGGCAATCAGCTTTCATTTGGCCCAGAACACCCCAACGTGATGGCAATGACAGCCAAATTGAGACCCGATCCGGCATGGCCCGTTCCGACTTTCGCAGCCCGCGGCTCTACATCGACGGCCCGCTCGGGGCCGGCGCTGCGGTTCCGCTCGACCGGGATCGCAGCAACTATCTCGGCAACGTGTTGCGGCTCGGACCCGGCGATGGAGTGCTTGTCTTCAACGGCCGCGACGGCGAATGGCGTGCAGCCATCGAAGGCGGCAAGCGGCCCACGGCATTGCGCGTCGATGCGCGTGTGCGGGAACAGACCTCGTCGGCTGACCTGCGTTACGTGTTCGCGCCGCTGAAACATGCACGGCTCGATTACATGGTGCAGAAGGCCGTGGAAATGGGCGCTTCCGGGCTTCAGCCTGTCCTCACGCGGTTCACACAGGTTGCGCGCGTCAATCTCGAACGGATGCAGGCGAATGCCATCGAGGCTGCCGAACAATGCGGAATTCTCAGCCTCGCAGCGATCGCCGAACCACTGCCGCTGGATCGCTTTCTCAGCGAGCGAGACGCAAACCGTCTCCTGATTTTCTGCGACGAAGAGGCTGAAGTCGCCAATCCTGTGGACGCACTGGCGACCTCCGGAAACGGCAAATCCGGGATCGATGTCCTGATCGGACCCGAGGGCGGGTTCGCTCCCGAGGAACGCGATTTGCTGCTGCGGCAATCCCGGGTCCATCGCCTGTCGCTCGGCCCCCGGATTTTGAGGGCCGATACGGCGGCTGTCGCGGCGCTTGCGGTGGTCCAGGCAACCTTGGGCGACTGGGACAAAGGCTGATATACACGTAAAGGTTGCATAAGCCCTGGTGTGGTCGTCCGAAAGCTCCCTAAACTGGCCTAACGCACTCAACAGGGAGCTTTCGAACGTCAACCACACCAGAATTCATGATTATCGGTGACCTTTCGAATCCGAAGATCGCTAAACATTTGCTGCGAGAGGGACGAACTTCGGATTCGGGACGCTGATATCGTTAAGCGCGCTTGCGGATCGAGGTCGAAACCCGGCCAGCCCCGTGGTAGAGCGCAGTCCCTTTTTCTTCCGATCTGGATTTGACCATGGATCAGACCGCCACCCCGCGCGCGTCAGCATCCGCCGTGCCGGCGGAGGCCCTGCTGTCGTCTTTCGTGCAGGCCGGTTACGTCCATGCCGAACCGCCGATCCTGCAACCGGCCGAGCCGTTCCTGGACATGTCGGGCGAAGACATCCGCAGGAGCCTCTATCTCACGACGGATGCCGGTGGCGAGGAACTCTGCCTGCGGCCGGATCTGACGATCCCGGTGGCTTGCGATTATCTCAAGTCGGCCCAGGCCGGACAGCCCGCCGGATTCTGTTATCTCGCGCCGGTGTTCCGTTATCGCGCCGGGCGGCCGAGCCAATTCCTGCAGGCCGGCGTCGAATCCTTCGGCCGCGACGACAAGGCGGCTGCCGACGCCGAGATGCTGTCGCTCGCATTGAAGGCGTTGGAGACCTTCGGCATCCGCGACGCCGAAATCCGCACCGGCGACGTGGCGCTGTTCACCTCGCTGATCGATGCGCTCAACCTTTATCCGGTGTGGAAGCGCCGTCTGCTGAAAGACTTCAACCGCAAGGCCAACCTTGCGCAGGACATCGAGCAGATGACGCTCGCCAGCGTGACGCGGCCCAACGAGTATGCCGGCGTGCTTGCAGCGCTTGCCGGCTCCGATCGTAAGGCGGCGCTGGCGCTGGTCGCCGATCTCATGTCGATCGCGGGTGCCTCCAGCCTCGGCGGCCGCGACGTCCCGGAAATCGCCGATCGTTTCCTCGAGCAATCGACGCTTCAGGGCGGCGCCTTTCCGGCCGACGCGCTGCGGCTGATCCAGCGGTTTCTAGCCATCGGGGGCGAACCGGACGAAGCGCTCGCTGAACTGCGGGCGATGACATCGGACGCAGGAATCAATCTGAACCCGGCGATCGATCAACTGGAGAGCCGCATCGGCTTCATGGCCGCGCACGGCATCGATACGCGCGCGATCCGCTTCTCGACCTCATTCGGACGCGGCATCGATTATTACACCGGCTTCGAATTCGAGTTGCACGCGAAAGGTAACGGCGCGGAGCCGCTGGTCGCCGGCGGCCGCTACGACGGACTGATGACGCAGCTCGGCTCAAGGATACCGATTGCGGCGGTCGGCTTCTCGATCTGGGTCGAAACGCTGGCGCAGGCGCGCGGGGGTGCGGCATGAGCACGCTCGTTGTCGCAGTTCCCTCCAAAGGACGTTTGCAGGAAAACGCCGAAGCGTTCTTTTCCCGCGCGGGCCTTGCGCTCGCGAAGTCCGGCGGCGCGCGCGACTATCGCGGCACCATGGCCAATCTCGACAACATCGAGATCGCCTATCTGTCGGCGGGCGAGATCGCGGCAAACCTGGCGCGCGGAACGGTCCACCTCGGCGTCACCGGCGAGGATCTCGTGCGCGAAAGCATCGTCGATGCCGACCGGCGCGTGACCATGATCGAGAAGCTCGGCTTTGGCGGGGCCAATGTCGTCGTCGCTGTGCCGCAGGCATGGATCGACGTGCGCACCATGGCCGATCTCGACGACGTCACCACTGGATTCCGCACCCAGCACAATCGCCGGATGCGGGTCGCAACCAAATACATCAACCTGACGCGCGCATTCTTTGCCGCCCATAACGTCGTCGACTACCGGATTGTCGAAAGCGCAGGTGCGACCGAAGGCGCACCGGCGACCGGCACAGCCGAGATGATCGTGGACATCACCACCACCGGCGCGACGCTGGCCGCCAACGGACTGAAGGTGCTGGACGACGGTGTGATCCTGCGCAGCCAGGCCAATCTGGTTGCATCGAGGGATGCCGACTGGTCGCCGCCCGCGCGCGAAAGCGCCCGCGTCATCCTCGATCACATCGCCGCCCGCGCCCGCGCTGCAAAGTATCGCGAAGTCCGCACCCGCTTTACCGGCGCTACCGCGGATCTTCTGAACGATGCGCAAAACCGGTTCGGCGTGGTGCTGCCGTTCGGCGGGCCGACGTCATCGGGCATGATTACCCTGCACTGCCCGCCTGCGCAGCTTTACGCGCTCGGCAGTTTCCTGCGCGATCATGGCGCCGACACGGTCTCGGTGGCATCGCTGGATTACGTGCTCGACCGCGAGAATCCGCTGTTTGCGAAGCTCGAGGCATTTTTGCGTTCATAAGCCGCCGCAGGCATTGTGCGGAGCGCTCGCCGGAGCCTTGCGATGCGGGGCACAGCGCTTACCATATAGCAGGAACGCTGCGGGATTCGGCCGATGATGTCTTCAATGACGCCTGATGCAATGACGCCTGATGCAATGACACCCGGTGCTGACGTTTCAAATGGATCGAGCGGCGCTGCGACCGCATTGGGACTGTCGATCGTGGTCCCGGCCTATAACGAGGCCCTCGGCCTGCCGCTCCTGCATGGGCGTCTCGGCACGCTCGCGGACAGGTTGAAACAGCGTTTCGGCGTCACCTCGGAAGTCGTTTACGTCGACGACGGCAGCAGCGACACGACGCTGCAGGTGGCCCGGGGGCTGAACCCCGATCGGCTCGACGTGCAGGTGCTGTCGCTCTCCCGCAATTTCGGCAAGGAAGCCGCCCTGATGGCCGGGCTCGACCATGCCCGGCGCGGCGCCGTGCTGTTCATGGACGCCGACGGTCAACACTCGCCCGACCTGGTTGAAACGCTGGTCGGCCACTGGGTCGTGGACGGCTACGACGTGGTGTTCACGGCAAAGGCCAGTCGCCAGAACGAGTCGAAAGCAAAGCGTCTTCTGGGGCGCGGCTTCTACGCCATGATCAACTGGGGCGCGCGGCAGAAGATCCCCGAGGACGCCGGCGACTTCCGCCTGCTATCGCCACGCGCGGCGGCGGCGCTGCGGCAGATGCCGGAGCGCAACCGTTTCTTCAAGGGGCTGACGAGCTGGATCGGCTTCCGCCAGAAGCGAGTCGATTACGAGCCCGAGGCACGCGCATCCGGCCAAACCTCGTTCAGCCCGCGCGCGCTGATCGGCCTGTCGATCGAAGGCATGACGTCGTTCTCGGTCGCGCCGCTGCGGCTCGCCAGCCTGTTCGGCGCGCTGTTCGCCCTGGTCGCGTTCATCTTCGGCCTGACAATCTTGTGGGAGACGGTCGTCGACGGCAAATCCGTCCCCGGCTATCCCTCGCTGATGGTCGGCATGATGACCATCGGCGGCGTGCAGCTCATCATGATCGGCGTCGTCGGCGAATACATCGGCAAGATTCTTTCCGAACTGAAGCGGCGTCCGATGTACTTCGTGGCCGAACACAGCATCAAACGCACCGACGCTGCGCCGAACGCGAGCGATCAGATCACCAACGATCACAGCCGGACCGCCGCTGAATGAACTCGCGCCAGTACCCGTTTCCGAAGTTCGTGCGTGCTCGCCGCAGGTCCTTCACACGAACTTCGGAAACGAAGGGTACTGGCCAATTTATAATTCTAGTGCCGCTTACGATCTGAAGTTCCTGAGATGAGCTCGCGTCAAATGGTGCAGGAACTTCAGATCGGCGGCACCAGGCGCATCTGGCTGTGCGCCGACGACTACGGCATCAGCCCGGGAGTAAACAGGGCGATCCGCGAACTGATCGTCATGCGGCGGATCAACGCCACATCGGTGATGATGGCCGGGCCGGCGATCGATCGCGACGAGATCGATGCGCTCAAAGCCGCCGTGCAGAACAATCCCGCCTGCGCGGTCGGTCTGCACGCCACCATGACCGCTCCGTTCCAACCGCTGACCATGCATTTCCGCCCGACAGACGGCAGCGCATTCCTTCCCCTTGCCACGATGCTGCGAGCGAGCATCCTGCGGCAGCTCGATCGCGACATGATGCGCACCGAATTCGAGGCACAGTTTACGGCATTCAAGACTGCGTTTGGCGAAGCCCCGGCCTATGCGGACGGGCATCAGCATGTGCAGGTGTTTCCGCAGATACGCGATGCTTTTCTCGACGCGGTGAAACAGTCGGCGCCCGGCGCATGGGTGCGCCAATGCGGATCGCCGCGCCCGTTCGTTCAGAACCTCACCAATCCAAAAGCAGCATTGCTCGATGTGCTGAGCGGCGGACTGCGCCGCGCGGCGCGGCGCGCCGGAGTTACGTTCAATCCTGCGTTCGCAGGCGCCTACGATTTTTCCGGCAAGGCAGATTTCGGCGATCTGATGGGCGGATTCCTGAACGGCCTGCCGGATGGCGGGCTGATCATGTGCCACCCCGGATTTGTCGATCAGACGCTGCGCGACCTCGATCCCCTCACCGACCAGCGCGAGCGCGAATATGAATATCTCGCGAGCGATGCGTTCCCGCGCCTTTTGGCCGCGAAACAGACCGTTCTGATTGATAATTCGGTCGATTTGTCGCACCGCGTTCATGGAATTGCGCAAATTTAATCCGCGGCGGCACTTCTGACGACGCAATCCGGCCCTACATCTTCGCCGCACGTATCGAACGTGCAGGGCACGATCCGAAAAGTGGCTCCCGGTTTTCGGGTTTATCGTGCTCACAAAGACCGGAGACTGACCCATGACGCCGCAGGAACGCCAACTGGTCGATGAGCTGTTCGACAAGCTCGCTCAACTTGAGACTGCGCCACGCGACGCCGATGCCGCTGCAACCATCGCCGCCGGATCGCGGCGCGCGCCCAATGCGCTCTATGCGCTGGTTCAGACCGTTCTGTTGCAGGACGAAGCGCTCAAGCGCGCCAACGAGCACATCCAGCAACTGGAAAGCGGCGGACAGAACCAACAGCCGCCTGGCGGATTTCTCGATTCGATGCGCGATACGCTGTTCGGCGGAGGAGGCAGCCGCGGCTCGGTCCCGAACGTGAGGCCGGCCGATGCCAATTCACGCGGCCCGATGTGGAACAGCGGTCAGGCGCTCGGCCAGCCCAGCGGCGGATATGGCAACGGCGGTTACGCAGCCACTGGGTACGGCGGGCCGGGTGCAGCTCCCGCCGGTCCCGCACCGGCTGCCGGCGGCGGCAGTTCGTTCCTCGGCACGGCGGCGGCGGCCGCGGCCGGCATGATTGGCGGCTCGCTGCTGATGAACAGCATGCGCGGCATGTTCGGCGGCAGCGGCCAGCAACATGGCTTCGGCGATCAGGCCTCGCTCGGCAACGACAAGAGCGCGAGTCCGTGGGGCGGCAACGATGCGTCCGGCAGCGACCTCGCCCGCGACGCCGGCCTCAACGACATCGGCAAGGGCGCCAACGCCGGCGGCGGTGACACCAACTCGCGTCAAGGTTTCTTCGATCAGGCCTCGAACGATGAAGGCCATGACGAGGACGATGACGATTTCGACTCGGACGATGACTCGAGTGATTTCGGCAGCGGCGGTGACAGTGACTACGCCTGAGATTCTCTAACAGCCTTCCCGTCGTCCCTCCCCACGAAGTGTGGGGAGGGTGGCGCGAGTGTGCGTAAGCGAATGGAGCGCCGGATGGAGGCATTCCTTGTAGGCACCCCCACACCGGCCTCCGCTACGCTCGGCCGACTCCCCACGCTAAAGCGGGGGAGGGAAGCATTGACTATCAGATCACCACGACCTTCGCGCCCACATTGACGCGGCCGTAGAGATCGATGACGTCCTCGTTGCGCATCCGGATGCAGCCCGACGACACCGCGGTGCCGATGGTCCATGGCTCATTGGAGCCGTGAATGCGATAGAGCGACGAGCCGAGATACATCGCACGCGCGCCAAGCGGATTGTCCGGTCCGCCTTCCATGTGGCGCGGCAGATCGGGACGGCGCTTGAGCATTTCCGGCGGCGGCGTCCAGGCCGGCCATTCCTTCTTCGCCGATACGGTTTTCACCCCGGCCCAGGTAAAGCCGGGACGGCCGACGCCGATGCCGTAGCGCAGCGCCCTGCCGTTGCCCTGCACCAGATAGAGAAAGCGATTTGGCGTATCGATCACGATGGTGCCGGCCGCATGTCCGCCGCTGTAATCGACCATCTGCTTGTTGAATCTGGGATCGACCGCGGGCTGCGCCGGGTCGATCGCTGCTTCGCGACGATAGACCGGCTCGGTCTCCTGCTGCGGCATGATCTGCTGCTGACGCAGTTCATGACGCGGCTGGTATTGATAGTTCGGTTGCTGCTGATAGGCCGGCGCCTCGTAGGACTGACCGGTATCGAACAGGACCTCGAGCAGACCGCGTCCGCGGGCCGGCCGCTCGTTGTAGGCGACACGGAGCGGCACCGGCGGCTGGGCGGCGTGCACCGCGCGCGGATCGGCAGGCACGACGCCCTGGGCAGAAGCCGAATGAAGATCGATCGCGAAGAGCGAGGCGCTGGCAAGCAGCGCAAGCGAGGCGGTTTTGAACATCGACGTACTCTGTACTGTTTCGTCGGACGCGGAATGTCGTCACGCGAACGATTTAAGTTTCAAAACGCATCGGTTTGGTAAACGGAATCGCGTTTGCGATTCACCACGTCGTCAATTCGAACGACTTCCTGACGGTAGCGTTTATTTTCGGTGAACGCGCGAGCCGCATGGTTAACGCGCCGTTTCCGGGGCCTCTGGCTTTTTTCGTTTGGCGTTCCCGCGTGAACTTCGCGTTAAAACACGTTGCCCTAAAACATATGCGTAAGGGTTGGGGGAAGACGATGCCTGTTCAGCGCAAGCGCTTTCGAGTCGAGAATATCCATCACGGCTCGCCGGTGATCGAGGAGATCGAGCACAACGGCGAACCGATGCCTCATCACAGCGAGATCATGTCCGAGCTGCGCGCCATCCGCGCCCAGATGGCGGGCTCGCACAGGCCGGCGCCCGCAACCGGACGTGACATGGCTGGAAGCGACGGCGCCGGAAGCGACGCGGCGGGTGGCAGCATGGCGGCGATGTCGCAGGAAGTGTCGGAGATGCAGGCTACGCTCGAGACCTACCGCGCGCAGATCGAACAGTGCGAGAAACTCAAGATCGAGCTCGACCTGATCCACGAAGCGATCAACCGGACCAAGCAGGAAATCGCCGTTCTGCACGGCAAGAGCTTCAACGGCGCGGAAATGGCGAAGGTCACCGGCGAACTCGGCGCGGTGGTTGGCGGCACCGAACAGGCCACGCAGCAAATTCTCGAAGCGGCGGAAGCGATCGATCAAGCGGCCTCGGCACTGACCAAGGTGCAGTCGGCCGACCAGCAGGCCCGCCTCAGCGAGGACATCCTGGAGAAGGTGGTCGCGATTTTCGAGGCGTGCAATTTTCAGGACCTCACCGGCCAGCGCATCAGCAAGGTGATGAATACGATGAAGTTCATCGAGCATCATATCAACGTCATGATGGACATCTGGGGCGGCGTCGACGCCATCAAGGCGGTTTCGCCGGGCATCGTCGACGATCGTGTCGGAGATGCGCGCCTGCTCAACGGCCCGAAGCTCGACGGCGACCAGGGTCACGCCTCGCAGGACGACATCGACGCGCTGTTCGGCTGATCCAGCAGACCGCAAGCCACGATCAAAAGGCCGGAGCGTTTACTCCGGCTTTTTTATTGCGACGAAGCAAAGCAGCGACAGCACGATCATGACGACGATGATTTCGAGCGCGATACGATCCGACGCCCGGTCGATCACATAGGCCAGCGCGAACGGAGACAAGGCCTGCAGAATCTGCGCGGGGCGCGCAATGCGGCCGAGGACGCGCCCGTAGCCGGTGGCCCCGAACATGGTCAGCGGCAGCGCCCCTCGCGCGATCGTCATGACGCCGTTGGACGCGCCGAAGGCGACGGCGAACACCGCAGCCAGCACAGGCGAGAGGCCGATCAGCACCAGACTCGTAAACGCCAGCGCCATCAGCGCCATCGCGCCACGCGCCACCCACAACGGATGGATCCGGCTTCCCGACAAGAAGTCCGCCAGCCGGGACAGCACTTGGGCCGGGCCGAACAACGCACCGATCGCGACGGTGGTGGTCGCGCTCAGACCGCCGCGCTGAAGAATCGGCAGCAGATGCGCCGACATGCCTGACAGCACGAAAGCATGCCCGGCAAAGCCGGCGGCAACGAGAACGAACGGCCAGCCCTCGGGCTTCAGGGCAACTGCGGGCGGAGGCGCATTGGGCAACAACACCGCCGGCGCGGCGGTTGCGGCAACCACCGACGGTGCCGGAAGCAGGAAGGCGTGCAGCGGCGCGGCGATGAACGCGAGCGCGGCGGCGAAGACGTAATACGCACCTTGCCAGCCATAGGTTTCGATCAGGTACAGCGTCGCGGGCCAGGCGACGGTCGAAGCCAGCCCACCGGCAAACGTGACGATCGTGATCGGGCGGCGCGACGCCGCGCCGAATACGCGGGTCAGCGTCGCGAAAGCAGGATCGTACAGGATCGACGACATCGCCACGCCGATCAGCAGCCAAGCAATGACATAAACCGCGAAGTTCGGCGCAAGCGGAATCAGCGCGAGCCCGCACGCACCGAACAGAGCGCCAACCGACATCACCAGCCGGCCGCCGCGGCGATCGATCTCGCCGCACGCAAACGGCGCGATCAATCCGGCTCCGACGAGCGCCAGGGAAAAGCCAGACAAGGTCTGCGCCAGCGACCAGCCGCGCTCGGCGGCGATGTACGACATCGTCAGCGCGGGCGGATAGAACAGAAAGCCCCATCCGAGAACCTGCGTGATGCAAAGAACGATGATCGCGCGAGTCGCCGGCGGCGAGGCCTCGGCAGTCGTCATAGGCGGGTGGCCATTACGGCGCGTCCGAATCTGGGAGCTGGGGAAATGCTTCGAAGATCGACAGAGAGCAACAAATCGATCAGCCAGATATGGCCAACACTGGCCATATCAGAATCATGCACGAGGCGCACAGCGCACGTAAACCATATTCCCATACCGCACGGCGGCGTCCTTCTCGATGAATCGGGTCACCAGCACCCGTCCGTCGAACGATACAATCTCGCGGTCCTTCTCGCCTGGCGTCGGACCCGCGGGACCGATGTAGTTCTTGCCGCCTTGCCCGCCCTTGAGGCGCAGTTCCTGCGGCGTTGCTTCGTCGGCAAGATGCATCACCACACCACCCGAAGTTCCCTGACCTATCACGTAGGGTTGCCTGCACTGACCGCGCGCCGCCGCCTCGGTACGGGCGCGATCGTTGGGGTTTTGATATGAGGCAAGACCCCAGCGGCCCACGATTTCATCGGAGCGAATGCTCGCGGGAATTTCGGGAGCCGGCGGCGGTTCCTGCAGCGAAGACTGGCTTGAACCACCGCCAAAAGAGAAGCCGCTCAGGGATGTGCTGCAGCCACCCAGCACGGCCATCAGCGCGAGGCCCGAACCAAGCCTGAAAGCCCCGCGACGAAGGGTGATACGTGCGTTCGCTGAACTCGACATTCTTAAATCCCCGGCAAAAACCTGAACCACGCCCACACGCTCATCCGCTCACCTGCAGGCATCTCATGCCAGCCTGCGGTGGCATTCGATCAACTACGCCGCCGCACCGAACATGGTTTCCAAACCATCTCATATTGGCCTCACCAAGGCCTTAAGCAATTTGGGCCTTAAGCAATTCGGGCCTCAAGGCGGGATTGCTTGACTCCAGAAGCTACAGCCCATATTTCCGGGCCGCAATTGGCACTCACGGGGCGCGATTGCTAAATCGGCGGACTGAGGCAAGGTAGCCGGGTCCACCACCCTGCCGAATCTGTCTAACCCGACACTCAAGAGGACCTCCATGGCCAAAGCCAAGTTCCGCCCGCTGCACGACCGCGTCGTCGTCAAGCGCATCGACGCCGACGAGAAGACCAAGGGCGGCATCATCATTCCCGACACTGCGCAGGAAAAGCCCTCGCAGGGCCAGATCGTCGCCATCGGCCCCGGCGGACGCGACGAAGCCGGCAAGCTGATCCCGATCGACCTCAAGACCGGCGACAAGGTGCTGTTCGGCAAGTGGTCGGGCACCGAGGTCAAGCTCGACGGCGAGGACCTTCTGATCATGAAGGAGTCCGACATCATGGGCGTGCTGAGCTGACCGGCTCATTCAATTTTCTCTCCTCACCCTGAGGAGCGCCCGCAGGGCGCGTCTCGAAGGGCGAGGCCACCATTCACAGGCCTGCACCCTTCGAGACGGCGCTTCGCGCCTCCTCAGGGTGAGGATCAAACAAAGGAGCAACACACATGGCTGCCAAGGACGTTAAATTCTCGGGCGACGCGCGCGACCGCATGCTGCGCGGCGTCGATACACTCGCCAACGCGGTGAAGGTCACGCTCGGCCCCAAGGGCCGCAATGTCGTGATCGAAAAGAGCTTCGGTGCTCCGCGCATCACCAAGGACGGCGTCACCGTCGCCAAGGAGATCGAGCTCGAGGACAAGTTCGAGAACATGGGCGCGCAGATGCTGCGCGAAGTCGCCTCCAAGACCAACGACACCGCCGGCGACGGCACCACCACCGCGACCGTTCTGGCTCAGGCGATCGTGCGCGAAGGCGCCAAGTCGGTTGCCGCCGGCATGAACCCGATGGATCTCAAGCGCGGCATCGATATCGCGGTCGCAGCCGTGGTCAAGGATGTCGAGAAGCGCGCCAAGCCGGTCGCCTCTTCCGCGGAAGTCGCGCAGGTCGGCACCATTTCGTCGAACGGCGACGCCGCTATCGGCAAGATGATCGCGCAGGCGATGCAGAAAGTCGGCAACGAGGGCGTCATCACCGTCGAGGAAAACAAGGCCCTCGAGACCGAAGTCGACATCGTCGAAGGCATGAAGTTCGACCGCGGCTATCTCTCGCCCTACTTCGTCACCAATCCGGAAAAGATGACGGCGGAACTGGAAGACGTCTTCATCCTGCTGCACGAGAAGAAGCTCTCCGGCCTGCAGGCGATGCTGCCGGTCCTTGAAGCCGTGGTGCAGTCGGGCAAGCCGCTGCTGATCATCGCCGAGGACGTGGAAGGTGAAGCGCTCGCAACGCTCGTCGTCAACCGCCTGCGCGGCGGCCTGAAAGTGGCCGCGGTGAAAGCGCCGGGCTTCGGCGATCGCCGCAAGGCGATGCTGGAAGACATCGCGATCCTGAGCGGCGGGCAGTTGATCTCGGAAGACCTCGGCATGAAGCTCGAGAACGTCACCGTGAAGATGCTCGGCCGCGCCAAGAAGGTGGTGATCGACAAGGAGAACACCACCATCGTCAACGGCGCCGGCAAGAAGGCCGACATCGAGGCGCGGGTGAACCAGATCAAGGCGCAGGTGGAGGAGACCACCTCGGACTACGACCGCGAGAAGCTGCAGGAGCGTCTCGCCAAGCTCGCGGGCGGCGTCGCGGTGATCCGCGTCGGCGGCGCGACCGAGGTCGAGGTGAAGGAAAAGAAGGATCGCGTCGAGGACGCGCTCAACGCCACCCGCGCGGCGGTGCAGGAAGGCATCGTTCCCGGCGGCGGAACGGCGCTGCTACGCGCCAAGAAGGCGGTCGGCCGCATCACCAACGACAACTCGGACGTGCAGGCCGGCATCAACATCGTACTGAAGGCGCTGGAAGCTCCGATCCGCCAGATCGCCGAGAACGCCGGCGTCGAAGGTTCGATCGTGGTCGGCAAGGTGCTCGAGAACAAGAGCGAGACCTTCGGCTTCGACGCCCAGAACGAGGAGTATGTCGACATGGTGCAGAAGGGCATCATTGATCCGGCCAAGGTGGTGCGCACCGCGTTGCAGGACGCAGCCTCCGTTGCGGGTCTGCTGATCACCACGGAAGCGATGGTCGCCGAGATGCCGAAGGATGCTGCTCCCGCGATGCCGGGCGGCGGTGGCGGCATGGGTGGAATGGGCGGCATGGGTTTCTAAAATAAACTCGTCTTGCCCGGACTTGATCCGGGCATCCATCTTGATTCGCAAAGAAAGATGGATTGCGGGCATAGGCGTTCGCAAGAACGCCGTTCTTGGGAACGGCTATGCGGGCAATGACGAAGAGATGATCCAATCAGGCCGCCTCCGGGCGGCCTTTTTTGTTCCCGCCATGCGAACGCGCCGTATCCCGAAACCGACGTTTGTGGCAAACAGACGGCCTCACTTGTTCGCCGGACCCTCCCATGCGCGCGCTCGTCTGGTTCTCCTTTCTCGGTCTTTTCGCGGCAGCCGATGCGGCGCTTGCGCAGACCCGGAAGACTGCGCCGGCCGGTCCGGAGACGCGATATTTCACCTACCTCGACGAATTCATGGACGGTGAGGCCGACGTCGTTCTGAGGCAGGTGAGAAACGGCGCGGCCATCATCTCCGCATCGCTCGATCTTTGCTATCCGGCACCGAAAGGCTCGGACCGCCGCGACCGCATCGCCACCGACCTGAAGATCGGCGGCAACACCATGACCGGAAGCGCCACCAGCATGCTCGATAACACCCCGGTCGAGATTTCGCTAACCCAGACCAGAGCCTCGGGATCGGCGGAAGGGTTCAATCTCACCGGATCGATCAGGATCGGCGCGCAGGCGATTCCGGTGACGTCGAAAGGGACATCCGATTCCAGCGAAAAAGACTTCGCGGACAGCAAGGCCACGGACGATCTCATCGTCGCGGCGCCCGCGGCGTTCACCGACGTATCACCGGAATCGATCGCTGCGAAGGTGAAGCTCGAAGCGGTTAGCGAATTCGTCAAAGGGCTTCGCGGCACCAATATCTTCGTGTCGAAGGACAGCCTCGCCGCATCGTGCGAGAATCTGCGGGCCGGCGCGCAGGTCATTCGCATGAGCGTCAATCCGGAAACCGCATCCGCAACCATCGCGCAGCTCAAGTCCAAACCTGGCGTGACGGCGATCGGCTGGAGTTACGGCGATCTCGAACTCGCCCGTGCGATCCGCTTTCCCGCAAAGGACTGGAGCGTCGAGGGCAAGATCGACAGCGCCAAGATCGGAACGGCGCTGACCGACACGCTGAAGAAGACATTCAGTGCCGAGAGCGCGACATCGGCGTGGGACGCGATCAGCGGCAAGTACAAGATAAAGTTCAAGCGACCGAGTGCGGCGTTAACCTCCTTCGGCCTGACCGAAACGCTCGAAATCACCGCGATGGCGGCCTTCGACAGACCCGGCGGCACCGACGCCATCCTGCTCTGGATCGGCTATCCGTCGAGCGAGACCGCGGACGAACAGCCTGGCGCAAAGCTGCTGTTGTCGGACACTGCGGAAGCCGAGGGCGAAGATCAGGGCATCGACGACAATGGCGCGGTGGGCGACCTCGCAAAATATTTCAAGGCTCAGACGTGGGATGAAAATACTTCGAAGTTCAAATGACTCCCCGCGCCCTCCACGTCGCGCACGAGCGTACCTTTCATGACTTATGATGCAGTCATCATCGGCGCCGGCCTCGGCGGGCTGACGGCTGCCGCCATTCTGGCGCGCGCCGGCCGCAAGGTGTTCGTCATCGAGCGAAACAATTCGGTCGGAGGTGCTGCGTCGAGCTACAAGGTCGGCGACCTGTTCGTCGAGGGCTCGCTGCACGAGACCAGCAATCCGCACGATCCTCGCGACGCCAAGCACGACATTCTCAAGCGCGCCGGCGTGCTCGATGCCGTGACGTGGGTGCCGACCGGTACGCTGTTCGAGGTACGCGGCGGGCCGCTGACAACGCCTTTCGTCTTGCCGGATGATCTCGAGGCCGCGCGCGTCGCGCTGCGCGACAGGTTTCCCGAAGCGAGAGACGGCGTTGCCGCGCTGTTCGCCGAATTCAAGGTGATGGCGGCATCATCCGAAGCAGCGGGCGCAATGACGCTGGCGCAGCGGCTCACGCAGGCGTTCGGGGATAACGAAGCCGCCAAATGCGCGATCGCCGCCAACCTCTGGTACACCCATGACGACGCAAGCGCGTTGTGGTGGCCGGTATTCGGCAGAACGCAAGGTGCGCTGCTGGCGCATGGCGCGCGTTTCATTCAAGGCGGATCGCAACGGCTCTCCAGTGCACTGGCACGCGCGGTGCGCGCCGGCGGCGGCCAGGTCGTGATCCGGCGAATTGCGACACGGATTGCATTGTCCGATGACGGAGCGACCATCACTCATTCGGCAAAGGACGGCAGTGACCCGCAAACCGTCGAGACAAAGCGCATCATCGGCAATGCCGGACTCGACGCATTGGCCGAGCTGCTGCCGTCCGCGCCGGCTGCGAAGCTGCGTGAGCATGCCAGCGGGCGGCAGCTTTCGATCTCGCTGTTTGCAATGACGCTCGGCCTGTCGAAGCCGCCCCGCGAATTCGGCGTGTCGAGCTATTCGACGCAGCTGTTGCCGCCGTGGATGACACGGCTCGACCAGTATGCCGAAGGCACATCGCTGATGGCGCATGAACCCGGCGAGCGCATGCCTCCGTTGTCCGTCGTGGATTACGCCGCCATCGATTCCGCCGTCCCGGCGCCGCCCCATGTGTTGTCGGTGATCGGTCCAGACCGGCTGTCGAACTGGAGTGCCGACGACATGGACACCTATCGCGACAAGCGCGGCCGCTGGCAGGATGCGATCGTGCGCTATCTCGACCAGATTTATCCCGGTATCGCCGGCGCCATCGTTGCATCGTCGTTCAATACCGCGCTCTCTGTGCGGCAGTATCTCAATGCGCCGAACGGCGCAGTCTATGGCTACGCGCCGCTGCCGCCGTCAGCCGGCGTCGTGCCGCCGACGCCGCGAACCGGCATTCCCGGGTTTTATCTTGCCTCGAACTATGGCGGGACCGGCGGATACACCGGCGCAATCGCGGCCGGCGGCGCATGCGCGGACATCATTTTGAGCGAGTGAGCGTCATCGCGAGAGGCGAAGCCGACGAAGCAATCCAGAGCTGCGGATTGTGGTGCTGGATTGCTTGGCGGAGCCCGTCATCGGACTCGCCGCAGGCGAGGCCCGGCTCGCAATGACGGGTCGTCTAGTTGGTATTGATGCGAAAGCGCAGCGGCTTGCCCTGCGGGCCGGCGAATGACACGAGGCTTCCCCGGCGTTTCCATTCGCTGACATTGAGCAAGACCGCCATTAAAGCATCGTCGGCCTCCGCGCGCTCCGGCGTGCACCCGCTATCGCTCAAATCGGCCGGCAGGAAAATCACCGAGGGACCGGCGACCGAGAATTGAGCCTTGCCGGACTTGCACCAGAGCTGGAGGACGATTTCTCCCTTGTCGCCGATCTCCAGGTTGGGAATACGTTTCGAGCCCCGCATCGGCGGAGCATCGAGCGTCATTTCCGCACCGAACGGAAAGCCATCGTCCGCGGCCGCCGGAGATATCTGCGCGAGCACGAGCGCCGCGATCATGCCCATCGCCACACTGAACCTGACCACCCGAAGCCTCCTCAACGTCCGCCGCCGTTTCCGGACGTTCTAGACCAGGACGAGGGCGGAGGAAAAGCGACCGCTCCGGGCGTTAGAGGCGTTCAAGTCCTGTCAATTCCGCGCGAACGAGGTCGCCGCCCGCTCCCTCGCCACAATCCCCATGCTAGTCTCCCCCATCCGACGTTTGCTTCGTTTGCAGCATCCTTGAGCATCGAAACCCCTTGAAAATTGAATGAGTTGAGCATTCAACGAGTTGGGCATTGAACGAGACCCGCGCGTATCCTTTTGCTTGAGCATGATCTATTCCGGCGCAGCTCCCACCTGCGATCGCTCTGACCTTCAAGGGTTCTGACCTGCGTCAAACGTCCCCCGTTTGCCGACGTCCCGGGATGACCCGCCCGCCATGGAGACTTTCCTGTGACCAGCACGACCGGCTTCAAGATCACGACCCTCTGGCGGATCGCTGCGCCCTATTTCAGGTCCGAAGACAAATGGGCAGGACGCGGGCTCCTCGCAGCCGTGGTCGCGATCGAACTCGGCAGCGTCCTGATCAGCGTTCTGCTCAACAAATGGAATGCCCGGTTCTACAATGCGCTTCAGGAGCGCAACTGGGACGCCTTCGTCACCGAGATCACCTATTTCAGCGTGATCGTCGCGATCTATATCTTCATCGCGGTTTATCAGCTCTACCTCAACCAATGGCTGCAGATTCGCTGGCGCAAGTGGTTGACCGAGAAGTATCTCGGCGGCTGGCTGCACAATTCAAATCATTATCGCATGCAGTTGCAGGGCGACGCAGCGGATAATCCGGATCAGCGCATGACGGAAGACGTCAAGCTGTTCGTGGACCGCACGCTCAATCTCAGCATCGGCCTGCTCAGCTCGGTGGTGACGCTCGGATCGTTCGTCGCGATCCTGTGGGGGCTGTCTGCGTCCTCGCCGCTGACCATCGGCGGCGTCGAGTACAATATTCCCGGCTATCTGGTCTGGGGTGCGATGATCTACGCCATCATCGGTACCTGGCTGACCCACACCATCGGCTGGCGGCTCGTCGGCATCGATTTCCGTCAGCAGCAGTTCGAAGCCGACTTCCGCTTCAATCTTGTCCGCGTGCGCGAGAATTCCGAACAGATTGCGCTGCTCGGCGGCGACGCCGCCGAACGCCAGCGCCTGCTGGTCCGCTTCGGCGCGGTGGTCGAGAACTGGCTCCAGTTGATGAGCCGCACCAAGAAGGTCACGGCATTTACCGCCAGCTATTCGCAGGCAAGCGTCATCGTACCCTACGTGCTGATCGCACCGGCCTATTTCGCCAACAAGGTCCAGCTCGGCGGCATGATGCAGACCGCGTCCGCTTTCGGCAGCGTGCAGAGCGCGCTGTCCTATTTCGTCAGCTACTATCGCCAGCTTGCCGAATGGCAGGCGGTCATCAACCGTCTCGACGGCTTCGAGAAGGGCCTCGAATCCGCCGAGGCGCTCGGGGCGAGCGCCGACAGGATCGAGGTCGCGCCGCGCGGTGCATCGGTGGACGTCGATGATCTGCGCGTCACGCTGCCGGGCGGCCGCGCGCTCGTCAGCGCCGACCGTTTCTCAATCAAGCCGGGTGAGCGCGTCCTGATGACCGGACCGTCGGGGTCGGGCAAATCAACACTGTTCCGCGCCATTGCCGGCATCTGGCCATTCGGCAGTGGCAAGATCTCGATCCCTGCCGACGCCAGCATGATGATGCTGCCGCAGCGGCCTTACTTTCCGGTTGGTTCGCTCCGCGACGCCATCGCCTATCCGGCGAAGACCGGCGAATTTCCGGATCAAGCGATCGGAGAGGCCATAAAAGCGGTCGGCCTGCCGCGGCTCGCGGATATGCTGGGCGAAAGCGGCCATTGGAACCGGACATTGTCGCTCGGCGAGCAGCAACGGCTCGGTCTTGTGCGAGCATTGCTGCACAAGCCGCAATTCCTGTTCCTCGACGAGGCCACCGCATCGCTCGACGAGCCGGCCGAGGCCAACATCTATCGCCTGATCGCCGACAGACTGCCCGCAACGACCGTGGTTTCGATCGGGCATCGCAGCACGCTCGGAGCCTTTCACAATCGCAAGGTTGCGCTCGCCCCGGCGGCCGAAGGCTTCACGTTGCAGGACGAGAATTCGACGGCGTAGGCCTTCGCGCAGCGAAGCCGGGCGCTACCACCATCGCGACGGCCAGTCGCTACGGCCTGACAGCCGGTGCCAGATCAGGGCAAACGCTGCGAGCAACACCGCTCCCGCCGCCACCGGTGCGATCAGGAACGGCCATGACAGGCCGTTCAGCACCACCAGCAACGGATTGATGCCCGCTGGTGGGTGCATCGTATCGGTCATGACCATGGCGAAAACCGCAAGCCCGACCGCGATCGCAGCCGCAAAGGCGCCTGGCCCCGCGATCTTGACAACCAGAATGCCCGCAAGCGTCGACACCAGATGTCCGCCGATCAAGGCGCGCGGCTGCGAAGGTGCTGCATCAGGAAGCCCGATGACAAGGACGATCGAGGTCGCAAACGGAATGACCGCCAAAGGATAGTCAGCCATCACCGACAGCCATTCCATCGCGCCGATCGCGAGGGCCGAGCCGAGGCCGGCCAGAACTCCCAGCACCGCGAGGCCCCGCCAGGACTGACGATCGAATGAAGGAGCTTTTGATTGGTCGTTCTGCGTCATGGCGCGTCCATCGCACGGACGGAGAAAGTCTACAAAACAAAAGGGCGGCAGATGTCTCTGCCGCCCTTCTTTGTTTGCGAGCAAGGCCCGCTTTATCGTGACTTACTTCAGGTTGGACAGCGCCGTCAGGTCAGCCGAGAACTTGGCGACGTAGGCGGAGCTACACCAGTTCGAGGCAAGTCCGGGTGCCGGGTTGATTGCAGTGATCGCACCGGTGGTGAACGTGGTGTGGTCGCTGGTGAAGGCGTTGCAATTGCCCCTGCCGTAGTCGGTGTCGTGGTAGCGCAGATCGAGCGTGAACACCTTGTAGGTGAAGCCCAGACCGACGTTCCAGGTGTTGTAGCCGCGGTAGTTCAGGTTGCCGTAGAAGGCATCCGAGGTACCGAAGAACTGATGGCCATACTCACCCGACAGGTAAGCGCCAATGCCGGTCGAGCCGAACCAGGTGCTGGGTGCGGTGAACTTCGCGGTACCCGAAACGTAGGTGCCGTCCGCGCCGGTGTTCAGGAAGTTCGGCGAATAGTAGGCGTTGGCGCCGACTGCGACCCAATCGTTCACAGTCCAGAGAACCTTGCCGTAGCCTTCGAAGAAGCTCCAGTCGCGCTTGGCGAAGTTGCCGTTCGGGAGCGCGCCGTTGCCGACGAAGCCGCCGCAGAATGCGGGGTTCGCATGGAAGCACTGTCCACCCGGATACAGATAGCCGAACACACCGAAGTCGAATGCAACCGGACCGAAGGTCGGGCGGATACCGCCGTAGACGTCGATTTCAGCAGCTGCGCGGTTCGGGAACGAGATGCTGGCGCCGCCAAGACCGGCGTACAGCTGCAGGTTTGGATTGATGTTGTAGCGCGGCTCGAAGTAGGCGTTCACCGAGGGCTTGTGAGCCGACTGGGTGATGCCGCGGAAGATGTAGTCGCTGGCGATACCGGCGCCGAATGCGAAATCCCAAGGTGACACTTCAACCGGCGGCGGTGGCGCCTTGGTATAGACCTTGCGGAGATCGGCAGCTTGCGCAGCCCCTACGCCCAGTGCCAGCACGGCCGCAATAGTAAGAATTTTCTTCATGACGATCCCCAATCACCGTTGAAAGAGCACGTCCGATTTGTTGAAGCCGCGAAGGATCCGTAAACCGAAAGCCCCAGAAAGTCCGTTTGGTGGCCGTAATCTGCGGTTTATGACGGGAGACGTGAAGCCAAAAGGAAATGCAATTGCCGACTTTTTAGGCGTTTGGGGCCTTTCCAGAGTGTTTCGCGCGATGTTGTTGCCGAGTGTGTCATTCAGACAACAGCTTTTGCCACATTCGGCAAATCGCAGGGATGATTTGGCAGATATTTGAGCGCGGTAACGTCTTTTTCTGCAGACAACGAGCAGGCGATTCGCGATCGGCACCTGGCAGGCCGGCAACCCGTAAGACAGCAAAAAGCCGCGGCGATGACA
Organism: Hyphomicrobiales bacterium; assembly: GCA_021732215.1. Taxonomy (GTDB): domain Bacteria; phylum Pseudomonadota; class Alphaproteobacteria; order Rhizobiales; family Xanthobacteraceae; genus SG-bin9. The sequence goes on from JAKFVL010000008.1 coordinate 49,126, forward strand.
GCCGCGGCCTTGCCGATAACCGATGCCCGATAAGCAATGTCGGAGTTCAGGTACCGTCGCCGGACCCGCCCGGTGCCGGGCTTGGAGAAGACCAGCTCGGCGCCGGACTCGGCTCCGGCATGGCGGCCGGAGCGGCGGCCATTTTCTTCTTCGGCGCAGATTTTTTCTTTTTCGGAGCTGCTTTTTTCGGAGCCGCCTTCTTGGCGGTTTTCTTTCCAGCTTTCTTGGCAGGTTTTTTCTTCGACGATTTCTTTGCAGATTTCTTCGAAGCCTTCTTGCCGGCCTTCTTGGCCATCATTTTTTTGGCCTTCTTCGCTTTTTTGGCCTTCTTCGATTTCTTCGCCATCGTGGTAACCCTCCTACTTGCCCCAAGATCGAGTTGTGTCGCGTTGTCTCAAAACGACGGCCCCGAATTTCCGTCCCGTCGGGAATTCACGCTGATGCGTGAAACCCCTTTCGGCGAATTTCGCTCCGCGTTGCGCCTGATCCAATGTCCGGTTGGATACCGCCTCGCTCGATCGCTGAAGGTTCGATAGTGAGAGATTCGAAGCCTCGAGATTCGATACGGGTCGGGGTCCGCCTGTCGCCCAGTCGAGCAACTCGATGGTGTGCACCACCGGGACTGACGTTCCACCAGCAATCTGCACCAAGCATCCGATATTGCCGGCCGCGATCATATCCGGCTTCACCGTTGCGATATTGGCGAGCTTTCTGTCGCGCAATCTCCTCGCAATCTCTGGCTGGAGGATGTTGTAGGTTCCTGCCGAGCCGCAACACAAATGACCCTCGGGTACATCTTTCACCACGAAACCGCTCTTGGAAAGCAATTCTTTCGGAAGCTGCGTGATTTTCTGTCCGTGCTGCAACGAACACGACGAGTGATACGCGACGACGAGATCGCTGCGGCTCTCGGGATAGGATAGCCCGATACTGTCGACGTATTCGGTGATGTCCTTTGCGAGCGCGGAGACTTTCGCGGCCTTCGCCGCGTAGGCTTTATCCTCACGCAGCATGTAGCCGTAGTCCTTGATCGTCGTTCCGCACCCCGATGCGGTGACGAGGATCGCATCGAGACCGGCACGCTCGATCTCGCGCGTCCATACATCGACGATCGCGCGCGCACGGCGCAACGCATCGTGCTCCCGGCCCATGTGATGCGTCAGCGAGCCGCAGCATTCCTCACCCGCCGCGAGCGTCACCTCGATACCGTGGCGATTGAGCAAGCGGATGGCCGCCTGATTGATGCCGGGCGACAGGACTTTCTGGGCGCAGCCTTGCAGCAGCACGACGCGGCCGCGCTTGTTTCCCGACGCCGGAAACGTGGTGCCGCTCGCTGGTCCGGCCGGAGGCAAAGACGCCGGGGCGAGCGCTAACATCGCCTTGATCCGGCTGAGAAAACTGGGCCCTGCCGAGACCGCGGGCGATGGCAGCAAGGCTGCGAACGGCCGCGCGAAGCGCGCCATCACCATCCCGATCCGGAACAGTCCCGGGCGCGGCAGGACGAAACCCAGCATGCCGCGCAGCGCGCGCTCAGCGAGCGGCCGCGCATAACGCTGCTCGACCCTCGCCCGCCCCTGATCGATCAGGTGCATGTAGTGAACGCCGGATGGACATGTGCTCATGCAGGACAGGCATGAAAGGCAACGGTCGATGTGCTTGACCACATCCGCCGTCGGCGTCGCGTCCTTCTCCAGCATCTCCTTGATCAGGTAGATGCGGCCGCGCGGGCTATCGAGTTCATCGCCGAGCAGGACGTAGGTCGGGCATGTCGCAGTGCAGAAGCCGCAATGAACGCAGGCGCGCAAAATCTTGTCTGCCTCGGCGATATCGGGGTCAGCCAGTTGCGCGAGGGTGAACTCGGTCTTCATTGCGCTAGTACCCAGTTTCCGAAGTTCGTCAATCCTCGCAGCAACCCCCTCCGACGAACTTCGGAACCGAAAGGGTGTCAACAATCCATAATTCCAGTACCGCTTTCGATCTGAAGTTCCTGATAGTGAACGAGCAGCAACGGTGCAGGAACTTCAGATCGGCGGTACCAGCGTCATCCGGCCGCGGTTCAAGATATCGCGGGGATCGAAGCTCGACTTCACCCGGCGGTTCAAGGCGGCAACGCCGTCACTGTGCGGATGGAACACATCGATCGCGCGGCGTAGCGGATCGGAACCGCGGATCAGCGTGGCGTGGCCCTCAATGGCGGCAAGTTTTGCGCGCAGATGACCGGCATGCGCATCGGCCGACGGCGGCAACGCGGCCCAGATCAGGCCGCCGCCCCAATCGTAGATCACATCCCCGCCTGTCTCGCGTGCAAGTTCGCGGCCGAACGCGCCGCCTGAGGCGGGCGGACAGACAATGCGCCAGACCGGCCACGCGCCGAGCGGGCCCGACGCCGCGAACGGCGTGACATCGCGGATCGCGACCCACACCGCTTGCGACGCCGTATCCTCGCACCGGTCCGCCTTGCCGAACGATGCCAGGGCCGCGGTCAGCGAATTGGCGCGATGCGTCACCGACGCACCGATGCCCTCGAGCCGCAGCAATGTCACTGACCCCTGCGATCCGAGACTGGCGAGAGCGCCAATCGCACCGCGAAACGCCGATTGCGGCAGATGGGCCGCACCCGAGACGTCGAACGACGATCCCAGCGCCGCACTCATGGCGCGGTTCGCCGCCACATCGTCGAGACCGTGCAGCACCAGCGTGACCTCATGCTCGGCCTTGGGCATCACCTTCAGCGTCACTTCGGTCATCACCGCGAGGGTACCCCACGAGCCCGCGATCAGCTTGCAGAGATCGTAGCCGGTGACGTTCTTCACCACCCGGCCGCCGGCCTTGAAGCTCTCGCCGAAGCCCGAAACCGCGGCAACGCCGAGCAGATGGTCGCGCGCGCCCCCGGACTTGATCCGGCGCGGACCGGCCAGACCCGCGGCAATGGTTCCGCCGATCGTTCCTGATAGCGAGGCCGTGCCGAGCAGAGCTGACGTATCCATCGGCTCAAAGTCGAATTCCTGATTTTTGGAATCGATCAGCGACTTGATATCCGCCATCGGTGCGCCAGCCTCGACCGTCAGGATCAGCTCGTTCGGCTCGTAGGACGTGACGCCGTTCAGCGCGGACAGATCGAGCACCGCATTGGTCGCTGTCGGCTGGCCGACGGCGCGCTTGGTGCCGTGGCCGACGATCTCGAGCGGCTGCTCGGCCGCGATCGCGGCCTGCACCGCCTGCTCGACGTCCTTTGCGTCACGGATTTTCAGGATGTCCACGTCAAACGCCTCGATCAGAACCGCGGCAGATCGGGGAAAGCGAGCTTGCCGCCGTGGACATGCACGCGGCCGAGTTCGGCGCAGCGATGCAGGGTGGGAAACACCTTGCCCGGATTGAGCAGGCCCTGCGGATCGAACGCGCATTTCAGCCGCATCTGCTGGGCGAGATCGATATCGCTGAACATCTCGGGCATCAGGTCGCGCTTCTCGACGCCGACGCCGTGCTCGCCGGTGAGTACGCCGCCGAACTCGACGCAAGCGCGCAGGATGTCCGCGCCGAAGGCTTCCGCCTTGTCCATCTCGCCCGGCTTGTTGGCATCGTACAGGATCAGCGGATGCAGGTTGCCGTCGCCGGCATGGAACACGTTGGCCACGCCGAGGCCGTACTTCTCCGACAGTTCGCGAATCCGCGCCAAAGCCTGCGGCAGCTTTCCGCGCGGAATGGTTCCGTCCATGCAGAGATAATCCGGCGAGATGCGCCCCACCGCGGGAAACGCCGCCTTGCGTCCGGCCCAGAACAAGAGCCGCTCCTGTTCGGAATTCGAGATTTGCAGCGTGGTCGCGCCGCAGTCCCTGGCGATCTTCTCGACACGCAAAATCAACTCATCGACCTCGACAGCCGGACCGTCCAGTTCGACGATCAGCAGCGCCTCGACATCGAGCGGATAACCGGCGTGAACGAACGCCTCCGCAGCGTGGATCGCCGGCTTGTCCATGATCTCCATGCCGCCGGGAATGATGCCGGCGCCAATCACGCGCGCCACGCACTCGCCCGAGGCTTCCACCTGCGGAAATCCGATCATCAGCGCGCGGGCGGTCTCGGGCTTCTTCAGAATCCGCACCGTCACTTCGGTGACCACGCCGAGCAGACCTTCGGATCCGGTGATGATGCCCATCAGATCGTAGCCGGCCTGCTCCGGCGCCTTGCTGCCGACGCGCAGGATTTCGCCGCTGATGAGAACGATCTCGCAGCCGAGCACGTTGTTGGTGGTCATGCCGTATTTCAGGCAATGCACGCCGCCGGAGTTCTCGCCGATGTTGCCGCCGATGGTGCAGGCGATCTGCGACGACGGATCGGGCGCATAGTAGAAGCCCTCGTGCGCCACCGCCTGGCTGATGGCGAGGTTGGTGACGCCGGGCTCGGTGACCACGGTGCGGTTTTCGTAATCGATATCGCGGATGCGCTTGAACTTGCCCATGCCGAGCAAGACGCCGTCGGCCAGCGGCAGCGCGCCACCGGACAGCGAGGTCCCCGCGCCGCGCGGCACCACCTTGATGCCGTTGTCGTGGCAATAGCGCAGCACCCGGCTGACTTGTTCGGTGGTATCCGGCAACACCACCACCATCGGCGGCTGGCGATACGCCGTGAGGCCATCCGACTCGTAAGGCTGCATCTCGGCGGCGCTGTCGATCACGCCCTCGCCCGGCACGATTGCGCGCAGGGCCGCCACGATCGACGAACGGCGATCGAGAATCGCCTGATCGGGAACCGGCATCATGATGGACATCGAGCGCACTCCTGCGAACCACTGCGACGTGCGCGGCTGCATCATCGTTCAAGCATGCCGAGCGCCGTTTGTGTAGGCGCAATGCAACGATATGAACCGGCAGTGATCCGAGGTCCGATCGGCGGCCCTGCCGCTGTCGCGGAAGGTCAATATCAGCCGCTCATCGCCGCGGCTTTGACGGGCAAGAGGCTCGCCTGCACCACGAGGCCGCGGGCGCGGGCATCCATCACGCCGACCGCCCGCAATGCCAGCAGCGACACCGTCTGGACGGCGTCACGCATCTTGATCGGATCGTCGAGACCCTGCGGCGCGAGCGGACCGACCAGCGCCTCGTGCAATGCGCCGATCACGGCGGTTGCGGCAAGCGCAGTATCCTGTGCGGGAAGATGATTGGCGCGCATCGCCGCCTCGATCCGCTGTTCGACTTCAGCGGCGATCTCGCGGCGGCTGGCAATCCGCTGCTGTGACACATCCACGTCGACCGGCTCGGCCAGAATGCCCCATGACAGCTTGCGATGCATGAGCACATGAACTGCGACCGTGGTGATGGCGGCAGCCAGCGCCGACATCGGCCCCGGCGCGGCATCGGCGGCGCGGCGGATCGAGGCCAGTTCATCGCGCGACACATCCGCGATCAGCTCGGAAATCAGATCGGCCTTGGAGGGAAAATAACGATAGACCGTGCCGGCGGCGACATTGGCCCGATTGGCGACCGGCGCGATCTGAACCGCGGCCATTCCGCCTTCAGCAGCCGCATCGCGTGCCGCGGTGAGAATGGTGCTGCGGCGTGCCGCAAGACGCCGCACCACCTGATGGGTCCGCCGATAAACCATTGAGCGCTCTTGTTTCCCCACAAAAACTGAACACGAATTCAGACGGGTGACAAGACAGATCGCTCGCGGCAACGAAAATTCGCAGTGCAGCAAACTGGTTAACCGCTGAAGCCTACCGCGCGCGCCAGCGCGGCGACCAGCATCCCGGTGGTGACCGCGATGAAATCGTTGCGTTTGATGATGGTCACGCCGATCGCAGCTGCGATCGCGATGATCACGACCGATCCCCCGTTCAGCACCACCGGCGCGATGGCTGCAATGATGATCGAGCCCGGCAACGCATCGAGCATGCGCCTCACCCGGGGCGTCACCGGCACATAGGCCATCAGCCAGTAACCGCCGAGGCGCGACGCCACAGTGACGACGGCCATCACAGCGATCGCGATCCAGACGTCGGTGCGGCCAAGCGCTATCGTCTGCTCAAGCATCGTCGTTGCCGTTCATGAGACCGGCGCTGATCGCGCCCGACAGCGAGCCCGCGATAATGAACCACCAGCCGGGCAGCACGCGCTGCACGACGAGCGCAACGACACCGGCCACGATCCACGGCAAGGCCGAGCTTCGTCCGCGCCACGCCGGCACCAGCAACGCCGCGAAGAACGCCGGAAAAACCAGATCGAGCCCGTACGTCTTCGGATTGGCCAGTTGCTCGGCGAGAAAATATCCCGGCAGCGCCGCGACGAACCACACCGCATAGAGCATCAGCCCGCCGCCGAGGAAATACGACGCATCGGAGCCGCCGCGCTCGCGATATCGCAGCGAGAGCAGCCAGCCCGCATCGGTGATCAGCAGCAGCGGCGGATAGGCCTGCCAGGCCGGCAGCGTGCCGAACCACGAGCGGAACGTCGCGCTCATCAGGAAGAAACGGATGTTCACCGTCAGGGTCAAAAGCGCCAGCGTCGCGATCGACGGGGCGGTCAACACTTCGGGCCACGACTGCACGGCGACGAATTGCGACATGCCGCCATAGACGATGCCCATGAAGCCCTGCACTTCCAGCAGCGTGAATTTCTTCTGCGCGCAGAGCGCACCGAACGCCATGCCGAAGGCCAGCGTTCCCGGCAGCACCGGAAACACCGCGCGCGCACCCTGGATCAGCCCCTCGCGGGTCCAGTGCGCGGATGATGACTTGGGAGAGGCGATATCGGACATGTGTATGCGGGCAAGATGAGCGCATGGATTGCGGTCAATAGCCGCCGAGGTCAATCGGCGAAGGGTGCGCGCATAACGACTATGCGCGAAGCTGTTCTCCCTCCCCCGCGAAGCGTGGGGAGGGTGGCGCGAGTGAGCGTAGCGAATGAAGCACCGGGTGGGGGCTCTTTGCGAGCTCCCCCCACCCAGCTCGCGTTCGCTCGCCACCCTCCCCACAAGGAGGAGGGAGACCACCGCACTCATCACTCCGAACTCGGATGCCACAGCGGCGCGAATCCGCGCCGAAGCACATTGACGATCGCCGGCGGCGTCAGCACGCCGGCATGAGCGGCCCGCGGCCGCTTGCGCGCTGCGCCATATCCGGACGGCGACCACGGCAGCAGCGCATCGCCCTTCACAGCAAATGCATCCTGTCCCGACAACGTGACGACCGCGCCGTCCGGTAGACCATCGAGCTTCATGTGATGGATGCGCTTCGTGTTGCCGGCCGGATGAATGCGCTGCGCGTGCAGAACGTCATCCATCTGCGGCGCGCTGGGACGCGCACCTTTGTCATGAAAGCGCTCGGCGAAGGCTACCGCATCCGCCCGGCGGCATTCGAAGCACGGCCGGTGACCGGCGGCGAGCGCGGTCACCTCATCGAGAAAAAACAGCTCGGTGTAGGTGCGGCCCCAGACATCGCGCTGGCGGTTCTTGAACGACAGCACACAGCAAATCCATTGCCGCGAGGCATGACGGCGGCGGCCGAGCGTCCGGTCATCGCGATGAAACTTGCCGCCGCGATTGCCGAACAGCAGCCCGCGCGCCGGCACGGCCAGCAATTCACCGAAGGGATCGACGCGGTTCTGCAGCGGCATGGCGACACTTTATGCTGTCATGGCCGGGCTCGTCCCGGCCATCCACGTCTTGTTTCGTAGCCAAGACGTGGATGCCCGCGACAAGCGCGGGGATGACGGCCTGTAAACAAAAACGGGCGCCCGAAGGCGCCCATTTTGTTTCATCGACCCGTACCAACAAACGTCAGCATCACGCCTGCGGTTGCGGCTCCAGGCCCGCATCGGGACGCGGGCGCGGCTTGCCAGCCGGCGGCACCGCGGAGGTGCGCGGTCCGGTCGGCTCGAGCACAGACTCGCGGTTCGGCTTCTTGCCGTTGAGCAGATCGATGATCTCGTCGCCGGAGAGCGTCTCGAATTCGAGCAGGCCTTTGGCGAGGGTCTCGAGATCGGCACGCTTCTCGGTGAGAATTTTGGTCGCTTCCTTGTAGCCGTTCTCGACGAAGCGGCGGATTTCGGAATCGATCTTCTGCACTGTGGCTTCGGACGCATTCTGGGTGCGCGACACCGACATGCCGAGGAACACCTCGTCCTGGTTTTCGCCGTAGGACACGGTGCCGAGCTCTTCCGACAGACCCCAGCGCGTCACCATCATGCGGGCAAGGCGTGTCGCCTGCTCGATGTCGGACGACGCACCCGAGGTGACCTTTTCCTTGCCGAAGATCAGCTCTTCGGCGACGCGGCCGCCCATCATGATGGCGAGACGCGAGGTCATCTGCTCGAGCGACATCGACAGCTTGTCCCGCTCGGGCAACTGCATCACCATGCCGAGCGCACGGCCGCGCGGAATGATCGTCGCCTTGTGGATCGGATCGGTCGCAATGACGTTGAGGCCGACGATGGCGTGACCGCCCTCGTGATAGGCCGTCAGCATCTTTTCTTCCTCGGTCATGACGAGCGACTTGCGCTCGGCGCCCATCATCACCTTGTCCTTGGCCTCTTCGAATTCGGCCTGCGTCACCATCCGCTTGTTGCGGCGGGCGGCGGTCAGGGCGGCTTCGTTGACAAGGTTCATCAGGTCGGCGCCGGAGAAGCCCGGCGTACCGCGCGCGATGGTCTTGAGGTTGATATCCGGCGCCAGCGGCACCTTGCGGACGTGGACCTTGAGGATCTGCTCGCGGCCGACAACGTCCGGATTCGGCACCACGACCTGACGGTCGAAGCGGCCCGGACGCAGCAGCGCGGGATCGAGCACGTCGGGACGGTTGGTCGCGGCGATCAGGATCACGCCCTCATTGGCCTCGAATCCGTCCATCTCGACCAGCAACTGGTTCAGCGTCTGCTCGCGCTCGTCGTTACCGCCGCCCAATCCAGCACCGCGATGGCGGCCGACCGCGTCGATTTCGTCGATGAAGATGATGCAGGGCGCGTTCTTCTTCGCCTGCTCGAACATGTCGCGCACGCGGCTCGCGCCGACGCCGACGAACATTTCGACGAAGTCAGAACCGGAAATCGTGAAAAACGGAACGTTGGCTTCGCCCGCGACCGCACGCGCGATCAGGGTCTTGCCGGTGCCCGGAGGGCCGACCAGCAGCACGCCGCGCGGAATCCGTCCGCCGAGACGCTGATACTTGCCGGGGTCGCGCAGGAATTCGACGATTTCCGCGAGGTCCTGCTTGGCTTCGTCGACACCGGCGACGTCCTCGAAGGTGACGCGGCCGTGCGCCTCGGTCAGCATCTTGGCGCGCGACTTGCCAAAACCCATCGCCTTGCCCGCGCCGCCCTGCATCTGGCGCGACATGAACACCCACACGCCGATCAGCGCGAGGAATGGAAGCCACGAGACGAGCAGCGAGACGAACCACGGCACGTTGTCGCCGGGCGGCTTCGCCGTGATCGAGACCTTGCCGTCATAGAGGCGCTTGACCAGCGTCGGATCGTTCGGCGCGTAGGTCGCAAAGCTCGAACCATTGGTGAAGGTGCCGTGGATATCCGGCCCCTGAATGACGACGTCACGCACCTTGCCCTGATCGACCTCGGACAAGAGCTGCGAGAAGGAGATGTCCTGCGAGGACGCCCGCTGATTCGGATTCTGGAACAGCGTGAAGAGCGCCAGAACCAGCAGGATGATGATGACCCAGAGGGCGAAATTTCGCAGATTCGAGTTCATTGAACTTCCCTAGCGGTCGCGGTTCGCGGCCCTTCAATCGATAGATGGTTGAACTGTCTTGAGGTTTCGCCGCGACCGTCCGGTTGTTAATCTAGGTGCGACCCCTGACCGTTCCAAGGGAAACGCTTGGGACTATTTAACGCATATTGCCGGACTTCAGGCTGAAATTATCGGTTTGAATCAGGGTTTTTTCACGGTGGTTAAGCGCCTTGTCGCTTGCCTCGCCCTGGCGTCCGCCGGGGGGGAGCGGACGAGATGCTGAGATAGCCCCGCTCCAGAGCCACCACGGCACCGGCAAGACTGCGCCTGAATCGCGATCCGCCGCGGTATCCTGACATCGCGCCGGCCAGCAATGCCCGGTCGAACGCATCCGCGAGGATCTCCGCCTTGCCGAGTTCGGCCGGCCCCTCATGGCCGTTCGCGTTGATTGCCCGCACGAGCAACCGCAGGCGGATTTCGGCGGGCAGCGAAGCAAAGGCTCTCGCATCGATGGTCCAGCGCGGAGGCTGCTGCTCGACGGCGACCAGAGCGCGCAACGCATGATCCACCACGGTATCGAGTGCATCGTTGGCGCGCGCCAGACGGCCCGACAGCCGCGCGAGATTGAGGCCGTCGATACCCTCGCCTGCCAGAGCCGGCATCAGCGCCCGCAACCGCGGCCGCAGGAAAGCCGGGTCGTGATTGGTGGGATCGGAGGCGAAGCGGATACCGGCGGCGTCCAGCGTCGCGACCAGCCGCAACTTCGGCACGCCGAGCAACGGCCGGCACAGGGTGAGGCCGTCGCGTTGCGACTGCTGCGCCATCGCCGCAAGACCTGCGATACCGCTGCCGCGGGCCAGCCGCATCAGAATCGTTTCGGCCTGATCGTCGCTGGTATGGCCCGTGACGATATGCACCGCACCCGCAGAGCGCGCGGCTTGCGCCAGCAACCCATAACGTGCCTCTCGCGCCGCCGCAGGCAAACCGGTCCTTGGTTTTGGACCTTGCCAGCGCAACGTCCGGTGCGTGACATCGAGCTGCGACGCGAGGCGCTTGACGTCGCGTGCCTCCCGCGCGCTCTCGCTGCGCAAGCCGTGATCGATCGTCACCGCGGTCAGACGCGGACCTTTTTTCAGCGACGCGCGCCAGCGTGCGGCCAGCAACAGCAGCGCAGTCGAGTCGGGGCCACCGGACACAGCGAGCACGAGCGCGGGCACGGCGGCGAGGTCGGCGAAGAGCGTTTGCGCTTCCGCAGCTGTGATGGGTCGATGTTTCTGCTTCAGCGCCATCCGGCAATCTTCGCAAGGTCACCGTCATGGCCGGGCATAGCCGTTTGAAGAACGGCGTCGCTTCGCTCGCCTATGCCCCGGCCATCCACGTCTTGATTTTGCAGATCCACCGTAAGGACGTGGATGCCCGGCATAAAGCCAGGCATGACAAAAAATCAGCAGCCGGCGCGCTTCTGTTCGCGCTCGACGCCCTGCTTCACGCCGCCGGAGGCCTTGGGATACTTGCGTCCGACCTCGCCGAACGCGGCACAGGCGGCATCCTTCTGCTTCAGCGCAGCGAGCGACTGGCCGAGGCGCAGCAGCGAATCCGGCGCCTTGGCCGATGTCCCATGCTTGCTGGTCACGTTCAGAAACGACTCGGCCGCGTCGTTGTATTGCTGCCGCTGAAACTGGCTTTCGCCGAGCCAGTATTGCGCATCCGCCGTCAGGCGGTCGCCCGGATATTTTTGCACGAAGTTGCGCATGGTTTCTTCGGCGAGCGCATAGTCCTTGCGCTGCATGTAACCGATGCCGAGGTCAAACTCGTCGCGCGGCGTCTGGCCCGGCGGCAGCGTCGTGAGGCCTGCCTGTACGCCGGGCGCACGCTGCGGCGGGGTGCTTTGCTGCGTAAGGTTCGGATCGCGCGGACTGGTGGTGGCAAGATCGAGCGGCTCTCCCGGATCGCGGCCGCCCGGTGCACCGACGCGCTGATTGTCCGGCGCTGCCGGGATCGGCAACTGCCCGCCGCCGAGCGCACGCGGCGCGCCCGGTGCATTCGGATTGGCCGATGGATCGAACGCATCGCCGCGGCGGACGGACGGTTGCCCCTGCGGCTGTTGAATCGGCGTCGGCTGGCCCTGCGAAACCTGCGGCGGCTGATTGATCGCCTGCTGCTGGCGAAGGGGCGGCGCGGGTGGTTGCTGCTGGACCGGCTGTTGCACGGGCGGAGGAAGTTGCGCGACGGGCGGCTGCGGAGACGTGGACGGAGCACCGCCCTGCGCACGCAACTGCTCCTCCAACTGCCGGACACGGAATTGAAGCTGCTCGTTCTGGCCGGTGAGCTGGCGCACCATATTCTCCAGCCGCTCGACGCGCTGCGGGTCTTCGTCGCTGTCGCGAGAGTCGCGCACGGGCGGATTGGCGCGCTGATTGTCGCGGGAAAACAGATCAGGGAAAAGTTGCGCCTCCGACGGCGCTGGCGCGGCAAGAACAGCTGCTACGATCATTAGCGGCAAGGCGAAAGCATTCGGTTTGAAGCTCATGGTGACCTGATTGTTGGCGACCTGATGGTGTTGGCGACCTGATCGCGTTGACGTTACGGTGGCGTTTTCCGCATCCCGTACCGGCGCGCCGGGGCCTCGTCAGCACTCGTTTCCAATGTGCGCGTCAGTACGCCGAAAATGTGACTTTGACAAAACGCAAAATCGCTGCGGTTAAAATAAAACCGGCGCCTTTGGGGGCGCCGGCTGATTGTTCGCTTGGCCGCAACCAGCTTTAGGAACTGGCGTTCAGCACCGTGACCGCGCGGCGGTTCTGCGACCAGCAGGAGATGTCGTTACATACCGCGACCGGGCGCTCCTTGCCGTAGGAGATGGTGCGCATCCGCGACGGGTCGATGCCGCGAGACGAAAGATAGCTGCGCACCGACTGGGCGCGGCGGGCGCCGAGCGCGATATTATACTCGCGGGTGCCGCGTTCGTCCGCATGACCTTCGATGGTGAAGGCGTAGCGGTTGTACTGCTGCAGCCACCGGGCCTGCTTGTCGAGGGTCGCGATCGCCTGCGGCGACAGCTCGGTCTGGTCGCTTTCGAAGAACACGCGGTCGCCGACATTGACCACGAAATCCTGCTGGCTGCCCGGCGTTGCCGCGCTCGCCAGAGCGCCGTCGGCGCCCAGCGGGTTCTTGTTGGCGCAGGCGCCCATCGACAGCGCAACGGCCAGCACAGCGGCCAGCTTCAATCCCTGGAGGGTTCGCACGTAACTGTTCATTCCGGAGCCTCCACGCTCACTAGATCGGACTAAATCGGACCAGAGCATTTTCCGGCCAAGTGGGCGCCGGTTAGCCGCAAGAAAATGCTCGCCATCCATATTCTTGCGCGTATTCCTGTCGCAAAACCGGTATCCACTTTTGCGGAATACGCGCATGTCCGGTTTACCGCTCTTTAGTTAAGCGAACCTTCCGTCAACCTTGATGCGGTGTTGCCCGGGTCGCTCAAATGCCCCCAAACCGCGGAAAGCCGCCGCGATAGTTAATGGGGTGTAAATGTGGCGCGAGGGTGAAGGCAGCGCCACCGCATTGTGAATGACGGTAATTGCCGGCTCTCAAATAGCGGTCAAATCCACGACTTCGTTGCCATCCAGCACCCGGCGAGCCCGGCCAGCACCCGGTGAGCCCGGTCAAGGTTCGAGGTCGAGGTCCTCTCCCAAGCAGCGATCACGACGGTGGCTGGCGGGGCGGCGATCGCTGTGGTCGACATCGGCGTGGCCGGATCACGCCTCACGGAGCAAACGGTATGCCATTACGCCATCATGACGGCGTCATCACCGGCGGCAGTCCGCGGTGTCCTGGTCGCCAGCCGCGCCGTCAGCCGACGGCTAGCTTGCGAAAGGGAAAGGGAGGCAGACTCAGCGGCGCGAGCGACTCGCTGCGGCGCTCGAACAGCATTCGACGCTCGAACTGGCTGGAGCGGAAGTAAGGATAGCGCTGGAAGATGCGGTCGCGCACTTCGGGATAGTCCGCAGCCATCAGGCAAAGCGGCTTGGTCAGCGTCGGATAGGGACGCGGCTCGCACAACGGCCGCTGCAGAAAGACGCGGCGGTAGAACGCCTGATGTTCCTTGCGCACCGTCGCCGTGCCGATATCGGCATTGAAATGGGCGCAGGCGACATAGCCCAGCCGCACGGTCAGATAAGGCAACTCCGGAATGCGCTTGACCGGATTCGGATCGGCAACGAAGCGGTTCGGATCGACGATCACCTTGCCCCTGGCAAGTTCCGGTTCAAGCAGATCGCTGAATGCATCCACCGCGGGAGACATCGGCTGATCCGCCGTCGCGACAGTGATGCGGATGGAACTGGCAAGATTGCCTTCAAGATAGACACCGAAAATCCAGGAGTTCGGCAGATCGTCGAAACGATCAGTCAGCATGCGCGATGCATTGGGAAGAATCGCGCCCTCGTGGGTGTATGCGCGATATCTCAGCCTGCAGATGTCTTCCTTCTCGGCAGACGTTTCAACCAATCTGTAGTCAACACGATCGAGAAGTTCCATGCCACGCTCTGTTGAGGTCTTTATTGTTATTGGTTCTTGACCGGAGCTCATTGGCAACCCCCAGAACTGGCCATACGCAACGTTCAGCCGACGAAGACAGGTTAACTTTTTCTTAAACGAACCGCAAAGAGATCACTGTATTAGGGTTAATTGTTGGCGGTGACGTTTAACCTTCGTCGTCGGTATGTTCGTGCGGTCGTGTTGCCCGAATTTTTTGCGCGAGCGGCGCTGAATCATGCACGCCACCACGACGTTTTCGCGAAAAGGCGTTTACGCCATCGTTCGTGTCTTTTCCCTGGGCGCACTCTCGTCCACCGCGGTACGCCCATGCGAGGCCGCAAGAAGTTTGCGAATCTGTGATGCCGGTACTGGCTTGCTGAACAGATAGCCCTGCGCTTCCGTCACTGTGCCTTCGGCGCTGATGAGTTCGAGTTGTTCGTTGGTTTCGATGCCTTCGACCACCACCGACATGCCAAGGTCCGCGCTCAGCCGCGCAACGCCGCGCAACAGCGTCAGCGGCCGCTCGGTACCGATGCCTTCAAGGAAGGAACGGTCGATCTTGACCTTCTGCAGCGGAAAATTGTGCAAGTAGCTCAGGCTGGAATAGCCGGTGCCGAAATCGTCGAGCGCGATCCGGATACCGGCGGCGCTGAGCTTGGTCAGAATCTCGTGAGTGAGCTGCGTGTTTCGCAGCAACGACGACTCGGTGATCTCGATTTCGAGGCGGCGCGCAGACAGTCCCGACACCTCGAGCGCATAGCGAACCTCGCTCAGCACGTCGCGCTGATGGAATTGCTGAGTCGAAAAATTGACAGCGACGCTGACCTGCTCGGGCCACGTCATGCATTCCATGCACGCCTTGCGCAGAATCCAGCGCCCGAGATCGACGATCAGGCCCATGTCCTCGACCACCGGAATGATATCGGCCGGCGAAACCATACCGCGCTCGGGATGATTCCAGCGCAGCAACGCCTCGCAAGTCGAAATACGGCCGCTCTTCAGGTTCACCAGCGGCTGGAAGTAGAGCTCGAATTCCTCGTTGGCGAGCGCTTGCCGCAGATCGAGTTCGAGGACGCGGCGCGCCTCCACCATCTTCGCCATTTCGGGGCGGAAGAAGCAGTAGGTGCCGCGGCCGTCGGACTTGGCGCGGTAGAGCGCCATGTCGGCGTTCTTCAGCAGATTGTCAGCGCTGATGCCGGGCGAGGTCATCGCGATGCCGACGCTGGCGCCGATCTCGACCTGGTGACGATCGATCTCGTACCGCTCGCTCAGCCGCTCGACGATGCGCAGGGCGAGATTCGCGGCGTCCTGATCGGACTTGACGCGCTGCTGGAACACCACGAACTCGTCGCCGCCGAAACGCGCGATCAGATCCTCCGGGCGCAGCATCTCGCGCAACCGGTCGGCCACGGTGCACAGCAGTTGATCGCCGCAGGGATGGCCCAGCGTGTCATTGACCTGCTTGAACTGGTCGAGATCGATGAACAGCAGCGCCGATGTCGCTGCAATATCGGGCATGGTCGCGAGAATCTGCTCGATCTCGTTGCGGAAGTTGACGCGGTTCGGCAGCCCCGTGAGTTCATCGTAACGCGCCATGTAACGGATGCGCGCCTCGGAGCTGCGCCGTTCGGTGATGTCTTCGACCAAAAGCACGACGCCGCCGGCCGCCATCGGCTGGAACGTCCACAGCAGCGCCCGCTCGCTGTTCCCGGCCTGTTCGATAGTGGTGATTTCGGTGGCGCGTGCGCTGTCGATCGCCTGGACGATCGCCGTGGCGCTGGCTGGCGTGACCGTTTTGGAATCGAGGCAGGCGGCGATCACGCCGCCGATATCGGCGCCCCGATTCACAAGGTCGGTGCTCAGCCGCATCATGCTGCCGAAACGGTAGTTCATCACCGCCAGCCGGCGATCGGCGCGGAACATGCAAAGGCCGTGCGGCATGTTGTTAAGCGCAGTGTCGAACTGGCCCGCGATAGAGGCGACGCGCTCGCTCGCGACCAGAGCCTTCACATAGATATGCTGCAGGCTGAAGGTGATGCGTTTCAGGCCGACGAAGAACAGCACGTTGAGAAGCGCGAAGCCGATGTAATAGGGGTCGGCATGCAGCGCCAGCGCGAGCGACATCGGTCCGCAGGCGAAGATGATCTGAAGCTGCGCGATCCAGGGCCGGCCGTAGTTGCGGCCGGAGCCGGCCGCCGTGTAGGCGACCGTGACCGAGGTGCACAGCATATGCGCGACCGGATCGTCGCTGCCGAGCAGCACCAGAAGACACCAGACGCCCAGCCCGCTGGCATAGGCGACCGCGCCGATCTTGTAGCGCATCTCCCACTCGGCGGCGGCTTCGGCAGATAGCGGCTTCGGCTGCTTCTCGTACTCGCGCATATGGAACGCGCGTACCGTGCCGATCACGATGATGATCAGCGCGCAAGGCCACAGCCAGAGATTGCCGGTTTTAACGGCCGTCAGAACCGTCGCAACCGCGGCGCAAACGGCGCCCGCGAACATTGCGGTGAAATTCTGAAACAGCGAATCGACCAGCGCCGCGTAAATCGAAGGTGTCAGCGCAGACTCGTCCCGGCGGCCCTTATCGAGATCAACCAGTTGCATCGTTGCTCGTGCTTTTGGACGTTCAAGCGCGAACGTTTACATGCGGGTCATGAAATCTTTCTGAGGGAACATCGTTAGCAAATCGTTTTTGCAGACTTGCGAAACGCCGAATTGCCCATGATTTCAGCATCCTAGGCAAAGTTTGCCGCACCGGCGAACGCGACCGCCAGGCTGCGTCGTCAACCAGACGTTTACGATAGCAAAACGCCTACGAGAGCAGCGGCGACCAGGCGGGATCCGATGCAAAGCCCGGCGTTGGAACGCGCTGCTCGTTGCGGCCGGAAATATCGACGGTGAACAGCGACGGCCCTGTATTGCCGGGCGGATCGCGGAAGAACATCAGCACGCGACCGTTCGGCGCAAAGGTCGGGCCTTCGTTATGGAAGCCTGAAGTGAGAACCCGCTCGCCCGATCCGTCCGGCTTCATGATGCCGATGGCGAATTGTCCGCCACCCTGCTTGGTGAAAGCGATGTAGTCGCCGCGCGGCGACCAGACTGGCGTCGAATAGCTGCCTTCGCCGAACGAGATACGCTGGGCCGCGCCACCCGTGGCCGGCATCACGTAAACCTGCGGGCGTCCGCCGCGATCGGACTCGAAGCAGATCTTCGAGCCGTCAGGCGAATAGGACGGCGACGTATCGATCGCCGGGGTGTCGGTGAGGCGTGTCGCCGACTTCGAGCGCAGGTCCATCACGAACAGGTTCGAATTGCCGCCCTGCTGCAGGCTCATGATGACGCGCTGGCCGTCGGGTGAAAATCGCGGCGCAAACGACATGCCGGGGAAGTTGCCGACGATCTCGCGCTGGCCGGTCTCGACGTTGAACAGATAGACCCGGGGATCGCCCTGGCCGAATTCCATGTAGGTGATTTCCTGAGTGGTCGGCGAGAAGCGCGGCGTCAGCACGAGGTCGGCGCCGCGCGTGAGGTAGCGCACGTTGGCGCCGTCCTGATCCATGATCGCGAGCCGCTTGACGCGGCGTTCCTTCGAGCCGCTCTCGTCGACGAACACCACGCGGCTGTCGAAATAGCCCTTCTCGCCGGTGAGGCGTTCGTAAATCTGATCCGAGATGATGTGGGCGATGCGCCGCCAGTATTCCGGCGAGGTGAAATATTGCTGGCCGGTGAGCTGCTGGCCGGCAGGCACGTCCCACAGACGGAATTCGGCCTTCAGCCGGCCGTCGCCCTGACGTGTCATGCGGCCGGTTACCAGCGCCTGCGCGTTGATGGTGCGCCAGTTGGCGAACTGCGGCGCGGTGTCGATGTTGCTGACCTTCTCGATGAAGGCCGCCGGATCGATCGGCGCAAACAATCCGCTGCGCTTGAGGTTGCTGGTGATGACCTGCGAGACATTGACGCCGACCTCGGCGTCCGCCGGCGTGCCGGCGACGAAATTCGGTATAGCGATCACCAGCGGCGCGACATTGCCTTCGGTCACTTGCAGCCGGGTTTGCGCCAGAGCCCCACGCGGCACGAGGAGGCTCGCGGCTGTCCCGGCGCCGCCGATGAGGGCGTCACGGCGGGTCAGCGGCAGCAGGGGAAGACGGCGGGACGTCACGGACATCGGGGGCTCACTGCGAAAAACAAAATCGAATTGGGCACGAACGTTTTTAGCAATCGGCTTCAACAATCGGCGGACATATCGGCATCATGTCGAACCGCGAAACATCTGGCGCGGGTCGAAGGTCACAATCATGTCCTTCCACTGCTCGTAGGTCGCAGGCTGCAGCATATCGAAGGGCTGCGCCTGAAGAACGGCGCGAAGCGCGGCATCGGCGGCGGCCTGATAGCGCGGCGAGGTGCCGCGCGAAACGATCTCGGGCGGAGCGGCCAATCGCTTTTCCGGGGTCAGGCGAATCCGGATATCGACGATCAGTTCCTCCGGCCGCTCGGTGCCGGCTTGCAGATTCCACAGCTTGGTAAGGCGCGCACGCAAGGCATCGAGTTCGGATTGCGACAGCGTCGCGGCGGTGCCGCGCGCCGAACCGAGCGATGCGGACGAATTCAATTGCGCGCCAGTCGCGGCTTGCCGCGTCGGATCGCGCTTGTCGAGCAGGGCTGCGATCTTGCTCTGGTCGAACTGATATTCCTGCTTCGGCTTGGGCGGAGGCGGCGGCGCAGCCTTGGCTTGCGGCTTCGGCGGCGGTTTCTTGGCGTCGTCCTTTTTCAATGCCTCGGCGATCGGGTCCACCTTCGGCGGCGGCTCCTTCTTTTCGACCGGCTTCGGTTCGTCCTTCGGCTTTTCTTCCGCGACCTGCTTCGGCGGATCGGGCTTTTTCTCGGCCGGCTTCTCGACCGGCTTCGGCGGCTCGGGCTCCGATGCGGCGGTCTCGACCTTCGGTTTCTTCTCGGCAACCTTGCCGACGGCTTCGTCGATCGGCTGCGCGTCGGCGACTTTCTCGACCAGCGGCTTCGGATTCTCCTTTTTGCCGGTCTTGATACCGGCCGTGATCTTGGAGAGCTGATCGGTGGAGATGATATCGACCGGCATCGATTCGACCGGGGTCGCCTCGAGCGGTCGCGTTGCGAACGTCATCAGCCCCCAGCCGATGATGATCACATGCAGAAAGATCGACGCGAACATGCTTCGGTCGATCTGCTTGATCCTGCTCCAGACGTTCGACAGGTTCATGTCCCCTGCTCGACCTCCGTTACCAGTGCGATCCGCTTGAAACCCGCGCCCGACAGTTGTCCCATCACCCGCGCGACCGTTCCGTAATCGGCCTTCTTGTCGGCGCGCATGAATATACGCTCATCGAGCCCGCCCCGCGCGTCGGTAATTGCCTTTAGTTTCGGCACCAGTTCCTTCAGATCGACTTCGGTGTCGTTAATGAACACCTTGCCTCTGATATCGACAGACAATTGCAGCGGTTGCTTGTCCTGCTCGATGCTCTTGGCCTGGGTCTGAGGAAGATCGAGCGGCACGCCCACCGTCAGCAGCGGCGCAGACACCATGAAAATAATCAGCAACACCAGCATGACGTCGACCATCGGCGTCACGTTGATCTCGGCCATGGGCGCAGAGCGGCGACGGCCGCGACGGCCACCTCCCCCGGATGCGCCCGATGCGCTCATGCCCATGATGTAACCTCAGTTCTTCCGTCATTGCGAGGAGCGTCAGCGACGAAGCAATCCAGTCCAGAATGCTGAGCTGGATTGCTTCGCTTCGCTCGCAATGACGAAATCATGTCCTTCAAGCTCTCTCGTCGATCTGCCGCGACAGAATCGCGGAAAACTCGTCGGCAAACCCTTCCAGGCGCTGGGCCTGCCGGTTCACCTCGGACGTGAACTTATTATAGAAAATAGTCGCCGGAATGGCAGCGATAAGGCCGATCGCGGTCGCAAACAGCGCCTCGGCGATGCCCGGAGCGACGACCGCGAGCGAGGTATTCTTTGATGCGGCGATCGACTGGAAGCTCGACATGATGCCCCAGACGGTGCCGAACAGGCCGACGAACGGCCCCGCCGAGCCAACCGTCGCCAGCACCAGAAGCCGGCGCTCAAGCCGTTCCAGTTCGCGCGAGATCGACACGCTCATCACCTTCTCGATACGCATCTGCAGACCCGCAACCGAGCGCGTCTGACTTTCGAACGATCGCTTCCATTCGCGCATGGCCGCGACAAACAGCGCCGCCATCGATTGTGTCGGCTTGCTCGACAGCGCGCGGTAGAGATCCTCGATCGACTCGCCAGACCAGAACGCCTGCTCGAAGCGATCCATCGACCTCTTGGTGCGCGCGTAGAGAAACATCTTGTCGATGGCGATGGCCCATACCCAGACCGAGCAGGCGAGCAGCCCGAGCATCACCGTCTTGACGACCAGATGGGCCTGCCAGAACAGCGTGATCAGCGACACGTCGGTGGTAACCGCCGGCAGGTCGGCTGGATTCATGGCTCTCGTCCTCTCACACAGCAAAATCCCGAAACGGAACGGCAAGAACCCGATCCGCAACCGCGCGGCGAATCGCGCTGGTGCGCGCCGCCAACCCCTTCATGTCGCTTGGGAAAGCTCGTCCCGGAGCTTGCGTGAGGCTTCCCCTGCCAACATGTCAAAACGAGGGCTGTTTGCGCCCCTTAACCAAACGCTGAACATGGTTAATGACGGGTTACCGGCACCCGATCAAACAGCAGGAACCGAGTCCGCGGCTGCCGCGGCAAAACTGCCGGCAATCCAGTCGCGCACCTGCTTGAGCGGTCTCGAGCGCCTGAGATCGCGATGCCACACCAGCCAGACGGCGCGCGGGGGAATCGACGGCGCCGGAAGTTCAACGAGAGAGGAATGTCGGCGCGCAAGCAGCCGCGGCAGGATGCCGGCCCCGACCCCGGAGGCGACTGCATTGAAAATGGCGCGGGTGCTCGACGTCCGCACGACCACGTTGTTGTCGAGCCCGTTGTCCGTGATCCACCGCACCTCGGGGATCGCGCCATAGGCGTCGTCGTATCCGACGATTCGCGCATCGCGAAGATCGAAAGCCGGCCGTTCTCCGCCGGCCAAGGACCGGCTGACGAACAGCCCCATGCGCAGCGGCGGCAACCGCTTCGCGATCAGGCTGTCGCCTTCGGGTTGCACCAGCCTCACCGCAAGATCGGCATTGTGTAGAGCCAGCGACACCACCGCGGTATCAACCATTAAATCGAGCTTCACCTCGGGCGCTGATGCAATCAGGCTTGGCAGCCGCGGCGCAAGAATTTCTCCGATCACTGGCTCGGTCGCCGAAACCCGGATCGGCGTCTGCCCGCCGCCTTGGCGCAGGACGGCGGCTAGCCGCTCGACGCCGGCAAGAATGTGCTCTCCATTACCCGCGCTTTCCAGCAGCGTCCGGCCTGCGGCAGTCATGGCCAACCCCTGTGCGGTCCGGTCGATCAGCCGAAGTCCGAGTTCGGCCTCAAGCCCGTCGATGCGGCGCGCGACGGTTGCGATCGATACCCGCAACGTCCGCGCCGCCGCGGTCAGCGTCCGGTGCCGCGCGGCGACGCTGAAGGCGCGAAAATTTTCCCAGTCCATCACCGCCGCCCTGCTTTAGTTTTTAGATTTCAAAAAGCCATTTTTCATAATCGAGCGTATCGTTCTGCGTGCTGCGGGTCCAGCCTCGACGGCATGTCCAGCGGCAACAGAGGAGCCGTGCATGAAAGCCGTTCGATCGTTCGAATTCCGCTCGCCGATGACATGGGTGGTCGCTTTTGCGGCATTTGTCTTTCTGCTGCTTGGGCTGCGGACGCTGCTGTTTCCAGCTTCCGCCGCCGCTTTCTATGGCATCCCTGCGACAGCGCCAGAAGCGCTGGCATTCGTGAAGGCCTACGGCGCGCGCAACATCGCCATCAGTCTGCTGGCCATGACCCTTCTCGTTCTGGATGTCAGAAAAGGCATCGTGGCGCTGCTCGGGTTTGCCGCACTGATCGCTGCTCTCGATGCCTGGATCGTCGCATCGCATGCCGGTATGGGCACGGCCGCAAAACATTTTGTCTATGTCATCGTGCTGTCTGGCCTTGCGCTTGCGACCGCCTGGACCGGACGCCGGGGGCTGCCGAAGCAGCCCGCCACGGCCGTCACAGGCTGAAAATCGCCTTCTCGAGGCCGACGATCCGGGCCAGCGCCCGCACCTCGTTCTTCTGGGTTTCGTTGAGCTGCCTGATGAACGGGCCAACCGCGCTCTTGAGCTGCTGGATTTCGTCGCCTTCAAGATCGATCGGCGGAATGCCGGGAGACGGGTTGCGCCTGTTGGCTTCATAAAGCCGGCTCACAACGGCACGCAGCGCGTTCTCGACCGGCGGCCAGTAGCGCTCCTGATTCCGCGACAGCCTGAGCCGCGACTTCATGCTCGCCAGCGTCGCATCGTTGAGCAACGCACTCGATGCCTTCGGCAGCGGCTTTGGCGCGGCACGAACGACCGCGGGCCGGATCGCGGCTGGAAACGCGAGATAGGATTGCGCCGTCTCGAGACTGTGGGTCACCAGTTCACCGGCAGGCCGCTCGGCAGGGCGCAGCCGCAGTTCAGGCGCGAGCCTGTCGCGCTTGCCGTCGGCGTTCGGGACCGGCAGCGGTTTGCCGCGGTCCGCCTCGCCCAACAGCAGATCGAAAGTGGACGCGAGGTATCCGCCCGTATGCGCAGCAACGACACCGGCTGCCGCCGCACAGACCGTCAGCACCACCAGCGTGAGTTGGACCGTTCGTCTCACCGGCTCCGAATATCCCCTCGTATCCCCGATTTCGACGCTCTGCGATGCGTCTTAAATAAGGCTTTCCGACGCCGCTTTCGACGACAAATAGCCCCTCCGGGCATACAAAACCGCCCGCCTGCGGGTGCAGACGGGCGGCTAATGGCGGCCGGTGAAGCCAGGCGCGGACCTAGCTCTGCGGGGGACTGGCCGGCGGCGGGGTGGGCCGCGACTTGTGCTCCGACATGAACTGGTCGAACTCGGCCTTGTCCTTGGCGTGACGCAGCCGGTCGAGGAAATCCTTGAACTCGGTCTGCTCTTCCTCGAGACGGCGCAGGGTTTCGACGCGGTATTCGTCGAAGGCGCGATTGCCGCTCGATGGCGCGTAGAAACCGCGGCCGTCCATGCGGTCACGCATCCGTTCCATCTTGTACTGCATCCGCTCCATCTTGTCGGCGAAGCGGCCGTGGCGATTCCAGCAACCCATTTTTCTGCTCCAGAGTGTGAAGAAGAGTAGCGCGAGGCCAACCGGCCACCAGATGATGAAACCGAGCACCGTCAGCAGAATCCAGCCAGGGTGCCGCGGCGAGTCGAGAAAGCCCGGATGCCGCTCATCGAAATGTGGGCGGCCCCAGCGATCGAAGTCTGCGGTGTTGGACATGCGTTTCTCTCCATTGCGGCGACTGTCACCGTGAATGTAAATAACATTTACATAGATAAACCGTTCCCTCGATCTGTCAAGCGCTCTGCGCTAATTTCTCGATGCCGATGATCAAGGCCGCAGATCAGGCCTTGCCGGACCTTGCAGGTTCCGGCCGGTGGCTGTCGGTCGGAAACCCCAGACCCTTCAGATAGATCAGCACGCCCGCCTCCAGCAGATCCTCCGGCGACATCGGCAGCTTGCGGCGCGCTGAATCGCCGCGGGTAAACAGCGACGCGATGCCATGTGACAAGGACCAGATGTGCAAAGCCATCATCATCGCCGGCGGTTTCGTCACCCCCGGAGGTGTCATCGCCACGAGACGTTCGGCTGCTGCGCGGATCACCGCAAAGGCGCGCTCGCTCGCAACGGTGAGATGTGGATTGAGATGCAGCGGAACGCCTGACTCGAACATCGCCGAGTAGAGCGCGGGCTCGCCGCGCGCGAACGCGAGATAGGTTTTGCCGAGCCGCTGAAAGGCCGCCGGGGTATCGGGACGGCCCTCGTCCCACGCCGCGACAAGCGCTGCCTCGAACTGTTCGAAACCGCGCTGCGCGATGCTCGCCAGCAACTCGTCGCGATCGCGAAAATGACGATAGGGCGCGGCAGGACTGACGCCGGCAAGACGCGCGGCATCGGCGAACGTGAAGCCGCCCGGACCCTTCTCGGCGATCAGACCGAGAGCCGCGTCCTGCAACGCCTCTTTCAGATTGCCGTGGTGATAGCCCTCACGGCGGCCACGATCCTTGCGCCAGCCCATGTGAAGGGCTTTTACATGAATTGGAACGCCGCGTCATGCTTCTCTTTCGGAAACAGACGGAAGTATGGTTTCGCGTTATCCTCTTCCGCGTTCCGCAGCGCATCAAGCCGTGCGCCGATAATGCGCCGTCATGAACAGATGCCACTGACCGTCACTGCCGAGAAAGCGCGATGTCAAAATGCGATGATCCTTCGACACGAGTTCGATCGCATCCCTGTATTTGGCCATTTTGCCGTCGCCGGCCATTCCCGGACCTTCCGCATCGAGCGTCAGCACCCGCCCCGTGGCATCGAGCTGTCCGGTGTAGGTCCAGAGAAACGGCATCATCGAACCGATGAAGCTGCCGACGTAAGCCTTCCTGGTCGGATCGTAGCCGAGCGTCATCACGGTTCGGCCGCAGCCGCCGTCCGGCATGTCGGTCTCGCCTTCGCCGACGGTCCAGAGCCCGCCGACCGGCCGGACACGCTCGATTCCCTTCAACACCGTCGGCGGCTGGTCCGGCATCGCGGTCGCCTCGCATTCAGAAGTCCAGTCACCGACGAGCTGTTCGAGCCAGGCGTGTTCCTTTTGCGGTTCTGCGTGCATCTCCAATCTCCCGATGAATCAGTGAAGGTAGCGCCGCTCAGGGCAGCGCCTTGATGAGACACGCTGACGCAATCAGCGCTGCGCCGGTGCGGACGTGATTCCACATCGTCCAGTCGGTGAGATAGCGTATCCATACCGACGCACCGTTCGCACTCGACGGATCGACAGCGGCAAGTTGATCGTTGAGCGGCACATTCAGCGCCATGGTGACGATGAAAGTTCCGAACACATAGACCGCCGCGCCCGCCAGCAGATAGGCCGAGCCGGGCTCGGACCAGCGCAGCAGCGCGCTGCATCCCAGAACGAGGCACAGCACGGCGGTGCCGACGAATACCCCGAGGAACAAAGGATTGATCACGACGACATTGATGGACTGCATCGCCGGGATGCCGTTCGCGGGAGCGAGTTTGCCGAGCGCGCCCATCACGAACGACGAGAATGCGAAGAACGCGCCCGCGATCAGCCCGGTGCCGAGAACCGACAGAAACGTGCCGGCATAGAGCAGCCGGTCCATCAGATCTTCACCACATCATCGAGACGATCGAGACTTTGCGCCCATCCCTGCTCCATGCCGGCCAGCATCTGCGGCGCCACCGGCGCGATGGCGATCGCGTCGGCATGAACCGTCAGCTTCGTCGCACGGCCCGATGTCTCGAACGAGATCACCGCCGCCTCGCTCAGCTGGACGTTGCCATCATGATCGACGGCTTCGGCGCTGAACACCAGCCGATGCGGTTCGACGATCTCGTGGAAGGTGCCGGTCATCGGATAGACGTTGCCGTCGGGAGCCATCATGTGGACCAGCATCTTGCCCCCGGGCCGCACATCGATGTCGCAAACCGGATTGGTGAAGCCCCTTGGCCCCCACCATTGCGCGAACTGTTCCGGCACGGTCCATGCCTTGAACACCGCCTCACGCGGCGCATCGATGACGCGAGTCATGGTCATCACGACGCGATTGGGCAGTCTGGTTTGTGCGTTCATGGCATCGTCCTTTCAAGGTCTCGCTCTGTTCTAGATCCTGCTCTTCTTCGCTTTGTTCGGCGGGGGCACCGCGTGACGCCACGCCGTCTCCAGCGCCGCCTTCAGTTCGTCTGACGTCACCGCCTTGAGCGTCACCGTGGTCCAGCCCTGCAAGCCCCATGCATTGGCGATCCGCTCAAATCCGTCCGGCGCGGTGAGACATTTCAGCTCCTGCTCGTCCGGCGTGAATCTGAGGTTCGCCGATTTGCCGTCGGCGGCCAGCGTCGCATAGATACGCCTGACCTTGAACGCAGCGCGATCGAAGTGCGGCGCTTCGCTCGTACCGTCCAGCGCAAGCGCGATCTTGCGGAACTGTTGCGCCGTCGCCACCGTCATTCCCTCGTCCAACTATTTTTCGGTGACGCGCTTGAGATTGGCGAGGCCGACCTCGAAATCGGTACCGACCATCTTGTCCATGTTCATGAACACGCTCATCACCTTGCCGATGAAGGCGTTGGGGCCCTGCATCGCCCACGTCACCTGCGTGCTATCGCCCTGCGGCACCAGAATGAAATTGACGATATTGTTGGCTTCGAACGGCCTGGTAAATTCGAGTTTGATCGTCACCTGCGACGGCGGAGCGGTATCCGTGATCGTCATCTTGCCGGTGCCGACGTTCTTGTCGCCGTCCCATGCGTAAGTCGCACCCTTCCCTGACGAAGGCGAACTGATCTCGCGCTTCATCGCGGGATCCTTGTGTTCGTAAGGCGACCAGGTGGTGAAGCCTTGCAGATCGCTGACCAACGGAAAGATTGCCTGCGGAGACGCCTTGATCGTCGTCGACCGCGCGACACGGAAAATATCCGGCTTGGTGGTGGCATACAGCAGAACGGCGGCGATCGCGATCGCAAGAACAACAGCTATGATGGTGATGGTTTGCAACATGATCGTCTCCTCGAACAATTTTCAGATGCGGCGAACCGGAAACTGCGCGCGAATTTCCGCGTCGCGCAGATACAGACCGCCCCAGATCAGAAGACCGAGATAGACGCCGAACAGCGTATGGCTGAACAGCGGATTGCCGATGCGGACATGAGTGGCAATCGCGCCACCGAGATAGCCGGTCAACAGGACTGCGCCAAGCAGCGCCGTGCGCGGCCAGACATAGAGCGCGGTGCAAATGA
Source organism: Hyphomicrobiales bacterium (assembly GCA_021732215.1). Taxonomy (GTDB): domain Bacteria; phylum Pseudomonadota; class Alphaproteobacteria; order Rhizobiales; family Xanthobacteraceae; genus SG-bin9. Next base: position 76,292 of record JAKFVL010000008.1, read on the forward strand.
GCAGCAACACGCCGAGACTGCGGGCGAGTCCGACTGTCGCGGGATAACCGAGTTGTTGCATGGTCTCGGTCACGATCGGCAGCGGCGCCAGCTTGATCGCACCGTCGAAAATCAGGAACAGCACGACGAGGCCTGAGAGAATCCGGCCGGCCCAGAGCATTCCGCGAGACGTCGCCGGCACCGGTTGAGAGATGACAGTCATGACAGGAGTTTCCCTACGGCAAATTCGTTACGCCAGGGAATGGATACCGCTGGCTGCGGCATCCATTCGAATCACTCTCTCAGCGCGGCGGCATGTTCATCGCTTCGGGCTTCGGATGCGCAAAGCTCCACTCATGACCGAATGGGTCCCTGACCCGTCCGTAGCGCGCGCCCCAGAACGCATCCCATGGCGGTTGAGTGACAGTTCCTCCGGCCTCCGCCATCCGCTGGACGGCTTCATCGCAGTTCGGAACTTCGAGATGGATCGTGACCGACGTGCCCTTCAGCTCGGTCGGAGTTCGGTAATGATCTCCACCGTGCTCGGGTCCGCGAAATTCCGGAAACGCATCGACAACGAAGATGCGCGCGCCGAGCACGCTGATCTCCGAATGCATCAGCCGCTTGCCGTCTTCGTATGGCATACGAAACGTTTCGGTCGCGCCAAGGCCCTTCTTGTAAAATTCGAGCGCGGCGCTCGCGTTATCGACAACCAGATGCGGGGTTACGGTCTGTGGCTTCTCCAACATTTTGCACTCCTGCGGGATTGGGACGAATAGAGCCTGGCTATTTCTTGCCGCCGGATTTTTTGCCTTTCGGCGGCTTCGGATTTCGAGGACCTCTCGGACCCTTCGGTCGTTGCGGCGGCAGGCCCTGCAATTCTCGTAAGTAGTCTTCAAGACGATCGAGGCGTTGCTCCCAGAACTGCCGGTACTGATCGAGCCACTCATCAAGACTTTTCAGCGCCTGCGGTTCGATCTTGCAGGGCCGCCACTGCGCTTCACGGCTGCGCGTGATCAGGCCGGCATTTTCCAGAACCTTCAGGTGCTTCGAAATCGCGGGTCCCGACATATCGAACGGTTTCGACAATTCGGTGACCGTCGTCTCGCCGCGCGCAAGACGCGCGATGATGGCGCGCCGGGTCGGGTCGGCAAGGGCTGCGAACGTGGCGCTGAGCGGGTCCGAAGACATGGCCAGGGGCATTGATTGAACCACTTGGTTAATTAACCGATTGGTTCAATATGCCGGTATTTTCATTTTGTCAAGCGACGGTCTGAAAGTTGGAGTGTTGGATCTGGGGGCCGCGCCGAATGCCGTTAGCGCATCGAAGAAATTATCGCCGTGCCGGACCTGCGATCAGTTCGATTGCATTGCGCGCCATTTCTTCAAGTTCGGTGCGCGCTACGTGAGCCCGCGCGCGCAGCGCGATCGACTGGATCGTCGCCGATGCAGCCTGCGCCAGAGCCGCGCAATCGGCGGTGGCGGACAGTTCGCCCGATTTCACCGCAAGACGAAAACGCTCAGCGAGATTTCGGTCGGCGCCGGTGATCGCCTTCTGGACCAGCGCCCGAATCTCCGGATCGCTCATCGCTTCGGAGGCCGCAGTCATGACGGTGAAGCAACCGCGCGGGCCATTCTCGCCCGAGAGATACAGATTGATCGCGGTCGCGAATACCATCTCCAGCATTTGCCGCAGCGTCAGCTTCGGATCGAGCGCCGGAGCGAACAATGCGCCCGTCTCCTGGCGGTACTGTTGATAGGCCCTGAGAAAGAGTTCTCGCTTGTCGCCGAACGTATTGTAGAGGCTCGGCCGGTTGATCCCCATCGCGGTGCTGAGATCGTCGAGCGACGTCGCAGCGAATCCCGTCTCGCGAAACGTATCCAGCGCGTTCCGCAATGCCGCTTCGGGCTCGAATGCGCGCGGCCGGCCGCGTTTCCTCAGCGGCGCTGCTGCCACCTTCCCCGCCGGTTTGTCGGCCACCTTTTTGGCTGGTCCGGCTTTTTTTGATTTTTGTACTGACATGAAATTAATTCCTTGACCGCAGCCAATTTATGCGGAACGGTATAAAAATCAACACGCATTGATACCCGTGTTGTTCAAGCCCCCAAGGAGCGACCCATGGACCTGTATTTTTCACCTCTCGCCTGCTCGATGGCAACGCGCATTGCACTCTACGAGATCGGCGAAACCGCCAATTTCGTCGAAGTCGATCCGAAGACCAAGAAGCTGCTGGCGGACGGCACGGACTTCCGCGCCATCAATCCGCTTGGCCTCGTGCCGGTGCTTCGCACCGACGACGGCGCGATCCTCACCGAGAATGCCGCGATCCTGCAACACGTCGCCGAGACATTCCCCGACTCGCAGCTTGGCGCGAAGCCGGGTCTGGAGCGCAGCCAGTTGCAACAATGGCTCTGCTTCATCGGTACCGAACTGCACAAAGGGCTGTTCACCGCGCTGCTGGATCGCAAGTCGCCGGCCGAGGTCAAGGCTTACACGCTCGATAAGTACCTTTCGCGACTTGAGCACCTGAACGGAAAGCTGGAAGGGCGCGAATTCCTGCTCGACCATTTCAGCGTCGCCGATGCGTACCTCGCGACCGTGCTGAACTGGAGTCAGGCCACGCCGATGATCGATTTCAGCAAGTATCCAGCGATAAAGGCTTATCTGGAGCGCATGCGCGCACGGCCGAGCGTCGCCAGGGCGATGGGCGAGGAAGCGAAACTGTTTCAGGCCGAAATGGCGCGCCACAAGGCGGCGTGAGATCTAGCGTTTGACAGCTTTCGGACGGCGGTGCCCGGCAGCACCGCCGTCTGCCGTTTCGAGCAACCGTTTCTGCGATCGCAGAAGCGTCCGCGAAAACACCTGCGGATCGTCGACTGCGCGCGCCAGCACCAGCGCGCCCTGAATTTCCAGCACCGCTTGCTCGGACAGATGCCGCGCCGTCGCCGGCGAATGGCCGAGTTTGCGCAGCGCGGCTGCCAATGCGTCGATCCAAGCGGCAAAGTAGTCTTTCACCCGATCGGCAAACAGGTCGCGAGCATTGCCCAATGCAACGACGCCGATCAGGCACACCCGACGCCCGGAACGGAAATAGTTGTCCACGCCGCTGAACATGTCGATGATGCCGCGGCGCGGATCGGATGCCTTGCGCAGCGGGCGATAGATCTCGGTGACGAACCACGCATCGATCGACGCCAGCACTTCCGCCGCCATCTGTTCTTTTCCGTCGGGAAAGAAATGGTAGAGGCTGCCCTTGCCGAGGCCGGTCGCTTCCGAGATCAGCGCCAGCGATGCGCCCTCGTAGCCGTGTGCGCGAAAAACCTCCCCCAGTGCCGACAGCAATTCTGCGCGGCTTTCAGGGGAGCTTTTCGCGCGGGCTGGCTCGGCCAAGCGAGTGCCCTGTTTCCGAAGTTCGTAAGTCATTTCAGCAACCCCTGAACACGAACTTCGGAAACAAAAGGGTACTCGCAACTTCCTGAGTCTAGTGCCGCTGTCGATCTGAAGTTCCTGAGAGAATGTGCGGCAATCGCTGCAGGAAACTTCAGATCGGCGGCACTAGAACGGGCTTTCGGTCAGGCCCGGGTAGTCCGCTGGACGCGGACCGGGCGCGGGCCACAGGAACCGCCGGTCGCTCTCCTTGATCACCGTATCGTTGATGCTGGCCTCGCGCCGCTTCATCAATCCGGCTTCGCTGAACTCCCACTGCTCGTTGCCGTAGGAGCGATGCCATTGGCCATCCGCATCATGCCACTCGTACTGGAACCGAACGGCGATGCGATTGTCGTGGAACGCCCACAGATCCTTGATCAGGCGATAGTCCAGCTCCTTCGCCCATTTGCGCTTGAGGAATTCGACGATCGCAGCGCGGCCCTGAAAGAACTCGCCGCGATTGCGCCAGGTGCTGTCTTCCGTATAGGCAAGCGAAACCCGCTCGGGGTCGCGGAAATTCCAGGCGTCCTCGGCCATGCGCGCCTTCTGCGCGGCGGTCTCTTTCGTGAACGGCGGTAAAGGCGGGCGGGACATTTTGATTTCCTTGCTGGCTCGATAACCCGGCGCGCCAATACTGTACCGATTGGTACAGCCAGTCAAGAATTTTGATTTTTCGATACGGGCATGTCATGGACGTCGTGTTTGCCCGGGGCGGAGCTATCGATGTCGCAAGAGAAGTCTGAACTGAAAGATCCTGCGCCCTCGCCGGAGTTCCGTCCGTTCTTCACGCGCGTCGAATCGCTGCGCGGGATCGGCGCGCTGACCGTCGCCGGTTATCACATTTCGGGCTGGCAGGTGAACGGCGTGCCCTTGTTCGGCGAGCACTCCTGGTCCGGGGTCAACAGTCTGGGCTCGCTGCTCAATCGCCTCGCCTATTTCCTGTTTCCGGGTCATGCCGCCCTGATGATGTTCTTCGCAATCAGCGGACTGGTGCTGCATACCTCGTTGCAGTTCTCGCCGAAAAACACGGGAGTGACGACGCTTCGTTTTTTGATCGCGCGCGCCTTTCGTATCTATCCGATCATTGCGGTCGCCGTGATCGTCGCGGCATTCGCCTCCGGCTGGCGTATTGCGGCACAGGGCGCGATTCCCGCTCGCGAAATTACCTGGGAAGAACTGTTCAGCAATATCCTGCTGATCGAGGCCACCATCAACTCGACGCTCTGGGCGATCAAGGTCGAAGTGATGATGGTCCCTTTCATCCTCGCAACCTTCTTCATCGAACGCGCATACGGCACGCGGATCGTCGTCGCGCTTGCATTGGTCATGACGGCCGCGTCATTTGTCAAACAGGACTACATTTATCCACCATTCCTGCATAATTTTTACGCCTTTATCATCGGCATGCTGATCCCGACCGTAGGCCGCCAGTTTGCGACCGGCTTGTCGCCTGTCGGCGCGCGCTATGCATTGATCGCCAGCGTTACCGTGTTGCTCATGATCGGACAAATTCTTCCGTTCTATGGACGCCTGACGGCAGCCTTTGAAGGGTACGCGGCGTTCGTGCTGTTGAGTCTGGTGACGTACCGCCACCATCAGCCCGGAATGCAGATTCTCGACTGGCGCATCACGCGGATGCTCGGAATGGCGTCAGGCAGCTACTACGTACTGCACGAGCCCCTTCTGCCCCATATGGCTATCGCCCTGAGCGCTATCGTGCCGATCTGGATGAGCCTGCATGCTCCATTGGCCGTCGGACTTCTTTTCACCGCCATACTGCTGATCTTGTTCATTCCGATCGCGCTGACCGGATACTATCTGGTCGAGGGGCCGTCGATGGCAGCAGGCCGCAAGGTCACACGGTGGCTCAACCTCGACCGCGCGAAAGTCCGGTTCCAGCCGACCTAACCCGGCTGTTTGAGGCCGCCTGCCATGATGTGGCGCAATGCCTTCGGGATCGGCCGCGCCCGTCCGTCGCTGACGAAGGCGACTTTTACGCGGGCTTCGACCAACACCTCTCCGGCCCGCGCGACCTTCTGGCTGAGCGTCATCGACGCACCTTTGACCTCGTGTGGCCAGGTCGTGATGTCGAGCAAATCGTCCATGCGCGCCGGTCTTAGAAATTCGAGCTGCATCGCGCGCACGACGAATGCGAATCCCGGAGCCTCGCTCTCGGCTTCCGCGAACAGCGCATGCTGGTCGGCGCCCAGCAGCCGCAGATAGTTGGTGCGGCCGCGCTCCATGAATTTCAGATAATTTGCATGATAGACGATGCCGGAAAAATCCGTGTCTTCGTAGTAGACACGAATCTGCATGATGTGGCGGCCGCCGTTCACCGCGCCGTCGAGACCGTTTGCTGTCACCGGTTCCTCACACGAAAAGCCTGCCCGTGTGTTTGCCGTTCACGGGGCGCGAGGGCAAGCCATTAAGGACAGGCCTTTAGGACAAGGCTCTGAAGATAGGCCTCAAATGCCAGGCTTCTCGCCCAGCGTCACCAGCACGATCTCCGGCGGCATGCCGAGGCGGAACGGCATGATGCTACAGCCGAGGCCGCCGGAGATGATGACATCGCATTTGGTGCGCGTGTGGCCATAAGCGAATTTGCCGCCATAGCGCGATGGCACCACGGGCGACCAGCCAAACAGCCGGACCTGCCCGCCATGGGTATGCCCGGAGAGTTGCAGCGCGACCCGCTCCGGCACACGCATCGCCACATCGGGCTCGTGCGCCAGCAGGATCACCGGCGCGTCGTCGGTAACTTTTGCCAGCGTCGCATTCAGATCGTCGACGCCGATACGATCGAGTTTCCGCAGCACGCGCGCCGGAAGGTATGCGAGCTGATCGCCAAGTCCCGCCAGCCAGAAAGCGCGGCCGTCCTTTTCCAGCCGGACCGCGTCGTTCTCGTAAACCGGGATGCCGGCGCGTTCGAGTTCGCGGCGCGCGCGCGTGTGCCCTTGGCCCGAACGCTGGACAGCACGATCTTCCCACCAGTCGTGATTGCCAAGAATCGCATGCACCCCAAGCGGCGCTTTCAATCCGGCCAGCACCGGCGCCCATTCGCTGGCCGGGATCGGACTGGCGGTCGATCGCATTCCGCTTTCGTAATCGCCGAGCAGAACGATGAGATCGGCGTTGAGCGCGTTGGTGCGCGCGACGATTTCGGCGATCCGATCGAGCGGCATCCACGGATCGCAGGCGTGCAGATCAGCGACCGCCGCGATCCTGAGCGGAAAATCCTTCGGCCATTGCGACGGAATGAGATCATACGGCGTGATGCGAAGCCGATGCGTCGGCTCGATACCGAAGCCATAGGCAACGGTTGACGCACCGAAGGCGCTGATGCCCGCGGCAAGACGCAAAAAATGACGGCGCGAAATCATATATGGTTAATCGTGATGCTCATGCTTCATGATAGATACGATTGAAGCGGAATTTGGGTGCAGATAGTCACGGCCGGCGCATCGGCAAGGTGATGCGTCGTTAAGCTGCATCGCCGTCATCGCCACCGCCGAACAACCCGAACTGCGACGGATCGCGCGTGGGTTCGGCAAGCCCGAGATGACGGAAGGCGTGGCTCGTTAACAAACGTCCACGTGGCGTGCGCTGAAGGTAGCCGCACTGGATCAGATAAGGCTCGATGATGTCCTCGATGGCGTCGCGCGGCTCGGACAGCGCGGCGGCCATGGTCTCGACCCCGACAGGCCCGCCGCCGTAGTTCAGCGCAATCGTCGTCAGGTAGCGGCGATCCATCGCGTCGAGGCCCGCGGCATCGACTTCCAGTGCGCTCAAGGCATGGTCGGCGATCTTGCGATCGATCGCGCTGGCGTCGGCAGCGGAGGCGAAGTCGCGCACCCGGCGCAACAACCGCCCCGCGATACGCGGGGTCCCCCGCGCACGGCGGGCGATTTCATTGGCGCCGTCAGGCGACATTCCTATTTCCAGCACCCGCGCGCCGCGCGTCACAATCTTTTCCAGTTCGTCCTCGGTGTAGAAATTCAGCCGCACCGGAATGCCGAAACGGTCGCGCAGCGGATTGGTCAGCAGGCCCGCGCGCGTCGTCGCACCGACAAGCGTGAACTTCGACAGATCGATCTTCACCGAGCGCGCCGCCGGCCCCTCACCGATGATGAGGTCGAGCTGGAAATCCTCCATCGCCGGATAGAGCACTTCCTCCACCGCCGGATTCAGCCGGTGGATTTCGTCGATGAAGAGAACATCGCGCTCTTCAAGGTTGGTCAGCAGTGCCGCGAGATCGCCGGCTTTCGCAATCACAGGACCCGAGGTGGCGCGAAAGCCGACGCCGAGTTCGCGCGCGACGATCTGCGCCAGCGTGGTCTTGCCCAATCCCGGCGGGCCGACGAACAGCACGTGGTCGAGCGCCTCGCCGCGCTTGCGCGCTGCATCGATGAACACCTGCAGATTGGCGCGCGCCTGCTGCTGCCCGACGAACTCCGACAGCAGTTGCGGGCGCAGCGTCGTATCGCCGACATCGTCGGAACGGCGCTCAGGCGTGACGAGGCGCGAGGGGGTGGTCATTTGGCTACGCTCCCCTGAACGCAAGCGTCGGATTCTTGCTTCTTTCGTTCCCTCCCCCCTTGTGGGGGAGGGTCAGGGAGGGGGGTCAACAACAACGTTCGATAGAGGCGCCCACCCCCCTCTCCACCTCTCCCCCACAAGGGAGGAGAGAGCAGGCTGGCGCCCGCAACGAAACCATTGCCCTCCTCGACCATTTGCAGCGTACTCACTTCGCCAGTTCCTTCAGCCCGAGCTTGATGAGCTGCGCCGTCTCGGCCTTCTCGCCGGCCGAGCGCGAGGCGCTCGCAATTGCCGCCGCCGCCTGCGGCTGGCCATACCCCAGATTGACCAGCGCGGAGATCGCGTCCGTCACCGGGCGCGGTGCGCGATTGTCGTCGATCGCCCCGGAGAGTTGCACCACCGCCGGATCGATATTGGCGAACGCCGGCACCTTGTCCTTCAACTCGGTGACGATGCGCTCGGCCACTTTCGGCCCGACGCCGGGCGTACGCGCCACCGTGGCCTTGTCGCGCAGCGCGATGGCATTGGCGAGATCGGGCGGCGTCAGCGTGCTCAGCACCGCGAGCGCGACCTTTGCGCCAACGCCCTGCACGGTCTGCAACAAGCGAAACCATTCGCGCTCCGCGTCCGTGCGGAAGCCGAACAGCTTGATCTGGTCCTCACGCACATATGTCTCGATGGACAGCGTCGCGCCCTCGCCCGGCGTTGGCAGCGCCTGCAAGGTGCGCGCGGAACAATGTACCTGATAGCCGACGCCCTGCACGTCGATCAGCACGTAGTCCTCGCCGTAGGAATCGATCAGGCCCTTGAGTTTGCCGATCATCGCGCCACCGCCAGCTTCAATGCGAGGCTCTGACGATGATGCGCGTGCGTGATCGCAATCGCGAGCGCGTCCGCGGCATCCGCCGATTTCGGGTCCGCTTTAGGAAGCAGAATGCCAAGCATGACCCTGATCTGGTTCTTGTCGGCGTGGCCGGCGCCGACCACCGTTTTCTTGACGAGATTCGGCGCGTATTCGGCGACCGAAATGCCGAATGCCGCGCCTGCCAGCATGGCAACACCCCGCGCCTGCCCGAGCTTGAGCGTCGACGCGCCGTCCTTGTTGACGAAGGTCTGCTCGATCGCGGCTTCCGCCGGGCTGAACTCGCCGAGAATGCGCGCAAGCCCCTGATGGATCGCGAGCAGGCGCTCCGCCAGCGGCAGCGTCTCGCGCGATTCCACCGAGCCGCAGCCGACGTAGATCAGGCGATTGCCGTCGACGTCGATCACGCCCCAGCCGGTGCGGCGCAGGCCGGGGTCAATGCCGATAATGCGAATCGGGGCGCGTTGCATGGCTATTGATAGCCGGACGCCGGGCGCGCGCCTAGCCAACCGTCATCCTGAGGAGCGCGCTCTTGCGCGCCTCGAAGGATGAACGGCACATGATCTCTTGTCACCCTTCGAGGCTCGCTAACGCTCCCACTTCAGGGTGACGGAGAAACTTCCCTACGCCCCCATCTTGGCCATCAGGGCGTCGGAAATCTCGAAGTTGGCGTAGACGTTCTGCACGTCGTCATGCTCGTTGAGATTGTCGAGCAGCTTGAGCAGCTTTTCGCCGGTCTCGTCATCGACCGCGATAGTGTTCTGCGGCTTCCAGGTCAGACCCGACTTGCGTGCTTCGCCGAACTTCGCTTCCAGCGATTTAGCGACTTCGGCAAATGAATCCGGCGAGGCGGACACCTCGTGGCCGCTCTCGCTTGACACCACGTCGTCGGCGCCCGCGTCGATCGCCGCTTCCAGCATGGCATCGGCGGATGCGACCTTCGCGTCGTATTCGATCGATCCGATGCGATCGAACATGAATGCGACCGATCCGGTTTCGCCGAGGTTGCCGCCGGACTTGGTGAAGAACGAGCGGATGTCGGAGGCGGCGCGATTGCGGTTGTCGGTCAGCGCCTCGACGATCACCGCGATGCCGCCGGGTCCGTAGCCCTCATAGCGGATCTCGTCATAGCTCTCGGTATCGCCGCCGATCGCCTTCTTGATGGCGCGCTCGATATTGTCGCGCGGCATGTTCTCCTGCCGCGCCGCGATCACTGCCGCGCGCAGGCGCGGGTTCATCGCCGGGTCGGGCGTTCCCAGTTTCGCCGCCACGGTGATTTCACGCGCCAGCTTGCCGAACACCTTGGACTTCATCGCATCCTGGCGTCCCTTGCGATGCATAATGTTCTTGAATTGGGAATGGCCGGCCATATCGGGTCTCTCGAAAGCGCGCTCAATTGTCGTCGCGGCGCGGGGTTATAGGCTTGAGACAGCCCGAAATCAAAGACTTGGTCGGGCCGATCGGGGTGCGGCGACCGGCCGCAAACAGGGTTAACCGTTGGTTTACAGGGTAATGGGAAACTGCCGCCAGACGGAAATTGACCCCTTCCGATTCCGGGTAGCACCATGGCATTTGCACTGTTTCGCCGGGCTCCGGCTCCTGAAACCACCTCGGCTGAAACCGCCGTTTCCGATCAGGCGACTGCACCCGCTGCCGCCTCCGTCGCACCTGCGGACGATTCGTCGAAAGCCATTCTCGATCTGCTTCAGCTCGAACTCGGCACCATGATCCGGCAGTTGGAGCGCGCTGCAACCTCCGTCGCTACCGGCGCGGAATCGACCGCGGCGACGCTTTCGACCATCCGCGTGCGGACCAAAAATCTCACCGGACGATCCAGCGAAGCGCAATCCACCGCCGAGAGCTTCTCTCTCGCCGCCGACAAATTTACCCACTCCGCCGAAGGCATCGGCTCGCAGGTCCGCGATGCGACAAGGCTCGCAGACGAGGCCAGCGGCGCGGCGCGCGAGGCCAGCGAGAACGTCGATCGTCTGCGCGAGTCCTCCGCCGCGATCGGCAACGTCGTCGATCTCATTGCCAGCATAGCGCGTCAGACGACCCTTCTCGCGCTCAACTCGACCATCGAGGCGGCCCGCGCCGGCGAGGCCGGAAAAGGCTTTGCGGTCGTCGCATCCGAAGTGAAGGCGCTCGCGGTCCAGACGCAAAACGCCACCGAAGAAATCCGCAAGAAGATCGATGCGCTGCAGCAGGATGCGGCCAACTCGATCGACGCCGTGCATCGCATTTCCAAATCGATCGATGCCATCCGGCCGGTCTTCGAAACCGTCAATGGTGCGGTTGCGGATCAAAGCGCCACCACCGGCGAAATCGCGGTCAATGCCGCCGCCGCGTCCAGCTTCATCGGATCGGTCGGCGATGGCGCCAACGAGATCGACAGCGCGACCCGCGAGGCCGAGGCCCACGGCATAAACGTGGCGAAAGCCGGACAGGCGGTGACGACATTCGCCGGCAAGCTCAAGGCGCGCTGCGCCGTGCTGCTGCGGCAGGACGCAAACGCCGTCAGCCCACGGCTTCCCTGCAAGTTGCCGATCGAACTCAAGCCGAAGAACAAGGCGGCGATCGCGGCCGATGTGTTCGAGATTTCCACCGCCAGCGTGCTCGTCGTCGGCGCCGGAGTCGCAAACCTGCCGGCCGGCGAAACCATCGACGTGACGCTGACGGATATCGGCGATTGCCGCCTCAGGATCACCGCGCACAACACGGTCGGCACCGAGGCTACCTTCGCGTCGCCTGACAAGGCCATCTCGGACCGGATCGAGGACAAGGTCTGGGCGATCCAGGATTCCGGCACCGAGGATGTGATGCGGGCGATGGAAGCCGGCGAGGCCTTGAATGCCATTTTCAACGACGCTGTCGCGCGCGGCGATGTCAGACTCGATGACCTGTTCGACGAAAATTATACCGCGATCGAGGGCACCGAACCGGTGCAGCACCGCACGCGAATTCTCGATTGGGCCGACCGTGCCCTGCCCGCGTTTCAGGAGACATTCCTCGCCAAGGATGCGCGCCTCGCATTCTCGGCCTGCATCGACCGCAACGGCTATCTGCCGGTGCACAACAGGATCTATTCGCATCCGCAGCGCGCAGGCGACGTGGCGTTTAACACCGCAAACTCGCGCAATCGCCGCATCTTCAATGACGCAGCCGGGTTGGCCGCCGGGCGCAACACCCGCGCCTATCTGGTGCAGACCTACGCCCGCGACATGGGCAACGGCAAAACCATCATGATGCGCGAGATCGACGTTCCGATCCGCGTGGCTGGCCGCCACTGGGGCGGATTCCGGATGGCGTACAAGCTGTAACGATTCTTCAATGCCACCGTCATGGCCGGGCTCGTTCCGGCCATCCACGTCTTGATCGCAACAGAATCCGGAAGACGTGGATGCCCGCGACAAGCGCGGGCATGACGATCTACCAGAACCCCGGCTTCGACTCGCTGAGCCCGCCGCCGATCCGCACCGGCGCGACGCGCGTGGCGAGGCCTGTCGCGTCCTCGGTCTCGACCGCAACGCCACTCAGCGTCGCCACGCCTTCGGCAGGCTCGAAGCGGCCCTGCGGATACCCGCGCAGGAAGCGCTGCATCGGTTCGGTGCGATCCATGCCGATGATCGATTCATAGTCGCCGGTCATGCCCGCGTCGGTCATGTAGGCCGTGCCGCCCGGCAGGATGCGATGATCGGATGTCGGAACATGCGTATGCGTGCCGACAACGAGGCTTGCCCGGCCATCGCAGAAATATCCAATGGCCTGCTTCTCGCTCGAGGCTTCGCCGTGGAAATCGACGATCACCGCATCGCAGGCCTCACGCAACGGGCAAGCGCTCAACTCCTTTTCGAGCGAGCCGAACGGATCGTCGAACGGCTGCATGAAGACGCGCCCGATGGAATTGACGACCAGCGCGCGCTTGCCGTTTTTCGTATCGACCAGCGCCGCACCGCGGCCCGGCGTGCCCTTGGGGAAATTCGCAGGACGGATCAGGCGCGGTGCACGCTCGATGAACACCAGCGCTTCTTTCTGGTCCCACGCATGATTGCCGAGCGTGATCGCATCGGCGCCCGCTTCCAGCAGCTCGTTGTAGACAGCTTCAGTGATACCGAAGCCGCCGGCGGAGTTTTCGCCATTGATGACAACGAGATCGAGCGACCAGTCGCGGACCAGCCCAGGCAGGGTTTCGTTCACGGCCGTGCGGCCGGTTCGTCCCACCACATCGCCGACAAAAAGAATACGCAATTCAACCTCGCCAAAATCCAGCCGCGCCAAACCTTTCAGCGCGACGTGTCGATGACCTCGCGCTCCGTTAGCACACAATCGAGCCGCACGTCGTGAGGCTCCGCGGGAACGGCGTCGATTTGCTGCACGGAAAAAGCGATGCCGATGGCGGCAATCCGCTTTTGTCCGCGCAGCAATATGAGGGTGCGGTCGTAGTGCCCCGCGCCGTAACCGATGCGATGCCCCGCGCGATCGAACGCCGCGAGCGGGACGATCGCGATATCGGGCTCGACCTCGTCCGTGTCGGCGGAGGGCTGAAAAATGCCGAGCGGACCACGCACCAGCGGCGTATCGATCGTCCATTCGCGAAAAATCAGCGGCTGATCGCGTCCGACGATCACTGGCAGCGCCAGGATCATGCCGCGTTGAGCGAGACCACGCATCAACGGAAACGGATCGATCTCGCTTCTGATCGGCGCATAGCCTGAGACGACGGAGCCCTTTGGCATTTCGATTGGCAACGAATGCACGGCAATCGCTTGCGCCGCGGCGGCACGCTGCCCGGCGGAAATCGCATCGCGGCGCGCCAGAGCGGCGGCGCGCAGGTCGGATTTCAATGCTGCGGTTGATTCAAACGTCGTCATGGCCGGGCTTGTCCCGGCCATCCACGATTAACTTTGCAATCGCTTTTGGCATCGGACGTCAAAACAACCCACGTTCTTTAATCGGGACTACGACGAGGCGTGGATGGCCGGGACAAGCCCGGCCATGACACCGCATTTCGAAACAAAAGTGCGAAGCCGTAGACGCCGTTGAAGCACTCGATCCCGGAGTTCCCTACGAAAGTAGGTGGGCACCATATGCCCGGGCCCACGGGCCCGGCCAGGGACAGTTCCCTAAAGGATCGATAAGGCCCCGGGGATATATGGCTCCTGACGCGCGACACAGCCTCGCGAGGACAATGTAGCGATGATCGGAGTGAACCGCCAGCGCCGCAATGCGCTTTAACCGATCGCGATCCCGCCGCCGATCGAGCGATTGAGCGCCATCGTCGTCTTCTCGATCCGCTCGGCCGCCGAATTCAGCGCCGATGCGACCGCCGTTTGCGTCGCTTTCGCGCGCTCTGCCGCGATTACCCGGACATCCCGCAGCGCTTCGAGTTCTTCCTCGATGGCCTGAATGCGCGTGGTCGCGTCGGTCAGTTCGTCGGCGACCATCAGCGCCGCCATGACAGTCAATCGCTGGTCGCCGATTTCGCCGAACTTGCCGCGCAGGCTTGTGATGCGGGTTTCGAAGCTCTCGGCCAGACGCAACAGCCGCGCTTCCTCCCCCTCCTCGCATGCCATGCGATACTGCCGGCCGTTGATCGTCACGTTGATATGACTCATGACGCTTCTCCCGGCGCTAGTACCCGTTTCCGAAGTTCGTGAAACATTGCAGCAGCCTCCAAAACGAACTTCGAAAACAAAGGGTACTAGCCAAATTATGATTCCAGAACCGCTTACGATCTGAAGTTCCTAATAGCAAACTGCGGCAAGCGTTGTAGAAACTTCAGCTCGGCGGTTCTATCACCTCGCGAATTGTCGCAATGGCCGCGTCGAGTTTGCCAGCGATCTCGCGATTGGTGCGCTCGAGCGAACGCGACTGCACCAGCGCCTGATCGAGCTCGTTGGCGAGCCGCGACCGATCCGTGCCCAACGCCTGAATGCGCGCGGCCAGTTCATCCTCGTTACGATCGGATTCGACCCGGCGTTCGACCGCGGCTTCCAGCGCATCGAGTGCCGAGACAAGACGCTTCGTCGCCGCCTCGATATCGGCAGCGGCGCCGGTCCCGCCGTCGGAACCGCCAAAGTGTCTCGTATGGCGATCGGTCATAGCCAAGAGATCGGCCCTCTCAAGCCAAATAACGCGCGTATCAGGAGCTGCAAAACAGCCCATCCGGCAAGCGTTTAGAAGTGAAAATTTACGTGGCCTGAGAGGGTCGCGCAACGGCGGCGGCAAACTATGCACCGCTAAGCGGCGGGCGGGCTTTACCAAGCCCCGACCGGTCTTGGAGTCGCAGAGGGCAGATGCTATCCCGCTCCTTGCGCGATGTCCGGTCGCGCGGCCGCGCCACAATTCGACCGCGCGAGCCCCCCCTTCCACCGGCGACTGCGGGCCCAAACCCATGAACCAGCGCGTTGATTCCTTCCAGCTGGCCAACGCGATCCGCGCTTTGGCAATGGACGCCGTCGAGCAGGCAAAGTCGGGGCATCCCGGCCTGCCGATGGGCTGCGCCGATATCGCGACCGTGCTGTTCACCCAGTTCCTGAAATTCGACGCTGCAGATCCGGAGTGGCCGGATCGCGATCGCTTCGTGTTGTCCGCCGGTCATGGCTCCATGTTGCTGTACGCGCTGCTGTATCTGACCGGCAACAAGGCGATGACCATCGACGAGATCAAACGGTTTCGGCAACTCGGATCGCTCACGCCGGGTCATCCGGAGAATTTCATCACGCCGGGCATCGAGACCACCACCGGTCCGCTCGGTCAGGGCATTTCAACCGCGGTCGGCATGGCGATGGCGGAGCGTCATCTCGCCGCGCAATTCGGCGGCGACCTGGTCGATCATTTTACCTATGTGCTCGCCTCCGACGGCGATCTGATGGAAGGCATCAGCCAGGAAGCCATCGCGCTCGCGGGCCACCTCAAGCTCAGCAGGCTGATCGTGCTGTTCGACGACAACGGTATTTCCATCGACGGGGCGCTGTCGATCGCCGACTCGGTCGATCAGATCGCGCGATTCAAGGCGGCGGGCTGGGCCGCAGAGCGGATCGACGGTCACGATGCCAAAGCCATCGCCGATGCCATCGCACGCGCTCAAAACGCCGATCGTCCGACGCTGATCGCCTGCAAGACGATCATCGCCTATGGCGCGCCGACCAAGGCGGGCTCGGAAAAATCCCACGGCTCGCCGCTCGGCGCCGACGAAATCGCCGGCGCACGCAAGAAGCTCGGCTGGGACGCCGCACCGTTCGACATTCCCGCAGACATCCTGCAGGCATGGCGCGCGGCCGGCTCACGCGGCGCGGCGCAACGCGACGACTGGAGCCGCCGTCTGCTCGCCCGCGATGCCGCAGCCCGTTCCGAATTCAGCCGTCGTGCCAGCGGCGAACTGCCGACACGCGCGTTGAACGAAGCCGTCGCGAAGATGAAGGAATCACTGGCGGCAGCGCCAAAAGAAATCGCGACGCGCACGTCTTCGGAACAGGTGCTCGACGTCCTCACCGCAGCAGCACCCGAAATGATGGGCGGCTCGGCCGATCTGACCGGCTCCAACAACACCCGCGCCAAGGGCATGGTGGCGTTCTCGGCCAACAACTATGCCGGCCGCTACGTGCATTATGGTATCCGCGAGCACGGCATGGCGGCGGCGATGAACGGCATGGCGCTGCACGGCGGCATCATCCCCTATTCCGGCACGTTCCTCGTGTTCTCGGACTATCTGCGCCCGGCGCTGCGTCTCGCCGCACTGATGGGCGAGCGTGCGATCCATGTGCTGACCCACGATTCCATCGGCCTCGGTGAAGACGGTCCGACCCATCAGCCGGTCGAGCATCTGGCGGCGTTGCGCGCGATCCCGAACTGCAACGTGTTCCGGCCGTGTGATACGGTCGAGACACTGGAATGCTGGCAGCTTGCGCTCGAAGCCAAGGATCGCCCGAGCGTGCTGGCGCTGACACGTCAGAACCTGCCGCAGTTACGTCTCGCCAACGACAAGGACAACCGCTGCGCCGCGGGCGCTTACGAGCTTGCAGCCGCCGAGGGCGGTCCCGCCAGGGTGTCGATCTTCGCATCCGGTTCCGAGGTGTCGGTCGCGATGGGCGCGCGCAAGTTGCTGATGGAACGCGGCATCGCCACCCGTGTCGTCTCCGTGCCCTGTATGGATTTGCTGCTTGAATCGGCAGCGGAGGATCGTGCGAAGATTATCGGCAATGCGCCGGTCAAGGTCGGCATCGAAGCCGCAATCCGCATGGGCTGGGACGCCATCGTCGGCGCCGACGGCATCTTCATCGGCATGAACGGTTTCGGCGCCAGCGCACCTGCCAAGGACCTCTACAAGCACTTCGGCATTACGGCCGAGGCAACGGCGGATGCCGCCCAGAAGCGTTTAGGCTGATCATCTGGAACAGTTGAGCTGGTCCAAAAAACAGGCTAGCTAACTGTCTATTACCAACCGTCGCCGCCCGGCAGAACCGGGCGACAGAGGCTTTTGCCGCAGGATGCTGGAACTTCCGGTCAGCCGGAGGATTTCCGCAATTCGAGGGAGAACATCATGGCAATCCGGGTCGCCATCAATGGATTTGGCCGCATCGGCCGCAACGTGCTGCGCGCGATCATCGAAGCGAAGCGCACCGACATCGAGGTCGTCGCCATCAATGATCTTGGCCCGGTCGAGACCAACGCCCACCTGCTGCGCTTCGACAGCGTGCACGGCCGTTTCCCCGGCGAAGTGAAGGTCGAGGGCGATACGCTCGATCTCGGCTACGGCAAGATCAAGGTCACCGCGGTGCGCGATCCGTCGACGCTGCCGTGGAAGGATCTCGGCATCGACATCGCGATGGAATGCACCGGCATCTTCAGCGCCAGGGCGAAGGCCGCCGCGCACCTGACCGCAGGCGCCAAGCGCGTGCTGGTCTCCGCGCCGTCGGACGGCGCTGACGCCACCATCGTCTATGGCGTCAACCACGCATCGCTGAAGACAGACGATCTCGTCGTCTCGAACGGCTCCTGCACCACCAACTGCCTCGCGCCCGTCGCCAAGGTGCTCAATGACACGGTCGGCATCGAGACCGGCTTCATGACCACGATCCATGCCTATACCGGCGACCAGCCGACGCTCGACACCATGCACAGCGATCTTTATCGCGGCCGCGCGGCGGCTTTGTCGATGATCCCGACCTCGACCGGGGCAGCGAAAGCGATCGGCCTCGTGCTGCCGGAGCTCAAGGGCAAGCTCGACGGCACCGCGATCCGCGTTCCGACGCCGAACGTGTCAGTGATCGATCTCAAGATCGTCGCCAAGCGCGCCACTACAGTCGACGAGATCAACGGTGCGATGAAACGCGCCGCCGCGCAGGAGCTGAAGGGCATCCTCGGCACCACGTCGCACCCGAACGTCTCGATCGACTTCAACCACGACCAGCACTCGTCCACTTTCGCGTTCGACCAGACCAAGGTGCAGAACGGAACGCTGGTTCGCGTGTTGGCCTGGTACGACAACGAATGGGGCTTCTCCAACCGGATGTCCGATACGGCCGTCGCGATGGGGAAATTGATCTGAGTTTATGTTGATCGTCATGGCCGGGCTTGTCCCGGCCATCCACGTCTTGAATGCCCAAAGGCCGAAAAGACGTGGATGACCGGCATAAGGCCGGGCATGACAGCGAGGAAGCGTCGCATGAAAAATTTCCGCACGCTCGATGACGCCGATGTGAGAGGCAAGCGCGTGCTGCTGCGCATCGACCTCAACGTTCCGATGGCGGACGGCAAGGTCACGGACACCACCCGCATCGAACGCATCGCGCCGACGATCACGGAAATTTCCGGCAAGGGCGGCAAGGTCATCATCCTCGCCCACTTCGGCAGGCCCAAGGGCCGCGATCCGAAAGAAACGCTGAAGCCCGTCGCAACGGCATTGAGCCACATCGTCAGGAAGCCGGTGGCGTTTGCCGACGACTGCGTCGGCCCTGACGCCGAGAAGGCTGTCGCGGCGATGAAGGATGGCGATATTCTTTGCCTCGAAAACACCCGCTTCCACGGCGGGGAGGAGAAAAACGATCCGGCGTTTGTCGCGCAGCTGGCCAGGCTCGGCGACATCTGGGTCAACGAGGCATTCTCAGCTGCGCATCGCGCCCACGCCTCGACCGAAGGCCTCGGCCACAAACTCCCCGCATATGCCGGACGCACCATGCAGGCCGAACTCGACGCGCTCGGCAAAGCGCTCGATCATCCGAAGAAGCCGGTGATTGCCATTGTTGGCGGCGCGAAAGTTTCGACCAAGCTCGACCTGCTGGAAAATCTCGTCACCAAGGTCGATGCGCTGGTGATCGGCGGCGGCATGGCCAACACGTTCTTGCATGCGCAAGGCATCCAGATCGGCAAGTCGCTGGCCGAGAAAGACCTCGCACCGACAGCCTTGCGCATTCTCGACAAGGCGGAAGCCGCAAGCTGCGCGATCATCCTACCCGTCGATGCGACGGTTGCGTTTCACTTCGCGGCCAACGCGCCGTCGCACGCATATGGCCTCGACGCCATTCCCCATGACGGCATGATCCTCGACGTCGGACCGCTGTCGATCGAGCGCGTCAAATCCGCGATCGACGATGCCAGCACGCTGGTCTGGAACGGCCCGCTCGGCGCATTCGAAATGACGCCGTTCGATCGTGGCACGGTCGCGGCGGCAAGGCACGCTGCCTCCCGCACCAAGTCCGGCAAGCTCATTTCAGTGGCTGGCGGCGGCGATACAGTTGCCGCGCTCAATCAGGCCGGCGTCGGCGGCGACTTCACCTACGTCTCGACCGCGGGCGGCGCATTTCTGGAATGGATGGAAGGCAAACCGCTGCCGGGCGTGGACGTGCTGCGCTCTTGAGCGCCATCGACATCGCCCGGACCGTTATGAGAAAATCAATTCACTAGAGCGCACATCAGAGAACCCACATGGCCCGTATCACGCTGCGTCAGCTCCTCGATCATGCCGCCGAACACGATTATGGCGTGCCTGCTTTCAACATCAACAACATGGAGCAGGCGCTCGCGATCATGGAGGCCGCCAACGGCGTCGATGCGCCGGTGATCATCCAGGCCTCGCGCGGAGCGCGATCCTACGCCAACGACATCATGCTCAAGCACATGATGGATGCGGTGACCGAAATCTATCCGCACATCCCGGTTTGCGTGCATCTCGATCACGGCAACGAGCCCGCGACCTGCATGACCGCGATTCAGGCCGGCTTCACCTCGGTGATGATGGACGGCTCGCTGAAGGCTGACGGCAAGACGCCGGGTGATTGGGACTACAACGTCGGCGTCACCAGGACCGTCACCGACATGGCGCATCTCGGCGGCATCTCGGTCGAAGGTGAACTTGGCGTACTCGGCTCACTCGAGACCGGCATGGGCGACAAGGAAGACGGCCACGGCGCGGAAGGCAAACTTTCGCACGACCAGTTGCTGACCAACCCGGACGAAGCGGTGAAGTTCGTGCGCGAAACGCAGGTCGACGCGCTGGCGATCGCGATGGGCACCTCGCACGGCGCCTACAAGTTCACTCGCAAGCCGGACGGCAACATCCTTGCCATGAACGTGATCGAGGATATCCACCGCAAGCTGCCAGACACGCATCTGGTGATGCACGGCTCATCGTCGGTGCCGCAGGACCTGCAGGACATCATCAACAAGTTCGGCGGCGAGATGAAGCCGACATGGGGCGTGCCGGTCGCTGAAATCCAGCGCGGCATCAAGCACGGCGTGCGCAAGATCAACATCGATACCGACAACCGCATGGCGATGACCGGACAGATCCGCAAAATCCTGAGCGAACATCCGGGCGAGTTCGATCCGCGCAAATATCTCAAGCCCGCGATGGAAGCGATGACGAAACTCTGCAAGCAGCGGCTCGAGGAATTCAACACCGCAGGCAAGGCGAGCAAGATCAAGAAGGTGCTGCCGCCGTCGGAAATGGCGAAGCGTTACGCCAAGGGCGAACTCACCCCGAAGATTGCATAGACACGCACAGCAAGGTGCCGCGATGGCGTCGAGCAAGACAGCACAGCCGCCGCGCGTGACCATTCCGCAGCTTTATCTCGCGACACCCCAGGTCGGCGATTCAACCGAACTTGCGCTCGTGCTGCCCGATCTGATCCGCGACGCAAACGTCGCGGCCGTACTGGTACGCTTCGCGCCCGCAGACGAGCGCAGCATCATCCAGCGCGGCAAGGCGCTGGTACAGGCGATTCAACAAGCCAACGCCGCCATGCTGATCGAGGATCATTATCAGCTCGTGGCCCGCATGGGCGCGGACGGTGCGCACCTGCGCGATCTCGACGCATTGCGTGAGGCATTCCCAACCTTGAAGCCCGAGCGCATCGCCGGCGTCGGCGGTCTGCAGTCGCGCCACGACGCCATGCTCGCGGGCGAAACCGGAACCGACTATGTGATGTTCGGCGAGCAGCCTGCGCGCGGTGCGCGGCCTGCTCCCGATGCGATCGCGGAGCGGTTGCAATGGTGGGCCGAGGTGTTCGAAATTCCATGCGTCGGCTATGCGCGGAGCCGCGATGAGGCGCTGGCCTTTGCCGCTACGGGCGCGGAATTCCTTCTTGTCGGCGAATTCATCTGGGACGATCCCCGTGGACCGAAGGCGGCGCTGATGGACGTGCGTGCTGCAATCGGGCAAAATCGGTCTGAAGGATGACGACTTGTCGATGAAACTGCTGCTGCGCCCCGCGACCGTTCTCGCCTGCTGCGCCGCCTTGACGTGGGTCTTGGCGCTGGTCTTTCTGTTTCCCGCGTCTGCGCAAATTTCTCTAACGCCGCCGAGCCTGCAGAAGGCAGCGCCGGCCAAGAGCGCACCGAAGAAATCCGCTTCGCCGAAAGCCTCACAGCCGAAGGCCGCGAAAAAGGCCGCGCCTGCGAAGGCCGCACCCCCTCCCGCCGCCGCGCCGGCAGCTCCCGCACCCGCGATCGACGACAGCAGCGGCGATGCCGCCTACGCGGCCTATCAGCGCGGCCAGTACAAGACAGCGCTCGACATCGCCACCAGGCGCGCCGAGACGGTCGGCGATCCGAAGGCGATGACACTGCTCGGTGAACTTTACGCCAACGGCATCGGCATCAAGCGCGACGACGCCAGGGCGGAGACCTGGTACAGGCAGGCTGCGGAGCGCGGCGACCGCGAGGCGATGTTCGCGCTGGCGATGTTCAAGATCGGCGGGCGTGGCGGCCCGGCCAACAGGGACGAGGGCGCGAAGCTGCTCGCCTCCGCCGCCAAGCTCGGCAATCCGAAAGCCGCGTACAATCTGGCGCTGTTCTACATCGAAGGGCAGACATTCCCGCAGGACCTCAAACGCGCCGCGGAATTGCTCAAGATCGGCGCCGACGCCGGCAATCCGGAAGCGCAATATGCGCTCGCGACATTCTACAAGGAAGGTACCGGCGTTGAGAAAGACGTCGCGAGGTCTGTACAACTACTGAAGGCCGCGGCATTGGCCGAGAACGTCGATGCCGAAGTCGAATACGCCATTGCGTTGTTCAACGGTACCGGCACGCTCAAGGACGAGATCACCGCGGTAGAATTGCTGAAGAAAGCCTCGCGGCAGGGCAGCCCGATCGCGCAGAACCGCCTCGCCCGCGTGCTGACCACCGGCATCGGCGCGCCGATCGACAAGATCGAAGGCATGAAATGGCACCTCGTCGCCAAAGCCAAAGGCAACGGCGACCCGCTGCTCGACGACACGCTCTCCAAGCTCACGCCTGACGAGCGCAAGGACGTCGACGAGCGCGTCCGCAAGTGGCTGAGCGGGCGATAGCCATGCTGTCATTCCGAGATGCTCCGAAGGAGCAGACCCGGAATCTCGAAATCGCAACAATGCCGTCATTCCGGGTTCGCTCGCTGAAGCGCGCGCCCCGGAATGACGCAACATGGCCTTGACGTCAGCACCCGCAACAGGCACCCAAGCGTCAAATCAGGCATCACGCCGCTGGACATTCTCCCATGCTCTATTCCGCCGTCATCAATGTCATGGTCAAGGCCGCGCGCCGCGCCGCGCGCAGCCTGAAACGCGACCTCGGTGAAATCGAGAATCTGCAGGTCTCGCTGAAGGGGCCGGCCAATTTCGTCACCGCTGCCGACAAGCGCGCCGAGGAGATGCTCTACACCGACCTCTCGAAAGCACGGCCGGGCTATGGCTTCATCGGCGAGGAAGGCGGCACCCGCGAAGGCGCCGACAAGTCGCATACCTGGATCGTCGATCCGCTCGACGGCACCACCAATTTCCTGCACGGCATCCCGCAGTTCGCGATCTCGATCGGCCTGCAGCGCGAAGGTACGATGATCGCCGGCGTGATCTACAATCCCGCCAATGACGAACTCTACATCGCCGAGCGCGGCAAGGGCACCTTCCTCAACGACAAGCGCTTGCGCGTCGCCGGCCGCAAGAAGCTGAACGAAGCTGTGATTGCCTGTGGCCTGCCGCATATCGGCCGCGGTGACCTCGAACTGGCGAACCGCGAACTCGGCGCGATGCAAAGCCGCGTCGCGGGCTTGCGCCGTTTCGGCGCGGCCTCGCTCGATCTCGCCTTCGTCGCGGCCGGCCGGCTCGACGGTTATTGGGAGCGCAATCTGTCGCCTTGGGACATGGCGGCCGGCATCATCATTCTGCGCGAGGCTGGCGGCATCGTCACCGGCATCGACGGCAAGGACGACGCGATGACGACCGGCGACATCCTCTGCGGTAACGAGTTCATTCACGCGGAACTGCTGAAGGTGTTGAAGGGCGTGTGAGCGCGAAGCATCATACTTCGTTGTCATGCCCGGACTTGATCCGGGCATCCATCTTTCTCAGACAATAGATGGATTGCCGGGTCAAGCCCGGCAATGACGAGGAAGAGTTCGCAAACTCTACACCCTCTTCATCCGGTAATGGCTGACGCCCCATTCGTCGCCGTCCGAGTGACCGAACAGCCCGGCAGTCGCAAGAAAGAACCAGCGCCAGCGTCGCATCCACAGCCGTGTGTCGCGGCCATAGACCGGCTGGAAAATCTTTTCGATCTCGTCGCGATGCTTGTCGAAGTTGACCAGCCAGCCGTTCGCGGTGCGCTCGTAGTGCGTGCCGCTCCAGCGCCATTCCTTCTCCACCGTGAACAGATCGGCGTATTGCCGCACCAGATGATGGCTCGGCATCACGCCGCCGGTGAAGAAATGCTGTGCGATCCAGTCCTCGCGGTTGGCGCGATCGAACAGATACGTCCCGGTGCGATGCGTAAAGATATGCATGAACAGCCGGCCGTCGGGCTTCAGCCACTCCCGCGCGCGGGTCAGCAATTCGCGCCAGTTCATCATGTGCTCGAACATTTCGACCGACACGATGCGATCGAAGGTCTTGCCCGGCTCGAACACGTTCATGTCCTGGGTGACGACCTTGAGATTGATCAGCTTGCGCGCGGCGGCCTGCGCCTCGATATACTCGCGCTGCGAGTTCGAATTCGACACCGCGACGATGGAGGCTTTTGGAAATTGCCGCGCCATCCACAGCGACAGCGAGCCCCAGCCGCAGCCCAGCTCCAGAATCTCCTGACCGTCGGCGAGATTCGCATGCTCGACGGTCTGGCGCAGCGCTTCTTCCTCCGCCTCCTGCAGCGTGGAGCCGGAGTTGTTATAGAAGCAGCTCGAATACTTCCGGTTCGGCCCAAGTGCGAGCGCGAAGAATGCCGCCGGCACCTCGTAATGCTGGGCGTTCGCGGCCTCGGTATCCTCGGCAATCGCGCGTTTCGCCATTTCGCGAGCGAAGCGCGCATCGGTTTCGGCATCGTTGGTTGCAAGCCGCGTCGCGGTGCGCGCGCACAGCGCACTGATGCTGGTGCGGATCACCGCGTCGGGCAGCGGAATCCGCTCGGCGGTTTCGATGATCGATGAAATCAGACTCATGAGCGAACCTCGGCCTTGAGCGAATCCGCTTTCGGCGGCATCGGAAAAAACTTGCTGGTGCGTGCCTGATAGGCGCGATAGGCGTCGCCGCGCGAGCGCAGCATCTGCTCTTCCAGCGGCGGAATGCCGGTGACGTGCACCAGAATCCAGTACATGAACAGCGGCGCCAGAAGGGCTGCAAAGCCCCACGGATAATCCGGCGAAATCGCAATCACCGGATAGGCCAGCCATCCGTACCATTCGAAGAAATAATTCGGATGCCGCGACAGTTTCCACAGGCCGATGTCACAGACCTTGCCTTTGTTCGCCGGATCGCTGCGGAAGCGCTTCAACTGCGCGTCCGACACCGCCTCGCCGACAATGCCCATCAAAAGGATGAGCACGCCGAGAAAATCCTGGATGCGCAGGTCGTCAGACGGAAAACGCGCCGCGACGAAGATCGAGAACACCAGCGGAATGGTGCCGAGCGCCTGGTTCTGCAGAAAGATAAACATCTTGCGCGGCGCATCCGCACCCCACTGGCGCGAATATTCCGCGTAGCGCGGATCGTCGTGGATGCCGGCGCTACGGATGGCGATATGGGAGCCGAGCCGGATCGACCACAGCGCGACCAGCACAGCCACCAGCCACTGCCGTGCATTCGGCGCAGCGCCGGCGATCGGCCACAACGCGCTCACCGCGCCGGTGAGGCCGAGCGAGAAGGTCCAGATGGTATCGACCCACCCCGAGTTGCCGGTGCGCTGCTGCACCACCCACGCACCGGCCATGAGAATACAAAGCGCGGCGCCAATGGCGATCAGTGCGGTGACAAATTGAAGCAGCATCCGAGGCTCACATGATGAAAGGTATCAATGACTTGCATGACGGCTGGGCGAAATCAGTTACGCAACGGTTCCTCGCGAGGTTTCAAGCTACGGCTGAGCCACAGCATTGTTCCATGCCCCCAGCGCGTGGCCGTGCGCTTTCGGACCCTCATGCATCGGCCGGTCACTCCCCACATGTCTTTTTTCTGGCCGCCTCTATGCCATACTCTGGCCCGATAGCTTGATCCGCAAGACAAATGCCACTCTCACATGGTGCAATCGCATATGGCGCAAGGCGCATCTCCCCGTTCCGCCATGGAGCTCGAACTGACGAAGCTCTCCTCACCCCGCATCTTTCTGGTGCGGATGCTGGTGTTTCTCATCCTGTGTGCGCTGATCGTCGTCGTTCTCTACAAGCAGATCGTCGTCGCTTTCCTCGCCAATCCCGGCCTCAACGCGCTGATTTTCGCGGTGCTCGCGATCGGCATCATTCTCGCCTTCCGTCAGGTGGTCCGGCTCTATCCCGAGGTTCGATGGGTCAACGGCTTCCGCATCGCCGATCCCGGCCTCACGGTGGATCGCCGTCCGGTGCTGCTGGCGCCGATGGCCGCCATTCTCGGCGACCGGGTCGGGCGAATGTCGATCTCGCAGCAGACCATGCGGCATCTGCTGGACTCCATTGGGACACGCCTTGACGAGGCGCGGGATATCTCGCGCTACATGACCGGCCTTCTGGTGTTTCTCGGCCTGCTCGGCACCTTCTGGGGGCTGATCGAAACCGTCGGTTCGATCGGCAATGTCATTCAGGGGCTCAAAGTCGGCGGCGACGCCAGCACCGTGTTCGAGACGCTGAAAGACGGATTGGCCGCGCCGCTGGCCGGCATGGGCATTTCGTTTTCGTCGTCGCTGTTCGGTCTGGCCGGTTCGCTGGTGCTGGGCTTCCTCGATCTGCAATCGAGTCAGGCGCAGAACCGTTTCTACACCGATCTGGAGGATTGGCTCGCCTCGACGGTGCGCGAATACACCGGTGACAGCACCGGCCAGACCGTGGTGAGCGGCGCCAACTCCGCTGAGATGCGCGTGGTGCTGGACAAGCTGCGCACCACCATTGAGCAGATGGGCTCGGGCACCGCCACCACGTCGGCGATGGCCGGCCTCGCGGAAGCAATCCAGGGCCTCGTGCAGCACATGCGCAGCGAGCAGCACATGATCCGCGAATGGGCCGACGGTCAGGGCGAGCAGGGCCGCGAGATCAAGAAGCTGCTGGAAAAACTCGCGCGGCAGCCGGAGAAGAGTTGATTGATCTCCTCATCCTGAGGAGCAATCCGTCAGGATTGCGTCTCGAAGGATAGAGGCCACCGCTTTCAGCCTCATGGTTCGAGACGCGCTTCGCGCTCCTCACCATGAGGATCAAGGAGACGAAAATGCCCCTCGCACGCGGACGGCGCAACGATCGCGGCTTCGACTATTGGCCAGGTTTCGTCGATGCGCTCTCGACGCTGATTCTCGCCATTGTGTTCCTGCTGTCGATCTTCGGCATCGTGCAGTTCTTTCTGACGCAGGAAGTCTCCGGCAAGGACAAGGCGCTGGAGCGGTTGAACGCGCAGATCGCCCAGCTCAACGATCTTCTGTCGCTGGAAAAACTGGGCAAGCTCAATCTCGACGATCAGGTGTCGCAACTTCGCGCCGGATTGGCCGCCGCGGAAGGCGAACGCGACCGCGCCAAGGCCCTGTACGACGGGATTGCCGCCGTCGGCCCAGGCGATACCGGCCGCGCTGCCGAACTCGGCAAGTCGCTCGATTCGGAAAAGCAGCTCTCGGCCCGCTCATTGGCGCAGATCGAGGTGCTGAACCAGCAGATCAGCGCGCTGCGCCGGCAGCTTGCCGCTCTGGAAGAAGCGCTCGATACGTCCGAGAAGCGCGACAAGGAATCGCAGAGCCGGATCGCCGATCTCGGCTCGCGGCTGAATGTCGCGCTGGCCCAGCGTGTGCAGGAGCTGTCGCGCTATCGCTCGGAGTTCTTCGGCCGCCTGCGCGCCATTCTCGGCAATCGTCCGGACGTGCGCATCGTCGGCGATCGTTTCGTGTTCCAGTCGGAGGTGTTCTTCGACACCGGCAAGGCAGACCTTTTGCCCGAAGGCCGCAGCGAACTCGACAAGCTCGGCGCGGCGCTCGCTGATCTCGACAAGAAGATCCCGAACGAGATCGCATGGGTGTTGCGCGTCGACGGTCACACCGACGTCCGCCCGATCAACAGTCCGCAGTTCAAATCGAACTGGGAGCTGTCATCGGCGCGCGCAATCTCGGTGGTGCAGTATCTGACATCGCTCGGCGTCTCGCCGCAGCGTCTGGTTGCCGCGGGCTTCGCGGAGTTTCAGCCGCTCGATCCGGCGACCAACGAAGACGCCTACAAGCGCAACCGCCGCATCGAATTGAAGCTGACGGAGCGTTAAGGCGCCCGGAATTGCCGTCATTGCGAGCGAAGCGAAGCAATCCGGAGCTACAACGAGAATCTGGATTGCTTCGTCGCTATCGCTCCTCGCAATGACGAAATACAATAATCACGCATGAAACTGCAGCTTCGCCAGCCGCGCGTAGAGTCCGTTGGCCGCGACGAGCGAGGCATGCGTGCCCTGCTCGACGATCCTGCCCTGCTCCATCACCAGAATGCGGTCGCATGACAGCACCGTCGCGAGGCGATGGGCGATCACGAGCGTGGTGCGGTGACGCATCAGCTCTTCCAGCGCGGTCTGCACCAGCGTCTCGCTTTCCGCATCGAGCGATGAGGTTGCTTCGTCCAGCAACAGCAGCGGCGCATCGCGCAGGATCGCGCGCGCAATCGCTATACGCTGGCGCTGGCCGCCGGACAGCGTGACGCCGCGCTCGCCGAGTTGAGTCTCGAAACCGAGCGGCAGGCGCGAGATGAATTCGGTCGCATGCGCAAGTTTTGCTGCGGCCTCGACTTCTGCGTCGGTCGCATCGGGCCGGCCGAATCGGATGTTGTCGCGCGCCGATGCTGCGAACACCACCGAATCCTGCGGCACCAGCGCGATACGCGAACGCACTTCGCGCGGATCGGCCTCGCGAACCGGAACGCCGTCAATGGAGATGACGCCGCTCGCCGGGTCGTAATAGCGAAGCAGCAGATGAAACAGCGTGCTCTTGCCTGCGCCCGAAGGGCCGACGATCGCCACTCTCTCGCCCGCCTTTACTGTGAACGAGACGCCATCGGCCACAAAAGTCTGCGGCCGTGCCGGATAGGCAAAACGCACGTCGCGCAACTCGACATCTCCGCGCGGCGGTTGCGGCAGCGCGCGTGGCGATGCCGGCGCCGTGATATCGGACTTCACTTGCAGGATTTCGAACAGGCGCTCGGCAGCGCCCGAGGCCGCAGACAATTCGCCCCAAACCTCGCTGAGCTGACCGAGGGCCGCCGCTGCAAATGCCGCGTACAGAACGAACTGGCCCAAACGGCCCGCGGACATCTGGCCGGTGAGCACGTCGTGCGAGCCAATCCAGAGAATTCCGACCACGCTCGAGAACACGATGAAGATGATGATGGCGGTGAGGATGCCGCGCGCGCGGATCGAACCCTGCGCGGCGTCATACGCGCGCTCGACCTCATTGGTGTAGCGGGCGCTCGCGAGCCGTTCGTTGGTGAAAGCCTGGACGCTGCGCATCGCGCCGATCAGTTCGGATGCATAGGCGGAAGCGTCGGCCAGCGTGTCCTGCGCGCCACGCGACAGCCTGCGCACCCATCGGCCGAAGGCGATCAGCGGCAGCACGATGATCGGAATCGCGACGAGAACGAAGCCGGACAACCTTGGACTCGTAACCACCATCATGGTGGACGCACCAAGGAACAGCACAATGTTGCGAAGCGCCACAGACACCGATGCGCCCGCGGCCGATTTGATCTGCGTGGTGTCGGCGGTGAGGCGCGACACCAGTTCGCCGCTGCGGGCGGTGTCGAAGAACGACGGCGACAGCGAAGTGAGATGTGCAAACACATCGCGCCGCAAATCGGCGACGATACGCTCGCCGATCGTCATCACGAGGTAATAGCGCAAGGCGCTGGCGCCCGCGAGCACGGCCACCACCGCGAGCATGACGCTGAAGTAGTTATTGATCAGCGCGATGCCTTCGGGACTGAAGCCGAAGTCGATCATCCGCCGCACCGCAACCGGAACGATCAGGGTGGTGATCGCCGCGACCACCAGCGCAACCAGTGCCCCGAGCGCGCGGCCGCGGTAGTTCATGAGATAGGGCAGCAGGCCGAGCAACGGGCGAAGCCGGTTGCGGCCCGGCCTCGCGTCAAGCGCGCGGTTGCCATTAGCAATCGCGGTCAAAGACTGAGGCTCTCCGGACGGAGCGTGCGCCGCGCCGTCTTTCTGTTCGTTGAGCCTTTCCACGCGGTTCATCGTCGTCCCTGCCCTCAAGACCCTTTCCATATGGCTCGGATACGCCGCTGGCAAATCGAGATCACCCGATTTGGCCGAGGCCCAGGCACCCTGACGCCTTGTTTATTGGGGATTGCTGCGATATAGACCGCGCAAATCCCGATAAATTGACGGACGAGCAGGCGCGAGCCTTCCTAAAGGTGTTCCATGAAAGCTGAAATTCACCCGAATTATCATACCATTAAGGTCGTCATGACCGACGGCACCGAGTACGTGACCCGCTCGACCTGGGGCAAGGAAGGCGACACGCTGAACCTCGACATCGACTCGAAGTCGCACCCGGCCTGGACCGGCGGTACCCAGCAGTTGCTGGATCGCGGCGGCCGCGTGTCGCGCTTCCAGAAGAAGTTCTCGGGCTTCCTCAAGAAGGACTGAGCCCTTCGGGAATTGTGCTTCAAACGAAAACGCCCCGCATCATGCGGGGCGTTTTTCGTTTCATGTATCCGTTTTCAAAAAAAAGCATCAGCCCTGTTGCCGCTCGAACGCAGCCTTCAGGCGATTGAGCTGCGGCACCAGCGGATTGCCGATCGAGGCCTGCGCCGGGGCGGGCGCATGCATGGTGGCGTCGAGACGGCGCACCTTGGTCTGCAGTGTCATCGAGCGCGCGATCAGATCCTGCAACTGCTCCGGCAGCTTCTGGATCAGATCGACCGGGCCGGGATCGGCCGCGGTCAGCTTGACTTTGGTCTTTTCGCGGTTGGCCTGGGTCAGCGTCATCTCGCCTTCCTTCACCGCGCGATGCAGCAGCAGCCACGACGCGAGCTGCATCAGGCGCGTGGTGAGGCGCATGCTTTCGGTCGCGTAAGTGAGACTTGCGCCGCGGTCGAGCGCTTTTGCGTCCTTGCGGCCCGCACCGTCGAGATAGGCGGCGGTTTCTTCGACGAGGTCCATACCTTCCCGAAACAGGGTGCCGAAAGCTGCCGAACTGGTCAGCCGGTCGCTGAACTGAACGAGGCTGATCTCGCTGCGCGAATGATCCGACATGGTTAACGCCTCACGCCACTGACTACGCTGATCGCAAAACCCGATATGATAAACAAATCATTGCGCGGCGGCGGCCGAGAGTCCAGCGGGAGCGGACACCAAAGCGGCGATATGGTTTCCAGCGGGCGAAGGCGCAAAAAAAAGAGCCGCCGTTTCCGGCGGCTTTGAAAGTTTATAACAGGGAGGCGTCAAACAGAGTGACAGGAGCCACTCGGTGTCCAAACGTTGGACACCCCAGTCATAGTCGAGAAGCCTTAATTGATCGTAAATGAACGATTTGGTTGAGACCCTGTTTGCCATTCGCGTTTGCCATCCGGCTTGGGCCAACAAGCTCCTCTCATCTCACGACTTGAAGAAGTTGCTGGCGGCGTCGCGGGTCGCGCGCTTCCTGGTCTCGGCCATGCGCAGCCGCTCGATTTCGCCGGTCAGCAACAGGATGCGCTCGCCGATCTCCTCCACCGAGAGCGCCGACAGGTCCTGTCCGATCTCATGCGCAATCTTGCGCTTCGGCTTGTCATCGTCGTCGATCGCCATGGTCCGTTTCCTCCGCCTGTGGCTGCGCGATACCGGCCAGCTCCAGCCGTGTTTCTAGCCGCGTTCCGGTTTCCACTCGACCGGAAAATGGACTACACAGCAGCCCTCTTCCGATCGAAACCCGATTTCCATTCAAGGATGCATCATGACCAAGCTGCCTCAGCAAATGACCGCCATCGGCATCACCAAACCCGGCGGTCCCGAGGTGCTGGTTCCCGTGCAACGCCCGCTGCCCGTACCCGCCGCCAATGAAGTGCTGATCAAGGTCGAGGCCGCGGGCGTCAATCGTCCGGACGTGATGCAGCGCCTCGGCCAGTACCCGGTCCCTCCGGGCGCGAGCGATTTGCCGGGTCTCGAGATCGCGGGCGAAGTCGTCGCGCTTGGCAGCGATGCGAAACGCTTCAAGCTCGGCGACAAGGTGATGACGCTGACGGCCGGCGGAGGCTACGCACAATACTGCGTCGCGCACGAGACGCATCCGATGCCGATTCCAAAGGGCTTTTCGATGACGGAAGCCGGCGCGATTCCCGAAACGCTGATGACGGTGTGGCACAACGTGTTCGAGCGCGGCCAGCTCAAGCCCGGCGAAACGCTGCTGATCCACGGCGGCTCGTCCGGCATCGGCACCATGGCGATCCAGCTTGGCAAAGCGTTCGGCGCCAAGGTGATCGTCACCGTCGGCTCGCAGGACAAGGTTGATGCCTGCCTCAAGCTCGGCGCCGACAAGGCGATCAACTACAAGACCGCCGACTTCGTCAAAGAGGTCATGGCCGCGACCGACAACAAGGGCGCGAACGTCATCCTCGACATGGTCGGCGGCGATTACATCGAGAAGAACTACGATGCCGCCGCCGTCGATGGCCGTATCGTTCAGATCGCATTCCTGAACGGCCCCAAGGCCACCGTCGATTTCCGCAAGGTGATGATGAAGCGGTTGCACCACACCGGCTCTACCCTCCGCCCGCGCTCCAATGCCGACAAGGGCGCGATGGTCGCTGCGATCGAGGCCAAGGTGCTGCCGTTGCTCAACACCGGCAAGGTCAAGCCTTTGATCGACAGCACATTCCCGCTGGAGAAAGCCTCCGAGGCCCATGCACGCATGGAATCCAGCCATCATGTCGGCAAGATCGTGCTGATCGTGGATTAAGGAACTTGGGATTGAAATCGACCCAATCCCTTTGATTTCTCTTGCTTTTGTGGCATTGATCCGTAATCCGGCGGCTCTTGGGCTGTGCCAGCCGGACGACGGAACGCGGAGATTTTTGTTTTGCGGTGGATGAGGTGCTTCGCGCTTGTCGCGCTGGGCGTCATGGCTCTCGCTGCTTCGCCCCCGGCGCAAGCGGTCGATGCAGTCAGCGTCCGCAGCGACGCGCCTGCGATCGACCTCACCAGCATTCTCGAGTTCCAGCGCAGCGACACCGACCGCATCCAGGTCTCCACCGCACCCGGCACCGACGGCATCGTCCGCCGGATCGAGGTGCGCGCACGAGAGGGTGGTTCCAACTGGGTGGTGTTCGCGCTGGCCAACAACACCGACGACCAGCTTGATCGTCTGATCGTCGCGCCGCACTACCGCATCGTCTCGTCCGGATTGCTGTGGCCCGACCTCGGCCTCTCGCGCATCTCCACCATCACGCCATCCACCGGCGACCGGCCCGAGCGGCAGGACAGCGCCACCGCCGACATTTTCCGCGTCACGCTCGATCCCGGCGCTGTGATCACCTTCGTCGTCGAACTGCGCACCGACAAGCTGCCTCAGCTCTATCTGTGGGAGCCGGAAGCCTACAAGGACAAGGTCAACTCGTTCACGCTCTACCAGGGCATCGTGATCGGCATCTCCGGCCTGCTGGCGCTGGTGCTGACCATCCTGTTCGTGGTCAAGGGCAGCATCATGTTCCCGGCCGCCGCCGCGCTCGCGTGGTCGGTGCTGGTCTACATCGGCGTCGACTTCGGCTTCTGGGGCAAGGTGCTCGACATGTCGTCAGGCTCCGAGCGGGTCTGGCGCGCCTCGGGCGAAGCGATCCTCGCCGCCACGCTGCTGGTGTTCCTGTTTGCCTATCTCAATCTGTCGCGCTGGCATGTGCGCTACTCGCACATCACCATCGGCTGGCTGCTGTTCCTCGGCTCGCTGGTCGCGCTGGCGCTGGTCGATCCTGCGGTGGCATCGGGCATCGCCCGGCTGTCGCTGGCGCTGATCGCCGTATTCGGCTTTGCACTGATCGTCTATCTCTCGACCCACGGCTTCGACCGCGCCGTGCTGCTGATCCCGACCTGGTTCCTGCTGCTGGTCTGGGTGATCGCGGCCGGCATGACGGTTTCGGGCTCGGTCACCAACGATATTGTCGGGCCGGCATTGCTCGGCGGCCTCGTGCTGATCGTGATGCTGATCGGCTTCACGGTCATGCAGCACGCTTTTGCCGGCGGCGGCGCGACGCAGGGCATCGTCTCCGACGTCGAGCGCCGCGCGCTGGCGCTGACCGGATCGGGAGACCTGATCTGGGACTGGGATGTCTCCGGCGACAAGGTGTTCACCAGCCCGGAAACCGAGAGCCTGCTCGGATTGAAACGCGGCACGCTGGAAGGCCCGGCCGCGACGTGGCTCGAAATCCTGCATCCGCTGGATCAGGATCGTTTCCGCGCCGCGCTCGACAGCGTGCTCGATCAGCGCCGGGGCCGTCTGGTGCAGGACTTCCGCCTGCGCACGCCTGATGGCCATTTCATGTGGTTCGCTCTGAAGGCCCGGCCCGTCGTCGGCTCGGACGGCGAAGTCGCCCGCGTGGTCGGCACGCTGACCGATGTGACCGACGCGCGCAACGCCGAAGAGCGCATGCTCCACGACTCGGTGCATGACAACCTGACCAGCCTGCCCAACCGCAAGCTGTTCATCGACCGGCTCAATGCGGTTGCGACCTTCGCCAAGACGATGCCGAGCCTGCGGCCGACCGTGATGGTGATCGATCTCGACCGTTTCAAACAGGTCAACGATTCCGTCGGCATCGCGGTCGGCGACTCGATCCTGTTGACACTGGCGCGCCGCCTCACCCGCATTCTCAAGCCGCAAGACACGCTGGCCCGCCTCGCCGGCGACCAGTTCGGCATGATCCTGCTGTCGGAACAGGACCCCGCCCGCATCACCGCGTTCGCGGAAACCATCCGCAAGACAATCCGCGCGCCGATCGCTTTCAACGAGCGCGAGATTTTCCTGACCGCATCGATCGGCCTGGCGCTGAGCGACCCGCAGACGCAGCTCACCGACGAGATCATCAAGGACGCCGAGCTTGCGATGTATCATTCCAAGCGCATCGGCGGCGACCGGATCGACGTCTACAAGCCGGCCATGCGCGCCCGCAAGACCGACCGGCTGACGCTGGAATCCGAGTTGCGCCGCGCCATCGAGCGCAAGGAAATCACGCTGCTCTACCAGCCGATCGTGCGGTTGCATGACCGCTCCGTGGCGGGCTTCGAGGCCCTGGCGCGCTGGGATCATCCGAAACTCGGCCGCATGGCGCCGAACGAGTTCATCGCAATCGCGGAGGAAATCGGCCTGATCGTCGATCTCGGCCTGTTCGTGATGGATCAGGCGGCAAAGCAGCTTGCCGCATGGCAGCGCACCGTGCGGCTGCGCGAGCCGGTGTTCTGCAGCGTCAACGTCTCGTCGCGGCAGTTATTGCGGCATGACCTCATACACGATGTCCGCAGCGTGCTGTCGCGATCCACCATCGCCAAGGGCACGCTGAAGCTCGAATTGACCGAGTCGCTGGTGATGGAAAATCCCGAACACGCCGCCCAGATGCTGCAGCGAATTCAGGAACTCGGCGTCGGGCTGTCGCTCGACGACTTCGGCACCGGCCATTCGTCGCTGGCGTATCTGCAGCGCTTCCCGTTCGACACCATCAAGATCGATCAGTCGTTCGTGCGCACCACGAGCCGCGGCCAGCGGCCGGTGATCCTCAAGTCGATCGTCGCGCTGGCGCACGATCTCGGGATGGATGTCGTCGCCGAGGGCGTCGAGACCGACTCTGATGCAGTGGAGTTGTCTCAGATGGGTTGCGAATTCGGCCAGGGCTTCGCCTTCGGCGAGCCGATGGACGCAGACACCGCACTGCGCATGCTGAGCGACGAGCGGCTTGAGGCTGCGAGCTAATGCCGTTTCGACGCCATTGTCCGTTCTGGTATGATGGGACAATTGGACCGCGTGCCTCCGACTAGACCGCGCGCATGACTAAACAGCGACAGATTCTGGACGATCTCGCCCGCCAGATCGTTCGGCTGTCGCCGACACGCATCGTCCGTGTCGCCATCGACGGCGTTGATGGCGCTGGCAAAACAACATTCGCCAACGATCTTGCCAGTGCCGTTGTTCAACTGAACAGACCAGTTATCCGCGCCTCTGTGGATGGCTTCCATAATCCGCGCAGCGTCCGATATGCGCGGGGAAAGCAATCGCCGGAAGGTTTCTTCAGAGATTCATACAACTATTCGGCGCTCAAGCATCTCTTGCTCGATCCGCTCGGCTCGACCGGAGACCGGCGCTACCATACAGCAGCGTTCGATCACGTAACCGATATGGCTGTCCCGCTCATTGAGCGCCTTGCATTGCCGTCATCCATTCTTCTTCTGGACGGTATTTTTCTCCACCGCTCCGAGCTGCTTTCCTGTTGGGATGCATCGATCTTTCTCAAAGTGGATTTTGCTGTTTCAGTTGCACGATGCGCAACCCGCGATGGCACATCACCAGACCCGGAGGCTTCAACAAACCGTCGATATGTCGAAGGGCAGCGGATTTACCTTGCGATGTGCAACCCCGAAGCACACGCCACAATCATCATTGACTACAACGATCTGTCAGAGCCAACCGTTCTCGCCAATCGCGGATCGTGACGACAGGGTCGCTCAGGCGTGGCCTGCCTCGTTCGAGAGCATGCCCGGATCGATGCCGATCTTGCGCAATGCGCGATCGTATTTTTCCTCGATGTCGCGGCCGAAGATCAGATCGGAATCCGCTGAGCAATGCAGCCAGCCATTTTCCTGAATTTCGTTCTCCAGTTGCCCCGGCGCCCAGCCGGCGTAACCCAGTGCGAGAA
This sequence comes from Hyphomicrobiales bacterium, assembly GCA_021732215.1. Taxonomy (GTDB): domain Bacteria; phylum Pseudomonadota; class Alphaproteobacteria; order Rhizobiales; family Xanthobacteraceae; genus SG-bin9. Next base: position 112,874 of record JAKFVL010000008.1, read on the forward strand.
TCGCATGCCGCGGCCCGGCTCCCCGCGCGATGGCTTTCAGAATATCCAGCGTTGCCGTCAGCGAAATGCCGTCGTCGATCGGCAGCGTCGCATTCTTGATGAAAAAATCGCTGGAATGCAGCACGAAGCCGCGCCCGGTTTCGACAGGTCCGCCCTTCAGCACTTTCATGGTTTCGGCATCGTGCGGCAGCGTGATCTGCTCGGACTTGCCGATGATCGAAAGCTGCTTCAGCAGCCCTGGAAAGTCGATGCTGCCCGCCGGACGATTGACGATGATTCCCATCGCACCCTCGGCTGAGTGAGCGCAGATATAGATCACCGACCGCGCAAAGCGTTCGTCCTCCATGACCGGCATTGCAATCAAAAGTTGACCGTCGAGGTAGCCGCGGTCCGCCTCCCCCGGGCCCTTGTCAACCGAGGGCTTGTCGCCTGCGGCCTTGACCCGGCGGCTCTGAAGCTGCTTTTTCTGGATCGGATCCATGACCGAAACACCATTCGCTGATTTGTTATCCTGATATTGGGCTTATTCCCTGTCAATCAACGCCGCCCGCGGCGTTCACCTCCGGATCACAGGTATTTCAATAGTTCATAAAGGCGGCAGGCTGTAAGGACAGGGGATGTTCTGGACAGCTCCGTATCGCGCAAAAAGCAGCGCGTTTCTCGTCATCTCTGCATGTTTTCTGGCCGGCGCAGCCGAGGCCCAGGACGCATCGCCGTGGGTGTCCGAAACCCATTCCGCGGTCCGCCTGATAGCCGGTTCGCGCAACGCTCCTGTGCTGATGGGCGGGATCGACTTCAAACTCCAGCCCGGCTGGAAAACCTACTGGCGGACCCCGGGCGATTCCGGCGTCCCGCCGCGCTTTGACTTCTCGGGTTCGGAGAACGTCGAGTCCGTCACGGTTCTGTGGCCGGCGCCGACGAGCTTTGCCGACGGTTCCGGGGGCTTCTCGTTTGGCTACAAGGAGCAGGTGGTTCTGCCGTTGCGGATTGCAGCAAAGAATCCCGACAAGCCTGTGACACTTCGCAGCACCGTGTCTTACGCGGTGTGTGACAGAACCTGTGTGCCGATCGAAGCCAAGCTCGAGTTGCCATTCATCAGCACCGCAAGCACTGAAGACCGTGCCCTCGCGGCGGCTCTTGCGGCGGTTCCGATGTCTGCAAAAATCGGCGGCTCAGACGCCCTGACCGTCCGCGACGTGAAGCGCGACGGCAAGCAACAGATCGTCGTCGATGTCGCCGTGCCCGAAGGCACCTCTGTCCAGCTTTTCGCGGAGGGGCCTACTCAGGACTGGGCGCTGCCGCCGCCGGCATTGATCGGTCCCGGTTCCAAGGGAACGCTGCGTTTCGGCTTTGAACTGGACGGCTTGCCGCCCAACACCAAGCCGGAAGGCGCTGAGCTCAAGCTGACATTGGTCGGCAACAGCGGACCCCGGCGGACCGCATACGAATTCAGCGCACGCATCGGTCCGCCTAACAACTAGTCCCTGCCTTCCAACTCACCTTGACCTGTGATTAAACCGCCCGACGATTGCAGAGTGTGCAATCGCCGCACTGCGGTCGATGGCGTCATGCGCCCGCCGTAACGATCAGACCCGCAACCGTTTCGTGAGTTCAGGAGATTCCAGAATGGCCATTCAAGTCGGCGACCGCCTGCCCGATGCCAAATTTCGCGTGATGACAGCCGACGGTCTGCAGGTGAAGAGCACCGACGACATCTTCAAAGGCAAGAAGATCGCGCTGTTCGCGGTCCCCGGCGCCTACACCGGCACCTGTCACAAGATGCATCTGCCCAGCATCTTCCTCAACGCCTATGCCATGAAGGACAAGGGCGTCGATACGATCGCCATCGTGTCGGTCAACGATGCGTTCGTGATGCAGGCCTGGAAGCGCGACACCGATCAGCGCGACGAAGCAACCTTCCTCGCTGACGGCAACGCCGAATTCACCAAGGCCATCGGCATGGAACTCGATGCATCCGGCAACGGCCTCGGCATCCGCTCGCATCGCTATTCGATGGTGGTCGAGGACGGCGTGGTGAAGAAGCTCAACAAGGAAGCAGCTCCGGGCAAGGTCGAAGTCTCTGGCGGCGACACGCTGCTCGGTCAGCTGTAACTTCTGTCATCCCGGGCGAGCGCAGCGAGACCCGGGACCCATACTCCGTGAGCTATCGATAGAGCACGGCGTATGGGTCCCTGCTTTCGCAGGGACGACAACAAACTTTCCTACCGGATCGACGCCAGCCCCTCGCGCGCCAGCTCATCCGCGCGTTCGTTTTCGGCGTGACCGGCATGGCCCTTGATCCAGTGCCATCGCACCTCGTGTTGCGGCAATGCCGCGTCGAGGCGTTTCCAGAGATCGACGTTTTTCACCGGCTTCTTGTCGGCGGTGCGCCAGCCGTTCTTCTTCCAGTTGTGAATCCAGCTGGTGATGCCATGCCGGACATACTGGCTGTCGGTGGTGAGATCGACCGAACACGGCTTGGTCAGCGCCTCCAGCGCCGAGATCGCCGCGAGCAACTCCATCCGGTTGTTGGTGGTCTCGCGCTCGCCGCCCTTCAGCTCTTTCTTGATTTCGCCAAACTGAAGGATCGCACCCCAGCCGCCGGGACCCGGATTGCCCGAGCATGCGCCATCGGTATGCACGATGACGTGCGGCAATTTCGCTTGTGGCGCTTGAGGCGCGCTCATCCGGCAAAACCCGTCTGCTCGACACCGTAGTCGCGCAGGTTTTTGACGCCCTGTTGGAAGCGCAGCTTGCGCACATACTCCAGCGGGTCTTTTGGCCTCACCATCGCGCCGGGCGGCACATTGAGCCAGTCCACCAGCCGGGTGAGCAGGAACCGCAATGCCGCGCCCCGCGCCAGCAGCGGCAACGCTGCCTGCTCGGCATCGGATAATTTGCGCTCGCGGACATAGGCATTGAGAAACGCCCGCGCCTTGGTGGCGTTGAAGGCATGATCCGGCTCGAAACACCAGGCGTTGAGACAGATCGCCACGTCGTAGGCGAGGATATCGTTGCAGGCAAAGTAGAAATCGATCACGCCCGATACCTTGTCGCCCAGAAACAACAGATTGTCGGGAAACAGGTCGGCATGGATCACGCCCTGCGGCAAGCCGGACGGCCAGTGCTGCTCGAGGTGCGCCAACTCGGCGAAAAGAAAATCCCGCAGGCCCGCCTGCAGTTCATCGGCGCGCGCCGCCGCCATATCGAACAGCGGCCGCCAGCCATCGACTGACAGCGCATTGCGGCGTGTCATCGCAAATCCATCGCCGGCGAGATGCAGCTTCGCGAGCGCCTGACCCACGCCGGCGCAATGCGCCACATTCGGCCGGCGCGGCCATACCCCTTCGAGAAAATCGATGATCGCGGCGGGCCGGCCTGCAAGCGTGCCCAGCGCCTCGCCCGTCTTCGCCTTTACCGGCTGCGGACAGGTCAGGCCGTGCTGCTTGAGATAGCTCATCAGGCCAAGGAAAAACGGCAGGTCGCCGAGCGCGACGCGCTTTTCGTACAGCGTCAGGAAGAATGCGCCCTTGCTGGTGTGCAGCAGGAAGTTGGAATTCTCGACGCCTTCCGCGATGCCCTTGTAGGACAGCAGCTCGCCGACATCGTAGTTCGCAAGAAAACCAGCGAGATCTTCGGCCGACACATCGGTGTAGACGGCCATCGCGCCCTCTGGAGCAGAATCAAATGAGGATCAACGTTATTTCCAGATCGACGTCATTGCGAGCGCAAGCAAAGCAATCCACAACCACATCACGGAACTGGATTGCTTCGCCGCGCAAATGCGCTCCTCGCAATGACGCGATGAACTCAACGAATTTATTCGGCGGCGGCGGGCCGCAGCGGCCGCGGCAGCGGAAAGAAGACGTCCTCGTCGATCGCGTTCACGGTGTCGATGCTGATGGTGTAGTGCGAGGCCAGCGCCTCGATCACCTCTTCGACCAGCACTTCCGGGGCGGATGCGCCCGCGGTGATGCCGATCGCCTCGATGCCGTCGAGAATGGTCCAGTCGATATCGGCGGCGCGCTGCACCAGGAACGCGAGCTTGCAGCCCTCTCGCTCGGCGACTTCACGCAGGCGCTGGGTGTTCGACGAATTCGCCGAGCCGACCACGATCATGGCATCGACATGCGGTGCGACCTTCTTCACCGCAAGCTGGCGGTTGGTAGTCGCGTAGCAAATGTCTTCCTTGTAGGGACCGACGATATTCGGGAAGCGCGTCTTGAGATGCTGCGCGATCTCGGCGGTGTCATCGACCGACAGCGTGGTCTGGGTGACGAAGGCGAGATTGTTGGCATCCTTCGGCACGAAGGCGTCGGCATCCTCGACCGTCTCGATCAGCACGACAGCGCCCGGCGGCAATTGCCCCATGGTGCCGACCACCTCGGGATGGCCCTCATGGCCGATCAGCAGGATTTCGCGGCCACGCTTGAAGTGGATCTCGGCCTCGCGGTGCACCTTGGTCACCAGCGGACATGTGGCGTCGAGCGCGAAGAAATTGCGCCGCTCGGCTTCCGCCGGAATCGATTTCGGCACGCCATGGGCCGAAAATACTACCGGCGCCTGCGTATCCGGAACCTCTGACAGCTCCTCGACGAAAATCGCGCCCTTTTCCTTCAGGCTGTCGACCACATAACGATTATGGACGATTTCGTGACGGACATAGACCGGCGCGCCGTAGAGCTTCAGCGCCCGCTCCACCGTGTCGATCGCGCGCACCACCCCGGCGCAGAAACCGCGCGGCGAGCAGAGGAAAATCTTCAGCGGCGGTTTGGGCTGCAATTCGGCTGGCATCGGACTTGTCTCAGACCGGATCGGGCCCCGGCACGAGGCGCCTGCGGATCGGTCTCCACAGGAATTGGGACGCTTGCGGCGTGCTGTCAAGGCGAATTCCGGCCCCATTGCGCGGCTGGCCCCAATCAGCCTATATAGGGACCTAATTCCCCGTCATCGCTGATGACTTCAGTTTCGTTCCGGGACCGTTCCCGGCGAAGCGCTAAAAGGATTTGGCGCAAAGGAGTTTTGTCATGAGCACTGCGCCCCTAATGCCGAAGGCAACTGCCGTGTGGCTGGTCGATAACACCGCCCTGTCGTTCGATCAGGTCGCCGACTTCTGCAAGATGCACCCCCTGGAAGTGCGCGCCATTGCCGACGGCGACGCCGCCCAGGGCATCAAGGGCATGGACCCGATTTCGACCGGGCAATTGACCCGCGACGAGATCGAAAAAGCGGAGAAAGACTCTGGCTACCGGCTCAAGCTCGCCGACAGCAAGGTTCGCCTGCCCGAAGCTAAGAAGAAGAAGGGCCCGCGCTATACGCCGGTGTCGCGACGCCACGAGCGGCCGAGCGCGATCCTGTGGCTGGTGCGCAACCATCCCGAGCTGAAGGACGCGCAGATCATGCGCCTCGTCGGCACCACCAAGACCACGATCGCCAGCGTCCGCGACCGCACCCACTGGAATGCCTCGACGCTGACGCCGATGGACCCGGTGACGCTCGGCCTCGCCAGCCAGATCGACCTCGACTTCGAGGTGCAGCGCGCGGCGAAGGAAAAGCCGCTCGATCAGCAATACGGCGGGGCCACCCTGCTGCCGGCCTCCGAGACTACCCGCAAAGAAGCCGAGGCCAACGAGCCGACCGCCAAGCAGCAGGACGACATGAACGTCGATGCGGTGTTCGCCAAGCTGAAGACGATGGGCGGCAAGAAGTCCGAGGAGTAGTTTTCCTGGTCTGTCGTCCCTGCGAACGCAGGGACGCATAATTCGTACCTTATCGATATCTCACGGCGTATGGGTCCCGGGTCTTGACGGAGCCTGGCATCGGGCTCGCCGAACGCGAGACCCGGTGGCTTTGTCCGGGACGATAGAGAATTTAACGTCCGACCAAGATATCCTCGCTGAGGCGGCGATGGGCCTTGTCAAGCCGCGAGGATGAGGCAGCCTGCGCATCGCGGTTGCGCAGGCATTCCGCGAACGCCTTCGATCCCGGCTCGCCGCCATTGGCCTTGCAATATCCTTCGTCGTCGCGCTGTGCCAATGGCGGCGTGCGTTCGATCTGCGCGCAGGATGCAAGGGCAACGCCTGCGAGCAAAAGCATCGGGAATTTCAGGAATCGGCTCATCTGATCACATGTACTGAATGAAAGCTGACGCTTTGTCAGGCGTAATTGCGGGGAATATGAGGACCGTTATATTTTCTTTCGTCTTTGCGATGAGGCGAAGCCGACAAAGCAATCCAGGGTCACCCCCCAAACAATGGATTTCTTCGCGGAGCCTGTCGTTGGGCTTGCCGGAGGCAGGACCCGGTGGCTCGCAATGACGGGACGTATCACACCCGCCCCTTCAGCGCCTCGCCGATTTCGTCCAGCGCCTTCGGGTCTTCGATGGTCGCGGGCATGGTCCACGGATCGCCGTCGGCCATTTTCTTGATGGTGCCGCGCAGGATTTTTCCCGAGCGTGTCTTCGGCAGCCGCGCCACCGTGATCGCGAGCTTGAACGCCGCCACCGGACCGATGCGATCGCGCACCAGCGCCACGACTTCCTTTTCCACCTCAGTAACGGGGCGCGTCACGCCCGCCTTCAACACGAGGAAGCCGCACGGCACCTCGCCCTTGAGCGCATCCTTGATCCCGAGCACTGCGCATTCGGCGACATCCGGATGCGACGCCAGCACCTCTTCCATGCCGCCGGTCGACAAACGATGCCCCGCGACGTTGATGATGTCGTCGGTGCGGCCCATCACATAGACGTAGCCGTCGTCGTCGAGGTAACCGGCGTCCGAGGTTTTGTAGTAGCCGGGAAATTCGGTGAGATAGGCTTCGCGAAACCGATCGTCCTGATTCCACAACGTCGGCAGGCAGCCCGGCGGCATCGGCAACTTGATGACGATCGAGCCCATGGTGTTCGGCGGCAGCGGCTTCGCCGCTTCGTCAACGACATGCACCGTGTAGCCCGGCATCGGCACCGTCGGTGAGCCGTGCTTCACCGGCAGCAATCCAAGTCCGACCGGATTGCCGGCGATGCACCAGCCCGTCTCGGTCTGCCACCAGTGATCGACCACCGGCACTTTCAACTGCTGCTCGGCCCATTCCACCGTCGGCGGATCGGCGCGCTCGCCGGCGAGAAACAGCGTCCGGAAATGCGAGAGGTCGGTCTTGCGGATAAACTCGCCGTTCGGATCGTCCTTGCGGATGGCACGAAACGCGGTCGGCGCGGTGAACAGCGCCACCGCCTTGTGTTCGGCGATCACGCGCCAGAACGCACCGGCGTTTGGCGTGCCGACCGGCTTGCCCTCGTACATGATCGACGTCGCGCCGTGCATCAGCGGCCCATAGATGATGTAGCTGTGGCCGACCACCCAGCCGATGTCGGAGCCGCACCAGAACACTTCGCCCGGCTTGATGCCGTAGAGATTGAACATCGACCATTTCAGCGCAACCAGATGCCCGCCGTTGTCGCGCACCACACCTTTCGGAATGCCGGTGGTGCCCGATGTATAGAGAACGTAGAGCGGATCGGTGGCGAGCACTGGCACACAAGCGGCGGATTTTTTCGCCGCCATCGCGTTGCCGCGCAGTTCGGCCCAGTCGTGATCGCGGCCCGGCATCAGCGAGCAGGTTTCCTGCGGCCGCTGCAGGATGACGCAAGCCTGCGGCTTCAATTTTGCAAGATTGATCGCTTCGTCCAGCAGCGGCTTGTACTTGACGATCCGGCCCGGCTCGATGCCGCAGCTCGCCGACAGGATCAGCTTCGGTGACGCATCGTCGATACGGGTGGCAAGCTCCTTGGCCGCGAAGCCGCCGAACACCACCGAATGCACCGCGCCAATGCGCGCGCAGGCCAGCATCGCGACAACTGCTTCCGGCACCATCGGCATGTAGACGATAACGCGGTCGCCCTTGACGACGCCGAAATCCTGCATGACGGCGGCGAGCGTCTTCACCTCGTCGAGCAATTGCGCGTAGGTGAATTTGGTGACGGTATTGGTCAGCGGCGAATCGTGGATCAGCGCCACCTGCGCGGCGCGGCCGCCCGCGACGTGGCGATCGAGCGCGTTGTAGCAGGTGTTGCAGACCCCGTCCGCGAACCAGCGGCCATAGACGCCCTGCGAGCCGTCGAAGATTTTCGCCGGTCGTTCGATCCAGTCGATCTCGCGGGCGGCCTCGCCCCAGAATCCCTCCGGATCGCGCGATGCCCGCGCGTGGACCTCGCGATAGCGGCTGTTGTCCTGGACGGTCATCGCGCGTTTCTCCCATCTTTACGTGGTCCCGGGCGAGCAGCGCGAGACCCGGGATCCATACACTCCCACGCCGTGAGGCGGCACGGCGTATGGATCCCTGCTTTCGCAGCAACGACACAACCTTTGACGTTACTTTGCAAGACTGCCGCTACTTCCCCTGCTGCAACGGCATCATCGCGCCGGCGCGCTCGATCTCCTGCGCCAGCGCCTTGCGCGCGGCACGCATCGGCTCGGACGCGGGCTCGAGTTTCAGCGCCGCATCGAAATCGGCCAGAGCGCGGCGGCGGTCGCCGGCTTCGCGATACATTTCGCCGCGCGCGAAAAGAACCCTCGCGCCGGGCTGTAACTTCAGCGCTTCGGCATAGTCGGCAAGCGCAAGCTCGCGTTGCTGGGAACGGCGATACAGCGCCGCGCGGCCAAGCAGCAACTCGACCCGCGCCGCGGTGTTGGCAGCGAGCGCCGCGTCGCATTCGGCCAACGCAACAGGCGACGACGCTGTGTCAGCCCTGCACGCCGCAGCCGGCCTGTCTTGCGCCAGTGCAGCGCCGGCAAAGAGCACAAGCGCCGCAGCGATTCCAGAACAGACGGATTTGCCAGTCATGCTGTGCCTCGCCGTTCACACCCGTAACGCAACGCTTCTGCCAGTATCGCACTGCGCGCGCCACGGTTTTGCTGATGCAAGCCCCGCCCTCCCGCACTGCATTCATGACGCGCCTGAAATAGTAGCAAAACCGGTCGTCAACTTTCGGCGACATGAACGCGGAATCTCGCGATAGACCCTTGCAATACCTCACCAAAATCGGATCAATACGGCCCGCGACAAAACGGCTCATAGAAGCCTTGGCGCAATCGGGACGGAATCACGAGGGGAACGGCATGGCAGCGGAAACGATGACGCCTGAAGAGGCGCAGAAAGCCGTATCCGAAGAGGCCCTGCGCAAGGCCGAGGAATTCATCGAGGCCGATGAAGGCGCGACCAACCGGCTGTTCGGCTGGGCCGGAAAGATCACGACCGTCATCGCCGTCGTGATGAGCCTGTTCCATCTCTATGCCGCCTATTCGATCGTACCGACGCAGGAGCTTCGCTACACCCACGTCGCTTTCACGCTGGTGCTGAGTTTCCTGCTGTTTCCGGTGTCGGCGATGTTCCGCAATCGCGTGCGATGGTGGGACATCGTTCCGTGCCTGTTTGCGATCGTCACGGTTGCCTATGCATTATGGGGCGGCGACGATTTCCTCGACCGCGCGACGTCGCCGGATCGCTGGGATGTCATCGCCGGCATCATATTCATCGTCCTGGTTCTCGAAGCCACGCGCCGGACCACCGGCTGGATCATGCCGGTGGTCTCGCTGTTCTTCATCGCCTACGCGATGCTCGGCCCGTATCTGCCCGCGCCGTGGACCCATCGCGGCTACGACATTGCGCGGCTGGTCGGCCATCTTTTCATCACACTGGAAGGAATTTTCGGCGTAGCCGTCGATGTCTCGGCGACGCTGATTATCCTTTTCACGATCTACGGCGCGTTCCTGCAGCAATCGGGCGCGGGGAAATTCTTCATTGACTTCTCGCTCGCTCTGCTCGGCGGCAAATCCAACAGCGCCGGCCGCACCGTGGTGCTGTCGTCGTTCCTGCTCGGCGGCCCCTCTGGTTCCGGCGTCGCAACCACGGTGATGATCGGCACTGTCGCCTATCCGATGATGGAGAAAGCAGGCTTCGAGAAGAACGCCGCCGGCGGATTGCTTGCGGCCGGCGGGCTCGGTGCGATCCTCTCGCCTCCGGTGCTTGGCGCCGCGGCGTTCCTGATCGCGGAATTCCTCAAGATCAGCTATCTCGACGTGATCTGGATGGCGACGATTCCGACATGCCTCTACTACATGTCGCTGCTGATTATGGTCGAACTCGATGCCAAGCGCTTTGGCGCACAGGACGTCAATTTCAAACCCGAGATGACGCTCTGGCAGATGACGAGGCGTTACGGCTTCCACTTCATCTCGCTGCTCGCCGTCGTATTCTTCATGGTGGTCGGCTATTCGGCGTCGCTGTCGGTGTTCTATGCGATCATCGTCACATTCGTACTCAGCTTCCTGCGCCCGGAAACGGCGCTGACGCCGAAGAAGCTCGTCAAAGCGCTCTCCGACGGCTCGACCCAGGCGCTGAACGCCGCGACCACCTGCGCCTGCGCCGGCATCGTCGTCGGCATCGTCACGCTGACCGGCCTCGGCCTGAAGTTTTCTTCCATTGTCATCGCCTATGCCGGCGGCAGCATGCTGCTCACCGCGATCTACACGGCGCTGATCGTCTGGATCATCGGCCTCGCCGTGCCTGTCACCGCCTCCTACATCATCTGCGCGGTGATCGCCGCCCCGGCGCTGATCAAACTCGGCGTGCCGGACTACGCCGCGCACATGTTCATTTTCTACTATGCGGTGCTTTCCGAGGTGTCGCCGCCGACCGCGCTGTCACCGTTCGCCGCAGCCGCGATCACCGGCGGCGATCCGTACAAGACGACGTTGCAGTCGTGGAAATACACCCTGCCGGCATTCATCGTGCCGTTCGTGTTCGTGCTCGATCCGCAGGGCGTCGGCCTGCTGCTCAATATTCCGAAAGGCGGTTCGTGGGTCGACGTCGTCGAGATCACGATCAAGACGACGCTCGGGCTGCTGGCGCTGTCCGCGGTGGCCCAGAACTGGGCGCTGCGACAAAATACGCCGGTTGAGCGTGCTCTGCTTCTGCTATCGGGATTGCTGCTGGTATTTCCGAGCCTGATCGAGGCGCTGATGGAAGCGATCATCGGGCGGGACATCAGCTACACCTATTTGCCGGGTCTCGTTATCGGACTGGGTGTGATTTTATGGCAGGCGCGGACGCGGGCAAAACCGGTTCCGGCCTGAGGATGGACAACAAACACGGACGCCTCATTTAAGGAGCGCCGGACGGGAGAGAAACGGAATGAAAGCGGCCACGATCGGCGTCGCTCTGCTCGGCCTCTTCTGCCTCCCCGCCGGCCATGCAGCCGCGCAGACGAGAACGATCTCGCTTGCGACCGGCGGCACCGGCGGCATCTACTATCCGCTGGGCGGCGGCATCGCCAGCATGCTGTCGAAGCAATTGCCCAACATGCAAGTCACCGCCGAGGTGACCGGCGGCGGCGTCGACAACATCCGGCTTCTCTCATCCGGCCAGGCGGAACTGGGCTGGGTCTCATCCGACGTCGGCGCGGACGCCGTTGCCGGGATCGGACGCTTCACGTCCAAGGTGCCGCTGCGCACGCTTGTGAATTTCTATGCCAGTCCGATGCACGTCGTCACCATCGAAGGGACCGGCATCGAACGGTTCTCCGATCTCAAAGGCAAACGTGTGTCCACCGGAGCGCCGGGCAGCGCCAGCGAAACACAGGCGTTCCGCATGATGGAAGCGGCCGGTCTCGACAAGGATCGCGACGTCAAGCGCGAACGGCTTTCGGTCGCGGAATCGGTCAGCGCCATCAAGGACAAGAAGATCGATGCGTTCTTCTGGGGCGGCGGCGTGCCGACGGCGGCGGTGACCGATCTCGCGCTGACGCCGGGCCTCAAGATCAGGCTGATCGATGTGGACGACCTGCTGCCCGCGATCGTCAAGAAATACGGAAATATTTTTGCTCCGAGCGTCATCAAGGCCAACAGCTATCCGGGCCAGACCAGGGACAGCCCCGGCTTCGCCGCGTGGAACGCCATCATGACCACTGACAAGATGCCCGATGAAGTCGCCTACGCCATCACCAGGGCCATCTTCGAAAACAAACCCGAGCTGGTCGCCGTTCACAAGGAAGCGATGAATATGGATCTCGCGACGCAGACGGACGCCCACTCGCCTGCCCCTTATCATCCGGGTGCATTGAAATATCTTCGCGAAAAAGGCGTGCGGCCCTGACGGCTCGCCGCATCGACGAATGACAGACGAATACGCAACATCCAAGGGAGAAGACCAGATGCTGACGAAACTGAAGAAGACCACCGCGGTTGCAATCACCCTTACGGCAGGGCTTGTGCTCGGCAGCGCCGTTTATGCGCAGCAGAAGACCATCGCGATCGGCACCGGCGGCACCGGCGGCGTTTACTATCCGCTTGGCGGCGCGGTCGCGAACGTGTTGTCGAAGAACCTGCCGAACACTCAGGCGACCGCCGAAGTCACCGGCGGCTCGGTCGACAACCTGAAGCTGATCGGCACCGGCCAGAGCGAAATGGGTTTCAGCATGGCCGACGCCGCGCTCGACGCCCTCAAGGGTCAGGACAAGTTCAAGGGCAATCCTGTCGGCCTGCAGACGCTGCTGGTTGTCTACCCGAACCGCATGCATGTGGTGACGATCGAAGGCACCGGCATCGAGAACATGTCCGATCTCAAGGGCAAGCGCGTTTCGACGGGGTCGCCGGGCAGCGCGACCGAAGTGATGGCGTTCCGCGTCATCGAAGCCGCCGGTCTCGACAAGGACAAGGACCTGAAGCGTGAACGTCTCGGCGTCGCCGAGTCGGTCAACGCCGTCAAGGACAAGAAAATCGACGCATTCTTCTGGGTCGGCGGCATTCCGACCGCGGCCGTGACCGACCTTGCAGCCACCCCCGGTCTCAAGATGAAGCTCGTCGATCACAGCGACGCGGTCGCCAAAATGAACGCGAAGTACGGCGACCTCTATAGCCCCGGCACGATCAAGGGCGGCTCGTATCCGGGCTACGACAAGGACAACAAGATCGCCGAGGTCTGGAACATTATCGTCACCGGCAACAAAATGAGCAACGACGAGGCCTACAACATCGTCAAGACGCTGGTCGAGAAGAAGGACGATCTCGTCGCCGTGCACAAGGAAGCATTGAGCTTCACGCTCGAAAACCAGAAGCAGGATCGCTCGCCGATCCCGTTCCATCCGGGCGCGCTGAAGTACTTCAAGGAAAAGGGCATCGGCGGCTGATATAAACCGTCTGCCTGACGTTTGAGCGAACGGCGGCCGATCACATCGGCCGCCGCTTCTGTTATTTATCCTGCACAGCGACCCCTTATCGCCGGATCATTCCAATCGAAGAAACCCGCAGCAAGCGGACGTCAAGGAGACAACAATGATTTCAGGATCACACTTCAGCCGGCGCTCGATCGTGCTCGGCGGCGCGGCGCTGCTTTCAGCTCCGGCGCTGATGACAACCAGCGCGCTGGCGCAGCAGTGGCCGGCGCGGCCGGTTCGCTTGGTTGTGCCGTTCGCAGCCGGCGGCACCACCGATATCCTGGCGCGTCTGGTCGCCAACAATCTGTCCGAAACCATGGGTCAGCAGTTCATCGTCGAGAACAAGGCCGGCGCCGGCGGCAATATCGCAGCCGACATGATCTCGAAGATCGAGCCGGACGGTTACAATTTCCTGGTCGGAACGCCCGGCACTCACGGCATCAACTCGCTGGTCTACAAGTCGATGTCGTACGATCCGGTGAAGGACATTGCGCCGGTCACGATCATCGCCCGCGTTCCGAACCTGATGTCGGTGACACCCTCGCTGCCGCCGAAGTCGGTTGCTGAGTTTCTTGCATTCGTGAAGTCGAAACCCGCGGGCGAGATTCTCTACGGTACGCCGGGCCTCGGCAGCACCGCGCACCTGTCGACCGAGTTGTTCAAATCGATCACCGGACTCGACATGACGCATGTGCCCTACAAGGGCAGCGCGCCGGCGGTGAGCGACCTGCTCGCCGGCCGTATCCATGTCATGATCGACAATCTGCCGGCAGTCGCAGCATTCGCGGAGGCGGGTTCGGTACGGCCGCTCGGCGTCAGCACCGTAACGCGCTGGCCGCTGCTTCCTAACATTCCGACCATCGCCGAATCCGGCGTGCCCGGCTACGACGCATCGTCGTACTTCACAATCGCAGCGCCACAGAAAATGGCCCCGGAGATCGTGGACAAGCTCAACAAGGGCATCAACGCCTTCATCAAGTCGGAGGACGGAACGGCGCGAATCCGCAAGATCGGCGGCGATCCCGTCGGTGGCTCGCCCGCCGATATGACGGCCTACATCGCGCGCGAGAACGAGAAATGGGCCAAGGTCGCGGCGTTCGCCAAAATCGCTCCGGAGTAAGGATCGCGCCGGAGCAAGCCGGCGTCCGGACGACAACAGCGTTCGCGGACCTACTTGTCCGCGAACGTCATGTCGACGCAGCGTGTCACGTCCGAGCCGAGACCGGATGCAATCGTAACGCAGCCCTTGACCTTCAGGGCCTTGTCGTCGCTCACCCAGATCGCGTGGCCGCCCGTTCCGAAGAACGAGTTGGTGTTCGGCGGTTCGGTCTCGACTGAATCGAACGAATACGTGGAATCCTTGTCGAAAATACGCGGCCGCTTCACACAGCCTCCGTCGGCCTGAACGCTCAGGATTTCCTTGTTATCGCGCGTCAGCGACACGGTGATCTGACAGCGATAGTATTCCGACGTCTTGGCATTGAAGACATAAGCGTATGATCTGCAATTGGCGGCGTTCAGCTTGCCCGGCGAAAGCCCGCGGCCGCAGGCGATCCTCTGGTTGTTGCTCAACTTGAAATCATCGGCCACCGCAGCCGCCGGCCAGATGCCAGACGACAGCAGGGCCAGAAAAAAACCGGTCCTCAGAACGTAGCCCATCCGCTGATCCCCCTCCGGCCGGGCGGCCAATACCCGACCCGACCCTCTCTGCGAGCGCGACGATAGGGCATGATCCCGAAAAGTGGAAACCGGTTTTCAAAACCGGTCATGCCCAAACAGAATGAAAACCGACGGCTCATTCAAGTTGAGCAGAAACTAGTGCCGAAGCGGAAAAGTGGAAACGGGAATTTGAACATCGTATCGATAGCAAGCACGGAGATTGACGGCCGATTCGCGTTCGTGCTTTGTTCAAGAACGCAGCTCTCGCTGGGCGAGCGTGACAATTTGCGCCGCCTGACACGGTCACGCTGCGAGCGAATTCTGCGGCGTGAGGATATCCTGCACGCGACATTTGGGACGACGTATCTGGAGACGACACGATGAAGCCGATTTCGATCCGAACGCTGACAGCCGCCAGCGTGCTGGTTGCATTCGCAGGCGTTGCCAACGCCCAGCAGAGCAACGCTCCGGCATCCTGGGACATCACGCCGAGCGTTGCCTACGGCTACGATGCCAACGGCAAGACCATGGTCTACAAAATGGGGACCAGCAACGCGAAGACCCTGCTGTCCGGTGCGAAGAAGGTGAAGAAGAACACGTTCTTTTTCATCGGCGAGAACGGGCAGCTTTACATGAAGACCGAGCCGTTCATCGAGGACGGCAAGTTCAAGTACGGTCCGGGCTGAAACTCTCCGGCCTGATTTTCGATTTGAAACTGCGTTTCTATCCATTCGGGCGGCCGGTCACCGGCCGCCTCTGCTTTTTGCCGGCAACTTCGGTCCGATTGGACGCCAAATCGCTCTGCGCCGGGGCGATTCGTGCTTTTCCACGCTTTTATGACCGGGAACCCAAATAAACCCTGCACGAGCTGATGAAATTCTCGTCCAGAGATATTATTTTGCATTGCAATAAGATTGTCTGTGCGGCCAATGGGCCGCGCCAACTGAGGGCATCACATTGTCGATTGCCAGGAATGTCGATTACCTGAAGCGGCTGCCGAATATCTCAAGACTGATGACCGGCCAAAGCCTCGCGATCTTCGATGCAGGGCCAAGCGCGCTCAATGAGGTCAGCGGATTCGGCGACAATCCCGGCAATCTGCGGATGTTCGTCCATCTGCCATCGACCCTGCCGAACCATCCGGCACTCGTCGTCGTGTTGCATGGCTGTGCGCAGACGGCGGCCGCCTACGACCTCGGCGCAGGCTGGTCGAACCTTGCCGACCGCTACGGATTCATCCTGCTGATGCCGCAGCAGCGGCGGCGCAACAATCCGAACCTCTGCTTCAACTGGTTCTCGCCGGACGATGTCGTGCGCGATCGCGGCGAAGCCGCCTCGATCCATCAAATGATCGAGCACCTGTCGCGCGAGCGGAAGATCGATCGCAAGCGTGTATTCGTAACAGGCCTTTCAGCCGGCGGCGGCATGACTTCGGCGATGCTCGCGGCCTACCCGGAGACATTCGCGGGCGGCGCGATCATCGCGGGCATCCCGCATGGCGTTGCAGACAACCTGCAGGATGCGCTCAAGGCAATGCAAAAGGCGCCGCATATTCCGGCGA
Source organism: Hyphomicrobiales bacterium (assembly GCA_021732215.1). Lineage (GTDB taxonomy): Bacteria > Pseudomonadota > Alphaproteobacteria > Rhizobiales > Xanthobacteraceae > SG-bin9. Next base: position 129,301 of record JAKFVL010000008.1, read on the forward strand.
GCGAGCTCGGCAAACGAGTGCGGTCGGCATCGGCGCACAAGGGTCCGTGGCCGAAAGTCTCGGTCTGGCACGGCAGCGCCGATGCCACTGTCAATCCAATCAATGCCGACCACATCGTCAACCAGTGGCTCAATGTCCACGGCTTGCCGGCCGAACCGATGTTCGAGGATGTGGTGGATGGTCATCCGCGCCAGGGCTGGTGGGATTCCGAAGGACGAACGATCGTCGAATCCTACCTGATCACCGACATGACGCACGGCACGCCGCTGCACATCGGCGGCGGTCATGCCGGTCAGGCCGGACCGTTCATGCTCGAAGCCGGTATTTCCTCCTCGTATCACATCGCAGCGTTCTGGGGCCTGACACGCGCGGCCGAGCGCCCCTCAGCTCCGGCGGAAAGCAAGGCGGTGTCACGGGCGAAGGCAAACGGCAGATCGCAAGCCGCCAAGGTGGCGCGCGCACGAACCAATGCGACAGATCAACCGCAGGGCATCAACAACGTGATTACCCGCGCGCTGACCGCGATCGGCCTGATCAAGCCCGATTGATCGCTCGCGTCTATTTCCAGGCGAACACCGGCTGCTCCAGATCCGCGACGCGCGTGTCGCGGCCGGCCAGCACCTCGCGGAATTGATAGAGCAGCGCCGCTGTCGGCGCATGAATCTGCTGACCCAGAATGCTGATCCGCACCACGCGCCGCTCGCTTTCCGGAATTCTGGTGAAATTGACCCGTTCGGCCGGCATGATGTCCGCGACCGGAATGCGATAGATCGCCTCCACTTCGTCCGGATTGGCGCGCGGACTCATATCCGGCCTGCACCAGACCACGACCGGCGTGATCAGATAGCCGGAGCGCGTCGGGTAGTCGTCGAGCAGGCCAAGCGTGTCTGCGCCGTCGAGCGTGAGCCCGATCTCTTCGCTCATTTCGCGCAGCGCCGCCTCGACCGGCGTCTCATCGGCGTCGCAGCGCCCGCCGGGCAACGCCCACTGACCGCTGTGCGCCCGCAGCTTTCCAACCCGTCGCGTAAGCGCAAAAGCGAGGCCATCGGAGCCTTCATCGGCCGCGAGCAATGCAATCGCCACGGCGGCGCGCTTCAATTCTCCGGTCGAGCCAGCCGGAGTGGCACGCCGGAAGGCCCGAATCTTCCCGGCAATGGCCTGGCGCGAGGCAGCGTCGAATTTCAGCATGCTTGAGGGTGCTCGAACGGCTCAATCGTCACCACACATCACGAATTCCCGCTATGGTGCAACCATCATTCGCGCATGCATTGCGTACAGACCCTGCGGGATTTCTCCATGGCAAGACCACCCTCGCACGCAACCCGCTTCCGCACCGGCAACAACGACAGTCAGGAAACACTGAAATACGCCGAGGCCGCGCTTGCGAATGCCAAGCGGGAAGGATTGTGGCTTGCGGTCCGGGCGCGCTGGATCGCGCTGTCGGTCATCGCGGTGATGCTCCCGATCATCAATCCCTACATCGAAATGGTCTATTACGAGATCGCCGTCGCGCTGTTCGCGCTGATCGGCTGGGCGCAGCTCAAGGTCGGCAAAACCGGCCGCTCGAGCGCCGAACTGTTCCTGATGTTCTGCGACCTCGCATTGATGACGCTGATTACGGTCCTGCCCAATCCATTGAGCGCCGTGGATTGGCCGGTCGCGATGCAGTATCGCTTCGAGAACTTCATCTACTTCTTCATTCTGATCGCCGGCGCGACGCTGGCCTACTCCTGGCGCACGGCGATCGCCATGGGCATCTGGACAGGCGCCCTGTGGCTCGCGGGTGCGATCTGGGTTTATTTCCAGCCGCAGAAGCTGGTCGATGTATCGCAGAAGATCAAGGATGCCACCGGGAGCGACGATCGGTTGTTTCGTCTGCTCGACCCCAACAGCATCGGTGCGCCGGACCGGCTGAAGGAAATCATCGTATTCCTGATCGTCGCGTTTACGCTCGCCATTGCCACGCGGCGTTCGAATCTTCTGTTGACCAGCCACGCCTCGCTCGAACGTGAACGCACTAACCTCGCGCGCTATTTTTCGCCGACCGTCGTGGACGAATTGTCAAAGAACGACGAACCCCTCAAACAGGTGCGCACGCAGGACATCGCCGTGCTGTTCGTCGATATCGTCGGCTTCACCTCGTTCGCCGACGGCAAGCCGCCCGAGGAAGTGATCGGCACGCTGCGCGAATTTCATGGCCGCATGGAGCACGAAGTCTTTCTCCACGGAGGCACGCTGGACAAGTATCTGGGCGACGGATTGATGGCGACGTTCGGTACACCGTTCTCCGGCAAAACCGACGCGATCAATGCGCTGACCTGCACCCAGGCGATGATCGCAGCGATCGACGACTTCAATCGCGAGCGCGCGGCGAATGGCGAAGCGCCGATCCGCGCCAGCTTCGGCCTGCATTACGGCCCCGTCGTGCTTGGCGATATCGGCCGCAACCGGCTGGAGTTCGCAGTCATCGGCTCGACGGTCAACGCAGCCGCGCGTCTTGAAGCGCTGACTCGCAACCTCGGATGCGTGCTGGTCGCAAGCGACGCCCTGGTTCAGCAGGCGAAATCGGAGAACATCAAGGACGGCATCGGCTCCATCGCGCTGGAGCAGCAGCCGGCGCAAACCTTGCGCGGGCTGGAGCAGCCGATGTCGGTGTGGACGCTCGCTCAAAAAAGTTGAGGCAATCCCGAGGCTGCCGGGCGGTCAAGGCCGCACGGTGTCAAAGAGATGGCAAACCTGCCCCAACTACTCGATCATCTCCGCCACAGCTTTGCCGCAAGCTGTTGTGTCGGCCTGACCGCCCAGATCACGGGTCCTCAGGGTGCGCTCGCCGAGCGTCCGTTCGATCGCCTTGACGATCGACGCGGCCGCATTCGTCTCGCCGAGGTGTTCGAGCATCATCGACGCCGACCAGATCATGCCGATCGGATTGGCGATGCCTTGCCCGGCGATATCCGGCGCCGATCCGTGCACCGGCTCGAACACCGACGGATATTTTCCGTCCGGATTGATGTTGCCCGATGGCGCGATGCCGATGGTGCCGGTGCAGGCCGGCCCGAGATCGGAGAGAATGTCGCCGAACAGGTTCGATGCGACGACGACGTCGAACCAGTCCGGATGCAGCACGAAGTGCGCGCTGAGAATATCGATGTGATACTTGTCCCACTTCACATCCGGGAAATTCTTCGCCATCGCTTCGACGCGCTCATCCCAGTACGGCATGGTGATCGAGATGCCGTTCGACTTCGTCGCCGACGTCAGATGACGCTTCGGACGCGACTGGGCCAGGTTGAACGCGAACTTCAGCACGCGATCGACGCCGATGCGGGTCATGAAGGTTTCCTGGACCGCGAACTCGCGCTCGGTGTCCGGAAACATGCGGCCGCCGACGGACGAATATTCGCCTTCGGTATTTTCGCGCACCACCCAAAAGTCGATATCGCCCGGCTTGCGATTGGCCAGCGGCGACGGCACGCCCGGCATCAGCCGCACCGGGCGCAAGTTGACATACTGATCGAACTCGCGGCGAAACTTGATCAGCGAACCCCACAGCGAAATGTGATCCGGAATTTTCTCCGGCCAGCCAACCGCGCCGAAGTAAATCGCGTCATGGCCGCCGATCTGCGCCTTCCAGTCGTCGGGCATCATCTGGCCGTGCTTCTCGAAGTAATCCCAGCAGGCGAAGTCGAACATGTCGAACTTCAGATCGACGCGATGCGCCTTCGCCGCTGCTTCGAGGACGCGAAGGCCCTCGGGAATCACTTCCTTGCCGATGCCGTCGCCCGGAATGACTGCGATACGATAGGTTTTCCTGGCCATTGTTCTTGCTCCGGTGCCGCGCATGCTGCTTGAGGCATGCCCCGAGCGCGGTATAGAGCAGAATTTCAGCGACGCCTATACGCCGTCGAGCACGATGATGGTCGGCGTCTTCGGCAGCGAACCGAGCGATACCGTCAGCGAGCGCGACGGCTTCATCTCCATCTCGAATTGCCCACCCATCCGGCGATGAAATTCGCTGAGCGGCGTATCGAAGCGGTGCATCGGCAGCACGATGGACGAGCGCAGCCGCTTGGTCAGCTCCGACATACCTTCGACCGACATGGTGTAACCGCCGTCGATCGGCACCATCAGGATATCGAGCCGGCCGATCGCGGCGAAATGCGTCTCGTCGAGCGGGTGATGCAGATGGCCGAGATGGCCGATGCAAAGACCGGCGACCTCGAAGATGAAGATCGAGTTGGCGTCCTTTTGCAGCGCCTCGGAATCGAAGCGGAAGGCGCGGATGTCGGTGGTGACGTTGCGGATGTAGATATCGCCGATCGCCAAGTTGTGCTTCGCCGCTTGCCCGGCCTCGCCCCAGCCGTGCAGGACGTGCTGGATGCGGGGATCGGGCGACAGCGTGTAGTGCGTCGAGTGCGCCCGGTTCATCGTTGCGATGTGCGGCAGCCGGCCGATGGTATAGACGCCACTGAAATCGGTGGCGACGCTGACGCCATCCGGCGTGTCGATGTAATAGGTCGAATGGCCGGCGTAAGTGATGGTGACCTCTTCCTTGCGCCTGGCTGCCGCCGAGAAGTGCGCATAGACGACGTTGGGAACGGCGTTGGCGATGGCGAGACACTGGCTCGCCTGAGCGGGTTGGCTTTGCACCGGCTGTTGCATCAGCCGCGGCGCTGGCAGCGCGTTCTGGCGCGCATTGCGGTCCGGGTGACGATGAGGCCGCTGATCGTCATGAGCCGCCGCAGACTGCGCCAGCGCCGCGGCAAAGCCAATTGCGACGAGAATAGCCAAAAGCCGTGCGTGCATACCGAGCCACCTTGCCGGAGGTCACCTTCCGGCAAGACTAGATGCACGTATCGCGCCAGAGCAAGTCACCTGATGCCGCATTCGCTGGCGAGCCGAATGGCCGAGCGTTCCCGACAGGTCGGGGCGTCGCAGAATCGAAAACGGCGCGCAGCCAGCGACCACGCACCGTTCCGGATATCCGATAGAACGTCCGAGGTCAGTAGGGCGCGTAATAACGCTGGCGCTTGCCGCGACGCGGCGGCGCGTCATACCGATCGGCGGGATCGTAACCTTCCACGAAGTAGCCCTGACGAGCGAACGCAACACGCGGATTGATGTTGCAGAGCAGGCCTCGGCCCGACGCACTCGCCTGACACTGTTCGTAGCTGGTGTAGGCGCAGTCTCCGGGCGAACCGACGCCGCGGCCGGTCAGGCAGTAGGCGTAATCGCGGGCACTCGCCTCGATACTGCCGAGCGAGAGAGCTGCACCGCCGAGTGCGATGGCCAGCAGGGTCTTGCGCATTGTATTCTCCTTGCATTCCTGAAAAGTGGTCTTCCGGTCAAATCGCGGCCTGTCGATTGGTTCCAGTCCGTGAGGCGCCGGCTACTCCGGTCATGGCCACCGGCGAGACGGCAACCTTTATGATCGGCTTGCAGATTAGTCTCATCCGACGCTCCGCAGGTTCACCTCGGCGTGACTATCAACCGTTGTTGAACAGCCGGTTGCAACCCGCCGGTACAAGCTGCTCCTCTCGTCATCAAATACCCGGATGGCAAAGATTCTTCAGCATGCCGGGAATAAACGCGAGGACGGCATTCCATCCGGAAAACGTTACGCAAGTGCGAACAGTATCCGCGTCTAAAGTCGAGTATTGCGACAATTTATAACGCTCAACCCGACACCCTTTGCCCGATCGCGACAATACCGCTGCGGCGCAGGGTTTTCTGAGATCGGACGGCAACGGCAACCCCGCACCTCCATTAAGCCAAAACCAGCGCAACTCATTTTTTTCCTTGCCAAAATCCCGCGCAAGCATTTGTGTGGCGCCCAACACAAAACGCAAAAGTCCGCGCCCAGCGGACTCTCGGGAAACGTCAACAAGGAGGAAGTAGATGGGCAAGAAAACAGAACATAAAACCGACCGCCGCCGTTTTCTGGCTGCTGCCGCTGCAGGGGCCGCAACGGTCGCCACACCGAGCATCGTCTCGGCTCAGGGTCCGGTCAGCATGCGTTTCCAGAGCACGTGGCCGTCCAAGGATATTTTCCACGAGTACGCGAACGACTACGCCAAGAAGGTCAACGACATGACCGGCGGCGACCTCAAGATCGAGGTGCTTCCGGCAGGCGCGGTCGTGCCTGCATTCGGTCTGCTCGAAGCGGTGTCGAAGGGCACCCTCGACGGCGGCCACGGCGTGCTCGCCTATCACTACGGCAAGAGCAACGCGCTCGCGCTGTGGGGTTCGGGTCCGGCCTACGGCATGGACGCCAACATGCTTCTATCCTGGCACAAGTACGGCGGCGGCAAGGAATTGCTTGAGAAGATCTACAAGTCGATCGGCGCCAACGTGGTGTCGTTCCCCTACGGCCCGATGCCGACCCAGCCGCTCGGCTGGTACAAGAAGCCGGTGACAAAGGCCGACGACTTCAAGGGCCTGAAATTCCGCACCGTCGGCATCTCGATCGACGTGTTCCAGGGTCTCGGCGCCGCCGTCAACGCACTGCCGGGCGGCGAAATCGTCTCCGCGATGGATCGCGGCCTGCTCGATGCGGCGGAATTCAACAACGCTTCGTCGGACCGTATCCTCGGCTTCCCGGACGTGTCGAAGGTCTGCATGCTGCAGAGCTATCACCAGAACGCCGAGCAGTTCGAGATCATGTTCAACAAGACCAAGTACGACGCGCTGCCGGAGAAGATCCGCGCGATCATCGCGGTCGCCACCGAAGCCGCCAGCCAGGATATGGCCTGGAAGGCGATCGACCGCTACTCGCAGGACTATGCCGAGATGCAGTCGAAGGACAAGGTCAAGTTCTACAAGACACCGGACTCGGTGCTGCAAAAGCAGCTCGAGGTGTACGATCAGGTCACCGCCAAGAAGGCGTCGGCCGATCCGCTGTTCAAGGAAGTGATGGACTCCCAGGAAAAGTTCGCCAAGCGTGCGATGCAGTGGGAACAGGATACGGTTGTCAGCCGCCGTATGGCCTATAGCCACTATTTCGGACCGAACGCGAAGAAGAAGACCTGATAGATTCTTAGGCAAGAACTGGCACCAGCCGGACGCCCTGTCCGGCTGGTGTTTGCCTTTTGGACCACCCGCACTCCCTGAACGACGCACATTCCGAAAAAGTGAGCATTTCTCAGATGCTCTCGAGCAATTTCAGCGGCAAACCGGTTTCCACCGGGCTCCAAAATGCTCTAGTGCATTGTCCAGTCACATCTTCCTCCTCCCGGCAGCATCCATATGGGCGTTCAGAAATTCCTTCACACCATAGATGAAATCAGCACGTGGGCCGGCAAGGCCATGGCCTGGCTGATCATGGGCCTGATGGGCCTCGTCTGCATCGAAGTCTTCAAGCGCTACCTCCTGAACGCACCCACCGCATGGATCTTCGATGCGTCGAACATGCTGTACGGCTCGCTGTTCATGCTGTGCGGCGCCTACACGCTGGCCCAGAACGCCCACGTGCGCGGAGACTTTCTCTACTCCTCGATGAAGCCGCGCACCCAGGCTTCGCTCGACCTCGTGCTGTATTTCCTGTTTTTCATTCCGGGCATCGCCGCGCTGGTCTACGCCGGTTACGACTACGCGGGGGATTCCTGGCGCATTGGCGAACACTCCAACATCACGGCCGACGGTCCGCCGGTCTATCACTTCAAGACCGTGATACCGATCGCCGGCGCGCTGGTGCTGCTGCAGGGCTTCGCCGAGATCGTTCGCTGCGTCATGTGCCTGAAAACCGGCGAGTGGCCGACGCGATTGAAGGATGTCAACGAGATCGACGTCGTCGAGGAACAGCTCGCAGCCAGCGAGCACGTCGACGACGAAACGCGAAAGCGCGCCATGGAGCAGGCGAAATCGATCGACGAAAGCGCGCGTCAGCGCGGCTTGGGCGGGGAAACAGTACGATGAGCGATCCGGCACTTGGTCTACTGATGCTCGGGCTCATCGTGGTCGTCATCATGCTGGGCTTCCCCACTGCGTTCACCCTGATGGGTCTCGGCATCCTGTTCGGGTTCATTGCGTTCTACGACCCGACACACGCCCTGCTCGATAATCGCATCTTCGACCTGATGGTCCAGCGCACCTACGGGGCGATGACCAACGACGTGCTGATCTCGATCCCGTTATTCGTCTTGATGGGTTACGTGATGGAGCGCGGCGCGCTGGTCGACAAGATGTTCTATTCGATCCAGCTCGCATTCCGCCGCGTGCCTGCCTCGCTGGCGGTCGCAACGCTGGTCGTATGTACGTTCTGGGGAATCGCGTCCGGTCTGGTCGGCGCTGTCGTCGTGCTGATGGGCGTCATCGCTATGAACCCGATGCTGAAGGCGGGCTATGACGTCCGACTCGCGGCCGGCGTCATTACGGCCGGCGGCACGCTCGGCATTCTGATCCCGCCTTCGGTCATGATCATCGTCTACGCGGCGGTCGCGGGCCAGTCGGTGGTGAAGCTCTACGCGGCGGCGATGTTTCCGGGCTTCTTCCTCGCTTTCCTCTATCTCGTCTACATCATCGGCTGGGCACTGCTCAATCCGCGCATCGCGCCGAAGCTGCCCGAAAGCGAGACGACAGTACCGGTACGGCCGTGGGTTGCCGACCTGCAGGAAAAGTATTCGCGCAAGATGGTCCCGGCGCTGATTTCGGCACTGACCTCGCCGGCAAGGGCGCTCGGGATCGATGCCGGCGGCGTTCGCGTCAGCTACAAGCTGCTCATCGAAAGCGTCGGCTACGCCCTTGTGCCGCTGGCTTTGACTGCCGTGACGCTCTTTGGCGCCTGGTGGTACGTCGTGATCCATCAGCAGCCGGATGCTCCCGCTCCCGCCCCTGCCCAGATTCAATCGCAAGATCGCTCAGGCGCTGCGAGCGATGCTCCGCAGGAGCTTGGCACGGGGCTTCAGGAACCGCCGCAGGACGACAAGGTCGAGGAACTCGGCGCCGGCGGCTCCGGATCGGCGGCCGACAAGACGACCGATCAGGTCCAGGAAGTGGGCAGCGCGGAGCTGCGCGCGGAAGCAGATAATGCTCCCGGATACACCGGGCCGCCCCAACAGTTCTACCTCTGGTATTCGATCATCGGCGCGTTGATGGTGCTGATGACGCTTCGCTACTACTGGCGCATGGAGGCGGAGCAGTTCGAGGTCCTGAGGCTGTTGGTGTCCTCGGTGATGCCGCTGGGCATTCTGACTGTCCTGGTGCTGTTGGTGATCCTGCTCGGCATCACCACCGCAACAGAATCGGCGGCGATCGGCGCCGCGGGCGCATTCCTGCTCGCATTCCAGGCCCGCACGCTGGACTGGAAACGGACCAAGGAAGCGGTGTTCCTCACTGCCAAGACCACCTCGATGGTGTGCTGGCTGTTCGTTGGCTCCGCGATCTTCTCGGCCGTGTTCGCCATTCTCGGCGGACAGGCGCTGGTGGAGCGCTGGGTGCTGTCGTTCGACCTGTCGCCCATACAGTTCATGATCGTGTCTCAGGCGATCATCTTCCTGCTCGGCTGGCCGCTGGAATGGACCGAGATCATCGTGATCTTCGTACCGATCTTCCTGCCGCTGCTGAAGCACTTCCAGATCGACCCGATCCTATGGGGCGTGCTGGTATTCGTGAACCTGCAGGCGGCATTCCTTTCGCCGCCGGTTGCGATGTCGGCCTTCTATCTCAAAGGCGTGTCGCCCAAGCACGTCACCATTAATCAGATTTTCGCCGGCATGATGCCGTATATGCTGATTGTGATCCTGTGCATGGTGTTCATGTACATCTGGCCGGGCCTGACGCTGTGGCTGCCGAGATTCCTGTACGGCGGCTAGACGGCGCAGACCGCGTGAAATCTTTTTTGCGCTGAAGCCTTCGAATTTTTTCCGGCTCTGATTGAAGATTTGATTCAATCAGAGCCAAACCTTTATCTTCATGTTCTGACGCGCCTTTCTCCGCGCACGACGGGAACGCCTCGCTCGCAGTCTCGCGTGTCATGCCAATCGGCACGCAAGCGCGCGCTTGACGTATTGTGCAACGCACTTACCTTGGATGGAAATACCACCGGGGCAGTAATCTTATGACAGCAATGTTGCACCGATCTCGATCGGCTGCGTCCGTAAGGCTTGCGTCCGTAAGGCTATCGGCTGTTGGCGTTCTGCTGACGGTCCTCGCAGGATGCGGAGAGAAAGCTGCACAGCAGGCCGCGCCTCCGCCACCGAATGTCACAGTCGCGAGCCCGTCCAAGCGTACAGTGACGGACTGGGATGAATTCACCGGCCGTTTTGAAGCGGCCGAGGAAGTTCAGGTCCGTGCGCGCGTCGGCGGATTTGTCACCAGCGTACAATTCCAGGACGGCGCGCTGATCCGCAAGGGCGACCTGCTTTACACGATCGATGCAAGGCCGTTTGAAGCAACGGCGGCACAAGCCGAAGGCCAGTTGGACGACGCGAGGGCCAGGGCAGAGCTTGCCAGGCGCGACCTCGACCGGGCCCTCGAGCTCTCCAGGTCGCAGAATGTGGCCGATGCCGTGGTCGATCAACGCCGGCAGTCGCTGCAAGCCGCACGCGCCGCCATGCTACAGGCGGAAGGCACTCTCAAGCGCGCGCAGCTCGATGTTGAATTCGCCCACGTCAACGCGCCGATGGCGGGCAGGGTCGGCCGTCACCTGGTCAGCGTCGGCAATCTGGTGCAAGGGGCCGACAGCGGCGCAACGTTGCTGACGACCATTGTCGCGCTCGACCCGATCTACGTCTATTTCGACATGGACGAAGCGACGTATCTTCGCAACAACAGGCTGTTCTTCGAGGGACGCAGACCGAGTTCGCGCGAAACACCGAACCCGGTTCAAATCGCGCTGACCGGCGAGAGCAAGCCCTCCCTTGATGGCATCATGAACTTCGTCGACAACCGCCTCGATGTCAGCACCGGCACATTGCGCGGGCGGGCAACGGTCAGAAACGAAAACCTCTCGATCCTGCCCGGCCAGTTTGCGCGCATCCGATTGATCGGCAGCGCGCCGTACGAAGCTCTGCTGCTGCCGGACTCGGCCATCGCCACCGATCAATCCCGCAAGATCGTCTTTGTTGTGAAAGACGACAACACGGTCGAGGCGCGGCCCGTCGTACTCGGCCCGCTCGACGATGGGTTGCGCGTGATCCGCGAGGGCCTCAAAGCCGAGGACCGCGTCATCGTCTCCGGCCTCCAGCGGGTCCGGCCGGGCGCCAAGGTCAATCCACAAACGAAAGATCAGCAGCCGACCGGCGCGAAACAATGAACCTTGGCCGCCTCTCCATCAATCAGCCCGTCCTTGCGATGGTGCTGTCGATCGTGGTGCTGATTGTCGGCGCCATCGCCTACACGACATTGCCAATTGCGGAGTATCCGCAGGTGGCGCCCCCGACCGTCACGGTGACGACGCGATATCCTGGCGCTTCAGCGCTAACCGTCGCCGACACGGTCGCGACGCCGATCGAACAGGAGATCAACGGCGTCGAAGACATGATCTACATGTACAGCCAGTCGACGTCGGACGGCCAGGTCACCATCACCGTCACCTTCAAGCTCGGCACCGATCTCGACAAGGCGCAGGTGCTGGTTCAGAACCGCGTCGCCATCGCCGAACCGCGCCTGCCTGACGAAGTGCGCCGCAACGGCGTCGTGACGCGCAAGAACAGCCCCGATCTGCTGCTCGTCGTGTTCATGTTGTCGCCCGACAACACCTACGATCAGCTCTACATTTCCAACTATGCGCTGCGCAACGTCCGCGACCAGTTGCTGCGCATCGACGGCGTCGGCGACATCCAGATTTTCGGCGCGCGCGACTACTCGATGCGGCTGTGGCTCGACCCGGATCGCATCGCCGCACTGGGACTCACTGCGAACGACATCCTCAACGCCGTTCGCACCCAGAACGTCCAGGTTGCCGGCGGCCTTCTTGCGGAGCCGCCGATCGCCGATCGCGCCTTCCAGCCCGCGCTGACCTTCACCGGACGACTGTCCGATCAGCGTCAGTTTGAGGATATTCTCGTCAAAGCCGGCGCCGATGGCCGAACGGTACGACTGCGGGACGTCGCCCGCATCGAACTCGGCGCGGCCTCCTACACCACCAACAGCTACATCTATCAGAAGCCTGCGGTCGCGCTCGCGGTCTCGCAACGTCCGGGCTCCAACGCGCTGGCTACGGCCAAAAGCATCACGACAGCCATGGAGCGGTTGAAGACCGATTTCCCGAAGGGCCTCGAATACAATACGGCCTACAACCCGACCGAATTCATCTCCCAGTCCGTCAGCGAGCTGATCAAGACGATTTATGAGGCAATGCTGCTGGTTGTGATCGTCGTGCTGGTGTTCCTGCAAGGATGGCGGCCCGCGATCATTCCGATCATCGCGATACCGGTGTCGCTGGTCGGCACCTTTGCAGTGATGGCGGCTCTCGGTTATTCGATCAACAACCTCACATTGTTCGGTCTGGTTCTTGCTGTCGGCATCGTCGTCGATGACGCGATTGTCGTGGTCGAGAACGTCGAACGCCATCTCGCCGAGGGAATGAACCGGATCGAGGCGGCGCTGCTGACGATGGAAGAGGTCGGCGGCGCGCTGGTGTCAATTGCGCTGGTGTTGTGCGCGGTGTTCGTACCGACCGCATTCCTCGGTGGCATCTCGGGGCAGTTCTTTCAGCAGTTCGCCATCACCATCGCGGTCGCCACGGCCATTTCCTGCTTCTGCTCGCTGACACTGTCGCCCGCGCTCGCCTCGCTGATCCTGCAGCCTCATCACGAGCAAAAGCCGCCGGCGCAATGGAATGTGATCGCGCGCGGCTGGAACGCCGCGACGGGTGCGTTCAATCGCGGGTTCGACCGGCTCGCGCATGCCTATGGCCGCGCGGCGACGTTCGTCATTCATCATGGCGCGGCAATGAGCCTCGTCTATGTGCTTTTGATCGGTGCGGCCGGCTGGTTGCTCGCCACCACTCCGCAAGGCTTCATCCCCGCGCAGGACCGGGGCTATGTCATCGTCGCGATCCAGCTGCCCGGCGCCTCGTCGCTGGCACGAACAACCGAAGTCGTCGAAAAGATCGAAAAGATCGCGCTCGCGACGCCGGGCGTGGTTGCCGTTCCAGCTTTCGCCGGCTTCTCGGGCGCGACCCGCACGTTATCGAGCAATGCGGCAGCTTTGTTTCCGGTTTTCGAACCTGCCGAGGAGCGCGCGAAGCGCGGCCTGACCGCCAACCAGATTACGGGCGAGTTGCGCAAACGCCTCGCCGTGATCGAAGAAGCGATTGTATTCGTGATTCCGCCGCCCGCAGTGCCGGGCATTGGAACCGGCGGCGGCTTTGCGATGCGCGTTCAGGACAGGCAAGGGCGCGGCGAGGACATTCTCACCGCCGCTACCAACGACCTCGTCAACGCTGCAAGGCGCGCACCGGGTCTGACATCGGTATTCTCGCCGTTTTCCAACGACACGCCGCAGGTCTTCGTTGAAGTGGATCGCATCAAGGCCCAAAAGCTCGGCGTTCCGATCGAAAATCTGAACAGTGCGATTTCAACCTATTTCGGCTCCACCTACGTGAACGACTTCAATATTCTTGGACGGACATATCGCGTCACCGCACAGGCCGACCTGCCGTTCCGCAAAGATCCGGCCGATCTGGCGCGGCTACGTACACGCAACAGCGCGGGCGACATGGTGATGATCGGCAGCGTCGTCGACTTCAAGAATGCTGCCGGACCCGATCGCGTCCCGCGCTACAATCTCTACCCCGCGACGGAAATCCAGGGCGACACACTGCCGGGCGTCAGTTCGGCGACGGCGCTCGCGACCATGGAGCGGCTTGCGTCCGAGATCTTGCCAAACGGCATCGGCTTTGAATGGACCGATCTGTCGTATCAGCAGGCCACCGGCGGCAGTGCGGGACTTCTCATCTTTCCGATCTGCGTGCTGTTCGTTTATCTCGTGCTCGCTGCGCAATACGGGAGCTGGACGCTGCCGTTCGCCGTGATCCTGATCGTGCCGATGTGTCTGCTCGCCGCCACGCTCGGCGTGCGGTTGATGGGGCAGGACATCAATGTGCTGACCCAGATTGGATTTGTCGTGCTGGTGGGACTGGCAGCGAAGAACGCGATTCTGATCGTCGAGTTTGCCCGCGAGATGGAACTTCAAGGCCGGGAGCGGCTCGACGCGATCACCGAAGCCTGCCGGTTGCGGCTGCGGCCGATCCTGATGACATCGTTCGCGTTCATCCTCGGCGTGCTGCCGCTGGTGATTTCGTCCGGCGCGGGCGCCGAAATGCGTCAGGCGGTGGGCGTTGCGGTATTCTTCGGCATGATCGGAGTGACCGTGTTCGGCTTGATCTTTACGCCGATCTTCTACGTGCTGGTGCGGCGGCTGTCCGACACCCGCAAACATGAAGTTGCACAGGACACGGCGGCAAACGGCTGAAAATCACGACGAGCGACGCCTCTTCAGCTCGCCGACAGACGCCGCGATCAAAAGAGACATTGTTTGGCGACGAAGCTCCGATGTCTGTAACGCCCGCGACATAATGTGAAATATATAAGACTCGCCATCGCCCGGCATGAAGCCTACCGATGACCATCGGCGGTTTTTCGTCGCCGGCTGAGAGATGCGTGCGCTCCCTGCTGACAGGAGGGAGCGCCGCCTTGTCCGGAAATCTGCTGCTCGCTGCGCTGAACGAGGCGGATGCAGACGTGCTGCGCCCGCATCTTCGTATCGTGCGGCTGGAACAGCAACGCATTCTGTTCGAGGCGGGAGGCGCCGTCGAGGAGGTCGTTTTCCCGACTAGCGCGGTCATTTCGCTCGTGGTCACGCTGTCGACGGGCGAAGTGGTTGAAGCCGCGATGGTGGGCCGCGACGGCATCGTTGGAGCCCTGGCGGCGCTCGACGGCAAGCTCACTCTCAGCAGGGCCATCGTGCAACTGGCTGGAGACGGATTGGCCTGCCACGTCGACGCCCTCAAGGAAGCGGCACTGCAAAGCAGGACCCTGCATTCCTTGCTGATCCGCCACGAACAGGCAGTCTATGCGCAGTCCCAGCAATCGGTCGCATGCATCGCGTCGCATGGGGTCGAAGCACGCCTCTGCCGATGGCTTTTGCGCGCACGAGACCTCGCGGGCAGCGATACATTGATGTTTACGCAGGAGTTTTTAGCGGAGATGCTGGGTGCGAGCCGGCCGACGGTGTCGGTGGTGGCCCATACCCTTCAACAAGCTGGCCTCATCAAGTACAGCCGCGGCAAAATCCAGATCGGCAACCTCGAGGGTCTGCAGGACGCAAGTTGCGAATGCTATCAAACGGTAAAATCCCACTACCAGACCTTGCTGGGGTAATATTCAACCGTTGCCGTCGCAACTTCGAGATCTTCGGGCGAGGCCGTGTCGACAAGATTGCCTTCTCAAGCCTTCCGCGACCACCACAACGCCACCGGCCCGGTCGCGATCCCCGCCGCCAACACACAGAACGCCGCCAGCCAGCCCGATGCCGCGAGCGGACCGCCGGCGATATCAAGCGCCGCACCGACGCCCCACGAACCCAACGCTGATATGCCGAAGCCGATGGTCGAATGCAGCGCCATCGTCGCTCCGCGATTGTCCGGATTGGCCGCCATCGCCATACCCGATGTCAGCGCGCCGGAGTCAGCCGGCACGGTGATGGAATAGAGCACGATCAGCGGCAGCAGCAGCCACGGCGACAGACCCGCGCACAGACCGATGAGAACCGCGATCACCGCCGACGCGATCATGATGATGGTCAGCGCGCGATGCCGCCCGATGCGCAGCGCAAGCTCGTTGCCGAGAACGCTCGACGGCATGGCGATGAACGAGAAGATCACGCTGACGACGATCGGCGTGAGAAAAGCCGCATCCGCGTTCTTCGCCGCAACGAAGGTCCAGAACGCCACGATCCAGGTGCGGATGCCGTAAAGCTCGAAGCAATGCGAGCCATAGGCAAGGATGTAACCCATCGCCGCGCGATTGCGGATCACAGGCCTGAAGTCCAGCAGACGGTTTTGCGCGGGTCTCGGGGCGACCGGCTGCAGCAGCAGGCAGGCTGCGATCATCAGCAACGGCCCGGCCGCCGTGACGATGAACGCCGCGCGCCAGCCGACATGCTCCGCGACAAGCTGCGCGGTGAGAAACGACAGACCGACGCCGATCGAATAGCTCGACGTGTAGAGCGTGACCGCGCGGGAAAAATCTCCGGGCGCAAGACGATCGGTCAGCGCCTTGAGTCCCGGCATGTAGGCACCGGCGAAGCCGATGCCCGCAATGCTCCACAGCGCCATGCCGGATATCAGACCAGCCGCGAACAGGCCGAACGACAGCGTCGCGAGCGCGCTGACGATGGAGCCGCACAACAGGATCAGCCGCGCGTCGATGCGGTCGGTCAGCGTCGCCAGCACCGGCACCGCCAGCATGTAACCGCCCATAAACGAGCCGGCCAGCAACCCCGCCTGCGCGCCGCTGAGATTCCATTCGGGGATCAGAAACTGCGCGAGGATCGACGGCACGACCACATGCGGCAGCAGGCTGCCGAGCTGGCCGATACACATGGCGATGATAACGGAGCGGCCCTGGAGAGTGCGACTCATGCGTCTGGGGCCACGGATACCCGGTCACGAAAAATGAAATGGTGCCCGGGGGCGGGATCGAACCACCGACACTGCGATTTTCAGTCGCATGCTCTACCAACTGAGCTACCCGGGCATCCGGTCACCGGCCAAGACAAGGCATAACCGGGACGAAGCGCCGGTTTATAGGTGGCCAAACCCACCCTGTCCAGCCGCAACAGGGACTTGGCCTTCGATAGTCAAAGCCTTGCGGGAACGAACGAATTTTCTGCCCAGCGCACGAAAAAAGGCTGCGCAGCGGCGCGGCCTTATACCTGGGAACGAAGCTGCTTTGTCTGGGCATAATCTGATCCCGAAAAGCGGTGCTCACTTTTCGGGATCATGCCTCAGTTCTCGATGCGGATTTTCGCGTCGGTGATGACCGGCCCCCACTTGTCGATCTCGGCCTTGAGATAGGCCGCGAGGCCTTCCTGCGTGGTGCCGCTCGGCTCCGCTCCGAGTTCGAGCAGCCGCGCCTTGACCGCGGGGTGATCGAGAGCGGCGCGGGTGTCGGCGTTGACCTTGGCAACGATCTCCGGCGGCGTCTTGGCCTGATAGAAGAATGCGAACCACGACGTCACATCGAAACCGGGAACGCCCGCTTCCGCGATGGTCGGCAGATCGGGCAGGACCGCGATGCGCTTCGATGGCGTCACCGCAAGCGCGCGCACGCTGTTGGCCTTCACATGCGGCAGGATCGACGGCGCGTTGTCGAAGATCACATCGACGCGGCCGGGAATGAAATCATTCATTGCGGGGCCGGCGCCGCGATAGGGAATGTGCGTCATCTCGACTTTCGCCAGCCGTTTGAACAGCTCGCCCGACAGATGCAGCGTGGTCCCGTTTCCGGACGATGCGTAGCTCACCTTGCCCTTGTTGGCGTTGCAGAACTCGATGAACTCCATGACCGACTTTGCCGTGCCGGTGTTCGGCACGCACATGATGTTCGGCTGCTTGATCAGCAGCGATACCGGCGCGAAGTCGGCGACCGGATCGTAGCTCAGCGAGGCATAGAGAAACTTGTTGGTCGCCTGCCCCGGCCCGACGATGAACAGCGTGTAGCCGTCGGGGTCCGCCTTGGCCGCAGCATCGGCAGCGATGTTGCCGCCGGCGCCACCTTTGTTCTCGATGACGACTGTCTGGCCCCAGACTTCTTGCAGACGCGCGCCGACGATGCGAGCGGTGACGTCGGTGGCGCCGCCTGCCGGAAACGGCACGATGATGCGGACCGGCTTGTCCGGGAAGGCTGCGGAGAATGCTGACGAGGACACAATGGACGGCGCGGCGAGCGAAGCCGCGGTCAGGCTGATAAAGCGGCGGCGATTGAGCATGGACGTTTCCCTCAAAGACAATTTTGCGCCTGATGGATCAGGTCTCGGTCAGCTTCGTTCTTGGGAAGCGAGTGTGCAGGGGGCCCGTCGCGGGCGCAATGGCACAATTCGGTGAAAACCGAACTGTCGCAGCTCAACGCTGCTCCGGATTGCCGTCTTCGTCTTCGTCGTCTCGCACCGGAATGGCGTAAGAGCCGGACAGCCAGCGGTTGAGATCAACGTCGCGGCAACGCTCCGAACAGAACGGTTTGGACTCCGCCGACTGCGGTTTGCCGCAGATCGGACAGGGCTTCTCTCTATTGCGCATGATCTCGATCCGAAAACCGGTTCCCATCCCGGATCAAGTCCGGGACAGGCTTTTTCGGGATCATGCGCTCAGATCGCATTGAGCCAGCCGAAGCGGATCGGAAAACCTTCGCCGCCAAGCAATGTCATCGACTCATGTAGCGGCAGGCCGACGATGTTGGTGTAGGAGCCGACGATCTTTTGCACGAACGAGCCGGCGATGCCCTGCACCGCGTAGCCGCCGGCTTTGCCGCGCCATTCGCCGGAGCCGATGTAGGACTGGATATCGTCCTCGTTCAGCCGCCGGAAGCGGACGCGAGTCTCGACCAGGCGCTGACGGAACGACTCCTTCGGCGTGACGAGGCAGATTGCCGTATAGACGCGATGGTTGCGACCCGACAGTAACCGCAGGCACTGCGACGCTTCATCGACCAGCTCGGCCTTCGGCAGAATGCGGCGGCCGACGGCCACGACCGTATCGGCGGCGAGGATGAACGCGCCGCGCAACTCATCGTCGAGGCGGACCGACTTCATCGCCGCATCGGCCTTGGCACGGGCCAGACGATTGGCGCAGGCGCGCGGCAGTTCGCCTTTTTTCGGCGTCTCATCGACATCCGCCGGGCGCAGCGCATCAGGCTCGATGCCGGCCTGATTGAGCAGCGCAAGGCGTCGCGGCGAACCGGATGCGAGAACGAGTTTGGGGCGGCCGAGCATGGATGAGGTAATCGCGGGAAAATGGGGCAGCGCAAAGGACAGTGCGCGATGCGATACACGTTAAATGGCGGATTATGAAGGGGGTTCTCGGCAAAACAGACCGTTATCCGGCGTCCCGGCCAACGCCGGGAGCACGTCATCGAGGCCAAGCATCCGACAGCCATTCTGGCCGTCGTGAAAGTTTACGTCATCGCGCCCGGCATGAAGCAGCGGATCACGGTCGTTTCCGCATACTTGATGGGCCAGACCATGGTGCGGCTGACGCGGTTCGGCACGGTGATCACCGCGTCGTCCGGCACGTCATGCCATTGGCCCTCGAGCCGCACGCGGTAGTGGCCGTCCTTGCTTTCCCAGTCAACATCGGACACGGCGAAGCCGTCTGCGTCCGAGCAGCAAGGCCCGCGCTTGCTGGCGAGACTATCGAACCATTTCTTGATCTCGGGATCGACATTCGCAAAGCGGCCATTGTCACGCGCCACTGCCGTTCCTACGCAAAGCAACAGCACCGATAGCAGGATCGCTGTTCTTGGCATCATCAACTGTCTCCAGTGACAGGAGCGTCTGCTCGCGCCAACTGACGTGATCGGCGCACGCAAACGCACGAAACACCCGGCAATTTAGCGATGCATCTATCGTGCCAACCACACGCAATTATTGTGGCAGAAAAGACTCATAACGCCCCCGATGGCCCGCTGCCGAAGCGCTGCCGGATCCGCTTCATCAGGCCATCAAGCACCGCACGATAGGCCTCGAGGCGCTGTTCTCTGGAATCGCCGAGATCAACCGGATCCGGCGTCGGCCAATACTCGACATCGGCGGCGTTGGTGCGCGTCAATTCCAGCGCCTTGTGATGCGCTTCCGGCGACAGCGTCACGATCAGATCGAAGTTGAGGCCTTCCCAATCCTCGAGTTCCTCGAACGTCGTCGGTTTGTGCCTGGAGATATCCTGCCCGATTTCTTCCATGACGCTGACGGCGAACGGGTCGAGCTCGCCCTTGCGCACGCCTGCCGAGCGCACGAACATCGCGCGCGGAAACATCTGCTGGAGGATTCCGGCCGCCATTGGCGAGCGCACGCTATTCAATCCGCAAGCGAAGAGAACGGCCTGCGGTGAGCGCGCGGGCGGCGCCATTTATTTTTCGCCCTTCCAGTGAAGGACGGAAATCAGCGTGAACAGCCGGCGCGAGGTTTCGAAATCGACGCGGACCTTGCCCTCGAGCCGCTCCATGAGCGTGCGCGAACCCTCGTCGTGGATGCCGCGGCGGCCCATATCGATGGCTTCGATCTTGTCCGGCGATGCAGTGCGGATCGCTTGATAATAGCTGTCGCAGATCATGAAGTAGTCCTTCACGATCCGGCGGAACGGCGTCAGCGACAGCAGATGCGCGACCACCGGCGTCCCGTCCTGCTTGCGGATGTCGAACATCAGCCGGTTGCCGGTGATGCCGAGATGCAGGGTATAAGGTCCGCCAGCAGCGCCCTCGGGTGCGAACAGATTCTTTTCGACGAGGTCGTAGATCGCGATCGCCCGCTCGTGCTCGATGTCCGGCCCGGAGCGCCCGATCGATTCCTCATCGAGCGTCACCGCCACGATCCGGTTGTCAGTATCGTCGCTGGGCGGGGAGGTGTTCATCGCAAATTCAAACGCAATCCGATCGAGCGTGCATGAGCCTCGAGACCCTCGGCTTCGCCGAGCGTCATCGCTGCCGGGCCGAGCGCGCGCAGCTGGTCCGGCCCGCACTTCAGGATCGACGTTCGCTTCATGAAGTCAAGCACGCCGAGGCCGGAGGAGAACCGCGCCGACCGCGCGGTCGGCAGCACATGGTTCGACCCGCCGACATAATCGCCAATGGCTTCGGGCGTATGGGAGCCGAGAAAGATCGCGCCCGCATTGCGGATGCGGGCGGCGAGCGCATCCGGATCGGCGGTCATGATTTCGAGGTGCTCGGCGGCGATGGCGTCGGCCAGCGGCACGGCCTCATCGAGCGAGCCGACCAGAATGACGGCGCCGAAGTCTTTCCACGACGCACCTGCGATCTCGCCGCGCGGCAAGGTCTTGAGCTGGCCCTCGACGGCGCGCTCGACGCTCATGGCCAGTTCGGCGCTATCCGTAATCAGGATCGACTGGGCATTCACATCATGCTCGGCCTGCGCCAGCAGATCGGCCGCTATCCATTCGGCATTGGCGGTGCGATCGGCGATCACCAGCACCTCGGAGGGGCCGGCGATCATGTCGATACCCACTTTGCCGAACACGAGGCGCTTGGCGGCTGCGACATAGGCGTTGCCCGGACCGACAATCTTGGCGACCGGCGCGATGCTCGCCGTGCCGTAGGCCAGCGCCGCGACCGCCTGCGCGCCGCCGACGCGATAGATTTCCGTGACGCCGCCGAGTTGCGCGGCAGCCAGCACCAGGGGGTTGAGCTTGCCGTCCGGCGTCGGCACCACCATCACCACGCGCGAAACGCCGGCGACCTTGGCCGGCACCGCATTCATCAGCACCGAGGAGGGATACGCCGCCGTGCCGCCCGGCACGTACAGGCCCACCGCCTCGATGGCGCTCCAGCGCCAGCCAAGCTCGACGCCCTGAGCATCGGTGAACCGCTCGTCCCTTGGCATCTGCCGTTCGTGAAACACCCGGATGCGATCCCGCGCGAAGGCCAGCGCATCGAGCGTTTTGCCGTCACACGCCTTCACCGCGGCGTCGATTTCGCCCGGCGTGATCCGCAGACCCTTGGCATCGACGGAAAACCGATCGAACTTCTGGGTAGCCTCGATGACAGCAGCGTCGCCGCGCATGCGCACGTCATCGATGATCGCGCGCACAACGCTCTCGACATCGGCCGCGGTTTCTCGCCGGGCATCGAGAAACGCCTGGAAACGAGGCTTGAAATCGGCGCTGCGGCTGTCGAGGCGGATAGGCATTGGACTTTCCATCGGCGGCGAGCTGTTTGCACCTGTTTGCCCTGCTCCAATCCCTGCTCAATGGCGTGATGGCCAATCGCCGTCAACCCTGGGGACTCGACCAATTCGTCATTGCCGGGCTTGACGATCTGAGAGCGCTCTAACCGTCATTGCGAGGCCCGAAGAACCGAAGCAATCCACGTCGTGGCCCGGGACTGGATTGCTTCGCCGCGCAACGGCGCTCCTCGCAATGACAAAATGAACGGCTAGCCGCTGATCCGCTCGATCTGGGCGCCGCAGGCCGAGAGCTTTTCCTCGAGCCGTTCGAATCCCCGATCGAGATGGTAGATGCGATTAACCATCGTTTCGCCCTCGGCCGCGAGCGCCGCGATCACCAGCGAGACCGAGGCCCGCAGGTCGGTCGCCATCACCGGCGCGCCGCGCAGCTTGTCGATTCCTTCTATCGTTGCCGTCTCGCCATCGAGCGCGATGCGCGCGCCGAACCGGGCCAGCTCCTGCACATGCATGAAGCGGTTCTCGAAGATCGTTTCGGTGATATGCGACGCGCCCTTGGCGCGCGTCATCAGCGCCATCAGTTGCGCCTGAAGATCGGTCGGAAAGCCGGGGAACGGAGCGGTCGTGACTTCAACCGGCGCGAGGCCCGCGCCGTTGCGCGAGACGCGGATGCCTTCGTTGTTCGGCGTGACCGTCGCGCCGGCCTGCACCAGCACGTCGAGCGCCGATTGCAGCAGTTCGGGCCGCGCACCGGCGAGCTGCACGTCGCCGCCGGTCATCGCGACCGCCATGGCGTAGGTGCCGGTTTCGATGCGATCGGGCAGCACCTGATGCCGCGCGCCGCTGAGCTTCTTCACGCCGTCGATGACGATTTTCGGTGTACCCGCGCCGGTGATCTTCGCGCCCATCTTGTTGAGGCAATCGGCAACATCGGCGATTTCCGGCTCGCACGCGGCGTTGACGATCGTGGTGGTGCCCTTGGCCAGCGTCGCCGCCATCAGCGCGACGTGAGTGCCGCTGACGGTGACTTTCGGGAATTCGATCGTTGCGCCCCTGAGGCCGTTCGGCGCTTTCGCGACCACATAGCCCGCATCGATGGTCAGATCTGCGCCGAGCTTTTCCAGCGCCATGATGAGCAAATCGACCGGCCGGGTGCCGATGGCGCAACCGCCCGGCAGCGAGACTTTTGCTTCGCCCATGCGCGCAAGCAGCGGCGCGATCACCCAGAAGCTCGCGCGCATCTTCGAGACGAGCTCGTAAGGCGCGGTGGTGTCGATGATCTCCGCAGCGGAAATATGCAGGGTCTGGCCCTGATACTCCTGATCGCCGGAGCGCTTGCCCGCGGCCATGATATCCACGCCATGATTGCCGAGAATGCGCTGAAGCTGCGCCACGTCGGCGAGGCGCGGCACATTGTCGAGGATCAGCGTCTCGTCGCTGAGCAAGCCAGCGATCATCAGCGGCAGGGCGGCATTCTTCGCGCCGGAAATCGGGATGGTGCCGTTGAGCTTGTTGCCGCCAACGATGCGAATGCGATCCATGCCAAATCCTGCCGTTTTGCGATGCAAACTTTTAGATCATTCGGCCCGGTGAGGGAACCGGCCAGAAAGACCTTCTATTCGGGCTAATTGAGTTGATTCAGCGGCATTTGCGCCGTCAAACGCCATTGATGTCGGCATTCTCCAGAATCGTTTTCGGATAACCCCGCCGGACCACCCCGATCATGGCGCGGCCGACCTGCTCCGTCGTCGTGACGTATTTCGGTGCGAGGCTATGAAGCAAGGTCAGGAGCGGCGAAGCCACCGTGTAAAACGCCTGATACCACGCCGTTTTTGAACGGATGCCGTGCAGCGGCTGGATGATGCCGGGCCGGAACATGTAGGCCGCCTTGAACGGCAGCTTGAACAGGTCGTTTTCCGTCTTGCCCTTCACCCGCGCCCACATCACGCCTCCCTGCTCGGAGCTGTCGGCACCGGTGCCCGTGACATAGACAAAGGTCATGGCGGGATTGATCCGCGACAACGGGTGCGCCGCCGCCATGGTGACGTCGTAGGTCAGCCGCCGATAGTCCGCCTCGTTCATGCCCACAGACGTCACGCCGAGGCAGAAGAAGCAGGCGTCGTATCCCGACATTTCGCTTTCCAGCGCGGTGAAGTCGAGGAAATCGGCGTGGATGATTTCGCGGAGCTTGTCGTGACGCTGGCCGGTCGTGCTGCGGCCGATCGCGAGGACGGCCTCGACCTGCGGATCGATAAGGCATTCGCGCAGCACGCCCTGCCCCACCATTCCGGTCGCGCCGAACAAGATGACTTTCATGACGTCTCCAGCCGACCAACGCCGCATGGCGGGTCGCTCGGAGCACCGCCGGCATCGTTATATGGGATTATTCCGATCAATCCGAAGGGCCGGCGTCCGATAACTCGCCTTTGGCCTGTAGACTGCGATCGCGGGCCTGTTGTTTGGCCTGTTCCTTGCGCCGCTTCAGGTTCGCGCGCAGAGCAGCGCTCAATCGCTGCTGGCGCGCGAGTTCTGATTTGCCTTGGCTTTTATTTGAGCCGGTTTTATCGCTCATGACGACCGCAGGACGGACAGGAACCCAAAGTACATAAGGTATGTATCATGACTACCCGGCGCGGGCGTGTCC
Source organism: Hyphomicrobiales bacterium (assembly GCA_021732215.1). Classification (GTDB taxonomy): domain Bacteria; phylum Pseudomonadota; class Alphaproteobacteria; order Rhizobiales; family Xanthobacteraceae; genus SG-bin9. The sequence continues at coordinate 153,797 of JAKFVL010000008.1, forward strand.
GAAATCGGGTCGTTGGAACGCCAGCGAATGTCCCAAACCTTCCAGAGACCAAGCGAATTCAGCAGGTTGACGCCGGGCGCGGCGATGCTTGCGCCTTGGGGGGCATTGTGGCAAGGATCGCCCCGTTTAGCGGGCCTTCCCGCTGATTCCTGCATAGCCGGTTCGCTGCCGTAGCTCAGTGGTAGAGCACTTCATTGGTAATGAAGAGGTCGACAGTTCAATCCTGTCTGGCAGCACCAGCGCTCCCCTCACCGGACAAGTCGCGCTGACATAACAAACGCGCAGAAGAACGCGCAGACCGCTGTCGCGATCTGCGCGTTGTAGCCTGACACTGGCGAGGCTGCGTCAAGCAGCCTTCCATTGTTTCGTTACGTCGTTGGCCGCCCTGTTGAGATGAACGTGCTGATCGACATGATCGACCCACGCCATCGGAATCAGATGATGCTTGCCGTCCGGCGCATCGTTCTTGGTCAGCTTGATGTCGCTCATGCCTTCCAGGTGATCGACAGCGCCAACCTTTTTTCCGTCGGACGAAATCACGTCCATATGTTCCTTGATCTGTGATGACTGCACAGCCATGGCAACCTCCTTGCTTGTTGATTGTGTCCGATAACGCAAGGTTGCCGGATTGGTTCGCAGCGCAGTTGTAATTTGTCGGTATAACGTTCCCGGCGCAGGAACTGTCCACCATGGCAACGTTGAAAAGTGAACGGACCGCGCATGGATATGCTGCGCGATGGCCTCTATGGTCCGCCGCCCTGATTCAGCTTTCGGAAGGACTGCGAGCATGACCGCCACGCCCGTAAACTCTCATGAGGGCCATCGATTGCCGGCCAACACGCGGCATGACTGGTCGCGCGACGAAGCTCAGCGGCTTTACGATCGGCCGTTCGCCGACCTGATTTTTCAGGCGCAGGGCATTCACCGGCAGAATTTCGATCCCAATCATGTGGAGACCGCGAGTCTGCTCAGCATCAAGACCGGCGGCTGTCCGGAAGACTGCGGCTATTGCTCGCAGAGCGCGCACTACGACACCGGCGTAAAGGCCACGCGGCTGATGGACCGCGCCGTCGTTGTGGAAACGGCACGCCGCGCCCGCGACGCCGGTGCGAGCCGCTTCTGTATGGCCGCGGCCTGGCGCAATCCGAAGGATCGCGATCTCGATCAGGTCTGCGACATGGTGAGCGCAGTAAAAGAGCTGGGCATGGAGACATGCGCGACGCTCGGCATGCTGACCCCCGATCAGGCTTCCCGGCTACAGCGCGCCGGACTCGATTTCTATAACCACAACGTCGATACCTCGCCGGAGTTCTACGGCCGGATCATCACCACGCGGACGATGCAGGACCGCATCGACACGCTGGCGCACGCACGCGAGGCTGGACTGAAGGTCTGCTGCGGCGGCATCGTCGGGATGGGCGAACAGATCGAGGATCGCCTCGGCATGCTGGTGCTGCTGGCGAACCTGCCGCATCACCCGGAGAGCGTGCCTATCAATCTCTGGAACGAGGTGAGGGGCGTGCCGGTCAACGACACCGCGTCGCAGCCCGACCCGATCGCGCTGGTGCGGATGATCGCGGTGGCGCGCATCATGATGCCGCAAAGCGTGGTGCGGTTGTCGGCCGGACGCCAGTACATGAGCGACGAATTGCAGGCGCTGTGTTTCCTCGCAGGCGCCAACTCCATTTTCGTCGGCGACGTGCTGCTGACGACAAAGAACCCCCAACGGGACCGCGATGCGGAGCTGCTGTCGCGGCTCGGTATTCATTCGCGGCTCGACACCGCCGGCACAGCGGGCAACCAGCCCTCCGCTGCCGCCGCAACCTGAGCCTGTCCGGGCCGCCGCGCGCCGCATGGCTGGGGTGCCGAATTTGGCTGGCGTTGCTGCGTGGCTGCCGGTAAGCCGGATGCAGATACAGGCAGGCCGATGCACTCAAAGACCGACCCCGCTCAACTGGCAGCCGAACTGCGCTACCCGTGGGAGACGCCTCCGGGCGCTGGAGAGGCGATCGAGATCGCCCCGGGCGTGATCTGGGTGCGGCTCAAGCTGCCGTTCCGGCTCAATCATGTGAACATCTATCTGCTGGAAGACGGCGACGGGTGGACCATCGTCGATGCGGGCTTCGGCAACGACGAATCGATCGCCGCGTGGGAGGCGCTGTTCGCCGGCCCCCTCAAGGAAATGAGGATCAACCGCCTGATCGTGACCCATTCGCATCCGGACCATGTCGGCCTTGCCGGCTGGCTGGTCGAGCGTTTCGGGTGCGCATTCTACATGACGCAGGTCGAGTATCTGCAGACGATCTATCACCAGAACCGCGGCACCGACGAGCGGCGCGAGAACAGCCGTCAGTTCTTCCTGCGTCACGGCATGGATCAGGACCTCACCAAGGCGCTGATGAGCCGCGGCCAGGATTATCTGAAACGCACCGCTCCGCTGCCTGCCGCCTACAAGCGGCTGTCGGACGGGCAGCAGATCAGAATCGGCAAGCGCGAATTCTCGGTGCTGACCGGCGGCGGCCACGCACCGGAGCAGTTGATGCTCTATTGCGCGGCCGAGAAACTTTTTCTCTCCGCCGATCAGGTGCTGAGCAAGATTTCACCCAATGTCAGTGTGTGGGCGCACGAGCCTGACGCCAATGCGCTCGGCATGTATCTCACGTCGCTGCAGCGGCTGTCGGGTTTGCTGCCTGCGGATACGCTGGTGCTGCCGGGCCACGGCGTGCCGTTCTACGGCGTCAAGACCCGCATCAAGCAGCTCGCCGATCATCACGAAGAGCGCTGCCAGATGATCGCGGATGCTTGCCGCGAGACGCCGAAGACGTCGGCGCAACTCGTCCCGGTCGTGTTCTACAAGCACACGCTGGACGCTCATCAGACCGGTTTCGCCGCCGGCGAACTGATCGCGCATGTAAACCACATGCTGGCCGAGAAGCGGCTCGCAGTCGCCCGGTCCACCGACGGCATTCTGCGCTTCCGCACCATCTGAACGCTCCGCCCAAACGGCCCGGATTCGGCATGAGATCCGGTCGGCCAGAGGCCGTGGAAATACATACCCATTTCTGGGGCCACAAAAGCCATGGCTGGCGCTGGAATTGATCTCGACAGCAAAGCTAGAAACGCTCTAAGACATCTCTGCAAAAATCAAGACGTGGGTTCCGGGCTGAACATTTTAGCCTCGTTTTCAAGGCCTTGAGATGGATTACAGCAGATTTTTCACCGATGCGATCGGTCGCCTGCATGACGAGCGCCGCTATCGCGTCTTTGCCGACCTGGAACGTCTGGCCGGACGCTTTCCGCATGCGATCTGGCATTCGCCGCGCGGCGCCAAGCCGGTCGTGATGTGGTGCTCCAACGATTACCTCGGCATGGGCCAGCACCCCAAGGTGGTCGGCGCCATGGTCGAGACCGCGACCCGGGTCGGCACCGGCGCGGGCGGTACCCGCAATATTGCCGGCACCACCCACGCACTGACGAAGCTCGAAACCGAACTGGCCGATCTGCATGGCAAGGAAGCAGCGCTGGTGTTTACGTCCGGCTACGTCTCCAACCAGACCGGAATTTCCACGATCGCCAGGCTGATGCCGGATTGTCTGATCCTGTCCGACGCGCTCAATCACAATTCGATGATCGAGGGCATTCGCGAGGCGCGCTGCGAGCGGCAGGTGTTCCGCCACAACGATGTCGCGCATCTGGACGAGCTGTTGCGTGCCGCCAATCCGGCCCGTCCGAAACTGATCGCCTGCGAGAGCCTGTATTCGATGGACGGCGATATCGCCCCGCTCGGCCGCATCTGCGATCTCGCCGAACAGTACGGCGCGATGACATATGTCGACGAAGTTCACGCCGTCGGCATGTACGGCTCGCGCGGCGGCGGCATCGCCGAACGCGACGGCGTCATGCACCGGATCGATATTCTCGAAGGCACGCTGGCAAAGGCCTTCGGCTGTCTCGGCGGTTACATCGCCGGAAAGTCCTATGTAATCGATGCCGTGCGATCCTACGCACCAGGATTTATCTTTACGACCGCGCTGCCGCCGGCGGTCTGCGCCGCAGCGACCGCGGCGATCCAGCATCTCAAGGCATCGCAATGGGAGCGCGAACGCCATCAGGACCGCGCCGCGCGAGTCAAAGACATTCTCAGCGCCGCAGGACTGCCGGTGATGTCGAATTCGACCCACATCGTGCCGGTGTTCGTCGGCGATGCCGAACTTTGCAAGCAGGCCAGCGACCTGCTGCTGGAAGATCACGGCATCTATATCCAGCCGATCAACTATCCGACCGTCGCCAAGGGGACGGAACGGCTGCGCATCACGCCGTCGCCCTATCATGAGGATGCGCTGATCGACCGGCTGGCCGAGGCGCTGGTTCAGGTGTGGGGCCGGCTCAATCTGCCGCTCGGATCACGCTCGCTCGCCGCGGAGTGAATTCGCGCCGATCAGTCTCAGCGCTGGACTGCGGCGGCGCGTGAACTGCCTCGCACATCCGACAATACGATCCGCATCATGTCGGCCGAGTTGCGCGCGCCGAGCTTGTCCATGATCCGCGCGCGGTGGACCTCGATGGTGCGCGGGCTGATGCCGAGCCGCCGCCCGGCCTCCTTGTTGGACGCGCCGTAAGCCAGCAGACCCAGAACGTCCCGCTCGCGCCCTGTCAGCAGATGAAGGCTCGCAACGTTTGCAAGCCCTCCAATCGCGGCATCGGATGTCCGGCGATGGCCGAGAACCGCATCGCGAATCCGGTCGATCATCGTGGAGGCGACAAACGGCTTTTCGAGAAAATCGAGCGCGCCGTTTTTCATGGCCTCGACCGCGAGCGCGATATCGGATCGCCCCGACATCATGATGACTGGCGCCGAAATCTTCAAAAGCGCGAGTTGTCGGAGCACTTCCATCCCCGACCAGCCCGGCAGGTGAAGATCGAGCACGACGCATGCGGGCGACAGCGACGGGGCCGCCTCGATAAACGAGTGCCCGTCTTCGAACGTGCGGGAGGTAAAACCCTCGATCCTCAGCAGCAGGGACAAGGCATCCCGCACCGATCCGTCATCGTCGACCACGGCGACTGGAAAATTCGAAAAAGACGTGGCGGCATGTCCCATCGGAGGTAGCATTCTCTTCTGACGCTACTTATACGTGTATATTGATTCGGATGGTTGTAGCAATTGCTGGCAGCGCTTGTCGGTAGTTTGCCGGATGATCTGGGCTTGTTGGCCTATCGGCGACCTTTGGGGCCATTGTGCTGAAGCTGGCCAAGGTTCAACCTTCCAGCCAGGGTCAATCGGGGCTTCGGCAATCCCGCCGGGGAGTTCGACAATGCAGCAGAACTGGAGCGTGATCGCAGCCGCGTTCGGCTACATCGGGCTTCTGTTTTTGATCGCGAGCTATGGCGATCGCCTGTCCGGCTCGCAGCGCGGCCGTCTTTCCGGCCTGATCTATCCGCTGTCGCTGGCGATCTATTGCACATCGTGGACGTTCTTCGGTTCGGTCGGCCTTGCGACCCGCACCGGCCTTGAATTTCTCGCGATCTATGTCGGCCCGATCCTGATGATCGGACTCTGCACGCCGGTTCTCAAGCGCGTGATCCATCTCGCCAAATCGCAGAACATCACGTCGATCGCCGATTTTATCTCCTCGCGCTACGGCAAGAGCCAGGCTGTCGCGGCAACCGCCGCGATGATCGCCATCATCGGTTCGGTGCCGTATATCGCGCTCCAGCTCAAAGCGATCTCCTCCTCGCTGGAAACCATCCTCGGTCAGGAACCGGACCTGTCGCAGGTGCCGTTCGTCGGCGACATCGCATTGCTCATCACGCTGGCGCTCGCGGCCTTCGCAGTGCTGTTCGGAACGCGGCAAACCGATGCGACCGAGCATCAGCACGGATTGATCCTGGCGGTAGCGACCGAGTCTCTGGTCAAGCTGATCGCCTTCATCGCGGTCGGAGTTTTCGTCACCTTCTGGATGATCGGGCCGGTCAATCTGATGGACCAGGTGGCGAAGGCGCCTGAAGCCGCCCGGATGATGAACTATACTCCGTCGATCGGCAATTTCCTGACGATGACGCTGCTGTCGTTCTTCGCCATCATGCTTTTGCCGCGGCAATTTCACGTTTCGGTCGTCGAAAACTCCAGCGACACCGAGGTCAATCGCGCACGCTGGCTGTTTCCGCTCTATCTGGTCGCGATCAATCTGTTTGTGATTCCGATCGCGCTGGCGGGATTGATCACGTTCCCGTTCGGCCGGGCCGAGGCCGACATGTTCGTGCTGGCGCTGCCGATTGCAGGCGGCGCGCCGGTGCTGAGCGTGATCGTCTTCATCGGCGGCCTTTCGGCGGCCACCGCGATGGTGATCGTCGAATGCGTGGCGCTGGCCATCATGGTGTCGAACGATATCGTCATTCCCGCCGTCCTGCAGCGCACGTCGGCAGCGCGGGCCCAGAAGGAGAATTTCGGGCGTTTCGTTCTGATCGTGCGGCGTGTGGCGATCTTCGGCGTCATGCTGCTCGCCTATCTCTACTATCGTGCGCTCGGCGACGCCCAGCTCGCAGCGATCGGGCTGTTATCGTTCGCGGCGATCGCACAGCTGGCTCCCGCCTTTTTCGGCGGCCTGATCTGGCGGCGCGGCACGGCCCGCGGCGCCATGGGGGGCATGCTTGTTGGCTTTGCGCTCTGGGGCTACACGCTGTTCCTGCCGAGCTTCGCCGAGATCGCGCCGATTGGCGCCGCGTTGATGGAGCACGGGCCGTTCGGCATCGAAGCGCTACGGCCCCGCGCCTTGTTCGGGGCCGACCTGCCGCCGCTGATCCACGGCGTGCTCTGGAGCCTGTCGCTCAATCTGTTCGCCTACGTCGTGCTGTCGCTGACCAGCCGCCCCGCGGCCATCGAGCGCCTGCAAGCCGATCTGTTTGCGCCGAGCACTCTGACGCCGATCGCACCGACGTTCCGGCGCTGGCGCACCACGATCACGGTGCAGGACATTCTCAGCACCGTGACCCAGTTTCTTGGACCCGAGCGAGCGTTGCGATCGTTCGAAATATTCGCCGCCGAGCATCGCATCAGCCTGGAGCGTACCGAGCCCGCCGACTTCCGCTTGCTGCGGCACGCCGAGCATCTGATTGCGTCCTCGATCGGCGCGGCCTCCTCGCGCCTCGTACTGTCGCTGCTGCTGCGCAAGCGCACGGTGTCGGCGAAAGCGGCGCTGAAGCTGCTCGACGACGCCAACGCGGCGCTGCATTTCAACCGCGAAATGATGCAGACCGCGCTCGACCATGTGCGCCAGGGTATCGCCGTCTTCAACACCGAACTGCAATTGATCTGCTCCAACCGGCAATTCGGCGAACTGCTCGAACTGCCGTCGCATATCGTGCAGATCGGCATTCCGTTGCAGGAACTGCTTGCCTACCTCAAGACCAAGGACGCGCCATCCTACGAAGACCCGGACGTGCTCGCCGAACGCCGGCTCGCGGCTTACACGACCGTGGGCGAACCCTATCTGGAGCGCCTGGTCGATCGGCAGATGGTGATCGAGGTGCGCGCCAACCGGATGCCCGCCGGCGAACTCGTCATCACCTTCTCCGATATCACGCCGAGCTTCGAGGCCGCGGAAGCGCTCGAACGCGCCAATGCGACACTGGAGAAGCGCGTCCGCGACCGCACCGAGGAACTGACCCGGCTCAACTCCGAACTCGCCCAGGCCAAGATCTTCGCCGAAGAGGCCAATATCTCGAAAACGCGCTTTCTGGCCGCAGCCAGCCACGACATTCTGCAACCGCTCAACGCGGCGCGGCTCTATGCGACCAGCCTTGTGGAGCGCAAATCCGGCGGCGAGGACTCCCGCCTCGTCGAGAACATCGACGACTCGCTGGAAGCGATCGAGGAAATTCTCGGCGCCCTGCTCGACATTTCCCGTCTCGATGCGGGCGCGGTGACGCCGTCGATCTCGAGCTTCCGGATCGGTGACCTGATGCGCTCGCTCGAAATCGAGTTCACTCCCATGGCGAAGGCGAAATCGCTGGATCTGCGTTTCGTCAGCAGCGCCCTGCCGGTCAAGTCCGACCGCGTGATGCTGCGCCGGCTGCTGCAGAACCTGATTTCCAACGCCATCAAGTATACGCCGCAGGGCCGCGTGCTGATCGGCTGCCGGCGGCGCGGCCGGTCATTGCAGATCTACATTCACGACACCGGCGTCGGCATTCCGCCGTCCAAACGGGGTGAGATTTTCAAGGAATTTCACAGGCTCGACCAGGGCGCACGCATCGCGCGGGGACTTGGACTTGGACTGTCGATTGTCGAGCGGCTCTCGCGCGTGCTCGATCACGGCATTGCCATTGGCTCGAACCACGGCGGCGGCTCGCACTTCTCGGTCATGCTGCCGGTGGCCGACGCAATCACGCTGACATCGGCGGTGACGGCCGCAACGCCGCTGTCGCAGGCGCCCATGACCGGCACGCTGATCGTCTGCATCGAGAACGACCTCGCGATTCTCGACGGCATGAAAACCTTGCTCAGCGGATGGGATGCAACGGTCGTCGCCGCGACCGAGCCCTCAACAGCGATCCGCGAGATCGAGAAGCGTGGACAGCCCGTGACGGGATTGCTGGTCGATTATCATCTCGACCGCGGCAACGGCATCGCCGCGATCCGCGATATCCGCCGCCAGTTCGGAGCCGCCATTCCGGCCATCCTGATTACCGCCGACCGCAGTCCGCAGGTCCGCGACGCTGCGCGCGCGGATGGCATCGTGGTGCTGAACAAGCCGGTGAAGCCGTCGGCGCTGCGTGCGCTGCTCGGGCAATGGCGGACCCAGCAGATGGTCGCGGCGGAGTAAGATTTACGGCGTCGACGTTTCGCCCTGTCGCCACTGCGCGTTGGCGATCTTCGACGCGGCAATCACCGCCTGGGTGCGGCTCTCGACGCCCAGCTTCTGCAGGATCGCCGAAACGTGCGCCTTGATGGTGGCTTCAGAAACGCCGAGTTCATAGGCGATCTGCTTGTTGAGCAGCCCTTGCGACAGCATCATCAGCACTCGCACCTGCTGTGGGGTCAGCGTCACCAGACGGTCGCGCAACCGCACGATTTCCGGATCGCCTCCGACCGAGATGTCAATGTCCGGCGGAATCCAGACGTCACCGGCCATCACCTTGGCGATTGCATCGTGCAGCGTCTCGACGCCGAAGCGCTTGGGAATGAAGCCGGACGCACCGAACTCCATCGAGCGGCGAATGGTCTCGATATCATCGCTTGCGGACACGACCACGACCGGAACCGCAGGATACTGAGCGCGAAGGTAAATCAGCCCCGAAAACCCGCTGATCCCCGGCATCGTCAGATCAAGCAGGATCAGATCGACGTCCGGGCTGCGCTCCAGCAGCGCCGTCAGTTCCTCAAACGAGCCGACCTCATCGACCTCCGCAGCCGCCATGCCGCCGGCGACGGCTTGCCGCAGTGCACCGCGAAACAGCGGGTGATCGTCGGCGATAATGAGGTGCGTTTTTCCTGTCATGCGGTCCTGCAGCACTCGAACGCGGCTGTTGATTACAACGAATTCAATTCTTTACCGTGCTTCGCCAGGACGCAAGGATTCTATGACGGGATGGCAGCAAGCATACGAAGCTCGCACCAGATCGCAAAACTCTCGCAGCGCACAACGCTGAACTGCCTGCGGCATTATGGCCTAATATTCTAACGTCTAATGCGCTTTGCCGATGTCTCCCCGTAACTTCGCTTCCGGGGAGCGGCGCATGCGCCGCTTTGGGGCATCAATAAAACTTCCAAATTGTAGCCCCGCCGGAATTCTGACACGGAGGACTACGTCATGGCATCTCAAGACAAGGGCGAAGAACATTGGCAGCGCACCAGCCGCCTGATGATCATCATGCTCTCACTGTGGGCATTCTTCAGTTTCATCGTCCACTTCTTTGTAGGCGGACTTAACGGCGTCACGCTCTTGGGTTTCCCGCTCGGCTTCTACATGGCTGCGCAGGGATCCCTCGTCGCATTCGTCATCATGTTGTTCGTGTTTGCGAAAGCGCAGGACAAGATCGATCGCGATTGCGGCGTCGCCGAAGAAGACGAATAAGTCGAGGGGATCATCACAATGGCTACAGAAGCACAATCCGGCGGTAGCGACTTTACGTCGAACCTCGGCAAGATTTACGGCATCTACACAGGCGGCTTTGTCGCGTTCGTCGCGCTGGTCGGCATGCTCGAGTACATGGGCGTGCCGAACAAGATTCTCGGCTATATGTTCGTTGGCTTCACGATCCTGGTCTACGCCTTCATCGGCATCGTGAGCCGCACAGGTCAGGTTTCAGAGTACTACGTCGCTGGCCGCAAGGTTCCTGCGTTCTATAACGGCATGGCGACGGGCGCCGACTGGATGTCGGCAGCGTCCTTCATCGGCATGGCCGGAACGCTGTTCCTGCTCGGCTATGACGGCCTTGCATTCGTTCTTGGCTGGACCGGCGGCTACGTGCTGGTGGCGGTGCTGATCGCTCCCTACCTGCGCAAGTTCGGCGCCTATACCGTGCCTGACTTCCTCGCCGCGCGTTACGAAGGAAACACGGCGCGCATGATCGGCGTGATTGTGCTGATCGCCTGCTCGTTCACCTACGTCGTCGCGCAGATTTTCGGAACCGGCCTGATCGCCCAGCGCTTCCTTGGCCTCGACTTCGTGGTCGCGGTCTATGCCGGCCTCGGCGGCATTCTGCTCTGCTCGATGCTGGGCGGCATGCGGGCAGTGACCTGGACACAGGTGGCGCAGTACATCGTGCTGATCGTCGCATACCTGATCCCGGTCGTCATCCTGTCGGCCAAAAAGTACGGGCTGCCGATTCCGCAGCTCACTTACGGACAGGCCCTCGCCGAGATCACGCGGCTGGAAAACAGCTTCGTCGCGAACGGTCTGGCAACGCAGGCGTTCGTGACGGCGAAGGCGCACATAACGCCTTTCACATCCTACTCGCCGGCGAACTTCTTTGCGCTGATCTTCTGCCTGATGCTCGGCACGGCCTCGCTGCCGCACGTTCTGATGCGCTACTTCACCACCCCGTCGGTGCGTGAAGCGCGTATCTCCGTCGCATGGTCGCTGCTGTTCATCTTCCTGCTGTACTTCACAGCCCCGGCCTACGCGGCGTTCTCGAAGCTCGAGGTCTATTCGACCCTGATCGGCAAGAACCTCTCCGATCTGCCGCAGTGGGTTTACACCTACGGCAATCTCGGCCTTGTCAACATCTGCGGCAAGGCCGCCACGACGCTCGATGCGGTCAAGGCCGCGTGCGCCGCGGCGGGCAACACCGCCGGTCTGCTCAGGCTCCAGGACTTCGGCATCAACACCGACGTGGTGGTGATCTCGACGCCTGAAATCGCGGGCATGCCGTATGTGATCGCCGGCCTCGTGGCCGCGGGCGGCCTCGCCGCCGCGCTGTCCACCGCCGACGGTCTGTTGCTTGCGATCGCCAACGCGCTCAGCCACGACGTCTACTACAAGATGATCGACCCGCAGGCGCCGACGAATCGCCGCCTGGTGGTCGCGCGCGTCCTGCTGGTGATCGTGGCGGTGCTCGCAGCCTGGACGGCCTCGCAGCGGCCGGCTGACATCCTTGCCATGGTGGCGTGGGCGTTCAGTCTCGCGGCGGGCGGACTGTTCCCGGCGCTTGTGCTGGGCGTGTGGTGGAAGCGGACCAACAGCGCGGGCGCAATTGCCGGCATGCTGGTCGGTTTCGGCGTCACGCTTACCTACCTGCTGGCCTCGCGTTACTTCCCCGGCTACGGCGTGCAGTATCTCGGCATGTCTTCGCTTATGAACCCGGTTACCGGCGTGCCGGTGGTCGATCTGGCGAAGGCGATGGCGGCACCGAACGCCATGGAGGCATGGACGGCGCTTTCGCACCCGATGGCGTCCAAGGTCGGCTGGTTCAACATCAACAACATCTCGGCGGCGGTGTTCGGCGTGCCGGCGGGATTGGTCACGATGATCGCGGTCTCGCTGATGACGCCCGAGCCGTCGAAGTCGATGCGCGACTTCATCGACGAAGTCCGCAAGCCGAAAGGCAAGACGATGATGGAAGAAAAGGCTGCCTGACCTCGGCAGCCCTGATTGATGCCGAAGGGGCGGAGGGAAACCTCCGCCCCTTCTTCTTCCTCCCGACAAGTCTTCCGCTTACCATGGCCGCACGGCCGACCTCCCATCGCCGCGGACCAGAGACCGGACATGGACTTAACTGCCAAGGACTATTTGTTTCAGGCGCCCAACCTCGTGCTCGCTGCGGCCATGTACACGCTGCTGGCGCGCTACATCCTTTCGCTCGTGTTCAAGGCCGACAGCCAGGCCGTGCTCTGGCGCGTCTTTTGCCAGATCACCGATCCGATCCTGAGCGGTGTGCGCGTCGTCACGCCGGCCATGGTTCCGGGAGGCGTGGTGATGATCCTCGCGATCTTCTGGACCATCCTGCTCCGGACACTTCTGGTGCTGATCGCCATCCAGTTCGGCTTCTTTCCCAAGGTGACCGAATGAACGATACCAACGACACAATGGAAGATCGCGAGAGACTGATGCGGCAGGACGGCTACCTGCTGGGCATCACCGGCACGAGTCTGATCTGCGGAATGCATTTCTCGCCGTGGCTCGATCTGTTCGTGCCGCCGGTCGCGGCGATCATGACCAGCTTCTACATCACCTCGCCGGTGCTGCTGTTCTACTTCTCGTCGCTGACTGTCGCGGTCGCCGCGGTCATCGTCGCCGGAATTCCCGCAGCCCTGTTCGAGCGGGCAACAGGCCGGACCCGAAGCGATTCGACATCCATGGCGATCTGGCTGGCCGGAACGTTGCTCCTTGCAGTCCCCGCCGTCGTCGGCATGTTTCGCCCAGGATAGGGAACACCGCTCTCACAAATGCGTTGTGAGCGTTGCTTTCCTCTTGCACTGCGGTACGCCCGGTGAGATTCTTTCGGGGCCGGTTACTGGCGGGTGGCACATGGATGACAAGATTGCCGAAAGAATCGAACTGTTTGCCAACCTTTCGGTTGCCCGTGGCTGCGGTTTCGCGGCCCTCGCCATTCTGACCGTCGCCCTCGGCTTGTCCGCGACCCCCATCGTTTCACTGCAGTCCGCGGGTTATCTGTTCTTGCTGATGTCGATTATCCTGCTGCTCAAGGCATCCCTGGCAGGCACGAGATCCTACAAACGGACCGAGGTCTGGATCATGCTCGAACCGCAAGAACGGCCAAGCCCGATCTTCGCCCAGGTCGCGATCGGAGAGGTCTTGCGCCGGACCTATCTGAAGTTTGCACGGCTCGCTGCCATGTTCTCGGTGCTGTGCCTGGCTCTTGCGATCATCCATAGCGTCATGGGTTGATTGCTGCGCCGCAGCCAAATCAGCCCGCTTGAAAAAGCTAACCATTGACAAGCCTGCATTTTCGACCGGCTGTGCGTCTCCGGGCGTAGCCAAAAGTCCTATGTGCGCTGTTCCGCCACAGTGATAAGACGCCGCATCCCGGCGCGCATGGCTGTCTATCTGAGCTTTCGCGCGTCCGGCAGACCAAGGATGCCTGGGAGGCGACGTAATGACAACGACAGCAATGGCACCAGCAAGAACCGGTGGCATGACGAAAGACGAACGTTTCGTCATTTTCGCATCGTCGCTCGGCACAGTGTTCGAGTGGTACGACTTCTATCTGTACGGATCGCTGGCGGCGATCATCGGCGCGCAGTTCTTCAGCGCCTATCCGCCGGCCACGCGCGACATCTTCGCGCTGCTCGCCTTCGCCGCGGGCTTCCTCGTTCGGCCCTTCGGCGCGATCGTGTTTGGCCGCGTCGGCGACATCGTCGGCCGCAAGTATACCTTCCTCGTCACCATCCTTATCATGGGTCTGTCGACCTTCATTGTCGGCCTGCTCCCGAACGCCGCCACCATCGGCATCGCGGCACCGATCATCCTGATCGCGCTGCGCCTGCTGCAGGGCCTTGCACTCGGCGGTGAATATGGCGGCGCCGCGACCTACGTCGCCGAGCATGCTCCTCACGGCAAGCGCGGCTTCTACACCTCGTTCATTCAGACGACCGCCACGCTCGGTCTGTTCCTGTCGCTGCTGGTCATTTTGTTCACCCGAACCCTGCTCGGCGAAAAAGACTTCGCCGATTGGGGCTGGCGTATTCCGTTCCTGCTTTCGGTGATCCTGCTCGGCGTGTCGGTCGTCATACGGCTTAAGCTGAATGAATCGCCGGTGTTCCAGAAGATGAAGGACGAGGGCAAGGGTTCAAAGGCTCCGCTGACCGAATCGTTCGGCAACTGGAGCAACGCCAAGCTCGTCCTGATCGCACTGGTCGGCGGCGTGATGGGTCAGGGCGTGGTCTGGTACACCGGCCAGTTCTACGCACTGTTCTTCCTGCAATCGATCCTCAAGGTCGATGGCTATACCGCGAACCTGCTGATCGCGTGGTCGCTGCTCCTCGGCACCGGCTTCTTCATCGTGTTCGGCGCGCTGTCGGACAAGATTGGCCGCAAGCCGATCATCCTGTCAGGCTGTCTGATCGCGGCACTGACCTTCTTCCCGATCTTCCGCATGATCTCGACCAACGCCAACCCGACGCTGGAAAAGGCCATCGAGACGGTCAAGGTGGAAGTCGTGGCCGATCCAAAGGGCTGCGGCGACTTGTTCAACCCGGTCGGCACCCGCGTGTTCTCGGCGCCGTGCGACCTTGCCCGTGACTTCCTCGCGAAGTCATCGGTCAAGTACGACACCGTCTCGGGCCCGGCCGGTTCGCCGGTCATGATCCGCATCAATGGCAAGGACGTGCCGTACACGAAGCCGGCTGAATCCAACGCCGGTGCAACGGCTGCCCTGCAGGCCGCAGGCTACCCGAAGGCCGGCGACCCTGGCATCGTGAAGATGGCGAATCCATTCGACATCTTCCGTCCGCAGGTCGCAGCCATCATCGGCTTGCTGTTCATCCTCGTGCTCTACGTGACGATGGTGTACGGCCCGATCGCTGCGATGCTGGTCGAATTGTTCCCGACCAAAATCCGCTACACCTCGATGTCGTTGCCATATCACATCGGCAACGGCTGGTTCGGCGGATTGCTGCCGGCGACCTCGTTCGCGATCGTGGCCTCGACCGGCGATATCTACGCAGGTCTCTGGTATCCAATCATCTTCGCGACCATCACCGCGATCGTCGGCTTCCTGTTCCTGCCGGAAACCAAGGACGTCGATATCACGAAGTAAGTTGCAAGGCGGGCGCACACGCGCCCGCTCTCAGCCTCGTAACAGACCGGCCGCGGATCGCTCCGCGGCCGGTTTTGTTTTGCAGCCATCAAACCGTGCAATCCATTACTGCGCGTCCTTCGCCGGACGGCCGATCATCTCGATCAGCCGCCGCCAGACCTTGTCGATAAAGCCTGCCGTCTGCTCAACCTCGCGATCGCCCTTCGTACGCTGCTCGTCCTTGCTCAGCGGAGGCCGCTCGGTGAATTTATTGTCCTTCGCGCCCTTCTTCAGCGCGTCTTCCTTCCGGAGCGGCTCTTCCTTTTTCAGCGTCTCGTCGACTTTCCCCGATACGGGTGGCGTCAGCGGACGCCTGGTGAGTTCATCCTTCAGAGCCGCGATATCCCCTCTCAGGCCGCCGGTCTCCGTGGAGAGTTTGGCGATCCGGTCGCGCTGGCTGTCGCTCTCGGCGCGCAGACGCGCGGTTTCGTCCTTCAGACGCGCCGCCTCTTCCCTGACCTTCGGAAGTTCGTCGGCGGCCGGATTCTCCGCTTTCGCTAACGGACGCTTCGCCAGTTCGTCCTTGAGAGCGGCAACGCCGGCCTTGAGAGAGGTTGTCTCGGCTGTGAGCTTCGACACCTGGCCGCGCAGCGCGTCGCCTTCATTGCGCAGCCGCGATGTTTCTTCCTTTAACCGAGCTGCTTCCTGCCTGATCGGACCCAGTTCGTCGGCGCGCGGAGTTTCAACCGGCTTGTCCGCGGCCTTATCGGCAGGCTTGTCGGCGGTGGAAACAGCGGCACGCTTCGACAGTTCACTCCTGAGCGTTGCGATTTCGGACCGGAGACCGGCCGTCTCTCCGCTCAGGCGCGCGACCTGTTCGCGCAGCTTGTCGGTGTCGGCGATCGAGTGCGTGGCGTCACTGTTTGGTGCCGGTGCGTTAGACGACGGGACGACCGCGTCTGCAATCCGCCGCACCTCGGCCTGGCGCGATCGCTTGTGCGTCTTGCGTGGCAGGCCATTCAGATACCGGGGGCTGATCTCGTCATCATAGCCGGCATAGGCGCGCGGCAGACCGCGCCCCCGAAAACGCCGCGGCGGCGCAGATTCGTCATAGATCCGCATCACGCCATCCGGCCCCGGAACGAAAATCGTCCCGCGGCCATCGAACGCGACCTGCGCCGACGCAGGCGCAAGCCCGGCAAACCCGCCGAGCGCAATCGCACACGCCGCCACAATCGTTCGCCCACGTGACGACATCCACACTCCCGTCAACAGCTCAGACGCTCGACTGATACGGCTTGCGCTTCGACGCCAGCGCATCGGCCAAGAGCTCAAGTCTATCCTGCCCCCAGAACACTTCACCGTCGAGAACGTATGCGGGCGAGCCGAACACACCGGCTGCAATCGCCTCATCGCGATTCTTCTCGTATGCGCCCGTGATCGCATCCGAACCGGCTTGTTCCACAAGTTTGGCGCCGGGAAGTCCGGCTTCGTCGGCAAGACCTGCGATCACGGCGGCATCGCCGAGATTGAACTGACGTTCCCACACCGCCGGATAAACCGCCTTCACATACGGCTCCGGGTCGTGACCGCCGGCCATGGCTGCCAGCACAACGCCATCGGCCAGCCGCGCATTGAACGGCCAGTTCTGCGGCTGGAGATGAAACGAGAGTCCGCGCTTTTCGCGCCAGCGCTGCAACTCGAGCATCCGGTAGCGTTGTCTCGCCGGATGACGCTTGTTGAGCGGAAGTCCGCCGGTTTCGGCAAACAGCTCTCCCAGAAACACCGGCTTGTAGTTGATGGTGCAGTCGTGTTGGCGCGCAATGCTTATGAACAGCGGATGGCCGATGTAGGCCCACGGTGAAGCCAGCGAAAAATAGTAGTCAACCTGTCGGGCCATTCCTGCTCCAATCTCGATATACGCATCGTCCGGCTGCGTGAGGCCATCCCAACAAAGGGCTCGGCTCTTTTCAAGCGGGACGCCTCCCGGCTCGATTTTGCGCTTCGGATTCGAGCGATGAGACAGCCTTGGAACATGCCGATTCTGGACCCGATCCGGTATCCTTTGTGGCATTGTCAGTGCATTGCAGCGAAGCGGCCGAATGACGCTGTGGGCGCAATTCAGAGCTTCCTGATTTCTTTAATTATTCCAATGATTTCCGCTGTATCGCGACCGCTCAACGAATCTTGACTTGGTTAAGGTCGGTCAGTATGGTCCGCGCGGTTTTATGGGGTGGCGGGGCGTTTTCTCTGATTTTACGGCGCATTTTCGGGTGTCGACGACAATGGCGGACGGCACACGCAACAACGATCGCGACGGAAAATCGCAGACCAAACCGCCGGCCGATGAAGCCGCGCTTTCCGAAAGACTGACGCGCCTGGATCAGCAGCTTTCCGAAGTCCGGAAAGACCGCGGAAGCCGGGCCGGCCAATCGGACAATGAGCGAGGAAGCGGCTCCGCCAGCGCATCTGCGATGGCGCGCGGGTTCCGGCTTTCGTCCGAACTGGTGGCGGGTGTTGTTGTCGGAGGAGTGATCGGCTGGGGCTTCGACAAACTGTTGTCGACTTCGCCCTGGGGCCTGATCGTGTTTTTCCTGCTCGGCTTTGTGGCGGGCGTGATCAACGTGATGCGGGCGGCCGGAGTTGCGCCGGAACGATCGCTCGACTAACGGAATGCGCGAAAAACCAGTTTTGACCGCCGGCATGTCCGGCCGACGACGAAAGACGTGACGTGGATGGCTGATCCGATCCATCAGTTCGAGATCCAGAAGATTTTCTCCCTCGGCCACATCGGCGGGCAGGAGATCGCCTTCACCAACTCATCGGCTTACATGTTCGGTGCAGTAGCGCTGGTGTCGGCCTTGATGATCGGCGGCACCGCCGGCCGCCACCTGATCCCGACCCGCATCCAGTCGATGGCGGAGCTGTCCTACGAATTCGTCGCCGATACGCTGCGCTCCAGCGTCGGCGATGAGGGCATGAAGTTTTTCCCGTTCGTGTTCTCGCTGTTCATGTTCATCCTGACGGCGAACCTGATCGGCATCGTTCCCTACACCTTCACCGTGACCAGCCATCTGATCGTGACTCTGGCGCTGGCGCTGATGGTGTTCCTCACGGTGCTGCTCTACGGCATCTACAAGAACGGCTTCAAATTCTTCAAGCTGTTCGTGCCGCACGGCATTCCGATCTACATCATGCCGCTGATCATGGTGATCGAGGTCATTTCGTTCCTGTCGCGGCCGGTGTCGCACTCGGTGCGGCTGTTCGCCAACATGCTGGCGGGGCACATCACGCTGAAGGTCTTCGCGGGCTTCGTGACGTCGCTCTCGGCGCTCGGCGCGCTCGGCATTTTCGGCGCGGTGCTGCCGCTGCTGATGACAACCGCGCTGACCGGCCTCGAACTGCTGGTTGCATTCCTTCAGGCCTACGTCTTCACCATCCTGACCTGCATCTATCTCAACGATGCGCTGCATCCGGGACACTGATCGCGCCGGTTCTTGAGCCGGACACTTTCCATCCACTCACACTGAATTCTCAACCAGGAGCTTCGTTATGGACGCACAAGCAGCAAAATTCATCGGCGCCGGCATCGCATGTCTCGGCATGGGCGGCGCAGGCATCGGCGTCGGCATGATCTTCAGCCAGTTCCTCAACGGCGCGCTGCGCAATCCGTCGGCAGCTCAGGGCCAGTTCGCCAACCTGATCTTCGGCTTCGCCGTGACCGAAGCGCTCGGCATCTTCTCGCTGCTGATCGCACTGCTGCTGCTGTTCGCCGTCTGATACGCGCGGCGAAAACGGAAGATGCGGCCGCAACCGGCCGCGTCTGACCCTTTCTCAAGGAGACGTCCGTGGCTCAAGGTCAGGGCAAATCGAGTGGCAGCGGTCAAACGACGGCCGATGGCGGCGCGAAGGGCGGTTTTCCGCCGTTCCAGAAAGAGACATTCGCTTCACAGCTCGTCTCGTTCTTCATCGCGTTTGCCCTGCTCTACTTCATCGTCTCGAAGATCGCCTTGCCGCGCGTCGGCAAGCTGCTCGGCGACCGCCAGGGGCTGATCGAGAGCGATCTCGCGCAAGCGCAGAAGTTCAAGGACGAATCCGACGCAGCGCTGGCGGCGTATGAGAAGGAACTGGCGGATGCCCGCGCGCGGGCACAAGCGATCGGCGCGGAAACCCGTGAAAAGCTCGCTGCTCAATCGGAGGGCGAACGCAAGTCGCTCGAAGACAACCTGGCAGCCAAACTCGCCGAAGCGGAGAAGACCATTGCCCAGACACGTCAGACGGCGATGGGCAATGTCGGTGCGATCGCAAGCGAAGCTGCTGCCGCGATCGTGCAGCGCCTGACCGGCGCGCAGCCCGACGCAAGGGCGGTCGAAAACGCCGTCAACGCATCGATCAAGGGATAAGCGATATGGGTAGCGCTGAATTCTGGGTCGCGATCGCTTTTCTGCTCCTGATGGGTGTGCTCGGCTATTTTGGCGTGCATCGCACCGTTCTGAAGGCGCTCGATAACCGCAGCGGCCGCATCAAGGACGAACTCGACGACGCCCGCCGCTTGAAGGAAGAAGCAGCCAAACTCGTCGAGGAATATCGCTCAAAGCGCGCCACCGCTGAACGCGAGGCGCAGGACATCATTGCCAACGCCAAGGCGGAGGCGGAGCGTATCGCCACCGAGACCAAGGCGAAGATGGAAGATTTCGTCGCCCGCCGCACCAAATCGGCGGAAACCAAGATCGCGCTGGCCGAAGCGCAGGCGCTGTCGGACGTTCGCGCCGCCGCGGCCGATGCCGCCGTCGCCGCAGCATCGCAGATCATGTCGCAGACCCTCAAGGGACAGGCCGCCGACGATCTGCTGACCAAGGGCATCGCCGACGTTCGCGCCAAGCTGAACTGATCGGCAAGACTTCATCGCTCCGCCGCATGAATAAAGCCCCGCAGCATGCTGCGGGGCTTTATGATTCGATAGACGGACAGTGACGCGCTACTTGCGTTTCGGCGCGCGCCCTCGCGGCTCGGGCCGCAGTCCCGCCGGATCGAACCCGACGTAGAAGACATATTCCGAAGCCGACGGCGGAGGGACGGCATAAACGATGTCTTCCGCGACGAAGCTGAACGGAATGCTGGTCTCGCCCGGCGGAATCGCAACAGTGGTGCGATAGGCCTTGGTGAAGACGATCTTTTCCTGAATCGCCTCCAGCACCACCGCGACCCGCAGCGGGATATCCACTTGCGGCGGCGCACCTGCAGGCCCGACGATGATCCGGCCCTCGATCCCGATCCGTGCCGTGATCTGGCCGGCAGCCAGATTACAATCCCGCGCCGTGCGCGTGATGGTGCTCTGAAAGCGCAGCTCGGTCGGACTCTGGACGTCTCCCGG
Organism: Hyphomicrobiales bacterium; assembly: GCA_021732215.1. Taxonomy (GTDB): domain Bacteria; phylum Pseudomonadota; class Alphaproteobacteria; order Rhizobiales; family Xanthobacteraceae; genus SG-bin9. The sequence continues at coordinate 174,372 of JAKFVL010000008.1, forward strand.
CTGCACACCCACCCGCAGCGTCGAGGCGCCGGCGCGGATGCTGACTCCCGGGCAACTCAGTTCGCCTTGAGGCTGGCCCTGTGCTGCCACCGGCGTGCCCGCCTCCTGCGAGCGCGATCCAAACAGCTGGCTGAAACGGCTGGTGATACCAGGACTGCCCGGCGACGAGCTGAATATGGCGGAGCCGCCACCGCAGCCCGCAAGCACAGTGCAGGCCAACGCCGCGAGCGCTGCGGAGCGAATCGGCCATACCGATCCCTGCGAAGGTCTTGTGGTCGTCTCGGACATTTTGAAAGAACCTCGCCGCCAACGATATCGTGCGGGGGTTATAGCCCATGATCCCGAGCAAAGTGTATCGGTTTTGCCCCGGATCGCGCGGCGGAAGATAAACAGCAGACCAGCGGTATCTGGCAGTCAAACACGGCGAAGCCGTGACGCAACGGTGAGCCGGGACCAAACGCCGTTCACAACACGCAGCCGCAGAATTGACGCTTTCGAATCCAACATCGACTGATGTTGCCATGCACCCGGCTCAGGACTGCAAATACTCGTGCAGCAGACCATAGAGATAATGGTCCTGCCAGACGCCGTTGATGCACAGATACCGCTTGGCCAATCCCTCGCGCCGGAAGCCGGTCGTCTCAAGCACGCGCACCGATCCGATATTGCTGGGGATGCAGGCGGCCTCGACGCGGTGCAGATGCAATTCGCCAAACAGCGAGGGCAGCAGCACGCGCAGCGCCGCCGTCATCAAACCCTGTCGCGCGTAGGGTTCACCGATCCAGTAGCCGATGGTGCCCGCCTGCACGATGCCGCGCCGGACATTGGCGAGGGTGATGCCGCCGATCAGCGCGCCGTTGTCCTCGCGGAAGATCAGAAACGGATAGGATTTGTCGTCGGCGATGTCTTCGGCGTAACGCCGCAGCCGCCGGCGAAACCCGGAGCGCGTCAGATCGTCGGACGGCCAGATCGGCTCCCACGGAGTAAGAAATGCGCGACTCGATTCGCGAAGCTGCGACCACTGAATGAAGTCCGACATCTGTGGAGCGCGCAGAACAAGACCAGAGCCGCGCGGCGCCAGCGCGGGCGGAGCATTCGACGGCAACCGGAACAATGCCATAACCGTACTTCCCTCGCCAGGCGCGCAAGACGGTGCGCGCTTTCGCTCAGTGATACCGACTTTTTGCGCTCGCCGAGGTCAGACCTTCGGCACGCTGCACCGCAGATTTCAACCCCCGGCCGCCGCCGAGCGCCACCACTGCCGGACGGCTGCGCGCCAGCAAGGTTCGCCCGGCATCGCGCGCCGATTCAACAGTCACCGCCTCGATTTTCGCAATCAGTTCGGCCGGCGTCAACGGGCGGCCATAGGCCATGATGTGCCGCGCCAGTTGCTCGGCACGCGAACCGCAGCTTTCCAGCGCCATCAACAGGCTCGCCTTCATCTGCGCCTTTGCGCGCGAAATTTCGGCATCGGTCAAGTTGTCGACAGCCGCATTCATCTCGTCGACGATCACATCCATCATCTCCGGCGCGTCGCCCGGATCGGTGCCGGTATAGAGTCCGAAGAAACCGGTGTCCTTGTAGGGCGCGTGGAAGGTGTAGATCGAATAACAAAGTCCACGCTTCTCGCGCACCTCCTGAAACAACCGCGACGACATCCCGCCACCGAGGATGTTGGTGAAGGTCTGCAGGCTGAACAGCGACGGATCGGTCTGAGCGACGCCTTCCAGCGCCAGCGTGATATGGGCCTGTTCGAGATCGCGGCGCACCACCTTGCTTCCACCCTGGCCGTACGACGCAGGCGAAGATTTCGGCGGCGCAACTCCGCCGAAGCTGGCAAAACGTTTCTCGACCTCGGCGACGACCGCCTTGTGATCGACAGCGCCGGCAGCCGCGATCACCATGTTCGGGCCGCGGTAGTGGGTTTGCAGATAGCCGGACAGCATGTCGCGATCGAACTTGCTCAGAGTCTTTGTCGTGCCGAGCAGCGAGCGGCCGATCGGTTGCCCGGGAAAACACAGTTCGCTCAGGTGTTCGAATACGACGTCGTCGGGCGTGTCCTGCGCCGCGCCGATTTCCTGCGCGATCACGCTCTTCTCGCGCTCAAGTTCCTCCGCGTCGAACGACGGGTTGGCGAGAATATCCGACAGCACCTCGAGCGCCAGCGGCACGTCGGCCTTCAGCACACGGGCATAGAACGCCGTGGTTTCCGTACTGGTCGCAGCGTTGAGGTCGCCGCCGACAGCTTCGATCTCTTCGACGATCTGGCGCGAGGTGCGCGTCGCCGTACCCTTGAAGGCCATGTGTTCGAGCAGATGCGAAATGCCGTGCTCGTCCGCTTTCTCGTCGCGGCCGCCGACACCGGTCCAGACGCCGAGCGCCGCTGTCTCCAAATGCGGCATGGTGTCGGTGACCACGGTCAGCCCGGTCGGCAACTGAGTGACATTGACGCTCATCGGCGCTCCTAAGTCGTCGGTTCCTTGGCCGCACGGCTGATCGAAAGCACGAAACACTCGACCTCCGCACGATCGTTCTTGATGACCTTGATCTGCTCCGGCCGGGTCATGAGACCGTCGAGCCAGACCGGCAATGCCGGCCGCACGCCGCAAGCGGCTTCCACCGCGTCCGGAAATTTTGCCGCATGCGCCGTCGACAGCACGATATTGGGCACGCCCGTGTCCGCACCGAGACGCTCGGCTACCGCAATCGCAACCGCCGTGTGCGGATCGATCAGGTCGCCGCTCTCGCGCCAGGCGGCGCGGATCGCAGCCGCGGTCTCGGTTTCGTCGGCACGGCCGGCATCGAAGCCGTCACGCACGGCAGCGAGCGCCTGCGCCTGAAGGGTAAACCGGCCGGACTGCTGCAACGACGACATCAGCCCGCGCACAGTCGGTGCATCGCGCCCGACCGCCTCGAACAGCAGGCGTTCGAAGTTCGACGACACCTGAATGTCCATCGACGGCGACGTGGTCGCGTGGACTTCCCGGACCTCATACGTTCCGGTCGCGAGCGTGCGCGCCAGAATATCGTTGACGTTGGCCGCGATCTTCAGCCGACGGATCGGCAAGCCCATGCGCTTGGCCACATAGCCCGCGAAGATATCGCCGAAGTTTCCGGTCGGCACCGTGAAATCGACCTGACGCGCGGGCGCACCCAGCGCAACAGCCGAGGTGAAGTAATAGACCACCTGTGCAACGATGCGCGCCCAGTTAATCGAATTGACGCCCGACAACGACACGGCGTCACGAAACGCATGATGATTGAACAGGCCCTTCACGATCGCCTGGCAATCGTCGAACGTCCCCTCGACCGCCAGCGCGTGCACGTTGGCAGCGGCCGTTGTCGTCATCATCCGCCGCTGCACATCCGAGATGCGGCCGTTCGGAAACAGCACGATCAGATCGACGCTGTTGCGATTGGCGAACGCCTCCACTGCCGCGCCACCAGTGTCGCCCGACGTGGCAACGACAATGGTGGTCCGCCGGCGGCGCTGCGTCAGCACATGATCCATCATGCGCGAGACGAGCTGCATCGCCACGTCCTTGAACGCCAGCGTCGGCCCGTGAAACAGCTCGAGCAGAAACTGACTGGTGCCGATCTGGCTCACCGGCACCACCGCCGGATGACGGAACGTCGCGTAAGCCTCGATCGCCATGCGGCCGAGGTCGGCATCGGAAATTTCGCCACCGACGAACGGCTTGATCACATCGACAGCGACCTCCCAGTACGGGCGTCCGAGAAATCCGGCGATGGTGGCATGCGACAGTTGCGGCCAGACCTCGGGCACATAGAGGCCGCCGTCGCGGGCGAGCCCGGCCAGCATCACATCGCAGAAGCCAAGTTTTGGCGCTTCACCGCGCGTCGAAATGTAGGTCGTCACATCTTTTCCGAGGAGCGAGATTTAGCTCCAAGCCTCTGAAAGATATAGAAGATCACCCGGAAGCCAACCGATCTGGCGGCACCTTATAAGCAAGCGTCGGCATCCACAAGGAAGCGGCTCAGGCGCGCCGCTGACCGGCAATCCAGAAACCAAACGCGATGACAACGGCAGCAGCGAGGCCGAACCAGGTGATCGCATATTGCAGATGGTTGTCTTTCAGGCGAACCGAAAGCGGGCCCGGTTTTGGAATGCCCGACGCCGGTACAGGCTCTTCAAGATCGATATAGAACGGCGCGACGCCACCGGCGGGCTGGCCCCACCCGAGCGTCCGGGCCATCGCCATGTGGTCGCGCGTGAACCACAGACGCTTCACCGGATTGTCGGCCGGCGTGAACCAGCCGGCGGGCTCCGGGAAGCGAATGTAGCCGATAAAGGTCTGCGGCCCCGCTGCGACGGACGCAATCGCGCGATCCTGCTGCGCGCGATCCTGCAATGTGTTTTGCACGAACCCGAGATTGACGACGACGGTCTCACCGCTCACAAGTTTCGCGGGCACGAACGCCCAGGTCCCGGGACCGGAGATGTCGGCCCGCACGCCGGAGCCGGAGCTGTAGACCATGACGTCCTTCGAGTGATCGAGCGCGGCGGAGAACGTGACACGCCGGAATTCATCGCGCGCCTGAGAGAGCGATGCCCACTCCGACGCAAGCGGCAACGAGACCGGGTCTTGCACAAGACGCTCATCGAGCGCCGCGATCAGTCCGCGCTTTTCATCCTTGCGATGAAGCTGCCAGACGCCCAATCCGATCAGTGTCGCCAGCATCGCAAGCGTGATCAGCGCCAGACCGAAAGAGCCGCGTTTGTTGACGATCGCTGTCACGGCCGGTCGCGCTCCACCAGCCGCCCTTCCGCGGCCTTGTGATGAAACTGCAGCGCGATCAGCAGCGCTTTCATCGAGCGCAGCGGCACCAGCGTCGTCAGCAGGATCAGCGGTCCCCACAGCACCGCATGGACCCAGAACGGCGGCTGATACTTCACCTCGACGATCAGCGCCGACCCGACAACGATGAATCCCGCAATCATGATGATGAACACCGCCGGGCCATCGCCCGCATCGATGAAGCCATAGTCGAGCCCGCACGCCTCACATCCCGGCCGCAGCGTGAGAAAGCCTTGATAGAGTTTGCCTTCGCCGCAACGCGGGCACTTGCAGGCCAGCCCGCGCATCGCAGACTGTCCGAGGGTCGGAGCCGGATTGTTCAGCATCGCGGTTCTCTTCGCGCCGTCTCAGCCTGAATGCAAGCAAAAGGGGCGACCTTGCGGCCGCCCCTTTGATCGGTTTCGATCGATTGATCAGTGGCCGCCGCCGACACCCGCCGGGCCGCGTCCCCAGACATAGATCGCCAGGAACAGAAACAACCAGACCACGTCGACGAAATGCCAGTACCAGGCAGCAAACTCAAAACCGAGGTGCTGCTTCGGCGTGAAGTGGCCCGCATAGGCGCGGAACAGACACACCAGCAGGAAAACGGTGCCGACCAGAACGTGGAAGCCATGGAAGCCGGTCGCCATGAAGAAGGTCGCACCATAGACGTTGCCGGAGAATGCGAATGCAGCGTGGCCGTACTCGTAGGCCTGCACGCATGTGAACGCCGCGCCGAGCACGACGGTGAGGATCAGACCCCACTTCAAACCCTGGCGGTCATTCTCGAGCAGCGCATGATGCGCCCAAGTCACTGTCGTGCCGGAGGTCAGCAGGATCAGTGTGTTGAGCAGCGGCAGATGCCACGGATCGAAGGTCTCGATCCCCTTGGGGGGCCAGACGCCGCCGAACAGCGCGTCACGCGCGGCGTGAACCGGATCGGCCGGGAACAGCGCTGAATTGAAATAGGCCCAGAACCACGCCACGAAGAACATCACCTCGGAGGCGATGAACAGGATCATGCCATAGCGATGGTGGAGCTGAACGACGCGGGTATGATCGCCCTTGTATTGGGCTTCGCGAATCACGTCCGCCCACCAGCTCGCCATTGTGTAGAGCACGCCGATGGTGCCGATACCGAAAACGATCGGCGCACCGGCAAACATCTTGTGCATCCAGGCGATCGCGCCGACCGCCATGATAAAGGCCGAGATCGAGCCAACGATCGGCCAAGGGCTCGGATCGACGAGGTGATAGTCGTGGTGTTTCGCTTGCCCCGAAGCCATTCGCGTTATCTCCGTTCGTATGCCGATGATACCGGCATAAGGTCATGTCTTAAAGCTCGAATTCGGCGCTCGCCTGCCGGGAACGCCGTACGCTTACGTTATAGATTGCCTTTTGGCTTCTCCGGCTGGCTTGCAGCCACCGGTTTCGGCTTCGGCTCGTCCTTCACGGGATAGAACGTGTAGGACAGGGTGATGGTGTTCAGCGTGTCATGATCTTTGTCGGCGACCAACGCCGGATCGACGTAGAACACCACCGGCATCTCGCGTTTCTCGCCCGGCCCCAGCTTCTGCTCGTTGAAGCAGAAGCAGTTGATCTTCTGGAAATAGAGACCGGCGGTGAGCGGCGCGACATTGTAGGCGGCGACGCCCGTGGTTGCGCGGGCCGACTGATTCGTGACGGTGTAGAACGCGGTCACGACCTCGCCGATCCTGACCTCGATCTCGGTCTTTTCGGCCTCGAACTTCCACGGCAATCCGCCGCTGACATTGGAATCGAAGCGAACCGCGATCCGCCGCTCCAGTGTCGCGGACGGCGCGGAAACGGCAACCTGCGTGGTACCGTTGAAGCCGGTGACCCGGCAGAACCAGTTGTAAAACGGCACGGCGGCATAGGCTGCGCCGACCATGAGCGCGACAAAGAAGCCGCAAGCCGACGCGACCATCACGTCGCGGCTGGTGCGTGCTTTGCGCGTCGTCACCGGAGTGGTTGGTATGCTCTCTGTCATATCGGGCGCATCAGGACCGCCGGTCCCTTGACCATAGTGACCGCGAAAAACAGCACGACGAGAATTCCGAGTGCCCACGCGATCGCAATCGAGCGCTCGCGGCGGCGGCGCTTCTGCTCCTCGGTGAGCACGATTCCCGCTGGCTGGTCATTCTGATCCATGCGGATGCCATACATTCCTGACGACGCCCCCTACCCGATAAACCGTATCGCCGCGTGGGCGATCGCTTCAAGCAGAAGCGTTGCAAACAAAGCGAACAGATAAAGGATCGAGAAAGCGAACAGCCGCCGCGCCGCGCGCAGTGCTTCCGGCCCGGTCCGATGGCGATAAACGTTGACGGCAAGCGCGAGCATCCAGCCGCCGAGGATCAGGGAGACGATGCCATAGATCGCGCTGAAATAGCCGAGCGGCCATGGCGCCAAAGCAACCACCACCAGCACCACGGTATAGAGCAGGATCTGCAGGCGCGTCGCGTCGAGACCTGCGACCACGGGGAGCATCGGCACTCCGGCACGGGCGTAGTCGTCGGACCGGAACAGCGCCAGCGCCCAGAAGTGCGGCGGTGTCCAGAAGAAGATGATCGCGAACAGCAGGATCGGCTCGACCGACAGCGACCCGGTCGCCGCCGCCCACGCCACCACTGGCGGCAAGGCGCCGGCGGCGCCTCCGATCACGATGTTCTGCGCCGTCGAGCGCTTCAGCCAGGCCGAATAGATCGCGATGTAGAAGAAGATCGTGAAGGCGAGCAGCGCACCGGCCAGCCAGTTGACCAGGATGCCGAGCGTCATCACGGAGAAGAACGACAGGATCACACCGAAGGCGAGCGCCTCGGGCGGGCTGACGCGGCCCTGCGGGATCGGCCGCTTCACGGTGCGGCCCATCAGCGCGTCGATATCGCGGTCGTACCACATGTTGAGCGCGCCCGACGCGCCGGCGCCGACCGCGATGCAGACCAGCGAGGTGACGGCGAGAACCGGATGAACATGACCCGGCGCTATCACGAGGCCGACCAGCGCGGTGAAGATCACCAGCGACATCACGCGCGGCTTCATCAGCTCGATGAAGTCGCCGACACTGGCCTCGGAGATCCGGGGCTGCGCGAGGTCGACATGCTCTTCAATCACAGACACAGCTTAATCCAATCCTGACTTGGTCATTGCGAGGAGCGTCAGCGACGAAGCAATCCAGTCTTTCTTTGCCGCTGGGTTGCTTCGCTTCGCTCGCAATGACGTTCCGGCTCGCAATCGTGCGGGCATGACGCCTTCGGCGTCACTTGATCCGTGGCAGAACCTCGAACTGATGGAACGGCGGCGGCGATGTCAGCGTCCATTCCAGCGTCGTGGCTCCCGCACCCCACGGATTGTTCGCGGCCTTCTCCTTGCGGACGAAGGCATCCACCAGGCCGTAAATGAAGATCAGCACGCCGAAAGCCGAAATGTATGCGCCGATCGACGACACGTAGTTCCAGCCAGCGAACGCATCGGGATAGTCGATGTAGCGGCGCGGCATGCCCGACAGGCCGAGGAAGTGCTGCGGGAAGAAGATCAGGTTGACACCGACAAACGTCACCCAGAAATGCAGCTTGCCGATGGTCTCGCTGTACATGTAGCCGAACATTTTCGGAAACCAGTAGTACCAGCCCGCGAAGATGGCGAACACCGCGCCAAGCGACAGCACGTAGTGGAAGTGAGCGACGACGTAGTAGGTGTCCTGCAGCACGCGGTCGACACCCGCATTGGCGAGCACGACGCCGGTCACGCCGCCGAGCGTGAAAAGGAAGATGAAGCCCATCGCCCAGACCATCGGCGTCTTGAACTCGATCGAGCCGCCCCACATGGTCGCGATCCACGAGAAGATCTTCACGCCGGTCGGCACCGCGATCACCATGGTTGCGGCAACGAAATAGGCCTGCGTCGTCGACGACATGCCGACGGTGTACATGTGGTGCGCCCACACCACGAAACCGATACCGCCGATCGCGACCATCGCGTAGGCCATGCCGAGATAGCCGAACACCGGCTTCTTCGAGAAGGTCGAAACGATCTGGCTGATCATGCCGAAGCCGGGAAGGATCAGGATGTAGACTTCGGGATGGCCGAAGAACCAGAACAGATGCTGGAACAGCACCGGATCGCCGCCGCCGTCGGCCGAGAAGAACGTGGTGCCGAAATTGCGATCCGTCAGCAGCATGGTGATCGCGCCGGCGAGCACCGGCAACGCCAGCAGCAGCAGGAACACGGTGACGAGGATCGACCACACGAACAGCGGCATCTTGTGCAGCGTCATGCCCGGCGCGCGCATGTTGAAGATCGTCGTGATGAAGTTGATCGCGCCGAGAATCGACGAGGCGCCGGCGAGATGGAGCGACAGGATGGCAAAATCGACCGACGGGCCAGGGTGGCCGGTGGTCGAGAGCGGCGCATAGATCGTCCAGCCCGCGCCGACGCCCTTGCCGCCGGGCTCGCCCTCGACGAAGCCCGAAATGAGCAGCAGCGCGAACGAGGCCGGCAACAGCCAGAACGAGATGTTGTTCATGCGCGGGAACGCCATGTCCGGCGCGCCGATCATCAGCGGCACGAACCAGTTGCCGAAGCCGCCGATCATCGCCGGCATCACCATGAAGAAGATCATGATCAGGCCGTGCGAGGTGACGAAAACGTTGTACTGGTTGCTGGTGAAGAACTGGACGCCTGGCGACTGCAACTCCATGCGGATCGCGACCGAGAGCGCGCCGCCGATCACGCCTGCAATGATCGCGAAAACCAGGTACATCGTGCCGATGTCCTTGTGGTTCGTCGAATAGACGAAGCGCCGCCAGCCGGTCGGATGATCGTGCGCATGATCGTCATGATGATCACCAGCATGATCGTGAGCGTGGGTTCCAGCGGTCGTTGCCATCTTGTCTTCCTTTGAACCTTGCCGTCCGTTGAACGCTAGCAAAGCGAATTTGACATTCGCCCCTTATCTGTCCGGTCTTTCGTCAGGCGAATGTCAAACTCAAAGCTCTACTAGATACCCATAATTGCTGGTGTTCTTTTGATTCCAACATTCGCACCAGAATTCGCAGCAACCTCATGCGAATGTTAGAATCAAACCACCAGCGGTTCGCCGCCCTCTTGTCCCGTGGCCGAAGCGAACGGCGCCTAGCGCGCAGCCGCGCCGGCCGATGCATACGAATTGTTGTCGGGCACCGATGCGAATTTCTTCTTGGCTTCCTCGACCCATGCCGCGAATGCCTGATCGCTCACGACGCGCACCGCGATCGGCATGAACGCATGATCCTTGCCGCAGAGTTCAGAGCATTGGCCGTGGAACATGCCTTCCTTGGTGGCCTTGAACCAGGTCTCGTTGAGGCGGCCGGGGATGGCGTCGATCTTGATTCCGAACGACGGCACCGCGAAGGCATGGATCACATCGGCTGCGGTGGTCTGCACCCGGATGATCTTGTTCACCGGCACGACCATTTCGTTGTCGACGCCGAGCAGGCGCGGTGGCTTGTCGGCCACCAGAAGCGAATCGAACTCGAACTTGCCGTTGTCAGGGTAGGAATAGGTCCAGTACCACTGCTTGCCGGTCGCCTTGATGGTGATGTCCGCCTTCGGGACGTCGAGCTGCTGAAACAGCAGCTTGAACGACGGAATGGCGATCGCCATCAGAATGACCACCGGGGCGACGGTCCAGATCACCTCGATCAGCGTGTTATGGGTGGTTTTCGAAGGGACCGGATTGGCTTTGGCGTTGAACTTGACCGCAACGATCAAAAGCAGAGCCAGCACGAACAGGGTGATGACCGTAATGATCCAGAACAGCAGTTCATGGAACCATATGATGTTGTCCATCACCGGCGACGCCGATTCCTGGAGCTTGTATTCCCAAGGTGTGGGCTGACCCAATCCCGCGAACGCAGCACCTGCCGCCAGCAGAACGACCGCTCCTGCCGCTATACCCAGCAACCGGCGTCTCGCTCGGCCCATTCCCTGGCCCATCCCCCTCGTCATGCCGCTTTTGCTCCCGCCAATCATTCGCTATCGGTCCGACATCGCATTCCGGCGCAGTTTAATGCGGCTTTTTGGGTCATCGGCCCGCCGCCACCACCGGCTTAGAAAGCGTCGAAATTCCAGTCTCTCAAACCATAATTCGGCGTGTCTCGCAATGCAGTAATTCGCGCGGCCCGGAACAGCCCACATGCCCGATTCGCAACGCAATTTTGCGGCGATTCCGGGTACCGCGATAGGCTGCGCAGATACCCCCTACAGGCGGTCTCTGGCGGGAGTTTCATTGTCGCCGTTACGGGGCTCTCCTATTGTGCCCGGATAACCAAGGCGCTCAGGCGTCAAAGAAACTCAGGAATGAAACGCCCGCGATTACCAGCTTTTTCATGCCGACTCGCATTGTGGCCGGCGCCGGAGCGCTGACCACAATCGGAAATCTCGCCCGCGAGCTCAAAATGTCGCGGATTCTCGTGGTTTCGGACCCGATCATCTCGCAACAGCCCTTTCATGCCGCGGCGCTTGATTCGCTGAAAGCCGCGGGGCTCTCGATCGGCCGCTTCGATGAATGCGGGATCGACGCCCGCTACTCTCATATCGACGCGCAAGGCGAACGCGCGCGCAGGGACGGGATCGACGGCATCGTCTGCATCGGCGGCGGTTCTGTCATGTGCACGGGCAAGGGCATCGCCATCGTCGCTACCAATCCGAAGCCGATGCGCGAATGCACCGGCGTCGGCAGCTTCGACAAGAAGGCCTTGCCGATGATCATGGTGCCGACCACCGCGGGCTCCGGATCGGAAGTGTCGCAGTGGACCGCGGGCCCAGGATCGGCTCGCAGGTGCTCGTGACACCGGATGACAACGCCAAGGTCCCGGTGGCGGGAAAACTCGTGGCCGCCGACGCGACGGAGATCGTCATTCACCGGACGACGCCCGAGGCCAATGACATTCACATCCACTTCCCGCGGGCAGGGTTCGAGATCAAGGCTGCATAGCGCGATCTGCCTCCCAGCCTTGATGTGCGGCTTGACTCACCCCGGGGCCGATGTACGCCATAATTCCACGGGCCTGGCCAAAGTGATTCGGGCTTTCCTGGAGGCTGCCTTCAAGCCGCCGTCATTGCCATGGCGAGTCCGGCAGGTTCGGAAGGCTGCCCGGCCCAGCGGTTGCATTGGTTGCGGCGATGTCGGGACCACTCGGAGAGAGGACCCATACCAGATGGGCCGTTTGTTTTTGGGATCTCAGTTGCGGCGCGCGGCTTGGCGTCTGTTTGGGTTCGCTCTGCTGTGCACGATCGCGTCGACGAACGCTGCCTTCGCCCAAGGCGCCGTTCGCTCGGTTCACGGCGACTGGCAGATCCGTTGCGACACGCCGCCGGGCGCGCAGGGCGAGCAATGCGCCCTGATCCAGAGCGTGGTGGCCGAAGATCGCTCCAATGCGGGGCTCACCGTCATCGTGCTGAAAACCGCCGATCAAAAGAGCAAGCTGATGCGCGTGGTCGCGCCGCTCGGCGTGTTGCTGCCTTCGGGACTCGGTCTCAAACTCGATAACAACGACGTCGGCCGCGCCGGTTTCGTCCGCTGCCTCCCCAATGGTTGCGTCGCTGAGGTAGTGATGGACGACGACCTGTTGGCCAAGCTGCGCACCGCCCGCACCGCGACCTTCATCATTTTCGAGACGCCGGAAGAAGGCATCGGCTTCCCGCTGAGTCTCAAAGGCATCGGCGAAGGCTACGACAAGCTGCCTTGAAGTCCTCAGACGCCACGCCCGCGCTTGTCGCGGGCATCCACGTCTTTACCGCAAGTCTGCAAGGAAGGCGTGGATGGCCGGGACTAGCCCGGCCATGACAACGCTGGTTCTTTTGCCTCGCAGCACCTATCTTGACTGCAGCCTGATCCCGCTTTCCGGAACCCGCCCATGACCGCATCAGCCCTCGTCACCACCTCCCTGCTCGACCGCGCCGGCCTCGATCGCGACGCTGCCAAGAAGGAAATCGCCCGTGGCCTCGCGGGCGCCGACGATGGCGAACTGTTCCTCGAATATCGTCAATCCGAGGGGCTGATGTTCGACAACGGCCGCCTCAAGCAGGCGACCTACGATACCGCGCAGGGTTTTGGATTGCGCGCGGTGAAGGACGATGCGGTCGGCTACGCCCATTCCTCCGATGTCTCTCTGCCTGCGCTGATCCGCGCCGCCGACTCCGTCAGCGCCGTGCGCGGCGGTCACAGCGGCACTTATGCTGCTGCGCCTACGCACACCAATGTGCGGCTCTACAGCGACGAGAATCCGCTCGACGGTCTCGCGTTTGAAAACAAGGTGAAGCTGCTGGCCGAGATCGACGCTTATGTGCGCGACAAGGATCCGCGTGTGCGGCAGGTCTCGGTGTCGCTCGGCGCGACGTGGCAGGTGGTGGAGATTCTCCGCCCCGATGGCGAGAGCTATCGCGATATCCGCCCCTTGGTGCGCATCAACGTGTCCGTCGTCGCAGGCCAGGGCGATCGTCAGGAAACCGGCAGCCACGGCTACGGCGGACGTGAGGGTTATGCCCGTTTCATCGAGACAAAGGCATGGCGCAACGCGGCCGACGGCGCGATCCGCCAGGCCATGATCAATCTGGAATCGGTGCCCGCACCTGCCGGCGAGATGGATGTCGTGCTCGGCCCCGGCTGGCCCGGCGTGATGCTGCACGAAGCGGTCGGTCACGGTCTCGAGGGCGATTTCAACCGTAAGCAGACCTCGGCGTTTGCGGGCTTGATGGGCAAGCAGGTCGCGGCCAAGGGCGTGACCGTCGTGGACGATGGCACAATTTCATCACGCCGCGGATCGCTGTCGATCGACGACGAAGGCACGCCGACCAATCGCACCATGCTGATCGAGGATGGCATTCTGGTCGGCTACATGCAGGACCGCCAGAACGCGCGGCTGATGAACATGAAACCGACCGGCAACGGGCGGCGCGAATCTTATGCCCATGTGCCGATGCCGCGCATGACCAACACCTACATGCTGGCCGGCGACCGCGAGCCCTCGGAAATTCTGGCCTCGGTGAAAAACGGCATCTTCGCGGCAAATTTCGGCGGCGGACAGGTCGATATCACCTCCGGCAAGTATGTGTTCCAGTGCACGGAAGCGTACAAGATCACTGACGGCAAAGTCGGGGCGCCGCTGAAGGGCGTCATGCTGATCGGCAACGGCCCGACCGATCTGCATCGCATCTCGATGGTCGGCAACGACCTCGAACTCGACGCCGGGATCGGCACCTGCGGCAAGAACGGTCAGGGCGTGCCAGTCGGCGTCGGTCAGCCGACCTTACGCATGGATCAGATCACCGTCGGCGGCACGGGCTAGCTCGTCATCGGCTCTCACGCCCGCGCCGTCGGCCGCGCGCCGACCCGCTCCCACCACGCGGCGAGATGCGGCAGGCCCTGGGGCAGCGGCGTGCCGGTGTTCTTGCCCAACAAGAGCGCGCACTGCGCAGTGATATCGGCAACCGTATAGCGGTCACCGGCGATATATGAACGCGACGCCAGTTCGCCATCGAGCAGCTTCATCATCGCATTGGCCGACTCACACGCGATCGGCGCAACCTCGGCGACCTGCGGCCGTCGCCCTTTCCAGAACGGCGAGGAGTGCACGAAGTTGTCGACCATCGGCCGCATCAGATCGTGCTCCATCCGGCGGTCCCACATCTCGACGAACGCAATTTCCAGCGGGTCCTTGCCGAACAGATTGGGCTCCGGATGCAGCGCCTCGATGTAGCGGCAGATCGCAATCGATTCTGTGAGAAAGCGGCCGTCATCGAGTTCGAGCACCGGCAGCTTGCCGAGCGGATTGATCTTGAGAAATTCAGGCGTCGCATTCTCACCCTTGGTCATGTCGACTTCGACAATTGGCAGAGAAACACCTTTCTCGGCGAGAAAGATTCGCACGCGGCGCGGGTTCATACCCGTCTTCATATTGTAGAGTTTCATGTCTGCTCCCCCAAGAAGGCTTTAAGGAATTTTTTTCAGCGGCAATCGTCGCGGCAATTGATGGCGGCTGCAAGATGTTTCCGCAAGAGTCGCCTATCTCAGGGAAGCCTATCAATCAGGCCCTAAACTCGGGAAGCCTTCTCTAAACTCGGGAAGCCTTGGCTCCAAACCTTTGGAAAGCGTGTGGCGAATTCGCCTCGCGCTGCCACGCCGGCGCGCGCGGATCGTCATGCGCCATCCCGGTGACGGCGGCGATCCATGTGGCTTCCGCCTGATCCAGCCCTGACGGCCAGATACCCTCGGCTTCGATGCGCTCAAGATCGCCAGGTTCGAGCAGCAGGAGGTGCTGGCGGCCCCAATCCTGATCCATGCCGCGCAGCCAGACGTCGCCGCAATCGCGGCAGCGCAAGAGATCGATGTCCGGCGTGCGACGAAACAGAACGTCGCAACCGTTCTCAATGCAGGGGTCGCTGTAATAGATGCGCCGGTAGACATTCGCGCCGCTGAAATCGAGTTCGTGATGATCCATCGCGCCCTGCCGCCGGCAGAAGCAGCGGCGCGGAAACAGGGCATCGAAGATCGCGCGCATATCGAGCCGCGCATGATCGTCCGCGGCCCAACTCACGAGTCGGCCATAAAGATCGTCACCCGCAATCGCATGCAGATCGGGGGACGACAGCAGTATTTGCTCGGTGACCTTGGAATCGGGAAAATGGCCTTCGGCCATCTGCCAGAAAAAACGATCCCAGAACGCGCGCCGCGAGTGGCCGATCGGCACCGGATGGGGGGACATGGATTGGATCATGTCCGCGGACTTTATCTGATGACGCCCGATATGAAACCCGGCTTCCTGCGCGGCGGCTTGACCTGATTCTTCAGAAAGCAGCGCGCGCCTTTTCCGATGTAGCCCGGTCTTGCATAGGTCCATGCCCGGCACTTGTTATCGGATTCGCACGCCGCCTTGCAGGTTTCGCCCTTGGCATTGGCGTCGACCTCGATGCTGCGATAGTCGCCGCCAAGCCGGTCGGTCGCCACTTCGAGGGCGCTGTTGCGTGTTTCGAGCACCCCCGCTCCGCGCACGCCGGACACACAACAATTGCTCTCCACGCGCTCCGGCACCGCGCCCTTGAGCCAGCACGCCGCTCCGCGCTCGCTGTCGATCGGGTAGTTGAAGCTCCACGCGCGGCACTTGCGATCGCGCTCGCAGATCAGCGCGCAGGCCGCCGGATCGCCGGAGGGTACCGCCACGCTCTGATAATCGCTGCCCGGCCGGTCAAAGCCGGTTTGCGCAACGCCCGGACTTGGCCACGCTGCACAGAGCACCACGAGAATAGCGAGGATGAAGCCGGTTCGCGGCATCGGGGAACTTTCCATGACGGAGCCAGCACTCCGCCATATCGCAGGGATCGTGTCACACACATTCGGCAAAGGTGGCGTCCGGCCTTGCAATCCGAAAACGTCTAACGTGTTGATTTTGAGCGGCTTCTTGCAGCGACCGGGTCCACTCGCCGAAACCGCCTAACGACAGGACAATTCAATCGTCCCGCAGATGTACGTCGGATGAATGGATTGCCATCAGCACCATGGCCAAGCGCCGCAGGCCGCAGGCACCGCCGTTGAACAGGTCAGCACCGCAGGCCAGACAAACATACTCGATCAGAAGGCGTATTGGTCGTAGGCTGGCTCCACTGAGCCGCGCCACACGCCGTTGAATTTGGCGAGCAACTCCTCCGCGGGCGTCTGGCCCGAAGCGATGATGCGATCGAGCGGTTCGAGATAGCGCGTCTCGTCGCGTCCCGACTGATCGACATGGTTGCGGCGGCGCAGACCCGCATGAGCGAGCGCCAGACAATCCTTGGCCACTTCGAACAGATAGCGGTTGCCGATTTTCGCCTTGAAGCCCAGCGTGGTCACATCATCGCGCAGCGTCTGACGCTCGTCGGCACTCCAGCCCTTCACCAGATCCCAAGCAGCATCGAGGCTGACATCGTCGTACAGCAGCCCGACCCAGAACGCCGGCAGCGCGGGCAGGCGTCCCCACGGCGCGCCATCGGCGCCGCGCATTTCGAGATAGCGCTTCAGGCGAACTTCGGGGAAAATGGTCGAGAGATGATTGGCCCAGTCCGACAGCGTCGGCCGCTCGCCCGGCATCTTCTCGTTGTTGCCGTCGAAGAATTTACGGAACGATGACCCCGAGACATCGATGTAATCCTCGCCGCGCTTGACGAAATACATCGGCACGTCGAGCGCGTAGTCGACCCAGCGCTCGAAACCCATGCCATCCTCGAATGCCCACGGGATCATGCCCGAGCGTGCGTTGTCGGTATCGCGCCAGATCTCGGAGCGGAACGAGAGGTAGCCGTTCGGCTTACCTTCGGTGAACGGCGAATTGGCGAACAGCGCGGTGGCCACCGGCTGCAACGCGACCGACACGCGCAGCTTCTTCACCATGTCGGATTCGGAGGAGAAGTCGAGATTGGTCTGCACAGTGCAGGTCCGGTACATCATGTCGAGGCCGTATTGTCCGACCTTCGGCATATAGTTGGTCATGATCTTGTAGCGGCCCTTCGGCATCACCGGAATATCGGACCGCGACCATGACGGGGTCATGCCAAGACCGAGAAAGCCGATGCCGAGCGGGGTTGCGATCTCGCGCACCTGCGCCAGATGCGCCATCAGCTCCGAGCAGGTCTGGTGCACGGTCTCGACCGGCGCACCGGAGAGTTCGAACTGTCCGCCGGGCTCCAGCGAAATCGCGCCGCCGCCGGTAACGTCGTAAAGTCCGATGATGTTGCCGCGCTCCATGATCGGCTCCCAGCCGAGCAGGAGCTTCATGCCGTCCAGCAGCGCCCGGATGCCGCGATCACCCTGGTAGGGTACGGGACGGTGGCCCTGCAGCGTGAACGGCGTCTTTTCATGTTCAGTGCCGATGCGAAATTGTTCACGCGGCTTGGAGCCGGCCTCGAACCATTCCACAAGCTCGTCGCGCGACGCGAGCGGCGTCATATCGATCTGGTCACGCGCCATACAGACCCCGGTAACTTGCGCAGTAGAGCGAGTGATGAGCAGGGCGGCGAGCCAGTCTGCCCGCGAGCACCCGAAGGTTTGAGGAATTCATCTGGCCTGCACAGCGTCTTTGACGAGCGGAGCGGGCATCTCCCCGCAAGCGCAGCCAAGCCTGTCGAGCAGACCGCACAGCTTTGCAGCATCGGCATCCGAGAGCTTGGTGCCGACATGCCGCTCGATCGCGGCGGAGTAGGACGTCCACATTTTCTTCTGCAGTTCGCGGCCGGCCTCGGTGATTTCGACGAACTGCCCGCGCTTGTCGAACTTGCATTCGCGGCGCGCGGCGAGACCTTCATCGACCAGCCGGTCGATCAGGCGCGAGGTGGAATACTGCGGCAACAGCATCTGCTTTTCGAGTTCGACCGGCCGAAGTTCGCCGCCCGGCGCGCGCGACAGTTCGAGCAGCGCATCGTACCAGGCAAGCGGCGGAAAGCCCGCCTTCTTCAAATCCTGCTCCACCGCATCAAGCACCCGCGTCTGCACGCGCATCAGCCTGATCCAGGCGGCGGTCGCTTCGCTCGATGGCTTTTTCTTCATGGTGGCGTCTCGGCTGACCCATTGGATGCGGGTGTGTGCCCGCTCCGCCTTTAATGCATGTGCATTTAACAGCGGGTTTTGTCCAGTCAAGATTTGGGAGATGTATCCCTCCCCAGCAAAGCGTGGGGAGGGTCGGCCGAGCGAAGCGGAGGCCGGGGTGGGGGTGCGTCGGTAGAGCCCCCACCCGGCGCTCCATTCGCTTCGCTCACTCGCGCCACCCTCCCCGCACTTCGTGGGGGAGGGATAAAAATCAAGCCGCGGCGACCGAGGCCGGCTTCTTCGGCGGGAAACGGCCATAGAAGGTCTCGCCCTTGGCCGCCATCTCGATCAGGAGTTTCGGCGGCTGGAACCGCGCGCCGTATTTGCCCTGCAGCTTGTGGCAGAGATCGACGAACTTCTTGGTGCCCATGAAGTCGATGTAGGACAGCGCTCCGCCGGTGAACGGCGCGAAGCCAAAACCGAGGATCGAGCCGACATCCGCTTCGCGCGGATCGGTGATGACGTGATCCTCCACCGTGCGCGCCGCCTCCACCGCCTGGACCACGAGAAAACGCTGCTTCAGTTCCTCGACATCGAGCGTATCCGGATCGAGCTTCTTTGGCTGCAAGCCACCGAGATCGGGCCAGAGCCGTTTGGAGCCTTTGCCCTTCTCCGGATAGTCATAGAAGCCCTTGCCATTCTTGCGGCCGAAGCGGCCCTGCTTCTCGACCATCTCGACCAGCAGCTTCTTTTGCGCCTGATCGATGGCGTTGGCGCCGAGGTCGGCCTCGGTCGCCTTCATGATCTTGAGCACCAGATCGAGCGCCACTTCGTCCGACAGCGACAGCGGACCGACCGGCATGCCGGCCATCTTCGCGGTGTTCTCGATCATCGGCGGAGGCACGCCTTCCATCAGCATCTCGAGTCCTTCGGCGGTGAAGCGCAGCACGCAACGGTTGGCGAAGAAGCCGCGCGAATCGTTGACCACGATCGGTGTCTTCCTGATCTGACGCACGTAGTCGAGCGCGGTCGCGAGCGCGACGTCGCCGGTGTTCTTGCCGACGATGATCTCGACCAGCATCATCTTCTCGACCGGCGAGAAGAAATGGATGCCGATGAACTTTGACTGATCCTTCCATTCTTCGGCCAGCGAATTGATCGGCAGCGTCGAGGTGTTGGAGGCGAAGATGGCATCCTTCTTCAGCAGCGGTTGCGCCTTGGCATAGGTTTCCGCCTTGACCTTGCGGTCCTCGAACACGGCCTCGATGACGAGATCGCAATCCTTCAGCGCGCTGTAGTCGGCGGTCGGTGTGATACGGGCGAGAATGGCATCGCCATCAGCCTGCCTGGTGCGGCCCTTGGCAATCAGACCGTCGACCACCGACTTCGCATGCGCCTTGCCCTTGTCGGCGCTGGCCTGATCGCGATCGATCAGCACCACGTCGATGCCCGCAAGCGCCGAGACGTAGCCGACGCTCGCGCCCATGAAGCCGGCGCCGATGACGCCGAGCTTCTTGACCTTGGTCGGCGGCACGTTTGGCGGACGGCGCGCGCCCTTGTTGAGGTCTTGCATCGACACGAACAGCGAGCGGATCATGGCCGCCGCTTCCTTGCTGCGCAGAATCTTCGCGAAGTAGCGCGACTCGACCCGCAGCGCGGCGTCGATCGGCAACTGCAGGCCTTCATAGACGCAACTCATGATCGCGCGCGCAGCAGGATAATTGTCGAACGTCTCGCGGCGATAGATCGCGTTGGCGGGCGGGAATGTCATGGTCCCGGCCTTGGAGTAGACCGTTCCGCCCGGCAACTTGAAGCCCTTGTCGTCCCAAGGCTGAACGGCCTTGCCGCCGGCCTTGATCCAGTCCTTCGCGGACTTGATGAGATCTTCAGCCGGAACCACGGCGTCGACGAGCTTCATCGCCTTCGCCTTAGTCATATTGAGGCTTTCGCCCTTGAGCAGCACCTGCAACGCATCCTGGGTTGGAATCATGCGCGGGATGCGCTGGGTACCGCCACCGCCCGGGAACAGACCGATCTTGATTTCAGGCAGGCCCACCTGGGTCTTGGGGCTGTCGGCCGCGACACGATAGTGGCAGGCCAGCGTCACCTCGAAACCGCCGCCGAGCGCGAGGCCATTGATGGCTGCGACCCACGGCTTGCCGCCGGTCTCGATGTTGCGCAGCGTCTGTGACAACTCGCGGCAGCGATCGAACAGCACCTGGTTCGCGGCTTCTTCGCCCTTGCTCTTGAGCATATCGGCGAATGCGCGATTCATGCCTTCGAGCATGGCCAGATCGGCGCCTGCGCAGAATGCTTCCTTCGCCGAGGTGATGACAACGCCCTTCACAGCCGCATCTTCGGTGAGCTGCTTGATGATTTGCGCCAACTCTTCGCCCGAGCGCTGGTCGAGCACGTTCATCGAACGGCCGGGAATATCCCAGGTGACGGTCGCAATGCCGTCCGAATCGATTTCGACCTTGAAATTGGTGTAGGCCATCATTCTGCTCCTCTGTGCCAGCAGCGAATGTCGCGCGGCGCTTGTTGCTTTGATCTCCCCTCCCCCTTGTGGGGAGGGGTCGGGGGTGGGGGTCGCTTCTTCAGGTCACCCCACCCCGACCGCTGCGCGGTCGACCCTCCCCATCGAGGGGAGGGAAAAGTCTCAAACCCGCTCGATGATCGTCGCGGTGCCCATGCCGCCGCCGATGCACAGCGTCACCAGCGCGGTCGATTTGTTGGTCCGCTCCAGTTCGTCCAGCACGGTGCCAAGGATCATCGCGCCGGTGGCGCCGAGGGGATGACCGAGCGCGATCGCGCCGCCGTTGACGTTGATCTTGGCATGGTCGATGTCGAAGGCCTGGATGTAACGCAGCACGACCGAGGCGAACGCCTCGTTCAGCTCGAACAGGTCGATGTCACTTAGCTTCATGCCGGAGCGCTCCAGCACCTTCTTGGTCACATCGACCGGTCCGGTCAGCATCATCGCAGGCTCGGAGCCGATATTGGCGAAGGCGCGAATTTTTGCGCGCGGTTTCTTGCCGAGTTTTTTGCCGGCCTCTTCATTGCCGAGCAGCACCGCGGCCGCGCCATCCACGATGCCCGACGAATTGCCGGCATGGTGCACGTAGTTCACGCCCTCGATCTCCGGATGCGACTGGATCGCGACGGCCTCGAAGCCGCCCATCTGGCCCATCATCGTGAACGATGGCTGCAACGACGCCAGCGACTGCATCGTCGTCGACGGACGCATGTGTTCGTCCTTGGCCAAAATCGTGAGGCCGTTGAAATCCTTCACAGGGACCACCGAATCCTTGAAGCGGCCTTCGTCCCACGCCTTGCCGGCCCGCTTCTGGCTCTCGACCGCGTATTGATCGACATCCTCGCGGGAGAAGCCGTACTTCGTTGCGATCAGATCCGCCGACACGCCTTGCGGCATAAAGTAGGTCGGCGCGGCGATCGAGGGGTCCATCGGCCAGGGCGTACCCGACGAGAGAATGCCGACGCGGCTCATCGATTCCGCGCCGCCGCCGATGGTGAGATCGTGCTGGCCCGACATCACCTGCGCGGCGGCGAAGTTCACCGCATCGAGACCGGAGGCACAGAACCGGCTGATCTGTATGCCCGGCACCGCCTGGCCGAGACCGGCCTGAATGGCCGCGAAACGCGCAAGATCGCCGCCGGCTTCGCCAACCGGATCGACGATGCCGAGCACCACGTCATCGATCGAATCCTCGGCAAGGTTGTTGCGGTCCTTCAACGCCTTCAGCGGCACGGTCGCCAGCGCCAGCGCGGTGACTTCATGGAGCGAACCGTCGGACTTGCCTTTGCCGCGCGGCGTGCGGACGTGATCGTAGATATAGGCTTCGGGCATGGGTGGCTCCTGTGTGCGTGCGGCACCTGTTGTTTAACCCGTCATGGCCGGGCTTGTCCCGGCCATGACAGTTTTGTTAAAACGCTTCCGCCGGCAATTCCATCAGCGTGGCAGCGCCGCTCTGAATCCGCGCCAGATGGGTCGCGGTTTCGGGCAGCATGCGCTCCATGAAGAAGCGGCCGGTGACGAGCTTGGCTTTAAGATAGTCGCTGCTATCGCCCGCCGCGATCTTGTCGTTGGCGACCTTCGCCATCTTCGCCCACATGTAGCCAAGCACGACGAGGCCGAACAGATGCATGTAATCGGTCGAGCCTGCGCCTGCGTTGTCGGGCTTGCCCATCGCGTTCTGCATCAGCCATCCGGTCGCCTGCTGCAGGTGACCCAGGGCCGTCGAGAGCGGCGCGATATACGGCTTCATCGCCTCGTCGCCGCCATTGTCCTTGGCGAATCCGGAAACTTCACCGAAGAACGCCATCGCCGCACGCCCTCCGTCCTTCGGCAGCTTGCGGCCGACGAGGTCGAGACCCTGAATGCCGTTGGCGCCCTCGTAAATCATCGCAATGCGCGCATCGCGCACGAACTGCTCCATGCCCCACTCGGCGATGTAACCGTGACCGCCGAACACCTGCTGCGCAGCCACCGTGTTGGCGAAGCCCACATCGGTGAGCACGCCTTTGATCACCGGCGTGAGCAGGCCCATGTGGTCGTCCGCCGATTGACGCTCCTTCGCGTCGTCGGAGCGGTGGGCGACATCGCTTTTCAGCGAGGTCCATACCACGAGCGCACGCGCGGCCTCGTTGAACGCGCGCATCGACATCAGCGCACGGCGAATGTCCGGATGCACGATGATCGGATCGGCCGGTTTGTCCGGAGCCTTGGCACCCGTGAGCGCGCGGCCCTGCAAACGGTCCTTCGCGTAAGCGGCCGCGTTCTGGTAGGCGACTTCCGACTGTGCGAGACCCTGCATGCCGACGCCAAGGCGCGCCTCGTTCATCATGACGAACATGGCATTCATGCCCTTGTTCTCTTCGCCGACCAGCCAGCCCGTGGCGTTGTCGAAGTTCATGACGCAGGTCGAATTGCCGTGAATGCCCATCTTGTGCTCGATCGAGCCGCACGACACGCCGTTCTTCGCGCCGAGCGAACCGTCGGCGTTGATCGAAATCTTCGGCACCACGAACAGCGACACGCCCTTGATGCCGGCCGGCGCGCCTTCGATCCGCGCGAGCACCAGATGCACGATATTCTCGGTGAGGTCCTGCTCGCCGCCTGAAATGAAGATCTTGGTGCCGCTGATCTTGTAGCTGCCGTCGCCTTGCTTGACGGCCTTGGTGCGCATCAGACCGAGGTCGGTGCCGCAATGCGGCTCGGTGAGATTCATGACTCCGGTCCACTGACCGGCAATCATTTTGGGAACGAATTTCTTCTTCTGCTCCGGCGTGCCGTGAACCAGCAACGCCGCCATCGCGCCCTGCGTCAGTCCCGGATACATCGAGAACGCCATATTGGCGCCCATCATGAATTCGCTGACGCTCTGCCCCAGCGTGACCGGCAGGCCCTGCCCGCCATACTCGGTCGGTCCGACCAGCCCGAGCCAGCCGCCCTCGCCGAGCTGCTTGAACGCTTCCTTGAATCCCTTGGGCGTGGTCACCCGCCCATCATCGTGGCGCTTGCAGCCCTCGAGATCGCCGATGCGATTGAGCGGCTGCAGGACTTCCTCGGTGAATTTCGCGGCTTCATCGAGGATAGCCTCGCGCACATCGGCTGCGGCATCGGCGAAACCGGGAAGATTGTTGTAGCGATCGAAATGGAACACGTCGTTGAGGAGGAATTTGACATCCTCGACCGGGGCCTTGTAGCTCGGCATCGCGTCTTCTCCGCTGGTAGCAAGTTGTCTTGGGGGGATTTCTGCGGACGCAGCACATCGAACCGTTCCGGGAACGACCTTAACCTCTTCCGGAACGGCAAGACAGCCTCGCCGCAGCGATCATTCATGACCAAACGCCTCACAGTGTCGCGAGCTGCTCGCCCATCAGCCGATGCAGCAGGTTGATCGCCTTGAGCGGGCGCACCATCACCTTGAAGTGCGCGATCCGGCCATCGGCGGCGAAAGTGATGATATCGACTCCGTTGATTTTGATGCCGTCGATCTCGGTTTCGAATTCGAGCACCGCGCCGTTGTCGCTGCGCCATTCACCGCGATAGGCGAAGCCCGCTCCGCCGAGAACTTTCCCGGCGCTGGCCAGATACTTGAACGTGATGTCCCGGCCACGCTGCGGCGTGTGGACGACTGGGCTTTCAAAGACCGCGTCGGGATGCAACAGGTCCCACAAGGCCGCGCGGTCATGCGACTTGATGTAATGGTGCCATTTGTCGAGTCCGGGCATGGTCATCGGACATTCCCCTTGTCGATCGTGTGATTGTCGGCAACGTTCGGCGAGCAAGCGGATTCTGCAAGCGAAAGCGATGACTGCGGTCACCTGCATCGCGTCTATGCATATTGACGCATATGCGCGTTAGCGCATAAAGTCAATCATGTGGGTTCCTAAATCCATGGAGTCTGCCTTTGGCCTTGGGTGACGCAATACTCGCCTGCCTGACCGAAAGTCCGATGACGGGCTATGAACTCGCCAAGACGTTCGATGCGTCGATCGGCTTCTTCTGGAAGGCCGATCACCAGCAAATCTACCGTGAATTGAACAAGTTACGCGATCGCGGCCACGTTCAGAGCCGCGAGGTGGTGCAGACCGGCAAACCCAACAAGCTGGTCTACACGCTGACGCCCGAAGGCGCGGCGGCGCTGCGGCACTGGGCGGCGCGGCCCTCGAGGCCGGCCTCGATCAAAGACGACCTGTTGGTGCGGATGTTCGCGCTTGGCAGCGTTGATATCGAACCGCTGCGCGCCGACGTCATGGCCCGCCTCGAACATCACCGCGACCGCCTCGCGCGCTACGAGCACATTCTCAACAAGCGGTTTCCCAATGGGACCGCTCCGGCCGCGGACCTCGGCAAGCTGCTCAATCTTCGTTTGGGCGTGCGCCATGAGCGCGCGGTGGTCGAATGGTGCGAAGAGGCTCTTGGGATTTTGCCGGGCGGCGTCCGCGGCAACGTCACACCGATCGAGGACGGCCGGCGTGGCACCAAAGGCTGACCGAGGGTACGGCAGGTCCTTTGCAGCCAAGGTCCTTTGCAGCCTCCGGTAACTTTACGCCACCAAGACAGGATTCCTTAACCCGTTGTTTACCGTAACGCGAAAAAGTCGGTGCCAGATGCGCTCCGGCCGTGTCGAATTCGCCTTGTCGATCAGGCGGGGACGGGGGGCAGCTAGGGCGCGAGGGCAGCGCCGGGCGGCGAACACCGGACCACAACATGAATTCGCGCGTATCGTGGAGCGTCGACGGCATCGAACCATCGGTTCGTGAGAGGGCTGAAGCAGCAGCCCGGCGTGCAGGCATGCCGCTTGGCGAATGGCTGAACTCCACCTTGAACACCCAGCCATCCGCCGCACCATCGATGCTGCCGCATGAGGCGCAGGACGTCGCCGACATTCACCAGCGCCTTGATTCGATCACCCGTCAGATCGAGCGGATGTCGCCAGCCGTGCAACCGCGCAACGACGGCGTTGCCCGCCAGCTCAATGACGCGATCTCGCGGCTCGACGCACGGCTGTCGCACGTTTCCACCCCGGCGGCTCAAGCGCCGCAGCCGCAACCATCGCCTTCCATCATTCCGGTGTCGCTCGACGCAGCGATCGCCGAAATCGCGGCGCGCCAGAGTCAGCTCGACGGCCGCGCGCCTCCGCCACCGCGCCCAATGGCGTTTCAACCACCCGCCTATCCAGTCGCGAGCCCTCCACTGGCCCCGCCGATGCCGGATTTCTCCGGGCTGGAGCGCCAGTTGGTCAACATTACCAGCCAGATCGATGCACTTCGCCGTCCGGACGGCATCGAGGAATCGATCGCTGCATTCCGCGGCGAACTGGCTGAAATCCGCCGCACCATCACCGAGGCGATGCCGCGCCAGGCGATCGAATCGCTCGAGACCGAAATCCGCTCGCTCGCCCGCCGCATCGAAGACGGCCGGCAGAACGGCGCCGACGCTCAGGCGCTTGCCGGCATCGAACGCGCACTCGGCGAAATCTACGAGGCGCTGCGATCGTTGACGCCCGCCGAACAACTCGCGGGCTTCGACGAGGCGATCCGCAATCTCGGCGGCAAGATCGACATGATCGCGCGCGCCAGCGGCGATCCCGGCGCCATGCATCAGCTTGAGGATACGATCGGCGCGTTGCGCGGCATCGTCTCCAACGTGGCGTCGAACGAAGCGCTGTCGCAGCTTTCCGACGACATCCGCATGCTGTCGTCAAACGTCGATCAGCTTGCACGCCGAAACGATTATTCCGCTCCGCTGAATGCGCTGGAACAGCGCATCGCGATGCTGACCGATGCGCTCGAAACCCGCGAGCCGATGGCCGTCAGCAGTGACGGCGGCGGCGGTCACCTCGAACATGCGGTGCGCGCCCTCTCCGACCGTATCGACAACCTGCAGGTCGGCGGCGGCGACAGCGCAGCCATCGTGCATCATCTCGAGCAGCGCATCGCGCATCTGATGGAGCGGATGGAGGGTGCCAGCCCGCAGGGCGGCAATCTCGCCCGCGTCGAGGATGCGCTTGCCGATATCCTGCGCCATCTGGCGGATCAGCGCGACAGCTTCCCGTCGCATCAAGCCGCCAGCCCCCCGGTGATGGACAGCGATCTCGTCGATACGATCAAGCGCCAGCTGTCCGACATGCGCTTCAGCCAGTCGGAAACCGACCGCCGCACGCAAGACTCGCTCGAAACGGTTCATAGCGCGCTCGGCCATGTCGCCGACCGCCTGAGTTCGATCGAGGGTGATCTGCGCAAGGTCCAGGCCGCCGCGCCGGTCCGCTATGAAGCGCCGCAAGCGGCGATGCCATCGCAGCACGCCGAACCGGCTCCTCGTCCCGAACTGCCGAACCCGGTGATGGCGCAAGCCGCTCCGGCACGATCTCCGATGGCGCAGGTCATCATCGAACCGGCGACGGTTGCGCCGCCAGCGATGCGGCCCGAAGCGGCTGCGCGCATGCCGATCGACGCAAGCCTTCCGCCGGATCATCCGCTCGAACCCGGCTCGCGCAGCGGTGGCCGCATGGCGCCGTCGGAGCGTATCGCAGCCTCGGAAGACGCACTCAGCGAAATTCCGGGCGCTCAGCCCGAAGCCGGGAATACATCGAACTTTATCGCAGCCGCGCGCCGCGCCGCGCAGGCCGCAGCCGCGAGCGCGCCTGCAACCGGCGCCGCAAAAACCGGCCGCATCACGGTTCTCAGCAATGCAGCCAAGCCTGCCACGGCACAGGCTGCCAGCGGGGAGCCCGTATCGAAAGCGTCACGAATCCGCTCGCTGCTGGTCGGCGTCAGCGTCGTTGTCATTGTGCTCAGCGGTTTCCGGCTTGCGATGACGATGTTCGACGGTGGCGACGCGCAGTCGACCGCACCGACGGAAAAATCGAGCGAACTCGCGCCGCCGCCTGCGAAAATGTCTCCCGATGCAAAACCTCGTTCAGAAGCGCCGGCCATCCCTTCGGTGATTTCGCCGACTCCGATCGGGCGTCAGAGCCTGCTCATCCCCGCGCCTGATTTCAACGTGGCGGCGTCGCCGGCGCCGCAGCAGCCCGCCGCGCCAACGCAAACCGCCTCCGCTGAAGCCGCGGACGTCACCGGCTCGGTCACATCGAAGAGCGGAAAGACCGCAGCACCGGCCGTGGCCGCACCACCGCGCGCGCCGGCATGGACCGCGGACCCGACCGCCTCGCTGACGCCGGTCGCCGACAAGCTCCCCGATGCAATCGGCAGCGAACGTCTGCGCAACGCCGCCATGAAAGGCGATCCCGCCGCAGCCTACGAAATCGGCCAGCGGTTTGCCGAAGGCAAGGGCGTTGCCGTCAATTACGACGAAGCGGTGAAGTGGTATGAACGCGCGGCGCTCGCCGGCGTGACGCCTGCAATGTTCCGTCTCGGCACCTTCTACGAGAAGGGCCTCGGCGTGAAGAAGAACCCGGACACCGCACGCCGCTACTACATGCAGGCGGCCGAGCGCGGCAACGCCAAGGCGATGCACAACCTCGCGGTGTTCGACGCCGACGGTGGCGGCCAGGGGCCGAACTACAAGAGCGCCGTGCAATGGTTCCGCAAGGCGGCCGATCACGGCGTCGCCGACAGCCAGTTCAATCTCGGTATCCTTTATGCCCGCGGCATTGGCGTGGAACAGAACCTCGCCGAATCGTTCAAGTGGTTCAGCCTTGCCGCCGCTCAGGGCGACGCCGATTCGGGGCGCAAGCGCGACGACGTGGCCAAGCGCCTCGACGCCCAGTCGCTTGCCGCCGCCAAGCTCGCAATCCAGACCTTCGTTCCTGAGGTCCAGCCCGAAGCCGCCGCGAACGCCGCCGTGCCCGCGGGCGGTTGGGATGGCGAGACCGCCGCCGCCAGGCCTGCCAAAGGCGCAGCGCCAAAGGCCGCCGCGAAACCAGCCGCGAAGCCGGCGGCCGAGAAGCGCGCCGAGCGTTAATCACATCAGCGATGGCGGTTAACGATCGCGGGGCAAAACCCCGCGATCCATTCAATCTTTAGTGCCGCCTCGGGGCGATTTCGGTTAAGCAGGGCCGCGACGAACAATGCCGTGAGCAGCAGCGGCGCGACAACCCTGAAGCGGTCCAGGTGCAGCTATTTCTCCCCATCGCCGACATTCCGGTGAACATGTTTCTCATCCTCGCGATGGGCATGGCGGTGGGGTTCGTGTCCGGCATGTTCGGGATCGGCGGCGGCTTTCTGCTGACGCCCCTTCTGATCTTCGTCGGCGTTTCGCCCGCGGTCGCCGTTGCATCGGTTTCCAGCCATATCGCCGCTTCATCGTTCTCGGGCGCGCTGTCATACTGGCGCAGACGCGCGATCGATCCGTCGCTGGCGCTGGTGCTGCTGAGCGGTGGCGTGCTCGGGACCGCGTTCGGCGTCTGGCTGTTCACGCTGCTGCGCTCGCTCGGCCAGCTTGATCTCATCATCGCACTCTCATACGTGGTTCTGCTCTCCGCGGTCGGAGGCCTGATGTTCTGGGAGGGCTTGCGTGCGATCCACCGCGCCCGGCGCGGCGAGATCATTCCGATGCGGCGCACCGGAGCGCACGGCTGGATCCATGGCCTGCCGCTGAAAATGCGTTTCAAACGCTCGAAGATCTATCTCTCGGTGATTCCGCTGATCGCCACCGGGCTGATGATAGGCTTCATCGGCGCGATCATGGGAATCGGCGGCGCGTTCCTGCTGATCCCGATTCTGATTTACGTCATGCGGGTGCCGACCGGGACTGTGATCGGCACCGCAATGGCGCTGACGCTGGTCACCATGATCCTCGCAACCGTCCTGCATGCGGTGACCAATCACCTCGTCGATGCGGTGCTGGCGCTGATCCTGATGGTCGGCGGCGTGATCGGCGCGCAATTCGGCGCCCGCGCGGGGCAGCGGATTCGTGGCGAGCATCTGCGGTTGCTGCTCGGCCTTCTCATCCTCTCGGTCGGCATCCGCTTCGCTGTCGAACTGATCATCAAACCCGACGATATCTACACCATCCGCCAGATCGGAGATGGCGTATGAGATCGCGCACCCGCATCGCCATCGTGGCGGCCCTCGCGTTCGGAGGCTTGTCGGGTGCCAGCAGTGCGCACGCCGAACGGCTGATCGTCTCGGTGTCGAACCATCGCGTCACTGTCACGCCGAACTACGTGGGCGAAGAACTGGTGCTGTTCGGCTCGGTCGAGCGCGACGAAAAAACCCCGCAAAACCTGCCGAATTACGATCTCGTCGTCACCATCAAGGGTCCGGGCGCCGACATGGTGACACGGCGCAAGGAGCGCAAGTTCGGCATCTGGGTCAACACCGACTCGCGGCAGTTCCTGAAAGTGCCGGCTTATCTTGCCGTGTTCGCCAACCGGCCGTTCGACGAGATGGCATCGGCCGACACGCAGCGGCGGCTGCAGCTCGGGCTCAAAAACACCATCCTGACGCAGCGCGTCGGCACCGACTATGCCGACGTGGTGTCGACCGATCCGTTTCGCAGCGCGTTCGTGCGGTTGCGGATGGAGCACGGGCTATATCGCGAGGCGACCAATGCAGTGACGTTTCTGACGCCGACGCTGTTTCGCACCGGCATTCCACTGCCGGCGGAAGTGCCTATCGGCAATTACGATGTCGAGATCGAGCTGATCGCCAACGGCGCGCTGGTGACGAAAACCGAAACCGCGTTCGAGATCGTCAAGGTCGGGTTCGAGCAGTTCGTCGCGACCAATGCGCAGCAGAACGGACTGGTCTACGGTCTCGTGACCGCGATGATGGCGCTTGTCACCGGCTGGCTGGCGTCGGTGATCTTCCGGCGGGATTAACGATACGGCAGGCAGGCCGGTTTCTTACTTGCCTTGCGCAATGTCCATAATCATTTGGCATGCGAGATACAATCGGCGCGGAATGGCATCGATCAGCACATACTCCGCACTGTTGCTGTGATAGCCGAAACCGGGCAGGCCGAGCGCTTCCACCACCGGCTTGCCGGACAGAGCCGCATACGCCGCATCGGTGCCGCCGCCGGTGAACGGGATCACCTTGACCTCGGTACCGAGTGACCTGTTGATATCGACCGCTTTCTGGACCAGGCGGCGGCCTTCGTCGTTCGCGACGAAGGCAGGGCGGCCGGGATCGATATCGACCTTGATCTCTGCACCCTGCAGACGCTTCCTCGCCACGCGCTCATTCAGATCCTTGATCAAGGCCTGGAACGATTCGTTGGTCGGGTAACGTACATCGGCGTAGAGCGTTGCCTGGTCAGGCACGATGTTACGAACGTTGCCTGCGTTGCCGAGCGTCCAGTTAAAGCGCAACGCGCCCTGTCCCTTGTCGAGATCGAGCGTGCGCAACACCAGATCGGATGATTCGACGATGGCATTGACGCCAAGCTCGGGCGTCGCTCCGGCGTGCGCCGCCAACCCTTTAATCGATATCGTCACACCGCCGATGCCGGATGCGCCCAGAACCATGACCTCGCCGCCGAGCAGCGGATGCTTGTCGATGGTCGGCTCGAACGACAAGATCACGTCGCTCTCTTTCGCCAATGCCTGAATCAGATCGCGCGAGCCGCGCGAGCCCTGCTCTTCATCGGTGTTGAAGACAACGGCGATCGTGCCGAAGTCCTTGAAGCCCTGCTTCTGTAAAAGGCGCATGCTGTGCAGGATAACGGCGATCCCGGACTTGGCATCGGCGATGCCGGGTCCGTAGGCTTTGTTGCCGTCAATCCGGAACGGCGCAGCCGCAAGCCTGCCACGGCTGTAGACCGTGTCCATATGCGCCATCAGCAGTATGTTTTTCCCGCCCTTTCCCTTCAGACGCCCGACGATGTTGTCGCCGACAACACCGTTGGCCGCCTTGTTGCGCGTGACCGCAAAACCCAGTGTCTTGAGTTCTTTTTCCAGCAAGACCGCCATCGCGGCCATGCCGATCTTGTCGCCGGTGCCGGTCTCGATGTTGACCAGCCGCTCCAGCGTCTTGATCGTCGCAGCCTGTTCGGATTTCGCGGCCTTCAGCAATCGGTCATCCAGCGCTGACGCCGGGGACATCGCCAGATGGAAACCAAGCAACGCGCCAAGGCTCCATCGCAATTGTGAGATGGCTGATCGAAACATCCGAACCTCCATGGCCACTTTTGGAGAAGCCACCTTAGCACAAACAGGAAGTCGAGCCAGCGAGTGGCCATTCCATGGCAATCAAGCCATTTCGCGAAAACGGATGACTGGATCAATAACACCGGCTTGCCGCGATCGCGTGCATGCTGGCATCGCCGAGCACGTGCGCTGTGAAATCGGGCGACGAAAAGACCTTCGTAAACGCGGGATCGCGAATGCTCAGGCCCCCGGTGTAGGCTCCGAACGACGGCATCACGGCGCGCATGCCATCGCTGGCGAAGCAACGCCGGTCGATGGCGCGGCCGCGGGTCGCGACGCGGGCTTTGGGATGCAGATGGCCGGCGATCTCACCTTGCGCACCTGTCGGCTCATGACGAAAGCTGACCGGGCCAACGGCGATTTCCTCGGCGACAGCGCCGCGCAACGTGGCCGGCGGCAGCGGATCGTGATTGCCGGCGATCCAGATCCAGTCGCGGCCGATCTGCATGGCCGCAATGGCATCGCGGTCGGTATCGGCCAGCCGCGCATGCGCATCGCGATCGTGGAAACTGTCGCCGAGCGCAATCACCGTGCGCGGATCGGTGCGGGCGATCACGGCGGCGAGCCGCGCCAGCGTCGCCACTGTGTCGAATGGCGGCAACAAGATGCCACGCATGGCAAAGCTCGAGCCTTTTTCCAGATGCAGATCGGAAACGACGAGGAGACGCTCCTCGCTCCAGTACAAACCGCCGGACAGATCGGCGATCAGCGAAACGCCGGCGACGATAATCTCCCCTCCCCCTTGGGGGGAGTGGTTGGGGGTGGGGGTAATCGCGAGCGCATGTGCTGCTTGGTTACCCCCCTCCCTGACCCTCCCCCTCAAGGGGGGAGGGAAAACGTGAGGTACAGTCAACGTCTTATCCCATCGCTTCTTTGACGAGTTCCTCGGCGGCCTCAGCCAGCAACTCGTCGGCTGCTTCGCCATAGACCGCTTCGCGGCCGATTTCCAGCATCACCGGCACGGCCAATGGCGACACCCGATCCAGCGCACGATGCACGATGTGGCCCTTGATTCGCGACAGCATATCGCCGAGCCGCTTGAGATCGAGCAGGCCGGTGGCCGCGTCCGCCCGCGCGGCGCGCAGCAGCACATGATCGGCCTGATGCTTGCGCAGCACGTCGTAGACGAGGTCCGTCGAAAACAGCATCTGCCGCCGGGATTTGTCCTCGCCGACGAAGCGCCGAGGAATCAGACCCGAAATGATGGCGCAGGCGCGGAACGTGCGTTTCATCAGCGCCGATTCCGCAAGCCACGCCTCGAGATCGTCGCCGAGCATATCCGCATCGAACAGCGCCGCGAGATCGAGCCGGCCTTGCCGCACCAGCGCGGACAGATCGCCGACGCCCCACACCGCCAGCGCGTATTCGTTGGCGACGAAACCGAGCGGCCGTGCGCGGGCGCGTTCCAGCCGCCGCGTCAGCAGCATGCCGAGCGTCTGGTGCGCGAGCCGGCCCTCGAACGGATAGCAGACCAGATAATGCTTGCCGCCGCGCGGAAAGGTTTCGACCACCATTTCGCGCGGGCCCGGTATCCGCGAGACATGCGTCTGCAATGACAACCAGTCGCGCACCTGTTCCGGCAGGCCGCGCCATGCGCTCTTGTCGGCGAGCAGATGCCGCACGCGATCGGCGAGATAGGTCGAAAGCGGAAACTTGCCGCCGCCATAGGCCGGAACCTTCGCATCCGCATCGCTGGCGCGCGAGACATAGACCTGATCCTCAGCGAGCGCCTCGTAGCGCACCACTTCGCCCGCGAATACGAATGTATCGCCGACGGTGAGGCCTTCGACGAAATACTCCTCGACCTCGCCGAGCATGCGGCCGCCGCGCGCGATCGTGCCCGTGACGCCCGAGCCGCCGCCGCGCGAGCGAACCAGCTTCACCTTGAGCATCTGCTCTTCGACAATGGTGCCGACGTTGAGACGATAGCTTTGCCGCACGCGCGGATTGGCGACACGCCACCTCGGTTCAAGATTCTTTGCCTTGTCCTGTTTGATGCGTGCGAAACGCTCGTAGGATTTCAGCGCGTAGCCGCCGGTGGCGACGAAATCGACCACATCGTCGAAATCCTTGCGCGCTAGTTCCGAATACGGCGCGGCGCGGCGCACTTCGTCGTAAAGCTCATCGCTCAGGAACGGTTCGCCGCAGGCGCAACCCATCACATGCTGCGCCAGCACGTCGAGCGCGCCGGTGCGCAGCGGCGGCGTATCCTGCGCGTTCTCGGCGATGGCGTCGATCGCCGCGCGGCACTCCAGCACCTCGAAGCGATTGGCCGGCACCAACACCGCGCGCGACGGCTCGTCCAGGCGATGATTGGCGCGGCCGATCCGCTGCATCATGCGCGAGGCCCCTTTCGGCGCGCCGACATTGATGACGAGATCGATGTCTCCCCAGTCGATGCCGAGATCGAGCGAGGAGGTGCACACCACGCCGCGCAATTTGCCCGCGGCCATCGCGTTCTCGACCTTGCGGCGCTGCGCGACGTCGAGCGAACCGTGATGCAACGCGATCGCAAGCCCGTCGTCGTTGATGCGCCACAGCTCCTGAAACAGCATCTCGGCCTGGCTGCGGGTGTTGACGAACACCAGCGAGGTCCTGTTGCGTTTGATGAGGTCGTAGATCTCGCCCATCGCATGGCGCGCGGTGTGTCCCGCCCACGGCAGCCGTTCCTTGGTGTCGAGCATCTCAACGATCGGCGCGGCACCTCCGGATGCGATGACAATGTCAGCAGAAACAACGCCCCCCACCCCAGACC
>JAKFVL010000009.1 GCA_021732215.1 Hyphomicrobiales bacterium
TAGCGTACCCCGATCGCGCGTTTGCCCTCGATGACAATCTCGGTCGCATGGGCATGCGTGAGGACGTGCACGTTTCCCCGCTTCATCGCTGGCCTGAGAAACGCCGTCGCCGCGCTGACACGCCGCCCGTTATGAATGGTCCGCTGGGCGTAGGCGACGCCCTCTTGCGTGCTGCCGTTGTAATCGGGATTGCGCGGAATACCGAGACTCATCGCGCCCGCAATGAACGCTTCGCAGAGCGGATCCTGCCAGTCCATATCCGTGACGGTCAGACCGCCATCGCGGCCACGGAAGGTCGAATCGCCATCGCCAATGCGCCGTTCAAGCCGTTTGAAGTAAGGCAGCACATCCGCGTAACCCCAACCGCGATTGCCGAGTTGCGCCCACGTATCGAAGTCCTGTCGCTGACCGCGATTATAGATATGCCCATTGATCGAGCTGGAGCCGCCGAGCGTCTTGCCTCGGGGCGAGAAAATGCGCCGGCCGCCCGTCCAGGGCCCGGGCTCCTGCTGGTAACACCAGTTGATGCTCGTATTGTAGAAGGTCTTGATGAAGCCGGCCGGCAGATGAATGTAAGGATGCCAGTCCCTGGGTCCGGCTTCGAGCACGCAAACACTCGTTCCGGCATCCTCGCTCAGCCGGTTTGCGAGCACGCACCCCGCAGATCCCGCGCCGACGATCACATAGTCGAAGGTGTCCATGATATCCCCGGGTCAGGCCGGGACGACATCGCGCGCATGCTTGAGCGCTTCAAGCACCGCATTCGCGGTTGCCCGCGTGCCATCCGGCCCTCCGATTTCCAACGGCTTGAGACCGTTTGCAAAAGCATCGTCGACTGCTGAGCGAATAAGCCGGCCTCCGAGGCCCAAATCGCTTCGGTCGTGCTTTTGCCCAAGCCACTCGAGCATCATTGCAGCCGACAGAATCATGGCAATCGGATTGGCTCGCCCGTGCCCGGCGATATCCGGGGCCGTGCCATGGCAGGGCTGAAACACAGCGTGTTGATCGCCAATGTCGGCAGACGGCGCGAAGCCCAATCCGCCCAGAAGCCCGGCGCCCAAATCCGATAGAATGTCACCGAACATGTTTTCGGTAACGAGAACGTCCAGTTCCCACGGCTTGCGCACCATAAAGAGAGATGTCGCATCGACGTAAGCGTGGCTGGCATCGATATCGCGATTGAGAGCCGCGCGTTCGTCAAATACTTTCCTGAAAAACGCGAAGCTGGAAAACACGTTGGCTTTGTCGACGCACGTCACGCTAGCGTGACCCGACACGCTTTTCCTTTGTCTCGCAAGATTGAATGCAAAGTCGAACAGCTTCTCGGATACTTTTCGTGTGATTACCAACGTGTCGCGCGCTTCTTCATCGGTGTTCGTTTGTTTTATGTTGCGCGAGGCAAATAGTCCTTCGGTCGACTCGCGAATAATCACGAAGTCAAGGTTCTGCGCACGCGGATCGGCCAATACGGCCGGGACGTTCGGCAGCGAGCGCACGGGCCGGACGCCGGCATAGAGACCAAGCTCCATCCGCAGATCGATCTGTGGAGCAATCTCGGTCCCGTCCGGATACCTCACATTTGGCCATCCCATTGCACCCAGAAGGATGGCATCGGCGCGCCGGGCAGCCGCTAGCGCTGAAGAAGGAAGCGCGACACCGTGGTCGCGATAGTGGATTGCTCCGGCATGATGCGTTTCAAAGTTCAGAGCGATCGTATCTACTTTCTTTGCCACAGCATTCAGAATCTCGAGGCAAGGCTCCATGACCTCAATGCCGATTCCGTCGCCGGGCAGGACTACGATACTTATGGTGTTTTTCATTTTTCTTCGGCGCGGCTGAACCAGTGCCGGACAAGAATAGCAAATACCGGACAGGTACCGCGACTGAATTTTGTGGAACTGCTCAGTACCAGACGTCAGATTTCGCTGCACTGCGGTCCACGACGCAGGCTGGCAACCAAACCGGATAAGTCCGACTGAAAACCTTCGGCCTCAAGTCTTCCTGATCTTGAAGCTCTTGAGATATTCCTCAGGCTTGTCGGGATCGAACATTTTGCCCATCACCGAAAACGATTTGTACGAAGTCTTGGGCGGCATCAATCCCATCTCCGTCATCACCTTCTGCGCGTCGGTCGCGAGATACACCTGCTCGGCCACCTGCTTGTAATCCACATCGCCCTTGATCTGACCCCAGCGCTTCATCTGGGTGAGCATCCACACCGCAAAGGACTGCCAGGGGAACGGATCGAAATCCACGCGCTTGGCGTCGGTCTTGATACCGCCCAGACCGTCCGCATAAGTGCCGGTCAGAACCTGTTCAAGCACCGAGACCGGTGCGTTGATATAGTTCGGCGGCGCAATGACTTCGGCTATCTGCTTACGGTTCTCTGCTTTTGACGCATAGATTGTCGCGTCGATGATCGAGCGCGTCAATGCCGCGAAGCTGTTGGGAGAATTCGTGATGAAATCCCTGCTGGCGGCAAAGCTGCAACAGGGATGACCGTCCCAAATTTCCTTGGACAGAATATGCATGAAGCCGACGCCGTCATAGATGGCGCGCTGACAGATATTGTCGGGCGCGAGAAAGCCGTCAATGTTGTCTGCACGAAGGTTAGCGACCATTTCCGGCGGAGGAACCGATCGCAGTTGCACATCGGTATCAGGATCGATTCCGTGCTCGGCGAGATAGTAGCGCAAGAGATAATTGTGCATCGAGTAGTCGAATGGAATGGCGAATTTCATGCCTTTCCATTCCTTTGGATCACGCCTGTCCTTATGCTTTATCGCGAGCGTAATACCCTGCCCGTTGATATTCTCGATCGCCGGAACGCAGAAAGGCAGCGCCTGGGCGCCAAGTCCGAGCGATATCGCGATCGGCATCGGCGCCAGCATGTGCGCGGCGTCGTATTCCTTGTTGATTGTCTTGTCGCGGACGACCGCCCACCCAGCCGTTTTCACGACATCGACATTCAGGCCATGCTTTGAATAGAAGCCGAGAGGTGCCGCCATTATGATCGGGGTCGCACAAGTGATGGGAATAAAGCCGACTTTCAGATCCCGTTTCTCCGGAGGGCCTCCGGCGGCAAAAACCTCTGTCGCTGTCTTGATTGGAAAGAACTGCGCGATCGCAGCCATGGCAGTCGACGCTCCGACCGATTTCAGGAATGCACGCCGAGCATTGGCTTCCGGGAAGATTGCTCGCGTGACGGCAGAAGCCACCAGACTTTCGTAAATCTCCTCCGTACCAGTAGCGGATAACGGATCCGCCTCATGCTCAACTCTTGAGGCATGGCGACCGCATTCGCACGCCAGCCGAGACTTGAACCGGTCGAAGTACCCAGCACCGGACTTCGTCATGATGAAATCTCCAACTGAAAATTCGATTATCGAAGCAAGCAACGTGCCAGTTCTAGGCAGAGCTATAGACGTCCGCGGCATGGGGCAACGAGGCCGCGAGGTCAGCAATTGCGCGCAGAAGGATTGAATGCCAGCCGCTCCCTGCGGTCATGCGTATTCACAAATCCGGAGGGGCCGCCGCCGTGTTGATTAGCCTCTCATCGGACTCGGATGCCTGAACGCGGACACCGGCTCAATGCTGTGGCCGTCTCACCCGCTTATTTCGCTGCGCGGAACTTGTCTCAGCTTGGGAAACATCGCCATTCATAGGCGGGCGTTCTGTCGCATCATGATGATCGGTCAAATCATTTGACATCGGCTGCACAGGCACGTTGACTCCGGCAAAACAAAAATGATTGGCCGCCAGTGTGTTGGCCGGAGGGAAGCGCTTGAACAGGTATCCGTTTTCGGAGCCGGATGTTGCGCATCGCTGTTTCAAATGGACAGCAGCCTTGACGCATTCGCTGCATCGCCTCTGGTTCAAAGACTGAGGCGCGCGGATCATGCAGGGCTACATCGTTCGCCGCTTTCTTGCATTGATCCCGACGCTGATTTTCGCGAGCTTCATCGTCTTCATCACGGTGCGCCTGATTCCCGGCAACATCATCGAGCTGATGCTGTCGCAGAACGACGTCAGCGCCTCAAAGCAAACGCGCGATCAGCTTGAGGCCGCACTCGGACTCGATACGCCGATCTACATTCAGTACTTCAAGTGGATGGCCGGCCTGCTGCAGGGCGACCTCGGCAAGTCGCTGTGGACCAATACGCCGGTCATGGAGGAAATCCTCTATCGTCTGCCGATTACCTTCCAACTGGGCATGATGGCGCTGCTGGTGTCACTTCTTGTCGGCATTCCGATCGGCGTCTACGCCGCACTGAAGCAAGACACCGTCGGCGATTACTTGCTTCGCACGCTTTCGATTTTGATGCTTGCCATTCCCGGATTCTGGGTCGGCACGCTGGTGATGGTATTCCCCGCGATGTGGTGGGGCTGGTCGCCGTCGGTGAGGTTCGTCACTTTCTCACAAGACCCGTGGGGCAATTTCGTCCAACTTCTGATTCCAGCGCTGATCCTCGGCAAGGCGTTCTCTGCGATTATCATGCGGCTGACGCGCACGCTGATGCTGGAGGTGCTGCGGCAGGACTACATCCGCACCGCACGCGCCAAAGGCCTGTCAGTCTCGACTATTGTGATCCGGCATGCGCTGCGCAACGCGCTGATACCTGTGGTGACGCTGGTGGGCCTGCAAGCGCCGCTGCTGTTCGGCGGCGCGGTGATCCTCGAACAGATTTTCGTCATACCCGGAATGGGCCTTCTGCTGCTGGAAGCCGTCGGCACCCGCGACTATCCGACCATCACCGGCGTGTTCCTCGTCATCGGCGTCGCCGTGGTAATCATCAATCTGCTGGTCGATCTCAGCTACGGCTTTCTCGATCCCAAGGTGAGAAATCGCTGATGGCCGAAAT
The DNA here is from genome assembly GCA_021732215.1 of Hyphomicrobiales bacterium. Classification (GTDB taxonomy): domain Bacteria; phylum Pseudomonadota; class Alphaproteobacteria; order Rhizobiales; family Xanthobacteraceae; genus SG-bin9. The sequence continues at coordinate 4,863 of JAKFVL010000009.1, forward strand.
CACCACGGATACCGGCGTTGGCGTCCGCCCGGCTCTGGCGCGCAAGCCGAGCGCGTTCCTTGAATTCTTTTCCCGGCTGTTTCGGGAGAAGCCGCTCGGCGCGATCGGCGCGGTGGTCTGCCTGATCTTTCTGTTCGCCGGGATCTTCGCCGATCTGCTGGCGCCTTACGGCTTCAATCTGATCATGCCGATCAACCGGATGAAGCCGCCGAGCTTGCAGTTCTGGTTCGGCACCGACAATCTCGGCCGTGACATCTTCTCGCGCATTCTCTATGGCGCACGGCTTTCGGTCATCATCGGGCTGTCGGCAGCATTGCTGGCCACCGTGTTGTCGATCCTTCTCGGCATTACGACGGGTTATCTCGGCGGCCGCTTCGACATGATCGTGCAGCGCTTCGTCGACGCATGGATGAGCTTTCCGGATATCGTGATCCTGATCGTGGTCGTGTCCGTCGTCGGACCGGGCATGCCGCAGGTGATCGTCGTCCTCGGCTGTCTCTATGGCATCGCCGGTTCGCGCATCATCCGCAGCGCCGTGATCTCGGTGCGCGAACAGAGTTACATTCATGCCGCGCAATCGATAGGTGGAACCACCCCGCGCATCCTCTGGTATCATGTTCTGCCGAATGTCATGCCGCCGGTGATTGTGTTGTTCACCACGCGCGTCGGCGCGGTCATCCTGGCAGAAGCCGCCCTGTCATTCCTCGGGCTCGGCGTTCCGCCGCCGGCGCCCACTTGGGGCGGCATGCTGACCGGCAGCGCCCGCAACTACATGTACCTAGCGCCGTGGATGGCGCTCGCGCCGGGCATTTGCCTGACGCTCGTTGTGTTCAGCATCAACATGTTCGGAGATGCGTTACGTGACCTGCTCGATCCGCGCATGCGCGGCCACCGTTAACCGACAAGAACGACTTGGAGGGGAGATACCATGACCCAGACATTCAAGATGCGGCATCTCGCAGGCGCAGCGCTCTTGAGCTTCGCGCTCTCGACATCCGCTGTCGCACAGGCGCCCGAAGCGCCGAAACCCGGCGGCACTGTCGAGATCGCGACGATTTACGTGACGATCTCGGCCTTGTCGTTCGATAACTACGACTGGCCGTGGAAACACAACCATGATACCGGCGCGATCTATGAGCAGCTGTTCGCTGCCGATCTCTCGAAGGCCAAGTCTCGCGGCGGCAAGAACAGTTACATCAACGACGCCTACATCCCGAGCAACCTGATCCGCGGCGAACTCGCCGAGAAGTGGGAGTGGCTGGAGAATCCGCTGCGGCTGAAGATCGATCTGCGCAAGGGCGTCATGTTCCCTGAGAAAGCCGGCGTGATGAAAGCCCGCGAAATGGTGGCCGAGGACGTCGTCTACAGCTTCAAACGTCTCTCGACGAGCCCGAAGGCGACTCGAAATTACTTCGATTACGTCAAGGACGTCACCGCGCCGGACAAGTACACGGTCGTGTTCGAGATGAGCAAGTTCAACGCCGAATGGGACTACCGCTTCGGCTATGGCTATTACTCGGGCATCATTCCGAAGGAAGTCGTCGATGCGGGCGCGGCGAACTGGAAGAATGTCAATGGTTCCGGCCCGTTCAAGCTGACCGACTATGTCGCCGGCAACTCGCAGACATACGAGAAGAACGCCGAATACTGGGACAAAGAGACGATCAACGAAAAGGAGTTCAAGCTTCCCTACGTCGACAAGGTCGTCTATCGAATCATCAAGGACGAAGCGACGCGCGTCACGGCATTGCGCACCGGCAAGCTCGATATCATGGAAGGCGTTCGCTGGCAGGACGTGGAGACGCTGAGGAAAAGCGTGCCGCAACTGAAATGGAATAAATGGCTGAATCAGTCCGGTACTTTCCTGTCGATGCGGGTCGATCAGAAACCGTTCGACGATATCCGCGTGCGCCGCGCGCTGAATCTCGCTGTCAACAAGGAAGAGATCATCAAGTCGTATTACAACGGCAACGCCGAGCTTTATGCGTATCCGCAGCACCCGGAATACGGCCCTTACTTCCAACCGCTCAGCGAGCAGCCCGACAGCGTCAAGGAGCTTTTCAAGTACGATCCGGCCAAGGCCAAGAAGCTGCTCGCGGAAGCGGGCTATCCGAATGGCCTCACATTCACGACCCAGGTCTGCTCGTGCAATCCCGATCACATGGACTTGCTGCCGCTGGTCGCGGCCTACCTCGAACAGGTCGGCGTCAAGATGGAAATCCAGCCGATGGAGTATGCGGCGTTCCTCTCGGCGATGACGACGCAGAAAAATACGCCTGGCTACTTCATGAACAACGGCCATACCAACCCGACGACGAGCATCCGCAAGAGCTTCGTACCGAAGCAGGTGTGGAATCCGTCGCAGTGGGACGATCCGAAGCTGACCGCGCGGATGGAAGCGGTCTACGAAGAGCGGGACGAAGCCAAGCGCATCGCCGAGATTCGCGCGATGACGACGGAAATGGTCGATGCAGCGCCGTACATCTGGATGCCCACGCCCTACGTCTTCACCGCATGGTGGCCGTGGGTGAAGGGTTACGAGGGTGAACTCCGCGCAGGCTCGGTTCGTCCGGGTCCGATCTACGCGCGGATGTGGGTCGATCAGGAGATGAAAAAGAAGATGGGCTACTGAGCCCTATCCATTCACCAAGACATGCGGCAGCGTTGAGACGCTGCCGCAGCCGTTCCGGAGTTCCGATTCCAGTGACCAAACCTCTGCTTCAGGTCCGCAATCTGACCACCCGGTTTGGCCACGGGCTTGGCTCGGTCACGGCGGTCAACAATGTTTCGTTCGACGTCAATGCCGGCGAGACGGTTGCAATCGTCGGCGAAAGCGGTTCAGGCAAAAGCATCACGGCGCTGTCGATCCTGCGGCTGGTGCCCGAGCCTCCTGGCAAGATCGTCGGCGGTGAAATCCTGTTCGACGGCCTCGATCTCACCAAGCTGCCGGAAGAGGAGATGCGCGCGATCCGGGGCAACCGGATCGCTATGATCTTTCAGGAGCCGATGACCTCGCTCAATCCGTCGCTGACCATTGGCTTGCAGATTGCCGAACCGATCAATCTGCATATGAAGATGCCGTGGCAGAAGGCCTACGACAAGGCGAAGCAACTGCTGGATCGTGTGCGCATGCCCGATGCCAAAAGCCGGCTGTCATCGCATCCGCATCAGTTTTCCGGCGGCATGCGCCAGCGCATCATGATCGCCATGGCGCTAGCCTGTCAGCCGAAGCTCATCATCGCCGACGAGCCGACCACGGCGCTTGACGTTACGGTGCAGGCACAGATTCTGGAACTGCTCAAGGAGCTGACCCGCGAAACCGGATCGTCGCTGATCCTCATCACCCACGATCTCGGCGTAGTCGCGCGCTACGCCGACCGGGTCTGCGTCATGTATGGCGGCAAGATCATCGAGACGGCGAGCGCGCACGATCTCTACGCCCGGCCGCTGCATCCCTACACGCGCGGGCTGATGGCCTCGATCCCGCGACTCGACCAGCCGCCGGGCGTGCGGCTGGTGCCAATTAAAGGACAGCCGCCTAACCTTGCGCAGCTTCCGCCCGGCTGTTCGTTCAATCCGCGCTGTGGCGAGGTGATCGACCGTTGCCGGCGTGACGTGCCCGAATTGATGCATGCCGACGAAAAACATCTGCATGCCTGCTGGACGTCTCCTCATGTCTGACGCGATGACACAGGAGAGGCCGGCCGAGCCGAAGGCCACCGCGAACGTCATCCTCGACGTCGAGGACCTCAAGATTCATTTTCCAGTCTACGGCGGATTGATCCAGAAGCAGGTCGGCGCTGTGAAGGCGGTTGACGGAGTATCGTTTCAGGTTTTCGAGGGCGAGACGCTGGGCCTTGTCGGCGAAAGCGGTTGCGGAAAATCCACGACGGGTCTCGCTGTGCTGCGCATGCTGCCAGTGACGGCCGGCAGGATCGTGTTCGAAGGCGTCAATATCACTCATCACGACCAGAAGCAGATGCGGCCGATCCGCCGCCGCATGCAGATGGTCTATCAGGACCCCTTCGGCTCGCTCGATCCGCGCATGACGGTGGGGGAGATCGTCGGCGAGCCGCTTGTTATACATAAGCTGCACGGCGAAAAAAAAGAACGTCGGGAGCGGGTGATGTCGCTGCTGGAAATGGTCGGGCTGCGGCACGACATGATCGACCGCTATCCGCATCAGTTCTCCGGCGGCCAGCGCCAGCGCATTTCGATCGCACGTGCGCTCGCGGTCGAGCCGCGACTGCTCATTTGCGATGAGCCGGTGTCAGCGCTTGATGTGTCGATCCAGGCGCAGGTGGTCAACCTGTTCCAGGAGTTGCAGGAGCGGCTCGGCATTTCCAGCATCTTCGTCGCGCACGATCTTGCAGTCGTGCGTCATGTCAGCCAGCGCATCGCGGTGATGTATCTCGGCACGATCGTGGAAATTTCATCGCGCGACGAACTTTATGCCAACCCGAAGCACCCCTATACGCAGGCACTTATGGCGGCGATCCCGGTTGCGAATCCGGTCATTGAAGCCGCGCGGGCACACCAGATCATCACCGGCGAGGTGCCGAGCGCACAGCGGCCGCCTCCGGGCTGCCGGTTTCATCCGCGCTGCGTCCATGCAATGCCGATCTGCAGCGAGCAGACGCCAGAGCTGAAGAATCACGGCAGCAGCAAGGTCGCCTGTCATCTGTTCTGAGGCAATTAATCGTAAGCTCCAATCGGGTCGCGTCGGCTCAGCAAGACCCCACGTTGCTTCAGATCTTCAATATGTGAAGCAGAAACATTGTTCTCGATCAGAATCTCCTCGTTGTGTTCGCCCTGGAACGCAGGCGTGCCGGGGGCCGGTAATACCGACTGGCTGAAACGCCAGGGATTGCCGGGCATTCGTGTCGTACTGCCCGAACGATCGTCAACATCGACCACGGCTCCCCACTCCTTCACCCAATCCGATTCCGCAAACTCCTGAGTGGTACGAATGATGCCGACGGCAAGACCGGCCTCGCTGACCTGCGCCTGAAGCTGTTCCAGATTCGGGAACGTCAGTAACCAGGCGCGAATTTCTGTGAGCAGCGAAGGCAAATTCTGGCGCCGCGAATGTGCGGTCGCATAACGCGGATCATTCAGAAGATCGTTGCGCCTCATCATTGCGCAGTAGCGCCTGAACATCGGAGTATAGATCGGGCTTGTCGCAATGGTCAGCCGGCGACCGTCAGGCATCTCAAAAATGTGGGACTCGTTAGCAGATAGCGCGATCGGCTCGCCGTCCGTTTCGATTCCCGACAACTGAGCGCCCGCACGCTCATTCACAGATAGCATCGTCGCAGCCATTGCCACGTCGACATGCTGCCCCTCGCCGGTGCGATTGCGGTGGTTGAGCGCAGCAAGAATTGCGATCACCCCCTGAAGGCCGGTGTAGACATCGGCGTGACTGCATGCGTCTCCTCGCGGTTCGGAAAGCGCGTCGCCGAAATGCTCGCTCACAATGGCGGTTAGCCCTGTTTCCCCCTGCACCGTCGGAGCAAATGCCGGCCTGTTACTCCAGGAGGTGTCCTGGCCATACCCGCTAAGTGAGGCATAGATCACCTTGGGATTGACGGCGCGTACGTCCTCATAGCCGAGACCAAAACGCTTCAGCGTCCCGGGCCGGAAATTCTCGACGATGATGTCCGCTTGGCGGCAAAGATCGCGGACGATTTCCCGTGCCTCGGCCCAGTTCAGATCAATACTCAAATTGCGCTTTCCGGCATTCTGCTGGACGAAATAAAGACCCATGTTGCCGATATGCGGCAGACCGACACGCGCGACATCGCCGGACGGAGGCTCGATCTTTGTAACCTGCGCGCCGAGATCGCGAAGCGCTTTGGTACAATGCGGCCCGGCCAGCACCCGGGTAAAGTCCACGACCCGTAACCCGTCCAGAGGAGAAGCAGACATCCTCAATCTCCCTTGAACACTGCAGAAGCAGGGCCGGTAGAGAAAAATGCTTCAAACCCGCGCTCGCGATCAGCCGCTTTCCAGATCATGTTGTTGATCTCGATCTGCCGCTTGTCGGCAGCCGCGACCCCGCCGCGGGAGGCAAGATTGGCCTGCATCTTGATGCCCTTAATGACCGCCGTCGGTCCTGCGGCGAGCTGGCGCGCCCAAGTCAATGAGGCGGCCGGCAGTTCGGCTTCGGGAACGACGAGATTGACAATCCCCCAGCGCTCGAACGCCTCCGGCGTGTGGCGGCGGCCGAGCATGGCGATTTCCTTGGCACGCGCCGACCCGGCGCGCTCCGCGAGACGCTGCGTTCCGCCGAGCAACGGAAGCAACCCGACCGTGACTTCGACCTGCCCCAGAAACGCGGTGTCGGCTGCGATGATCATGTCGCAGGTCAACGCCACTTCAAGCCCGCCGCCGAGAACGCCGCCGTGCACAGCCGCAACTGTCGGAACGGGGGCATTCTCCATCACATCCAGAAATTCGGTGAAGCGCTTTTCATCGCTTTGAATGTGAGTGGTCAAGCCAAAGGATTTCAGTTCCGCACCGGCGCAGAAATGACGCATCGAGCTTCGCAGCAGAATCGCACGGCACCCCTCGGCAAGAACCTTGCGATACGCCGCCAGCAAATCCACGATCATCGCATCGTCGATCAGATTGTGCGGTGGCTTCGCGAGGGTCACAACGCCCACTGTGCCATTCATCTCGTGCGTGACTGTCGTCATTGTGCCTCCCGTCCAGGCGAGCGACAGCTTTGCCGCCCGGACAGCGACCGCCGCGACTGCGCAACCTGACCGCGAGAACTTGTCGTTCTCACCGGACACCGGCAACGTCAAAGAGTGCCAATATTCAAGTCCGAAACTGCCAACCGGCTACAATGCAGCGCACCATGCAGTGACTTAAGAGGTCGAAACGTGCCAATATCAAAGAAAAATAAACGCCGCGTTCGGAGGAAACGATGCCGGCATGGAATATTTTGAGTCCGTTATCGGACGATATCGACGCACCTACGCAAAGCATGCTCGGTCTCGCTGCGCTGGCGGCAGAACTGGCTGCACAGGGCGTTTCCGTGAAGGACCTGTTCGCACGCACCGGTGTGCAACCTTCCCAGCTTGAAGATCAGCATGCTCGCATTTCGCGACGACAACGTCTGGCGATCTATCGAAATGCGGTATCACTCGCAAAGCGATCGGACATCGGGCTGCTCGCAGGCGCGCGACAGCGCATCAGCGACTACGGCATCTATGGCTATGCAATGGTCAGCAGTTCAACGTTCGGCGAAGGGCTCAAGTTCTCCGTTGAACACATCACGATGGCGGGATCGACGGTGCTGCAGATCAGCTTCCACGTGGAGAACGAGACTGCGATTCTGAAAAGTCATGGCACACAGTCCCTCGGTCATTTGCTTCCGTTCGTCGCTGAGTTCTGGCGCAGTTCGATGACCGCTTTGTTCAGTCGCGTTCTGGAAGCGCCATTTCCGTCGGCCCGCATGTTGTTTCCGTTTCCCGCCCCGGTTCACTGGCGAAACTACGAGCGAATGTTCAATTGCCCGATCGAGTTCGACGCTGGCTCCATGGAATGGCACTTTCCGGCTGACGTACTCGATCGGCGCTGCCCCAACGCCAATCCGATCACGGCCCAGGTTTGCCAGCAATTCTGCGACGTCGTCATGGCCGAGCGGCCGGGCGAAACCGACCTTGTGCGGCGCATCCGAACCGCGTGTCTGAACAGCCCCAGACGCTTTCCCCCTGCCGAGGAGATCGCGGAAGAACTCGGTGTCTCCCTGCGCACGCTGCATCGCCGGCTGGCGCAGGAAGGCGTTTCCTATCAGTCCGTCCTGGACAACATGCGCCGCTCGATCGCAACTGAATTTTTGGAGAATACACATCTCATGATCGACGAAGTGGCCGAACGAGTCGGTTTCTCGGACGCCACCAGCTTCCGCAAGGCATTCCGAAAATGGACCGGTCATTCGCCCACGCACTACCGCCGCCCCAATCCAGTTGACCTACCGGCCTGAGCCGCGCCGTTATCGCCACACGCCGCAAACCATCACGCGAAGATAGGCCGCCTGTTGGCATTCTTTGACATGTCATTTGGCACACTTCGACGTTTGCAGCGGAAGGCCAAATACACAAAATGCCAACGAAGCACGGAGGGTCAGTGGGAAATCAGATGTGCAACCTCGGCCGTGGTCATATCTTGCTGGTTCCGGGCGCTGCAGATTCCGGAATGCAGATCGGCCTTTCAGCCAGCACGTTAGCCCGCCTCAACGCCGGAGAAGCGTAGGGATGGATTTGCACGACATGCATGTCTACGAGCCTGCGAAGGGGCACGGGCTCCGGCACAATCCGTTCAACGCAATTATTGGTCCACGGCCGATCGGCTGGATTTCGTCCAGAACGCCGAAAGGCGAGATCAATCTTGCACCGTATAGCTTCTTCAATGCATTCAACTACGATCCACCGATACTCGGCTTCGCATCCATCTCCTGGAAGGACACGGTTCAAAACGTGTCTGAAACCGGCGAGTTCGTCTGGAATCTCGTAAGCGACGATCTCGGAGACAGGATGAATGCAACATCATCGCCACTCGCACGCGGCGTTGATGAGTTTGAGTTCGCCGGACTTACGAAAGCACCAAGCAGCTTTGTAAGCGTGCCGCGCGTTGCGGAAAGCCGGGCCGCAATGGAATGCAAGGTCACCGATGTGGTCCAGTTCAAAACCCATCAAGGGGAACCGGTCCCCGGATGGCTGATACTCGGCGAAGTCATCGCGGTTCACATCGATAAGACGCTCATTAAGGACGGCGTCTATCAGACCGCCCTGCCCAACCCGATTCTGCGAGCGGGCCGCGGCGGCGACTACGTCAAAGTTACGCAGGACAGGATGTTTGAGATGGAAAGACCCATTGGAAGCAGCGTTCCGGCATTCCATGGGTCATGACATCTATCGGTATAAAAAAAATCAGAGGGAGGGTTCGATGAAGAACATTCAATCGCTTTTTGTAAGTCTGATGCTTGGCATTGTTGCAGGCGCGCCGGCATACGCCCAGAAGAAGTATGATCCGGGAGCGTCCGACACGACGATCAGGATCGGGAACATCATGCCTTACAGCGGACCCGCGTCCGCCTATAGCGTCATCGGAAAGACGCAGGCCGCTTACTTCAAAAAGATCAATGACGAAGGCGGCATCAACGGCCGAAAGATCGAATTCATCAGTTATGACGATGGCTACAGCCCGCCGAAGGCGGTCGAACAGGCACGCAAGCTGGTCGAGAGCGATGAAGTCCTGCTGATCTTCAGCCCGATGGGCACGCCATCGAACTCAGCAATTCAGAAGTATATGAACTCCAAGAAAGTACCACAGCTATTCCCGGCGTCGTACTCGGCAAAATGGAGCGATCCAAAGAGCTTCCCATGGACCATGCTGTTGGGCACCAGCTATCAGACCGAGGGCAGCATCTATGCTGCTTACGTCCTTCGCGAGAAGCCCGATGCGAAGATCGCCATTCTCTATCAGAATGATGACTTCGGAAAAGAGCTGCTGAATGGCCTGAAAGCAGGCCTCGGAGCGAAGGCTTCGATGATCGTGGCGGATTCGCCTTACGAAGTCGCTGACCCGACAATCGATTCGCAAATCGCACGGCTCCGGCATTCCGGTGCCGATGTGATGTTCAGCTTTGGCACGCCGAAATTTGTCGCACAGAGCATCAAGAAAATCGCTGAGCTGAACTGGAAGCCGTTGCATTTCATTCCCAACGTCGCCTCGTCGGTTGGAACGGTGATCGTGCCAGCAGGCACCGAGAATGCTCAGGGCGTACTGTCAGGCACCTTCATCAAGGATGCATCGGATCCGCAATGGGACAACGACCGTGGCATGAAGGCCTACACATCGTTCCTCGCGAAATACATGCCGGAGGCCAACAAGGCGGATAGCCTGATGGTTCACGGTTACATGGGCGCGCAACTGATGGCGCAGGTCATCAAACAGTGCGGCGATGACCTCACACGCGAGAACGTTATGAAGCAGGCTGCGAATATCAAGAAGTTCGAATCGGACGTTCTCATCCCAGGTATCGTCGTCAACACGGGAGAGACCGACTTCTCTCCGCTTGAAGACATGCAAATGATGCGCTTCAAGGGCACCAGGTGGGAGCCGTTTGGTGATGTCATCCGCGGCCGTAGCGACGGCTAGCAACTGTCGCGACCACCGACGGTCTCTCCAATCGTCAACTGATAAGGTCGCTCAGGCTTCCTTATCAGTTCTCGTTTCGGTTCGGCGCCAGTTCTGCCGCGGGTTCACGCAACCTTCAAAGCGTCCTTGCTGTCTGCGTTCAGAAATCCCGTAAGCCTAACTCTGATCAGCAGCTCGGGACCCGCATTTCCGCAGGATAGTTTTCTGCGATGAAGGCCCGCACCTCGTCACGGAACGCAGCGTCCTCGCGGGAAGATTGAGTTCCACCGTGAGAAACTCCCGCTACCACTTCTCGCCGAACGGGCGAATCTCCAATTCGAAAGTCCAAGCGCTGCGGGGTTGCTGATATAGCTGCCAATAGGACTCTGCGACCGAGGATGGCGGCATCAGCAGATCGGGGTTGTCCAGCGCATTCGGGCCATGCGCCTCGATCCGGCGCTGACGCACCCATTCCGTGTCGACGCCGGAGTCAATGATGAGATGCGCGACGTGGATATTCTTGGGTCCTAATTCGCGCGCGGCCGCTTGGGCGACAGCCCGCAAACCGAACTTGGCGCTGGCAAAGGCAGCATAACCCGTACCCCCACGCAGACTCGCCGTCGCACCCGTGAAGAAGATATTGCCGCGTCCGCGCGGCAGCATCAGCCGTGCGGCTTCGCGGCCGGCGAGAAAACCTGAGTAGCAGGCCATTTCCCAAACCTTGCGGAACACGCGCTCGGTGGTGTCCAAAATTGGAAAATTGACGTTGGCGCCAATGTTGAAGATACAAACCTCGAGCGGCGCATGCTTGTCGGCATCGCCGAGGAAGGAGACGATCTCGTCTTCCTTGCGGGCGTCAAGCGAGCGTGCATGAATTTCACCGCCGGCCTTCTCGACCTCCTTGACAAGTGGCTCGAGCTTGGCGCCGTTGCGACGCCCGGCAAACACCGTGAAGCCTTCGGAAGCAAACTTCTTTGCAATCTCGCCGCCAATATAGTCACCGGCGCCAATTACGGCCACGGTCGCGTTTCTCTTCTGCAAGGGTCTTCTCCCGATCAGTTAATTCTGTTGTCAACGAATTGGGGCAGTTTGCGCCGGAAGCGCCTCGCCGCGTAGCGACTCCGCGAGCTTATGCTTGAGTATCTTGCCGGTTGACGTAGCCGGCAACGCATCGAGGACGATAATTTCGGACGGCCGCTTGTAGGAGGTAAGCTGGGGCCCGATAAAATTCATCAGATCGGCCGGCGTCATCAGCGATCCCGGCAGCAGTTGCACAAAGCCGACGATCTCTTCATTTCCATCGGCAGCACGACCGACCACGGCGGACTGCACCACGTCCTTGTGTGAACTGAGGACCGCTTCGACCTCCGCGGGATAGACGTTGAAGCCCGAGCGGATGATCATTTCCTTGGTGCGGCCGACGATATACAGGCAATCGCCGTCGAAGCGGGCTAGATCACCGGTATTGAACCAGCCTTCGCTGTCGATCACTTTGGCCGTCAATTCAGGCGCGCGATAGTAGCCAAGCATCACGTTGCGCCCGCGCACGTGAAGCTCCCCGACGTCACCCTTCGATGTCGGTATGCCGTCGATTGTCCGGATTCGGCCCTCTACCCCCGGCAACAGCGTACCAACGGCCTGATCGGAACGCGGAGCATCGAATCGCACACCCGATATGCCTGGCGAGCATTCCGTGATCCCGTAGCCGTTAAGGAGCGGCAGACCAAACTCCTTCTCTACGCGCGATTTCAAATTGAGATCGAGCGGCGCGCCGGCCACCGCGATCAAACGCAACGAGCCACGAGCGAGTTGTTGAACTCCCGATATGCTCTTGTATTCCAGCAAGCGTTGATAAGTTGCGGGCACGCCATTGAGGATAGTAACACCCTCGTCGGCAATCGCCTTTGCGGCTGCGGCGGGATCGTACTTGCTCACCATCCGCGCCGTACCGCCGACCATCAACGTCATGATCAGGAGCGAGACGCCGACAATATGCGAGATCGGCAACACCAGATAGATCTTGTCGTCCCGATCCATCTTGCGGATGAGCGCCGTGGTCTTTGCGCTGATCAGCAGGTTGTCGTGGGAGAGCATCACTCCCTTCGGCGTTCCCGTCGTTCCCGAGGTGTAGATCAACACCGCGACTTGCTTTGCAGGGTCGGACTCCACCGGTTCCGCGATCGCATTTTCGTTCAGCGGACCGACGCCGATGTCACGCAGCGGGCCTAGATGGCGAATCTCAGCTCCAAGGCGCGAGGCATGGGCCGCGGCTTCCTTCGAGAGGCTTGCACTGAAGAACATGCGTCGGGCGCCGCTGTGATCGCGTATCTGATCCAGCTCGCGCGCCGACAATCGCGGGTTGGCAACGATCGCCCAGGCGTCTAGCCTGCTGGTGGCGAGCAACAGCCCGGCCAGCGCAATGCCGTTCTCACTGACGATGATCATCCGGTCGCCCGCCCTCACGCCGAGCGAAGAGAGGACGGCGGCGATCTCGGTGACCCGCCTGTCCAGGTCACGATAACTCCATGAAGCGCCGTCTTCGACCAAGGCAATCTGGTCTGGAACATTAGCGACATGTCCCGCCATGACTTCATGGATGCGGCGCGACAGCCCGGTAGCAATCTCATCGATATTGATCGGCGCTGATAACCCAGCCACTGCTACCCTCCCGAACGCCCGGCTTCGGCCATGCACATGGATTGCGACTTAACGTTCTTTTTTAGAACTCGTCAATTGCTATTTCCACACTCCAATCGATCGTGCCAAAGAGGCAGTTAGACTGTCCCATCCGAGGCTTGAATTGCTCGTTTACAAGACCGGCAATAGTGGCTAATCGTAAGTATCAAATAAGAACTATATGGGAGAAACAAGAATGGCGGAAAGTCGCAGCGTAGCAATACTCGTCGGCGCTGGCGATGCCATCGGCGCGGCCGTGGCCCGGCGTTTTGCTCAAGGCGGCTATACGATTTGTATCTGCCGGCGCGACGCGACCAAATCCCAGGGACTGGTCGATGAGCTCACTGCTTCAGGGTTTCGCATTCATGCGTTTAGCATCGATGCTCGCCAGGAAGAGGAGGTCCAGAAACTCTTTGTCGAGGTCGAAAAGAACGTCGGGCCAATCGAGGTCTGCCTTTTCAATGCCGGATCGAATGTCAACAAGCCCCTGGTGGAGACGACAGAGAAACTCTTCTTCAAGGCCTGGGAACTGGCCTGCTACGCCGGATTTCTGGTTGGACGCGAGGCCGCCCGAGTCATGCAGCCGCGTGGACGAGGGACCATCTTCTTTACCGGCGCGACTGCGAGTATCCGCGGCGGCAAAGGCTTTGCAGCATTTTCATCGGCAAAGTTTGGACTTCGTGCCGTGGCGCAAGCGATGGCCCGCGAACTTGGACCCAAGAACATCCACGTCGTTCATCTTATCATCGACGCCGGCGTGGACAGCGAAGCTATTCACCGGCGAATGAAAGCAGCCAAAGGGATCGAGGCAAGCGAGATTGCCCCTGACAGTCTGACCAAAACGTCTTCTATTGCCGAGGCCTATTGGTTTGCCCATCGGCAGAGCCGGGACGGCTGGACCCACGAACTCGACCTTCGTCCCTCCGTGGAGACCTGGTGACATGGACGCGACGCCGGACCTCACCTTGTGGGGAGTTGGAACGAGCCGCACCATTCGTCCGCATTGGGCCATGCATGAACTTGGCTTGTCCTACAAGGTCAAACCAATCGGACCTCGAACAGGCGAAACGAAGACGACCGAGTACACCAAGCTCAATCCCCGTCAGAAGATTCCGCTGCTGCAGGACGGCGAATTTTGTATCGGCGAAAGCGCCGCGATCGTTGCATATCTGTCGCGAGCCTATTCGACACCCGATCGTTCGTTGATTCCAGAAACCCAGCGCGAATTCGCCGCGTGGCTCGAATGGTGCTTCTTTATCGTGGCTGAACTCGATTCTACGAGCCTCTACGTCATGCGCCGCCATCGCGCGGATGGGCTCGGCCATATCTATGGAGTTGCGCCCGAGGTCGTCACCAAGGCCGGCGAATATTTCCGGCAGCAGCTTCGACATGTAGAGGTCGCGCTCGCGGACGGCCGGCAGTTTCTACTGGGTAATCGGTTCACCAGCGCCGATATTCTGCTCACGACATGCCTTGATTGGGCCATCACCTACGGCGTCGGCATCTGTGACAACGCGCACCCTTATCTCAAAAACATCCAGAAGCGGGAGGCCTATCAGCGCGCCGTCGCTGCGAATATCCCTTTGGCGCCGATCACTCCCGCACCGGCGAAAGTCTAGATCCGGCGTTTGTGCGGAAAGGCTTCAGCCTAGACAGCCACGCGAACGGCACGTTCAGCGACCATCCTGTCGATGATGCTGTCGTCGTAGCCCAGTTCGCGCAAGACCTCGCGCGAATGCTCACCGACGCGCGGCGCCGGCCCGCCGATAACAGCTTCGTTTCGCTCGAATCGCGCGGCGGGCTTCGGCTGGCGGACCCGCCCGACCATCGGCTGATCGAATTCCGCAATGATACCGCGCGCAATCACCTGCTCATTGTGAATGATTTCGCTTCGTCGCAGGATTGGCGCACAAGGTACGTCGGCGGCGGCCAGCCGCTCCAGCCATTGGGCTGTGGTGTGCTGACCAATGTATTGCGCCATCTTGTTGATGCGCGCTGTGGCGGTTCGAAGAGATGAACAATGCGGAGAACTCGCCGTCTTTGTCGATGGTCGCACGGTTGCGGCGAGTGATATCGCCACCGATCGGCTCGATCTTCAACACATCAGCGCCCTGGTCCGCCAGAAACATGGTCGCGAACGGCCCCGACATCACGCCCGTCAAATCGAGGACACGAACGCCGTCAAGCGGGCCGGGCATGGGATTCTCCATATGATTTTTGGACTCACGACGAGCTTGGGTTCGTCGCGCCGGCTTGATCCGTAACGGGTTTCCGACTCTAGGCCGTCTTGGTGACAGGCTGCCGGGTCTGTTCGACGATCGAATCCTCGACGTCGCGAAGCTGATCCTTGCCGAAAAACATTTCTTTTCCGACGAAGAAGGTCGGAGAGCCGAATGCTCCCCGGCTGACCGCGTCGTTGGTAAAGTCGATCAGCTTCTTCTTGACGTCATCCTGCTGTGCACGCGCGATCAACTTGTCGATATCGATCCCAGATGAGATGAAAGCGTTACGGAAGATGTCGAGGTCGTCCATCTTCTTCGGCTCTTCCCACATATGATGATAGGCGGCGCGGAAATAGGGTTTGAAGACTCCCTCGAGTTGTGCGGCGACGGCGCCGCGCATCAGCATCAGGGTATTGACCGGAAAGAATGGGTTTGGGCGGAATTTCGTTGCCTTATGCCGGCGAATGAAGCGCTCGGTTTCCAGTGCCTGGTATTCCGGTTTGTTCTTGATGCCGCGAAGCGAGTCGAATGGCGACATGTTGCCTGTCCCCTTGAAAATGCCGCCAAGCAGCACCGGGACATACTCGAATTTCACGCCGGTAAGTTGCTCGATTGCCGGCATGGCCAACTCCGCGAGATACGCATTCGGGCTGCCGAAATCGAATAGAAACTCTACCTTCAGGGACATATCAGCTTCTCCCGGAGAGCGCGTTGCTGTTCTGGCTCGCCGGTCGGGCGAACCCATGCTCCAGCCACTCTTATAGTTCTAAAAACGAACTGTCAACAAGGTAAGGTTTATCAGGCTTTTCAGACACCTTGGACAGCCCCAAGCCGGCGGCCCCGGCCCTGCGGCTTGCACTGGAGACAGTGCACAAATTTCAGATGCTGCGGTGCCGCGCAGAGCGAGTCGGGAGGCGTTTCCGATCGCCTCAAGATGCCTTCGATCAGAGCGTCAATTTCAAAGCGTTTACCGCTTAAACCCGGAAAGTCCAACGATGGCAGTTGCTTCAAAAGAGCAGTTCTGCGAATGCACGCGGCGATGAGTTGGCCGAGCTGGCTTGATGTTGATCTTATGGTTCTAAAATCGAACTGTAAAATGGTGCAAAATCTGCCAGAATAGCCATACATATAGAGGATTGTTCGAAATTGAGTGCCAATCTAGAATGATTGGATGATCGAAGATTTTTGAACGATTCGGACGAAGCGACGCGCATGATGACTGGAGAACGTGAATGAGATGGGATGAGCTGGAGGAAGAGCCATGCTCGATGGCCCGAACGATCGGCGTGATTGGTGACCGCTGGACTCTGCTAATCCTGCGTGAATGCTTTCTGCGGACGCGCCGTTTCGAGGGATTTCAGTCTGCCCTCGGCATCACGCGCCATTTGCTTGCCGAGCGGCTGAAAAAACTGGTCCGGCTTGGCGTTTTGCGCCGCATTCCCTATCAGGATTCGCCCAAGCGGCATGAATATATCCTCACCCAGAAGGGACTCGATCTTTATCCGATCATGATGGCGATCGTTCATTGGGGTGACACGCACATGGTCGACGAACGTGGACGACCGTTGTTGCATCAGCACCGCAAATGCGGAAAGAACTTCGATCCGGTCATGGTGTGCTCAGAATGCGGCGAAACGCTTTCCGCCAAGGAAGTTCACACCCATCCCGGTCCGGGAGCCCGAGTGGCCTCGGCAAAGGGACCTGCGAGCGCAACAAAGACGAAGGCGCGCCGCCGAGCCGCTTGATGCCTCCTAAAGGCGGAATCACCACATGGTCTGGCGCGCCCGCTCGGGCCACGCACGATCATAGGCGTCGCCGCCAACTCGATCTTCACTCATTGCAGCCAGAATTTTACCGGGGGTCGGCAGCGTGTGCGGGTCGACGTGCTTCGCGGGGTTCCAGAGATCAGAGCGAACGATTGCACGCGCACACTGAAAATAGATATCTTCGATCATCATGACGATCACCGATCGGGGCGCTTTCCCTTCAACCGCGAACGACGCCAGTAGCTGAGGGTCGATCGAGAGCTTCGCGCGGCCGTTGACGCGCAAAGTCGTGCCCGAGCCGGGGATCAGGAACAGAAGCGCTATACCTGGGTCGCGGACGATGTTCCGGAGCGAGTCGATCCTGTTGTTACCGCGCCGATCCGGCATCATGAGCGTCGTTTCGTCGTGAATGCGCACGAAACCGGCGCGATCACCACGCGGCGAGCAATCCAGACCTTCCGGGCCACGGGTCGCCAGCGCTACAAAAGGCGAGGCTTCGATCAGCTCCCGGTATTGCGGGATGATGCGACCGGCAACCTTCACCGTGGAGGCGTCGTTCGGAAGGCCATAGATGCTCTCCAGTTCCTCGACTGTTTGAACGATCGGCATTGCGCCTCCCTCAATCCCGGCCGCGAATGATACGGACAAACTCGGCTGCGTGAAGAGCCGCGTCGCCGACATTCTCGATCGAGCGATCCGGCATCGCATCGACGTTATCGGCCGCACGGTTGAGTCGCTCTGAAATCGCGCCATCACTCGAGCGGGCGCGTTGAGCAAGACGCTGCGCAAGAACTTCGGCGGGCGCCGTGATCGCCACGACGAGGACATCGGCGTAAGCGGCCCGCGCAGTCGCGATGACCGAACGTGAAACGTTGGCAACGATGGTGCGATCGTGGCGGATCGCATCGTCGATGGATCGTGGCAGCCCATAACACTGTCCATGAGCCTCCCAGTGCAAGGCGAAGTCGCCTCGCGCCCGAGCGGCGTGGAAATCGTCCATGCTGAGTTGTTCGTTATTCTCGAACACCGACGCTTCGCGCGTCACCACGCGGCGCACGAATACGATGTCATCAAGGTCCTGGCATTGCTCCTTTGCGAGCGCGATCAAGGTATCTTTTCCGGCGCCGCTCGGCCCGACCACAAGCATCAGGCGGCCAGGACCGATACGGCCTTCGTTCTGTGCGCTGCTGGTCGATACCTCGCTCACGCCACGCGATGTCCCTCGCGCCAGACGCTGCGCACGGCCGGTACGTCATGCGCGACATGGACGCGGATGAGGTCTGCCCGCTTGCCTGGCGCGATCTCGCCACGATCCAGTAGGCCAACGGCTTCGGCCGGCGCCTTCGTCACCGTCCGTACCGCTTGCGCGAGATCGATCCCCGGTACGCGCTGCGGAAGTTGCAACGCGCCCATCAGGAGGCTGGACGGGATATAGTCCGAGGACAGGATTTGCAGCAGACCCTCGCGAGCGAGATCGACCGCCGCAATGTTGCCCGAGTGTGATCCGCCGCGAACGACGTTCGGCGCACCCATCAGAACCTCGATGCCGGCCTCATTGAGCCCGCGCGCCGCCTCGAGCGTCGTCGGAAACTCGGCAACCGCGACGCCATCGCGCACGGCATCCGATACGTTCTCAGCCGTCGTGTCGTCGTGACTCGCGAGCGGAATGCCATGGCCCTGCGCCAACGCCACGATCTCGCGCATGTTGGTCGCGGCATGGGCTTCCTGGTAAGCGAAGCGCTGGGCAAACAACGCATCGAGCTCGGCGTCGGTCTTGCCGCCGCCCTTGCCGCGATAATAGTCGCGCAGCTTGACCTCGTCGCGAAACTGGCGCTGGCCGGGCGTATGGTCCATCAGCGACATCAGCCGCACGTTAGGCCGGCTGATCAGTTCCTTAGCCTCCTCGACGACGCTCGGCATCGGAATTTCGCAGCGCAGATGCAGGAAGTGATCGGCGCGCAGCAAGTTCGCGGCGCATGCCGAGGCGATGGCGTTCGCCAGCAGAACGGCATGGCCATCGGCTTCTTCGGCTCCCTTCTCCCGCCAGACGCGCAGCGAATCCAGCACGGTCGTAATGCCCGATGTGGCAAGCTGCCCGTCATACGAGACCACCGCCGCGATCGGATCCCACATAACTTTTGGCCGTGGCACGAAATGCGCCTCAAGATGATCGGTATGCAATTCAACCAGGCCAGGCATCACGAGATCGCCTCCGCAATCGACCGCGCCCTGAGGGGAGCGGCCCTCCCCGAACTCGGCGATACGACCGCCGACGAGCGCGACCCAGCCGGCTTCGATAACGCGATCGGCCAATACAAGCCGGGCGTTGGCGAGAACGGTTTCATTTTGGTGCGACATTGGAACCATTGTCCTTAAGCGGCAGCAGCAAATGCGGTGACGTCCACTATACGGTCTGCGATGGCCTCACGCACCTCGTCGTCGTGAACGATCGCGAGCATGGCGACACCGGCCCTCTTCTTTTCCGTAATAAGGTCAACCACAACGGCGCGATTGGCTGCATCGAGCGAGGCCGTAGGCTCATCCAGCAGCAGAATCGGCAAATCCGGCAGAAATCCGCGAGCAATGTTGACGCGCTGCTGCTCGCCGCCCGAGAAGGTGGAAGGCGGCAGCGACCATAATCGTTCAGGAATGTTGAGGCGGCGCAACAGCGATCCAGCGCGCGAACGCCCCTCTTCGCGGGCAGCACCGGCAACAAACAGCGGTTCGGCCACGACATCGATCGCGGGCACGCGCGGGACTGCACGAAGAAATTGACTCACGTACCCGATCGTGTGGCGACGCACGGATAGAATTTGACGCGGCTCGGCTCGTGCGAGATCAATCGTCGCGTCTTGATGGTGAATGAAGATACGTCCTTCATCGCAGCGATAGTTGCCGAAGATCATCTTCAGGACCGAAGACTTCCCGGCGCCGGAAGGGCCAGACAATACGACGCATTCGCCCGGCATGACCGCGAGCGAGACGCCTCGCACTACTGGCAGGCGGATTCCACCCTGCAGGTGCATCGTAAAGGTCTTGCAGGCGTCGGTGAGTTCGATCATTGCGGGCATGGCTGGCTCATCCGGGCAGAACCGAGGAAACGAGAAGCTGGGTGTATCCCTCATGCGGATCGTCGAGAACCTGATCGGTCAGTCCGGCTTCGATGACCTGACCGCCTTTCATTACCATGATCCGGTGCGACAGCAGCCGCGCCACGGCAAGATCGTGCGTGACCACGATCGCGGCAAGCCCGAGTTCACTGACGAGACTTCGCATCAGGTCCAGCAAACGCGCTTGCACGGAGACGTCGAGGCCACCTGTCGGCTCGTCCATGAAAACCAGCCTAGGTTCGGTGACAAGGTTACGGGCGATCTGGAGGCGCTGCCTCATACCGCCCGAATAAGTGCGGGGCGCGTCATCAATCCGGCTCGTGTCGATTTCGACCCGCTCGAGCCACGAGGTGGCGGTATCCCTAATGCGGCCATAGTGATTCCAGCCCACCGCCATCAAACGTTCGCCGACATTGGCGCCGGCGGACACCGCCATGCGCAGGCCCATAGCCGGATCCTGATGGACGTAGCCCCAGTCGGTTCGGAACAGGAAGCGCCGCTCGGCTTCGCCAAGACTGGCGAGATCGCGCGTGACGCCGTCGCGCATTCGATAGCTGACGCGGCCCGCACTCGGTGTCAGCTGCGCCGAGAGCATTTGCAGCAGCGTGGACTTGCCCGAGCCGGACTCGCCCACAATGGCAAGAACCTCGCCGGAGTACAGATTGAAGGAGATGTCGCGGCACGCCACAAGTCTGCCGTATGTCTTTCCAAGTCCTTCCGCGATCATTAGGGGTGCCGCGCCGTCGTGCATCATTTGCTCAGCCATGCGCATGATCCTTCTTGTGAGGCGCTGCGCGCTCGCTGCCACGATGGCCGGATGCCTGGCGTGTCTCACAATAGTCGGTGTCGGAACAGACGAACATGCGGCCGCCACGATCGTCGGTAACGATTTCGTCTAGATACGAATCGTCCGCGCCACACAAGGCGCAAGGCGCTTCGTGGCGGTAGCGCGCGAACGGATGATCCTCGAAATCCAGCGAGACCACGGTCGTGTAAGGCGGGATCGCGTAGATGCGCTTCTCGCGGCCGGCGCCGAACAATTGCAACGCCGCACAGTTATCCATCTTCGGATTGTCGAATTTTGGCGTCGGCGACGGGTCCATCACGTAGCGCCCATTGACCTTGACGGGATATGCGTAAGAAGTTGCGATGTGTCCGAAGCGGGCGATGTCCTCGTACAGCTTCACATGCATCAGCCCGTATTCGCTGAGCGCGTGCATCCGCCGCGTCTCGGTCTCACGTGGTTCGAGAAAGCGCAGCGGCTCGGGGATCGGCACCTGATAAACCAGCACCTGACCTTCACTCAACGCGGCTTCCGGAATGCGGTGGCGGGTCTGGATCACGGTAGCGTCAGCCGTACTGGTGGTGGTTGAGACGCCTGCGGTCTTTGCAAAGAATTTTCGGATCGAAATCGCGTTGGTGGTGTCGTCCGAACCCTGGTCGATCACCTTAAGCGTATCGGTTGGCCCGAGGATCGCGGCCGTGACCTGCACGCCGCCAGTGCCCCAGCCATAGGGCATCGGCATTTCCCGCGAGGCAAACGGTACCTGATAGCCCGGAATCGCGATGGCTTTCAGGATGGCGCGGCGGATCATCCGCTTGGTCTGCTCGTCGAGATAGGCGAAGTTGTAGACTGGCGCGGTCATTCCGCGGCCTCCTGTATCTGCTTGTCGGCCGTGGTCAACTCGGCAAATTCAGCGCGCAGCTTGCGCAACAGGCCGAGCTCGGATTGAAAGTCGACATAATGCGGCAACTTGAGATGTTCGACGAAACCGGTCGCCTGCACATTGTCGGAGTGCGACATCACGAACTCCTCGTCCTGTGCCGGCGCAATCGCTTCTTCTCCCAGTTCACGGGCTCGCAGCGCGCGATCGACCAGCGCCATCGACATCGCCTTGCGCTCGCTCTGCCCGAAGGCGAGACCATACCCGCGCGTGAAGCACGGGGCTTCCGTCGCAGAGCCCTTGAACTGATTGACCATCTGACATTCGGTCAGCGCGATCGCGCCGAGTGGCACGACAAATCCGGCATCCTCGGCCATGAACTCGACATCAACGTCGCCGAAGCGGATTTCTCCGGCAAACGGGTGATTGCGGCCATAACCGCGTTGCGTCGAGTAACCGAGCGCCAGCAAAAACCCTTCGTCGGCACGCGAAAGATTTTGCAGGCGCAGATCGCGATCGGCCGGAAAATCCAGAGGATCGCGCGTGATGTCGCCGACACTGGCACCGGGCTCGGTCTGCGGCGACGGCTCGATCAAGCCGTCGCGGCCGAGTATATCCGTGACCCGAGGCGTCACCCCCGCCAGCGGCTCAGCGGTTTCCAGTGCATCGGGATCGGATATTTCGGCGAGTTGCGGATCAAGCAGCCGGTGCGTGTAGTCGAACGTCGGTCCGAGAATCTGGCCGCCGGGAATCTCCTTGAACGTCGAGGACACGCGCCGCCGCACCTGCATGACAGAAGTATCGACCGGCTCGCTCGCACCGAAGCGCGGCAGCGTGGCGCGAAATGCCCGCACCAGAAAAATCGCTTCGATGAGGTCGCCACGTGCCTGCTTGATCGCAAGCGCGGCCAGGTTACGATCATACAGCGATCCTTCGACCATCACGCGATCAACGCCAAGGCTTAGCTGGCCGGAAATCTGATCAAGCGACAGTTCCGGTATGTCGCGATCGCCGCGGCGCTCATGCGTCAGCATGCGATGCGCATTCTCGATCGCCCGCTCTCCACCCTTGACGGCCACATACATGGTCAACCCTCCATTGCGCGCAGCCGTGTCGAGCGCGGAATTGCGAGTATTGCGTCATCCGCAACAAGCACGACATCGATGCCACGCGGAAACGTCCGCGCGTTGGCGGCGAGCTGCTCGAAAAGATCGCTGAGCCCGGCATCAGCTTGCGCGACGATCGATCCATCGATGCCCGGCCCCTTCAGTTCGAACGCAGGACCATCGTTGAAGGATCGAATCTGCACAACGAGCGCGGTCGAGCGATCCGGATATTCACTACTGCCCAAAGCAAACGTCTCAAGCGCAGGCAACGCCGCGACGTCGCCGATCAGCGCGAACTCGGCTTGCCCGGCGTCACTGGTGAGTGGAGCACCGGTATGAAATCGCAACCATCGCCCGGCATCGCCATTACCGCGCATTGTGGCATCCAGCCAGATCGGCGTGTCGTGGTCGAACAATGCCTGTGCCAGAGCCGCCGTCGCGCGCATCATCGGTGCCGGCGCCTCGGCGGTTGGAGCGATACGGTGGATGCGGCCCGGCCGCGCCGTCGCATCCATAATCGCGCGAAAACTCGATTGCGCTGATAGAACCTTGTCATCGAATTGAGACGACAGATGTTCGGCAAACATCGCTCAGCCCTCCCCGCGCACAAGCGTGTAGAAGTCGACGCGGGTGGCCGCCGTTTCTGCCGCGCGCTGGCGGCGTGTCGCATCGATCCGGCGACGTAACGGCGCGAGAACCTTGATCTCCAATGCCTCGCGATAAATATCGGACTGGATCAATGCGTCACACAGCGCGATGAGACGCGCTTTTTTACGGCTGCGGCCGAGCGTGTAGCCGAAGCCCACCTCTCCGCTTTCCAGCTTGACGGCAGCGCGGGAGATCGTCGCTTCGCCGAAATTGAACAGCCGACCATCGCCACCGATCCGGCCGCGGACCATCACAAGACCTTGTTCCGGCTCACGCAGATGCTCGACCTCCGGCAGATCGATACCTGACAATAGATCGGCGATCTCATTCTCCGGCGCATGCGCCAGCGTTGCCATCGCTAGCTGTCTATGACTCGTCTCGCTCGCAATCATCGCGTAACCGCATTGTTGCCAAAACTAAGTTGTATATGATACTAGACAACTGGGCGGCGGTCGGCCAATGAATATTTGATGACACACGCAGAATCCATAAGGTGGCGGTGAAAATGAGCACGGCGAATGCAGGCTCAGGCGTTGCATTGTGGCGACAAGTCGCCGACGGCATCGAGCGCAGCATTGCTAGCGGGACTTTCTCTCATGGAGAGAAACTGCCAGGCGAGAATGAAATTGCCGAAATCTATCGCGTCAACCGTCATACGGTGCGCCGCGCACTGGCAACTCTTGCTGAACGCGGCCTCGTCCGCGCTGAGCGCGGCAGCGGCACCTATGTTGAGACGGCACGCCTGGCCTACCCGTTGCGTTCACGGACGCGGTTCTCGGAAATCGTTGGCGCTGGCGGTCGCGAGCCGCGCGGTCAGTTGATATCGGCATCTGACGATGTTGCGACACCACATCTTGCAAAACTTCTAGGCTTGAAGGCCGCTGCGCCACTGGTCCGGATCGTGGCTTTGCGGCTGGCGGATCGCACACCGATTTGCGTCGGCACGACATGGTTGCCCGCAGATCGCTTTCCGAATGCAGGACAGGTTTACGAGCGCGTGCGCTCGATGACAAAGGTGCTGGCGCATTTCGATGTGCGCGATTATCGACGTGCAAGCACCCGCGTGAGTGCCGGGATCGTCGAGGCAGCGGATGCTGCCCGGCTCGACCTTGCACTTGGACGGCCCGTGCTGATTGTCGATAGCACTGACGTCGATGCATCAGACAAGCCTCTGCTGACGACGCATGCCCGTTTCGCGGCGGAGCGCGTCGAGTTTCTCGTCGAGAACAGCTAGAGAGTGCTACGTAACCGCACGGCGGCCGATGATGGCAAAGCGCAGGCGGCTTGAAATCCAATCGATGGCTGACACCGCAATCAGAATGAGCAGAATGATGAACGACACTTTCTGCCATTCGAGTACACGAATCTGTTCGGCGAGCTGAAGTCCGATGCCACCTGCTCCAACGATCCCGATGATGGTTGCGGAGCGTGTGTTGGATTCGAAGTAATAAAGCACCTGGCTCGCCAGCACCGGAACGACCTGAGGCAACAGGCCAAAGCGAACGCCATGCAGATGCGATCCCCCGGCCGCCCGAACTCCCTCCACTGCGCGCTTGTCTGTCGCCTCGATGGCTTCAGAGAACAGCTTCCCGAAGCTGCCAAAATCGCTGCAGATCAGCGCAAGAACGCCCGCAAACGGCCCGAGCCCAACAACACTGACCCAAATCAGCGCCCAGATCAGGGTATCGATGCCGCGAACTGTATCGAGGCTCCGGCGGCTCAGAAAGTGAACGACCTTGTTGGCCACGACGTTACGCGCAGCAAGAAGCGACATCGGAAACGCAAGGATAGCGCCGCCGAGCGTTCCCAGCAAAGCGATTGACACCGTTTCTCCAAGCGCGCGCAGATAAAGAGCCGCATTCGCCGATGAACCCGGATCGGGGGGTAACATCAGACGCCCAAAGTCGCCGAGCTTGAAGATGCCGCTGAGCAGTCTATCGAATGGAATCTCGAGCTGAACAATTCCAATAACGATGAAGGCCAGCGCCACGGCAAGGAAGCTGCCGACCTGAGCGCGAAAGCGCCAGTTCGTCCGAAAGTACTGCGGATAGCGCAATGCGACACTAGCGCCATCTACGGCAAGCGGAGTGTGCATACTTGTCATCGGTCGCTTTCCATGCCGATCAAACGATGGCGGACCCGCTCGGTCACAAGATCGATGACCATCACAGTGATGACGATCAGCATCAGAATGGCGCTGACGTCCGTGTAATAGAACTTGCGCACAGCCTCGATCAGATCCTGACCGATGCCGCCAGCGCCGACGAAGCCCATCACCGCAGCACCCCGGACGTTGATCTCGAAACGCAGGAGCGCGTAGCTAACGAAGTTCGACAGCACCTGTGGAAGCGCTGCGAAGCGTACGACCTGAAACCAGTTTCCGCCGCTTGCAATCACGCCTTCGACCGGCTTGTTGTCAATATTCTCGACCACTTCGGCAAACAGCTTGCCGAGAGCGCCAGTCGTGTGCAGCGCAATCGCCAGCACGCCTGGCAGGGGTCCGAGCCCGAAAGCCAATACAAAAATCAGTGCAAAGACGATCTCGGGGACAGTGCGGCAGAATTCCAGCGTGCGTCGCGTGACAAACACGATTGCAGGAGAGCGAACCAGATTGGCTGATGCCAGAAAGCAAAGCACGAAGCCGCCGATGGCGCCGGCAAGCGTGCCGAGATAGGTAATAAGGATGGTGTCGCCGAGCAGCCGTAACCAGCGCTTGATGCCCCAAAGCCATTCAGCGACATCGGCCGAGAAGGTGGCGAGCGAGATACTCGGAATGGTGCCGGCGAAGTAGGCCGGGAACCGCCAGACATTCTCGGAGAACTTGGTAATGCTTACTTCGCTCGACCAAGCCGCGAGAACAACGGCTAGCACCAGCAGTATTCCCCCGATAAAGACATGCCGGCGCTTGGCGGCAGTGGCACCGGCATAGGCCGCAGCAAGCGCGTCGAGCTGATCGTCGGGAAGTTTTGGGACTGCTGCAGGCATAGGTCTCGAGTCGACGGGGGAGCTGTGTCCACCACAGCCCGCCCCTGTTCAATGGATCGCAATCAGGACTTCTGCTTGCGCAGACTGTCGACGAATTTGATCAGTTCGATGACCGGCTCGTAGGCTTTATGATCGACCTCGGCGAACGGCAGCTGCTTGCCCTGATAAAGGTTGTCGAACGCGGCCTTGTCCTTCTCGGCGACTTCCAGCACCGCTTTCTTGATCGCAACCTTCAATTCGGGCGGCAGGTTCGCAAGGTACGCCATCGGCGAGTTTACGATCTGCTCCGACTTCAGGATGATGCGGAAGTCGGCCGCCTTCGCCATGCCCTTGCGCTCCATACGCAGCAGGTTCGATTCTTTCTCATCGTTCCACCAATTGAACGCAGCGTCGCAAGTGCCCTGCGCGACCGCGATCACCGCATTCTCATGACTTCCGGAATAGATGACCTTCGAGAAGAAAGTATCCGGATCGATACCCATCCTGTGCATGGAGTAACGCGGCACGTTGTTGCCCGAGGTGGAATTTGGATCGACGAGGCAGAGGTTCTTGCCCTTGAGATCCTTGATCTCCTTGAAGCTCGAGTCATTCTTGACGTAGAGCACCGAGTAATAACCCTTGGTGCCGTCGCCGCTGACCTCAATAGCAAACGGCTCGACCTTGGCACCGACCACGAACGCGCGGGCATAGGACGCCGGTCCGTACATCGCGATGTGGATGTTGCCGGCGCGCTGACCTTCGATGACCGCCGCATAGTCGTTGGCGATGCGCAGCGTAACCTTGGTGCCCAACTCCTTCGACAGATAGTTGGCAAACGGCGTCCAGCGATCACTGGTGCCCGACGCATTCTCATCAGGAACCTTGGCGAAAACCAGTTCGGGATACTTCGCTTTCCAGTCTTGCGACGATGCGGCGGAGGCCGAGAACGCCAGCGCGGCGGCAGCAACGATAAGACGGCGAGTGATCATGACATCCTCTATTCTGTTTGATGAACTTGCAGACGATGACGACATTGTCAGCCAGAGTTGCTCTGGCCTGTATCAATCAACTGATCGGCTCAAGCCATGGCGGCGCCGAGCGCCGGCACAGCCACACCATCAATACCCTGCTCAGGCGACGTCCCCATGACTTCACCCGCTTCAAGATCGTAAAGTTCACGGGCAATCCGGTCGGTCAAAGCCGCGGGCACTCCGTCGAACACAATCCTGCCCGCCGACATGCCGAGCAGCCGGTCGCAGTAAGTGCGTGCCAGATCAAGCGAATGCAGATTGCAGATCACGGTGATTCCGAAGTGTTTGTTGATCCGCAGCAGCGCATCCATGACGATGCGAGTGTTTCGCGGATCGAGCGAGGCGATCGGCTCGTCGGCAAGAATGACGTCGGGCTCCTGCACCAGCGCGCGCGCGATGGCGACCCGCTGTTGCTGACCACCAGAAAGGCTGTCGGCGCGCTGCGCGGCCACAGCCATCATGTCGAATTGTTCAAGCGCGGAAATCGCAATAGCCTTATCTTTGTCAGGCCATATCTGAAGCAAAGAGCGCCAGGTCGAAACCTCCGCGAGCCGGCCCATCAGTACGTTGCTGAGCACATCGAGGCGACCGACGAGATTGAACTGCTGAAAGATCATCGCCGAGCGGGCGCGCCAGCGACGCAGATCGTTGCCTTTCAACGCGGTGACGTCGATGCCCTCGAACATCACGCGGCCTTCGCTCGGTTCGACGAGGCGATTGATGCTGCGCAGCAGCGTCGATTTTCCGGCACCCGAGCGCCCTATGACACCGATAAACCCGCCGCGTTCGACAGAGAATGTTGCCTGATCGACCGCGGTCTTCGCACCGAACCGACAAGTCAAACCTTCTACTTGCAACATGAACGTCTCCACAGCCTGACGCATACCGCTTGGCTAACTCCGGTATTCTACAGATATGTGACAAGGATATTTCTTTACCGGCGGGATTCACTGCTTTCGCGACGACACGGCTTTTCGATACCTCGATCCGCGGTTGCCTGCCGTTGTCGCAAATCCGTTATCTGAGTGTCATAGATGATCAGAACAGACGTTCGAGATCGCTGACCTCTGTAGCGTTTCACATCCGTAGCGCTAAATTGCTGCATCCTTCACTCGCCAATCGGAAGTGCCATGGCTGGAAAATCCCTGTCTCTGACACCGCATGTCGATCCTACGGCAAGCCTGACATCAGCCACACTAGGCGCTTACTGCGAAGTTGGCGCACGCACATCGCTGATTGAAGTATCCATGGGTGACTACTCCTACGTCGTCAACGACAGCCAGATTACCTACACGACGATCGGAAAGTTCTGCTCGATCGCGGCGATGACGCGGATCAACCCTGGCAACCATCCGATGCAAAGGGCATCGCAGAGTCACTTTACCTATCGCGCGAGCGCTTATTTTCCTGGCGAGACAGATGACGAAGACTTCTTTGCGTGGCGGCGCGACCAACACATCGCGATTGGTCACGATGTCTGGATCGGTCACGGCGCGATTATTCTGCCAGGCCGCAGTATCGGTATAGGCGCGGTCATAGCCGCCGGCGCTATCGTGACCAAAGAGGTAACACCCTACACGATTGTCGCTGGCAATCCTGCCCGCCCAATTCGCCCCCGGTTCCCGGAGCCCGTCGCCGAACGCCTGATAAAGCTCGCGTGGTGGGATTGGGATCACGACCGGCTACGCAAGGCTTTGCCGGATTTCCGTGATCTTGCCGTGGAGGATTTTCTGGATCGCTACGAGGGCGAAACGATGACCGGACGCCGGGCCGCATCATGAATGATATCGAGATCATTAATGGATGCGTGTTGATCAACACCTCGCTCGAGGCCACCTCGGTCCAGATTGTGGGCGGCAAGATCGCAGCCACCGGAGCACCGCCCAGACGCGCGCTGTGTCAGATCGATGCGCGAGATCTGCTGGTGCTTCCTGGTATCGTCGATATTCACGGCGACGCCTTCGAGCGACAGATGATGCCGCGGGCCGGCGTCGATTTTGCAATCGACATCGCGCTCGCCGAAAGTGACCGCCAGGCCATTGGCAATGGCATCACCACTGTTTTCCATGCAACCACATGGTCCTGGGAGCCGGGATTACGCAGCGCCGAGAATGCGCAACTTCTGCTTGATGCGATCGAAACGATGCGGCCGATTCTGACAGCGGATACGCGATTTCATCTACGCCACGAGACCTATAATCTCGACGCCGAAGAAACTCTTCTGAAGTGGATCGCCGCAGGCCGTATTCACCTGTTCGCCTTCAACGATCACATGGAATCGACGATCGCCAGCCTCGACAAACCGCGAAAACGGAACCGGATGGTGGAACGTACGGGTTTGACCGGCGAAGCCTTCGACGCACTCGTCGCTGATATCGTGACTCGAGCCGGCGAAGTCCCGCCTTCGATCGCACGACTCGCCAGCGCGGCGCACAAAGCCGGTGTGCGTATGCTGTCGCATGACGACGAAAGCCCGCACATGCGCAATGACTTCCGCGCCTTGGGCGTCAATATCGCCGAGTTTCCGGTCAACGAGGAAACGGCCCATGCCGCAACGCAAGCCGGCGATTTCATTGTGTTCGGCGCACCGAATGTCGTACGCGGCGGCAGCCACACTGGCTGGACCAAGGCAACCGACATGATCGCAAAGGGATATTGCTCGGTGCTGGCGTCCGACTATTATTATCCTGCCCCGTTGCTCGCCGCTTTTCGCCTCGTCTCTGATGGCGTCTTGCCGCTGTCACAGGCGTGGCGTTTGATCTCGGAGACGCCTGCCCTGGCCGCCGGCTTGAGCGACCGCGGCGTGATTGCAGGTAACCGCCGTGCCGATATCATCCTCGTCGACAACGCCGTGGCGCTGCGCCCCCGTGTTGTGGCTGTGATCGTCAATGGCCGATTGCGATACCTGAGCGAACCGGCGCGCCTTCAAGGCAACGCAGACACGCCGTCACCCGTGACTGTCGCCGCCTAGGCGCGTATGAATGTCCGATGTCCGCCTTTCCGCGTTACGCGATCTATTATGTGCCGGCGCGCGATAGCGCGCTATATCGCTTCGGCGCAGAGACACTCGGCTACGATGCTTTCACCGGCAATGATGTTGCCATCCCGGCGGATATCGCACGTCTCCCGGACTGGAACGATATTATCCGCGACCCGCAGACGTATGGATTTCATGCGACACTGAAGGCCCCATTCGCTCTTGCAAACGGTTCAAGCCACGCTGAACTGGCCGCAGCATGCGCGGAATTCTGCGCTTCGCCTCGTGACATCCCCCGGATCGAGCTGATCGTCGCCGCCATCAGCGGCTTCATCGCATTGGTACCGGCGCAACCCTCTCCAGCGCTCGCGAAACTCGCCAGCGATCTCGTCGAGGCGTTCGATGCTTTTCGTGCACCGCTCAGTGCCAGCGAGCGAGCGCGACGCAATCCGACAAGACTGACGGAACGGCAGATTACCTATCTCGATCGTTGGGGCTATCCTTATGTGATGGAGGAATTTCGTTTCCACATGACGCTGACCGGCCGGCTGACACCAGAGCGAGGTGATGCAGTACGGGCGATGCTGACCTATCGCTTTTCCAGAACCGCTCTCGCGCAAGCAGCGGTCGACCGCATTGCCCTGCTTCGCCAGGATACCCCCGAGGCGCACTTTCACACCATCGGCGAATATCTGCTGACGGGCTCCTAATGCGAATGACCGCGACTGCTGCCAGGCGATTCGACCTTGTAATGCACATCGACGAGACCGGCCTTCTCGAACCGAAGCTGCCCCTTGATCATCCGGTCCTTCTCGAACGGTCCTTTCAAATCCAGAAACATCATATGAGTGCCGCCTGGTTCGAGTCTGACGGTTTGTCCGGACTTGATTTCGAGACCGTCAGGCAAGGGCTTCATGCGCATCACGCCACCATCCATTCTCATCTCATGAATCTCAACCCGCCCAGCCAGCTCAAGCGTGCCACCCAGGAGTCTATCGACATCTTGTCCATTGTTGGTGATGGCGACATAACCCCCGCCCATCCTGGCTCCGTCCGATGTTGCACTTACCCACGGATGGACAATTCTCAGCGGTCCTGCACTGAACTCGTGGGCATTGCCCGGTCCAGCCAAGAACAATAATACGAGACATACGGCGACTCTCGAAAAAATAGTCATATGACAACTCCAAGCGAATGGTACAGAGCGGCAGGCGCCAATCCGACGCATTGCATCAGCTTACTTTCGCGGAATCCTTCGGCATATTACTGATCGACGCCCTTTGATACGCATCACGAGACGTCAATCGTTCCAGATACGGCACCGCATTATCGCAGATCCCGACGCGGTAATTGACGGCCCAAGTCAGGCAGGTACCGAGCAAAATATCAGCAGTGGTAAATTTTTCGCCCACCAGATAGTCGCGCCCATCGGCGAGCGCCGCTTCCACGAATTGCAACTGATGTCGGAAATACTCGCCGCATTGAGCAACGACTTCAGGCGCGTCGGTATAGAGATGACCGAGATTTGTTCCATGACGCCTGATGACATACAAGGCCGTCGCGTCGAGTTCGGCTATGGTGAAGAAGCACCATTCGAGCCACCTTGCATGGCCTTCCGCATCCTCCGGAACCAGACTATGCCCGGGACGCGAATATTTTCGCGCAAGATAGGCGACAATCGCGGCGCTCTCGCCAATGGCAAAAGCTCCATCCTGCAGCAGCGGAATTTTCTGTCGGGGATTCAAAGCGGTGTATTCTGCTGTCTTGGTCTCGCCTGAGCGCGACAGGATCGGCTTCGATTCATATTCCAGACCGAGCTCGAGAAGCGCCCAATGAACGCGCAGCGTGCGTGGCGTTCCGACTCCCCACAGAGTCAGATTTGTACCCATCACCACTTCTCCACAGATGGTCGCAGATCAAGCTCGAACGTCCAGCCATCCTTCGACTGATGATGCGCAAACCAGTACGCCTCCGCGATGGA
This sequence comes from Hyphomicrobiales bacterium, assembly GCA_021732215.1. GTDB lineage: Bacteria > Pseudomonadota > Alphaproteobacteria > Rhizobiales > Xanthobacteraceae > SG-bin9. Next base: position 37,157 of record JAKFVL010000009.1, read on the forward strand.
AGCCATGTCTGTCAGACTGTCGGGTGGAATCTCGCTGACATCGATACCGGTTGCAGTCTTCATCCGCTGATGAATGGCATCGCTGTTGACGGCCGCATCGAGAATCAGATGGACGACGTGAACATTCTTCGGACCAAGCTCTCGCGCCATCGCCTGCGCCACCGCCCGAAGGCCGAACTTGGCCGACGAGAAGGCTGCGAACCCGACGCCGCCGCGGATGCTGGCGGTTGCCCCCGTGAACAGCATGGTTCCACGACCGTGCCGGACCATGTATTTCCCGGCTTCGCGGCCCACCAGAAATCCCGCATAACAGGCCAGTTCCCATGCCCTGAAGAACAGCTTCTCCGTTGTCTCGAGGAGTGGCTTGTTGACGTTGGCGCCAGCGTTGAAGAGGCAAACCTCGATGGGGCCGACGTTATTTTCGACCTCGGAGAACAGCTTCTGAACTTCTTCCTCTTTCCGCGCATCGACGCTGAATGCCCTCAAAAAAAGTCCCTTTGCTGTGAGCTCATCCACCAGCGCCTTCGACTTTTCAGGGTCTCGTCGCGCGACGCAAACCTTGTATCCGCCCTCGGCAAACCGGCGTGCAACGGCCGCCCCGATGGCATCCCCGGCACCGACAAGCAACACCGCACCTTTTTGCCCGGACATTTCAGCTCCCAACTCTTTCTGGCTTAGCTCTGGGTTGCAGTCTTCACAGACTTGTCTGCGACCATCTTATCGATGGCAGCATCGCTGTAACCGAGATCGCGCAGTACAATTCGGGAATGTTCGCCGACGCGAGGAGCGGGACCTCCAATCGAAGCCGGGTTGACTTCGAAGATCGCGGCCGGCTTTGGCTGTCGTACTCGGCCGACTGTCGGCTGATCGAACTCAACAATAATGCCTCGCGCCACCACCTGCTCGTTATGGATGATTTCGTTGCGGCGCAGGATTGGCGCGCAAGGTACGTCCGCTGCATCGAGACGTTCCAGCCAAACCGCGGTGGCATGCTCTGCGATATATTCCTGCATCTTGTTGATGCGCGCAGCAGCGTTCTGATTGCGCTTCGTCGGCGTGGCGAAACGTTCGTCCTTTGCCAATTCGAGGTCCCCCGTCGCGCGACAGAAGCCTTGCCACTCGGAGTCCGAGATCGTGCCGCAAGTGATGTAGCCGTCCTGCGTCTTGAACACGAGGTCGGGCCGATCGTTGGGATCGCCGGCTTTCGCCTCGCCGCCTACGACCGTGTATTGCATCATGCCCTCCGGCCACAGATACGAGATCATCGCGTCCAGCATCGCCACCTGGATGTGATCGCCCTTGCCCGTCCTCTCCCGTGCATAGAGCGCCGACGATACCGCCTGCGCGGTGAATACCGCCGTGGTCTTGTCACATACGATGGTGCGGATCATCTGCGGCCTGTTCGTCACCGGCTGGGACTGGACGTCGGCAAATCCGGAGAGGCCTTGAATAATCGGATCGTAGACCCGCTTTTTGACGTAAGGCCCGCTATCGCCGACGCCCGAGATGGACACGTAGATCAACCGCGGGTGCTTCTTGCGCAGCTCGTCAGGACCGAGACCGAGACGCTCCGTAGTGCCGGGGCGGAAATTCTGCACCAGGACATCGCTTTGCGCGACGAGCTTGGCCATCACTTCGCGCCCGGCGTCGCTCTTCACATCGATCGACAGCGAGCGCTTGCCGCGATTTGACGAGATGAACAGCGCCGAGAACTCTCCAGCCTCGTCTATCATCGCACGGCTGCGCCGCGTGATGTCGCCGCCAATCGGCTCGATCTTCAGCACATCAGCGCCCTGATCGGCCAGGAACATCGTTGCATAAGGCCCCGATACGACACCGGTGAGATCGAGAACGCGAACACCACTCAGGGGGCCGGGCATGGAGAACTCCTTTTGTTGTTGGAAAGCGACAAATTGCAGCCGATTGCTCAACGCGATCAATCTACGTTGAATTTCTTGATGACCTTGGTCCGCACCGGCTTTGTGACTTCGACTTGCGCCGCCCATTCGCCCGCCATCTCGAGCGTGAATTTCGTCTTGTAGCGGCCCGGTTCGCCGGAAGGTTCCGCGGTCGCTTTGGGTACGCTATGCATCATCGGCATGCTCGGCATATCCACCTTCACCTCGATATTCGCGCCGGACACCGGCTGACCTTGTGCATTGGTGACGGTGATCAGCGCTTCACGCTCAAGTGGCGTCTTTGTTTTTGCAAGGGTCCATTCCACAGACAGCTTCTCGACCGATTGAGCGAACGCTGGCGCTTGCAGCGCTGTCGTGGCAAGGCATACGATGGCGAATGCGCGTCTTGAGACTGCTGTCATGGTACCAACTCCGTTTGCTTGGCCTTTAAAGGGCCGTTGCTGTGACGATCGAACATACGGTCCATCAAATGCGCGACCTGGGCGGGGTCGTCACACCGTGCCTGCTGAACGACTTTTCCGTCTTCCATCAGTTCAATTACCGTCGCGAAGGCCGCAAGCAGTTCGAGCTTGTGTTCGACCAGCACCGCTGCGCGCACGCGACGCCTGCCGATCAAGGCCGCAATCAACCGGTAAAGGATACTCGCTTCCTCTATATCCAGACCGGCTCCGATCTCGTCGATGAGCAAGATGTTCGAAGCATTCAACGCGGCCATAGCCAGTTCCACGCGCCGGCGATCAAGCAACCGCATTTGCGAAGGCAGGCAAGTCAGCATCTGCTTTGGCAGCTCGACGCTGGAACGCATGTCCTCGATGGCGTCTGGTCTGGATTCACGGCTTTGATGTCCATGGCTTGCTTCAATCGCGATACGAAGATGCTCCTCCGCCGTGAGATCGAGCCACATGCGGCTGTCCTGAAAGGTCCGGCCAACTCCCAGTCTGGCGCGACGCCACGGCGGAAGGCTTTCGATGCTCTCGCCTGCAAGGCGAACGACGCCGCTATCGGGTGTCAGTTGCCCGCCAATCACATTCAGGGTCGTCGTCTTGCCAGCGCCGTTAGCGCCGACAAGACCGAGAATCTCACCCTCTTCGATTCGAGTATCCAGGCCATCGAGAGCGACAACCCCCGCAAAAGCCTTTCTCAGCGTTGTCACTTCCATCAGGGGCGTCATGACGTCGCCCCTGCGCGCGCACCGAGAAGGCCACGCGGCCGCAGTATCAGCATCAGAACAATGAGACTTCCGAACGCCACCATGCGGTAGGCGCCGACAACCCGCAGCCCTTCCAGGAAAACAATATCGAGCGCTGTTCCCGCAACGGGACCAACCACGCTCGCAAGGCCGCCCAGAAGTGTATAAGCCACAGCATGCACGCCAACCATGAGACTGAAATTAGAGGCTTCGATATAGGTCGCCTGATGGGCGAATAGTCCGCCACCGAGACCCGCAAGCGCGCCCGCAAGCGCAAATGCCTGCAAGCGGGTTGTGACAGGATTGATCGCAGCACTCGCGGCAAGCGTCGGATCGCCGGCAACCGCCACCAGCCGGCGGCCGAGTTTCGTGCGGCCGTAAAGCCAGACCGCAATCAGGCACACAAGAGCGACCGCAGCGGCTATCAGCGCCTGAGTGCCGTGCTGAATGCCATGGGCATAGTAATACTCGATGCCGGTGAATCCGAGGGGGCCTTCCGGTCCGGCCGTGAGACCATCAACGGCGCGTCTCCATTCGATCTTGGCAAACACCTCCTTCGAGAATTCTCCAAGAACCAATGTCATCAGGGTGAAGCGGAATCCCGAGACCCGGCACAGACTAAATCCGATAACGGCCGCGGCGCCCGCCCCGACTGCGGCGGACACGGCGAGCGCTGGAAACAAGGGCCAACCGAACATCACGGTGAGAATTCCACCTGAATACGCCCCGGCGCCAAAGAACGCCTGCTGACCAAATGAAATTTCGCCGGATTTCAGAACGATGTAACAGCTCAACGCTAGAACGAGCGAGATGCTGAAAAGCGGCGTGATGGCGACAATCTCCTTCACCGGCGATCTCCCGAACGCAGTCCGCCAGACCGGAGAAATGGCTCGGCGGCCAGAAGCAGGAGGATCACGCCGTACCCTACCAAGTCCCTGTAGCCCGAACCGATCAATTCGCTCCCAACACGCTCGGCGATGCCAAGACCGACCGCCGCGGTCACGATCAACGGGATGCTTTGCGTGCCGCCAAGAACGAGAATGACAAGACCCTTGACCGTCGCCCACATGCCGAAATGCAGATCGATCCCCGATTGCGCGACTGCAAACGACCAGCCGGCAATACAGCCTACTGCCGATGCAATCACGGTCGCGAGGATCATCATTCGCCTGTGAGAGATTCCAAGCAGAGCGGCCACGTCCGCATCGTAGGCCGAGACGCGGATCGCAAGTCCGTTGCGCGATGTCGAAAGGAATCTGACCAGCAACATTGCGATGACGAGGCCCAGCCCAAAAATCAGCAAATGGTCGATCCTGAGCTGCAGCTCGCCGAGCCATAGCGACATGTCCTGCAGTGGATTGGAGACCGGCTGCCCTCGTCCGCGACCCGGACTCTGCAGAATCAGCTCTTCGAGCGCCATCCAGATGCCGAGTGTCGCAGCCATCGAGAAGCGCGCGTCCTGCCGAATCAGAAAGAATGCGATGTATGCGACGAGCAGCGATAGCGGGACACCGGCGACGAGCGTCAAGACGACAACAGCGGGCCAAGGCAAGCCGAGTCCGCCCGCGATCATCGCACCAAGGTAAACAGACGTCATCACAACAGTGCCATAGGCGAGATCGATCCGACGAAGCACGCCATAGGTCAGGAAGAAGCCGAGGCCAAGCAGCGCGTAGAGTCCACCATATGCCAACCCTTCCACGGCGGTTTGCAACATCGTTTCAGTCCGGGTCAGTCAATTAGAACGCTTCTGTCGGTCGCTTTCTTTGTGCCTTCGGCGCCCAGGGCGTAGACCACCTTCGCACGGCTGCAGCAGAAATCATGCCAGTGGGCCGGAACAGCATCACCAGTATGATGAGCAAACCGAACAGCTCGATGCGGAAGTCCTTGATCGGCCGCAACGTCTCGGGAAGTACCGTAAAGAGTATAGCGCCGAGCAAAGGTCCCCACATTGTCTGCCCGCCACCGATCACAACGTAGGCAAGCGCGATCGTCGACAGGTGAATGATGAAGTCACCGCCGCTGATAAAGGTCAGAAGGTGAGCGTAAAGCGCTCCGGACATACCGGCGATGAAGCCGCCGCAAACGAAGGCAGCGACCTTATAGCGCGCCACTGGAATGCCGATCGCCCTCGCGACAACCTCATCTTCCTCGATGGTGCGCAGTATCCGTGCAATACGCGAGCGTTCGACAAGGAAAAAGCCGATTACCACGATAACGACAATAACCCATACAATGAGCGCGTATTGACCGGTCGTGATGCCGTTCTCGTTCAAGTAAGCGATGTGGCGAAAGCCGGTCGCACCATCCGGCCCGAGCCACTGATCGCCTACATTGCCAGACGAGCGCGGCCGGCCATACTTCAGATTGTGAAGGATGACACGGACTGCCTCCGCAAAAGCAACCGTGGCAATGGTGAAGTGATAGCCCTTCAACCTCAACGTCGGCACGCCAACGAAAAGACTCGCCGCAGCACCGGCAAAGCCGGCGACTAAAACAGCCGATATCAGATCGAACCCGCCGAGAACCGTCAGACTGGCGCCGACGTAAGCTCCCACACCGAAGAACGCGGCCTGTCCGATAGAGACCTGCCCGCTCATGAAACTTGCATAGACGCTGTATGCAAGCAGCACATTGATTCCGGTCAGCGCTGCAATGGTGAACCAATAGGACACGGTCGATTCCTTTATATGCGATCAGCCATGCGCTTGCCCGCAAGACCCTGCGGCCGGACGATCAGAACGATGAACAACGCCAGCATCACGATGGCATCGCGGTAGGCGAACGAGAACAGGAATGAACTCTGTAGCTCGAGAACACCAAGCGTAAGTCCTCCGACGATTGCCCCCGGAATGCTGCCTGCCCCGCCAAGGATCATGGAGAACAGCCCTTTGACGACGGCCTGAGATCCTGCATACGGACCTGCAAGATTGGCGGTCATTCCGAGAAGATATCCTGCAGCCCCGCCGTAGGCCGCCGAAAGAAGAAAGGCGATCGTCAGAACTTTCCCGACCGGAACCCCCATCAAATTTCCGATGTCATGATCCTCGGCAATCATCCGCATCGCCAGACCGAGGCGCGTGCGATAGATCAGGAAGTACAGGGCGACGACCAGCAGCGCCGCAACCGCCAGCGTTACCAGGTAATCTGTACGCAGCCGGATTTCCCCGATATCGATTCCTATTCCATCGAACGGATTTGCGAACGGCACGTAGTCCCGGAACCAGAAGTGCGAGTAGATCTTGATGAAGACTTCCTCGATCAGAATCCAGAATCCCAGCGTCGCGATCATCGGAACCAGTTCATGCGCATTACGCAGTGGCCGGTAGCAGATGCGATCGATCAGAAACCCGATGAAGGCACCGGAGGACATCGCAATCAGGATGCCGACATAGAACGGCAGACCCAGAATGCTGGCCGAAAGCATTCCGGCAAACATTCCAACCATCACAGTCACGCCATGCGCGAGGTTGAGAATTCGCAGAAGCCCCCAGATCAGAGTAAATCCGATAGCAACAAGCGCGTAGGTCGACCCGAACAAAAGTCCGTCGATGGTCGTCTGCGTCAAATCGAGTGCGAAGAAGTACATCTGATCAACACCACGCATATGGGGAGTCGGCGAAAGCAAGGCGTCCGGCGGCATTGATCCTCAGGGCTCGGCGATACGAATATCGCCGAGCATAAGGATGTCCGCGAGCTGGTTAGAACAGAAAGCCTTTTTCCGGCGTCCAGTAGAGCTTGAAGTCCCCGCCTGTGATCTTGACGAGATAGACCGGCCGCACAATGTCGCGGTTCGCGTTCATGTTGAGCGTCATGCCCGCGAAACTCTTGTAGTCCCGGATCGCGGCAAGCTGGTCGCGAACCTTGCGGCGGTCTGCAGCAAGCGTTTCCGGGCGGTTCTTGATGCCGGCTTTCACAATCGCCTCCTTGACGATCATGATGCCTTCATAGCCGAGCCCGACGAACTGCGGCATGTAGGTTTCTTTTGTCCGCTTCTTGTATTCATCGGCGAGCCACTTCACCTTCGGTGCGGGGAACGCCATGTGAATGGCCGTCGGAAAAACAATGCCCTCAGTCGACTGTTTTCCGAGTTCAACCATTTCCGCGGCGTCGGAACCGATGTGACTGATGATCGTCTTTGGCTTGAACCCCTGGCGCTGCGCCTCGAGCATGGCGCCGACATTGGCCTGGAGGTGCGAGCTCAGAATAAAGAAGTCGGTATTGGCACGTTTGAGCTTGCGGATCTGAACCGAGAAGTCGCGATCGGTTTCGTACCATTCGACGTACTCGGTGGCCTTGATATTTCGGCGATCAAGGGCCGGCGTATATGCCGCCTTCCAGGCTGCAACAGAATGGCCTTCGTTCGCTTCGACCGCTCCCGAATAGTTCTTGAACGGCCCGTACCTTTCTTCCATCAGCTTGATGGCGAGCTCGTGCTGAGCCGGCTCATCGCCCGCATTGCGGAATGCCCATTCGGATACACCGGTCACGCCCGCTTTCATCGAAAGGAATGACATCGACGGAACCTGCAGCCCGCCATCCTTCGGATCGTCCAGTTTCTTTTGCAGCAAGCCCCACATGCTCTCCGTGACGCGGCTGTACTGGGTGCCGGTAATCACGAGAGCATTGTCGCTCTCGGCGCATTTCCGGAACAGCGGCACACCCTGATCGGGCTTTGCCTGATCGTCTTCGGAGATCAGCTTGATCTTCATCTTCTTGCCGTCGACCTCGATGCCGCCCTCGGCATTGATTTCATCGACCGCGATCACCTTGCCCAGATAGTTTGGCTGGCCGAACGAAGTTCCGATGCCGCTCAGCGGTTCGATCGAGCAGAGAATAATCGTTCCTTCGTCCTGAAAAGCCCGAGCGGGCGATGTCGCCGCCGAAGACAGCGTGACCGCCAGCGCACCGGCCAGCCCGAACGCCTTGATTGCCTGAAACTCTGCTTTTTGTCTTTTCGACATTGCTGTTCCCTCCTGTTTTGAAGTTCAAAACCTGTGAAGCCCTTTCAGTTCACGCCGAGGTACGCACGGCGCAATTCCGGATCCTCCGCGAGTTTGTCGGATTGCCCGCTCATCACGACCTCACCTACCCTGAGGACATAAGCGCGATCCGAGCTGTTGAGCGCTTCAAGCGCATTCTGCTCGATGAGAAGAATCGTTTTTCCTTCCTGTTTGAGGCCGGCAATGATGTTGAAGACTTCCTCGACAAGAAGCGGCGCCAGACCGAGCGACGGCTCATCGAGAATCAGAAGCTCCGGTTTGGCCATCAGCCCGCGCCCTATAGCGAGCATCTGCCGTTCACCGCCACTCATGGTACCGGCAAGCTGATGGCGCCGCTCGCGCAAGCGAGGAAAGCGGGCCATGACCGCATCGAGATCGTCGGCAATCCCTTGTTTGTCCGTTCTGCAATAAGCTCCGCATATAAGATTTTCCTCGACCGACATGCTTGGCACGAGTTTGCGGCCCTCGGGCACATGAACGAGGCCAAGACGTGTAATTTCATGTGCCGGCAAGGAGCTGATGTCGGTATCGCGGAATTTCGTCGCACCAGAGGCTTTCGGAACGAGACCCGAAAGAGCCTTGACGATACTGGTCTTGCCCGCTCCGTTAGCGCCAATCAGGGTGACAACTTCACCGGCCTTCACGGTCAGCGACACGTTGCGGACCGCGCTGATCGCCCCATAGCTGACCGTTAGATTGGTGACATCAAGCATGAGCGCGCTTCTTCTTCGTTCCGAGGTAAGCTGCGATCACATCGGGATCGTTCTTCACTTGATCCGCCGTTCCCTCGGCAATCTTGCGGCCGAAATTCAAAACTGCGATGCGATCGCACAGGCCCATCACCATTTCGATGTCGTGCTCAATCAGCACAACGGTGAGGCCGTCCTCGCGCAACCGTCTCAAGTCTTCAGTCAGTTGGTGCGTTTCCGATGGATTCATGCCGGAGGCCGGCTCATCCATCAGAAGAATTTTCGGCCGTGTCGCCAGCGCCCGGGCGATCTCGAGTTGACGCACGAGGCCGAACGGAAGCTCTCGCGCCAGACGGTCGGCGTGCGGCTTGAGCCAGGTTTTCTCCAGAATCCGGTCGACCTCGCCAGCCAGGTCTTTCTGCGAGGGCGAGCCAATGCCACGAAACAGCCCGCCAAGACCCAGATGCAACGATTGTGCTGCCCACACCGTTTCTCTGACTGTCGATTCTTTGTGAAATCTGACGACCTGAAACGTGCGCGCGATACCGGCGCGAACGATATGCTCAGGCGAGAGGCCGCGAACATTCAACCCCTCGAACCTGATCTCCCCGCTGGACGGTTCAAGAAACCCCGTCAGCATATTGAACAGTGTGGTCTTGCCGGAGCCATTCGGGCCGATAATCCCAAACAGCGCGCCCTGAGGAACGCTGAGATCGACGCCGCCGACGGCCACCAGGCCGCCAAACGCTTTTGAAAGTCCGACCACTTCTAGCATCGGTATTCCATCTCGCTCACAAAGCGAAAAATTCATTCCGCAAATGCAGCCTGTCCGACTGACTGCATGAATTCGCGGTCCGCGCTCGGCAGCGCCGCCGTCCAAAGAGGCTCATCGCCAGCCTCGGGAAGGACGTGGCCGAACTCGATCATTTGCCGGGCGGGCAGCTCGCCGACGTATACCCAAACTCCACAATGGCTTTTGACGCCCGCTGCAGCACCGACTGCCGTTGCCATCAACTTCATCATTCGTGTCTTGTCGACGGCGGCGCGACCGCCACGGATATGTCCGTAAACAAAAATCTGATCGTGTTTCAGCGGTGCTCCGCCCATGAAGTAGTTTCCGGGCTTCACCTCGTCGAAGATGACTTGCGCATAATACGGCGGAGCACCGGTCACTTCAGAATGAATGCGCGTGATATCGCTCGCTATTTTACTTTTCTGGTGCGACGAAAGGCGGCCTTCGATGCTGGTGCAGTAATAGGTTGGCATTTTCGTCGCTACCTTTCGCTTTGCGTTTGCGTGCGATCGCGCACTGATCAGCCTCTTGATCCATTCGTAGCTACCGAGGTTGCCATTTTGCGTCGCAGCATTTCCTTGCAGCAGACGGGCAGATACGAAGACCAGTTCGTGCTATTGTTGAGACGATAGGTTTCCGCAGGCCGGATTGACCAACCATATTTTCTCGCGCGATCGTTTAGAGAAACTATCCAGGACCGGGATGATAAAGCGCCTGCCGCCTCTAAATTTTGTGAAGGTGTTCGAGTGCTCGGCTCGGCATCTCAACTTGCATCGCGCAGCCGAAGAACTAGGGGTAACGCCTGGCGCAGTAAGCCAGCAAATTCGGGCGCTTGAGACCAATCTTGGAGTGCCGCTGTTTGAGCGGCTTCACCGGAAGCTGCGCCTGACAATTGCAGGCCAGCAACTTTTTGCGGCGTCGAGTCAGGTCCTGCAACTCTTGCAAGAGACCGTCGACCGGCTGCCTACTCCGCGACAAATGGTCCGGATTACCGCCGCGCCCACGCTTTGTACGCGATGGCTGGTGCCGAGGCTCTCCAACTTTTATGCACGGCATCCCAACGTCGGCGTGCTCATCGATGCGTCGCTGCAATACGTCAACCTTGCTGACGAACCATTCGACGTTGCAATCCGCCACGGACGCAACGGCGTCATCACGGCACAGCATGAAATCATGTTTCCCGATGAAGTGGTCGCAGTCTGCGCGCCATCCATCGCTGCGTCGGCGACAGCTGATATCGCCAGTGCGAAGCTGTTGTGCTTCGCAGCCCCCGACCACTGGCCTTCCTGGTTCAATGCGAACGGTCGGACCGGGTATAATGACCTCGATCGGGTCTCCTTCAGTCATCTTATGCTCGCGCTGGATGCCGCCATCGCCGGCCAGGGCGTTGCGCTCAGCGCCTTGAAGCTGGTCGAGCACGATCTGAAACAGGGACGTCTGGTACGACTCCCGGGCGAACCGGTCACAACCGGATATAGCTATTATATCGTCGCCCGGAGTGAAGAGGATCACGTCGCAGCGTTCACCGACTGGATCGTCGAGGAGGCGGCCCAAGATATCGACAATCAGCTCCCGTGGAACTGACCATTCGCTGGTCATCGGGAATTCCGGGACACGGGGCTGCGGCTCCGCCCGGCGGTCAAGTCAGCGCGAGAAATAACTCATCGGCAGCACGAAGGGCTTGCTGCTTTCTTTCATCTCCGGAGGAAATGGCGGCAACGGCTGGGCGCGGCCAACCATCGCTAGCGTCTCGGCGTCCAGCGCCGCATGCCCCGACGATCCGGCAAGCCGGATGCCACTGACGCCTCCGCTTCGGTTAACCGTGAAAGCAACGCGCGCTATACCCTGCTGGCCAGCCGCGCGTGCGGCTGCCGGATACTGTTTGAAACGCTGCAAGTGAGCGACCAAGCGTTGAGCGTACGATGCCGATGCCGCCGCGGCGGATGCGGCGCCGACAGCCGATGCGGCGGACGGGGCGCGCTGTTCGGCTTTCGGAGCAGCCGATGTTTTCGGCGCAGGAGGCCGAACGCTCTGCTTCTTGGCCTGCTTGATCGGCTTCGGCTTTTCCGGTTTTGGCTGCGGCTCCGGCTTGACCTTCTGCTCTTCCTTCTGTTTCGGCGGCGCAAACACTACCGGCTTCTCCTGCAACGGTGTCGGAGGAATAAGTTCTTCTTTGACTTCCGGTTCCGGAATGGGCTGGGCCTGTGGCTTGGGAGCTTCCTGCACGGTCGGCCCCACGGCCAGATCGAGCGGCTGGGTTTCCGGAGAAGCTGAAATCGGAACCAGATCGACGAGAATCGGCGGGATCGGCGTGCCGGCGGTCTGATCCTGCACGAGCCAGAATACGCCAGCGGCGATCAATGCCGCGTGAAGCAGAACAACAACGATCGCAGCCCCGCTCCAGCGCGGGAGTGAGGACCGCTCCGTCGGTCCGTAAAGGACCAGCGCACTCATTTCGGTGAACTTCTCGTCTCGAGTCCGACCAGCGCGATCTTCAGATAACCCGAGTCGCGCATCAGGTTCATGACTTCCATCAGATCGCCGTAGCTGACGGTTTTGTCGGCACGGATGAAAATACGCTCGTCCTTGTTGCCGTTGGTCGCACTTTCCAGCGCACGGATCACCGCATCGCGCGGCAAAATCTCTTCTCCCACCGCGACCGCCAGATCGGGCTTGACCGTGACGAACACGGGCCTGTTGGGCTTTGGCGGCGGTTGCGCGGTGCTGGCTGGAAGATCGACGCCGATATCGACGGTCGCAAGCGGTGCGGCAACCATGAAGATGATCAGCAGTACCAGCATCACGTCGATAAACGGCGTAACGTTGATCTCGTGGGTTTCTGCAAGGTCGTCGTCGCCCGCCCGCCGGCCGCCCAGCCGCGCACCCATCGCCGTTACTCCGCCGCACGCGCGAGCATCGGCGAGCGTCTGGTCTGGTCACGGCTGACCAGAAGCAGGACCTGCGCCGAGGCATCGGTGAGCAGCGCGCGGTATCCCGCGATCGACCGCGCAAAATGATTGTAGATCACGACTGCGGGGATCGCCGCGACAAGCCCGAGCGCGGTCGCGAGCAAAGCCTCCGCGATGCCGGGCGCGACGACAGCAAGGTTTGTCGTCTGTGCTTCAGAGATGCCGATGAACGAATTCATGATACCCCAGACCGTGCCGAAAAGGCCAACGAACGGAGCTGTCGCACCAATTGTCGCCAGCACGCCGGTACCTCGTCCGATCCGGCGAGCCATAGCCGCCTCGACACGCTCGAGCCGCAGGGCGATCCGCTCCTTGAAACCATCGTCGAAAATATCTCCTGAGAGCCGCGTCTCATGCACGGCGGACTGGATGATTTGCGCCACAGCATCGCGCGCATCACCAACGTCGTTCTGGGCGTAACGCAATGAGACATCGCTTTCCAGCATCGCCAGACGCAGCTTCGCCTGGCGTCGTGCGGAGTTGAGTTCGATGGTTTTCGCGAGCCAGACCGTCCACGTCACCAGCGAAGCAAACGCGAGCCCGATCATCACCGCTTTAACAACGATATCGGCGCTGAGGAACATGCCCCATGGCGAAAGATTCTGCGGAAGAGCAGAATTAGGCGCTGCCGACGCGGGAAGCAAGATCAAACCATTGCACACGGCAACAGTCGCAAACCGGCGATAAAATATCCGAACCATCGTATTCAGTTTCAGCATGCAGAATTCGCCTGTCGCAATCTTCTCGTCTCGGTCGCAATACTTGATACCGCTCAACGCCAGTCTTGAGCGCGCAGATTAGCGCGACCGATTGGCAACGTCACGGAACGAACGGCGCATTTTAGAAGCGTTCTTGCAGGCGCTTTCAGGAAGATAAAAGTCAGCAACCCGTTAGCCAGCCAGCTTTTTCCCCAATGTCCGGAACCGTTCAAGCTGATCCTTTTTGAGCTCGCGGGCCTCGTCCCGGCCTACGAAAACCTTGAACATGATGCCGCCATCGACGTTCAGGAACGCGACGAACGCCGACGACTTGTTCATGAACGGGCGTTCGACGAATGCCACCCCGCCGCAGCGGTTATGGCGCAGATGTCCATGCAAGCCCGTCGGCTGCATCAGGTTGAAATAACCGCGCCCGATCTCGCCATTCGGGACCGGCCCGCTGAACTCGAAGATAGCATCATCAGTATGGACGATCAGCGTGACGTCGCCCCACGTCGCGATCTCCTGCATCGCCTCGACGAAGCCCTCCCCCCTTCCAAACTTCACCATGTGATTTGGCAAGGCTTCGAGGACGGCACGCGGCGTCACCTTACGCTCACGTGCCACATCCTCGATGACGGCGCCCGGATTGGCGGCAAGATAGGTCTTGAGATCGTCGAGCACGGCAACCGACATTGCTTCGTCCTTATGCTGCGTTCGACTTTGTCTCGCTCTGGATCACCTCGAAACCCTCGAATTTTGGGTGGCCGAGGTAAAGACTTTCTCCGGTCTTGTTGTCGGCCCGGGCATGTGCACGGCGGAACTGCTCCGACTTCGTCCATGCCTCAAAATTGGCCTTCGTCGCCCAGACAGTATGGCTGGAATACAGCGTGTGATCTTCGGCGACCGGTCCGAGTAAAAGGTGAAACTCGACGAAACCTTCCATCTCGCTGAGATAGGATTCGCGCGAAGCCCAGACCTGCTCGAAGGCCTTCTCGGCACCCTTCTTCACCTGGAATCGGTTCATGGCAATAAACATGCAGTCTCTCCGTGTTCGGCATTTTCCCGGCAGATCAAATCTGCGATCAGCCGATGATTTCGTTGTCTGACCTAGAGCGCTACCCTGACACAATTACAAGCCGAAATCACCTCGCTCGGGATCATCATTATGTGCACCCGCAGGCGTCATCCGGAAACGGCGAAGCTAACCGCGTTCGGCCATGAACGCGGTTCGCAGACCGTGCGAGCAAACTTCGCGGTGCGTCAGGCCCCGCCGAAGTGGATCTTGATCCCGCCCTTGTACGTAATTCCAGGACCGGGGCTCGAGAACAGCACGTCGTTCTGCGTGCTGCCCGTCGTATCCGAGCGTGGGATAGCGTAGGGGCGATAGAATTTGTCTGTGACGTTGTCGATGCCGAAGTTGATCAGGACATCCGGCGTCGGTGCGTAAGCGAGATAGAGATTGACGATATCTCCCGATGTCGCCGGCAGGAAAAGCGTCCGGTTGATGTCGTTGTTGGCAGCGAACGACAGCCACTGAGCTGAAATGGTCAGCTTCCGATCGAAGAACCGCAAACCTGCGGTCGTCGTGATCTTCCTGGGCTGAATCAGAGTTGAGAGACCGATGCCGGTCGCTCTTGTTTCGCCTTCGAGAAGGTTGCCGGCGACTCCGGCAAACCAGTTGCCCGTGTCATAGAAGAGTTCTCCCTCGAAACCCTGAATGTAAGCGGCACCTGTGTTTTGATACTGGAAGAACTGATTGACCGTCGTGAACGTCGGGGGCCCGGGAATCTGCAGCTGTACCCTGATCGGATTGAACGACACCGCGTCGATGAAATTCGACAGGTCGTTGCGGAAGTAGTTGAGCTTGCCGCGGAACGAGTCCCCTGTCGTGAAAACTCCGTCATATTTCAGATTGACGCCCGCTTCTTTGGTCTTACCAACCTCCGGACGCAATCCAGGGTTGGGCAGGAAGCAAAAAAGGCCTGCTATCCCGCCGGGGCAAGGCACGCTGAAAGGCGCGCCGCCCGTCGCATGCGAGCCCGTGATAACAGTCTCGGTAATCGACGGAGCACGGTAGCCTTCTGAGTAACTGACATATGGAGTAAATCCGGCCACCGGAGTGACGCCAACCGTGATCTTGGGAGACAAGCGGTCACCGCTGCTTGTGGTGCCTCCGGACTCTAGCTCATAGCGGTCGTAACGAGCGGCACTGATGACTTCGAGCCAGGTCGAATAGTTGCTCTTCAACTGAACGAAGGCGCCCGACACGGTGCGGATACCGCCCGGAGTCGTAACATTCGAGTTACCGCGCGTGTCGAAGGTCGAGACATCGTCGCGAAACGCATCGAAACCGTAGGTCAATGCGTTATTCCAGCCAAGCAAGCCGAAACGCGAGGTGTTGTTGACATCGATACCCACCGTATCGAGCAGATATCCGCGACGGTCACCGGTGCAGCCGGTGATGTTGTTTCCGAAAGTCCCGGTTGGACAGATACCGCCGCCCGTCAAGCGCGGGTTATATGTCTTGATCTGATCTTGATCGGTTCGGTTGCCATAGAGATTGACGTTCCAATCGAAGATATTGTCATCGGGCTTGTTGTACTTCCAGTTCAGCGTACCGGTGTAGTTTTTCACGTCCGATGCATAGACCGATGTACCCGCGATCAGGGCCGCAGGGGCAGCGGCCGTCGTTGGCCCGCGGTTAGGCTGGCCGACATTGTACTGGAAGTCCTGGAAGATGCCGCCGATCTTGACCTGATGGCCTTCTGCAGGCCGGGTCGTGATCTTCAGCAGCCCCGCCGCAACGTCGCTGCCAGTGTTACCGATCTCCGTGCCGGCGCCGTCCTGGTAATTGGACTGGCTGCGATAGACCGCACCGCCGAACACATCGACAGTTGGATGCGCGCGCACGCCGCCAAACACCGAGCCAAATCCACCGATCCGATTCGAACTCAGTCCGCCTGACAGATCGACACCCCAGCGCTCGCCGGGGCGAACGACATCGTCGATGTCCTTGGTACGGAACGAGGCCAGACCGCCGATCGCACCTGAACCGAAGATGTTCGACGTCGGGCCACGCACGATATCGATGCCGCCGATCAGTTCCGGATCGAGGAAGAACGCGCCGTTCGCGTTATGACCGGTACGTTGATAGTTCTGACGCGCACCATCGACCACCACCGCGACACGGCCGAAATCCTGCAAGCCGCGAATGTTGATGGAGGTCGATGGATCGTCGCCGCGATCTTGAAGTGTCACGCCGGGCAGAGTCCGTAGAATTTCATTGATGCGGCGGGGCTGCTGGGCCTGAATCTGCTCTTGCGTCACCACCGTGACAGGCGCCAGAGCATCGATCGCGCGCTCTTCGGTCTTTGAGGCGGCAACGGTAATGGTATCGAGGGTTTGGGCACCTAGCGTACGTTTGACCTGCGCATTGGCGTTCAGTGCAGCGTCGGCAACCTGTTGCTGGTTCTGACGTTTGGCGTTCTTGCGTTTGACTGGCTTAGGTTGAGGCTTTGCACTCTCAGTCTGCGTCGGCTGAGCCAACCTCTCTTGCGCGCTGACCACGAATGTCCCGCTCAGCGTCAACGCAAATATCGAACCGCCCCAAAGGAGCGCGTGCGCGCTCCTGGCCCAAATAGCCATACTGCCCCCAGTCATTCATTTGCTTGATGGCTGGCGGGCGGCGCTTGACGCGGTGGCTAGCTGGCTCTGTTTGACGGATGCATAACGCACTGCACGTCTTTATTTTTCGTAGTTCGGACAGTATTGGCGGTCAAGGTGATCCGGTCCAGTTTACATCTATTGTAAATTGGACGCCTTGGAGGAGACGGCCGTCCGAACTTATACCGTGATTGAACTCGGATCGGCGGGTGAACAGGCGAGACATTGCCGGACGCTGAGAACATCGCACCAATGAATAAGAAGGCGTCTTCCGCGGAAACGCGGCAAATCCAGCTAACCGCAAATCGGTTGGACGCGCGTGACCTGTTCTTGTCGTCGCGCGAGATCACAATCATCCACGGTGACGAAACCTATCGCCTTCGGCTCACAGCGCAGAACAAATTGATCCTGACCAAATGAAACCAGATTACTCTCCCTGGGCGACTGCGAGCCGCCGGCTGATCGCAACTTCCGTCTTGATCTTGGCCGCGATCGCTATCGATCCTGGCTCCAGCGTCGCCGTCGATGCTTCGGGCTCCTCTGCACCAGCTGCAAGCGCCAGACGCATCGTTTCCGTCGGCGGGGCGGTGACCGAAATTCTCTATGCGCTCGGCCTCGAGAGCAGCGTTGTTGGCGTCGATACGACCAGCCTCTATCCTCCCCGCGCACTCGCGGAGAAGCCGAACGTCGGTTACATGCGTCAGCTCTCGCCGGAAGGAATCCTCGGGCTGGACCCGCAGGCGATCGTTGCGATCGAAGGCTCGGGACCGAAGGAAACGATCGCCGTTCTCAAGGAGGCGAATGTCCCGATCGTGACGGTTCCAGAGGATTTCTCTGAAAACGGATTGACCGAAAAGATTCGCACGATCGCAAAGCAGATGGGTATCGAAAGCCGCGGCGCCTGCCTCACCCAGGCGGTTGACGGTGATTTCGCCGAAGTCCGAGCCCTGCGTGCAAAGATCCAGCGTCCGGTCCGGGTGATGTTCGTGATGTCATTGGTGAGCGGACGCGCGATGGTTGCAGGCCGCAAGACGGGCGCCGATGCCATCATCGGCCTCGCAGGCGGCGTCAACGCCATCGACACCTACGAGGGTTACAAGCAGGTCAGTGAAGAGGCGATCGTGGCGGCGAAACCCGATGTGGTGCTGGCCATGCAGCGCGGCAAGGATTCGGTGACCGCAGAGTCCGTCTTTACGAATCCCGCGTTCAGCTTGACCCCCGCCGCAAAAACGAAATCGTTCGTATCGATGGACGGTCTGTATTTGCTTGGCTTTGGCCCGCGCACCGCAGCGGCCGCGCACGATCTGGCGGGCGCACTCTACCCCGAACTCGCTTCAGCCAGAGATACCTGGAAGCCTCGGGTGCTGTCCGCCGATTGCCGCAGCTGATGGTGTCCCATATTGCGAATGAGCTCGGCTCGAAAGGGATGGCCCCGAGATCCGCTCGCCCTCCCGCAGCTATTGTCATCGTCTCCTTGCTGGTTATTCTGACCGGATGCGCCGTCGTCGCCACGACAATCGGTGCGGCGGGAATTCCGTTTTCCCGGCTGCTTTCCGCGCTCGGTTTTACAAATCCAGCGGACCCCGCGCTGCTCGCCCGCGATCAACTCGTGCTCTGGTCAATCCGGATTCCCCGCATCGTCGTCACCGGACTGGTCGGCGCGATGCTTGCGGTCGCCGGGGCGGTCATGCAGGGCCTGTTTCGCAATCCCCTCGCCGATCCGGCGCTTGTCGGCGTCTCCAGCGGCGGTGCTCTCGCAGCAGCCGCAGCCATTGTTTTTGCCGACAGCCAATACGGAAGCTCGATCAAATTCCTGCAGTTCGAACTCCTGCCGGTCGCGGCCTTCTTTGGGTCTTTGATTACGACGTTCGTGCTATATCGCATCGCGAGCCGCGGCGGACGAACATCCGTGGCCATCTTTCTGCTGTCGGGTCTTGCCATCGCGGCTCTGGCAAACGCGGGGCTCGGGCTGCTCGTCTTCATCGCAGACGACCGACAATTGCGTGATATCACGTTCTGGTTGCTGGGCTCGCTGTCAGGCTCGACATGGTCGAAGGCCGTCGTGATTGGACCCATCGCGTTCGTTGCGCTCTCAGCTGTGCTCTGGGTATCGCGCGATCTCGATCTGCTGGTGCTCGGCGAAGCGGAAGCCTTCCATAGCGGCGTCAACGTTCAGCGGCTGAAGGCAATTTCCATCATCGCCGTATCGGCCATGACGGGCGCGGCGGTGGCGGTCGCGGGCGTGATCGGCTTTGTCGGGATCGTCGTGCCGCATGTGCTGCGACTCATCATTGGCCCTGGCCACAAGCTCCTGATGCCGTCCGCCGCGATTCTCGGCGCTGCCCTGATGGTGCTGGCCGATACCCTTGCGCGCATTCTGGCCGCGCCCGCGGAGGTTCCGATAGGCGTTCTGACCGCCGCTATCGGCGCGCCATTCTTCCTGGCGATCGTTCTGCGGCAACGATCGGCGATCGGGCTATGAGCGCAATCATCGAGGTTGCGTCTGTCACGGTTCAGGTCAAGACAGCGACGCTGATCGAGAACCTGTCGCTGACGATCGAGACCGGTGAAACCGTTGCAATCGTCGGCCCGAATGGTGCCGGCAAATCCACGCTGATGCGCGTTCTGTCCGGCGACCTGTCGCCATCGGCCGGAACGGTGCGGCTGAAGAATCGCGAGGTCCGGGATTACGCCGCGGACGATCTGGCGGCCAACCGAGCTGTGCTATCGCAACATATTCAGGTCACCTTTCCATTTACGGTCGACGAAATCGTGCGGATGGGCGGCAGCCAGCATCCGGCTGCGACCGTGCAACAAATGGTCGGACCCACGCTGGCGGAATGCGATCTCGGCGCATTCGCACGCCGGGAAATCCCGACGCTATCCGGCGGCGAACAGCAGCGCGCGCATTTTGCGCGCGTTCTCGTGCAATCGGCGTGCGGAGAATTGCAAAGCGGTCCCGGCGTATTGCTGCTGGACGAGCCGACATCGAGCCTCGATCTCAAGCACCAGCTCAACCTGCTCGAATCCGCCAGACGGCGCGCCGATCGCGGCACCGCGGTGATCGCGGTGTTGCATGATCTCAATCTCGCAGCGCGCTTCGCCCGCCGTATTATTGTCCTTCATCGTGGCCGGCTGGTTGCAGACGGCACACCGTCCGAGACCATCACGAACGCAATCATGCACGATGTCTTCGGCATCGATGCAGAAATCGGAACCACACGGGACGATGTGCCCTACGTCCTGCCTCAAAGCATGACGATTTCAGGAACAGGCGCTGGTGCTACCCGCTGACAAGCAGAGAGCCAGCTACCGCTCGCGGAACGCTCGTGCGACCTGATCGAACAATGGCTTTGTCAGATAGGACCCAACCGTCCGGTCACCTGTCTTGATGAAAGATTCGACCGGCATGCCGGGTACCAGCTTCACGTCCCCAAGGCGCGCAAGCTCATGTGGCTCGATCGCGATGCGGGCCGTATAGAACGTCACACCGCTGCGCTGCTCGGTGGTGATATCAGCGGAGACCCGGCTGACCGTTCCGTTGATCTCCGGTGTCGTTCGCTGGCTGAATGCCGAGAAACGCAACCCGGCGGCTTGACCGATCTTTACCTGATCGATGTCCTGTGGAGCTACTTTGACTTCAACGGTGAGCCGATCCGACGCTGGCACGACCAGCATCAATTGCTCACCCGCGCTGATCACGCCACCAACAGTATGCACGTTCATTTCATGGACGGTGCCCGCGATCGGCGCGCGAATATCGACACGGCGTAACTGGTCCTCGGCGGCGACCTTTCGCTCGGCATATTCATTCGCCTTGCCGTCGATCTCGCGCAGCTCGCGGCCGACCTCGCTTGCGAGCTCGCGATCGATCTGGGTGATCTGAAGCTCGATCTCGGAAACCTTGCCCCGGCCCTGAGCTCCGGCGGCGATCAGTTGCGCCCGCTCGCCATCGAGCCGTGTCGCTTCGCGTTCGAGCGCGGTGAGACGATTGATCTGGATCAGGTTCTTTTCCCAAAGCTCGCGAACGCCGTTGAGTTCACGCTTGACCAGCACGATCTCCTGCGACTTGGCTTCCTGCTGCGCAACAACGCCTGTCGCCTCTTCCTGGAGCTGCGCGATGCGTTCACGCAGCTGCCGCTTCTGCCCCAAGCGCGTTGTGTACCGCAGTTCGAACAATCGCTGCTCGTCGCGCATCAACTCAGTGATATTTTGCTCGCCTTGGCGTCTCTCGAACTCCGAAGGCCAGGATATATCGGCCGAGCCGTCGCGCTCAGCACGCAGACGGGCGCGCCGGGCGGTCATTTCATCGAGCGCGCGCGAGACGATCTGCAGATTGGCGCGCGTCATTGTCTCGTCGAGACGAACCAGCAGATCGCCCGCGTTGACGCCGCGGCCGTTGGTGACGGCAATCTCGCCTATCACACCTCCAGTCGGATGCTGGACTTTCTTGGCGCTGGATTCGACCACCACGCTTCCCGGCGCAATCAAGGCGCCCGAAATCTCGGTTGTCGCGGCCCAGCCGCCGATACCGCCTGCGACCAGCATCACAGCCGCCAGGCCAAAAACGATATGACGCCGGATCGAAGGACGGGCATCGATTGCGTCTTCGTCCGACATAAGACCCTCGCCTAACCCTGAGCCGCAGTCTGAATGATCTTCGGCACCGCTGGCACTGTGACGTCGCGCCGCAAAATCTTGGCCAACACTTCGTCCTTTGGTCCGAAAGCCTGCTGCCGTCCGCCATTCAGCGCCAGGACATGATCCACGCCCGACAAGGCGCTCGGCCGATGCGCGACGACGACAACAATGGCGCCGCGCGCCCGTGCCCCAAGAATGGCCTGTGTCAGCGCCTCGTCGCCCTCGGCATCGAGATTGGAATTTGGTTCGTCGAGGACGACAAGGAACGGATCGCCATAAAGCGCACGCGCCAGCGCCACGCGCTGCTGTTGACCGGCTGACAATGCCGACCCCTGCTCCCCAATCGGCGTATCGTAGCCCTGCGGCAGCGCCAGCACGAGTTCATGCACTCCTGCTGCTTTCGCAGCTGCAAGAATCGCATCGGGCGTCGCTTTGGGATCGTACCGCGATATATTCTCGGCAACGGTGCCGTCGATCAGTTCGACGTCCTGCGGAAGATATCCGATGTAACGTCCAAGCTCATCCGGCATCCATTGATCGAGCGTCGCCCCATCCAGCCGAACTGATCCCCGCGCTGGTGCCCACAATCCGACAAGGACGCGCGCCAGCGATGACTTGCCGGATGCGCTCGGACCGATCACGCCCAGCCCATTCCCGGCCTTCAGCACAAACGCGAGTTCTTGCAACACCGCGCGTTGCACATCCGGAGGAGTTGCGCTGATGTTGTCTACGCTCAGGCTGCGCTGCGGCTGCGGCAGCGAAATGGGAACGCGCAGGACAGGCAATAACTTCAACAGCGTATTGAGACGTTGCCGCGCTTGACGCGCTCCCACAAAACTACGCCAGTGCGAAATCGCAAGA
This sequence comes from Hyphomicrobiales bacterium, assembly GCA_021732215.1. Lineage (GTDB taxonomy): Bacteria > Pseudomonadota > Alphaproteobacteria > Rhizobiales > Xanthobacteraceae > SG-bin9. Next base: position 59,585 of record JAKFVL010000009.1, read on the forward strand.
TCGACCGGACCGATAGCGCGCGCCGACAGGATCGAGGATGCGATGATGACGCCGGCGCTGGCCTGCTGATTGATGACGAGATAAGCGCCGACCGCGAGCACGCCGGATTGCAGCATCATGCGGAACGATCTGCCGATCGCGCTCAAACCGGCAGCGAGGTCGCTGGTTTGGGTGTGTCCTGCGAGAAATTGGCGATTGAGCAACTGCCATCGGCTGGACACCCATCCGGTCATACCGAGCGCCGTCAACGCTTCTGCATTTCGGCGGCTGGTCTCGGCAAGCCGGGAGCGATCGACACCGACCCGATTTGCATCGAGCGACGACTTTCTCGCCAGCAATTCAGAGAGCAACGTCAGCGACACCAGAACAAGCGCACCTGCCAGCACCGTGACGCCAATCCAGAAATGAAAAGCGAAGCAGATTGCGAGATAGAATGGAACCCACGGCAGGTCGAAAAACGCCGTCGGTCCGGGACCAGAGAGATAACCGCGAATTGTGTCCAGATCGCGCAGCGGCTGGATCGATGCGCCGCGCTTCGGCGCCTGAACCGGCAGCCTCATCACCGTTCCGTAAATCCGATCCGACATGGTCTGATCGAGACGTGCGCCGACGCGCGCAAGAAGCCGGCCGCGCAACGCATCCATCAGACCTTGAAAGACATAGAGCGTCAGTGCCAGCACGAGCAGGCCGATCAACGTCGGCACGCTCCGGCTCGGCAGCACCCGGTCATAAACCTCCATCATGAAGATGGAGCCGGTCAACGCTAGAATATTCAGAATCGCGCTGAATCCGGCGATTGCAATGAACGCCGAACGGCATTGTGCGAGTGCCGCATCCAACTCGGAACGGGCATCTCCGGGCTGATTGTTACTGGTCAAGGGTTACGCCCGCTCATGGCACTGGCCTAGCTGCAGATTGTTACAGTTATCTGACAAGACGAAAGGGGGCGCATGCGCCCCCTTTCGATTCTGCCATCAATTCAACGGCGGTCAGGCAAAGCGGAAGTCATCCACCGTCAAGTTTGCCTTGTTGACGCCGATCAAGGTGATGCTCGACCCGTCGCTGTACTCAACCTGGGCGCCGATCGCCGTGTCACGGAACGCACTCGACGCCTGCAGCGCGGCGAAGTCTGCGAATACTGACTGATCAAGCTGAAGGATATCGTGATCCGAGCCCGAGCCGGCACGGAAGTCGAACACGAGATCGCGGCCGTTACCACTGGCGTTGAACTCAAAGATGAAGGTGTCAGTGCCGGCGCCGCCGTACAGCAGATCGTTGCCTGCGCCGCCGTCGATGGTGTCATTGCCCTCGTCGCCGAAGATTGTATCGCGACCGCTATTTCCGTTCAGCGTGTCATTCCCCGAACCGCCGAAGATGAAGTCGTTGCCTTCCCCGGCATTGACGATGTCGTTGCCACCCTGGGCAAAGATAAAATCGCCGCCGCCGCGGGCGTTGATCAGATCGACGCCATTGGTCCCGAAGATGAGGTTGGCGCCGTTGGTGCCATTGATCACGTTGGCATCGGTCTCGCCGGTTACTGTCAGCGTGAAGGTACCGGTAGACGGTGCCTGCAGGCTGTCCTTGACAGTGTAGTTGATCGAGACCGTCGCATTGTCCCCGTCGTTGAGGCCGTCAAACAGGTTGCCCGGATTGAACTGAAGCTGTCCGTTCGGAGCAATCGAGAAAGCCGACTGGGCTTGCGCATTGCTGAGAGCGATGCCGTTCACCCCGGTCACCTGGAAGGCGGTGAGGCTCAGCGGCAAGTCGCCTTCAATATCGGTATCGTTGCCAACCAGATTGAACGACTTGGTCTCATTTTCTCCGGCAGTACCGACATCGGCGACCGCCGTCGGCGCGTCGTTGACCGGTGCGATGGCGACGTTCACTGACGTCGCCACCGGCGGCGCGATGCCGTCGCTAACGAGTATCGTGAAACTGTCACTGCCGTTGAAGTTCAGGTTTGGCGTGTAGATGTACTGACCCTGCGAATTGACGCTGACGGCACCATTCTGCGCCGCCTGCGCTCCGGTGCCGACCGTGTAGGTCAGCGTATTGCTGTCCACATCATTGGCCACGATCTGGCCAGTGACCGGTGTGTCCTCGCTGGTCGAGGCAGCAACCGGCGTCGTGACGGTCGGCGCATCGTTCACCGGATTGACGGTAACGTTCACCACCGCCGCCACCGGCGGCGCGATGCCGTCGCTGACAAGGATCGTGAAGCTGTCGCTACCGTTGAAGTTCAAGGCCGGCGTGTAGGTGTACTGGCCCTGCGCATTCACAGTGACGGTGCCGTTCTGCGGACCTTGCTGGCCGGTGACGGCCGTGTAGGTCAGCGTATCGCCGTCCACATCGCTCGCGGCGACCTGGCCGGAGAACGGCGCGTCTTCGTCGGTGGTGATGGACGCTGGCGCAGTGCTCGGCGCATCGTTCACCGCGGTGACGGTGAAGGAAACCTTGCCGACATCCGCGCCGCCAAAACTATCGCTGATCGTATAGTCGAACGAAGCCGGGCCGTTGAAATTAGCCGCCGGAGTAAACCGGATACCGCCCGAAACGATCTCAGCCGTGCCGCCGACAGAATTCGCGAGCGCCGTGATCGACAGCGTGTCGAGATCCGCGTCAGTATCGTTGCCAAGAATGTTAGCGAACGGGATGACGAACGCCGCTGCATCCTCTGCAACAGTCGCCGCGGTGTCGTCGATGGCCACCGGACCGCGATTGACGATCGCACCGCTGATGCCGTTGCGGTCGAGTTCCTGACCGTTGGCGAACACCACCTTTTCGATGCCGCCGCCGGTGCGCTGATCCCTGAGCGTGATCACGCTGCCGTCGGCCAGCTCAATCTGGGTGTCGTTGCCGAGCCGGCGGAACGTGGCATTCGCAGCATTGATATCCGCAAACGCAAGCGTGTCGGTATCGGCGGGCGTATTCGCAGCCTCGGTGATCGTATCCGAGCCTTCGCCAAGTTTGTAGGTGTAGGTGTCCGAACCGGAGCCGCCATTGGAACTGTCGTTACCGATGCCGCCAACCAGCAGGTCGTTACCTTCATTGCCACGGAGACGGTCATCTCCCGCCCCGCCGTAGACCTTGTCGTCGCCGGCATCGCCGAACACGAAGTCATTGCCTTCGCCGCCTTCGAGCCGGTCGTTGCCTTCGCCGCCCTCGATAACGTCGTCACCGCCCCCACCTTGGACAAAGTCGTCACCGCCGAGCGACCGAACACGGTCGTCGCTGGCCTTGGCGAAGATCGAGTCTACACCCGCGGTACCCAGAAGATCGTCTTCGCCATCGGTGCCCAGGATCGGCAGCACCGTATCATTGAGGCCATTGGCACGAAGATTCTGGATGCGCGTATCTTGCGCCGGTGTCGTGTCAACCTCGTTGTAAGGATTAACCGAGAACTGCGTCGCAGTATACTCGGCGAAGGCGTCCTGCTCGAAGCCGTCGTCGGTGAACCGCGCAAGACCTGTGCGATCTGCGACATCGTCGATCGAAGACGTGTCGGGCGACAGATCGACTCGGTTGGCGAAGGTCGGATTTGCAGCGATGTACTCCGCGAACCTGAACCCGTCCGGACGAGCGAAGGTGCCGCCTGTTTGCGGCGCACCGATCAGGAAGGTAAGCGTCACCATCCGGATGGCCGCCGGAGCATCGGCAACAACTTCACCGTTCTGCACGACGACCGCGATCACATGATCGTTCTCATCGACCAGCGTGACCGACTGAACGCGGTCACCAGCTGGACGGTTCACATCGAAGCTGAAGCGCAGACCGCCGACCTGGGCGAAGATGGCGCCCAGGTTGGACACGCCATTCTCAAGCGCCTCCAATAACTGCTGCGGCGTCAGCGTCACGAGGCTGAGTGCGTTGTTGAAGCGCAGCGAGTTCGCGATGTCGAGCTGCGAAATTTCGCCCTCTTCCTTGCCCGCTTCCGGATTTGCACCCGGAGGTAGTTCCTGCGACACGCCGCCGACCGCTTCGACCCTGCCGATCGAGTCTCGGATGCCGCCACCGTTCTTGATCGAAATCTGAACTGTGCCGTCGTACTTGGTTTGCGCATACCAGAGATTGGCATCGGCCGAGAGATTGCCGAGATTGGTTTCCTCCGCGCGAACTTCCTGGCGGCGGCCTTCGAGGTAGACGTCCGTGCGTCCGAAGGTGTTGCCATCTTGCGTGGTAATGACGTTATCGAGACCGATTGTGATGTCCCCGATCAGGTCTCCGCGACTGCCCTGCTCGAAGGCGGCATCGAGATCGCCGTCGCCGTCGATGTCGATCTGGTTAGCGTACAAGTCATCGACCGTATCCTGGTTCGCGGCAAAAGCACCGCTGACATTCGGATCGATGCTGTTCGCAATCAGATCACCGTTCTGGTCGAATTCCACCACTAGCCGGCCGACGTAAGAGTATTCACCATCGGTGTTGACGATCGCCAGCGGCTTGCCATCGGCATTGGTGGTCAAGAACGGATAGGTCTCGTCAGGCGTCTGTCCCGGCAGCAATCCGCGAGCGACGTCCTCAGCATCAGCCTGACGGGTATTGGAGCCGCCCGCGATGATGATATCGACGCCGCGGAGCAGGCCAGCAAGCTCCTTTTCGAACCTGATTTCCTGGAGATGACTGACCAGGACGATCTTGTTGATGCCCTGAGCGATCAAGGCATCGATCGTCGGCTGCAGGGTTGCAGCGAGCTGCATCATGTCATTGACGCTGGGACCGATGATATCGATGCCGCCGGTCGATGAGATATTCTGCACGATCTGCGTCGTGGCGCCCACCACGCCGATCCGCTCGCCGTTCTCGGTGATGATCGTCGCAGGGGCGATCTTGTCGAGGGTGTTGTTGACGCCGTTTGAGGCACCCGGAAACACCTGCGTCGGATTGACGGCGTAATTGGCCGCGTTCTGAACAGCGCTTACAAAGCCGGCAAGGTTGGCATCGCCGGCAAAGTTGGTGTTCGCGGAAAGGTACGGGAACATCGCACCGATCCAGCCCGGCGACGCCGGATCCACGATGCTGTTGGTCCGCGCAATGATGTTCTGGATCTCGCGGGTACCTGCGTCGTACTCATGGTTGCCGATCGCCGAAGCCTGAACACCGAGGATATTGAGGATCGATATATCGGCCCGGCCGACGCTTGCTGCGAGGTTCAGCGTGCCCGGCGCGAGGTTGTAGAAGTCCTCGTATGCGGTTTCGAGTATCTCCTCCAGCGAGGGATCGCCACCGGCGTTGAAGAATGGACCCGGCAGATAGTTGTCGCCCGACGACAGCGTGATCGAGTTGACCTGCGTATCTTCGAGGTAATCGACGATCGCACCGAAGTACCTGGCGCGATCGATGGCATCGAGTCCCGCCTCAAAGTCCGATGCGTGCAGGATTTGCAGCTTGAAAGTCTGCGGTGCTGCGACGGTGAAGTCGAGCGCATCCTGCGCGATGCCGGCAAACGCATTGCCGGCGACGTCGGTGATGACGCCGGAACCGATGACGACATCGTAAGCGTCACCTGCGGCGAGATCGGCCGTCGGATTGACGGTGACGGTATTGCTCGAGATTGAGACCTGCGAGGTGTCGCCAATCGCAATGGTGCGGGTATCGCCCGCACCGTTGCTGATGACAATGTTGCCGGTGCCGGCGAGCACGGTTTCGCTAAAAGTGAGTACAATATTCGCGCCGGCCACCACGTTGATGGCGTTGTCCAGCGGATTCCACGCATTGAGCGTCGGACCGGTGACGTCGGTGAGCTGTGTCGCGGTCAGCGTGCGGTCCGAGAACTGGAACCGCTCGACGTTTGTGACCGAGTCGGTGCCGTCGGGATTTCCGCCGCGGTTGTCGGTGATGGTGTAAGTCGTGCCATTGAGCGCCACGGTGTAGTTCGAGCGCGCACCCGAATAGACCACGATGTCGCCGTTGGCGCCGTTGGTACCGCCGTCGATGACGTCGTTGCCGGCGCCTGCATTGATCGTATCATCGCCGCCGAGGCCGTTGATGGTATCGTTGCCGGCGAGGCTGCCGCGAGTGACACCAAACCTGGCTGTGTAAGTCGCCTGGTCGAACACGTCGTTGCCATTGGTCGCGATCGCAGCCGAGCGCGAGAACGCCAGCGAGGATACCGACGGATCGTGATCGGAGAGCTGATCGATGAACTCCGAGTTGATATGCACGATATCGAAGTCGGCGCTGTCAAACAGGTTGTTCGATACCAGGATATGGTCGAGTGCCTGCGCATTGCCGTCAAAGTTATAGGAATAGCGCTCGTTTTCCGGGAGCTTCGAGATCAGCTCTCCGAGAACGGCGGCGCCCGGAGCGAACACGCTCGGCGTGCCGTCTGGATTGGCCTGCGTGCGCATCACTGCGCCGGTGATCAGATCGACGACCGGGAAGAACTGGAAGTCGTTGATGTCGCCGAGCACGATGACGTTGTTGTCGGTCGCCGACGCATTGCCGAGGATGCCGTCGACATAGGCGTTGATGATCTCGGCCTGACCCTCGCGCTCGTTCGAAGAGCCGGTTTGCTGCGCAGAGCCGTTGAGCGGGTCGGCGTAGAGAGGCAGTTCGAGGTTGGTGCCGTAGAGCGCCGCCGAGCCGCCCTTTGACGACAGGTGGTTGTTAACGGTCCAGAACGTGCCACCCTGTGCATCGGTGTAACCGGCCGGCGACCACTCGATCGGCAGCGACTTGCGCGTCGCGGTGAAATCCGTATTGCCCTGCCCGATCTGATTGGCGCTGGGAAACAGTTGTACTTTCACGCCGTTCGCGTCGCTGACGATATCCGTCAGACCATTGCGAACTGAGGGGGAAACGGCCAGCGGATTGTACAGATAGGCTACGCGCTGATTGCCGCCCGGAATGCCGCCGATGTTATCGATTGGTGGCGAGTCGATAGCCACATAGCGCGGGCCTCCCGCCGCAACGATGGCATCAATAAGCTGGGATAATGTTTCCGAAGCGCTGGTTGTGCCTGAACTGGTGGCGCCGTCGTTATCGAGCACTTCCTGCAGAGCGATGATTTCCGGCGCCTTGATGTTATTGACGATAGCAGCCGCAAGACCGCTGAACTTGCTCGCCGGCGTGGCGACGCCATCTACAGGCTGGCCGACCGGAGCGAGGTTTTCCACGTTGAAGCTCGCGACGCGGACACGATCGAAGTTCTCCACGATCGTCGTGGTTTCCTTCTGTAGATTGGCCTGGGTGACCGGGCCGTAAGCCTCGGTCACATTCACCTCGTACTGGCTGTTCGCGTAGTTGACGACACCCGTGACATCGCCGAGCCGATCGCCGGTTTGAAGATTTGCCGGCAGTGCGATGCCGGTCTCGTCGTCGAGCTGAATACGCTCAGGATTGAAATCGAACACCTTGTCGGCCGGCTGTACGGTGCCGGGTGTGGTGTCGCTGATGGTCAAGCCGCCGCGCGGATTGTCAGACGGATTGGCTCCGACGTTCGGCGTGACAAACTGCTCGTCAAAAGCCGACCGGAACGGGCTGGTGACGCGCACGTCTTCCAGCGTGACTCGCATGCCCTCCAGCGATTCCCAGAAGTCCGCGCCCTGGTTGATCGGGTCGTAGACGCCGTCCGGAGGCGTCGTGTCGCCGTCATCGTCACCCAGCGACAACAGCGCAGGCTTGCGCTGAAGGCCGGTCATGAGGTCGTTGACATCACCGATACGAACGGCGGCCGGCAATGCATTTCCGGTGGACAGTACCGAGGTCGTTCCGGAAACGGGATTGAGTTGCGTGGTCGATAACTGGTTCGTGCTTGCGAACTCGTTGACGGTCGCCGTCAACTGCACTTCCGCGCCGACGACGATGTTGGCCGGGATCGTGGTCCCGGCGCCGGTGCCGAGGAAGACGAACACAGCATCCGAGGTCCGGTAGTCACCGTCGCCGATGGCGTCCTGGATATAATAGCCGACTGGATTGTTACCGCCGTTCTCGGTGCCCGATGCATCGATCGCAGTGACGATGCCACGCACCGTCACTTGCTGGCCGACAAAGGCCGAGCGATGGCCAGCGCCCTGCACGTCGTAGATGTGGATCAGATCGTCGTTCTGGATCGTGCCGATCGCAGTCGCCTGGGTAGCGCTGACCGCAGCGGCGACACCCTCCTGAGCTGTCGTCGCCCCGGTGATCGTGAGCGTAAAGTTTTCATTCATTTCGAACGTGGTGTCGCCCGCGACATTGACGATGACGGTCGCAGACGTCTGACCGGCCGGAATGGTGACATTGAGGGTGCTCGGCAGGCTGGCGACACCTGCAAAGTCCGCGGCGTTGGCGCCGTTGACCGCGCCCGGAGCGAGCGCGAGGGTCACATCGACCGCGCCAATGGTGCCATTGGTGCGCTCGATCGTGAATGTAAAGACAGTCGGGCCACTGTTGCCTTCGACCTGTGACAGGCTGGTCGAAGACGAAGCAACGCGGACCTCCTGGGTGTAGCCCAGCGGCAGCGCCGCGTAGACTGTGACGCCAGAACCGGCAAAGCTGGCAGCCGAATTGCCTTCATTGGCCGTCAGAACCAACGCTGTGCCTGTTGGCGAGTCCTCGGCACTGATGAATTTCGTCAGTTCGGGCGCGTTGCCCTCTCCGGTCAACGGCGGACGATAGCCGACATAGGTCGCATTCGCCGGATCGGTTACGTCATAGATCATGACGCCGCCGACGCGCTCGAGGCCAACGAACGCATAGGTACGGCCGTTGATGACGCCGATGTCGACACCTTCCGGTTCAGGACCTTTGTTGTCGGACCGGGTGTCGAGAGCGCCGCCCTCGGACGTATCGATATTGAAGCGCGTTGCAAAGTCGCGAGCTATGATCGCTTCGAATTCGCCACCGGTCTCGCGTACCTTGGTGATGGTACCATCCGCGTTCTGCATGAAGATGGACACACTGCGGCCGCCATAGGCGTAAATTTGATCGATATCGCCATCGCCATCAGTGTCGCCGAGGTCTGTACGGATCCGCAAACGGCCAAGGGAAGCATTGGCCCGCAGCGCGGCCTCGTCGGGATACGCTGTATTGTCGAGGTCGACTGTAAACACACCACCGGACTGCTCGGCTAGCGTGGCTTCGTCGTCGAAGGCAACTCGTGCATCGCCTTCATTGGCGGTGATGAAATAGGTGACGCCGCCGACCGCGAAACTCGCGATCGAATCGGGCTGCAGCAGTCCGATCACATCCGCATTGCGAATGTTGATGGCAGACACGGCTGCCGGGCCGTCATCGCTCGGATCGAGAGCGTTGCCTGCAAGATTGGCATCGACGCCGCCGAGCGGAAGAATCGCGATCGGCCTGTCCGCGGCCGGGTTGGTCAGGTCGATCACCGCGACTGCGTTGACTTCCTGCAAGGTAACGTATGCGCGCGTGCCATCCGGGGATACGGTGATGTATTCCGGTTCGATATCGGCCGACGCCGGCTGGCCAGTCAGGATTCCGACGCCCCTCTCTTTCAGAACCGCCTCGAAGCCATCCAGCCCTTCAAAGGAAATGGTGTTTGCAACCGCTGCATTTGCCGCTCCGCCGGCAAGGCTGATGATCGCGACAGACCCCTCGGGATTGACAATCTGCGTGCCTCCGCCAGGCAACGTTATCGTTGCCGGCTCGCCTTCCACGGCAACCAGCAGTCTCAAACCGTCCGCGGTGAACACGATCTGATCCGGGCCCGCGCCGACCTCGACCGTCTTGATGAGAGTGTTGGTCGCGGCGTCGAACAATGCAACGAAGCCATTCGCGCCGGGCAGGTTGCTGGCGTAGGCAACGGCAAGCACGCCGTTCTTGATGGCGACCGAGTTGGCGCCACCGAATTCGTTGAGCGCGGCGAGATCGATCGAACCGGCCGAACTGACCGCGCCGCTGGCGCTGATGCCGACGATATCGATCTGGCTACCGACCGTGTTGAGCACGAATGCGCGATCCGTCGCCGCGTCGAATACGACGACTTCGGCGTTGGTGCCGGCTTCTGGCACGAAGTTGCCGAGCCGCACGAGCTGGACGGCGTTGGTTGCATTCGGCGTCACCGCAGCGCCCTGCAGCGACGGCGCCTCATCGAGGATGGTGATGCCATTAATGACGTTGCCCGCCTGGGGCGCGGCATCGTCATTCTGGATCGTACCGGTCGCCGTGGCTTGCGCGCCGAGCGAAATCTGAACTGCGGCATCGCTGTTGGTGACGGTCTGCAGCGTCAGCGTGAAGGCTTCATTGGGCTCAAACGTGGTGTCGCCATTCACCAGAACCGTCACAAGCGCCGAGGTTTGGCTTGCCGGAATCGTCCCGTTGAGGGCGAAGGGTAAGGCCACACCGCCATTGAAATCAGCCCCGTCCGCTGCGGCGGACGACAGCTGGCCGGCGAAGCTGACTTGCCCGATGGTGCCACCGATGCGCTCGACAGTGAAGCTGAACGATGTGAGGCCTGCGTTGCCTTCAGCGAGCGAGACGGTAACCGAACCTGCCGCAAATGCGACGGTCTGCGGTTGCGGCTGCGGAACACCGATGGTGAAGGTGACGCCAGCGATCGGCGATTCCGGATCGGTGCGGAACGGAGCGTCAGGCGTGATGCCGTCCGCGTCCTGATCACCTGTACCGCTTTGGGCGACAAAATTCGTTGTAGTATTGAAAGCTGTCAGCGCTGCAGCGCGGGTTGCAAATACGGTCCCGCCCAATGACGGATCGAAAGTAGCGACATCGGCACCATCGGTACGGGGCAGCACGAGCGCCGTCGATCCTGCGATGAGACCGGTGCCGCCGATCGATCCGATCGCGCTGGTCCCGGCGGTGAACCCGCCGTTGCCATTTGTGACAGCGCTGAGGAAAACAGTCGGCGCCGTCAGCGATGTACCGGTGAACGCATAGATCGATTCATCCGAGTTACCAAGCGCAAGTGAGCCTGCGGAGAGCGTGCCAATATTGACGCTCTTCGTTGCCGAGGCGCTCAGAATCTCGACAATGGTTCCAGCCTGCAGAGCCGTGCTTCCGTTGGTCCAGGAAAAGCCGCCCTCGCCCGTGTTGAATGCGCCGCCCGCTCCGATTGCCGATCCATTCCATTCGTTGTCGCTGAAGTAAATAACCTGGCCGGGATCAATCGTATCGACCACAATGAAAGCGAAACCATCGCTACCGTCAGCGTTAAAACCGATGAAAGCAATCGAGCCGGGAGCGAGAGCCATTGTGAGTTCTCCTTGAAAAAAGACAAAAGGGGACCGCAGCGGCACGAGGGGTTCGCGCGCGCAGGTTGAAAGGTGCTTTTTGGCGACGAGCTGAGCCGTCAGCGGGCGGGATATAAACTGCCGTCAATAACAGCGAGGTGACGGATTATTAACCATTGCGATTCATCCACCGAGCGATTCATCGCCGATAGCTGGGCGCGCGCAATCTCTGTAGGACCATTTCCTGAGCAATTTCGTGATGGAACTGAGAAAGGCGCAGGTTAACCGGGGAGACGTCAACTGGCTCCCGCCGGGTTCTCGAAAACGACATTAGACAAAACCCACCACAGCGTGCGGCACATTAGGCTTCTCAAGAGACGCAACTTCATCGGGAGTGAGCTTCACCGACAGCGTCGCAATGGCATCATCGAGGTGCTGCACCTTGGTCGCGCCAACAATCGGCGCGGTGACCGTCGATTAAGCCGCAGGTTTCCGGCATTCAGCAACGTAAAGCTACATGTCGCGATAATGCCATACTCAAGGCAAGCCAGCACCGCCTAGGTCGCGTCCCTCAGTCTGTATCCGATACCCGGCTCCGTTATGATGATCGACGGGTCGTCCGGATGGGGTTCGATCTTTTGCCGAAGCTGGCCGATATAGACGCGCAAATATTGCGTGTCCCCGGTATGGGCCGGTCCCCACACCGCGCTGAGGATCTGACGATGGGTGACGACTTTGCCGACGTGCCGAGCGAGGAAGCTCAACAACTCAAATTCCTTCGGTGTCAGTCTCACATCGTCCCCACCTCGCGTCACCCGATGGCGGACGCTATCCACTTCAAGATCGCCGATCTTTGCAACCGGCGTTTCATTGTGCCTCTGCATGCGATGCCTGACGGCGGCACGAATCCGCGCCAGCAGTTCGCCTACGCCGAACGGCTTGTTGACGTAATCGTCGGCGCCGAGATCGAGCGAAGCAATCTTCTCCGCCTCGCGATCGCGTGCCGACAGCACGATGATCGGCACATCCGACCAGGCCCGCACCTGCCGGATTACATCCTTGCCGTCACCATCGGGCAGACCGAGATCGAGCACCACGACATCGGGCGCATCGGAGGCAATGCGTTTGATCGCCTCCGCCACACTGGATGCCGACGTCATGCTGTACTCGTTCGCCTCCAGCGCAGGTTTCAGAAAGCGAAGGATCGCTGGCTCATCATCGACCACAAGAATTCGCATGCCGCTCATGCCGGAGGCTCGACTTTCGGGAATCGCAGGGTCACCCTCGTGCCCTTTGCAAGACCGGGCGGCGGACTTTCGACGATAACGGCCCCACCGTGCGCCTCCATGATGCCCTTTGCAATCGAAAGGCCGAGCCCGGTGCGCTCGCCGCGATCAGCCTCCGCTGGAGCACTGACGAACTTGTCGAACACGCGCGGCAAAAGATCGGGCCCGATGCCCGGCCCGTCATCCGTCACGATAAGATGGATATCAAATTCACCTATCTCGGCAGTCACCGCCACCCGCGCACCCGGCGACGTATGGGCAACTGCGTTGCCGATAATGTTACTCATGGCCTGCTCGATCAGGATGGCATCCGCATGCACCAGCGGAATATCGCTCGGCAAAGACACATCAATCCTCTGCAATGCGCCACGGCGGCGGGCCGCGCTGGCAACACGACCGGCAATCTCGCGCAGGTCGTTCCAGTCCTTGCGCAGTTCCAGCGCGCCGGCGTCGATCCGTGTGATCGACAGCAGATTGCGGACCATGCCATCAAGATGCTCGACCTCCTGCCTGATCTGCTTCAACAGATCCGACCGCGCTGATGCGTCGAGCTTGTCGCCGACATCGATCAGGCTGGTCGCCGCGCCAAGGATCGACGCCAGCGGCGTGCGGAAGTCATGGGAGATCGAGGCCAGCACGGTGTTACGGACGCGCTCCGCCTCGACTGCGCTTTGTGTGGCCACCATATCTCGAGACAGGAAGCTGCGTTCAAGCGCCGCCGCTGCCTGCTCCGCGAGCGTATCGAGCAGCGCGCGCACTTCCGAATCGATCTCGGTCTTGCCGACCGCAACGCCGATGGCGCCGATCGGCCCCCGCGCTGTACGCAGCGGCAGGAACAGCCACGGCACCAGTGGCAGCGTCGATGTGCGGTTGCCGGCAGGCTCACCTTTCTCGACAGCCCAGCGCGCCGCCGACATCGAGGCAGGATCGAGATCATCCTCCGGCGGCCACGCCGCGCGGATACGCAGTTCGCTGTTCTCTTCCAGCAGCAGAATGGCAGGTTTATCGAGTGAGGTGTGGATTTCACCGACCGCACCTTCCGCCACCTGATCCACGCCGGCAAGACCTGAGAGCCTGCGAGTGAATTCGTAAAGCCGCCGCATGGCACGGACACGTCCTGATGCGACCCGTGCCTGAGTCCGCGCCCGACCCGCCAGCGCTGACGTGATGATAGCGACGGCGAGAAAAATCGCCAGCGCCAGCAATTCATACGGCTCGGCGACGGTGAGTGTGTAAAGCGGTTCAATGAAGAAAAAATTGTAGGCGAGAAACGACAGCATCGACGCGAACACAGCCGGCCAGACGCCAAAGAAGACGGCGGGTACGAGCACAGAGACGAGAAATACGAGCGAGAGGTTGGGGAGCGGTGTCAGTCGCTCGAGTCCTTTGCCGGCCAATATGGCCGCGACCACCATGGCAGCCGCAACAGCATACCCCGAATAAGACAACGGGATGCGGAGCGACGACCTGCTGGCTTCCGAAGGAGCCGACTGATCGCCGGTCACGACATGGATGGCAATGCCGTCGGCAAGCCGGACAAGCTCCTGCGCCAGCGATGGGCGCAACAATCCGGCCAGGAAGCCACGGCGCGCACGGCCAATCACGATCTGGGTGACGTTTTCAAAGCGAGCGACGCGCAACAGCTCCGCCGCGAAATCCTGCGCCACCAGCCGCCGCACCTCCGCGCCGAGCGTAAGCGCCAGTTGCAGCGCCTCGTCGATATGGTGATGATCGAGTACCGCGCCCGGCCGCTCGACGGTGACCGCCAACCACGGCGCATCCATCAGATCAGCCAGCCGCTTTGCGCTGCGGATCAACGCGACAGCATCCGAATCCGGCCCGACGCAAACGAGAATTCGCTCGCCCGCCGCCCAAGGCCCCTCGATCGCATTGGCCTGCATGCGCTGGACCAGCGCGGCATCTATCCGCTCGGCGGCACGCCGAAGCGCCAGTTCGCGGAGCGCCGTCAGGTTCTGCGGTTTGAAGAAGCTCTCGACCGCGCGCGCCGCTGTGTCCTGCACATAGACTTTGCCCTCGGCGAGACGTCGCAGCAGCTCGTCCGGTGGAAAGTCGACCAGCACCAACTCGTCCGCCGTATCGAATGCAGTATCCGGAATAGTCTCACGCACGCGAACCTTGGTGATCTTCTGGATTACCTCGTTGAGGCTTTCGAGGTGCTGAATGTTCAGCGTGGTCCAGACGTCGATGCCTGCGGCGAGAAGTTCGTCGATATCCTGCCAGCGTTTGGGATGACGGCTGCCGGGCACATTGGTGTGCGCATATTCATCAACCAGCAGCAGACCTGGCTTGCGCGCCAGCGCCGCATCGAGATCGAACTCCTGCATCATCTGGTTGCGATAGACGATCGGCCGGCGCGGCAGCAATTCGAATCCGGCAACCAGCGCCTCGGTTTCGCGCCGCCCGTGAGTTTCGACGAGACCGAGGACGACATCCTGCCCATCGTCTCGCGCGGTGCGCGCAGCGGTCAGCATCGCATAGGTCTTGCCAACGCCAGGCGCCGCTCCAAGATAGATCTTGAGGCGACCGCGGCCTTCCCGCTTGGCAAGCGCAAGCAGGGCATCCGGTGAAGCGCGGGGGGCTGCGGTTGCGGGCATTCGGTCTCCTGCCCACTAATTTAGGGCGCGACTGCGTCCAGTGCGAGGTTTAATGCCAGAACATTAACCCGCGGCTCACCGAACAGGCCAAGCGTTCTGCCCTCGGTCCTGGAAACCACAATATCGCGAACCTTATCCGCCGGCACATTCCGCGCCTTGGCAACGCGGGCGATCTGGCCCGCCGCATTCTCCGGCGAGATATGCGGATCAAGCCCGCTCGCGGACGCAGTGACGCTATCAGCCGGCACGGGAAGCGAACTCCCCTCTTTCTTCATCGCTTCCACGTCAGCGGTGACCCGATCGACCAGCTTCTTCGATGTCGGGCCAAGGTTGGAGCCGCTGGAACTTGCGGCGTTGTAGGGCGCATCGACCGTCTTCGACGAATCCGCAGGATCAGCTGCGCTGGTCGCCGACGGACGGCCGTGAAAATACCGCTCGTTCTTGAATTCCTGACCGATCAGCGATGAGCCGATGACGATATCGCTTTTCTTGATGAGGCTGCCGCCGGCGAGTCCCGGCATGGCAGCCTCGGCGATCACTGTCACCGTGACTGGATAGGCAATGCCGAGCAAGCCGACAAACAGCGCGAGCAGAACGGCAGCAGGGCGAAGATGTTGCAACATGAGAATCTCCTTCACGCCAGGTGAAGCGCGTTAACGATCAGATCGACGAGTTTGATGCCAGCGAACGGCACGATCAGCCCACCGAGGCCATAGATGACGAGATTGCGCCGAAGCACGGCCGCAGCACCAATCGGGCGATAGGTTACGCCTCTCAACGCAAGCGGAATCAGCGCAACGATGATGAGCGCATTGAAAATGACGGCTGACAGGATCGCGCTCTGCGGCGTGGCGAGCTGCATGACATTGAGTGCCGACAGTTCCGGGTAAGTCGCGATGAACAGAGCCGGTATGATCGCGAAATACTTGGCCACGTCATTGGCGATCGAGAAAGTGGTCAGCGATCCGCGCGTCATCAGCAGTTGCTTGCCGATCTCGACGACTTCAATCAGCTTGGTCGGATCGGAATCAAGGTCAACCATGTTGCCCGCTTCGCGCGCGGCCTGTGTGCCGGTCTGCATAGCAACGCCGACATCGGCTTGAGCCAGCGCTGGCGCATCGTTGGTGCCGTCGCCGCACATCGCGATCAATCGGCCCTTGGCCTGTTCCTCGCGGATGTAGCGCAACTTGTCCTCGGGTGTCGCTTCCGCAATGAAGTCATCGACACCGGCTTCAGATGCGATGGCCGCTGCCGTTACCGGATTGTCGCCGGTCACCATCACGGTGCGAATGCCCATCCGACGCATTTCCGCGAAGCGCTCCTTGATGTCGGGCTTCACCACGTCTTTCAGATGGATCACGCCGAGCAGCTTGCCATTCTCTACAAGCCCCAGCGGCGTGCCGCCCGAGCGGGCGATCCGTTCATGCGCGGCGCGGAATGCAGCTGCCTCCTGTGCATCGCCGCCGTTTTGGCGCGCAAACCGCAACACGGCATCGATTGCGCCTTTGCGCAGCTTGCGCGAGCCCATATCAACCCCGGACAGCCGCGTCGTCGCCGAGAACTCGACGAACTGCATCCGGTCCGAGCGCTGCGTGTCGACCAGACCGAATTTTTCGTCGACCAGCGCCACGATTGAGCGGCCTTCCGCAGTTTCATCGGCGAGACTGGCCAGTTTCGCAGCTTCCGCGGCCTCGCGATCGCTGACGCCGGAAACCGGAATGATCTCGCTGGCCATGCGGTTGCCGAAGGTTATGGTGCCCGTCTTGTCAAGCAGCAAGGTATCGACGTCGCCTGCCGCCTCCACCGCGCGGCCCGACATCGCCATCACGTTGAATTTAAGCAGCCGATCCATGCCGGCGATTCCGATTGCCGACAGCAACCCGCCGATCGTGGTCGGGATCAGCGTTACCAGAAGCGCGACCAGCACAGTAATCGACAACACGGTTCCCGAGTAGCTGGCTAGCGGCCACAACGTGACCACCGCGATCAGGAAGATCAGCGTCATGCCCGACAGCAGGATCGACAGCGCCAGTTCATTCGGCGTCTTTTGCCTTTCCGCACCTTCGACCAGTGCGATCATGCGATCGAGAAACGACGATCCCGGCGACGCGGTTACTCGCACGACGAGCCAATCAGAAATCACCGTGGTGCCGCCGGTCACCGCCGAACGGTCGCCGCCGGACTCGCGGATCACCGGCGCGGATTCGCCGGTCACCGCCGCTTCGTTAACCGACGCAATGCCCTCGACGATTTCGCCGTCGACCGGGATCACCTCGCCTGCATCAACCCGGATCAGGTCGCCGACATTCAGATCGGCCGCCTCGACACCTTGCACGAGTTCATTGTTGTCGGGCATCAGCAGGCGTTTCGCGCGCGTCTCGGTGCGCGTCTTTCGCAGCGTCTCCGCCTGGGCGCGGCCACGGCCCTCCGCGATCGCCTCGGCGAAGTTCGCAAACAGCACGGTGAACCACAGCCAGGCCGCGATCTGCGCCGAGAACAGCACCGGATGCTGCAACACGAGATCGCGGATCAGGAGCAGCGTCACCACCAACGCAACGATCTCGGTGACAAAGATAACCGGATTCTTCATCAAGGTGCGAGGATTGAGCTTGCGGAACGAATCTCCTATCGCGCGCAGGACCAGCGTGGAGTCAGCGATCGCGAGAGCTTTGGATTTGCGGGCCATAGCCGGCATCCCTTTCGATGTGTCAAACGTTTTGTTTCAGAATGTCTTGCCCGCGAGCATCTGGAAATGCTCGACGACGGGGCCAAGCGCGACCGCCGGGAAGAATTCCAGCCCGGCGACAATCAAGATCGTGCCGACCAGCAGTGCGACGAACAGCTTGGTATGCGTGGGAAACGTCCCCTCCGACGCGGTGGCGCGGACCTTGCCGACGAGCGCGCCAGCCATAGCCATCACCGGCACCACATAAGCGAAGCGGCCGAGCAGCATCGCAATGCCGAGCGTCATGTTGTACCAGGGCGTGTTTGCAGACAGCCCGGCGAACGCCGAACCGTTGTTGCCGGTTGCGGACGAGTAAGCATAGAGGATTTCCGAGAGCCCGTGCGGACCATTGTTGGCGAGACTTTCGAGCGCCTTCGGAAGCATCACGGTGATCGCAGAGAAACCAAGAATCGCCAGCGGCAGGATAAGCAGCGCCAGCATCGCGAGCTTCATCTCCCGCGCCTCGATTTTCTTGCCGAGATATTCGGGTGTGCGGCCGACCATCAGCCCAGCGATGAACACTGCGACGATAGCGAACACCAGCATTCCATAGAGGCCCGATCCGACGCCGCCCGGCAGCACCTCGCCGAGCTGGATCAGCACAAGCGGCACCAGACCGCCAAGGGGCGTGAATGAGTCGTGCATGGAATTGACCGCGCCGCACGACAGACCAGTGGTGACCGCGGCATAGAGCGCCGACATCGCCGTCCCGAAGCGAACTTCCTTGCCCTCCATGTTGCCGACGGTTTGATCGACACCGAGCGCGCTGAGCAGCGGATTGCCGTTGGCTTCGGCCCAATAGGCAAAGCCGACGCCGGCAATCAGGATCACGAGCATGGCGGCCAGCAGCGCCCAACCCTGTCGGCCATCGCCGACCATGTGGCCAAATGCGATCGGCAACGCCGCCGAGATCACCAGCATCGCCCAGATCGAAATCACATTACTGATGGCGGTCGCGTTCTCGAACGGATGCGCGGCGTTGACGTTGAAAAAGCCGCCTCCATTGGTGCCCAGTTGCTTGATCGCTTCCTGACTGGCGACAGGGCCGAGTGCCATTGTCTGTTTCGCACCCTCAAGCGTGGTCGCGTCGATCGAGCCGAGTAAGGTCTGTGGCAGACCGGTCGCGACATAGGCCAGTGCCACGATGAGTGAGAACGGCAGCAGCACGTAGAGCGTGGCCCGCGTGACATCGACCCAGAAATTACCGACAGTTCTGGCGCCCGATCGCGCCAGCGCGCGCACCACCACCAGCGCAAGCGCAATGCCGGTCGCGGCCGAAAGAAAGTTCTGTACTGTCAAGCCGGCCATCTGCACCAGATGGCTCACGGTGGTTTCGCCGCCATACGCCTGCCAGTTGGTGTTGGTCACGAAACTGACAGCGGTATTGAAGGCGAGATCCGGCGCTACGCCCGAGAAGCCCTGCGGATTGAGCGGCAGGATACCCTGCAGCCGCAGCAGCGCGTAGAGAAATACAAACCCCGCGGCGTTGAACACGAGCATGGCGACCGTGTAGCCACGCCAGCCTTGCTCCTGCGCCGCATCGACGCCGGCGAGCCGGTAGAAGCCTCGCTCAATCGGAACCAGCGCGGGCGACAGCACCGTCGCCTCGTTGCTGAAGACGCGGGCCATATAGAGACCGAGCGGCTTCACGCATATAAGGACTAGAATAAAAATGACGGCGATTTGCGCCCAGCCGATCATGGTCATCAGATTGTTCTCCAACGGCGATCAGAATCGCTCCGGATGCAGCAGCGTCACGAGAAGGTAGACGCCGAGCGCCAGGGCAACGGCCAGGCCGATCAATGGCTCGAGCATGCGGGCCTCCTCAGAGCCGTTCGGCGGCGGAGGCATAAACGCCCATCAGCGCGAAAGCTGTGAGCCCGATAAAGAGAACAACGAAGTCGATCATGGATCCGCTCCAGTTCCGTTCCGGAGACGGACGTAAGCGACGCCTTACAAATTCTCGATGGGATAGTCGGGCAATGCGAATAAAGAAGAAATAAAGATGGGCGCAACCAGATGCGGCGGCATGCAGGTGATGTTGCGACCCCTAATGGCTCATGCAAACTGGGCTCGACGTCACCGGCGGCAGTTTCATGCGACACCGCCGAGGTAGAGTTCCTTGACGATGCTGTTGTCCCGCAACTGCGCGACGGAGGCGTCCGCCAGCGCGATCTCGCCGTGGACTATGACGTAGCCGCGATCCGCGATGCGAACGGCCTGGTGGAAGTTTTGCTCCGCCATCAGAACGGTGAGGCCGAGCCGTTGCTTCAGTTCACCGATCGCCGTGATCGTTTGCGCCACCAGCAGCGGCGAAAGTCCGACCGACGGCTCATCGACCAGCAGCAGCTTCGGCGATGACATCATGGCGCGCGCGATCGCGAGCATCTGCTGCTGTCCGCCCGACATGGTGCCGGCGAGTTGCCTGCGGCGTTCTTTGAGAACGGGAAATGACTCATAGGCAAAGTCCAGATTGCCGGCGATTGCGGCGCGCGCCGCCTTCCGGAAGGCCCCGAGCGTCAGGTTTTCCTCGACGGTCAGCTTGGGAAACAGCCGCCGCCCTTCCGGCACCAGCGCTACGCCGAGATCGACGATCGCGTCGGTCGGCAGTTGCGTGAGATCGTGGCTCTGCCCGTCAATGACCAGCGTGACGGTGCCGCGCGTCGGCCGCACCTGTCCGGTGATGACCTTCATCAGAGTGCTCTTGCCATTGCCGTTGGTGCCGAGCAGCACCACGGTTTCGCCCGCGCGCACCTCGAGGGTCACGCCTTGAAGCGCCTTGACCGGTCCGTAACCAGCATCGACGCCTGCGATCTTCAGCTCAAGCGCCAAGATACGCCTCCTGCACCCGCGGATTGGCCATCACGTCCTTGGGTTCGCCAAGCGCGATGATCTTTCCAGTTTCGAGGCACATCACGCGCTGCGAGAAACGCATCACGGCGTGCATGATGTGCTCGATCATGATGATGGTAATGCCATCGGCCGAAAGTCCGAGCAGCAGGTCGAGCACTTCGTCGACTTCCGAGCTTGAAAGGCCGGCCATCGCTTCATCCGAAACGAGCAATTGCGGCTGGGCCGCCATCGCCCGCGCCAGCTCCATCTTGCGCAACTCGACCTGGCTGAGGCGGCCGGCGAGCGCGTTGGCTGCGGCGCCCAGTCCCATCCGCTGCAGGATCGCGTGAGCGCGGTCGCGGCTGTGTAAACTGGCATCACCGGCAGCGAAGTCCTGCCCAACCATCAGGTTCTCCAGCACGGTCATGGAGCGGAACGGGCGCGGGATCTGGAAGCTGCGCGCGATGCCGCGGCGATTGCGCTGATGTGCGGCAATATGGGTGATATCTTCTCCGCGGAAACGGATCGCGCCCGCCTCCGGGCGGAACACGCCCGAGATGATGTTAATCAGCGTCGTCTTGCCGGAGCCGTTCGGGCCGATCAGGCCGAAGCGCTCGCCCTTGACGACATCGACAGAAACCTTGTCCAGCGCCGTGAACCCGCCGAAGCGTTTGGTGATGCCTTCGACGCGGAGGAATGAGTTGTTGCCCACCTCCCCGGTCACGGCGTTTTCTCCGATTTCTTCCGGACGAACAGGCCGATGATACCGCGCGGCGCGGCCACGACAAACACAACGAGCATGACGCCGAGCAGGAGCACGTTCGCGGCCGATGAAATATTCACGGTCAGCCATTGCTGTGTGACGCCGAGCAAAACGGCGCCGAGCACCGGGCCGAGCCAATGCGAGGTGCCGCCGATCAGCGACATCGCCAGCGCCGAAACCGAATAGTTCAGATCGAAGGCCGCAACCGGGATTGCATACTGGAGGTACATTGGCGACGGCGCGCCTGCCGCGGCCATCAGCGCACCGGATATCACGCAGGCGAGCAGCTTCAGTTTGAGCGTCGGCACGCCCGAACATTCGGCCGCAAGTTCGTCGTCGCGCAGCGCCTGCAGCCCGCGACCGATTCGCGAGTTCTGGATGTAGCGTGCGGTCGCAACCGCGATCACCACGAGGATCGCCTGCACGACGAACAGCATCTTCACATAGCTCTCGAACGGCGCCATCGTCGGCGGCCGCACCACCTGGATGCCGGCGGCGCCACCGACATATTTCCAGTTCACGATGAAAGTATCGATGATGATGGTGACTGCGATCGTCGCGATGGAAAAAAAGATGCCTTTCATTCGCAAGGTGAGCAACCCGACGGCGAAGCCGAGAAATCCGCCTACCGCCGCCGCGACCGCGATCTGCACGAGCAGCGGCGCGCCGAATGCCTTGGCCAGAAACACCGACGTATAGACGCCGACGCCGAAGAACGCGCTGGCGCCAAAATTCACATATCCGGCATAGCCGCCGAGGATCGTCCACGCTACCGCCAGCACGATGTACTGCAGGATCACATAGCCTGCGAAAAACGGATATTCGTTGCCGACGAGAAAGGTCGTCAAAGCCGCGGCCGCGACGAATAGCATAGCTCCGAAAGCAAAGGCGACGTCATTGCCTCGCATGCTCATCTCCCGAACAGGCCTTGCGGGCGCACCGCAAGCACTGCCAGCAGCAGCGAGAACGAGATCGCCGGCGCCCACGACGCGCCGAAGCTCGTGAGAACAACGGACTCCGCAACGCCGAGGATAATTGCGGCAACCAGAGTACCGCTCATGCTGCCGAGACCGGCCATCACGACAACGCAGAACGTGCGGCCGATATAGGCGCGGTCGAGCGTCGGCTCGACCGGCGCCACGACAATCAGCAAAGCCCCCGCGATGCCAAGGATCGCAGTGGCCAGTCCGAACGCCCATGTCTTGATCCGGATCGGATCGGCGCCGAGCAGCCGTAATGCGCCTTCGTCCTGTGCCACCGCGCGGATCGCACGCCCGGTGAATGTGCGAGACAGATAAAGCGTCAGCGCAAGGGTCAGACTGACAGCAACGACGAAGGCCACGATCTGGCGGATCGGGATTCGCATCTCGAGGATGCGCCAGGACTTACCGATGTAGGGCGCGGTGACCGATCGCTGGTCAACACCAAACTGCAGGATGATGAGCACTTCGATGATGAACGCGACGCCGAAGAAGAACGCGATGCCACGAACGGCGGCGTCAGAGCCGCGCTTCTCGAACATCGCATGATAGAGCCGGTAAACCACGATTCCGAACAGAAAGAACAGCGGCGTGATGAGGACGCCGGCCAGGAGCGGGTCGATCCCCCAAGTGTCATTCAGAATGTAGACACAATAGGCGGCAAGAACCAGAAAGGCGGGGTGCGCGATATGAGGTACGTCGATCAGGCCGAACGCAACGGAAAGACCAATGCTCACGGCGCAATAAAAGCACCCGAGAAGAACTCCGAAAATGATCGACTCGATCAGCAGTTCCACCGAAAAAACGCCCCATCCCCGCCCCGTCGTTGTCTCGAAGACACCACCGGAGTCATTTATCATCGTGGAACCGGATCGGCGGCGTCGGCCGCCGATCCGGTTTGGTTTACTTGCGCAAGGCCTCGAACGGCGTCACCAGTTCGCCCGACTTCAGCCGTTCGGGAAGCAGGATCACCTGCTTTCCGACGGTGCGGAACTGATCGAGGTTCTTGTCGGTCACGCCGCGGTACTGCGCCATCAGTGTGGCCGATTCCTTGCGCTCGCCATCCGCGGCAAACGTGATCGGACCGACGATGGTCTTCAACTCGTTTTCACGCAGATGCTTTGCGATCGCCTTCTGATCGACCGACTTGGCCGCGTTCACGGCCTGCTCGATCAACTGGCCTTGCGCATAGCCGAACGGCGCGAGGTAGTAGCCGAGCGGATCGACCTTGGCCTCGATGGCGCGCTTCGAATACTTTTCGAAGAATTCCTTGGTGCCATCGAAGAACATGCTCGGTTCGGGCAGCCAGGAATTGAAATTCGTCACGCCATTGAGCAGCGAGCCCAGATTCTCCATCACCGCGGAGAACTGCACGCCGACCATTCCGCCGCCGAAAATCTTGACGTTGTCGCCGACGCCGATCTCGTTCACGGCGCGCAAAATTCCGGCCGAGTCCGGCGGATATGACGTGACGTAGACCATGTCGGGCTTGGCGGCTTTCAGCGAGCGAATGATGCCCGCAAATTCGACGGTGGTTGGCGGGTAGTTCTGCTCGAACACGACCTGGATGCCGCGCTTGGCCGCGACGTCCTTGGCGGCCTTGGCGACGTTCTGGGAAAACTCCTGGTCGGATGCAAGGACTGCGAGGGTTTTACCGCCCGCCTTCTGGCCGAGATCGAGAAAGGCTGACGCCCAACTGTCGGCAGGACCCCATGGCGCGATGTTAAACCACATATCGTGGCCGACCTTGGCGTTCACCTGAAAGGCGAAATTCCCGATCAGCACCATGCCGCGCTGCTTGGCCAGTGGCAGAATGGGGGCGGTTTGCACCGTTCCGTAGGGAGCGAAGATCAGATCGACCTTATCCACGTCGAGCAGTTTGGCGTAGATCGCCGGAGACTCGGCGGCGCTGGATTTGTCGTCATAGATGACGAGTTCGACCTTGCGTCCGAGCAGCCCGCCCTTGGCGTTGATGTCGTCACGCCAGATCTCAAGCCCAAGTTGCGACGCGCGGCCGCCAGCGGCGAGCCCACCGGTCTGGGGCATCGACAAACCGATCTTCAAAGATTGCTGTTGCGCGTGCGCGATCGAAAACATCGACGGCGCCGACGTGATGGCTCCCACGGCCACAGCGCCTTGCAGCACACGACGCCGGGTCGTCCGGAACTTGCTGGTCATGTTAAGTCCTCCCGTAATGATCTCTTTGGATCGTTGTTTCGATTGTAAGTCAGACCTTGCCCAATGCACGCAGAATTTCCTCTGGCCGCGCCGGTTGTACGCAAACGTGAGCGTTGAACGGGCGGAGCGCGTCGTTGATGGCGTTGATGACGGCTGCTGGCGCGCCTGCGGTCCCGGCCTCGCCCGCGCCCTTTGCGCCGAGTTCTGACGACGCAGTCGGCGTGACGACATGACCCACATCCATGTCCGGCATTTCAGACGACATCGGCACCAGATAGTCGGCCATGCTGCCGTTCAGCATCTGGCCTTGCGCGTCATAACGGCAATGCTCGAACAGCGCCGCCCCGATGCCCTGAACGATGCCGCCACGAATCTGCTCATCGACCAGTTGCGGATTGAGAACCGTGCCGCAGTCCTCGACGCACCAGTGCTTCAGCAGCTTGACGAAGCCGGTATCGGTATCGACTTCCAGATAAGACGCCTGCATGCCGTTGGTGAATGCAAAGGGATAATCCTTGGGCACATAATGCCGTGTCACCACGAATTCCGGCTTGAGGTCCGCCGGCAGCGTATCGGGCCGGAAGTAGGCGACGCGGCCCAGTTCGGCGAGCGGCATGCGCTCGACGCCCGTTGCCTTGTCGACGATCTTGCCCTCACGCAGATCAAGGACCTCGGGCGTCGACTGCAGAATGACGGCCGCGACGTCGAGAATGTTAGCACGTAGTGCCTTGCCGGATTGCCACGCCGCCTCGCCGCCGATGCCGGCGGCACGGCACGCCCATGTTCCGCCACCATAGGGCGTCGCGTCGGTATCGCCGGTGACCACGCGGACATCGGACATCGGCACGCCAACCGCGGTCGCCACCACCTGCGCAATCACGCCTTCGGTGCCCTGCCCTTGCTCGGTGACGCCAATCGACGCAATCACACCGCCTTGCGGATTGAGCCGCAGCGTACATCCGTCCTGTGACGAGATGCGCGCGCCACCGACGCCATAGAACGCCGCCGAGGGATTGGTGATTTCGATGAAGGCCGCAAGACCGATGCCACGATGAATGCCTTTGGCGCGAAGCTCGGCTTGTTCCTTTCGCAAGCCGTCGTAGTCCATCATCGTCAGCAGCTTCTCGAGCGACTGCTGATGCGACAGCTTCTCGAACTTGATGCCGGACGCGGCGGTCGATGGATGCGCGTCGTCGCGAATCAGATTGCGCCGCCGTAGCTCGGCTGGGTCCATGCCTATCGCATGCGCAGCCTGATCGACGAGGCCTTCCGTCACCATCACCGCGATCGGATGACCGACCGCGCGATACTGGCACATCGGCACCTTGTTCTGGAACACAACGCGCGCTCGGGCGCGATAGTTCTGATGCTTGTAGGGGCCGCCCGTGAGGTTGACGACCTGATTGGCCTCCACCGCACTGGTGCGCGGATAGACCGAATACGGCCCGATGCCGGTAAGATCGTCGATCTCGAAGCCGAGAATCTCGCCGTCTTTGCTCACCGCCATCTTCGCCTTGACCCGGTGATCGCGCGCATGAATATCAGAAACGAATGATTCGAGCCGGTCGGCGACAAACTTGACCGGACGCTTCAGCATCTTCGCCAGCGCGACCGTCGCCATCTCGTCCGGATAGATGTGAACCTTAATCCCGAACGAACCGCCAACGTCCTTGCACACCACACGAACGCTCGCCTCCGGAAGCCCGAGGTGTTTGCACACGATGTCTTGCATCATGTGCGGCGCCTGAAACGAATGGTAGACCGTGAGCTTTTCCTCGCCTTCGTTCCAGTCGGCGACGATCGAGCGAGGCTCCAGCGTCACGCCGGTGTGGCGCCCGACGCTGAACGTATTCTCGACGACAGCCGCAGCATGGCGAAACGCACCATCGACATCGCCGACATCCAGCGTCCGCTCGAACGCCAGATTGTCGCCGAGGTCGGCATGGATGACCGGCGTACCGGGATCGAGCGCCGTTTCCATATCGACGGTGACCGGCAGCGGCTCCAGATCGGCTTCGATCAGCGCCACGGCATCTTCCGCTTCGGCGCGGGAATTGGCGACGACGGCGCAGATCGCCTCACCCGCCCAGCAGGCCCGTTCGATCGCAACGGGATACTGCGGCGCGGACTTCAATCCCTTGAAGTGCGTCAGCACGCCGACCCACGGCGTGCAAACCCTGGCAATGTCCGCACCGGTCGCAACCATGATGACGCCCGGTGCGGCTTTCGCAGCCGATATGTCGAGGCCACGGATACGCGCATGGGCATGCGGACTGCGCAGGAATGCGACGTGCACGAGGCGCGGCATGCGCAAATCGTCAACATAAGTACCGCGTCCCTGCACCAGCCGCTTTGCATTTGGCCGAGGCACCGAGCGGCCGATATAGCTGTTCGGCCGGTCGAGGAATGTGAGGCCCTTCATCTGGTCGGCGACGCTCATTCGGCCGCCTCTTTGGTTCGCCGCGCAGCAACTGCGTTCTGAACTGCATCGACGATGGCGTGATAGCCGGTGCAGCGACAGTAGTTGCCGGAAATGGCGTCGCGGATTGCGTCACGCGACGGATCGGGATTGACCGTCAGCAGTTCGGCGATAGTCGTCAGCATGCCCGGCGTACAGAAGCCGCATTGCAGAGCGTTGCGCTGAAGAAACGCTTCCTGAACATCCGCAAGAACTCCGGAATCGGTCAAGCCTTCGACCGTCACGATCGTCGCACTATCGGCCTGCACGGCCAGCATCAGGCAACCGCGAACGGCGACACCATCGACCTGCACCGTGCAAGCGCCACAAACGCCATGCTCGCAGCCAAGATGCGATCCGGTGAGATCGAGCTGTTCGCGCAGGAAATCGACCAGATGCATCCGCGCGGCAACGGAGCGCGTTATCCGCTCGCCGTTCACGGTCAACGTGATGGTATGGATTTCGGCGGCCGGAGTCATGTTCCGCTTTCCATTGTCGCGATAACCCGCCCTAACAGAACTCGCGCCAGATGCATTTTGGTTTTCGCCGAGCACTCGCCATCGTCGGACGGAGATAGTGCATCTTGCAGCGCAGCTTGCGCCTCAGCGATGCCTTTTCCAGCGATGACGGCTTGAGCCGCCGCTTCGGCCAGCAATGGCCTATCTCCGGCGCCGAAGAAGGCCAGCTTCAGCGACGACCACGTTTCACCCTTGCGCACCCCTTGAGCAGCTAGACCGACGATGGCGTAATCACCGTGACGGCGCGCGAGTTCGTCGAAGCCCGAAACGGCATTTACGGGAGAAGCCGGAAATTCAACGGCCACCAGAACTTCGTCCGGCGCAAGTGCGGTCTCATAGATGCCCAAAAAGAAATCCCGGGCGGCAATGCGCCGCTCGCCTCTGCGGCTTGCGGCAACGATCGCGGCATCCAGCGCAAGGCAGCAGGCAGGCAATTCGGTCGAGGGATCGGCGAGCGCCAGCGATCCGCCGATCGTTCCGCGATTGCGGATCGCCTGATGGGCGATATGCGGCACAGCCTTCGCAATCAACGGCACCCGCGACGCGATTAAAGGCGACGTTGCGAGCTCGTGATGCCGCGTCATCGCCCCTATACGAATGACGCCACTCGCCTCGGTTACTCCGCGAAGTGCGGCAATATGATTGAGATCGACGAGAACTGTGGGTGCTGACAGCCGCATATTGAGTGAAGGAATAAGGCTTTGCCCGCCGGCCAGCAGCCGCACGCCTTCGCTGCCGTCGAGGCAATCAAAGACTTCCGCCAACGAGGTTGGCTTCGCATATGCGAATGCTGGCGCCTTCACGCCGCTCCTCCCCGATATCGGGCCGATTACGTCGACCGCTCATTTATCAATCTATAAATTAGAGCCGTTCCAGCCCAGGCTGTCAATGCTGCGACACTTCGACTATTGAGTGAGCGTCATGGCAAAACCGCGAAAAGCCAAATCGGCGCCCAAACCACGCATGAGCCCCGCGCACCGGGAGCGACTGATCGTTGAAGGAGCAATTGCTTTCTTTGCCGAAGTCGGTCTTGAGGGACAAACCCGTGAGCTGGCGAAACGCCTCGGCATCACACAGCCCCTGCTCTATCGCTATTTTCCCAGCAAGGACGATCTGCTTGAGCGCGTCTATGAGGAGGTCTACCTCAAACGCTGGAAGCCGGAATGGGAAGCGCTGATCGCCGATCGTTCGCTATCGATCGGCGAACGCTTCCGCCGCTTCGAGAAGGATTATCAGCGAACCATCATGACCTACGACTGGTTGCGAATCTTCTTCTCTGCAGGGCTCAAGGGAACCGATCTGCCGAGGAGATATTTGTTGCGGGTGCGCGATCTCATTTTCACCCCCGTTCTTGGCGAGATGCGCCGTGAATTTGGCCTGCCGTCACCCGCCCAATTACCGCTGTGCGCGCAGGAATACGAATTGATGTTCGGCATCCACGGCGCGCTGGTCTACGTCGGCATTCGCCGTTTCATCTACAATATGGACGTACCGACGGATCAGGACCTGGTGTTCGATACCGAGATGGATGCGTTCCTCGCGGGAGTGAGCCCGGTGATGCGCCGTCTCGTCGCCGAGCAGCAGGCTGTGCAGCGGGCACGCAGGCGCAAATCCTGATCGCACGTCCCCATCAAAGGACCCGGTCGAAGACTTGACGCTGACACAACTCAAATTAATGATCGCGCGATCAATCGGTAAACGGAGGCTGCGCCAATGCTGACGATGCTGTCGCACTACAACGTTCGCACCCGCGACTGGACCAAGACTCGGGACTTCTATGTCAAGGTCCTTGGGCTAACCGAAGGCGCGCGGCCGGATTTCCCGTTTCCCGGCCACTGGCTCTACTGCGGTCAGCAGGATGTCTTGCACATTACCGGTCTCGATGCGAACTCGACAGGTGCGCAAGACTATCTCGGCGACCGCGAGGGAGAGTTGCAGGGCGGTGGCGCGATCGATCACGTCGCCTTCACGGCAAAGGACGCAGTCGCGATGGGCAAACACTTCAAGCAACTCGGGATCGAGGCGCGGCATCGCCGCGTACCGAACATGGACCTGTACCAGATCTTCATCAACGATCCGAACGGCATCGTCATCGAACTGAACTTCCCCGGCGAGAACCCGCCGGACATGTAAGCGAATGCCGAAGCGGGCGGTCGTCATCGGCGGGTCGATCGGCGGCCTGTTCACCGGCCTGCTCCTTCGCCGCATCGGCTGGGAGGTATCGATCCACGAGCGCGCTGGCCAAGAACTCGGCGCGCGCGGCGCCGGCATCGTCACCCATGATGAACTGCACGAGGCGCTGACGCTTGCGACCGGACGCTCTGAGCCGATCGGTGTGTCCGTTAGCGGCCGCATCGTCCTCGACCGCGATGGCTCGGTCGTCTGCGAGACGCCCCGCCCGCAAGTTCTGGCATCGTGGGATAAAATCTGGCGGCGACTGCGCGCATGCAGCGACGGTATCTACCATCATGGCAGCACGCTGACCGCGGTTAAACTTTCGACGCATGGCGTCGTCGCGCGTTTCGCGAATGGCGCATCTCTCGACGCGGACATACTGGTCGCCGCCGATGGAATTCAATCCACGGTCCGGCGTCAGCTTTTTCCCGGCATTGATCCAAAGTACGCTGGCTATGTCGCCTGGCGTGGGCTGGTCGATGAAGCCGAGTTGTCGCAGCGAACGCGCGATGTGCTTTTTGATCGCTTCGGATTCTGCCTGCCGCCGCGCGAGCAAATGCTCGGTTATCCTGTCGATGGTGTGGATACAGAGGGTAAACCGGCACGGCGCTATAATTATGTCTGGTATCGCCCGGCGGATCCACAACATCAATTGCCACGACTTCTGAAGGGATCGGACGGCCAGCAGCATGTCGGCGCCATACCTCCCGATCGGCTGCATCCGGACGTTGTCGCAGAGATGCGGTTGGCCGCAGAGCGCTTGCTCGCGCCGGCTTTTGCGGAAGTTGTCCTTCAGACCCGCAAACCGCTGCTGCAACCCATCGTCGATCTTGAGGCACCCTCGATGACTACCGGACGGGTTGCACTGATGGGCGATGCAGCATTCGTTGCGCGGCCTCATGTCGGCGCAGGTGTGACCAAAGCCGCAGGCGACGCGAGCGTCCTTACAGAGCTGCTGTCCTCGCAACATGACATCGATCACGCCCTCGTTGCGTATAACGAACAACGTCACGCCTATGGCAGCCGGATTATCCGGCGCGCACGACACCTCGGCGCCTACATGCAATCGCAGTTGCTATCCGATGAAGAACGCCAGCAAGCGGAACGGCACCGTAGTCCCCGGGCCGTCATGACTGAAACGGCGACGATGCAGCAGATGGAAACGTGGTGACGCGCCTTAAGCCGCAAACTGCGCATCGGATTGATTCAGACCTTTCCGCGCCGGCCGGCAATCGCGGGACTGGAAATGGCATCAGGCGCAAAACCTTGCAGGAATAGCTCTACCGCCACGTCCGCGAATTCCTTGGGACCTATCCCGCCCTTCGGATCGTACCACGTATAAGTATAGTTGATGATCCCGAACAGGATCATCGTGTAGATTTTCCTGGTCCGCTTGACGATCTTGCCTTCGGTATCAAGCCTGACCAAAAGATCGGTCACGATGTCGACCAGTTGCCGTTCCAGACTCTTGATCGCCTGTTGCTCGTCTTCGTTCAGGAACGACAGGTCGTGGATCAGGACGCGCTGCTCATGCGGCGACTTGGCGTTGACCTCGACGATGGCACGAATGACGTTTTGAAATTGCGTCATCGTGGAGCCACCGGCGACAACCGCAGCATTGACCCGTGCAATCATTTCACGGATGTGGGCATCCAGGATCGCGTACAGGATCGCTTCCTTGGAGTCGAAATAATGATAGAGCGCGCCGCGCGATAATTTGCAGGCATTGGCAAGGTCAGCGATCGAGGCGCGCATATACCCCTGTTGCGAGAACAACATGGCTGCGTTGGTCAAAATACCAAGATGAATGCCGTCGTAATTCTCAGAGCGTGTTCGCGCCATCGGATTGTGCTCGTCTTACCATTCGGCGGGATCGCACGTGCGGCGTAGGCATAGCTGATTCAGCTTCCTTTTCAGAGAATGACTTTCGCCTCCAGCGGGCCGGATCGAATTTGCCCGAACTTTTCAGCTTCTGGATCATCGCAAAAAATTATTTGAACGGCTAGTCGGATTATAATATAAAAGGTTTGAATTGGTCGAGATACCAGCACGGATCAACCGGGCGGCACCTTGGGAGATGGAATGTCGGCTGTGCGGGCAGATGCGGTAGTCATTGGCGCTGGCGCGGGCGGGCTTTGCGCCGCGGCGAGACTTTCCCATGCCGGACTGCACACCATCGTCGTGGACGACAAGGCGCGCATCGGCGGTCGCGCTTCGACTGAAGAGATCGAGGGTTTTGTCGTCAATATCGGCGCCATTGCGATTGAACTGGGCGGAGTGTTCGAAGAGACTTTCAAGACTGTCGGCGCGCCGCTCGATATTCGCACCCCCGAGCCCGCCAGTTCGTTCTTCATCGACGGCAAGCTGATCGATGTTGGCCGCGGCGGCTGGTCGCTGCTGCTGGGTCAGCTCACAAAGCAGGCTTCCCGCATTCTCGAAAAATTCGCCGATGCGCGCTCGGGCAACCTGCCGGACGGGCGACAATCGACCGAAGACTGGCTCAAGACCTACACCAGCAACACATCGGTTCACGCCATCTTCCGCAA
Source organism: Hyphomicrobiales bacterium (assembly GCA_021732215.1). Classification (GTDB taxonomy): domain Bacteria; phylum Pseudomonadota; class Alphaproteobacteria; order Rhizobiales; family Xanthobacteraceae; genus SG-bin9. The sequence goes on from JAKFVL010000009.1 coordinate 91,793, forward strand.
CCTGTGCGCGGCGATCTTTGCCTGCAATGCCGCCGAACTGCCGGCGCGGGCGTTCCTGACATATTTCACCAGCAAGGGCGCATTCAAGCGGTTCGGTTTCTGCCCGCAAGGCACGATCGGCGTCTGGAACTCCCTCGCGACTGCCATCAAACGCAACGGCGATATCTGGCTTTCCACGCCAGCGGTAGAGATCCATTCGGCCGGCGGCCGCATCGAAGGCATCACCGTTATTCGCGACGGTCAAAAGATCCGGATCGAGACCGATCTTGTCATCAGCAATGCCGGTCCAAAGGCCACCGTCGCTCTTGGCGGCGAGGCAGCCTTCCCGCCCGATTATGTCGCACAGGTGCGCGATAAACTCCGACCCGCTGCCAACATCGTCATCAATATCGCCAGCCGTGAGCCGCTGATTGCCCATCCCGGGATCGTCACGTTCGGCAAGACCCGCCGCCTTTGCAATATGGCGAACCTCACCGCGACCTGTCCCGAACTCGCCCCACCCGGCTGGCATCTTTATGTCGCTTATGCAGTTCCCATCCCGGCGCTCGGCGATTTCGACTCTGACGCCGAAGTCGAACTGGCGCTGATGGATTTACGCGAACAGTTTCCGAATTTCGCGCAAGCCAGGATTCTTTCGATCCGGGTGATGCGCGACGACTGGCCCGCCCAACGCAGTTGCGCGGGCTATGACCTGCCACGCGAGACGGGGATCGAAGGCCTGTGGTGCGTCGGCGACGCCGTCAAACAGTATGGCAACGGCGGAACGCAGGCCTGTGCCGAGACCGCAAAACTCATCACCGACGCCATCCTCGCCGAACGCACCCGTCTTCCTCAAGCAAACCGGGTTTGAGGATGACAATAGCGACGCAGGCGGGAACGGAGAGCGCGCAGGTCGCGCCCGGGCCGCCGTGCCTGCTCGAATTCCGCAACATCCGTATCGTCTACGACAACGCAATCGAAGCTGTCCGCGACGTCAGCATCGCGATTCCCGAAGGCGGGATCATCGCATTGCTTGGCTCCAACGGCGCCGGCAAGTCCACACTGTTGAAGGCGATGTCCGGCATTCTCTACACCGAGCAAGGCGTGATCGAGAACGGCACGATCCGCTTCCGCGATCAGGAAGTACAAGAGCTTGCGCCTGATGAACTGGTACGGCGAGGCATCGTGCAGGTTCCGGAGGGCCGGCGTGTGTTTCCGGCGCTGACCATCGACGAGAATCTGCAAATGGGCGGCTATACCAAAACCGCTCCAGAAGCGCGCGAACGCCGCGAGAAAGTATTCGAGCTGTTCCCGCGTCTTTGCGAGCGCCGTGACCAGATCGCCGGTTACTTGTCCGGCGGCGAACAGCAGATGCTCTCGATCGGCCGGGCGCTGATGACCGATCCGGTTTTGCTGGCGCTCGACGAACCCTCGCTCGGGCTGGCGCCGCTGATCATCGATCGCATCTACGAGGTGATCGCGAAATTGCGCGACGAGATGAAGATGACGGTCCTGCTTGTCGAGCAGAACGCGCAACGTGCACTTGATATCGCCGACTACGCCTACATCCTGGAAACTGGCCGCGTTGTGCTCGACGGCACAGCACAGAAGCTCGCTTCCAACGAAGACGTGCAGGAATTCTACCTCGGCGTTTCCGGCTCGGGTCGCAAGAGTCTGCGCGACGTCAAGCATTACAAGCGGCGCAAAAGGTGGCTTTCGTGACCCCCCTGCTCACGGTCGAGAACGTCAGCAAGAGCTTCGGCGGCCTCAAGGCCGTTTCCGGCGTCAGCCTCAATGTGACGCAGGGTGAAGTGTGCAGCGTCATCGGACCCAACGGTGCCGGGAAGACCACGCTGTTCAACGTGATCAGTGGCGTGCTGCGGCCGACAGAAGGACGCATCCTGTTCAACGGTACCGACCTCGCCAGCGTTTCGTCCTCGCGCTTCGCCGCGATCGGCATCGGCCGAACCTTTCAGAACCTCGCGCTGTTCAAGCACGGCACAGCTGTTGAAAACATACTGACCGGCCGCCATACCCATCTGCGCTCCAGCGTGATCGATGCCGTACTTTACTTCGGCCGCACCCGCCGCGAGGAGATCGCAGCTCGCAAGCAGGTCGAGGAGATCATCGAATTCCTCGAAATCGAACACATCCGCGATGCGATCGTCGGTACGCTTTCATATGGCCAGCAGAAGCGCGTCGAACTGGCGCGCGCATTGGCCTGCGAACCAAAACTGCTGCTGCTCGATGAAATGGTATCGGGCATGAATCAGGAAGAAACTGAAGACATCGCGCGATTCGTATTGGACATCAGGGATGAACTCGGCATCACCGTTTTGATGATCGAGCACGAGATGCGAATCGTCATGGATATTTCCGACCGCGTTCACGTGCTGAATTTCGGCCGCAAGATCGCCGAAGGCACACCGGCGGAGGTCCGGCGCGATCCGGCTGTGGCAGAAGCCTACCTCGGCGGCAATCGCTCCGATGCGGGCGCGAAGGTAAGCGCGTGATGGCGACGCTCGATACCCTGCAAACGGCGCCACCGTCACTGTCCGCCGATCCGGCGCACACCACCGCTACGCGCGGCGTCACCTCCCTGCGGGAGGCGCTTCGGGATGCCTCCATCACCATGCCTCAACTGCTTCGCCAGCGCGCCGCCTTGCACGGCGACGGTCTCGCGCTGCGAGAGAAGGATTTTGGTATCTGGAATCCCTATTCCTGGAACCATTACTACGAGACGGCGCGCACTTTCGCACTTGGCCTGCTCTCGCTCGGCATCAAACCTGGCGATCGGGTCGCGATCGCAGGAGAGAATACGCCCGAGTGGTTCTATGCCGATCTCGGAATCCAGATGATCGGCGCCGTCGCCGTCGGGATCTATCCGACCAACCCATGGATGGAACTGCAGTACATCGTGCGGCACAGCGGCGCAAAGGTCGTCGTCACCGGCGATCAGGAGCAGACCGACAAGGTGCTCGACGCCATCGCCAACAACGATGGTCTACCGGCGCTGCAGGCGATCGTCTGCATCGACACCAAGGGCTTGCGGAACTATCGCCAGTCGCAACTGACGTCATTCGCAAGCCTGTGCGAACGCGGCAGAACCTATGCGCTGGAAAACCCGGACGCCGAAGTCTCACTCGATCGACTGATCGCGCAAGGCACGCCCGACGACGTCTGCATCCTTGTCTATACGTCGGGCACCACGGGCCCGCCCAAGGGCGCAATGCTTACCCATCGCAACCTGATATACGCGGCTTATGTGTATGCCGAGACGGTCAGCATTACCGACAAACCCTTTGAAGCCGTCAGCTACCTGCCACTGTGCCATGTGGCTGAACGCTGTTATGGCGAGGTGACGCATCTGGTGCTCGGCGGCACCGTCAGCTTTGCCGAGTCGATCGATACCGTGGCTCTCAACATCCGCGAGATTGCGCCGACGTTCTTCGTCGGCGTTCCCCGCATCTATGAAAAGCTGCAGCAAGGTTTTCTGTTCAAGCTCGGCGAGAGCGGCCCGCTGCGGCAGCGGTTCACCAAAGCCTGCTTTGCCTGGGGCCGCAAGCTGTCGGACCGCCGGCAGAACGGCACCGAGACCTGGTTGGACCGCATCGCCTACGCGGTGCTTTACGTCGCGATGTTCCGCAGCATCCAGCGTCACCTCGGCTTCGCTCGCAGCCGGCATCGGCTTTGTGCCGGTGCATCGATTTCGCCGGAGACGCTGCGCTTTTTTGATATCGTCGGGCGGCCGGTATCTCAGGGCTATGGTCTCACCGAAAGCGGCGGCGTCGCCTTCATCCAGACCGCCAGCCATCATCGCATCGGCGGCTGCGGCCTGCCGCTGCGGCAAACCGAGTGGAAACTGGACAGCGACGGCGAGATCCTGCTGAAAAGCCCCGGTGTCTTCAAAGGTTACTTCCTCGACGAGAGCGCTTCAACCGCATCGCTCGAATCAAGCGGCTGGCTGCGCAGTGGCGACATTGTCGAGGTGCTCGATAATGGAGAGATCGCCGTGGTTGATCGCAAGAAAGCGATCATCATTACCGCGGGCGGCAAGAACATCGCGCCCTCGGAGATCGAGAACGCGCTGAAGGATTCCGAATTCATCAAGGAAGCCATCGTCGTGGGCGAGGCGCAAAAGTATCTCGGCGCCATCATTCAGGTCGATTACGATAATGCCGGGCGCTGGGCTCGCGACAGGGCCCTGCCCTACACCAACTATAAATCACTGTCGCAGCTTCCTGATGTTCACGAGCTGATCGAGCGCATTGTCAACGAAACCAACAAGCGTTTCGCACGAGTTGAGAACGTCAGGCGCTTTGCAATCCTCGAGAAGGAGCTTGATCACGACGACGGCGAGCTGACCGCGACACAAAAGGTCCGCCGCGCCATGATCGAGAAGAAGTTCGCCCGAGAACTTGCCATCATCTACGGGAAGGACTGATGGAGTATCTCGTCCAACTTGTGATCTCTGGCCTCGCGATCGGCGCCATTTACGGCCTGATCGCAATGGGCTTTGCGGTCATCTACAAGTCAACCGGCCTGGTCAATTTCGCGCAGGGCGAAATGACCATGATCGTCGCTTATGTAGCCTGGACCATATCGACGTCGATCAGCGGAAACGTTTTCGTCGTGGCGTTTGGCGCTATTCTCGCCGCGATCCTGCTCGGACTGGTGATCGAGCGTATCGTTATCCGGCCGATGCTGGGGGAGCCGGTATTCGCCACCGTCATGGTGACCATCGGGCTTGCCGTCATCCTGCGCTCCTCGATCAATTTCATCTGGGACGCCTATCCGCACGGACTCGATCTGGGCGTCGGCCGCGATATTATCCGTTTCGGCAATATCGGCGTGCGAACCGGGCAGATCGCCGTGATCGCGACACTGCTGTTTCTGCTCGCAGCGATCTGGGCCTTCTTCCGCTACAGCAAATTCGGCATCGCAATGCGCGCCGTCGCGGCCGATGACCGCACCGCACTGCTGATGGGGATCAGCGCCACCCGCGTCCACGCCATCGCCTGGGCGGCGTCATCCGTTATCGCCGGCATAGCGGGTGTGTTCTTCGCCATCTCCTACGATATTTCACCGGCCATGTTTCAACTCGGCCTCAAGGCGTTTCCGGCGACCATCCTTGGCGGTCTGGATGCCATCCTGGGATCGGGGCTTGGCGGCCTCCTGATTGGCATCACTGAAAACCTGGCCGGCGGCTACCTCGGCTCCGGTATGAAAGAAGTCGCAGGTTTTGTCATGATCGTCGTTGTGCTGATGATCCGTCCGTTCGGCATCTTCGGCGAACGCGACATCGAGAGGGTCTAGATGCGCAGCGGCGATTTCAAGCAAAGCTACGGCGAACTTGTTGCGCTGACGGATTCGCGGCCGGTCTGGTTGTGGTCGGCAATCCTTGTCGTCGCACTGATCGCGGCTCCCTACATGCTGAACTCCTACGCGCTGTCCTTCCTGATAATTATCCTGATCACCGGGGTCGGCGCGCTCGGGCTGAACATTCTGACCGGCTATACCGGCCTGATCTCGCTGGGCCATGTCGGATTTCTCGTTACAGGCGCGTATGCCTATGCTGTGACGGTTTCGAAATACGGCATGCCGCCGATCGTTGGCTTCCTGGCCGCCGGTATCGTGCCGGCGCTGGCGAGCCTTGTCGTCGGCGCACCGTCGCTGCGGCTGAAAGGCCTCTACCTCGCCATCACCACGTTGGCATTCTCGTTCATCATCAATACCGTCATTCTGGAAGCGCGCACCCTGACCAACGGCGCGCGGGGTATTTCGGTGCAACGGCCAGAAATATTCGGCGTCAGCTTCGACAGCGACACGGCTTTCACCCATCTTTGTCTCGGCTTTGCGATCGTGACGCTGTTCGCCACCCTCAATATCAGGCGAAGCCGGGTCGGACGCGCCTTTGTCGCGATCCGTGACAACGATATCGCAGCTCGCGTCATGGGCATCAATCTTCACGCCTACAAGCTCTTCGCCTTTGTCACCAGCGCGTTCATTACCGGCATTGCCGGTGCGCTGTACGGGATCTATCTCTCCTTCGTCAGTGTTGAGGGTTTTCCGTTCCTGCTGAGCATCGAAGCACTGGCGATCCTGATTGTCGGCGGACTGGGTTCGGCGCTTGGCGCCGTCCTGGGCACCATTCTGATCGTGCTTCTGCCCGAAGCCACCCGGTTCACTTTCAGCCTGTTCAGCGCGCAGATGGACGCGCTGTTCTCCACCGGCGCGCAGGAACTGAAGAGTATGCTCTACGGTCTCGTCATCATTCTATTCCTGCGCTTCCAGCCTCGCGGCCTGGTTGGCGCATGGCACGACATCCGAAGGACGTGGGTAAACTGGCCGCTTCGTTACTGACCAAAAAAGGCAAACCAGAGGAGGGAACAATGTTGAAATATCTGACAACCGTGTCGCTCTTGCTTGCAGGCGCGTACCTGACCGGCAGCCACGCCTTGGCCGCCGAGCAAGGACTGACCGACACCGAGATCGTGATCGGTGACGTCGAGCCCTTGACCGGTCCGCCCGCGCTGCTCGGCGTCGCCGCATCGATCGGTCACAAGATGGCAATTGCCGAGACCAACAACGCTGGCGGCATCAACGGACGCAAGATCAGGTACGTGCTCGAAGACGACGGCTATGTCACTGCGCGGACGATCCAGGGCGCGCGCAAGGTGATCGACGTCGACAAGGCATTCGCAATGCTGGGCATTTCCGGCTCCGGCCAGTCCATCGCAGTCATGCCAGTGCTGGAAAAGGCAGGCATTCCAACAGTGATCAATGTCGCTCCGGTCAAGTTCCTGTGGGAGCCTCCGCGCAAGAACGTCTTCGTGGTCGGTCAGTCCTACGAGGAAGGCATCATCCAGCTCGTCACCTATCTCGCCGAGAAGAACCCGGGAAAGAAGTGGGGACTGATCACGCAGGATGACGACTATGGCATCACGGTCCGCGACGGCTTCGACACTGTGGTCAAGGCCAAGAAGCTCAACGTCGTCTACAGCGGCAACTACAAAAAGGGGCAGCAGGACTTCTCATCGGACATGCTGCAGTTGAAACAGTCCGGAGCGGAGGTTTTCCTCGCGGGCGGCATCATCGGCGAGAATATTGCGATGATGAAAGAGCTGGAGAAACTCAACATCAAGCCGGTGGTCGGCATCTTCTGGCCCGGGCGGGTCGAGCCGGTGCTCAAGCTGATGGGGCCGCCGGCCGACGGCATCTATGCCGTGGACTATGTCGAACCGTTTGCCGGCCCTGCCGGAAAGGCATTTCTGGAAAAAGCGAAGGGCTTGCTTTCCGAAGGCGAGATGAAGGGCATCAATCGTTACAGCATGACGGGTTATGCTGCGGCAAAAGTATTGATCGCGGCAATCCAGCGCTGCGGCAAGGAGCCGACCTGGGCCTGCACCATCGCTGAACTGGAGAAGACCAAGAACGTTGAAACCGGCGTGATGGCGCCGATCAGCTTCGGTCCGGGCATCAGGTTCTCTGATCAGAAACTGCATATCATGCAGGCCGAGTTCTCAACGCTGAGCTTCAAGCCAGTGAACTGAGCATCAAGAAAGGCGATCGAAGCCTGGCTCACAAGCCGGGCTTCGATGCAGCTCTCGCCCATAGGATGTCATGCGCCGCGGAATTTCGGGCGGCGCTTGGCCATGAACGCCGCAATCCCTTCCACGGCATCATCGGATCGGCTGGCGGCCACGATTGATTCCTTCTCGGCCTCGAGCTGATCGGATAGACCCGTTTCGAGGGATTGGCGCAGCATGCGGCGCACCGCTCCGTAAGCTCGCGTCGGTCCCGCCGCGAGCGTGGCGGCGATCGACGACGCTTCAGCATCGACGGCATCGCTGGACACCAGACGCGACACCAATCCGAGGTCAAGCGCTTCCGTCGCGGATAGACGGCGGTTGAGCAGAAACAATTGCTGGGCCTGCCGCATTCCGACCATCCGCGGAAGAAACCACGTATTGCCACCATCTGCGGTCAGACCGAGGGCACCATACCCGAGCGCAAACCGCGCATCGTCTGCCGCGATCACAATATCGGCGCTGTAAAGCAAGCCCAATCCGCCACCGCCGGCACCGCCTCGAACCGCGGCTACGACAGGCGCATCGATACTTGTAAGACGTTCGATAGCGAGGTGATAGCTGTCGATCATCCGGCGAAGCTGGTTGGGTAACTGTTCGCGCGCGGTTCCGACGAAAACGCCGAGATCTCCTCCAACCGTGAAGTTCGGTCCGTTTGCCAGGATAAGGACGGCGCGAACATCGGCATTCTCGGCGATCAGGGTCGCGGCTTCGGCAAGATCGTCAGCCATGTCCGGATTGATCGCGTTGCCCTGATCGGGCCGGTTCAGGCGCAACGTTGCGACGCTGTCTGCGACATCAAGCAGAACGGTGCGTAATGGACCGGCGGCCTCACGCCAGCGCGCCGTGTCGGTGAACTGCTCAAGCGCCCGGATACGCCCGTCTGCGAAGGCGATCAGATGCGCGAAAGCCGCATTGAGGGCGGCGCCGCCCTGCCTGCCACGGCCAAGATAGCGGCCAGTCACGAGAAGACCTCCGTCGGCAAGATCGAGGAAACGTTCGGGTTCGGCGCGTGCTTCGAAATGGCGGGCTATCGCGCCCCAGCCGTTGCGGCGCATTGCGGCAGGTCCATCGTGCTGACCGCCGATGCCGAAGGGCATTCCATCGGCGGTGCGGCCGATGAATTCCGGATGCAGCAGCGATTCGAGCTGAGCTCGGTCGCCCGCAGCGAGCGCGGCGTAAAGGGTGCGTGCCAGCTCGGCGCGTTTGAAGTTTTCCATCGTCGATCCCCTTCCCGGCTGGTTGTCAGGCTGGTCGCGTCTCACATCCGTTTTGCGACTTCCTCGAGCATGACTTCAGTGGCGCCCCCGCCGATGGTCAGGACCCGTGCATCGCGTACCATCCGCTCGATCGGCGTTCCCCGCATGAAGCCGGTACCGCCGTGCAGTTGCAGACAGCCATGCACGACCTCGTGCAGCACTTCGGGCGATAGCGCCTTCACCATCGATACCTCACGAATGCAATCCTTGCCCGTCTCAAGCAGTTCGGCAACATGGTAGGCAAGCTGACGTGCGGCGGCGGCCTTGCTCGCGAGTGACGCCAGCTTCATTCGCACGGCTTGTTGTTGCCAGAGAGAGGCGCCGAACGCCTTGCGATCCTTGACGTAGTCGACCGTAAGTTCGATCGCCTTGGCAGATTCGCCAGCGCAGATGCCACCGATAACCAGGCGTTCGTTCTGAAACGTATCCATGATGCCGTAGAAGCCCTGGTTTTCCTCGCCAAGCATCGCATCGGCCGGCACGCGGACATCGTCGAAGCCGATTTCAGCAGTGTCCGAACACAGCCAACCGTGCTTCTCGAGCTTTGTGACGGAGATTCCCGGCGTCTCGCGGGGCACGAGAAAAAGGGAGATACCGCGGCTCCCCTTGGCTGCCGGATCGGTCCGGGCAGCAACGATCAGAAGATCGCCATATACCGCGTTGGTAATGAACATCTTGGCGCCATTGATGACCCAATGATCGCCATCGCGCCTGGCGCGTGTCGCGAGACCCGCGACATCCGATCCTGCGCCCGGCTCGGTCACCGCGATCGAACAGACGATCTCACCGCGAATGACGCCCGGGAGCCAGCGCTCCTTTTGTTTCGGAGTGCCGCGCAATCCGATATGGACCGCAGACATATCGGTTTGCACCAGCACGGACGATGTAAACCCGCCGAAAGTCGAGCGGCCAAGCTCTTCCGCGAATATGAGGGATGCAAGAGCACCCATGTTGGTGCCGCCGTATTTTTCCTCAAAGCGCATGCCGAGAAACCCGAGCGCGCCCATCCGGCGGAAAATTTCGCGCGGAATTTTACCGTCGCGCTCCCACGCCTCCGCTTGCGGAACAACTTCGGTCTCAACGAAGCGCCGGACCTCCCGCCGCATCATCCTCAACTCCTCCCGAAGCGCCGGCGGATCGGCGAAATCGAACTGAAACGGCGCATTCCGTTCGATGGAGGCGTGCTGATTCATGGCATTTGCTCCAGAGCAAGATTTAGGTGGCGCGCGAGAAACCCGCCAATGTCGGAGATGGCCCGGCGCGCTTCGAGCAGATCGTCCGCGTACATCTGAAAGACGTGAATCATCTCTGGAACGACGTCCAGTTTGGCATTTACGCCGGCGGCACGCGCAGTCTGCGCCAGACGGACGGCATCGTCGAGAATCGTCTCGTGATCCCCTGCCTGGATCAAAAGCGGAGGCAAGCCTGTCAGATCGGCAAACAATGGCGACGCGCGCGGATCGGCTCCATCGCCGCCGGCAAGATAAACCTTGGCCAGAATCAGCACCATCGCGTGCTGATGAACCGGATCAACCTTCGCACGCGACCGATAGCTGTCTCCGGATGCAGTGAGATCAACCCATGGCGACAACAATGCGGCTGCACACGGCAGTGCAATGTCTCGCTCGCGAAGCGCCACCATAAGCGAAACCGCGAGACCGCCGCCGGCGGAGTCTCCTGCAAGAGCGATCTGATCGGCCACATAGCCTTGCGTCAGCAGCCAGCGATAGGCGGCGACGGCATCTTCAAGCGCAGCAGGGAACGGGTGTTCAGGCGCGAGGCGATAGCCGAGCGAAAGCGCGCGACACCCTGTTGCCTGCGCAATACGGAAGCATAGATCGCGATGCGAGGCGATCGAACCCATGCGGAAGCCACCGCCATGAAGGAAAAGAATGACTCGTTCGCTGCGCGCGTCGTCAGCGCCGATCCATGCCGCCGGCACGCCGCCGGCATCGACGCTCGAGCAGATGCCCGGCACCGAGGCCGGATAGGCACGCTCCCAGTCGCTGCGCATCTGTTCGAGCGTCGTCTGCCTTGTCCATTGCCGATAGACAGCGCTCATCCGCGCGGCCACGCGATCGACCGGCTTGATCGTGTGGGCCTCGCTCATGCGCCAATCCCCATGCCGCCGGAGACACCGATCGTCTCGCCCGTGATGTAGGAGGCGGCGTCCGAAGCTAGAAAGGCCACCATTGCCGCCACGTCGTCCGGCTCGCCGAGCCTGCGCAGCAGTGTTGAGCCCGTCATTGCATCGCGAATCTTGTCGCCACCGGCGGCAACCGCGGCTTCCAGCATCGGCGTTCGAATGGGTCCGGGGGCAATCACATTGGCGGTAATCGCGAAGCGGGCGTTCTCGCGCGCGATACTCTTGGTGAACGCGACAACTCCACCCTTCGCGGCAGCATAAATGGCGCCGCCCTTGGAGCCGAGCCGCGCGGCTTCCGATGCGACGTTGATGATGCGTCCATGATTTGCAGCCTGCATGGCCGGCAGGATGGCATGAGTGCAAGCGAACACGGAGAGGAGATTGACCGCCAGCAGGCGCTGCCAATCCGCGGGCGTCGTCTCGGTGAAGAATGTGTGCTGATCGATGCCCGCATTGTTGACAAGTATTGCGAACGGCTTCTCGGCGCTGAGCGTCGAAGCAACCGATTGCACATCGGAGACATCGAGCGCGAGTGCGCGCCCGCCGATGTCGTGAGCAATCCGCTCGCCTTCCGCCTTATCCACGTCAGCAATCACGACGCTTGCGCCGTCGTCTGCCAGACGCCGAGCAACCGCAGCACCAATTCCCTTCGCCCCGCCGGTGACAAAAGCACGCCGTCCCTCCAGCGGTCGACGCACCGCCATCGGCTAGTGTCCCACGAAACGCGGCGCGCGGCGCTCGATCACCGCGGCTAGGCCTTCCCGTGCATCGGCCGTGCCCGACAGGGCGGAGACGGTGCGAGCTTCATCAGGCAGGCACTGCTCCATGCTGCGGCCAACACCGTCCCATAACAGACGTTTGGTTTCTGCCAGCGCACGTGGCGCGCCAGCTGCGATCTCGTGCGCGAGCGCCTGACTTGCCAGCGCAAGCTCGGTCTCCGGCACCACCTGCGTGACGATTCCAAGCCGGAGCGCCTCGTCGGCCTCGATGACCGGATTGGTTAGCAGTATCCGCATCGCCTGGCGCTGGCCAACCAGCCGTGGCAGCGTCACCGATACCCCGGCATCGGGCGCCATTGCCACGCGGGTCGCGCCGGCAAGAAATTTCGCCGACTGTGCGGCAACAACGAAATCCGCGGCACAGACAAGTCCAAACCCCCCGCCGCCTGCGGCAAAGCCCTGCACGCTTGCAATGACCGGCGCATTGAGCCGGATCAGTCCTGCGACCGCCTGCTGCAGGTATGCGGTCGCTTGCCGTAGATAGTCGGGCAACGCCTCACCTTTGGAAGCAAAATCGCGCACATCTCCGCCGGCGCAAAAATTTTTCCCGGCCCCCGTCAGCAAGACGGCGCGCACGCCCGGCTCGCCGTGACAAACCATGATCGCATCGCAAAGCGCACGAAGAAGGTCCGCGCTCATGCCATTTGCAGCCTCGGGCCGGTTCAACGTCAGATGAGCGACAGACTCTTCGATGCGAAGCAATACCGGACCTTTGTCGATCAACGGCAGCGCCATGCTACATCCTCCCGGACAACCAGCGTAGTCAGATCAGAAACGACAGCGTGTAGAGCGCCTTCTCGTTATTGACGAGAATGACCTTCTTGTAGGCAATCTTCAACTCGCCGTCGACGATCCGCAGGCGGTATTCGTTTCGCGCGCACCACACGGTATCGTCGCGCAGGCTCGACTCAAAGATCATGCTGTTCGCGGCAGCGCCAATGTCGCCGTTCTGCTCGCCGGTCAGCTCGATATTGGAGACGAGCCTTCGCAGCCGCGATTGCGGCGTCTGGGTGTGGCGCTTGCCGGTCAGCAATTGCTTGATACGCAGGGAAATGCGCGAACGGTTGTCGTAGATGATCGACATTTCCTTTTCGGGATCGATATCGTCGCCATTGGCCGGCACCCAGTAGACCCCGTCATCGGTCCACAGCGCTTCCCACGCCTCATAAGCATGCTCGTCCTGGAGTCGCGCTTCCTTGTAGATGAACGCCGTCACGGCACTCATCAGCGTAGCGCTGCTTTCTTGCGAAAGCATCAGCGCGCCTCCATCAGGCTGCGATAATGCCGCCAGATCCCGCGCGACGGGATTTCGTCCGTGACATGACCGACCTTGAAGCCGAGTTCGTCCTGGCGTTCGCGCTTCTCGCCGCGGCCCAGAAAAATCCATTCCGGATTGCGCGCCAGGACACCGCGATGGCAGCGCTCGTACATTTCCGAATCGTCTGCAAGCAACAGGCCTGCCGGACCGACCGACCCCATGGTCTGCTGGCGCAGGCGCCGGTTCATGTCGGGAGCGCCCTTGAACTGAAGCGCGGTGACATGCTGCACACTGTCATCGACGGCAAGCGGCTGAATCACGAACATCTGGATCTCGGCGATGAACAGGTTCGGGAAGATCATGACGTGCGGCGTGCCATCGATCATGATTTCACGCGCTTTCTTGTCGCCATAAGCGGCCTTCATCCGCTCCGTATAATCCGGCAATCGTTCTTCGGTGGTGCCAAACCAGCTCATCGGCGCATCCCGCTTGCGGAACTCGGGCCGCAGGTCGATCTCGGTATGACCGTTGCCATAATCGCGCGTCACCGCAGTCGACGCGCCGCCGTACAGCTTCCCGATCGCGCTATCGGCGACGCCGAAGATCGAGGAATGCACGAAGGCCGGATGATAGCCATCGCATTCGTTCTCGAGGATGAATTTCCAGTTGGCCTTGACGCGATGCTTGAGGAAGCCGGCCGTTACCTCGACCTCGCCTTCTGGCGAAAAGCGAACCAGACGATCGATGGTCTCGGCGGCGGCGCCAAGATGCTCTTCCAGAGAAGGCCCCTCCGCCGCGAACGAGCCGAACACAAAGCCGCGATAGGATTGCACCCGCGTCACACGGCCGAGCGACAGCTTCGACTTGTCCTGACCTTGATAACCGTCAGGGAAAGCGTAACCGACGAGCCGACCGTCATTGGCAAAGGTCCATGAATGAAAAGGACATGTAAAGGAGCGCGCATTGCCCTTATCATAGGAACAGACCTGATTGCCGCGATGGGAGCATCGATTGAGCAGTAGATTGACCTTGCCCTGCTCGTCACGGGTCATGATGACCGATTGCGGCCCAATCGACTTGACCACGTAGTCGTTCGCTTTCGGAACCTCACTCTCGTGCCCGACATAGACCCAGGTGCGGTACCAGATGTTCTGCAACTCCGCCTCGAAGATCGCAGGATCGCTGTAAAGCGAGCCGTGGACACGATCCGGACGGATCAATTCACCCCACTGCGACTGGCGCGGCGCGATGTTCATCGCAGCATCTCCATTGCCGTGCAAAACCGACACATCAGAACTTTGGCCAGTCCGTGCACAGGAATATAAATAATCCGACTGACCGTTCGGATATTAGCATCTGGACTTGAGGCGATCAAGGGCTTCTCAGGCCCCAGGCCTGTTTACGGCCCGGTTGCTGGTTGCTGGCCCGAATGAGCGCGCCACGAATGCGAACGAACGCGGGATTGCAACGTTGTCCATTATGCAAGCCGGATAGACGATGTCGGCGATTGAAAAGCCGATTCTGAAGCGTGAGGATAGATATGGCCAAGAACACGATTTGCGTCTGGTTCGATAAGGATGCAGAAGCTGCAGCCCATTTCTACGCCGGAACTTTCCCCGACAGCGAGGTGAGTGCCGTCCACCGCGCTCCCAGCGACTACCCGTCGGGCAAGGCTGGGGATGTGCTGACTGTGGAATTTACGGTCGCCGGTGTTCCATGTATCGGGCTTAACGGAGGCCCCGTGTTCAAGCACAGCGAGGCTTTCTCTTTTCAGATTGCCACTGACGATCAACAGGAAACAGATCGCTACTGGAATGCGATTGTCGGCAATGGCGGCCAAGAAAGCGCCTGCGGCTGGTGCAAGGACAAGTGGGGTATCTCATGGCAAATTACGCCGCGCGTGCTCACTGAAGCGCTGGCGATTGGCGGCGATGAAGCAAAGCGCGCATTTGATGCCATGCTGAAGATGACAAAAATCGATGTCGCCGCAATCAAGGCCGCGCGGCGCGGCTGACGGGCTTGGTGCAGCCATGTCGTAACCGCCAATGGCACACCCGCCAATAGCACACGCGCGTGACGTTTTACGCGCACCCCCAATGCGCACGATACCACGCCGAGAGGCTGGCCTCTAAAGGTTCCCACGCCTGGTGAAAGCCGGTGAGACGCGCAGCTCCGTGGCGATAACGTTCACGCAGCTCCTTATCGATAGCCTGCAAGTCCACGTTGGTGACAACACCATCGACAACAATTGATCGACCATTGACGACGACGTCTCGAACCAGAGATGTATTTCCGCGAGCGAACAAAAGTTCTAACGGGTTCACAGCCATGATCGCATCGCGGTCAAGGCGATCAAAGTCCAGCACGACGAAATCGGCTGCAGCACCGGGCACAAGTTCCCCGGATCCGGGAGCCCCCGTCGCATTGCGGCCGTTGCGTACGGCAAGGCCAAAGAATTCCGGTCGCGTCCAGGTCCGTTCGAACCCGCGACCGCCGTGCATCATCTGCACCAGACGCATCTCGCGAATGACGTCGTCGTCTTCGTCGAGCGCAAGGCCATCGACACCGACGGCAATGGCGCAACCGCATTTGTGAGCATCGGCGATCGGAGCCAAACCGGAATGCAGGTGCATGTTGGAGCTGAAGTTGGTCACGATCCGCGCGCCGGATTCGGCAATCAGTTCGCGGTCATCAGCTGTCGTATGGATACAATGCGCGAGCGTCAGCCGACTGGAAAGCAACCCGATGTCTTTCAAATAACGCACCATGCCGTCCGGAAATGCACGATCTGCCCATCCGCGCTGGTAGATCGTCTCCAGCAGATGCATGTGAACGCGGCGGCCCGTCAGGGCCGACTGTTCGGCAATCGCCTCCAGCAACGGCTTCGAGCACCACTGCACCCCCGCAGGACCGAACTGAACGTCGATCGTCGGGCCTGCAATCGCGGATGCGATCTCTTCGGTCAGCGCGATATAGTCCCTTGGCGACATTGCAGGCCGCACGAACATGTCCTCGATGGTCTTGCGCTCGTCGGGCTTGAGCTGCGACAGCACCGGCTCGCCATCGCCGTACACGATCGGGTTTTGATCGCGCACCGCGAGCGCAAACGCCATGCGGATGCCGACATCGTTGGCCGCACGGCCGATGGCTTTCGCCTCGTCAACCAGGCCCATGGTCCCGCTCGGGCGCGTATAGTGAAGCATCATCGCGCCGCATCCGGCCCGGGCGGAGCGCGCCAGCGCCGATGCCGCCGCAAGGTACGGATCAGGCGGCGTTCCGAATGCCGAGCGCATGATCCAGCTTTCGAGCGGCATGTTGACCGCGCCGAACGACGATGCGGTCGGCCGGGCATGGTCATGAGCGTTGACGAGTGCGGGGATGATAAACGTGCGGCCTGCAGATGCTGGTGCATCCCCGGCCGCGATGTCAGTGACGACGCCGTTGTCGTAACGCAGCGTTGCGTTGTCGATCAAACCTCGATCGGGGCCGCAGAAGATGCTCGTCGCGGCAATCTCTGCGGCCATGACCCTGGCTTCTTAGTTCGACGTGTAGATCAATTCACGGTCCTTGCGAGCCGGCAGGAATTCACGCGAAAACACTTCGGCCGGCGTCGGTGAGCGGGCCAGTTGGTAACCCTCGACCACGATGCCGATGGCGCGTGTCATGCGATCGTCCTTGATGTCACCGACGCCGATCTCCTTCATTTCCGGAGAGACGATCAGCTTCTCGTAGGAAAATTTCAGGCGGCGCTTTTCGACTTCCGCGTTGATCAGGTTGTCATAGTTGACGGTCGCCTTCATTCCCGCATTCTGATCCTTGCCGACCGCAATCACCGCCTTATTGACGGCACGGACGAGGCCCGCGACTGCCTTCGGGTTTGAAGCCAGCAGCTTCTTCGACACCATCAGGCCGTTGGAATACAGATCCAGACCGTAGTCGCCGAACGAGAACCATTTGTAGTCCTTGTCGGGATCCTGGCGGTTGAGCACCAGATTGAAGTAGCTCGTGATATTGAACACCAGCGCGGCATCGATCTCGCCCTTGATCAGCAGCGGCTCCTGAAGATTGGGCGCCATGTTCGAGACCTTGATCTTTTCGCCTTCGAGACCGTTCTTGCGCACGAACACCGGCAGCATGCGTGTCGTCGGCGTGCCTTGCGCGCCTCCCAGCGTCTTGCCCTCGAAATCCTTGATCGAGTTGATGCCGCTGCTCGCCTTGGTAACGATCGCGAAGGGCGGTTGATTCCAGAGCATGTAGACCATCACCGGCGCTTCGGCCGGGCGGGTCGAGGCATTCTGGATAATGGCGTTCATGTCGCCAAAGCCAGCGTCGTAAGCGCCGCCCATGATGCGCGTCACCGTTGCGCCCGAGCCTTCGCCCTGATCGATCACGACGTTGAGACCCTCCTCTTTGAAGAAGCCGTTGTCTTTTGCGTAAAAGAACGCAGCGTCGCTGCCCTGCGTCTTCCAGCCCAGCGTAAACTTGATGGTGGTTTCCTGCGCTGCGGCGGAGCCGCCGAGCAGGACAGTGCCGACAAGTACGGCGCTCAAACGTTTCAGCATGATGGCCTCCTCTTTTTCAGGTACGGGTAAGCAAAAATGTTCGCGTGATGGTGATCATGTCGCCACCAGATCGTTCTTGCGGGTGGCCCAGCCGGTGACCTGTCCTTCAATCAACGAAAACACGACGTAGAGAACGACGCCGAGAAACGCGAGAACGAACAGACCGGCGAATACGAGCGGGACGTCGAAGTTCGACGATGCTGTCATCATCACATTGCCGATGCCGCGATTGGATGCGACTGTCTCCGACAACACCGCGCCGACAAAGGCGTAGCTCACCGCGACCTTCAGCGAGGCAAAGAAGAACGGCATGGTGCGCGGCAGGCCGACGTTCCACAGAATATCGAACTTGCTGGCGCCAAGCGCCTTCAACACGTCCTCAAGCTCAGGCTCGGTTGTCGCAAGCCCGGTGGCAATGTTGACGACGATCGGAAAGAAGCAAATCGAAAGCGCAGTCAACACCGCGGGCACCGTGCCGGACCCGAACCATAGAACGAAAATTGGAACGACCGCGACTTTTGGAATCGAGGAAAAGCCGACGAGAAGCGGATAGGCAGTGTCGTATGCAACCTTCGAGACGCCGATGATCGCACCAAGAACAACACCAAGCGCGACACCGAGTACGAACCCCAACATCGTGGTAGCGAGCGTTTGAAGAATGTGCGGCCAGAGAATCCAGAATTTCGCGAACAGCGTCGCAAGCACTTGCGACGGGCGCGGCAGGATCAGATCGGACATGCCCGTGACGAGACAGAACAGCTCCCAACCGACGAAGAAAAGAACGATCAACCCGGCCGACCATGCCTTCTGGCGAATGTTGAATTCGGACATGGTCATGGCTTTCCATCCGACGGCGCGGTGCGCGCATTGACGATGAATTCCCGGAGCCGCTGATTGAGTGCGACGAAATCCGGCTCGAACGTCATTTCGATGGTGCGCGGCCGTGTGAACGAGACCTCGCTATCGTCAAGGATGCGGCCGGGTCGCGCGCTCATCACGCAGATGCGGCTGGCGAGAAATGCGGCTTCGCGCAGATCGTGAGTTACAAGCAGCACTGTCGGCCGATGCATCATCCAGAGCTGCTGGAGAATCGACCACAGCTCCTCGCGGGTGAACTGATCCAGCGCGCCGAACGGCTCGTCGAGCAACATCATGCGCGGCTCGTGAATGAGCGCGCGGCAGAGATTGGCGCGCTGAAGCATTCCACCCGAGAGCTGCCACGGATAGCGCGAGGCAAAGCCTTTCAAACCGACCTGCTCAAGCAACGCATGCGCCTTGTCGCGGAACACCGTGCGCTTGAGCTTGCGGAACTCCGAGCGGAACGGCTCCACAATCTTGAGCGGAAGCATGATGTTCTGCTCGATCGTCATCCAAGGCAGCATGGTCGGATTCTGGAACGCCATGCCGATACGCAGCGCCTTGGCCGCGACCTCACGCCCGCCGACGATGACGACGCCCGTGGTCGGCCGAACCAGACCGCTGACCAGCCGCAGGATGGTGGATTTGCCGCAGCCGCTCGGGCCAACCAGCGCGACAAACTCGCCGTCCGGAATCCGCAGCGTTGTTTCCGAAAGTGCCGGCACAGCTTTCTCGCCGCGGCCGAACGTGACCGAGGCGTTCGATAACTCGATCGCGATCGGCGCGGCAGACCTCGCTGCAGCCACAGTGTCTCCGTCCTTGCGAAACGCCGCGTTTGGTTGCATGCGTGTCATGAAAGGAAATGCATGCAAGCCCGATGCCAGCATCTATCCGCCGATTTTCATGAGCGCGTCTGGAAAGACCCTATTTTTGCGGGTTATGTTTTGTGCAGATTCCGAAAAAAGTGCATGCATTTGAGGCGCACAACTCGCCAACGACTCTGGTACACTTTGCAGGGTGAAGGAAGCGATCGGATCGAGATTCGGCGCGAACGGTACGCAAAACCCAACCTCGCAACGCAAAATGTCGCCCAGACAAAGCAGCAGAAAGAGCGAGGGCTCCGACAAGGTCGGGACGATTTGCCGTGCGCTTCGCCGCGCCATTATCGAGCAGGCGCTGGAGCCTGGCGCAAAGTTGCCGGAAGATGCGCTCGGCGAGCGGTTCGGAGTCAGTCGCACCATCGCGCGTCATGCGCTCGGGCAGCTGGCGGCGGAAGGTCTTGTCGAGCTGCGCCGTAACCGCATTGCCGTCGTTGCGACGCCTAGCTGGCAGGAAGCGCGCGACGCCTTCGACATCAGGATCGAGCTTGAACGCCTGGTTGTGCGCCAGTTGGCCGGACGTCTGAGCAAGAACCAGATCGCAACCCTCAAAACGCATGTCGATGCCGAGGATGCTGCGCGAAATGGACCGGATGCGGTTTCAATCCGGCTTGCAACGGAATTTCATATCCTGCTGGCGCAAATGACCAACAGTCCTATCCTCGTTCGATACGTCAGCGAGGTTGCGTATCGATGCTGCCTGACGCTGTCGATGTTCAGCCGGCCGCACTCTTCCGAATGCGCGATCAACGAGCATCGCCAGTTGATTGCGGCTCTCGCCGCCGGCGACGAAGCCAAGGTGATGGCTCTCATGCATACGCACCTGGATTCCGTTGCCAGCCGGGCACTTGTCACGCCTGCGCCGCCCCGCGGCCGCGATCTGCTGGATATTCTGGCGCCTTACGCAGACGAGGAAGACAACGAACCGGCAGCCAAGCCTGCGAAGAGTGCACGGGTTCGCACCGCCGCAGAGTAAGTGCTATGCTTCGATCCTGTGCGAAGTCAAAATTCGCTCGGCGCTGTCGTTCCAGACATCCATCTTGACGATCTGGCCGTTCTTGACGACGAAGCGATCGACATAGCGATTACCCTCAAAAGGCCGGCCGTCGGGCCATTCCCCATAAAGCGTGCCGACACTATAGACGACCGTCTCGCCTTCACCCGGGCACACGTCAAAACGGTCCATCTTCTTCTTTACCCACCTGTAGCGCCCAGCATTGAAGCCCGTGGGTCCGCGCGGATGGTCGAATTCACGGCCGCCAGTAAAGGTGATGATGGTCCCCGGCTTCATGTAGGCCGAGGCTGCATCGGGATCCGGGATCATGGAGAGTTCGAGATAGGTCCGGACGATCTCGGCATCGGAAATCGTTTGGCTTGGGGCAATATTCTGGGCATTGGCTGTGGTTGGCATGATCGACACCTCGTGAGTCTGAAGATTACAATCAGGCCCGATAATTGCATGCATATATTTTGAACAATCCGACCGATAAACTGCACACAATCTGGAGCTGATGGTGCTGCCGACGATTGCCACGTTCCAAACTCCCTCCTGTTCCTGGCGATTCCGATGACCACCACCTCATCCCCTTTTGATCTGATTTTACGCAGCGCCACGCTCACAGACCGTTCAGCGCCAGTGGACATCGGCATCCGTAACGGACGGATTGCAGCGATCGAGCCGCGCCTCGCGGCGGAGGGCGCAGAATATTCCGTCGCCAATCGGCTCGTGCTCCCCGGTTTCGTTGATACGCACATCCATCTCGACAAAGCGTGTCTCCTGGATCGTTGCGGTCACAACCACAGCAGCGTCGGCGAGGCGGTCAAGGCCGTCGCTGCGATGAAGCGTGATTTCACCGTCGAGGACGTCTACCAGCGCGGCGCCCGCGTCATCGAGCGCGCAATCGTTCATGGCACCACGCGGATGCGCACCCATGTAGAAATCGACCCGCGCATCGGCTTGCGAGGTTTTGAGGCGGTCAAGCAGCTCAAGCGTGATTACGCCTGGGCCATCGATCTGTCGCTCTGCGTGTTTCCACAAGAAGGCCTGACCAACGATCCCGGCACGGAAGAACTTCTGGTCGAGGCCTTGTCCGACGGCGGCGATCTGATTGGCGGCTGTCCCTACATGGACACCGATCCGAACGCACATCTGGAGAGGCTGTTCAATCTCGCACAAGCATTCAACGTCGATGTCGATCTGCATCTCGACTTCGATCTCGACCCATCGTGGTGGCACCTCGACGAGGTGTGCAAACAGACCGAGAAGCGCGGATATCAGCGCCGCGTCACTATCGGTCATGCGACCAAACTATCGGCCCTGCCGCCGGACGCACTTGACCGAGCCGCGGCACAGCTCGCGCACGCCGGCGTCGCAGTTACGGTATTGCCCGCAACGGATTTGTATTTGATGGGCCGGGACGCCACGCACAACTCGCCGCGCGGACTGACTGCCGCGCATAAGCTGGTCGAAAGAGGCGTGCTCTGCTCGGTCGCCACCAACAATGTCATGAACCCGTTCACGCCATTCGGCGATGCATCGCTGCTGCGTATGGCGAACTTCTACGCTAACATCGCACACGCGGCCGTCAGCGATTTCGATACGTGTCTCGATCTCGTGACCAAATTGCCCGCAAAGTTGATGAATCTGGTGGACTACGGAATAGCCGTCGGTAACCCGGCGGACGTCATCGTTCTAGACACAGACAGCGGGCGAAATGCGATCGCGGAGCTGCCGGACATCGTGGCCGGCTTCAAGAACGGACGTCAGAGTTTTGACCGTCCGCCCGCCCGGCTGATGGCATCGAAGTAAGCGGCGTTTTACCAGGCACACAATGAAAAACTCGGATAGCGCAGGTATTGCTTTGCCGACCACATCCTTCGGAACTTGCATAGTTTGGCTTTTGCGGAAAATCTCTGGAGAAATGGCTCTTCCAGCGGGCTGACGGCGGGGATAACGTCGATCGCATACTACGATGAGGAGAGCCTTCATGAGCGGGCCTTACGCCGGCATTAGGATCGTCGACCTGACAAGCATGCTGTCCGGGCCATGGGCCACGACGATCCTCGGCGATCAGGGAGCGGACGTAATCAAGGTCGAGGTGCCTGGAAGCGGCGACCATGTGCGTTCGCTCGGCAACCAGCGTGCCGGCATGTCTGCGATGTTCCTCAATATCAACCGTAACAAGCGCTCGATCACCATCGATCTCAAAATGGAGGAAGGCCGCCAGGTTCTGTTCGATCTGGTCCGCAATGCGGATGTCGTGGTTCAGAATTTCCGGCCTGGTGTGGTGGAGCGCTTGGGCGTCGGATATGACGACATCAGCGCTATAAACCCCGGCATTGTTTACCTGTCGCTGTCAGGTTTCGGCGAAAAAGGTCCTTGGGTCGACAAGCCGGTTTACGATCCGGTCATCCAGGCTGTATCGGGTCTCACCACGATTCAGGCAGGCAGCGATACCGAGCGGCCGCGCCTGGTGCGCACCGTGCTGCCGGACAAGTTTTCCGCGATGTGCGCGGCACAAGCGATGGGCGCCGCGCTTTTTCATCGGCAGAGGACCGGCAAGGGCCAGCATGTGCGGCTGTCGATGCTGGATGCTGTTCTGTCCTTCCTCTGGGCTTCGGATTTCGGCGGACAGACCTATCCCGATTTGAACGTGGACAACAACGCCGCGGCGAGCTTCATCGACCTCATCTATCAGACCAAGGACGGGTATATGACCGTCTCGACTATGAGCAACAAGGAGTGGCAGGCCTTCTGCTCCGCCGTCGGCGACGAGGCGCTCGCCAAAGACCCGCGGTTCCTCACACCGAAGCTCCGCGACAAGAACGTCAATGAGCGGCTCCAGGCGATCCAGGCTCACCTGCTCGACTATACGACCGAAAAAAATCTCGAGCGGCTGGAAGCGAAGGGCGTGCCCTGTGCGCCGGCGCTGACTCGCAACGAGGTCATCGATCACCCGCAGGTGAAGGCCATGGGTACGATTTTTGAAAGCGAGCATCATGCGGCGGGCCGCCTTCGTCAGGTGCGAAATGCTGCCCGTTTCGAAACCTCGCCTGCGGTGCATCGCCATGGTGCACCGTTGCTCGGTCAACACTGCCGGGAGATTCTGATTCAAGCCGGTTATGACGACGATCGCATTCGTGCGTTGGGCGAAAAGGGTGTCGTGGGATTCGAGAACGATCCTCATCCGGAAATGCGAGCAGCAGAATAGCGCGCTCGCGGACAATTTGCCGAAGACCACGGTCTGACAGCGGCTAGTGGCTGATCATCCACGGCCTTGCTGTGGGAAAGCCCTTCGCGCCGCTCCGCGTCTTGGTGGTCAGACGTGAGGGCTTGCCCGAACAGCATCCGCAATTGGCGCCGTGCGATTTCGATTCCTTGTATTCACCGACGGTCCTCGGCGCGTTGCGGCTTCGTTCGTTGGTCGCGTGCGCCTTGCGGCTTTCCGCCGGCATACAGGAGAAGCGCGGCGCGGTCAGAATAACCCGCGGCGCTTCCGCGCCGCAATTGCCGCAGTCATGCGGCAGGTCGAACTCCGCCATCGGCCGCATTTCCGTGAATGGCCCGCACTCACTGCAAAGATATTCGTAAACTGGCATCGTCCCTCGCCACTTTCAAAGGCTAAGATCAGCACGGGGCGACACTTCGCAGACGTCCCGCACTTCCCTGCCCGAGACTATCTGTCGGGCGACAACGGCATATCGATCCCACCCTTGATATGCGTGATCGGACCGGCGGACGACGGCATCACATCGAAGTCGAATATCTCGGTAGGGAGCCACAGCGTCGCACACGCATTCGGCACGTCGACGACACCCGAGATATGTCCCTGACATGGCGCGGTGCCGAGGATCGAGTAGGCCTGTGCACCGGAGTAGCCGAATTTCTTCAGATACTCGATCGCGTTTAGGCATGCCTGCCGATAAGCGATGTGAACATCGAGATAATGCTGCTTGCCTTGCTCGTCGACCGATATGCCTTCGAAGATCAGATAGTCCTTGTAGTTCGGCGTGATCGGCGACGGCTTGAAAATCGGATTCTTGATGCCGTACTTGGCCATGCCATCCTTGATGACATCGACCTTGAGATGCAGCCAGCCGGCCATTTCGATGGCCCCGCAGAAGGTGATTTCGCCGTCACCTTGGCTGAAGTGGAGGTCACCCATCGAAAGACCGCCGCCCGGCACATAAACCGGGAAGTAGATTTTCGAACCGCGTGACAAATCCTTGATGTCGCAATTGCCGCCATGCTCGCGCGGCGGAACAGTGCGCGCACCCTCTCCGGCCGCCTTGGCTTTGGCATCGCCGGCCATACGGCCCATATGCGCGGTCGGACCAAATGGTGGATTGGCAAGGCCTGGCACGCGCGTGGGATTGGTCGCGATCAGCTCGGCTTCGCGCTTATTCCACATCGCGAGCATCTTCGGATCGGGCAGACAACCGATCAGGCCGGGATGAATCAGACCGGCAAAATTGACACCGGGGATGTGGCGCGATGAGGTATAGAGACCCCGGATGTCCCAGATCGACTTTTGCGCCAGCGGAAAGTGATCGGTCAGAAACCCGCCACCGTTCTTCTTCGAGAAGAAGCCGTTAAAGCCCCAAAGGCTTTCCTTTAACGCGCCGACATCGAGAAGATCGACGACGAGAAGATCACCAGGCTCCGCCCCCTTGACGCCGATAGGTCCGGAAAGAAAATGAACGATCGACAGATCGATGTCACGGACGTCGTCGGCAGAGTCGTTGTTCTTGATGAAGCCACCGGTCCAATCATACGTCTCGATAATGAAGTCGTCGCCCGGCTTGACCCACGCCACCATTGGAATGTCGGGGTGCCAGCGATTGTGAATCATATCGTTTTCATAGGGCGACTTGGTGAGATCGACCTTGATCAGCGTCTCAGGCATTCACGACTCCCCTTGGTTATCAAACGGACTTCACCTCAAACAGACAGGAACTTGGAGATCTGCGTCGCATCGACGCCTTCACGCGTGTCGTCACGGACGATCTCGCCATTCTCGATCACGAGAACACGGTCCGCGATATCAAGCGCAAAACTGAGAACCTGCTCGGATACGACGATCGAGAGGCCGCGCTCGTCGCGGATGCGGCGAAGCGTTCGTGCCATCTCACGGATGATCGACGGCTGAATACCCTCCGTTGGCTCGTCGAGCAGGAGAATTTTCGGTTTGGTTGCAAGCGCGCGCGCGATGGCGAGTTGCTGCTGCTGGCCGCCCGACAGATTGCCGCCACGGCGATCCTTCATTTCGAGCAGCACCGGAAACAGCTCGTAGATATCGCCTGGCACCTCTTTATCGCCACCAGCCACAAGCCCGGTCTCGATATTCTCCTTCACCGTCATGGTCGAGAAGATCATGCGGCCCTGGGGTACATAGGCCATTCCCTTGGCGACGCGCTCATAGCTCTTGAGCGTGCTCAACTCCGCGCCGTCCATCGTGACCGAGCCGCTTTTGGTTGGTATGATGCCCATCAGCGATTTCATCAGCGTGGTCTTGCCCATGCCATTCCGGCCCATGATCGCGACGATCTCGTTCGGCGCAACCGCGACATTAAGGCCGTGAAGCACTTCGCTCTGCCCGTAGGCCACATGGAGATCGGAAATCGCCAGCATCGGTGCTATCCTCGTTGTTCGCTCAGTGCCCGAGATAAACTTCGATCACCTTCGAGTCGTTCTTCACCTTTTCCATCGAGCCCTCCGATAGAATTTTGCCCTGATGCAGAACGGTGACCTTGTGCGCGATATCCTCGACAAATTTCATGTCGTGCTCGATCACAAGAACAGAGCGATTCTTGATGATGGTATTGAGCAGTTCCGCAGTCTTGACACGCTCACTGACGCTCATGCCGGCGACCGGTTCATCGAGCATCAGGAGATCGGGGTCTTGAATCAGCAACATGCCGATTTCGAGCCATTGCTTCTGGCCGTGGCTCAGGAAGCTCGCGTAAGTTTTGAGTTTGTCCTTGAGAAAGATCATCTCCGCGACTTCTTCGACGCGATCCTTGACAGCATCATCGCGCTTGAAGGCGAGCGAGCCGAAAACGGTTCGGCCGCGCGGATAGGAAATTTCCAGATTTTCGAACACAGTCAGGTCGTCGAAGATCGACGGCGTCTGAAACTTGCGACCGACGCCAGCCTGCACGATCTCATTCTCCTTTAGTTTCGTTAGCTCCTTGCCACGGAACTGGATCGCACCCGACGTCGCCTTGGTCTTCCCGCAAATCAGGTCGAGAACCGTCGTCTTGCCCGCTCCGTTCGGGCCGATGATGACGCGAATCTCGTTCTCCTCGACGTAGAAAGACAGATCATTGACGGCCTTGAAGCCGTCGAACGATACAGTCAGTCCCTCGACCGCGAGCAGAAATTCCTGTGGTTGATGACCGATCAGCACGAGACCTCTCCTGTTTCGCTATTCCGCCGGCGCGCCGACCGCGATCGATCTACCTGACCAGCGCTTCCTGGATTTGACCAACGTCAACAACCGATCGACATGACGCTGAACGTGATCGCGCCAGATGCCTGAAAGACCATTCGGGAAGAACAGCACGACAGCGATGAACAAGCCGCCAAGTCCAAACAACCAGAGTTGCGGGAATGATTCCGAAAGGCTTGTCTTGGCAAAACTCACAAGCAACGCGCCATAGACCGCACCGAAGATCGACATACGGCCGCCGACGGCGGTGTAGATCACCATCTCGATCGAAGGCACGATACCGACGAAGGATGGCGACATGAAGCCGACATTCAGCGTGAACATCGCGCCGCCGATCGCAGCAAGCATCGCCGCCACGCAGAAAGCAAAGATCTTGAAGTTCGCGACGCTGTAGCCGGAGAACCGGACGCGGTCTTCCTGCTCGCGCATCGCCACCAGAATTCGGCCGAGCTTGGTCAGCCGAATGAACTGCGCCGCGCAGATACAGCCGAACAGAAGGATGACTTCTACGAAGTACAATATGAACTTCGCGTGGTCGGTGCGGATATCCCAGCCAAGAAGCGTGCGCAGGTCGGTGATGCCGTTGATGCCGCCGATATAGCCCTGCTGACCGACGATCAGGATCGTAAGGATCGCAGCAATAGCTTGCGTGATGATCGCGAAGTAAACGCCGCCGACGCGGCGTTTGAACATCGCTGCGCCGATAATGAAGGCAATGATCGCGGGCACCAGAAGGATTGCGATCAGCGTGAACGGCAAGCTATGAAATGGCTTCCAGAAGAACGGAAGCTGGGTAAGCTGGTTCCAGTCCATAAAATCCGGAATGCCAGGCGTGGACTGGATCTTGGTGTTAGCGACACTTGAAGCCTCGAGCTTCAGGAACATCGCCATGCAATAGCCACCGAGGCCGAAAAACACGCCCTGGCCGAGACTGAGAATACCGCCATAACCCCAGCAGATCACGAGGCCGATCGCCACGAATGCATAGGTCAGATACTTCGCCACGAGATTGAGACGGAAAATATCGAGCGTCAGCGGAAGGATCAGGAAGAGCAGCAGCGCCAGCGACAAAAAGCCGAGCAGTTCGGATCGATTGAAGAAACGCGAATTGATGATCATGATCCGGTTTCCGTTTTCTGGCTATTTGCGGACCTTGAGGGCAAACAGGCCCTGCGGCCGCACCATCAGGATTGCGACAATCGCCAGCAGCGTGAGCACCTTGGCCATCGACCCCGACATGAAGAATTCCATCGTCGATTGCGCCTGCGAAATGGTGAATGCAGAAGCGATAGTGCCGAGCAGGCTCGCCGCTCCACCGAACACAACCACGAGGAACGTATCGACAATGTAGAGCTGCCCGGCGGTGGGTCCGGTCGAACCGATCATCGTAAAGGCGGAGCCCGCGATGCCGGCAATGCCGCAGCCCAGCCCGAAGGTGTAACGATCGACCTTCTCGGTGTTGATGCCGACCGCACCAGCCATCACGCGATTCTGGACCACAGCGCGCACCTGCTTGCCCCAGCGCGAACGGTACATGATGTAGGCTACGGCGACGGTGATGAGCGTGGTCAGCACCATCACGAAGATGCCGTTGATCGGCACTTCAATCGTATCTGTAATCTGTTGTGAACCGAGCATCCACTGCGGTAGTTCGACACCGACTTCGCGCGCGCCGAAGACCGAGCGATACGCCTGCTGAAGGATCAGGCTGAGGCCCCATGTCGCGAGCAGGGTATCCAGCGGCCGCTTGTAGAGATGGCGGATCAACGCCCATTCGACCAACATGCCAAGCGCACCCGACGCAACAAAGGCAAGCGCCATGGCGATGAAGAAATAACCGGAAAAGATCGAAGGCACATAGCTCTGAACGAAACTCGACGTCAGCCAGGTAACGTAAGCCCCGAGAATCATGAATTCCCCATGGGCCATGTTGATGACGCCCATCTGGCCAAAAATGATCGCGAGTCCCAGCGCCATCAGGACGTAGACGGAGAAGAGAATGAGCCCGGCGAATCCCTGCATCGCGAAGATCGCGCCAAGATCACCGACCGAATAGTCGCCGAACATCTCAATGTCCTCCGGAACGAGGTCCCGCATCGCGGTCTGACCGCGATGCGGGGCTGTGGGCGAGAACTCGTCGAAAATTCCCGCCAGGGAGCTGCGTTGAACTACTGGTAGCCCTTCGGGAATGGATCGGGCTCGACCAGGTTCGCTGTCTCAAAGATCAGTTCATACTGGCCGTCGAGCTTCGCGCGTCCGACGCGCGTTTTTGACCAAAGGTGGTGATTTTCGTGGATACGAACGTAACCTTCGGGCGCGCCCTTGAACTCGACGCCGGGGGATGCGGCTGCGACCTTGTCGACGTCGAAACTGTTGGCTTTTTCGACGGTCGCTTTCCACAGCCAAGGCCCGAGGTAGGCCGCCTGCGTCACGTCGCCGATCACGGTTTTCTCACCCCACATCTTCTTGAAGGCGGTGACGAAAGCCTTGTTGTTCTCGTTGTTGAGAGACTGGAAATACTTCATGCAGGCATAGGCGCCGGCAATGTTCTCGCCGCCGATGCCGTCGATCTCGTCCTCGGTCACCGAGATGGTGAGCAAGGTCTGCTTCGACAGATCGATGCCGGCCGCCTTCAACTGCTTGTAGAACGCGACGTTCGAACCGCCGACGATAATGGCGTAGATCACGTCCGGTTTGGTCAGCTTGATCTTGTTGATGACCGAGTTGAACTGGGTGTGGCCGAGCGGAAAGTATTCTTCGCCGACCACCTTCGTCTTCATATTGTTTTCAATATGCTTGCGCGCGATCTTGTTCGAGGTGCGCGGCCAGATGTAATCCGATCCGAGCAGATAGAATGTCTTGGCGCCCTTCTCCTTGGCCACCCAGTCGAGGCCCGCGATAATCTGTTGGGTCGCCTCCTGGCCGGTGTAGATGACGTTCTTCGACTGCTCGAGACCTTCATAGAAAGTCGGGTAGTAGAGCATGCCATTGTATTGCTCGAACACCGGCAGCACCGCCTTCCGCGACGCTGACGTCCAGCACCCCATCACCGACGCGCACTTGTCATTGACGAGGAGCTTTTTCGCCTTCTCGGCGAAGGTCGGCCAGTCGCTGCCGCCATCTTCCTGCACGAACTTGATTTTGCGGCCGAGGACGCCGCCCATGGCGTTGATCTGGTCGATCGCAAGTTTTTCCGCCTGGACAGAACCGGTTTCGCTGATCGCCATGGTTCCGGTCACAGAGTGAAGGATACCCACGGTGACCTCGGTGTCGGTCACCGCCAAGCCTGTGGTGTTGACGACAGATGTCGGCGGACCTGCACCGAAAACAGGCGTCGATAGTAACGAAAGTGCCGGGAGTGCCGCCATTCCCATCAATAATTTGCGGCGGTCTACAAGGCTCAGACCTCTATCTTGCGCGTCCGACATGACGGCCCCTTTCGCGGCTGGTTTTGGCTTCCGTCAGAAAGGTTGGCCCAATTTGTGCAGCGCACAGATACGCAGGATTGCGTATACTGCACCGCAAAATGACTACGTAGTCTGCGTGCAGTTCTACGCGAGCAATGAAGGAGTGAAGGCGTGTCGGGTCGACAGCGAATCGACCGTGTCCGGCGTCAATACAATCAGTGGGTGGCGAACCAGACACTGGAAGACTACGCGCTTCGCTTCACCGCCAAGAGCGCGCGGCGCTGGTCTGCGAGCCGCGTCGCAAACACCGCGCTTGGCGCAATTTCATTCCTTGCGCTGGAAGCGATCGGCGGAACCATCACGCTCAACTACGGCTTTACCAACTCGGTCGCCGCTATTGCTGTCGTCAGCGCGATTATCTTCTTCTGCGGATTGCCGATCGCCTACTACGCCGCCAAGTGCGGCGTGGATATTGACCTGCTCGCACGCGGCGCAGGCTTTGGTTACATCGGATCGACGATTACATCGCTGATCTATGCGTCGTTCACATTCATTTTCTTCGCCATCGAAGCAGTCATTCTCGCGATGGCTCTAGAAATTTGTTTTGGGCTTCCACGGCCGATTGGCTATCTCATCAGCGCTGTCGTCATTATTCCGCTGGTGACCCACGGCATCACGCTGATCAGCCGTTTTCAGCTCTGGACCCAGCCATTTTGGATTGTGCTTCATATCCTGCCCTTCATCGCTATCGGTGCCAGCGACTCTCAGGTATTTCGCGATTGGGCCGGCTATCCCGGCGAGCACGGCGACATTTCAGGCCAGTTCAATCTCCTGCTGTTCGGTGCTGCCGCGTCCGTGGTCTTTTCTCTCATTGCGCAGATCGGCGAACAGGTCGACTTCCTGCGCTTTTTACCGCGCGATCGGCGCGATTCCAGGATGAGCTGGTGGCTTGCTTTACTGAGCGCCGGTCCAGGATGGATCGTGCTCGGCGCACTGAAGCTGATGGCCGGTTCATTCCTCGCTTACTACGCGCTGAGTCACGGCGTCGCGGCCGATCAGGCGGCAGAGCCAACACAGATGTATCTGACTGCGTTTCAGCAACTGGTTTCCCAGCCTAATGTTGCGATCGCGCTGACCGGATCGTTTGTCGTGCTGTCCCAGATCAAGATCAATGTGACGAACGCATATGCGGGATCCATTGCATGGTCGAACTTCTTCTCGCGATTAACCCACAGCCATCCCGGCCGCGTCGTATGGCTGGTCTTCAACGTCGTCGTCGCGCTGCTGTTGATGGAGATCGGTGTCTACAAGGCACTGGAGCAAACGCTCGGACTTTATTCCAACATTGCTATCGCCTGGGTCGGCGCGCTGGTGTCCGATCTCGTCGTCAACAAGCCGCTCGGCCTGCGGCCGCAAACCATGGATTTCAAACGCGCGCATCTCTACGACATCAATCCGGTTGGCGTCGGCGCCATGGTGATCGCAACCATCTTGTCGATTGCCGCCTTCTATGGATTGTTCGGCGCAACGGCGAAGGCCCTTGCACCATTTATCGCGCTCGGCTCCGCATTCGTCACGGCGCCGATCATCGCCTATCTGACCGGTGGAAAATTCTATCTCGCGCGCAAACCGAAGCGCATGTGGCAGGATATGCCTGCGATCCAGTGCTGTATCTGCGAGCATTCTTTTGAGCCGGAAGACATGGCAAGCTGTCCGGCCTACGCCGGTCCGATCTGCTCGTTATGCTGCTCCCTCGACGCCCGCTGTCACGATCTGTGCAAGCCGCATGCGCGTGTCCAGGCCCAAGTTTCCGAATCTTTCAGCCGTATCCTGCCACAGCCCGTTTTCAATATCCTGAACTCGCAACTTGGCAGGTATCTCTGCGCATTCATGGCGTCGAGTGCGCTGCTCGGGGTAACGCTCGGACTGATCTATCTCCAGACCTCCGTCGATACGCCAAACATGCTCGCACTCGGTCAAGTGCTGTGGAAGGTCTTCTTCGCCTTGATGATCATCGTGGGGGTAGTCGTTTGGTTGTTCGTGCTGGCGCAACAAAGCCGTAAAGCCGCAGAGGCCGAGACCGCACGGCAGACCACGCTGTTGATACAGGAAATCGACGCTCATCAACGCACCGATGCAGAACTGCAGCGCGCAAAGGAAGCAGCCGAATCGGCAAATCTGGCAAAGAGCCGCTATGTCGTCGGACTGAGCCATGAGCTGCGCTCGCCGCTGAATGCGATCAGCGGCTACGCACAGCTTCTTGAGCAAGACAGCACGCTGCTCGCGAAAGCGAGGAACCAAGTCGGTGTGATGCGGCGAAGCGCGGACCACCTGTCCGGGCTTATCGATGGCATTCTCGACATCTCCAAGATCGAGGCCGGACGCATTCATCTGTCGCGCGATGAAGTTCGTCTGACCGAGTTTCTGGATCAGATTGTCAGCATGTTCCGCCTGCAAGCTGCGGCAAAAGGAATCGAGTTCCACTTTCAGCCTCCCGATTTTTTGCCGCCGGTGGTTTATGCGGACGAAGCACGGCTAAGGCAGGTGCTGATCAATCTGCTTTCCAATGCCATCAAGTTCACGCAGTCTGGCAGCGTTCGCTTCACGATTGAGTATCGTAGCCCGGTTGCGGAGTTCCGGGTGATCGATACCGGCCCCGGCATAGCTCCCGACGATCTTGAGCGCATCTTTGCGCCGTTCGAGCGCGGCTCGCTCGGCGCCGCGCAACCGCTGACCGGAACAGGTCTCGGCCTCACCATCAGCCGACTGCTCGCCGGTGTAATGGGCGGCAACATCACCGTCACAAGCACGGTCGGCTCGGGCAGCGTATTCCGGGTGAAGTTGCTGCTATCCGAAGTCACCCATCCTACCCGCAAACCCATCATTGAGGGTCCGATCACGGGCTATGAGGGCCGGCGAAGAACAGTGATTGTCAGCGACGATGACCCTGTGCAGCGGGATATGCTCCGCGAAGTTCTCGATCCGCTCGGCTTTATCGTCCTCACAGCCGCGAACGGCCTGGAATGCTTACGACTTGCCGAGCACTCGAAGCCAGATCTGTTTCTGCTGGATATCACCATGCCGGTAATGGACGGCTGGACTGTCGCGCAGACGCTCCGCGCCGGCGGTCACCACGATGCACGCATTATCATGACATCGGCTAGCGCACTCGAGGCTCACGGCACTCCACTCGCCCAAACATTCCATGACGCCTACCTGATGAAGCCGATCGATATTCAGCGGATGCTGGAGACCGTTAGCCAGATGTTGCAGATGACATGGACCCATGACGGCTTCGGCGAGACGATCGCAGCGCCGCCGCCGTGGTCGGAGGTCCGCCGCCCGCCCAACAATCATATCGCCGAACTGATCGATCTGGCGCGCATCGGCCACGTTCGCGCTATTCAGATCAGGCTTGACCGCATCTCCAAGGAGCACCCGGACTGTGCCGAATTCATCAGCCGCATGCGTGACACGATTGACCGCTTCGACCTCCCGCAGTTCACCACCACTCTACAGTCGCTCTATGACCACGAGCCTTGATATCGGCCGCCGCGATATTGCGCTTGTCGTGGACGACTCGCCGGAAACGCTGCGGCTTCTCACCGATGCACTCGACGAAGCCAACATGACGGTGATGGTGGCGCTCGATGGCGAATCGGCGATCCGCATCGTCGATCAGATTATACCCGACGTGATCCTGCTTGACGCTATCATGTCGGGCCTCGACGGCTTTGAGACTTGCAGCCGGCTCAAACAGAACCCAGCGCTGGCCCAAGTTCCCATCATCTTCATGACGGGTCTCGCCGATACAGAGCACATCGTACGAGGCCTTGAGGCCGGCGGCGTCGATTACGTCACGAAGCCGATCGTTGTTCAGGAGATGCTGGCGCGGATACGAGTTCATCTTGCCAACGCGCGGATGACTCAGAGCGCGCGAACGGCGCTTGATGCGACCGGACGTTTTCTGTTTGCAGTCAATCGAGAGGGACTAATCACCTGGGCCACACCGCAGACCCACAAGCTCCTGTTCGGTACCGGAACCTTCACCACGCTCGATGCCTCGCATCGTAGCGATCTGATTGCGTGGCTTACCAACATTGGCCTGGATACTCCCTCACGCGACACATTCAAGATTCAGGCGGGTCCTGAAGAACTGCAGCTTCAATATATCAGCCGGTCCGGGCCAAACGAATTTCTTCTACACATTCAGGGCGACGACCAGCAGATTCCGCAAAGCGATATAAGCGCAGAGCTCGGCTTGACGTCGAGAGAAGCCGAGGTCTTGGGCTGGCTGGGCAAGGGAAAGACCAATCGCGATATCGCTCAAATTCTCAGTCTCAGCCCGAGAACCGTGGATAAACATCTTCAGCAGATCTATGCGAAGCTAGGTGTGGAAAATCGCGTCGCCGCGCTGGCGGTCGCAGCCGAGAAGCGAAAATCCAGATGAGACTGGGTTCAAGGGATGGTTCATTACCAAGATCGTTCGGCTGCAAGAGTTAAGCTCGCATCTTTCCTTCCCGGCAAGCAACACACAGCCGTGAGTCGGCTCGTCATTTCCTACAAGCCTCGTGCAGATCGCGCCTCAGGACGCACGGCCTTCGCGGCCTTCCCAATAAGGGTCGCGGAGCTTTCTCTTGAATATCTTGCCGGTCGCCTCGCGGGGAAGCGCATCCAGAAAGCGCACCTCTCTCGGGACCTTGAAGTTGGCCAGCCGCTCCCGCAGAAAATCCCGAACGGCCACGGGCGACTGCTCCGCACCGGTTTCTGGCTCGATACACGCGCATAGCCGTTCGCCGAATTCGTCATCGGGTATTCCGAACACCGCGCAGTCGCGCACACCGGGCATCCCGATCAGCACGTTCTCAATCTCGGCGGGATAGATGTTGACGCCACCCGAGATCACCATGTCGCGTTTGCGGTCGCACAGGAACAGGTAGCCATCCTCATCAAGGTAACCCATATCGCCGACGCTGACCAATCCCTCGCGCCCCGCGTGGATGCGGGCTTCGGCGTTGCCGTTATAGTCGAAGTCCGAAATCGCGGTCTGGCGCATGTAAATTTCGCCCGGTTCGTTGACGCCGCATGCCTCGCCGTTTTCGCGGAATACCTTGACGATGCCGCCTTCGATCGCGCGGCCGACCGTGCCGGGTTTTGCAAGCGCTTCCGCCGCGGAATGCCAGACCGGAATTCCCGTCTCGGTCGAGCCGAAATATTCATGCACGACGGGACCCCACCAGCCGATCATGCCGCGCTTGACGTCCGCCGGACATGGCGCGGCACCATGAACAACGAAGCGCAGCGACGAGAGCTCGTGGCGTGTCTTGATGTCATCAGACAGACGCAACAGCCGCACAAACATGGTCGGAACCATGTGCATATGAGTGACGCGGTGGCGCGCGATCAGTTGCAGCATGTCCTCGGGATCGAAGCGCGGCTCCAGCACGATGTCGCACTGCTGGCGGAACGCCAGCATGCCATAGCTGTTCGGCGCCGAATGATACATCGGTCCGTTCATCAACACGACCTGCCCTTCACCGGGCTTGATGCCGTAGGTGATCGCGCCGACGCGCTCGGCGGCGGGGACTTGTTCGGGCCGCATCGGCTGACGCCGCACGCCCTTGGGCTTTCCGGTGGTTCCGGAAGTATAGAACATCGGCGACGCGCGGCTTGACGGCTCGGGTGACGGCTGATGCTGCCCGCGCCAGCTGTCCCAATCGGTGAGGCCTTGCGGCACTGCCGTCAGCTCGGGTGCTACGTTATAGGCCGCAGCCAGTTCCGGCGGTGTGGTGACGACGAGCAGATGGAGACTGGCCGGAAGCCCTGACCGGATCTGCGCCAGCAGATCGGCGTGGCAGACCAGAACTTTGGCGCCGCTGTCGCCGAGGATATAGGCCACCTCATCCGCCTTGAGATGCCAGTTGATCGGCACCACCGGAGAGCCAACGGTCGCTGCCGCAAGCGAAACCTCGAAAAATGCGAAATCGTTACGCAGCATCATCGCAACCGGCGCCCCGCCGGCCACGCCCAGCGCCTTGAAGCCGGAAGCAGCCCTCGCAATGCGTTCGTAAATCTCCGGATACGTGATCCGTCGTTCGCCGCTGACAATCATCCCGTTCCGGTCTTTCTACTGGTCGTCCTGGATATCGCCGAAGCCGACCCAGCTTTTGCCGTCGAAGCGCTGCAACCTCAACTGCTGGAACGGCAGGTAATCGTCCGAGCTGGTCGATACTGTGATGCCCGGCAGGAGTAGCGGCAACGCCACCTCCTTCAGCGCCATAGCCTGGCGCATGATGTTGTCGCGGCTGACATCGTCGCCACAGGCACGTAGCAGCTTCTCCAGCAGCGTCGCATAATGATAACCGGCGGCATAGTTGGAATTGTTAATGTCTGCGCCGGGCAGATGCTGGCTCATGAACTCCTTGAATCCCTTGACGCCAGGATCATTCGCCCACTGCACGTCCCTGGTGTCTTTCTGGCTGCTCGAAGTGATCAGACCGATTGCATTCTCGAGGCCTGCGGGCTCCAGAAATGCAATCGATGAGGCAGACGTCGGCACAAACGTCATATCGGGCTTCCAGCCGATTTCAGCGATTCCCTTGATCATCTGCGAAGTAAACTTGCCGAGCACGACGCCGAACAGAACGTTGGCGTCCGACGCCTTCAATTGTGCGAGTTGCGAATTGATGGTCGGCGCACTGGTCTCGTAGGTCGTCTCACTGACGATCATCTTCGCGGCCTTGTCGCCGAGCGCGCGCTTGAAACCCGCGACATAGTCGCGACCG
Source organism: Hyphomicrobiales bacterium (assembly GCA_021732215.1). Taxonomy (GTDB): domain Bacteria; phylum Pseudomonadota; class Alphaproteobacteria; order Rhizobiales; family Xanthobacteraceae; genus SG-bin9. The sequence goes on from JAKFVL010000009.1 coordinate 128,744, forward strand.
AAGTCGTCGTTCTGGGCAAGGATCGCGATCTTCGCTTCCGGCTTGGTCTGGAGAATATGCTTGGCGTAGACCACGCCCTCGGACTGGTATGCGGCCATGCCGGGCATGGTCCACGGGAAATTCTTCGGATCGGCCCACTTGTTGGCGCCGCTCAGTACGAACAGTTGCGGCACCTTCTTGGCGTTGAGATACCGATGCACGGCGTTATTTGTCGCGGTGCCGAGCGAGCCAAACATCAGCATCACTTCGTCCTGCTCGACGAGCTTGCGGGTGTGCTCGACCGTCTTCGGGGGCGAGTAACCGTCATCGAGACTGATGAGCCTCACCTGCTTGCCATTGATGCCGCCCTCGGCGTTGATCTTTGCAAAATAGGCTTCTTGCGCCTTGCCGATGATGCCGAAGCCGGACAATGGACCGCTGTAAGGCAACGTCTGGCCAACGCGGATTTCACCCTTGTCCGCCAGGGCCGGAAGCACCATTGACGTAGCCACCAGCGTCACCGCGGCTACTCGCAAAGACAATAAATACATGAGCGTCCTCCCTTTGAACCGTCGTTTTGATTTACTTCCAGCCGCTCTTAGGCGGCCTGATTACGCACATGCGCGCTGCACAAAGCTCTCGCGCGCATCGTTGAACTCGCGCTTCAGCCGGGCCACGAGGTCCGCAACCGGCGGCGCATCGGCGATCTGGCCGATGCCCTGCCCAGACCCCCAGATATCGCGCCAGGCCCTGGATTTCATGTTGCCGCCCGAGCCGAAGTTCATCTTCGTCTTGTCGGCCACCGGCAGATTGCCTGGATCGAGACCTGCCGCGGCGATCGACGGGCCGAGGTAGTTGCCGTGAACGCCGGTGAACAGGTTGGAATAGACGATGTCATGCGCGGCGTGATCGATCAGCGCCTGCTTGTATGCGTTGTCGGCATTCGCTTCCTGAGTGGCGATGAAGCGCGTGCCCATGTAAGCCAGATCGGCACCGAGCGCGAGCGCACCTGCGACACCATAGCCGTCCGAAATCGCGCCCGACAGCAGGATCGTGCCGCCGAACCATTGCTTCACTTCACGCACCAGCGCGAAGGGCGACAGCGTGCCCGCGTGGCCACCTGCGCCAGCGCATACAAGAATAAGCCCGTCCACGCCCTGCTCGGCGGCCTTTCGCGCGTGCTTGACGTTGATGACATCATGAAACACGACGCCGCCGTATGAATGCGCCGCCTCGACAATCTCGGCAGGCGGGCGCAGCGACGTAATGATGATCGGGACCTTGTGTTTGACGCAGGTCTCCATGTCCTTCATCAGGCGGTCATTGGAGACGTGGCAGATCTGGTTCACCGCGTAAGGCGCGACCTTTCTGCCGGGATTGAGCGCCTTGTATTCGCCGAGTTCGTTATCGATCCGCGTCAGCCACTCGTCGAGCTTGTCGACCGGGCGTGCATTGAGCGCTGGAAACGAGCCGATAATTCCCGCCTTGCATTGGGCGATCACGAGGTCAACGCCCGACACGATGAACAGCGGAGAGCCGAGAACCGGCAATTCCAGTGAGTCACAAAGCAGCTTGGGTAAGGGCATCTGACGTATCCTTTATTGATATGCAAACCATAGCGGTTGACAGCTCTGCGCTGGTGTTCAATCTTGAACATACGTCTATCAGGATTGAACATGAACTGGGACCTTTGCCAGACCTTTGTTGCTGTTGCGGAGGCCGGCAGTTATTCGGCGGCCGCGCGCCGTTTACGGGTCAGTCACCCGACCGTCGGACGCGAGATCGCAGCCCTCGAACAGCAGCTCGGCACCCGGCTGTTTGCGCGCTCGAATGACGGTCTCGTTCTGACCACCCATGGCCGCCGGTTTCACGAGCACGCCGAGGCGATGGCCACCGCGGCATTGCGCGCCGAAACGGCCGTCGCGAGCCGCAGCGGCCGCCCGCGCGGACAGGTCAAGTTTTCGATAGGCCCGACGCTGGCCGCTTACTGGCTGATGCCGCACATGCAGGCGTTCGTGCAGGAGTATCCGGACGTCGAAGTTGAGTTCGTCACCCATCCGTTCCCGGTCAGCGTGCGGCGGCGTGAAGCCGACATCGTGCTGCGGATCTATCAAAGCGGCGATGAAAATCTGGTCGGGCGCAAGATTGCACGGCTCGGCGCCGGCTTTTACGCCTCGCGCAGCTATGCGGCGCAGCATCCGCTACCCGAACGCCGCGATCAGTGGCGTGGTCATCGCATCATCGGCTTTGCCGACAAGGCCTCGAACGCCGAGCTTGGCCGCTGGAGTGATCAGGTCGCACGGCAGGCGTCCGTCGTGATGCGCTGCTCGTCGCAATCCGACATGCTAGCCGCGGCCCGCGAAGGTATTGGAATCTGTGCATTGTCTTGCATCGCCGGCGACGCGCACGACGATCTTGTCCGCGTCGCGCCGGCAAAGCTGGCTTCTCTTTCCGACATGTGGCTGCTGGCTCATCCAGACCTCGTCGATCTCCCCCCGGTCCGCGCCGTCATCGAGTTCGTGTCCCGCTGCGGGCGCTCTGACCGTCAAAAGCTGAGCGGGTGAAAAAGCCCGACGTAAGCGCTCGATGGATCAATCGAACAAAAACCGTCACTGCATGAGATTCAGCCAGACTTTGACGAAACGTTGAAGTTCGCGATGGTTTCAAACAATATCCGCGCGCCCGCCTCGACGTCTGAAAGCTCGACGTGCTCGTCCGGATGATGGCTGATGCCGCCGCGGCAGCGAACGAAGATCATGCCGATGTCGCAGATGTCGGCAATCGCCATTCCGTCATGGCCAGCGCCACTCGGTAATTCATGAACAGCGTGACCCTGCTGGCGAATGGCGTTCGCTATCTGCAGGCTGATACTGGGCGCGCACGGAACGCTGCGATTGTCGTGTGTCCGCGCGATATGGCACGTCAGCGATCTTTCAGCCGCAATCGCTTCGATTTTGCTTATCAGTTTCTCGACGGCCTTTCGGCGCTGTTTATCCGACCCACTTCGGACATCCAGCGTGAACGTCACCTTGCCGGGAATCACATTCGTCGCGCCCGGAGCAACTATCGCTTGTCCGACGGTGCCGACCAGCCCTTCGTGCGAGCAGCAATAGGTCTCAATCGCCAGAATGGATTCGGCAGCACCCGCCAGCGCGTCGCGCCTCTGATCCATCGGGACGGTGCCGGCGTGTCCTGCCATGCCCTCAAATACGATCAACAGCCGGGTCGCGCCGCTGATCGCCGTCACGAGACCAACAGGGGATCCAAGCGATTCCAGAACGGGGCCCTGCTCGATGTGCAGCTCGATGTATCCCAGCACGTCATCGCGCCGGCGCGCCGCCGTCTTGATCTTGCTCGCATCCAGTCCGAACGCAGCAAGCGCTTGCCGCATCGTCACGCCTTCGCGATCGACCGCATCGAGTATCCGTTCGTCGAACGTGCCTGCAATCGCTCTGCTGCCGAGCAATGTGGAACTGAAGCGAACGCCTTCCTCGTCGGCAAAGCCGATAACCTCGATTGCGAAAGGAAAGCGCTTTCGCTGCAGGTTCAATTCACCGACACAGGAAATGGCCGTGACTACGCCGAGAGGACCATCCCATTTGCCGGCATTGCGCACAGTGTCGTAATGCGATCCCAGCATCAGGCACGGCAAGCCAGGCATTTCGCCTTCATAGCGGCCGACCACGTTGCCGACAGCGTCCAGATGCGCTGACATTCCAGCTTCTCGCATCCATGCCATCAGTTGGTCGGCGGCGGCGCGATGTTGAGGCGTGAGATAAATCCGGGTCAACGCATCCGGCATTTCCGAAATCGCGCCCAGAATGTCGATGCGTTCGGCGATCTCGCGGCCAAGCTGCGGCGGCTGTGTCATCGCCTAGACCGTTCGGGCATCGTCAGACAGATGTTTCAAGTGACGATGCCAGTGCTGCGCGATCGCTAAGCGCGTCGGTGTCCATACCCGCTCGAAGTTTGCAATGTAGTCGAGGAAGCGCAGCAATCCAGCCGTCCGGCCAGGCCGTCCGGCCAGCCTGCAATGCAGGCCGACCGACATCATTTTCGGAGAGGTCTCGCCTTCCTTGTAGAGGACATCGAAATTGTCCTTGAGATAGACAAAGAAATCATCGCCGTTACTGAAGCCCTGCGCGTTGGTGAAACGCATGTCGTTGCAATCCAGACTATATGGGATGATGAGGTGCGGCCCGCGCGGGCCTTTAAGCCAGTAGGGCAGATCGTCAGCGTAAGAATCGCAGGAGTACAGCAATCCTCCGGCTTCCATCGCCATCCTTGTCGAATTGATCGACGTGCGGCCCGTGTACCATCCGAGCGGACTCTGTCCCGTAACCTCGGTGTGAATGCGGATAGCCTCCGCTATCTGAGCGCGCTCCTCGGCGTCCGGCATGTCCTTGTGTTCGATCCACTTGAGACCGTGACTTGCGATATCCCAGTTCGCCTCGTTCATTGCGGCGACAATTTCGGGATTGCGCATCAGCGCGGTCGCCACGCCAAACACGGTGACGCCGATGTTGCGTTCTGCGAACGTGCGCCACAGCCGCCAGAAACCCGCACGCGAGCCGTATTCGAACATCGATTCGATGTTGACGTGCCGCTGACCCGGCCACGGCTGCGCGCCCAGAACATCTGACAGAAATGCCTCCGACGCCGGGTCTCCGTGCAGGATGTTATTTTCGCCGCCCTCCTCGAAATTAACGACGAACTGAACCGCGATACGCGCATCGCCAGGCCAGTGCGGATGCGGCGGCGTCCGCCCATAGCCCCGCAGGTCGCGCGGATAAACCTCCGTCATTTATTTCGCCTCGAAGACAACCTTGAAGGCACCTTTCCAGAGCACAGCTTTCCCCATCTCGGTCAGGCGATCCAGTCCGGACGTCAACGTGATGAAGTGATTCCCTGCCAACTGGCCCATCTTGCTGGCGAAGCGCACCCCACCATAGGCAAGCAGGATTTCGGTCTCGCTGATCCCGCCGGGATAAAGAATAACCTGGCCCGGAGCCGGATAACTGGTGTGATTTTCGTAATCGACGCCGAACTGATGATCGCCGAGCGGCAGCCAGACCGCCTCTCCGCTCCAGCGGACGTGGATCATCTGGCTCTCGAAAGGCAGGGCCCGCCGGAATGCTGAGCAGGTTTTAGGAGCGAGTTTGTCCTCGAAACGCGCGCCGAACCTGAAATCTCCCGCTCGAATGATCAGATCGCTCATCAGTTGCCGCGGCTCCAATTTCCAATACGGCAACGCACAACGCGCCGTTATTCAAGTCAAGCCGATCTTGATCGCCTTTGCAGGGAACGACCTTTCCCGGCCGAACAATGCACTGAAACGGCGCGCCAAAAAGCCGCAGAGCGCTGCGAAAACTTATCCCGCTTGGATTCAACCCGAAATGGCGGCAAGCTCGGATTTTTCGGCCATTTTGGCACAAGCGTTGCATAACATTTGATCACGATTGGTAAGAGGAATTCGGTTCATGCTTCATCACAGGACTAATCACATACTGAAAGCTGCCACTGCTGCTCTGCTGATTTCGGCCGGCGCATTCTCATCACAAGATGCCCGCGCGGAAACTGTCGTCCGCATCGCCATGACGGCCGCGGACATTCCCCGAACGCTCGGTCAGCCGGATCAGGGTTTCGAGGGAAATCGCTTCACCGGTCTGACCATGTACGACGGCTTGACCCAGTGGGATTTGTCGTCGGCGACCAAACCGAGCGTGGTGATCCCTGGGCTTGCAACCGAATGGAAGGTCGATGACGCCGACAAGAAGAAATGGACCTTCAAGCTGCGGCCCGGCGTAAAATTCCATGACGGCTCCGACTTCAACGCCGACGCAGTGGTCTGGAACGTCGAAAAAGTTCTGAAGCAGGATGCCCAGCATTTCGACGCCAGCCAGGTGGGCGTCACCGCTTCACGCATGCCGACACTGGCGTCGGCAAAGAAGATCGACGATTTGACAGTCGAACTCACGACAAAAGAGCCGGACAGCTTCCTGCCGATCAATCTCACCAACCTGTTCATGGCGAGCCCAACAAAATGGCAGAAGTTCTTCGATACGGCTGAAGGCGCCGATGCCAAGGCCAAAGCAGCGGCCGCATGGGCGGCATTCGCCCGCGAAGCATCGGGCACCGGACCGTGGAAAATGGTACGCTTTGTTCCGCGCGAGCGCCTCGAACTCGTCAAGAATGAAGCCTACTGGGACAAGGCGCGTGTTCCCAAAGTCGACAAGCTGGTGCTGCTCCCCGTGCCGGAAGCAAACGCACGCACCGCCGCACTGCTGTCAGGCCAGGTCGACTGGATCGAAGCGCCAGCGCCGGATGCCGTGCCGCAAATCAAACAGCGTGGCTTCGTCATCACCGCGAACGAACAGCCTCACGTCTGGCCTTGGCAGTTCTCACGCATCGAGGGTTCACCGTGGAACGATATCCGGGTTCGCAAGGCCGCAAATCTCTGTGTCGACCGCGAAGGCATGAAGGAAGGCTTGCTGGGCGGCTTGATGGTGCCTGCCAGTGGCACGTTCGAAACCGGGCATCCCTGGCGCGGAACGCCGACTTTCCAGATCAAGTATGATCTCAAGGCTGCACAGGCCCTGATGAAGGAAGCGGGGTATGGACCGGGCAAGAAGCTGACGGTCAAGACACAAACCTCGGCGTCCGGGTCCGGTCAGATGCTGCCGTTGCCGATGAACGAATACCTGCAGCAAGCACTGGCGGAGTGTTACTTCGACGTTCAGCTCGACGTCATCGAGTGGAATACGTTGTTCACCAACTGGCGGCGCGGCGCAAAAGACCCGACCGCAAACGGCGCGAACGCCACCAACGTCACTTACGCGGCGATGGACCCGTTCTTCGCCATGGTGCGCTTCCTGCAGTCCAGCATGGCGCCTCCGGTGTCGAACAACTGGGGCTACATCAACAACCCGAAGTTCGATGAGCTGGTCACGAAAGCTCGTCAGACGTTCGATGCGGATGCTCGCGACAAGGCGCTCGCCGAACTGCATGCGGCCTCGGTGGACGATGCGACTTTCCTCTACGTGGCGCACGATGTCGGACCGCGCGCGATGAGTCCGAAGATCAAGAATTTCGTGCAGCCGAAAAGCTGGTTCGTCGATTTCTCCAGCATGACGATCCAGTAAGAACCGTTCAGTGCACCGGCCGTGACATGCGGCCGGTGTTCGTCCTGCATATTCGAGGGATTTCGTAAGTGCTCTCCTATATCGCCCGGCGCATTGTGTACGTCATTCCGATCGTGATCGGCGTAGCGCTGGTTTGTTTTCTCCTTGTCCACCTCGCGCCCGGCGATCCGCTGGTCGCGGTTCTTCCCGCCGATGCATCGCAGGAACTCGCTGCACAGCTTCGGGCCGCTTACGGCTTTGATCGCCCGCTTCCAGTGCAGTTCGGAATTTGGGTCTGGAAAGCCTTGAACGGCGATCTCGGGACATCCATCGCCAGCGGCCGGCCGGTATTGGCCGAAGTCATGAACGCGGTGGGCAACACCATCATGCTGGCGCTTGCCGCTGCCGCGATCGGGTTTTTTCTCGGCGTCTCGCTTGGTTTGATCGCCGGCTACTATCGCAACACATGGATCGACAAGGTTGCGACATCGATTGCCGTGATGGGCGTTTCGGTGCCGCACTACTGGCTCGGCATTGTCCTTGTCATTATTTTCTCCGTGCAGCTCAACTGGCTGCCGGCGGTCGGCGCCGGTCCCGGCGGATCGAGTTCATGGGCGTGGGACTGGGCGCACATGCAGTATCTGGTCCTGCCTGCCTTGACTTCGGCGGCTATTCCAATGGGCATCATCACGCGCACTGTGCGTGCGCTCACCGGCGACATCCTCTCGCAGGATTTTGTCGAAGCCTTGCGCGCGAAAGGGTTGAACGAGCGGGGCGTCTTCCGGCACGTCATCAAGAATGCCGCACCCACCGCCATGGCCGTGATGGGCCTTCAGCTCGGATACATGCTCGGCGGATCGATCCTGATCGAAACCGTGTTCTCCTGGCCCGGAACGGGACTGCTTCTGAATTCGGCGATCTTCCAGCGTGATCTTCCATTGCTGCAGGGGACCATTCTCGTGCTGGCGCTGTTCTTCGTGTTCCTCAATCTCGTGGTCGATATCGCGCAGGCGACGATCGATCCTCGCATCAAGCGCAGCTGAGGTCTGAAGTCCCCATGAGCGCCATCAGCGAACCCGCCCTGCAAGTTCCGGCAAAGACGAAATCCAGCGGCTATTGGGCGACGGTCGGCAGGCGGCTGCTGCGCGACAAGCTCAGCGTTCTGTGTGCCGTCATCCTGCTGACGATCCTTCTGGCGGCATTGTTCGCGCCGTGGCTCGGCCTCGCCGACCCTTATCAAGGCTCCATGATCCGCCGCCTCCGTCCGATTGGAACGCCGAACTATCTGCTCGGCACAGACGAGCTGGGTCGCGACATGCTGGCGCGTCTGGTCTATGGCGGGCGGCTGTCGCTGCTCACGGGGATTCTCCCGGTTTTCCTCGCGTTCATCGCCGGAACGACGCTCGGCCTGATCGCCGGATACGCGGGCGGCAAACTCAACACGATCATCATGCGGACCGTCGATGTGTTCTTCGCATTTCCATCCGTGTTGCTGGCAATCGCGATTTCGGGAGCGCTGGGCGCAGGCATCCTCAATTCGGTCGTATCGCTCACCATCGTTTTCATTCCGCAGATCACCCGTGTCGCTGAAAGCGTCACCACAGGCGTCCGCAATCGCGATTTCGTCGAGGCCGCGCGCGCGTCAGGCGCCGACACGCTCACGATCATGCGCGTCCATATGCTCGGCAATGTGCTCGGACCGATCTTCGTCTACGCGACGGGACTGATCTCGGTGTCGATGATCCTCGCGTCCGGCCTCTCGTTTCTTGGACTGGGCACCAAGCCACCCGAACCCGAATGGGGCTTGATGCTGAATACCCTCCGCACCGCGATCTACGCCAATCCCGTGGTCGCAGCGCTCCCCGGCGTGATGATCTTCGCGGTTTCCATCTGCTTCAATCTGCTGAGCGACGGCCTGCGCAGCGCAATGGACATCCGGAACTAAGCAGATGACAGATGCCGCCCCGCTCGCACCTCTCGAAGACCTTGGCGGCGAGGCACAGGCCTTGCTGACTGTCCGGGGGCTGACCAAGCATTTTCCAGTGCGCGGCGACCTGTTCAGTCCGCGCAAGACCGTTCATGCCGTCGACGACGTATCGTTCGAAGTCATCAAGGGCGAAACCGTCGGCATTGTCGGCGAATCTGGTTGCGGCAAATCCACCACCGCTCGCTTGTTGATGCATCTGATGGACTATAACAGCGGCGACATTATTTACGACGGCATGAAGATCGGCCGTGAGCTGTCGTTGCGCGATCTGCGGCGTGCGATGCAGATGGTGTTTCAGGACAGCTACGCCTCGCTCAACCCGAGACTCACCATCGAGGACTCAATTGCATTCGGTCCCAAGGTGCACGGTATGGCGGCTGCGGAAGCGCAGACGCTTGCCCGCGACCTGCTCGGCAAGGTGGGCCTCCGCCCCGAGACATTCGCCAATCGCTATCCTCATGAAATATCCGGCGGACAGCGCCAGCGCGTCAACATCGCCCGCGCACTCGCGCTATCGCCACGGCTTGTAATCCTCGACGAAGCCGTATCGGCGCTGGACAAGTCGGTCGAAGCCCAGGTGCTCAATCTGCTGGTCAACCTGAAACGCGAATTCGGCCTGACCTACATCTTCATCAGTCACGATCTCAATGTGGTGCGGTATATCTCGGATCGCGTGCTGGTGATGTACCTTGGTCAGGTCGTTGAGCTTGGACCGATCGACAGCGTCTGGGGAGAACCGGCACATCCCTACACCCGCGCACTGCTGGCGGCGATGCCGACCTCGGATCCGGACAATCGCACGCAAACGGCGCCGATCACCGGCGATCCGCCGAATCCGATAGACCCGCCGAAGGCCTGCCGCTTCCACACCCGCTGCCCGTTTGTGGAACAGGTCTGCAGCACCGTCGCTCCCAAACTCTCGAACATCGGAACGGACGGTCATCAGGCGGCGTGCCACATGGCTACGGCAGGCTCCGGCCACAGCCGCGCGCCGCAACAGGATGCAACCGCATGACATCATCGGGCAAAACACCGACTGCCGATGACACTGTACGGATCGCAAAAGTCGCCGGCATTCCGGTTCCTGCCGACGTTGCAGCGCGTATAGCAGGTTCCATCGGTCCGGCTTTCGACGGTTTCGCGCCGATTTCCGGGACGCTTCCGTTCGATCTCGAACCCGCGACATTCATCGTCGTGCAAAACGGCGGCGGAAATGACAGCGACTGAGCCAGCCCTGCTCACGCTGACCGAGATCGCGGCCGCACTTGCGGCCCGCAAAATCTCGTCGCGCGAAGCGACGCAATCCTGCCTTGATCGCATCGCGCGCTTTCAGCCGCGCCTAAATGCATTCATGGCGATCGAACCGGATGCGGCGCTGGCGGCGGCCGGCGCAGCGGATCGCGACCTTGCAAAGGGCAAATCGCGCGGCGCCCTGCATGGCATCCCGCTCGCGCACAAGGACATGTATTACGAGACAGGCAAGGTCTCGACCTGCGGTTCGAAGATCCGAAAAGACTTTGTCGCTTCGACGACATCGACGGCCGTGAGGCGCTTGCAGGATGCCGGCACGGTACGGCTCGGCACGTTGCAGCTGTCGGAATTCGCGTATGGTCCAACCGGGCACAACGCGCATTTCGGAGCGGTGCATAATCCCTGGCATCTCGACCACATCACCGGCGGCTCGTCGTCGGGCTCCGGATCGGCCGTCGCGGCGCGGCTGACGTTTGCTGCGTTGGGCTCCGACACCGGCGGATCGATCCGCATGCCAGCGCACTTTTGCGGTGTCACCGGCCTCAAGACCACCGTCGGCCTCATCAGCCGCGCGGGCGCGATGCCGCTGTCGCAGTCGCTCGACACCGTGGGCCCGCTCGCGCGCACCGTAGAGGATTGCGCGCTGCTGACGCAAGTGATGGCAGGCGGCGATCCCGCCGACCCGACGACACGCAATGCCCCGGCGCCTGATCTGGTGTCGGCCACGCACCAACCGATCAAGGGCCTTCGCATCGGGATTCCAGCAACATTCTACGTTGACGATCTCGATGCTGATGTCTCGCGAGCGCTCGACGAAACCGCGGCGACATTGACGCGCGAAGGAGCGGCTGTCGTTCGTGTCAAACTTCCGGAACAGCGCCGACTCACCGCGGCCTGCCAGATCGTGCTCGCAGTCGAAGCTGCGGCCTTCCACAAGACATGGATGATCGAGCGGCCGCAGGACTACGGTCCGCAGGTTCTGATGCGGCTGCAAAACGCGCTTGCGATCCCTGCACTGACTTATGTCGAAGCGCTGCGTTGGCGCGGGCCAGCGCTCGCCGAACATCTGGCGGCGATCAGAGATGTCGATGCCATCCTCGCTCCCATAGCGCCGGTGCCAGCGCCAACGATTGCCGGAAGTGACGTCGGCAATCAGGCCGGCGCAGAGGCCGTCATCCAGAATCTCACGCGGTTCACCCGGCCGGTCAATTTCCTCGGCCTGCCGTCGCTTGCTATTCCCGCGGGACAAAGCCGAAGCGGCCTTCCGATCGGACTGCAATTGATCGGGCGGCCCTTCGACGAGGCCATGATCCTGCGGATCGGTGCTACCTTTCAGCGCACGACCGATTTTCACACCCAGATTCCGGGGCTGCCATGACAAACATTGTCGAGGTACGAAATCTTCATGTTCGGTTCAGTGGCGAGCGCACCGTCCACGCCGTCAACGACGTCAGTCTTTCAGTAGCCGAAGGCGAAGTTCTCGGCCTCCTCGGCGAATCCGGTTCGGGAAAGAGCGTCACCCTGCGAGCGCTGTTGCGTTTGCTTCCCAAAGCAAGAACGACGATCAACGGAACCATCAACGTCGCGGGCCAGGATGTTCTCGCGCTTGGCGAACAGGAGCTATCGGCCTTTCGCGGCCAGACCGCTTCGATGATCTTTCAGGAGCCTGGCCTTGCGCTCGATCCGGTTTATACGATCGGTGATCAGATCGCGGAATCGGTGATCCGTCACAAAGGCGTCAGCAAGGCCGACGCCATGGCGCGCGCGCTGCAGATGCTCGACGTGGTGCGCATTCCGTCAGCCAAGCGCAGGCTGCAATCCTATCCCCACGAGATGTCGGGCGGTATGCGCCAGCGCGCGATGATCGCGCTCGCACTTGCGTGCGAGCCCAAGGTACTTTTGGCGGACGAGCCCACCACCGCCCTCGATGCGACGGTGCAAATCCAGATTCTGCTGCTGTTGCGCGAGCTTCAACGCGAGTTCGGCATGTCGGTGATCTTCGTCACTCACGACATCGGCGTCGCCATCGAAATCTGCGACCGCGTCGCGGTCATGTATGCGGGCCAGATCGTCGAGACCGGCACGATGCGCGAGATCGTCCGCTCGCCACTGCATCCTTATCCGCAGGGACTGCTCGCATCCACCGTTCACGGAGCGGCTCGGGGTTCAAGGCTCGGAACCATTCCCGGTGCACCGCCGTCCTTGAGCACGGCTCCGGATAATTGTTCTTTTGCACCCCGCTGCAGCAATGCTCAACCGTGTTGCATCGAACGGCTCCCTCCCACCGTCCGGATCGGCCCGGAGAGGATCGTTCGCTGTGTTCTTGCGGAGACCGGCTCGTCGGCCACGGCATGACGTGAGCCGAACCTGATCCGCTCGCGCTAGAAGCGGCTGCGCTCCTTCGGGATCGGAAAGGCCAGATCGCCGTATTTCGATGTCTGCAATCCAAGCCCGACAAGCGCCTCCGCGAATTTGACTGCGGCGGCAACGCCATCGATGACGGGCACCTGAAGCTCCGCCGACAGATCGCGTGCGAGATCGGCCATACCAGCGCATCCCAGGACGATTGCGCCGATGCCATCATGCTTGAGCGCAGCGCGACATTCGTTCAGCAAGATGCCGCGCACGTTGGCTTCTGGTTTGTCGAGATCGAGCACGGCGACATCGACTGCGCGGACATTGCGGCAAGCATGTTCCATGCCGTAGTTGCGAACCAGTTGTTCGGCAATCACCTTCGTTCGCGAGAGCGTCGTCACCACACTGAAATGGATGGCTACGAACGTTGCCGCGCGCATCGCCGCTTCCGCGATTCCGAGCACAGGCGCCTTAGTGATTTCGCGCGCGGCCAGAAGTCCGGGGTCACCGAAACAAGCGATGACGTGAGCATGGCAACCGTCCTCATCGCCGGCAGCGACAGCCTTCAACAGTCCGATCGTCGCCAGCGCCTCATCGTAATGCCCCTCGATCGAGGCCGGACCGAACGTCGACGTCCGGCCGACGACCGTCGTCGCCGGACCAGCGCTCTCTCGTGCTGCCAGCTCGATCAACGCGGTCATCGACCGGGTGGTATTCGGGTTGATGACATTGATCGTGCATTGTTGTCGCATGTTGCTGGCGAACCGCTTCCCTTGATCCATTTCTACATTCTAGCATGGAATGTTTCTTGCGATCAGGGGCTTCCGAGCCGGGCGGCTTCGACGGAAAGCCGGTGACGAGCGGCGGCAAACAGCCGAACATCTCTTATTGGCGGCTATCCTGGCAGCCGATCAGCGCCGACAGGGCCGAATTTGTTCACGACTACCCGGCCCGAAGAGACTGCTGGGATGGTTGAGCAGTTTCTTTCTGCGCCATGAGGCTTGACCGCGTTCGGTACAACGACATCAATGGCTACCGAAGTCCCGGACTGCGGTCCGCCGTACGCAATATTCTCGAAATGAATTCAAACCGAAAGTAAGAGATCATGCAGATCGATGCGATCCGGATCGGCGACAATCCTCCCGAAGACGTCAACGTCATCATTGAAGTGCCGATCGGTGGCGAGCCGATCAAATACGAAATGGACAAGGCCGCCGGCACACTCGTAGTCGACCGGTTTCTGCATACGCCGATGCGTTATCCCGGAAATTACGGCTTCGTTCCTCATACCTTGTCCGATGATGGCGACCCGATCGATGTGTTGGTTGCGAACACACGGCCCATCGTTCCGGGCGCAATCATCAACGTGCGGCCGATCGGCGTCCTGAAGATGCAGGATGACGGAGGCGGCGACGAGAAGATCATTGCCGTTCCAGTACCGCGATTGACCAAGCGCTACGAGAGTGTCCACAACTACCTCGACCTTCCGGCCATCACACGGGAGCAGATCCAGCACTTCTTCGAGCATTACAAGGACCTCGAACCGGGAAAATGGGTCAAGCTGATCGGCTGGGGCGACGCGGCGGAAGCACGCCAACTCATTGTCGAAGCGATCGCGCGCGCGGAGAAAAAGTCTGAAGGCCAGCGGCGATGAAGATGTGCGACTAGTCCGAGTACGAGGCACCTATTCCTGAGGCACTATCATGCGTTTGGTCTTTGCCGGGCGCGCCGGGCTCAGGAAAACGCACACAGGCAACGCAACTCGCCGAACATATAGGCATCGCGCATCTCTCGACCAGTGACATGCTCCGCGCGGCCGCAACTTCTGACAGCGGAACCGGGCTGGCTCTGCAAGACACGATGAAGCCCGGCCTCACCGCGCCGCAGGAGCGTCGTGTATCCGAAGTCAGCCCTTCTTCACCAGCGGGCAGGCGCTATCCTTCAGCGGGCGGAATGCATGATCGCCCGGGATGACCTCACGCAACTTGTAGAAATCCCAATCGCCCTTCGACTCCGATGGCTTCTTGACCTCGTAAACGTACATGTCGTGGACCATGCGGCCATCCTCGCGGATTCGGCCGTTCTTTGCGAAGAAGTCGTTGACCGGGAGTTCGCGCATCTTGGCCATCACGCTCTGGGCATCGTCCGTACCGGCGGCCTGTATCGCTTTCAGATAGTGCATCGTCGACGAGTAGTCGCCAGCATCGCCCATGTGCGGTACGCGCTTCATGCGCTCGGAGAACCGCTTGGACCACGCGCGCGTTTCCTCGTCGCGATCCCAATAGAAGGCATTGGTCAGGATCAGTCCCTGGGCAACCTGAAGTCCCAGCGCCTTGACGTCCGTGATCCAGACAAGCAATCCCGCAAGCGTTTGGCCGCCCTTCTGAATACCGAATTCCTGCGCGGACTTGATGGAGTTTACCAGCACGTTGCCGGAGCCGGCCAGTGCGACCACTTCAGCCTTCGAGGCTTGCGCTTGCAACAGGAAGGACGATTGATCGAACGTCTCGATCGGATATCTGGTGGCCCCGACGACTTCGCCGCCAAGACCTTTGACGACCGCCGAAGTGTCCGCCTCCAACGCATGCCCGAACGCATAGTCTGCCGTCAGGAAGTACCACTTCTTCTTGTTCGCATGTAGCAAGGCGCTGCCCGTGCCGCGGGCCAGCGCATAAGTATCGTACGCATAATGAATGCTGTTGGGCGTGCAAGCGTCGTTGGTGATGCGTGACGATCCGGATCCATTGATAATCGCGATCCTGTTCTTTTCCTTGGCGAGCTGCGACACGCCGAGTGCGATCGATGAGTTGATCAAGTTAGCGATCATGTCGACCTTTTCGACATCGATCCATTTCCGCGCCAAACCGAGGGCGATGTCGGGCTTGTTTTGATGGTCGGCTACGACCACTTCGATGGTCTTTCCAAGCACCTTTCCGCCGAAATCCTCGACCGCCATCTTGACCGCGGTGACGGCGCCCTCACCGGATTCGTGGGAGAACTGACCGGACATGTCGGTCAATACGCCGATCTTTACGACATCGTCGGAAATGGGGACTTTCGTCTGGGCGTTGACGCTATTGGCGAACAAAACCGCAGCCGCCGCGGCGGCAAAAGCCGTGTGCCTTCCCGTTGTCATGACCGACCTCCCTGAAAAAACCATCGGCTTTCCGCCTTATGTCAGTTACATGCATAACTAGACTTAATGACATGCACAACTAGACTGATATTTTCTCGAAGTCAACTGCGGCGATGTGTTACACGAGCCCTGTTTTAGGAGCCGCCGATTTTGCGCGGCCGTGCAATAAGATCGGCCTAACAATGCCCGCCGCAGCGAAAGTTCAGGCAAAACGACCACCAGTCAGATCGGATGCGAAGACTGCAGGACGGACCGGTGCTGTAAGGCGCGAGCGAAACTGCTCGGTAGCGCGAACCCTCGACATCGTCTCGGATGCGTGGGCTTTCCTGATCATTCGCGAAGCATTCTTCGGAACGCAGACATTCGAGGCTTTCCGTTCAGCTCTCGGAATCCCCCGTGCAACTCTCACCGGCCGCTTGAGAAAGCTCACAGAGCTTGCAATTTTCCGTCAAGTCGCGACCGGTACGTCGCAGCGCAAAGAGTATCGTCTGACCAGGATGGGGTTTGATCTCTACCCAAGTTTCATCGCGCTTATGCAATTCGGCGACCGGTGGCTCAGCGAAGGAAAGCCGCCGCCCCTGACGCTCGTTCACTCAAAGTGCGGCTGCGACAGCCATCCGCTGGTTTCCTGCTCTTCCTGCGGCCAGGGCGTCAAGGCGCGGGATGTGCAGTATCGCGATGGGCCAGGCGCAGGCCGGCATCCCGCAAAAAACAGCCGTAACACCAGGCGGGCATCGGATGGCGGTCGCTTTCAGCTTGGTCGCCCGAGCTCGGTCTCGCGGGCCTTACAGATCATCGGCGACAAGTGGAGCTTCATGGTCGTCCGCGAAGCCTTTTTTGGCAACCGGCGTTACGACAAGATCCTGACCGCGCTCGAGATCGCTCCGAACATCTTGACCGACAGGCTCTCGCGCCTCGTCGCGAATGGCGTATTTCGCCGGCGCCAATATCAAAACTCACCCGATCGCTACGAATATCTCCTCACCGACATGGGGATGGACCTCTACGGTCCATTCATTGCGATGTTGCAATGGGGTGACCGCTGGCTCTCCAAAGGAAAGCCGCCTCTTCTGCTCAAACATCTTTCATGCGGAAGCGATTTTCGCGCGTCAGTCGTTTGCAATCGATGCAACGAGCCAATTGTCGCCGCCGACATGCAGTACAAGCTGGCTTACGATCCAACGGCGTTTGGCGCGCTCGGACCGCGATCCATTACTTGAGGCATGATCCCGAAAATTGGACTTCCGGTTTTCGGAACAGGATCATTCTCATTCACAGCGGCAAATTGCTGTAACGAAGCCAGATCAAGCCTTGGAATTCAGCGCTTCAACCAGTTTGAAGCGCATGATCTTTCCAGAGCCCGTGCAGGGAATCTCCGGAACCACATGCGTGGATTCTGGAATTTTGTAGGCCGACAGATGCGCCCGGCAGTGATCCATGAGCGAACTCACGTCCAATTCGTGCTGAGCCACGACAAAAAGGCCGGGCACTTCGCCGAGCGTCGCATGTTTGAGCCCAACCACCGCACAATCCTTGACATGCGGATGCCTGATCACAACCTCCTCGATCTCGGCGGGTGCGATATTCTGACCGCCGCGAATGATCAGCTCCTTGATCCGGCCGGTGATCGTCAAGTAGCCGCAAGCATCGGACTTCGCGAGGTCACCTGTGTGATACCATCCCTTGCGGAGTGCAGCGGCTGTCTCTGCGGGCTTGTTGTGATATCCCTTCATCAGATTTGGTCCGCGCACGATCAACTCGCCTTCCCCGCCGAGCAAAACGTCTTCCAGAGAAGATGGATCGACGATGCGAACGGCCAGTCCGGGCACCGGCAGCCCGCATGAGCCTATCGGCCGCCCGCCGTGAAGCCAGTTCATGGTCACCATCGTCGACGTCTCGGTGATGCCGTAGCCATCGAGCAGCGGCGTCTTGAAATGCTCCTCGAAGCTGCGATTGAGCGTAGCCGGCATAATCGCGCCGGCGGAAATGCACAGACGCAAATTTCCAAGCTGTCTGATGCCGCTCTCCTGAGCACGATGTAAAAGGTAATGGAACATCGTCGGCACGCCGGGCAGCACGGTGTATTTTCCACTCTGCATGAGATCCAGCGCAGTCTGCGGCGAGAACTTCTCCATAATGTGTTCGCTCGCGCCGACAGTCAGGACGCAGAGGACGGAAAGGTTCAAGCCGTAAGAATGGAATAGCGGCAACGGCGAAAGAACCACGTCCTTCGCGCTCAGCTCGCAGATCGGGGCCCAGCATGAGGCCGTAATCCACAGCATTCCGCGAAGCGACAGCAACACGCCCTTTGCGCGACCTGTCGTCCCGGAGGTGTAGATGATGAAGGACGTGCGATCGATATCGTCGGAATCCAGTGGCTTTGCCTCGATCGTTGTTGCCAATGCAGCCATCGACGACCCGGTCCGCTGGGCATCCGGTCCGGCATAGATTTCTCTGGGCGAAATTCCGGTATCGCGACAGACCTTCGTAATCAAATCCTTTCTCGCCGCAGTGGTGACGACCGTCCCGCAATCTGCATCGGTCAATCGATAGCTGACCTCGCCTTCCGCCGCGTCGAAGCTGATGGGCACGATCACGGCGCCGGCGCGCAAGCCAGCAAGACACGCCTCGATCCAGTCCACGCCGTTGGGTAGATAGAGCGCGATCCGGTCGCCCTCACGTATCCCGGCTTTCGTCAGATTTGCGGCGATCGACGCCGTGCTCCTCGCCAGCTGCCCGTAGGTGATCGAGCGCGACGAATCCCAGTACGCGACCTTTTCCGGCCGCTCTTCGGCATGCCGGGCAAGAAGTCTTCCGATCGGCGCGATCAGGTCGACGTGCATCATCGCCCCATTCTCCCTAAATCATGCTGAAGCCGCCGCTTATGCTGATGGTTTGTCCGGTGATCCACCCGCCTGCGTCTGACGCAAGCAGTGCGACCATCGGCGCGATATCGGACGGCAGGCCGAGCCGTCGGATTGCGTAGGCTTTGACGAGCTTCTCGCGATTTGCCTCGACCCAGGTCTTGTCGTGCTCGGTCTCGATCAAACCGAGAGAGATCGAATTGGCCGTCACGCCCGAACGCCCCCATTCCCGCGCGAGAGATTTCATCAGGGCAATGGTGCCCGCGCGGGAGGCTGCGGCAAGCGCGAGTCCGGATTCACCGACGCGCGACGAATCTCCCATGATCGAGATGATGCGGCCGCGGCCGGAAGCCTCAAGCAACGGACCGGCGCTGTGGCAACAATTGAGCGCGCCGTAGAGGCACGTATCGATCTGCGTCTTCCAGTCGTCGGGCGTGGATTCAGCGAAGCGTTTCCGGAACACCAGACCGGCATTGTTGACGAGAATATCGAGCTTGCCGAAGTCGCTCTTGACATCCGCCACAAGCTGCCTGACGACGCCAGCGTCGGCGATATCGGCCTGGAAGGCCTTGGCCTTGCCGCCGGCCTTTTGAATGTCGGCGACCACGGCCTCTGCCGCACCTTTCGAGTTGTGATAGTTGACCGCGATTGTCGCGCCCGCGGCCGCCAGCGTTTTCGAGATCGCCGCGCCGACATCGCGACCGCCACCCGTAACGAGCGCAACGCGCCCCTGAAGATCGATCATCGGGATTTTTCCTCTGCTTTCGATTTGGATTGCTTGATCAGCTGAAAAATGCGTTCCGGCGTCATCGGGAGAATCGAGACATCGGCGCCGAACGGCGACAGGGCATCGGCGATCGCATTTGCGATGGCCGCAGGCGCGCCTATGGCGCCGCCTTCGCCCATGCCGCGAAAGCCACCGGCCACCGCGGACTGGCTCTCGACGTGCACCACGTCCATATTCGGCACTTCAAGCGCCGACGGGATCACGTAATCGACAAGACTTGCAGTCAGAAGCTGAGCGTCGTCATCGTAGACCAGTTCTTCGAACAGGGCCGCACCGATTCCCTGCGCAACTCCGCCGTGGACCTGCCCGTCTACGATCATGGGGTTGATGATCTGGCCGCAATCTTCGGCAACCACGTACTTCAGGATATGCACGAAGCAGGTCACCGGATCGATCTCGACCACCGCAATGTGCGTGGCAGCCGCGGTCGTCCCGTTGATCGGGTCGTAGGTATAGCTCGCGGTCAATTCTTCGCGCGCATCGACCGGCAACGTCCTCGTGTCGGAATAGACAGCTTTCGCGATCTGCTTGAACGTCACGAAGCGATCGGTGCCGGACACCATTGCCTTTCCGCCGGACACCTCGATGTCATCATTGTTGGCTTCCAGCAAATGTGAAGCGACGCGCTTGATCTTGTTTTGGAGAAGCGCAGAGGCGTGCTTGGCCGCGCCCCCGCCAAGGACCGCACTCCGGCTCGCGTAGGTGCCGGTCGACATCGGCACCGCATCGCTATCGCCCTGGACAACGCGGATGTCATCGAAACTTGCGCCGAGGTCGTCGGCGATGATCTGCGCCAGCGTCGTCTCAAGCCCCTGGCCGTGGGAGGCCACGCCGAACGCCGCTGTGATTGCGCCGGTCGAATCGATGGAAATCTTCGCCGTCTCCGAACCGGTATTAATCGGCATTCCCGGAGCGGCGGGTATACGCGATCCGATACCGGTCAGTTCGGCGTAGGACGCAATGCCGATTCCGAACAGCTTCCCCTGCTTGCGCGCCTCGGTCTGCTGGGCGCGAAGCCGATCATACGCGGCAGTTTGTCCCGCTGCTTCGAGGCACTCGATGAACCCGGTCTTGTCCCAGATGATTCCGGATGCGATCCGATACGGAAATTCGTTCGGGCGAACCAGATTGCGGCGCCGGATTTCCAAGGGGTCAAGTCCGAGCGCCTTGGCGCCGAGATCCATCAGTCGTTCGGTAACGAACGTCGAGATCGGCCGCCCGACGCCGCGGTAAGGTCCGGTCGGCGGTTTGCAGGTGGCAACGCCCCGAACGGCGCCGCGATAGGACCCGATCTTGTAGGGGCCCGGGAGGAAGCTGACGACCTGCACCGGCTCCAGACCGCAGGTCCACGGATAGATCGAGTATGCGCCGATGTCCCCGATCACATCCGCTTTCAACGCGATGGCAACACCATTCGAATCGAATCCCATTTCGGCGTCCACGATTTCCGCGAATGCCTGACTGCTGCTGCTGACGTCCTCGAGACGATCGGCCGTCCATTTGAGCGATCTGCCGAGTTTGCGCGCCGCGATGCACATCAGCATTTCCTCGGGATACAGGGAACCCTTGGACCCGAAGCTCCCGCCAACGTCAGGCGCCACGACACGCATCCGGTTGCCAGGGATGCCAAGCGACTCGGATAGCGCATCGCGGACGATTCCCGGGATGTTCGAGGATGTGTAGAGCGTCAATGCACTGCGTCTTGCGTCGTATTCAGCGGTATAGCTACGCGGCTCCATTGCGAGCGGCGCCTTGCGGGTCATCTCGAACCGGCCACTGACCCGGACAGCGGCTGCGCTCAAATCCGCATCGACATCGCTTTTCTTGAACTCGCGTGCGATGAGAACGTTGGTGCCAGCTTCCTCGTGGAGCAGCGGAGCATCGCTTGCGACGGCCGCTCCTGCGCGAGAAATCGCGCCGAGCGGTTCGTAGTCGATCTCGATCAGCTCGACCGCGTCTTCCGCGAGGTAGCGCGAGGTCGCAATGACGGCCACGACCGCCTCTCCGACGTAGCGCACCTTGCCGGAGGCGAGCGGCATGATCGGCGTGGCATAATAGCTCGACATCCGCGAGAACGGGATCACCGGCTTGAAATCGCCAGCGATGCTGTCAGCGGTCAAAACCGCGACAACTCCGGGTGTCGCAGACGCTGCTGTAGTATCGATGCGAATGATTTTTGCGTGCGGCTGTTCGCTTCGGCGAAAGGCAACGTGAAGCGCGCGGTCCGGCTTGCGATCGGCGGTGTATTCGCCGCGCCCTGTGAGCAGTCGCGGATCTTCCGTGCGCTTGATCGGCGCGCCGACGTGACGGGGCCGCAGCACGTCTGCCGGCTGTGCAAGGCGATCGCTACTCATAACCCTCGCGTCCTTTGCGCAGCGTCCGCCATTGCCCGTCGTCGTGACCGCAGATGACTGTGGCTCCCGACTTCTCGATACGCCGCACCTCGCCATAGGACTTCAAAAGCGCGTCCGCATTCCAGGTGTTACGTGGCGCTTGGTCGTCGTCGAGATGCTTCCGCAAACTGATGGCGTCGGACGCAAGCAGGAATTGCCCGTCGCGATCGAGGTTGACGAGCGCGCCGAGCGTACCCGGTGTATGGCCCGGCAATGGCACGAGAACGACCTTGCCGTCGCCGAACAAATCTCGTTCTCCGGCAACGGTTTCGATCGTTTGCCCGACATCCCAATCGTTGCGCAGATAGCCGGCAGCTTCCGCACCCGGCGCGGAAGCGGCCGCCAGCTCTTTTTCGTGCGCGAGAATGGTCGCCCTCTTGAAAAACTGGTTACAGCCGCAGTGATCCGGATGAAAATGCGAGTTCACGACAATGTCGATATCGCCCGGCTCCAACCCGACACATGCAAGGCTCGGTAGGAGCATTTCGTCCGCGCTCATGAGAGGCTTCATCACTTTCGCGAGCGGGCCCCAACGCTCCTCTGCATTTTCCACGACTGATGGATGGCAGCCGGTATCGAACAACACGTTGCCTTGCTTGTGCCTGATCAGAGCGCTGCTGACCGGAAGATCGATCGTCTCGCTACGATCTGCGTCCGGGATGTAGATGCTCTTTTTCATCCGGACGCGGCCGGCGGAAAGAAAATTCAGCTTCATTGCGTCTGCTCCCGGCGAATTGCCGCGGCACTGCGGATCGCGGCGACGATATTTTGATACCCTGTGCAGCGGCAGAGGTTGCCGGACAACCCTTCCCTGATCTCCTCGTCGGTCGCGAACGGATATTTGCGGAGCAAATCCTCGCCGGTCATCAGCATACCGGGCGTGCAGAATCCGCACTGGAGCCCGTGATGCTCGCGGAACTGAGTCTGCAACACGTTGAGCGTTTCAGGTGTTCCCAGCCCTTCGACCGTCGTGATCTCGCAGCCGTTAGCTTGTACCGCGAGCGTGAGGCAGGACCGCACGCTGTCGCCGTTCAACAGCACGGTGCAGGCCCCGCACACGCCGTGCTCGCAGCCGACATGAGTGCCGGTCAACCCGAGCGCGTCGCGCAAAAAATCAGACAGCAGCAAACGGGGCTCGAGATCAGCGACCTCGCGTCTCGTTCCGTTCACGATGACTGACACCTTCACGGCCATGCCGGATCTATCCCTTCATCGCCAGCGCGGTGGTCATGGCGCGTTTGGCCAATCCGGCGAGAAGATGCTTTCGATACTCTCCAGAGGCGTGCAGATCGCTGTTTGGCGTCACGCTTGAAGCCACCCATTCCGCGAAGCGGTCAGATATCCGGCCATCGATGCCGCTCTCAACAAGTCTTTTCTCGACGTCACCGAGCCGCAGCGGTGTATCGGCAACACCCATCACGGCCACCCGGGCATCCTCGATGCCGGATGCACCACGACGGATCGACAGTGCGACGCTTGCGAGCGCAAAATCACCGAAGCGCTTGGCTGCTTCTTCAAAAGCCCAGCCATCGTGCCTGAGGATCGGAAATTCGATCTCGGCCACGATGTCTTCGGGCTCCAGACAGTTCGTCAAAGCATCGACGAAAAAATCTTTCGCTGCGATCGTGCGGCGTCCGCCCGGTCCTTGCACAGCGAGGCGCGCGTCGTAAAACATCGCCAGCATCGGCAATTCGGCCGCGGGGTCCGCATGGGACAAACTGCCACCGATCGTCCCCCGATTCCGGATCGCCAGATGCGCCACGTGGCGCATCGCCGCTGACATGACAGGCAAGTCGGAAGCGATCAGCGGCGAATGCTCGATGTCGCGATGGCGGGTCAGCGCCCCGATCGCCACATGGTCGCCGCGCTTTTCGATGAACGACAACTCCTTGATGCCATTCAAATCGACAAGGACGGCGGGCCGCGTCATCCGGAAGTTCAGCAACGGCAGCAGACTCTGGCCGCCGGCGAGGAGCTTCCCTTCGCCATTGGCTGCGGCGAGTGCCTCCACAGCGGCGTCCAGCGTTGCAGGCGCGACGTAGTCGAATCCGGCCGGCTTCACGAGTGTCGTCCTTGAGGGTGCATGATCACTCGCTTTGCCATTCTCATTCGCCGCGAAAATTCGGAGTTCGCTTCTCCGCGAAGGCCGTTCGCCCCTCTTTGAAATCCTGGCTGTCGGATGCTTCGTCGATCAATCGCTGCGCCGAAGCTAGATCGAGAGAACCGGCGCCCATGGAAAGACCGTTGAGCATGAACTTGGCCCCGGCTATCGACAGCGGTGCATTGGCTGATAAACGACGGGCGAATTCTTCTGCCGCGGTAACGACATCGTCATGCACCTCGTCAATCAAACCCATCGATCTCGCCTGCTCGACAGGGTAACGATCGCCGGAGTAGAGAACGCGCTTCGCATTCACTATTCCAACCAGCGCCGACAGCCGCCGCACGCTGTCGATCCCATAAATGATGGATAGCTTGGCCGACGGGATGCCCACAACAGCCGTCCGGTCGGCGAATCGAAAGTCGCAAGCCAAAGCGAGATGGCAGCCTCCGCCGAGACAGTAACCCGACAACGCGGCGATCACCGGCTTTCCCAGATTCGCAATTGCCCCCGAGCACGCATCGACGGCAATTTCATAGTCACGACTTTGCTGTTTGTCGTTTCTGATCGCATCGAACTCGGATATGTCGGCTCCGACGCTGAAGTCCTTCCCGCTGCCCGTCAATACGACCGCGCGCAGCGATCGGTCCGCGGCGATACGGGTAAAGATTTCAGCGATCTCCCGCCACATCTCAAGCGTGACGGCATTTCTCGCCGATGGCCGGTTCAGAACGACGTGCGCAAGGCCATTCTGCGCTCTGATGTCGATGGCTTCCGACACTTTTTCTCCTGACCGAACCTGGCGTTTCTGGTTTGCTTTCCGCATCAACCGAGCGGCTTCACGTTACTTGCATAAGTAGACTAATGACTTCGGGCGCGTCAAGGCCGTGAAAATCGGATTGTATGCCCATGGCTCAAGTGAGCTGCCAATCTCATTGGTCGCACTCGCAACAAGACTTGGCTATTGTAGCGGCGATCGGAAACCGCCGGGCAATCACGTGGATATTCGTCAGCTTCGCTGCTTTCTGGCAACCGTCGAAGAAGGATCCCTGTCTGCGGCCGCCGTGAAGCTGCAATTGGCGCAGCCTTCGCTGTCGCAGCATATCGTGAAACTGGAGGATGAACTGGGGGTTCAACTCCTGGTCCGAGGGCCGCGCGGCGTCATGGTGACGGAGGCGGGTCACTCCCTCGCCACGCATGCCCGGACCATTCTCGAAGTCCTCGCTATCGCTGCCGAGGACGTGCGGAATTGCGGCGGCGAACCGCGGGGGTCTGTATCGATTGGTCTGCCGTCTTCGCTGAGCATGATTTTGAGCGTCCCCCTCGCCGAAACGGTCCTCAACGAATATCCACAGATCCGCCTCCGCCTTGTCGAAGCCATGTCGGGCCACATTCAATCCTGGATAACCGACAACACGATCGATCTCGGATTTCTTTACGACGTCCAGCAGACGCGGCATCTCGTATGCAGGCCGCTGTTCACGGAAAACCTCTTTGTCGTCGCAGCGGCGGACAATTGGGCGATGCAACCCTCGACGCCCATCCGGCTGACGGACGTAGCCAATCTGCCGCTGGTTTTGCCGAGCCGGACGCACGGACTACGCGAGATCATCGAGCGGCATGCGCGCGCAAACAATATCACGCTCAACGTGATGCTTGAGATCGACGCCTTGACACAGATCAAGGCGCTGGTGTCCCGTGCCAGCGCCTACACAATTCTCGCTCACGCGGCAGTGCTGGACGAGATCGAAAGCGGCGAACTCGTTCTGGTCCCGATCGTCGAACCGGCATTGAAACGAACGGTCTCGCTTGTGCGCAATCCCGGCCGGCTCGTGACGCGGGCCAGCCTCGAGGTGGAGCGGCTGACCGCCGAACTCATTTCCGAGTTGATCAGGCGACGGCGCTGGCAGGCCGAGGAATTCAATCAAACCGGGCCATAGGCTTTCACAGCCACCTATAGGCTTTGCCGATAGCCGCTCAAGGCTGCGCTTGCCTTGTTGAACGGCAGACGGCCTGAAACACTTCCGGTCAAAACAAAGAACATTCGTCTAACCATGCACTCGGGGAGAGCGCTCATGAGAAAAACGTTCGCAATCGCAGTCGCTGCTGCGCTGCTGGGAATAACGCCGTCCGGTTTCGCAGCCGACAAACCCGCCGAGCTAAAAATCGGCATCACGACGTTCTCCTCGGGTCCCGCGTCGGTCTTTGGGGTTCCGGGCAAGGCCGCGGCCGAACTATTGATCGACGAATGGAACAAGACAGGAGGCATTGGAGGCGTTCCGGTCAGGCTTTTCTTCGTCGACGAAGGCGCGGGAACGCAAGCCTTGCTGGCCGAGTACCGCCGTCTGGTTCAGGAAGAAAAAGTTGCCGTGATGTTCGCATCGATTTCGAGTGGAAACTGCCAGGCCGTCGCGCCGCTCGCCGAGGACCTCAAGGTTCTGAACTACATGTGGGACTGCGGCACCCAGCGGATATTGGAGGAAGGCAAATTCCGCTACGTCTATCGCCCGCAATCCTATGGCACGCCCGAAATGCTTTCCACCGTGCTCTACATGCTGCGCAAGAAGCCCGACCTGAAAACCATCGCGGTGGTGAATCAGGATTATGCGTGGGGCCGCGATAGCTGGCAGTTGTTTTCCACCGCGCTGAAAGCCCTCAAGCCAGACGTCAAGGTCGTTGCCGAGCTGTTTCCCAAACTTGGGGCTGCCGACTTTTCAACGGAAATATCACGCCTGCAGGCGTTACGTCCGGATGTCGTGCTGTCCACTTCGTGGGGCGGCGACCTCGATACGCTCGTGCGTCAGGCCAATCAGCGCGGGCTGATGAACCAATCGCTGTTTGTGTTGCCGTTGGCCGAGAGCTCGCTCGAACGGCTCGGCTCCGACATGCCGGAAGGCGTCATTGTTGGGGCACGGGGCAACAACTACTTCCTCAATCCGGAATACAAGGACAAGCCCGAGTTCAAAGCGTTTGTTGACGCTTTCCAGAAGAAGACCGGCGCCTATCCGATCTATCCAGTTTTTCACATGGCGCAGTCCTTGTCCGCGCTGCGTAACGCCTATGAAAAGGCGATCAAGGCGAATGGCGGCCAGTGGCCGAGCCATGAGCAGGTCGCTGACGCTACCAAAGGAGTGACTGCAGAAGCCTACAGCCGGCCGATCATGATACGAGAGGACGGCCAGGGGCTTGCCGATCAGTTGCTTGGCGTATCCAAGCGTGATCCGAAGTACAAGTTCGCGATCATGGATGACATGGCGGTCTACCCGGCCGACAAGATTTCTACACCGGTCGGCAAGATCTCGATCGAGTGGTTGAAGACGATCGAACCCTCGATGCTCAACCTTCAGGTTTCGACCTTCAAGCACGCCATGTGACCGCAAGGACAGGGCGGAGCTACAACCGCCGCCCTGTCCAATTTTCACGAGGCCGATCGACATGACTTCGGACCTGCTGCTGATCGCGGCGCTGGACGGCATCGCCTATGCGGCGCTTGTCTTCCTCGTGGCCGTCGGGCTCACCCTGATTTTTGGCGTCCTGCGCGTTCTCAATATAGCGCATGGCAGCTTCTATGCGCTGGGGGCTTACGTTGCAGCAAGCCTTGGCATCGGAATAGCCGCGTCGAAGATTTCACCCTGGCTCTCCTATCCTGCGCTCGCAGTTGCGGCCGCCATCGTCGGAATCGTCGTCGGTTCGGCAATCGAGCGACTGCTCTTGCAGCGAATCTACGACAAGGAAGAAGTGCTGCAGCTTCTTGTCACGTTCGCTGCATTCATGATCCTCGACAATGCGCAGCGGCTGATCTGGGGCGTACAGCCATACTTCGTCGCCACTCCTCTTCAGCTTCTCGGCAACGTGCAGATCGGCGGCATTACCTATACCGTCTATCAGATCATCGTGTTGCCAGCCGTGGCCTTGCTGGTCCTCGCGGGGATGAGGCTGTTCCTGCGCCGAACCGTTTCCGGTCGGGTCATTCTGGCCGTGGCGGAAGATCGTGAAGCCGCCCGTGCAATCGGAATCAACGTACCGCGCGTCTATCTGTGGACCTTCGTGATCGGATCGATCCTTGCCTCACTGGGAGGATCGCTTGCGTCGCCGACCACGTCGATCCTGCCCGGCATGGGCACCGACATGCTCGTGCTCTCCTTCGCCGTTGCAGCCTCTGCCGGACTTGGCCGAATCGAAGGAGCGGCCATCACCGCCCTGCTGATCGGACTTGGCCGCTCCGCCGCAGTGTACTGGGCGCCGGAGCTGGATGTGCTGGTGCCTTACCTCATCATGACGCTGGTGCTGCTGGTAAAACCGCAGGGCTTGTTCGGCACCCTTCAGGCGCGGAGGATTTGATGGGCGCGCGCAACATCGTCCTGCTTGTGACTGCCGCCGTGTTGCTCGCCGCCGTGGCATGGCTGCTTCCGTGGACGCGCACGTTCCTCGTGATCGCCATGTCCAAGGGGCTCGCCGCGCTCGGCATCGTCATCCTGTTGCGCGCCGGCCAGGTGTCGTTCGGCCATGCGATGTTCTTTGCAGTCTCCGCCTATGCCGCGGGCTTTGCGAGTCGCATGCTCGGCGGGACCGACATCGCGGTCATGCTTGCCGTCGGCATTGCCGCGGCCGCCGTTCTCAGCCTGGTCGTGGGATTGTTCGTGGTACGATACCGCCAGATTTTCTTTGGTATGCTCAATCTCGCTTTCTCGATGGTGCTCTACTCCATTCTCGAGAAATTCTTCGAGATCACCGGAGGATCCGATGGCCTGAGGCTGAGCCGCCCGTCGATGTTCGGTCTTGTGCTCCAGCGCAACGACTTCGATTTAATGCTGGTGTTTTTGTCGATTGCGCTCGCCTTGGGCGCAACCCTTGCAGTGCAGGTCTATTTCGCATCCTCCTACGGGCAAGCGTTGCGCGCCATCAAGTCGAACGAAAC
The DNA here is from genome assembly GCA_021732215.1 of Hyphomicrobiales bacterium. Lineage (GTDB taxonomy): Bacteria > Pseudomonadota > Alphaproteobacteria > Rhizobiales > Xanthobacteraceae > SG-bin9. The sequence goes on from JAKFVL010000009.1 coordinate 157,636, forward strand.
CCGCCTCGAATATATCGGAGTATCGGCGCGGCTGGTGTTGCTGATCGGCTATGTTGTCTCTGCCGTCACCGGCGCGATCGGCGGCGTGTTGCTCGCAGCTCTCCAGGGGCTTGCCAGTCCGAGCTTCTCATACTGGATTCAGTCCGGCGAATTCGTCTTCATAGCTATTCTCGGCGGCAGCGCGTTTCCTGCCGGAGCTTTTGTCGGCGCGCTCGTATATGAAGGAGTGCGCATCTACGCCGCAGCTTTTGCAAACGACATCTGGGAACTGGTCCTGGGCCTTGTCATTATCGGCATTATTCTGTTCGCGCCGCGCGGCCTGGTCGGACTCGCAGTCGAAACATTCGCTTCTCCCCGCAAGCGTGAAGCGGTGCCGGACGGCTCTGTTCCGATGACGAACGCTGCACCGGCCAAGGGGAGCGCAGAGCAATGACGATGCCGCTCCTTCAGGTCAAGGATCTGTCGATCCGTTTCGGTGGCATCATCGCTGCTGAAGATGTCAACTTGTCCGTCAATCCCGGCGAGAATCTCGCCATCATCGGCCCCAACGGCGCCGGCAAAACCACATTCCTCAACATCTGTACCGGATATCTCAGCCCGGTGAGCGGCACAGTTCACTTCATGGGCCGCGACATCACCCGCCTCGCCCCGCGCAATATCACCCGCCTTGGTATCGCGCGGGCCTTTCAGATCCCGCAGCTTTTTCTGGAGCAGACCGTCAACGAGAACATGCTGCTTGCGATCACGGCGCGCCACACGAGCTTGTCGACCATCCGCCCGCTCGGAACCTCGGCATTTCGTGACGAGGCGGCGGACATCCTCAGTCTGCTCAAAGTCGCCGATTTTGCGGCGCGGCCGGCGCAGGAACTGCCGGAAGGAACACGCAAGCTGGTCGATATTGCGATTGCCCTGGCGCTGCAACCGCGCCTGTTGCTGATGGACGAGCCGACCAGCGGCGTCGCCTCGAGCGAAAAATTTGCGGTCATGGATGTGCTGGTCGCGGCTCTCGCCACACGCGGCGTATCGTCGGTATTCGTCGAGCACGATATGGAAATGGTGACGCGCTACGCCAATCGCGTCGCGGTCTGGAACGGTGGACGGGTTCAGAAAAGCGGACCGCCACAAGATATCCTCGACGACCCCGAAGTACGGCGAACGGTGATCGGACACTAGCAGATGCTGACATTCGACAACATCGTGGTTGCAATTCAGGGCGCAACGATCCTGCGCCGCGTCACGTTCCGGATCGACGCCGGACAGACAGTCGCTCTGATCGGACGCAACGGCGCCGGAAAAACAACGGTATTGCGCACTGTCATGGGCTTGATCGGTCCGGCCGGCGGAAGACTCGGCTTCGAAGGCCGCGACATCACCGCCATGCGCGCGGATCAGCGGCCCGGACTTGGTATCGGTTACGCGCCGGAAGACCGGCGGCTGTTCTCCGCATTCACTGTCGAAGAAAATATCAGGCTGCCGGCAGAAGTAGCACGCCGGCCAAAGGCCGAGATCGCCGACACGCTCGACCGGATCTACAGCATGATCCCGGAGCTCAAGGAAATGGCGCGGCGGCCCGCGGGCCAGGTTTCAGGCGGCCAGGGCAAGATAGTGGCGCTTGGGCGCGCCTTGATGCTGGGCACCAAGATCATCCTGCTCGACGAGCCGTTCCAGGGCCTCGCGCCGATTCTGGCGGCGCGCTATGGCGAGACATTAAAGGCGCTGAAAGCCACGCGGCCTGACATTTCCGTGTTGATCACGGAATCAAATCCCTCGCTGCTCAAGCCCTTCGCCGATCGCACGCTCATCATCGAGCGAGGCGACTTGAGTGAAATTATGAACGACGAACCGCTGGTTGCGTGAACGCGGAGGAAATATCGATGCGCCTGGAGGACAAAGTTGCCTTGGTGACCGGCGCCGGGTCCGGCTTTGGCGCGGAGATTGCGCGCATGTTTGCGAGCGAAGGCGCGCACGTCGCCTTGATCGATCTCAACGAGGAGAGTGCGCGCTGCATCAGCGCCGAAATCGGCAGCACCGCACTCCCGATCCGCTGCGACGTATCGTTGTCAGCCGATGTCCGCAACGCGGTGGAGACGACGCGCGCGCGCTTCGGCAGAATCGATATCGTCGTCAACAATGCCGGCACCACGCATCGGAACAAGCCGATGCTGGAGGTCACCGAAGCGGAATTCGATCGCGTGTTCGCTGTCAATGTGAAGTCGCTGTTCCACATGGCGCACGCCGCAGTGCCTATCATGCGCGCGCAGGGAGGCGGATCGATTCTAAACGTCGGCTCGACGGCCGGGCTACGGCCCCGCCCTGGCCTGACGTGGTACAATGGCTCAAAAGGAGCAGCTAACCTCCTGACCAAGTCGATGGCGGTGGAACTCGCGCCGGACAAGATCAGGGTGAACGGGCTCGCACCGGTCGCCGGCGATACTCCGCTGCTGCCGAGTTTTCTCGGCTCCGACACGCCCGAGGTGCGCACCAAATTCCTGGCGTCGATCCCGCTGGGCCGTTTTGCAAAACCATCGGATGTCGCCGCGTCCGCCCTCTTCCTGTCGTCCGACGAGGCGGAATTCCTGACCGGCGTCGTTCTGGAAGTCGATGGCGGCCGGACGATCTAGCCGGGTCCCGTGACCAATCACCTGCAGATTCTTAACCGCAGATCAGTGTGGAAACCGGCGCCAGAATAATCGGATCGGATGCGACGAGCAGGCGTGATATCTCAAGATATCTCGCAATGACACCGATCGCCGCCAACGAACCCAACCCGGCCACGAGACGTGCGTCGGTATATGAATGCCGTGATCACGTCGCCTTCTTTAGGGCGTTGCCTAGCCAACAGCCGCCATCACGATCCCGGCTGGAACCGCATCGACTTGACGACACGGTCACGGACTTTCCCGGCGATATCCATTTTGACGGCCCAGTCGCCGTGCATTTCCAGTTCGATGCGCAAGCGATAAATCCCGGGCTCGGATCCAGGCACCGCCTTGACCGGCTTGACGTTGTGCGCCATCGGCATCGAGGGCATATCGGCGCCTCACCGCTCTTCGTATTGTCAAGCTGCCGGCCCGTCAGGCAGTCTGAGCAAGGCGCAACGCACTGCGGTCCTTCCCGCGGCTGTTCGCCGCACTGCAAAAACAGATCCGGGCCGAAAAGTAAAAGCAGAGGCTAGACAATGCGTGACATCAACGAAGCGAATATCACCGATGCTGTCATTCAACGCCTGGCTGATACTCCCGACCCACGTCTGAAGCAGATCGTGACAGGACTGGTTCGGCACCTTCACGACTATGTGCGCGATGTCGAGCCGAGCTTTGAAGAGTGGCAATTGGCCATCGATTACCTGACCCGAGTCGGACAGACCTGCACCGACAAGCGGCAGGAGTTTATTCTGCTGTCAGATACGCTCGGGGTGTCGATGCTGGTCGATGCGATCAATCACCGCTTGCCCGAGGGCGCTACGGAAACGACCGTGCTCGGTCCCTTCTTCGTTGCTGGATTGCCAGAATTGCCGCCGGGCACGAACATCGCCGGCAACATAAGTGGTGAGCCGCTTTTTGTCGGAGGCAAGGTGATGTCAGCCGGCACCGGACATCCGCTCGCCGGCGCTGTCATAGACGCCTGGCAATCCGACGACGACGGTTACTACGACGTGCAGCGTCCCGAGCTGACAGAGCCGGCGCTGCGCGGCCGCTTCCGTACCGATGCCAAAGGATACTTTCATTTCTGGTCCATCACCCCGCACTCCTATCCGATTCCGGATGATGGCCCGGTGGGAGCGATGATCAGGGCGACTAAGCGCCATCCTTACAGGCCAGCGCACGTGCACTTCATGATCAGCGCCGAAGGTCACGAAACCCTCGTCACTCATATCTTCGCCGAAGGCGATCCTTATCTCGACAGCGACGCCGTGTTCGGCGTTAAGGACTCCCTGATTCAGACCTTTGCGGCGCGTGAGCCGGGCATGGCTCCGGACGGCCGCGCTGTGACGACGGCATGGCGTACGCTCGAGCGTGATTTTGGCTTGAAGCCGACGTAACCTTGCCCTGTTATCTCCACTTCGATCTGACGGAGCGCGATCACAATCTGCTCTACGCTGAGTCTTTTCTCGGCAAACCCCAAGCTCAGTGAGAGGCGGAAGCGGCAACCGTCAAAACGTACCGGGATAATGCCCGCCGTCGATCAAGATGTTTTGGCCCGAGATATATCCGGCATGGACCGAGCAGAGAAACGCGCATGTCGCGCCGAACTCACTTGGGTGGCCGAAACGCTTGCTCGGGTTCGAGAGTCGCACATCCTCGCTTGTGGTTCGGGTTGGGAGCTCCCGCAGCACCAATGACTCGGTCGGCCTCGGCAACCGCACAAAGGATATGATAGAACGACGAGGCCGGGATGAAGTTGACGATCGATCGACCCTCACGATCGAATTGATCGTACCAGCCGCCTGCAACAGGATGGCGCAAATAGTATCTATGTAGCCGCACCAGCGCGCGGCGTGCCTGATCCGCGGCTCCCGGTTCACCGGCCTCTGCCTGCGCGATCCAAGCCTTGGCGATTTCCGTTTGCGGCCAGCACCGGCGGGTATGCTTCGTAACGCGGCCCGCAGCATCTCCCTCGTCAAACAAACAGCCGGTGCCATCCTCGCGATAGCGGAGCGCCGAACTCAGCAAAGCAGACCGTTGGCGGGATGTCGGGCATCCTGTGATGCGCTCAAAACCCTTCAAGAGCCAGACCCATTCCGCCTGATGTCCAGGCTCAACGCAGGTCGGCAGAATCCTCGACCAATCCTCTTCGAAGTATTCTCCAAGCGTCTGGGTTTGGGCGTCGTATAAATTGGCAAGGAACAAGCTGAAGAATTCGCCCGCTCGGGTTTGAAATACCACCTCATGCGTTGCATCGAACGCAGCAATCATGGCCTCGAACAGATGCATCTGTGGATTTTGCCGGCGCGGCAGCGCCAAAGGCAAACCTTCGACAAAGCCCCCATGAGGCGATCGCAAACGACTGTCGATAAACGCGAGAAGCGAATCCATCTCGGTACGGACCTGCGCATCCCGATCAAGCTGATAAACGCTGGACAGCGCTAAAAGCACGAAAGCATGATCGTAGGTGTCGCGCCGTGCGTCCATCACCGCTCCATCCGGAGCAAGCAAATGAACGTAGCCAGGTTCACCGTCGGGGCTTTTTGCTCTAGACAAAAGATAGTCCAGCGCCTTCATCGCGATCTCGCGGGCTTGCGGATACCACCCCAGTTGCGCGGCCCTGGCGTAGCAATAGATTTGGCGCGCCTGAACGCGAATGCGTCGAGGCGCTGCGACATCGGCTTTCCCCGACTGATCCAGCTTCTCGATGAAACCACCGGTCGACTGATCCCAACCTATGCCCGCCCAAAGCGGCAATGAGTGCTGAATCATTAGAGTCTTGAGCGTTTCAACGATCGTCAGTTCATCGGGATCATCGGTTGCTGCGGCCATATTTTTGCACTCCGTTATCAGCCACCCATGCTAGATTCGAATGCCCGCCAGAAGCCACTTATCAATTTTATCATAGCCAGCGTGGCCCCTGTCAGATCGTCTTGAAGTCTTCTCTCGGCCACCTTTTTAGACGATTTCGTTGTATTTCGACGGCTTCTCGGAGTACTTTTGTTCCATTATTCATCTGGGTTCGAACCCGAGACAGGCGCAGATCGCATTCTGATGTGAACCTCGGGAAATTGTCCCAGATCAGCTAATTGGGCCAGTGAATGTTTCTGCCTTTTCTCAGGGCTCGGGCCAGCGAGCTTCTTCGAAAGCGGCGAGCGACCACAATTTTCGAAGCACGCTCGGCCACCCGGGATTTCGAAACGGACCGGGCGCGTATTGAATCGATCGCACGATCAATCGACGATGCGATCGCCGCCGCCGAAACAGAATTGTCAGGTCTCAAATCAAGAGTCGATGAAGTACTCGTTCGCGCTGCCGTCGTATCGGGCAATGAAAGCGATGAGTATCTAAGCCGTGAAGCAGATGACAATGGTTATCTTGGCCGGCTGGACGTAGAACTCTCAAATGGCCAACGTCGGCTCGTCGAACTTGCGGATGGTCTCACGCATTTGAGGTTTATGAGAGTCGCGCTGATCACACGATTTCCGAATTACAAATCGCATCCAAAAAAGGCTCACTTGAACGTCGGACATTCGTAGCTATCCTCATCGAGGCGCGGCCTTCTCAACCCGCACTTCCCTGATCAGAAAATCATTGGGAGATGCAATCCCGTCCAGCCGGAAATTCCATCCCCACCCACCGACGAAGTTTGCATCCTTTATTTTCCACTTCAGTTCATGCCAGCGGTCATCGCCTGGAACATTGAAGTAAGCTCCGTTGATGTATCCGTTGCGCGACTCATAATTGAGACTCATGCCAGAAACCCGGTCAGGAGATATCCGCCGCACCACAGCTGTGATCTCAAGTTCATTCGTACCGAAGTGTACAAACTGCGGATCGACCAGAAAATAGACGTAATGCCCTTCGCCACCTTGCTTCGCGAAGTCGGTTCGGCGCCATGACTCGTCACCAACAATAACCGGAAGCGTCGTTCCAGAATTGACTTGCCTCACACCCCGCTCAATATTCGCAACCTTCAGCTGAGCCTTTACGATCGAGGCCTGGGCGTAGTTCTCACGCCATGGAAAGGGCCTGTCTTTGTTGGCGCGTGCTTGCTCCACAAAATCAGACGGTAGTTCTGTTATGTATAGCGGCGTATTTGTTAAAGTCAGCGTTTGCCCTGCCGACAATGCGGCTGCGGCACCGTTCAACTGAACGACACGGACATCGCCGCCAAACGTCACGCCGATATCGCGCTTCGAAGGCGCCCAGGCTGCCAGTGTATTCTTGCCGTTTGCTTCAAAAACAAAACCATAACCGCCATTTCCGAGATTGAGCCAGCCAAGGTATGCCGGTTCGGCTCCAATGACCTCAGTCATTGCTTTCAACGCCCCGTATGACGGCCGCGGACTCATATCCGAGCGAATAAGCCCATGGTCTGAATTGTTGCCGTAGGTCGGACCTCTCGCCTCAAACCAGAACACACGCTCAAAGCCAGACGCTATGGAGAGAATGTAGGCCTTGACCAGCAACACGGCCTGGACCAAGTCCGCCGCGGGACTTTCTCTTACGGGCGATTGAGCGCCGAGTTCCGTAATCCAGAGCGGCGTGCTGAGAGGCTGGCCATTCTTCGCCAGCATTTGTTTCAGCGAAGCGGTCATGCTGAGAAATTCGATCTCACCATCATCCAGTAACCCATTGAGTTTCTCATAGGGATGGACGCAAATGTAATCGAAATGGCCAGCTGCACCTTCCTTGATCACGGTGTCGAGAAAGCCAACATCGAAGTTTGCGACGCTCATTCCTATCTTGGCAGAAGGATCTATTTTCTTCGCAGCAATGGATGCTTCCCGGACAAGCTCCGCGTACATTCGAGGCGTTCCGTTTTCGGCAAAGCTGCCATTGAATTCGTTCCAGACCTCCCAATATTTGATATCATCACGATAGCGCCCGACCAGACCACTCACGTAGTCCCGCCAAAATTGAATGTTCTTGATCGGAAATCTTCGCGTTCCTCCATCGGCCGAGGCCCATGGCGCGAAATATGCGAAGCCCGCCGTCAGGCGAATTCCGTTCCTCCGGGTGTTCTCTACGAGGCGATCCGTAAGAGTCCAGTTCCAGTATCCTTCCTTGGGCTGGATCGTCTGCCATTCATAGAATCCGCGAAGCCAACGAACGCCTGCATCCTTAAGCAGTGGATTGAAAAGCGGATAGGCAGAGAACCACTCTGCACCGGAAGCAACACCCCAGGGACTTAAATCGTCTCGTCTGTCTTGAGCCGGCTTTATGTCTTGAGCAGGTTTTAATACAGTCTTGTTCAAGTCGTTGGCGCGCGTCGGTGCAGGAGTAGCGGAACTTGCGATCACGGCGATCAGAAAAACGATCGCGACCTTAGCAATCTGACCGAGCTTGTCTTTGGACAGCTCAAACGACATCCGGCTGATCGAACGTGAAACAACAGTCCTCTCAGAACGAACTCGCGCTTTCATCTTGGAATCCCAACCATGACAGTGTTTGTCAAAGAGCAATTTCACAACTTTAGAAAGACAACTGCAACCGGTAAACACGATCGACAGAGCTATGTGGGATCGATCACGGAAAGCGGATGCACATCCAACAGAATGTTCGGCCGATCCTGCCGCTAGCCAAGGTTAAGGATACGACCGGGCGACATGCGCCCGGCGATCATATCGATCAATGCAAGCAGATTTCCCTTGAGGCGCCCTCTTCGGTCGATCCAGGGCTCGGGCGCAAAACTCCTCAGCACGTTGGCTGCGATGTTGCGCACCATTATCCGCCAGGCAAACCTCCACGACATCGTACCTTTGCCAATCAGATAAACCGGATTCGCGACCTGCGAGTACCCAAAGCGAACTCCGGATGTCCGTCCGCGCTTGCTGCCGAGATGCACCCCGCGGAAAAAATCCGATTGAACAATGCGGCCATGGGGCGCTAACTGACGAGAGAAGTCGATATCTTCCTGCCAGCCATAGAGTGGCAAATTTTCGTCGAACCTGATCCCATGCTTGCGGATTACGGCCATGCGGAACGCCATGTTGCAGCCGTATGTCCCATAGGTGTCGGCAATCGTCTCGTGCGCCGGGCGTGTCTGGCTCGCTTGCTCCACGATCGACAGGCCTTGCGCAACACTGAGACCGGGACCGTTCGCACCATCTTCGATCGGGCGTCCCGTCGCGGCAACAATGTCGGGGCAATCAAGAAAAACCCTCTCGACTTGCGAAAGATAATCAGCGCACGGGAAATAATCGTCGTCGAAAAACACGATAATGTCGCTATCCGTGAGCGCCCCCAGTATGCAATTGCGCTGCGTCGTCGAACCTGTTGGACCGGTCACTATCAGAGGCGGAATCGAGACTGCCTTCAATGTCTCGCCATCCAGATCGTCAGGCGAGGCGGGGCAGACGACGATAGCGTCAGGAGTTCGCGTCTGACAGCAGAGCAGCCGGATCGTTTCAGAAATCACTTTCGGACGACCTGCGGTAGCGATTCCCACAGCTATCTTCAAGCGATTGCCAGAACGAGACATGGTCATTGAATGTCCGGCCCCGGCGCGCCTTGCGCAAACTGCGTTCGCTGACGTTTTGACATCACATTGCGCGTGGACTCCCAATCTTCGATCAAGCCCTTCCGGTCAATCAGGAGCATGCATGCAGCAAAGGCGACCAATCCGATAAACAGCCCAATCAAAGTTCCCGTCGCGCTTTCTGGAAGCGCCTGCAGTGCTGCGAAGCAAAGTCCGGCGGCGACAATGCTGGAGATCGCGGGACCAACCAAGCCCATCAGCATCGGCACAGGTTGGTACCGCGTCGACTCCCTCGCAAAGAAAAGCAGCGCGGCGCAATAAAGCAGAGCGACAAGTGCAATCCCGTAGATCGTGCCGGTCAACCCGATCCATGGGCCAAGGCAAATTGCGATGGCCCTCCCGACGCTCTGACCAGCCGTACACCAGAACTGGATATGAAATCGTCCATTTGCCAGCAACAGCGCGCCAACCTGGGTGGCGACAATCGTCAAAGCCGAAACGGGCAACAGAACCCTCAAAAAGAAGGCGAGCTCCACCCACTTCGGACCAAGAAGCAGATCGATGAGTTCCGGCGCAGCCACGGCCGCCAGCAACATCGAGGGGAACAGCACTGCGGCAAGCAGACGGCAGAGCTGGCGATGAAGTTTGACGGCGCTCTCATTATCGCTTGTGATGGCCTGAACATACAATGTTGCCCAGGTTACGTTTCCTACCGCCTCGCCTGCAAACCTCGAAACCTGATTTGCAAACGAATAGCTGCCCAACAGTGTCGTGCCAAATATACGGCCAATCAGAATGTTCTCGGTAACCCGGCCTGCATAATCACAAAGCCGGGTGCCGATCAGAACTCCGCCGGAAATGACGTGAGGCTGGATGGCTCGCAGACTGAACTCCAGCCCCGGAAGACTAAAGGCCGCAAAATTAAGAACCAGCGAACGAACGACATATACCGAGACGTACTGGAAAACGAGGCTCCAGGCCCCCGCTCCATTGACAGCAAGAATCACCGCAACCGCTGCACCCGTCAGATTGGCCAGAAGCTCCGCAACGGCGCCGGTGCCTAGATCCTTCCGCCGGCTCAGGCGCGCTCCCGGTACGACCGACAGCGTCAAGAAAACAAAACTGATGGATAAAAAACCAATCATCGCCGGAACACGCGGCTGCTGAACGATGTATCCCAGGAAAATTCCAAAAAGACTCGTGATCAGCGCAAGCGCAATTCCAGAGAATAGAAGAATCCAGAAAGCACTCGACCAAACCACTGAGGACGTTTCCGGCTCCCTTGCCAAGGTTGAGCCCAACCCTCCGTCAGCGAGCAGCGCGGCAAAAGCTACTGTTGGCAGCGCAAGAGCGTAGATTCCAAATTCCTCCGGCCCCAGCAGGCGCGCCATCACCGGCAGCAATATTAGCTGCAATCCGACCTTGATGATGTTTACAGCCCAGGAAGCAATTGCTCCCAAGGCAAGCCTGCGGTTGCTTGATTGAGGTAGGATTTCCAAACCGGCTCCGTTACCGACATGCTAAGCCTCGAAAGGCGGCATCACCATAGAGCGGCATCACTCGGTTTTGGAGAGCTGGACGAGATCGATGACGCTTTTCCGGCTGAGTGGTTACCTCGTTAAGGATATCAGGAGGGTTACAACCAAACAATCGCCCAACGCTCAGCAGCGGGCTTCGCGGGGCAACTTCAGCCCTTGCAATTAACAATCTTCTTGGAATTCGCCGCAGTAACGACAGGAAAGATTTCTCCCTCGTTGTTTTTCGATGCTCTGCAATTTAACATTCTGCGGAATTGCCGCGATGAGTCCCTCAAATCCGACATTAGCTCGCGCCGGGAAATATTGTGAAAGTTGCGATCATTCACTATTGGCTCGTAGGCATGCGAGGCGGAGAGAAGGTCATCGAAGCGCTTTGCGAAATGTATCCGCAGGCGGACATTTTCACGCATGTGTACGTGCCGGAGATGCTTTCTGACAGAATTCGTCAGCACAGGATCATTCCCACGTTCATCAATGCGTTGCCCCGCTCGCACAAGATGTACAAGACTTACCTGCCCCTGATGCCGATCGCGCTCGAGCATCTTGACCTGCGCGGTTACGATCTGGTCATCAGCAGCGAATCCGGTCCAGCAAAAGGCATCGTCCCTCCCGCCGATGCGCTTCACGTCTGCTATTGCCATACGCCGATGCGCTATATCTGGAACATGTATCATGATTATCGCAGCAGCGCCGGTCTGATCACACGTTTGATGATGCCGCCGTTGGCGCATTATTTGAGGATGTGGGACGTGACGTCAGCTTCGAGGGTGGATAGCTTTGTCGCGAACTCCAGAACTGTCGCCAATCGGATCAAACGCTACTATGGAGCGGATTCGGTTGTGATCCATCCTCCAGTAGACACCAAGGCGTTTGCGATCGCTCAACCTTCCGAGCTGGAAGACTACTATCTGATGGCAGGCGAACTTGTTTCTTACAAGCGCCCCGACCTTGCGGTGCGAGCCTTCAATGAACTGAAACAGAATTTGGTCGTGATTGGCGGCGGCGAAATGCTCGAGGAACTGCGCAGGATCGCGGGGCCGACGGTCAAGGTTATGGGCTCGCAGCCGTTTGAGGTTCTTAGAGAGCACTATGCGAAATGCCGCGCCTTGATATTTCCCGGCGAGGAAGATTTTGGCATGGTTCCCGTCGAGGCGATGGCCAGCGGTCGGCCGGTTGTCGCTTTCGGACGAGGCGGTGCTGTCGAGACGGTTGTGCCCGGAATGACTGGCGTATTCTTTGCTGAACAGACTGTGCAATCAATCATCGCCGCAATACAGAGCCTGGCCGGCACCGAATTCCAACCGGACGACATCGCCGGCCACGCACAAAAATTCGGCCGCGATCAATTCTTCCAGAAGATGCGGGCTCATATCGACGGGTTGTTGGCCGAGAAACACCGCAGTCTTTGAGTTCGGCCGGCGTGCCGGATCAGTGAAACTTACCGCCCGCCATTTCAGGCCGCCGAGGTATCGATCAAGGACAACTGATCTGCCTCAATAATGAGGCACGTCAGGCGACCGGTAGCAAAAGCACCCGTATCAATATTGATGCGGTTTGGCCGCACTTCAACCTCGAGCGCGGGCGTATGGCCGTGGATTATGATTTTTCCGAAATCATGATCCGAAGACAGAAATTCATCTCTGATCCAAAGAAGATCGCTTTCTTTTTGCCGTTTCAACTGAACATTTGGCTTGGCCCCGGCGTGTGCAAAGAAAAAATCGCCGCACGCAAAGGATTTTCCCAGGTCTCTGAAGAATCGAAGATGCGATGCTGGAAGCGCGTTGTGAAATGCCTGCTGGGTTTCGCTGGTTTGCGCCGTCCCTGGAGTGAGTCCATACGATACCAATGTTGACAATCCTCCCAACCTCGCCCACGTATCGAACGTCGCGCGATTGCTTAGAAAATTCAGCGCAATCGATTCATGATTGCCCTTGAGAAAAACAGCTTCATGGGCCGCGCCATGCTCGATCAGCCTGTCAATCGTTTGGCGCGAAGAGGGCCCACGATCAATATAGTCGCCAAGAAAAACACAGACTGATCTGATCACCGGCAACTGCTGCAAATCCCTGTCGATGAGAGAAAGCAACTTGTCGAGCAGATCTGCTCGACCATGGATATCGCCGATCGTGTAGATGCGAAGTCCCGGGGGCAGACATGGAACCCGGTTGCCAACCCGAAGATTTAGCCGATCCGGAAACCCCTTACGCACGCATCCACCTCAGCACGAGGCAACGGCTTGAGCCATTGCCTCAGGTTCCCTTGCAACATCAATCGTCCGCCGACCATCGTCTGTTCCGCAAAACGGGCGTAGCGGCCAAACGTCAGATTATCCAGCACGCTGAACATTTCGACGCGGAAACATAACTTCGGGAGCGCTAACCCGACACTTTCACAAGGTTAACGGTGCCTCCTCCGGTAACCAATATTTGAGATCGGTTTGAAGTATAGGACAAGACGATGTAAATGAATTGGATAGGATTTTTCCAAGATTGATTTTTGCGACGTTCGAAGCTGATTGTTGAGGATAATCATCGCGTTGACCTTGATGCAGGACAAGGTCTTTGAACAAGCCCGGGCCAGATCTCATTATGGCCGGCCTCGGGCGTCACGACCTTCATTCGGTCATTGACGGCTTCCTTGCACCGGCACGATTTTTTGCACTTGCGAAATGCGCTTTGCGGTAGATTTAGCGGGTGTTAGAGTAAAAATCGATGAATATCGCGCGGCAATTTTTACCGAGTTTTGAACCGACCGCACAGAACGATGCGAGCGACGGTACGATATCGCTGCTCCAGATTCGGGACTTTCTGGTTCGCCAGTGGCGGCTCATCGCGCTGGTGACGGTACTGGCAGTAATGGCTGGCGGAACTTACGTCGCCTTGTCTCCTGCCAAGTATACCGCGCAGGCGGATATGATCATCGACACAAAAAGGATCACGTGGACCCAATCGGAACTGGCTTCTGAAAATCGGACGGTCGAAGACGCCTCGGTTGAGAGCGAAATCGAAACCACCAAATCCGAAAAGGTCGCGATGTCGGTGATCTCCCGGCTGAATTTGGCCGAGGATCCGGAATTCATAGGCAGCGGAAGCGGTCTTGTCCGCCAACTGATTGCAAAATTCAAACTATCCGCGGAACCTGCCGCACCAGCCACAAAGGAAGAGCTGCAACGTCGCGCTTTGCTGGTGTTTAAGGATAACCTCCGGGTAACCCGTCTCGGTCGCAGTTATATCGAACAAATTGCATACACATCGCTCGACAGAGATAAGGCTGCGAAAATCGCTAACGCGGTGGCGGATGCGTATATCGATGACCAGATCCAAGCGAAATTTGAGGCCACTCGTCGCGCAACCGCTTGGCTTCAGCAGCGGATTGGCGAACTGCGGCAGCAAGCCAGCGATGCGTTCCGGGAAGTTCAAGATTTTAAATCTCAGAACAGCATCATCATCGGTGTTGACGGCAAGCTCGCGAGTGAAGTCGAACTCGACCAGCTCGGAACAGCCCTGGCGAAGGCAAGGGCAGACACCACGCAGGCGAACGCTAAACTCGATCGAATTTCTCGCGTGATGGAGCAGAGGTTCGAAAAAGGGAAATTCAACATTCCCGATCCGATTGTCACTGACGCTTTGAGCAACCCGATTATTACGAGGCTGCGGCAGCAATTCCTCGAGAACCAGAGTAAAGAATCGGAGTGGAGCAACCGTTACGGGCCCGAGCATCAGGCTGCAAAAAACTTGCGAGCTGAAATGGCGGCGATCCAGCGCGCGATCTGGGATGAGGTGTCCCGAATTGCAGAAAGCTACAAGAGCGAGCTTCAGATAGCGCGAAGCCAGGAAGAATCAATTGACAAGCGGATGTTGGAAGTCTTCGAGAAATCGGGTGCAACTCGTCAGTCTCAGGTGAGACTGCGCGAGCTCGAAACCGCCGCCAATACCTACAGGGGCATTTATGAGACATTCCTGAGCCGGTTCACCCAATCGGTGCAGCAACAATCCTTCCCATCGACAGAAGCGCGTCTCGTTACGGCGGCCTCTCCGCCACGCGGTCCAAGCTCGCCGAAGCTCGCATTAACGCTCGCGCTTGCATTGGTTTGCGGCGTTGGCCTCGGGGTGATGAGCGCTTTTGCCCGCGAGCAATTGAACCGGCAGGTTCGCACACGTGAACAGATTGAGCGGCTCCTGGGCGTCAACTGTCTTGCGGCGTTTCCTATGTTCGCCACGGATAAACAGCCTGTCCTGGGCGGCCGCGCGACCAAACAGGATTGCGGAGCATTTCAACAAATCCACAACGCTGCTCCGTTTTCCGCAACAGCAGAAGCGTTGCGTTATATCAAGGTGGCTGCGGACCTTCATCCCGCCGGAGCGAAAGTTATAGGCGTCGTCTCTGCTCTGCCCGGCGAAGGAAAAACAACGGTCGCGATGAGTTTCGCCGCCTTCCTGGCGAAGGGCGGCGCGCGCACTCTGCTGATCGATGCAGATCTCCGCAACCCTTCAGCATCGCGGTCCCTTGACTGCGCTGACTCGCCTGGCTTGCTGAATATAATCGCGGAAAAAGCAGACTTAAAAAAGTTCGTTGTTTCAGATCCCAAGTACAATTTTGATTTCTTGCCGGCTTCGACCCGGATAAGACCTACCAATAGTTCGGATGTTCTGACGTCGAACGTCATAAAAGACATGTTGAAAACCGCGAGTACGCGATACGATTATATAATAGCTGATCTGCCTCCAATTCTGCCCGTGGTAGACGTGAAGGCTGCAGCCCATCTGTTTGATGCGTTCATCATGGTTGTCGAGTGGAACAGCACATCTACCGATGAAATACTCAAGGCTGCTAGAACGTCCCCGGTTGTTTCGGAACGATTGCTCGGCACCGTTCTCAATCGTGTGAACGAGAACTTGATGCGCCGGCTCGAAGGCTACTCAGACCGCCGCTACGCATACTACTCAAAATGATCGCCTTGGTCAGTTTGAATAGCGCGGAATTGGTATCGATGACGGTTGCTTGATTACAAAGACTCGCGCACACTGTTTTGATCCTGTCGCTAGGGTCAAGATACAGACGATGAGGCACCTCGCATCAATTTTTCTGTTTTTGCTTTGGTCACTCGCTGGATCAGCCCAGGCGCTCGATCAGAATGTGGAACCGAAAGCCGAACCGGAAGAAGAGTTTGCCGACGGCAAGGTGACAGCTCGGGAATGGCGCGCTCGCGTTGACGATGCCCGCCGCCGCTATGAAGAATTCGTTGCAGGTGCAAAGGCAAAGATGTCCGATGTCGCGCAATCTGGCCCGAAGACCGACGACGAACGTGTGATGAGCGATCCCAGTCTTAAGCGCGGAGATATTATTTCGACGAGCAAAGGCTTGTTCGTTTTTGTTGGCCGGGACGACATTTTGTCGCAAGATGGCTCGCGGCAAAACGATTTCGCCCCGTCATCTTCATTGCTTGTCCCGATTCAGCCACCCGCCTGGCGATAGATCGGGATTTTTCGATTGTGACCTGTGCCACTTTTCGTACTTAATGTTGCAAGTGAAAGTTGATTGTGCGACGCAATATTACACCACTTGATTTTTGGCTAAAAACCTTTCAGAATTAAGCCTAGTTTTTAACCACGTAAAATATTCTTTTGATTACAACGCATTGGCGAAGCTAATTGCACTACAATACCGCTTGCACGAATGGTGCGTTGCCCACTATATTCCTAACAGCTGATTAATTTTTTGAAATTGGATTTTTTCTAGTCAAGTTCATGAATAACGGTATTGATCATGAGTGACTCGATCGAGGCCCACGGGGATTTCCATTTCGTTGATTCAACCCAGAATTACCCGGTTGGATTGAGAAGCAAGAGAGTAATCGATATCGCATTCGCTTTATCGGGACTGGTGTTGCTGGCCCCTTTGTTTTTGCTTTGTTACATCGCGATCAAGCTCTCTTCGCCTGGGCCCGTTTTTTTTGGCCACAAGCGTGTCGGCTTCAATGGCAAAACCTTCGGGTGCTTGAAGTTTCGAACGATGGTGCCGAACGCGGAGCAGCGCCTTAGAGAGTTTCTTGAATCCGATCCGGCAGCGAGCGCGGAATGGGCCAGTTGCCGAAAGCTCCGCTTCGATCCACGTATTACGGCTATCGGAGCCATCCTTCGGAAAACAAGCCTCGATGAGCTTCCGCAGCTGTTCAACGTCCTCGCCGGCGACATGAGCATCGTCGGCCCCCGTCCCGTCCCTGCGGACGAACTGGCGCTCTATCGCGAAAATGCACGCGACTATCTTACCTGCCGTCCCGGCATCACAGGCCTCTGGCAGGTCAGCGGCCGGAGCAGCACCACGTACAGCAGGCGTATCGCGTATGACACCTTCTATTCGAGAAACTGGTCGCTGGCTTTGGATACGAAGATCATCGTACTCACTCTGCCGTCTCTTTTGAACTCGGATAACGTCTACTGACTTGATGCCATCAAATCCGGACATTGGATTTGATGTTGCCAAAATCTCTGACGGCCCCCAGCGATCTCTCGGTCGTCGGCTCCGCTAGAGAAGTTCCTGCCCGCTTGCGACGCCTCCTGCCGATGGGCAGCAATGTGCGCAAAATCGTGCGTTGCCGGCGCGCCATGCAATCGAATATTGCTCATCGCCGAATGCGCAGCGTCAGATTTCATCGTTAACGGTGAGCGCACCGGCTGTTGGAACGGCTTTATCGTCGGCGGCACTGCAGCATGAAACCCGGCGCAGATGAACCACTTATAAGTCAGGAACCCGCTATCTCCTTGTCTCTTTACGTTAATTTTCCATATGAGTTGCTTTCAAACTGTCCGGATATTACGCATCGTCAGAATGGCGATGAACTCCTATGTATGATCAAAAACGATCGGTGGGATCTCAATTGGAATTGCGGGGTGACCGCAATAAAAAACGTCACATCAAGACGTCGCGAAAAATCATAGTCTACATTCTTGCAACCACTATTGTGCTGGCGATGTTGACCTGGATCGGCGTTCTCGCATGGGGCACAAACGCGGTGATGCGATGGCTTCTTGCCCATGTTCTCTGAATGTGAAAATGCCGTCGTAGATTCCCGGCACGCCGTTATGCCGGTGGCCGGCGATCGCAAGCGATCATCGGAGTTCGTGCAAGCCAAGATGCCCGTGTTGGAATAGAAGATGGCAACCGTTCTTGTCGCTGGCGGTGCCGGGTACATTGGCTCACACACCTGCTTTGATCTTTTCAACAAAGGCCACGAACCGATCGTCTATGACAACTTGTCGAATGGCCATTCCGAGTTTGTGAAATGGGGGCCCCTCGAGCAAGGCGATATTCGCGACCGCCAGAGTCTCGACGCCGTCCTCGAAAAGTACAAACCTGCGGCGATCATTCATTTTGCCGCTTTGATCGAAGTCGGCGAGTCGGTACGGAATCCGCGAATATTCTACGAGAACAACGTCGCGGGAACCGTGGCCCTTTTAGCTGCCGCGCAAGCCGCCGGCATCGATAAACTCGTATTCTCATCGACGTGCGCGACTTATGGAATTCCGGCGTCGGTTCCGATTGATGAATCCCATCCTCAGCAACCGATCAATCCCTACGGCCATACAAAGCTGATGGTTGAGCAGATTCTGCGAGACCTCGATCGCTACCAGAGCTTTCGTTCTGTTGTTTTGCGCTATTTCAACGCCGCAGGAGCCGACCCTGGCGGAGAGATCGGAGAGCGCCACTCGCCCGAGACACACGCGATCCCTCTGGCGATCGAAACCGCGCTGGGGAAAAGAGCCGGATTTCAAGTTCTCGGAAACGACTACGACACCCGTGACGGATCCTGCGTTCGCGACTTCATTCATGTGTCTGACCTGGCCGATGCACACACTCGCGCGCTTGAGCACCTGCTAAACAATGGCGAGAGCCTGACTTTGAACCTGGGTACAGGCCGCGGCACGACCGTCATGGAGATGCTGGAAGCGATACGGAGAATATCGGGACGAGACTTCCAGGTCGGCGTTGGCCATCGGCGCGAGGGGGACTCACCCATACTTGTTGCCAACAACGCCTTGGCAAAACGGGCGATAGGCTGGTCTCCCCGACACAGCCTCGACTCGATTGTTGAAACCGCGTGGCGGTGGCACTCGCAGAGCCGCCAGCACTAGCAACTGCGATCCGAAACCTGCAACGCCGAAGAGGCAGCGCCTGAAATCAGGGTATCGGCGGCGTCACTTCACGAATTGCCGAATTGACGTTTCTGACGGTACTGGTCGTGGAATTGATAAGCGTCAGCAGCTTGTAGTAATCGACCACTTTCGCGTTCGCAACGAACATCACGTCCTTAGACCGCATCTGAAAACCGGACGCGACCAGCAAACCCGCAGGCTCGCGCAAGTTCACGCGGTATATCGTCGGAATGGTCGCATAGATGAATCTGGTCGTATCGACGCCCAGCTTCTCAAGGAACCGGCGTTCTTCGTAGCGATAAACAAACACCTGGGCGGGATCGGACTGTTCGTCGATAAGACCGCCTGCCCTGCCCAACGCCTGGCTCAAGGTCAACGTCTCAACGTCAAACGGTATCGAGGCATTCAAGCCTGTCGCGCCCAACGCAATGATCGTCGGAGATTCGCGCGTTATAAAAATCACGTCGTTGGGCCGAACGAAAATGTTCTCTTGCGGGTCCTGCAAGATCCGGCTCAACAGAACCCGGACCCGTTTGCCGTCGCGCTGCAAAGTCACATAGCTCTCAATCGCCTCGAACCGTGGCCCGCCGGCTCGCGCGATCAAGCGCAGAATACGCTCGCCCGTGCTGTTGAGCGGCAGTGCGCCCGGGGCATTGACCGCGCCCAGGACGCTGACAACGCTTGACTGCTGCTGATTGAGACTGACCACAACCTGCGGTTCGATCGCGCGATTGCGCAGGCGGGCGATGATCGCCTGCGAGATATCTGGGATGGTCCTGCCGGCCGCTGGCACCTCACCTGCGTACGGCACGTAAACGGCGCCTTTCTGATCGACGGCTTGAGGTGGCAAATCGACGAAATTACCGGGACGTGCGCCAGCCGCTGTTCCCGGCGTGAACAATCCGCCCGGAGCCGCTTCGAAGATCGAGATGTTCAGAATGTCCCCGATGCCAATGACCTGAGTGGGTTTAGGCCGCTTGTCGAGAAATGCCCCCTTCAGGGTTACGACGTTGGGTTCGGATAAAAATCCGACCGTCTCGGAGGTCACATCCACCAGCGCGTAAGGCAACGGCGCTGACGAAGATACGACAACCGTGGCACCGGTACCGACTGCATCGCTGGACGGGCCGTTTCCAGGCAACACTGCGCACGCTGACAGCAAGGCAGCAGTCAGGATCGCCGCGGCCGATAGTGCGACCCGTTTCATCATCCCGTAACGTCTCGCGCATCGTCGGGCATCATCACGGCTGAGCCCTAACGCAACCCCGGTCAGGCTCGACCATAGGCAAGCTCAACAGTGATGATGCCAAATAAGTCCGCTTGTCTGGCACCTGAGTGACGGAAGACCTGCAATCCAAGGCGAATACCATTCCTTCATATGATTGGATTTATGGTTAATAAACTGCAAACGCGGAGGAATCGGTACGCCTTGAAGCCTTTACTGATGTTCACAGGTTTATAGGAACCGACGTTTCTTTGACATAGACCGGCCAGAATTCAAGCTGGTTTGGCTGGTCTAGTTGCATTCATGTCACACTCCGAATCAGCCCATCCTTCGTCCAAATAGCCTGCCCAAAACCCCGCCCGCACCGATCACCTGTTCCGATGCCGGATCAAGCTCGGTCAAAACCAGCCAGCTTCGAGATGTCGAGGCTCAATAGGGGAAAAGGCCGTTTTGGCAGAAGAGGCGTTCCCCGGAGCGGTGGCTTCTTTCCGGCCAGAATTCGGTCCGAAAAGATCACGAATCAGCAGCTTCTGTGGCCGAGGAAGAGAGGTCTTAACCTTTCGAATTTACAAACAAGCGAGTCGGTTCCGTTTTTGCTGCCTGAGGCCTAATCCGGCGATAGCAGGCAGACCTAAGACAAAAGATCGGGTGGGGATCTGGGATGGAGTACACGGCTGCCTTGCTAGCGGCATTGGGGTGCATGGTGGGAGCCGTATTCCGGCTGAAGGTCTTGCTCGCCATTTTGGCCTTTGCACTCGTAGGGTCCGTCTTTTTCGCGATTTTCAATCGCTACAGTTTCATCGATACGGTCATAACCCTGATTTCAATACAGTTTGCGCTTCAGATCGGATATTTCCTGGGTATCTTGATCCGTTCCCTGGTTGCGAGAAATCGGGGCATCCGCAGCGTCCTTTGAAGATCCGGCGTCCTGAGATCGCCTGTCGGGCTTACAGCTTCTCGCATTCCGAATAGAACGTGCCGTTGGAAGCCTCGGTTCTTTCCAGACATTGTGAACGGTCGCTGATTTTGCCAGCAACCGTGAAGTCGTAGCCCTGGTTTCTCAAAGCGATGACATAGCGGCCAGCGGCAAATTCGAAAGTCTCGTCGGCAGGCTGCAACAGAACCATTTCCGGATTGTCTGGCACCGGCCGCACTCTGAACTCATAGGCAATATTGCGGATATTCCAGGCGCTCTCGACGGGCGTAATACTTCGGCCGCCCTTGGCGTCGAAAGCGATTGCCCGCATGACCTGGGCAACGACCCGGATGTCGACCCTATCAAGTGCATAACTTGCCAAGTCACGGCGGTACAGAATGAACCTGATTTGGCCACGCGGAAGAACCGTTCGGCTCGGCTGACCGACAGGCGTCGAAACAGCGACACGCTTGTCAGGAACCTGCTCGGGCAGCATGTGAAGCTCGGTGATCGTTCCCTGATTGAGCGCATACACGCCATAGACTGAGGGAACCGGAAACGGAGACGACTTCGCAGGGATGGGTTCCGTCTTTTCAGCCGGTTTCGCCTCTTGCGGTTTGTCCAACGGAGATTCCGCTTTCTCCGCGCGGGGCAATTGCGGAAACCTCGAGGCTAGTGTCGGAGCTATGGACGGACTGGAACCGCGCCGTTCATAGACCAAGAAGCAAAGTACCGCAGTGATCAAGACGACAGTCAGTGCAGGCGGCACCCAATTGAGCCGCGATCGCCGCGCGCGGCGCACGACAGGTGGCGGTCTTTCAACGTCCAAAGCAGCTCTGGCAGGAGCGAGGGCGATCTGATTGATTGCCGCGGCGGGTCGCCGGGGCGCATCCAAATTCTGCAGCCGCAGCGAATTCTGGCTGGGCCGGTCGGGGGGCGCCAAGCCCTCTTTCTGGTCACGACGCGCGGAGAAATCCTCCACCCCCTTGATCGCTGTTTCCAGCGCGCCCATCAGCCGTTCACGCTCCGCATTGTCGGCCCATTCGATGTCAGTCCTGAGCTTGGCACGAGCAAACTCGTAGACCGCGATCCTCATCTGAACCGGATCTTCTTTGACCGTGGTAATCATCCGAGCAAGAATCAGCGCAAATTCGACCTCCTGAAAGGGAGGCGAAACCTGCGTACCTGTGTCTGAAACCTCGATTTTCATGCCGGTTGGGAATTAACCTTTTCGGCGCAGAATTTAGCTCAGCGAGCATCTTCCAGCAAACAATTGGCCCATGCGGGCTTGGTATGTTGGCGCAAATTCGGCCGTAGCAAGTACATCGCTGACATCTTTACCCGATGGGCGAAGTGCGGATGCTCAGGTTCCGGCTACTTGGCCAACCCCTACCGGTTGGGCTATGTTGAATTTGGACTACCGTTACTTGGAGCGACTCAGGGCATGTCTCAAATTTTCAAGGTGGTTCTCGCAGCAACGACGCTTGCAGCCGTCGCCATCGGCTGGGCAAGCGACGCATCGGCGGGCCGGCGCTTGCCCCCGCTCACTCGCTGCGGTCCGGACCTTGCTTACCTCTGCCCCATCCGCGGGTATTTTGATCTGCCGCCCTATCGATACACTTTGGCGATATATCCGGGCTGTCTTCAAAAGCAGCGCGTTGACACCCCTCATGGCGTCCGGCTTCGTCTCGTCGTTGTGTGCGGATAACCCATTGATGCTGGAACCGCGCGATCAGCGGCGGCCCGTGAAAGTCTATCGCATTCTGACCGGCATACGTCAGCGGACCCCGACATGCTGGTGAAAGCCATCGCCTGGGCTTTTATTGCCGGCTTGCTGATCCTCACCGTGGTTCCGGCATCTTCGCGCCCGCCAACGGGCGTCGATCATAACCTCGAACATTTTCTCGCCTTCGCGGCAGCTGGTTTGCTGTTTGCCTGCGCGCACCGAATTCCGCTCGCCTCGCTGCTTGCATACGCCGTCGGATTCACCCTGGTGCTTGAGCTTCTGCAAATTCCGCTTCCCACCCGCCATGCCCGGTTCGAGGACTTTGTTGTTAATGGACTGGGTGCCGGCTTCGGCGCCGCGGTCATCGCGTGGCTTCGCAAAGTCGCCAGAAACAAAGATGCCGGGGAAACAGCCCCGGTCGACGGCCAGCAAAGCTGACCCTCATCGGAGGTTCAGCAATTCATGCAAGTAGATTTGCGCGCTTTTCTTCCACGAAAAAAAGACTGCCCGTTGACGGCCCTTCACGATCAAACTCGTCCGAAGGTTATGGTCCTTGGAAAGCGCAATGATGCAATCGATCCAGCCTTTGGAGTCATCCGGCGGCACATAAAGAGCGGCGTCTCCTCCAACTTCAGTCAAACTTGCGGCATTTGACGATATCACCGGACAACCGCTCGTCATCGCTTCGAGCAGCGGAATGCCAAAACCTTCGGTCTTTGAGGGAAAACAGAGACAAAGCGCGCCGGCATACAGGGCCGCCAATTCGTTATCGCCGACGTAACCCGTATAGCGGACGTTCGGCGTTTCGGTCTTCACCGTATCGTCAGCAAAAATTTTCGAGGAAGCGCCCACCACGACAATATCGAGTCCGGCGGCGTCGAGCGCACCGGCGCCATCGAGAATGACACCGATATTCTTGTGCTTCGCCTTGCTTCCCAGCAACAAAACATAGGGGCGGCTGATTTCCTTCAACATCGGTAACTTGGCGAGTCTCAAATCCCAACGAAGGACATGTTCATGACCGTTGGGCGCAATGAAAATCTTGTCGGCTGAGCATACCCCGAATTTTTCCAGCATCCGCGCCGAAAATTCCGAAACGGTGGCAACACGCCGTGCGCGGCGTCCGATCAAAGGCAGCAGGCTGCGATACACCAAGCCGAATGTCCCCGAATAGCTTTCGGATTCCAGGAACGTATTGGCATCGTGAATGCAAACAACATGGGACCGCGCCGCAAGCGGTCCAAAATTTCCGAGGCTGAGAATTTTATCACCTCCGTACCACGGCAAAACCAGCTGGTCCCAAAGGTGCCCGGAGAGGAAATTCGATTGTCGACACGTGATGGCCTGCATGTCTGGCACCTCGCCTCCGGGCGTCACCAGATGCAGTTTCAACCGAGCCCCTATATCCTTGTTCTGCGAAAGCAACTCATCGAGGTTCTGGACTATCTCCCGAGCGTAACGTTGAACGCCCGTGATCTGCTGTGTCAAAAATCGGCCGTTTATCACCCAACAAGGCGTATCTGCGGCATCGCGCATCACTGATCGGGGATTGTCCTGCTTTTGCATCGTCCGCATCACCGCAGACCGGATGACAGCTGCCTCTTGAGCGTATCCGCGAGACGGATCGCCATGGCAACAATCATGTGAGTGGGATTTACGTGGCTGGATGTCGGGAAAATCGAGCTTCCGGCAACGAACAGGCCATGCACGCCGTGAACCTGGCAATTGGCATCGACAACGCCGGCTTTCGGATCTGCGGACATGCGAGTCGTGCCGGTAGGGTGAGCGACATCCTGAAATGCCGGCGGAAATTTTTCGTCGTTGACAACCCAGCTGTCTAACTCAAGTTCGTTCAGACCAAGCCGCTTGAATTCCGCCTCCACAAGCCGGCCCAGCATTCTGACGGTGCGTTGCTCTTGCTCGGATATTTTCCAGTTAATCCGCGGAATCGGTATGCCATAGCGATCTTTTCTGTCCGACAACGTAATCCGGCTCTCCGGATCCGGGCGCTGTTCCACAATGCATTCCAGTTCAAGCCGCTCAAGTTTGCGCGGCAGGCCATTTCCATCGACCAGGAATTGTTTCAGACCTCTTCTTATCATTCCGAGGTTCGATCCAACAAAACCGCAATCCTTGATTAGGGACCCGGTGCCGCGCAAAATCCGAGACAGCGCGTTCCAGGGATCATCCTTTGTAACGACCTCATTGAGCCAAACGGCGCAATTGAGAAGCTCGTGCTGCCTTTGATACACCGGGCTAAGACGGAGACCGTGGCGAAACCGGTGCGTACCAGCGGCGGTCTTCACGTTATAGACGCCGAGTGTGCGCTGCAGCGCCTCCGACGATTCTACGTTGAAATGACCGACGCGGCCGCGCGGGTGATCCATGAGAAAGCGGCCTACCAAATCATTCTGATTTCCGACACCTCGTGAAATGACGCGATTCGATGCCAGCAACAGCCGGGCGTTCTCTATACCACCGGCACACAGAACGAGGCGCGGAGTGTGGATCGTTCGAACAGCGCCGCCGCGATCGCGCACCTCGACGGATTGAACGCACGATCCGGTATCCATCGTATTGATGTGAGTAACCGTTGCATTCAGAATCACGTTCGCGGCGGCAGCCGCGCCGGACTGCAAATTCTTGCCAAGCCTCATGTAGTCAAATCGATTGCTTGCATCCTTGCTGAACTGCCAGAAGAACGGAACGAGCAAATCATCGTTCAAATCGGGGGTCGATTTACGTCTTCCCGAAAGAGTCCAGAAGGAGTCGGTGGTGAATCCGGCACCGGCACCAATTCCCAGATAAGGAGCTGACCGGACAAGAAAGGGCGTCAAATCCTGCGCGACAAAAGGCCAGCCGGAATGTGGAACCCAATCGCGCGTCTCGAAGTCAATGTCATCGAAGGGAGCGCATCGGCCGGTCCATGTTTTCGTACTCCCACCAAGCATACGATTGCGTACGAGCCATTGGTCGGCCACGCGAGGCTGGCCGACATTCTCCACTTCGTTGAGTGCATCGACGTTGACGTCCCGTTCAATTCCACCGCTTTCGAGCAAGACGACGCGACAGCGCTCGCCAGCCAGTTCCCGCGCGATCGTCGATCCTGCGGGCCCGCTCCCGACCACGCAAACATCCGCTTCCAGCCTTGCTTCCGGTTCAATATCGCGGAGATCAACGACAGGCATCTTCTCACCCAATATCAGAATCCCGAGATATCAGACCCTCGAAATCCCGCGATTTACCATTCCGAGAGCGATGCCGAACACCGACCAGCGTTCAAACGCTCCATAACAAAGTTTTCCATACTTGCCGGTTTTCTGTAAATCTCGTTTCCTGTGCGCTATGGTCATCTATTGGCTTCAACTCATTGCAAAAATCCGGCCACCCCCATGCAGTCTCCGATCAAAGTCTTCGTTCACCTTGCCTACGGGTACGGTGCGCGGCAATGGGCGCAGCGCTGGAAGGATGGCAAGATCATCGGAATCAACGAGCCCTTGCCCTACGGATATTTCAGGGCGGCGCAATTCGGATGCTCCGTGGATCACTCGCAAGACAAAGACGAATCCGCTCCGGAGAAAATCCTTCGCCTCGGCGTTCGCGCTATCCTTGGATTCGACGTCATTCATGCATGGCGAAATTTCAAGCAGATGATGGAAGCCGATGTCATATGGACCCACACGGAGTCCCAGTACCTCGCGATTTTGCTTTTGTTTCGATTGACCCGGCGAGAGCGCAGGCCAAAACTGATCGCACAGAGCGTTTGGCTGATAGATCGTTGGAGTCAATTCTCTCATATGAAACGGCGGCTATTTGCCTGGCTGATTCAACAGGCGGATATTCTCACCTTTCTCTCACCGGATAATCTCGCGATCGCTCGAAATCTGTTTCCGGGAGTTCGATCGGAACTGGTTCTTTTTGGTATCAATGCCGACCACAAAATTGCCCCGGCTTTGCGTTCGCCGCACCCGGTCCTGAGGATCGCGTCACTTGGAAATGACGAACACCGCGACTGGCCAATCTTGATAGAAACTGTGAGCAAACGGCACGATTGGGCACTCAGGATTGCTTCTTCCCAGGTTCCGGCGGCGTCTCTCAGGCATTCTCCGAACGTCGAAATCGTCCGGCCTAAATCCAATGAAGAACTTTTTGACCTTTACCGATGGGCGGACCTGCTCGTCATCGCCTTGCGTCCTAACGCGCATGGATCCGGAATCACGGTCATTCAGGAGGCCGTACTGCGCGGTGTACCGGTCATCTGTTCAGACGTCGGCGGGCTCAGAGCCTATTTCTCAGACGATGAAATTCGGTTTGTGAAAGCGCAAGACAGCAGCGCGCTCGAACAGGACATAAGCAAAGCAGGCGCCGATCCGGAAGGCCGCCTTGCAATGGCAACAAGAGCTCAAGCCCGCATGGGACCCGCGGGACTAAGCTCGGAGTCTTATGTCCGGCGTCATGTAGAAATCTCCCGCGACTTGCTGAATGCAGCCACTTGAAGGGGACACTCAGCGGCTGTGGCAGATCCGGAAAAATCAGCTTGCCGCGACTTCAGTTACTTTTTGCCACAGCGCATCTGAAGTGCGCTGCCATGTGTATTTCGCCGCCATGGCTTGGCCAAGCGCCAGCTTCGATGCCCGTCGTCCCGGCTCGTCCCGGAAACGCAGGATCGCATCTCGCCAAGCGACTGGAGAGTCCGAGTCGACATAAACCACGTCATCGCCCAGAACCTCGCGCATGCTGCCGTATGGGGTCGTGATGACCGGCGAGCCTGCGTTCAAGGCTTCGAGCTGAGTCATGGCAAATCCTTCGGTTTTCGCAGGCTGAACAAATACGAGCGCGTTGTCGTAGAGTGCCCGCAGTTGACCATCGCTGATGCCGGACAGAGTGACAAAATCGTCTCCAAGATCTGCAGCAATTTTTAAAGTCTTCCTCAAATCAGCCCGCGCAACAACGGCGAGTTTCGGCCGCGGCCGCTCCATCCGGCTGAAAGCCTCATAGATCACTTCGGTATTCTTATAGGCAAAACTACTGCCCAGCATCAGCACGTAGCCGTAAGGAACGAGCCCGAAAGATTCGAGAACAGAGTGATCTGGCGGCGTTCTCAGCAGATGCTCCGCGCCGTTGTGAACGACGGCGATTTTTGAAGCACGAGCAATACGAAACCGCTGTAGCATCTCGCTGGAAAACTGCGAAACCGTAATGACCTGCCGCGCCATTCGGCCAGCCAGTTTCGCTAGCTTCTGATGGATGAGACGCTCATTCCTGGGATAGGATTCCGGAAACAAGAATACTTGAGCATCGTGCAAATAAGTGATCGATCTCGTATGAACGAGCGGCGCAATATTCGCGAAATTGATGAGAGTGCCGTCCCGGGCCAGCAAGCCGAGATCGATCATTTCCCACAGCCGCCCCCCAAACAAGTCCCGCTTCCGGAGTTTGATGCCCTCCAGATCGAGCGAGCGGATGGAGTCGGTCGGACACAAAACCTCGATCGCGTAGCCCGAGAATCGCGGATCGCCCGACTGGATTGCCTTGTCCCAGCATGTCAGGACTTCCTCTGCCACGCGCGACGTCCCTGTAATGGACCCGCGGAGAAATCGGCCATTGACGTAGATTTTCCGCAGCGAATTGCTCATTGTCATTTTGCGCTCAGGAGTAGCCTGCCGGCGATAATACGAATAGAGAGGCAAATGTGATGCCAGCCATAACACCCGCCCGTTAGGGCTGTTTGCTTAAATTGCTTGAAGCGCCGGAGCCCCGAATACCAAACTTGATATAGTTGGCGGTCCGCCGTGGAGTATTTTGATCGTGGGCCAAGCCGAGGTTTTGTTCTTTTTCACAGGTTGTTTTGTCCGCATGACGGACGGCTGCCACGTGCGCGCTTGCCAGGATCTGGAGATGCTGGTCGCAACCGATCGATCCGTCGCTGTTTACTCCTACCGCAATCACGGTCAATGGCCGTGGCGGGAAGCTGATATCGAAAATTTTCACAGGCGTTTTCCTACTGTGGAACTCGTGCTCGATGATTGGACTTTCACACTCAGGATCGCCCAAAAAGTCAGGAGCATTGCGGCTATTGTAGGTGGCCGGTTAGGGACGTGGGCTCAAAATATCCGCATACCGGGCGCTTCACCCGGTCTAGACAAATTACGAGAGCTTGCGTCGCTCCGCGTCGCCGTCATTAGCTACACGTGGGGAGCCTCTCATCTCAACGGCCGCCCTGCCCCGCGCATCATCATCGATACCCACGATTTAATGTCGCTGGAAAGGATCCAGGAGAGACCCGCGGGGATGCTGGATTTGGCAGCGTATTCCAGGCTTCGCCAGGAACTCTTCTATCTCGGTCTTGCCGATGAGATCTGGTCGATCTCCTACTCCGAATTCTGGTTCTTGCGCGCATTCTTGGGAGTGGCCCGGATTCGCATGGTGCCACCTGCATTGCGCTCTTGGGAGCTCACAAGGGATATTTCCGATCAACATCCCCGCTTCGATCTGGTTTTCGTGGGCTCGGATAACCGATGGAACGGAAAATCGGTGACCGCCTTGCTCCGCACATGCGACGCATGGGGTATCGGTCTAAAGATCGGAATTGCTGGAGCCGTCTGCACCAATGAGGAGGTTCGTTCGGTTGCCGAAAAAATCCCTGGCGTCGAATTGTTGGGCTTCGTTGACGATCTGGACCGGCTCTACGCCAGTGCGCGGGCTGCCGTTTGCCCGGTAGAGGGCACCGGGACGAAGATCAAACTCATCGAAGCGCTGAAGGCAGGACGCCCGGTGTTCGCCGCTGCCGGATCCATGGCCGGCTTGCTGCCGGGTTATGAAACGTGTGTTTTTCCGATCGATCGGAATACAGTCGAGCATGTATTGCACGACCCTCGCTCCCTGGCTGCGGCTCAAGCCGCAGCAATCAGCTATTCGAAGGTTTACGACATGGATATCGTTACCGAGCAAGTCCGCAGTTCCATCAAGCATCTGGCATGAGCGAAGATCAATCTGTAGCCCCGGTGCGACAGGCGGTGTTTCTGGTTGGAGGCAAGGGAACGCGATTGGGCGGGCTCACCGCAAATACTCCCAAACCGCTTCTCACTCTCGCTCCCGGCTTGCGCTTTCTGGATGTGCTGATCGACCGTGCTGCCCGGCACGGTTTCGATGACATTATCCTACTGGCCGGACATCTCGGCGGGCAGGTCGAAGAATTGTACGGCAATCGCACGCACGCAGGGGCGCACATTAGCGTCATGCGCGAGCCCGAACCCGCGGGAACCGGCGGTGCTATTCGTTTTGCCGCCGATCGTCTGGCGCCGTTCTTCTTGCTCGCCAACGGGGATTCGCTGTTCGATATCGATTTGCGCGCATTGGCGGCCAGCCCTGAACCCTCGATTATCGGAAGGCTCGCATTGCGCCTTGTGCCAGATACGTCGCGCTACGGTGCGGTCGAAGTTGACGATCGGCAGATTACGCGGTTCGTCGAGAAGAAAGCGGATAACGGTTCGGGATGGATCAGCGGAGGAATCTATCTTCTCAACCGCCAGATTCTCGATTGGATCGCGGGGCCGTGCTCGATCGAAAGCGATGTCTTCCCAGCCCTTGTGGCCAAGCGGCTGCTGCAGGGTTATCGTTACGACGACTACTTTATCGACATCGGTTTGCCCGAAACTTTTGCGCAAGCGTGTCGCGAGATACCGGCGCTCCTGCACAAGCCGATCGCATCAAGAGCGCTCTGAATACGCGATCAGCGTCGGGCTCATATTTTCAGGTTTGATGTTTGCCGACAATTGATCGGGCAGCACCCGTTAACCGGGCCGCCGTATTGCGCCGGCATATAAAAAGTTCCCATGGCGGAGACTTTGGTTATCTGCCTGTGTCCGATTGACGCGCAATCCCTGACACCGCAGCCAAGCGGACCGGAAGGTTAACTCAGCGCACCATTGAAGTCGCCGAAACGGGGTAAATCCCTACAGATATACCGCTCCCTTGAAGGAGTGAGGGAGAAGGTGGAACTTCGAAAATCTGCAAATGAACACGCGCTGCCCGCTTAAGATTAACGGCTCAAATTTCTCGACTAATAAACCGGAAATGCCCAATGTGTCTGGACTAGCAGGGTTTTTGCGGCGTTTTTCAGCCCGTAGCTATACAGTCGTTGGAGACCAAGTTTATGAAGATCCTCATTACAGGGGGCGCAGGGTATATCGGTTCGGTCTTGATACCGACGCTTCTCGAACATGGCCATGATGTCACGGTCCTCGATACGTTCGATCGCGGCACAACGGAACTGGCCGATAGTTGCCGCTACAACGGCTTTGAGCCGGTAAAAGGCGACGCACGAGATCAACGATTGCTCGATGAGTTGGTGCCGCGTGCTGACGTGTTGATTCCGCTCGCCGCGCTGGTCGGCGCACCTTTGTGCAAACAAGACCCGATCACAGCGACGACACTGAACCAGGACGCGGTTGTTGCGCTTGTGAAGCGAACCTCGCGTTCTCAGATCGTGGTCTATCCGACGACCAACTCAGGTTACGGCGTTGGCGAGACAGGCAAGTTCTGCACGGAAGAAACCCCGCTGAAGCCGATCTCGCTCTACGGCGTAACCAAATGCGAGGCCGAAAACAGCGTACTCGGCGCCGGCAACGGCGTTTCGCTGAGACTTGCAACTGTGATGGGAATGTCCCCGCGCATGCGCATCGACCTTCTGGTCAACGATTTCACCTGGCGTGCGGTGACCGACCGCGCTGTGGTTATTTTCGAAGGCCACTTCAAACGAAACTACATCCATGTTCGCGACGTCGTTAAAGGCTTCGAGCATGCGATCGCAAACCACGGCCGGATGAAAGGCAACGCCTACAATCTTGGCCTATCAAGCGCGAACCTGTCCAAACTTGAGCTTTGCGCAATCATCAAAGAGCAGGTGCCGGCGTTCAATTATCTGGAAGCTCCGATTGGCGAAGACCCTGACAAGCGCGACTACATTGTCTCGAATGACAAACTCGAAGCGACGGGCTGGCAGCCGGACTGGTCTCTTCAAGCGAGCATCGCAGAATTGATCCGCGGGTATCGGATGCTGCGCAATTCCCGGTACGCCAATGTGTGATTGCCGCAAAGCACGCCTCATGGACCGACGCCAGTCGCTGTTGCCGGTGCAACCATGATCGTCGTTCGCACACCTCTTCGTGTTTCCTTCTTCGGTGGAGGGACCGATCATCCTGCCTGGTTCTCGCGCCCTGAGCCCGGTGCTGTGCTGTCCACAACGATCGACAAGTACATTTACGTCCAGCTTCGCCGCTTACCTGCAATGTTCGAGTTCAATTATCGCGTAGCCTGGGGCATGCTCGAAGAGGTCAAGACCATTAACGAGATTCAGCATCCCGTGGTGCGCGAAATGCTCAGGCACTATGCCGAGGATATCGATCGTGCGACCGGCTATGAGGTGATCTACAACGCTGATCTGCCCTCGAAGACCGGCCTGGGCTCGAGTTCGGCTTTCACGGTCTCGCTTCTGAATGCCTATTTTGGCAATCGCGAACGGCTTTGTTCAAAGGCATTTCTTGCTCGCGAAGCCATCAATCTTGAGCAGAACATTCTTAAGGAGACCGTTGGCTGTCAGGATCAGATTGCGGCCGCCTATGGTGGCCTTAATCGGATCGATTTCCAGACCGACGGGCAATTTTCGGTGACACCGCTCCACATCACGGCAGTTCGCCGCAAGGAACTGGAATCATCGCTTCTTTTATTTTTTACCGGCTTTACCCGATCTGCCGAAGCCATTGAGAAGCTCAAGGTCGCACGTTTCGCAGACAAAACCGAGCAACTGCGATCGATCTACCAGATGGTCGATGAAGGCGAGCGCATCCTGCTGGACTTGAACCGCCCTATCAGGGAGTTCGGTCAATTACTAAACCGCGCGTGGATCGAGAAACGCCGCCTCGATGAGTCCGTCTCCAATGAATTCATTGACGAGAGTTATCAGGCCGCCATGGCGGCGGGTGCGCTTGGCGGGAAACTGCTTGGCGCCGGTGGCGGCGGCTTTCTGCTGATGTTTGCGCCGCCAGAACGGCACGAAGCGGTGAAGGCCGCCCTCGCAAAGCTGCCTTTTGTGCCTTTCAAGATGGAGCGCCAAGGCTCCACAGTGGTTCTATACGATCCGGAACTTACTTCTAATTATCTTACCGCAACGGCGCGTGTAAATTGAGGTCGCAAGCTCATGCTGGATAAAACTGAAATTGGTTCTCGCCTTCACGGCCAGGAGCTTGATAGCTTCACCTGCCGGACCGACGACAGTCTGTGGACCGGGATCGAGCGAGCGCTCGACAATGGCTTTGGAACTCTATTCGTGCTGGGCGAGGACGGCACGGTGCGCGGACAAGCCACCCTCGAAAGTATGCGCGAAGCCATCAGAAACGGAGCTCATCTCAAATCTGCCCTCATGAGTGACGTCTGCAAACAGGTAGACCTCGACGATTCCACCTCCGTAACCACAGCTGTCCTGGATGCAAGCGGACGCCTGACCGAAATCAACCTCCGGCCTGAAGCGACATTCCTTCCGATTGCGGAACCAAACCTGTCTCATGCGGAACTGCGGAATCTGCTCGATGCCTATCTCTCGACGTGGATTTCGTCGACTGGCAGCTATGTCCGCGACTTCGAAACCAGGTTTGCGCTGAAGGCAGGCAGCGCCCACGGCATTGCGACGTCGAATGGCACCGCGGCCCTTCAGCTTGCACTGGTGGCGCTCGGTATCGGTCAGGGCGACGAGGTTATTGTGCCGGACTTCACGTTTGCAGCTTCGGCAAACACCGTCATCCATGCCGGCGCCCGTCCCGTTCTGGTGGATGTCGATCCGGAAAGCTGGTGCATTTCGCTGGAGGCGATTGAGCGAGCGATAACGCCCCGTACTCGGGCTGTAATGCCGGTGCATGTTTTCGGACGGCCCGCTCCGATGACTGAAATACGCGATCTTTGCAGCTCACGCGGTATCTATGTGATCGAGGATTGCGCAGAGGCTCACGGGGCACGCTACGACGGAAAACCTGTCGGATCTTTTTCCGATATCAGCAGCTTTTCGTTCTACGCCAACAAGATTATTACGACTGGCGAGGGCGGCATGTGCGTCACAAACGATGAGGGTCTCTCACAACGCATGAAGATGTTGCGCGATCATGGAATGAAAATTGAACGCCGATACTGGCACGAGGAGGCAGGCTTTAACCTTCGAATGACAAATCTTCAGGCTTCCATTGGATGCGCCCAGCTTGATCGCATGGATGAGTTTATAGGGATGCGTCATGCTATTCATCATCGTTATGTACAAGCGATGAGTGACGTCGCCGGTGTCACGTTTCCAACACAGATGAACAGCCGATGTGAACCTGTAACATGGTTTTCGTGCGTGCTCGTCCCGGAAACCAAACGGTCGGCACTGATCAGCGCGTGCAAAGCGGAAAACATTGAACTGCGACCATTCTTCAACAGCTTGTCGATGATGCCAGCCTATCTCCACTACGCCCGGGTTTGTCCGGTTTCGCGATCTCTGTCACTCAGCGGCGTTAACTTGCCGACCTTCCACAAGGTTGACGAACGAATGGTGCACAAGATCGCCGGCATATTCCGAACCGTTCTCAATTGACCAGCCATGAACGGGCACCGCTTTGCGTTGACCATTGCAGCCTTGATGTCTTCAAAGAGTTCGATTGCAACCGGTCAGCCGATAGGATCACGCGGCTCGCCACGGATCACAGCTATCTCAGCCGCTTGATGCGGATATCCTTGAATTGAACACGCATCGGAGGACCGGCGTGTAACTGAAATGCCAGTACGCCATTGGCCCGCGCTCTTCCCTTTTCATTGTCGACCAGATCAACGGTATTCAGCCCATTGATCTTCTGAATGATCCGGTTACCCTTCGCGATCACGACATATGTGTTCCAGTCCATCGGATTGATGGCTGATATGATATCTCGCCGGTCGCTTAACTTCGCGACGATCGTCTTGTCGCCTTTCATTCCGATGCTGACTTTGTCGCCCCCCTTTGCCAGAACACCACGACCGCCTTCGTCGTAGAGGTCGCCCATATACTTATCAGTCGAATCGACGTCGGTTTGATACCCATGAACGACGGAATTTCCCTTATTGAGGCTGCGAAACTGAATTCCGCTGTTGCCGCCGAATATTCGGACCTTTACCCGCAGCTCGAAATCGCCGACCTCGTCCTTGAAAATCAGAAACGTGTTGCCATCGGTAGGCTTTTCGGCCGTCGTCTCGCCAGTCACCGCTCCATCGCGAACCGACCAGAATTCAGGTTTTCCGTTCCAACCGGTTAGCGTTGTGCCATCGAATATGGAAACGAAACCATCATCCTCCTCTGAGGCAACGGAAATCGATGGCGCGAAAGTCAGCGCCAGCAGCGGCGTCAATAGAAACAGAAAGTTCAATTTTGCAGACATAACTGCCCCCGGGATCGACCTGCAATCTATCACAAGGAAGCCCCGGATGATCCGGTCGTAGACAGCCGATGTCGGCGGCCCGACCTGTCTCTTCGGTCTGGAGCAACCCCGCTGAAGCGTCTTGGCTCATCTCCTCAAAAGCTGTTCATAGCCAGTGTTCCGGGCGGGCTTGATCGTGTAAATTGGCAACCGATCGTATGTCCGGGGGTAGGCTTTTCAAAGCAAACGATGCGCGCGCAATCCGGTTCGGCTCGCGCGGGGTGCCGCTCCGTCAAACAACATGCATCAAACAGACGCCGCAGAGCTGCCAAATGACCATTGAGCCAATTGGACTGATTGCTCTCGCCCTTGGCATAATCAGCCTTTTCTTCGGACCCGCTTTCATTGTGTACGTATTCGTTGCCTCCACCTTGCTGGGTTCTGCAGGGGCCATTATCCTCGATTTCATCGGCGGGACAAATATTCAGCCTGCGCATTTGCTGCTTGGTTTTCTTGTCTTCAAGTTATCGACCAGCCAGGCAGTCACGCAGCGAGCGTCCGAGGGCCTCGCAATCGGCAGACCGGGATTCTGGCTGCTGTTAACGGCGCTTTATAGTCTTTTATCCGCCTACGCGATGCCGAGAATCTTTGCCGGAGAAACTTTCGTTTTCGCTGTTCGTGCACAGAGCGCCTACAGCATACCGCTCGGACCGACCACCTCGAATCTGACGCAGACGGTGTATTTTATCGGCAATCTTGTTTGCTTCTATGTTTTGTACGGTTACGCAAGTGACGAAGCGAACCGCAGAAATCTTGCCAAGGCGGGGCTATTTTGTTGTGTCTTGAATCTTGTGTTCGCCGTTCTGGATTTGGCGACCTATTGGACAGGAACGACTGAACTCCTTTCCTTTATTCGAAACGCCACATATGCCCTTTTGAACGACAGTGAAATTCAAGGCTTCAAGCGCATCGTTGGATCCTTCACGGAAGCCTCATCCTTTGGATATGCAACACTGGGCTACTTCGCCTTTGCCAGCACGTTTTGGTTGTATGGCTTTGCTCCGGCCTTCATGCTGCCCCTCAGCCTGCTTTTGTTTTTGGCTTTGATGTTTTCCACGTCCACAACCGCGTATGCCGGTTTGGTCGGATTGCTGGCAGTCATGTATTTTCAAACAGCGATCTTCGCACTGCTGCGGTCGCCAACGAAGCAAATGACCATCTTTTTGATCGCGGCTCCGGTTGTCCTTGTTCTCGCCTTCGTCGGAATTTCCTTGAACGATGATTCCGCGAAATACGTAGGGAACATGCTCGACTCGATGCTGCTCAACAAACTATCGACCGAATCCGGGATCGAACGGTCGAGCTGGAACAGGCAAGCATTTCAGAATTTCCTCGATACGTTCGGATTCGGGGCGGGTAACGGCAGTGTCCGCGCCTCAAGTTTTCCCGTTGCCGTCATTGCCAGCCTTGGATTTATCGGCACGTTGGCATACGGCGCTTTTCTGCTATCGGTCCTGTTTGGCAACCGTGCCCGGGAAAGCTCTGATCTGTTTGAGAACGCCGTTCCGCACGCAGCCAAGTCGGCATGCATTGCCTGGTTGATCGCTGCAACGGTTTCTGGCGCGCTTATCGACCTCGGGTTGCCGTTCTTTGTGTTTTCGGCGCTGGCCTGCGCCAGAATCGGAACCCGGAAAGGAAAAAGTGCCGTCGATATGCAGTTCGCCAAGTATGGTTCTGTTCGATCAGCCGCAGGTTCTTGATCTCGCTGCCGGAGAAGGCCCGTGTGCTGCACAGGCTCTATTTCCTTAGCAGCTTCTTCAATGCGCTATCGCTATGCGGATCGATATAATGGAAAAGAGCCGTCGCCCGGATTTTATCAGGGTCGCAAGGTTCGTTGGTGTGAACGGACCGATAACCCCAGAACAAGTACAGATCGCCGGGGTTCATTTTTATCCGAACCAGACGCGGAGACGACGCTTTTGTCATACGCCTCAGCAGGAACTGCGAAAACGGATTATCGAGCAGTATTTTATCCAGCAGATTGCGGGCGTAAAGTTGCCTAACCTTACGCACGTTAGGTAGAACAATGAGGTCTCCGGAATTCTGGCCACGCGGAACGTGAATGGGCAGCAATACCGTCAGAACGTAGGAATCATAGTGAAAACGGAGCGAATGTTTCTGACCTGACGGACCGGTCAAGCAACGCAAGATTTGATAGTAGGGTTGATCGGGCGCTGGCTGGCCAGTCGTACGTTCGTATACTTTGCTGCAAAGCCTCCTAAACGCCGGCGAATTTGCCATACGCTCTAGAGCTGTGCCTGCGACGGATTCGTGCCCCGTAAAACTTACATAGACGCCGCCTGCAGCCTGGACAGCTTGGTTTACGAATGAACGAAGTTCGGCAATCTCGTCATCTCGAAGATATGCCTGCACAACTCCATAGCCCTCACGATCAATCGCGCTGACGAGACTGTCAGCTTCACTATCGGAAATTTCAGCAAAATCGGGATGCATCGGCTAAAATAAAGGGTTCTCGTGCGGAATTGTTGTTTCGATCTCTCTGCAATACTTACCGAAGAATTGAACACAATAACCCACAAATAAAAACAGAGAATTTTTAAGGCGATCGCGCTTTTTCGTCTCGCCGCCTGCTCCATCCGGCCTGATGAACGCCGATAGACGGTTTCAAAGCCAATGAGGCAGATAGCGTTTTTTTTCAGGAAGTTCAGATCCTGATTTTGATGAAGGCAGGAACCGGAGTTTGCCGGGTCTGCGGCGAGCGTATTCCTGAAAACAAAATTCATCACGCAGCCAGCGACAAATTGCTATGTCGCTCCCTTTGTACTTCCGGCCGGTCAGGCTTGATCCCGAACCAGGTCACGTACAACGCCGGCAGAAACACCAGCGTCAGCAGCGTGGCGACGATGAGCCCACCCATGACGGCGTAAGCCATAGGCCCCCAGAACACAGTCGGCGCGATCGGAATCATGCCGAGAATGGCGGCCGCTGCCGTCAGCAAAATCGGCCGCAACCGATGCTCAGTCGCACTGATGACCGCAGACCACGGCTGTTCGCCATTGGCGATGTGCTGATCGATCTGCGAGATCAGGATCACCGAGTTACGGATCACCATCCCGATCAGCGAGATGACGCCGAGGATCGCGACGAAGCCCATAGGAGCCCGCGACAACAGCAATGCTGCTGCGACACCGATCATCGCCAGCGGCGCAGTCAGCACTACCAGGAACAAGCGCTGGAAGCTCTTGAGCTGGATCATCAGGATGGTCGCCATCAGGAACAACATCAGCGGAAACACCACGAAAATACTGCTCTGTGCCTTGGCACTATCCTCCATCACGCCGCCGAGCACGACGCGATAGCCCACGGGAAGAGTCTCGCGGAACTCCGCGATCGGCTTTTCGAGCTGCTTCACAACGCTGGCGGGTTCGACGCCTTTCGGCACATCCGCCTGCACAGTGACGGTCGGCAGACGCTGGCGGCGCCAGATCAACGGCGGCTCCAGTTCGTAGGACAGTGTCGCAATCTGCGATAGCGGCACCCGGTGACCACCGGGCGCACCGATCATCAGGTTGCGCAGCGTTTCGAGCTGTGCCCGCTCCTCGGGAACGGCGCGTGCGACGATGTCGATCAGATAGGTCGCTTCGCGGAGCTGTGTAATCTGTGTACCCGACAACACCGCGTTAATGTTGTTGGCAAGCTGCTGTGAGCTGATGCCGAGTGTCCTCGCGCGATCCTGATCCACATTGACCCGAATCACCTTTGCCGACTCGTTCCAGTCGTAATTGATATTACGCATCTGCGGGCTTTCACCGAGTACGCGCGCAAAAGCCTGCGCATATTCGCGAGTCTTCGCCGCGTCAGGACCGCTGACGCGATACTTGATCGGCCAACCGACCGGCGGACCGAGCTCAAGCGGCGTGACACGCGCCATCAGCGCGTCAAAGTCGGCGGCAAACGCCTTCTCCAGCCGCTCGATGACGTTTCCACGTACCGCATGGCTCTTGGTGACCACCACGGCCTGGGCGAAGAAGTCATTCGCGAGTTGCTGATCGAGCGGCAAATAGAAACGAATCGCGCCCTGCCCGACATAGAAGCTCCAATGCTCCACGTCCGGGTCGGTCTTGAGCAGTTTCTCGACGCGCGCCACCGTTTCCTGCGTCGCCTTCAGCGACGCCGTCTGCGGCAGGGTAAGATCGATCATCACCTCAGGACGATCCGATTTCGGGAAAAATTGCTGCGGTACGAACTGCATGGCCCCGATCGCAACCGCGAACAGGAACGCCGACGCACCGAGTACCAGCCAGCGTTGATGCAAGGCTGCATCAAGACTTGAACGGAACCACAGCGAGACCTTGGATGTGCCGTGGCCACCGCGCTTGAGCTTGTCGGGCAGGATCGCGACACCGGTCAGCGGCGTGAACAGCACCGCCACGAACCACGATACAATCAACGAAATACCAACAACCGCGAACAGCGAGAAGCAGTATTCGCCTGCCCCGCTCTGGGCGAAGCCGACCGGAACGAAGCCGGCAATTGTAACCAGAGTGCCGGTCAGCATGGGAAAAGCGGTTGAGGTATAGGTAAAGGTCGCGGCCTTCACCTTGTCGAAGCCTTCCTCCATCTTCGTGATCATCATCTCGACCGCGATCATGGCGTCATCGACCAGGAGGCCGAGCGCGATGATCAAGGCGCCGAGCGAGATGCGTTGCAGCGAAATGCCGGCGAACTTCATCACCACGAAGGTGATCGCAAGCACCAGCGGGATCGCAATTGCGACCACGATGCCAGGACGCCAGCCGAGCGCCAGGAAGCTGACAGCCAGAACGATGGCAACGGCTTCCATCAGGCTCTTGGTGAATTCACCCACCGCCTCGTGCACGACGTGCGGCTGATCGGCGACCAGACGAACATCTATACCAATCGGAAGATCGCGTGCCAGCTCCGCCACTCGCGCCTTGACGTTGTTACCGAGAGCAAGCACGTCACCGCCGCTGGTCATCGAAACCGCAAGACCAAGGGCAGGCTCACCGTTGTAGCGGAACATCGGCTGTGCCGGCTCCACGTACTTGCGCTTGACAGTCGCGATGTCGCCGAGGCGCACGAAGCGATCACCGACGCGAAAGTTGATGGCCTTCAGGCTCTCTTCCGACGTGAAAGATCCGGTCACGCGCAACGCAATACGCTCCGGCCCGGCGTCGACCGTACCGCTCTGCGTGATCGCGTTCTGCGATTGCAACGACTGGATCAGGGAGTTGGAGTCAAGGCCAAGCGCCGCGATCTGTTGTGTCGAGAACTCGAGATATATTTTCTCATCCTGAGCTCCAACCAGTTCGACCTTCGCGACATCGCGCACCCGTAGCAGCTCGGCCCGAATCCTGTCGGCGTAGTCACGTAGTTCCCGATGGGTCGGGCCATCTGCGGTCAGCGCAAAGATCAGCGCATAGGTATCGCCGAACTCGTCATTGTAGAAAGGCCCGTTCACACCCGACGGAAGTGTGTGCCGGATGTCGTCGATCTTCTTGCGGACCTGATACCACAACGGCTTCACTGCATCGCCGGCAACCGTGTCCTTGAGGTTCACGAAGACAACGGATTCGCCGGGCTTGGTGTAGCTGCGCACATAGTCGAGATACGGCAGCTCTTCGAGCTTCTTCTCGATGCGATCGGTGACCTGAGATAGCATGTCCGTCGCATTCGCACCGGGCCATACGGTCTTGACGACCATGGTCTTGATCGTGAACGGAGGATCTTCCTCACGGCCGAGCTTGTTGTAGGCCCATAGACCGGCCATCGCCGAGATCAGCATCAGATAGATGACGATGCTCTTGTTGCGCAGCGCCCAATCGGAAAGGTTGAATCCGTTCATGACAGCCTCCCGTCGGTCAAGCGCACCTTCTGACCTTCGCGCAGACGGTTAACCCCCGCGGTGACGACGATGTCACCCTTTGTCAAACCATCGCTGACGATCACACGATCGGTCTCATATCGAGCCACCGTCACGTCCTTGAGATCGACCTGGCGGCTCGACATGTTGACGATCCACACCGCCGGTCGGCCACTGCGGTCAAACAGCGCGCTCGCCGGCAACACGACCACAGGCGTTGTGCTGGCCTTGTTCCTGCCGACAACGCTGGCACCGAAGCGCATCTGCTCAGGCGCATTGGTGAGGGTCACCTTGACCTGATACGTGCGGGTTGCGGGATCGGCCATCGGCGAAATCTCGCGGAGCACACCGTCCGCTGATATGTCAGGGCTGCTCAACAGCGACACCACGACTTCCGGACGTCCAGAGCCGTTCTTTTCGCTGAACGCCGACTCGGAGATCGAGAATACTGCATCCTTGTCGCCGGGCCGCGCGACGCGGACGATCATCTTGCCGCTGCTCACGATTTGTCCGACTTCGCCACCGACCGCGGTAATGACACCATCGAACTCTGCATGGAGCTCGGAGTAAGCAAGCTGATCCTTGGCCATTTCGAGCGCGGTCTTGGCCGACTCGCTGCGCGCTTCGGCGGAGCGGAGATTCTTCAGAGCCGAGTCATAGATCGCGCGCGTGGTGGATCCGGTCGACAGAAGTTGACGCGAACGCTCCTCGGCGTTTCGTGCCTCAACCAGAACAGCATCGTTGGCGACCAAATCGGTCTCGGCCGACTTCACCTTGTTGCGGTGATCCTGCTCGTCGAGCCGCGCCAGCACGTCTCCCTTTTTCACGATTTCGCCGACTTCGGCCGTCCGGGAGATGATCTTGCCGGAGACACGGAAGCCAAGCTCGCTCTCGTAGCGCGGGCGGACTTCGCCCACCACGCGCTGGTCGTCATTGACCGGCTTGGGTTCGGCAATCAGCGTCCGAACGGGGCGTATTTCCGGCTGCTCAA
The DNA here is from genome assembly GCA_021732215.1 of Hyphomicrobiales bacterium. Classification (GTDB taxonomy): domain Bacteria; phylum Pseudomonadota; class Alphaproteobacteria; order Rhizobiales; family Xanthobacteraceae; genus SG-bin9. The sequence continues at coordinate 199,635 of JAKFVL010000009.1, forward strand.
CCGTCTTTTCCTGACATGCTGCCAACGGCAGCGTGGCAATAAATAAAAGCATCATAGTTTTGCGCAACATCTGCAATTCCTCCTGAGAAAAATGGCGCCATTCAAATTGACTACGCATATCCGCGACTATCGGTATAGTCGGCACTATACACGATCGGTAAAGTAAGTGCTATACAAAATGATAGTGGCTGCTATACTAAAATATAGCATGTACTATACCTCAGAAAAGGCCTATCTTTTCTGGAAGTTGCTCAGGAAATCGACATGCTCAAAAATACGACATCCCGAAAGCGGCTCACTCTCAATGAGCTTGAAAACGAAACCAAGAAATTTCTTCGGCCCTCAACGGAGAAGGAAGGAGCCATTCTTGAGGCCACCATTGCGCTGATCGGCGAGCGCGGTATCGATGGAGCGACAACCGCCGCCATCGCAAAGCGCGCCAACGTCACCGAGCGAACGCTGTTTCGCTACTTCCCGTCAAAGAAAGATCTGATTCGCCGGGTGCTCTACCCGATGATCATGCAGCGAGGCTTGTCAAAGCAATGGGACACCATTGCTTCGCTGCTGAAAGGACAAACGTCGAGCCTGAAAGACTGGTTTGTCGAGGCGTCGAGTTTCGAGCTTAGCATCATTTCACAGCATGCGCCGTTTACGCGCACCGTCACGGCAGAGCTTATTCAGAACGATGAGCTGCGCGGCATGATGGCCGGGCTTTGGGAGAAGTATATCTGGGAGCCGATGGTCCAGAGCCTCGACGACCTGAAAGCCAGAGGTGTCCTTCGCGAAGACATCGATCCGGAGATGTTGGCGCGCGCGGTCCACTGCCTGCATATCGGCTATTTTCTCAGTCGTCACGTTTTCGCGCCAAACCGCAAATGGGACGATAGAGCAGAGCTTGAAAAGATGGGTGACCTCCTTGCGCGCGGTGCAAGCCGGATATGAACTTTTGTAGAATTTTAACAAACCCGGCAAGACAGGTTAATTCCAGTCTCCAGCGCGCCGTTCGAATACAAGGTCTCCACGCAGTGGTTTTCTTCTGTGGTCTCCAACGCCAGTCTCTAGAAAAACGGGAATAATCAAACACGAATCCAGAGACTTTGGGAATTTTCAGGCCGAAAAGTTCGCGAATCCAGTCTCTGGAGACTCTCGTGCAATTAAGCCCGTGGCTGTCGGGCATTTTTATGCGCTGAAAAGTCGCTCAAGCTAATGATACGAGCAAGCAACAATCATCCGAGCGAGGGGGCGCTAAAGAAAAGAGCGGCGATAAAAAAGAGTCCGCAGGCAAAAAACCAAAGGGAGCGTTCAAAGAGGAAAAGATGCAGGCTCGCTTTCCCAGCTCGCGAAGGTGGGCGGCTTGATCGATCTTCCAGTGCTGGACAAAAGCAACGGTAAGATCGGCTACGTGAAACAAATCGTTCGGACACCTGAAGGCAAGATCAAGCTCATTGTCCCTTACGCAAGCCGGTTTGGATGGTTTCCGAACAAATGGTCAGCGGAAGTTTTCATAGGCCTGTCCCCGTTACCTGGGAACCATCGCCATGCGCCGCAAAAATTAGTAGATCATACCCTTAATCGAACAGCCAAGCTCGCAGCAGCCATGATCGATATTCCAACTCCGACCACGCAGGCGGTCCAGCCTAGTCGGTCGAACAATTGTCCAAGCACTGCGCTGCCAACCAGTCCTCCGAAAAAATAGCACGCGAGATAAGTGCCGCTGGCAACGCCGCGATTGGATCTTGCTGCACGACCGACGAAGCCGGTCGCAACAGCTTGCGCAAAAAATGTCCCGACGCCGACCAGAACCATGCCAACGAGGACCGCTGGCAGCTTCGGTATCAATAGCAATGGCAAACCAGCGACTGCCAGCGCCAAGGCTCCCCAGATCGCTTCCCGGGTTCCGAAGCGCTCGACGGCGGCGCCGGCAAACAGGGTCGTGACGATCGACGGCAGGAACACAAAATAAACGAAGCCAAGCTGCATGCGATCGACGGCAAGCGGCGGGCGTACCAGCACGAAGTTGACGTAGGTGAATGTGCCGATGAACGCGAACAGGATGCAGAAGCCGATTCCAAACGCCGCGCGGAGCGGCGGGTTGCGCAGATGCTCCGCCAGCGCGAAAAACGGCGAATGAATCGCTTCCTCGGCTGTCTGCATCGGCTTCGCGCGATGAATGGTGAAATAGACCAACACGGCTCCGGCGAGGTTGAGCGCCGCAAAGAAATAGAAATTCGAGGCAAGACCGAAATTGTCGGCGACAGCCGCGGAGATCAGCCGCCCGATCAGGTTGCTGGCTACGTTGCCGGTGATGTAGGCGGCAAAGGCACCGCCGGCGTCGGTCGCACTGCATTGTTCTCCGAGATAGGCCAGCGTCAGCGCAAATGCGGCCGACATGCAAAGCCCCTGCGCGATCCGCAACAAAGTGAAAACGGTCAAGTTCGGTGCGAAGGCGAGGCAAACGGTCGGAATGGCGAGCAATCCAAGGCTGACAAGGATACCGGCCCGGCGTTCAATCTTCGGGCTGAACAGCCCGACCACGAGACCGGCGACCGCCATGCCCATGGTGCTTGCGTTGACCGCGAAACCCATCGCCGCGGGCGACACATCATAGTGCCTCGCGAGCGATGGCAAAATGGCTTGAGTGGCGAACAGATCGACCACGGTCAGGAACGCCATCAATCCGATGACGAGCGAACGTAGTGCGGCGCCCGGCGAATGACCTGCAGCCATTGCGCGCATATCATACGCTTGCGAAGCATTGCTCATGACGGCCACCGTAAACTCTGGAGGACAAGGAGAGATGTGACGCCCCGTTGGGGGTGTGGGGCGACCGGGAATCGGGGCGTCACATCCATGCAGCGGACCTCGGGGAAAGGCCGCTACATATTCGCGGTTACATGTGATGATCGTGGGGGTCCGCGCGGACGTCACCGACGAAGAGCACTACGGTTTTGTCGCCAAGATTCTTCCACCAATGCGAGGTGCCGGAAACTTCGGGGCGAATTTCGCCGGCCTTGTGCAGGATCGGCATCGCGCAATTGCTGGCGTATTCGATGATCTCGCCCTCGGCCACGTAAATCAGCGCCGGACGGTCGTCGTGGCTGTGCCACGGAACGATGCCGCCGGGCTGGATTACGAGCTTGCGGAAGCGCAATTCGCGGCCCTTGATGTTGGCCGGCTGCTTCTCCAGGTCGATGGCGCCGAGCGTGGTGTCGGTGACTCCGACCGGTTTGAAATCAACCTTTTCCCGGACGCCGGGCTTGAAGGCTCCAGCCGGGCATTCTCCGGCGGAAGCGCCGGTCGCGGCAAAAACCGATCCAGCGATCAGCACGGCCGCGGCTAGGGTTGTCTTGAGCATGTTTCGATCTCCTGCGTTACGCCGGGCTTCAACAACGAGCCGCAGCAACGACGCTACAATCCCCATTTGATCGCTGAAGCGGAAATACCCGTTGGCTCTGGTGTCGATAGCGTTGCGCTATTCGCAGATCGATCGTTGCATGTTTGCGCGCAACAATGCTGCGTCCGAATGAAGTCGTGCGCGGCAAGTTCAGGCGTTCAGAGCAAATGTTTGATGTCGGATGAAAATGTAGGATACGCATAAATGCGATCCTTGACCGCGCTGGCAGGAATGCCGTGCGCCATCGCCAATGAGAACAGGTTGATCAACTCCTCGCCCGCGTGTCCGACTATATGCGCACCGAGAATACGATCGCTTGCGGCATCGACAATGACCTTGGACCAGGCGACGGTTTCCACATAAGTGCGCGACGATAGCCAGCCAAGCATGTCGGTATCGTGCACCTTGACGTTATAACCTTTCTCGCGCGCTGCCTTCTCGGTGAGACCTACCGTCGCAAGCGCAGGCACTGTATAGACCGATGTCGCGAGTGCATCATAATTCGGAACATGCCTCGGCCCCTCGACGATATTCCGGCCAACGATATTGCCTTCATACGTAGCAATCGGCGACAACTGAGGCGAGGTTGCCACTGCGTCGCCGCACACATGAACGGCAGGGTTTGAAACAGAGCGCAGATGCGGATCGGTCGCGATCCGCCATCCCGAATGCTCGACATGGCCAGCAGCGAGATCGAGCGCGTCGATATTGGCGACGCGGCCAGCGCCGTTGATCGCATGCTCGGCTTCGATGGTGTGTTCGCTGCCGTCGTGCTGAAACGTCACGCGAAGCAGAGGTTTCTGCTGCTCGATCCGTTTCACCTGAACGCTCGTTAAAACGCGAATGCCGATGCGCTCGTTCTCCTTCTGCAACTGTTCGACCGCGGCCGTCTCCAACGCCGGCAGCAATTGCGGCAATGCCTCAAGGATGGTTACCGTTACCCCGGCGCGGGCGTACACATGGCCCAGTTCCAGCGAGATGACGCCACCACCAATGAAGACCACCGATGTGGGCAATGTCCGGTCCATCAGGACCTCATCAGATGTGATCAGGTGACCGCTGCCCGGAATGTTCAGCGGCCGCGGCCGCGATCCCGTCGCAATGACGATGTGTTTGGCCTCGAGTTGCCGATCGCCGACCGCAATGACGTTCGGAGCAATGAACTTAGCCGACCCGGCGATGATTTCGACGCCGCGCTTGAGCATGGACGCAGTGAGACGCGCCGGAATATCAGCGATCATCGCCTGCTCCCGGTCGATCAGTGCAGCCCAATCCAGCTTCGGCTTGGCAACGGCAATCCCGTGAACATGCGCGCGCTCGATTTCATGCAAGGCATGGCTCGCAGCGACGAGAACCTTTTTCGGCGTGCAGCCGCGATTGGGACAGGTGCCGCCCATGTCGCGCGCCTCGATTATGGCGACCGACATGCCTGCTTTGCGCGCCGGGCTTGTCACGCCAATACCGGCGTTGCCGCCACCCAGAATGACCACATCGAATTTTTCGGCTGCCACGTCGCTTTCCCCTGAATGAGTTCGGAATCCGCGCGAGGCACGAATTCCGAAAGGCCAAAATCACTTGGCGATAATCGTCGATGTAATCGATTTGACCACCATCGTCGCCATCTTGAACTGAGCCTCGCGATTGGTGATGCCATGACGGCGCGCGATCCAGTCGAAGTCGGTCCAGACCGCGTAGACGTCACCATTATCTTCCTGCGTCAACAGCAGGCGCACCGGCCAGTCGAGGCCGGCATTCGGATTAGCCGTAATGAACTGCGTTCCGAGCGGAGGATTGCCGAACACAAGCAGCGTCGATGGCCGCAGCTTCACATCCGCGTCGGCCGCGAGCTTGGCCTGATCGATTTCGATGAAGAAGCGAATGCCCTTCTTCGCAATGTCTTGCTTGATGCGCGTGATAGCTTCCGCCATTGGCACTGCGCTTTTGACCCGGACGATTCCGTCCGAGCCGTCGGCGCGCGTTACGGATACGGCGGCGGTGATAAGTATTGCGGCGAGAAGGGTCGCGACAACGAGGTTGGTGAGGCGATGGATCATGTGACGTCTCCGTGACGGCCAAAGTGTTGAATTCCGTCATGCAACATGCACCCGCGTTTCATCCGCATGAAATGCCCACATCCTAACAACTCCATAGCCCTCGGCTATTGCAGCGCGTGATCGCCTCGCCCTGTGTATCGCATTCGCGGCGGCTATCGAGACCATTGGCGATCGGCATTTCAATGCTGACGCGATCCGGCATTTGATGCACAGGCCCGATAAGCGGGCAGATGAAATTCAGAAAGGGAACGACCTTATGTCTCAAAAGACCAATCTCATCACCTCGCTCGCCATCGCCAGCGCGATGTCGTCTGCGCTCGTCATGGTTGCCACGTCCTCGCAGGCTCAGGAGTCCTCCAAGGAGAAGTGCTACGGCGTCTCTCTGAAGGGCCAGAACGACTGCGCCGCCGGCGCCGGCACCACCTGTGCTGCCACCTCCAAGATCGACTACCAGGGCAATGCCTGGAAACTCGTCAACAAGGGGGCCTGCACCACCACCTCCACCCCGTTCGGTCCCGGCTCGCTGACGGCAGTCAAGCGTCCGGCCTAAGCGGCGCCAGCAAGTCCTGTTGCCGGAGGGTCGGCGGCCATCATCCCCTGACCCTTCGCAACCTGAAGAAAACGGAAGACGGGAGAGAAACATGTTCGAAACAACGACACCGTACCGGCGTGACGCCGGTTCTCTGCCGGCGACGAAGGCTGCCTCGCCGTGGTTGCAAGGCGTCAGCGCGGGTGCCGGCTTCAAACCTGAACATGCGTTCGACGTCTTTGAGTTCGGGCGACGCGTCGACTTTTTTGAGATTCACGCCGAGAACTACATGGGTGATGGCGGCCCACCGCATCATCTGCTGGGCAAACTCCGCGCCGACTATCCGGTGTCGATTCATGGCGTGGGCCTCTCCATCGGCGGAGCCGGACCGCTCGATCGCAGCCATCTGGCAAGGCTGAAGAAGCTGATCGACCGATATCAGCCCTCGGTCTTTTCCGAGCACCTTGCCTGGTCAACACATAACGGTGTCTTCATGAACGACCTTCTGCCCCTCCCCTATAATCTCGAAACACTGGCGCGTGTCGCCGAGCATGTTCACGAAGTGCAGGAGGTGCTCGGCACCAGCATTTTGCTGGAGAATCCCTCCACATACATTGCCTTCGCCAATTCTGACATGAGCGAAACCGACTTCCTGCGCGAAATCGCGGAGCGTACCGGCTGCGGACTGCTGCTCGACGTTAACAACGTCTACGTCTCCGCGGTCAATCAGGGCTTCACACCCGACGACTACATCGATGCATTCCCGATGGAGTACGTCGGAGAGATTCATCTCGGCGGTCACAGCGAAGATGCCGACGACTTCGGCGCACGCCTTCTGATCGACAGCCACGGCGCCGAGACCGCCGATGCGGTCTGGGATCTCTATCGCTACGCCCTTGGCCGCAGCGGCCCGATCCCTACCCTGATCGAGTGGGACAATGACGTGCCAGAGTTCGATGTGGTCGCAATGCAGGCTTCGCGGGCACGCTCCCTGCTTGCGATCGAAGCCCGTCGGCGCAATCGCATCGCCGTCGCGTGACCAACGGAGTTCGCCATGCGCCGCGATCACAAAGCTATCCAGGCGTCTCTCGCAGCCGCAATCCGCGATGCCACTGCGGCCATGCCGCCGTTTGTCACCGCAGCCAGCCGCCGCCGGGCGCGGAGTGGCTTGAATGTCTATCGCAACAATGTCGCGGCAAGCCTGCTCGCCGTGCTTGCGGCACGCTTTCCTGTGGTCCGGGCGCTCGCGGGCGATGAGTCCTTTTTCAATGCTGGCCGCGCATTTCTTGCAGCCCATCCGCCACGTTCTCCTGTCTTGATGGGATACGGTGAGGGCTTTCCGGAGTTTGTGAAAAAACTGGGCAGCGCCGGCTGTTTTCGTTATCTCGCCGATATCGCGCAACTGGAGTTGGCACGCGGCCGGTCCTATCACGCCGCCGATATGGAACCCGTCACAGCAGAGCAGTTCGCGGCAATTCCGGCCGAGCATCTAGACGAGTTGCGCATCGAGCTGCATCCCTCGGTATCGCTCTTGAGTTCGCGATTTCCCATCGTCTCGGTGTGGCAGGCTCATCAAGCCGGTCGTCCGGTGGAGACCGCCCTCCGGGCCTGGGGCGCCGAGGCTGCCATGATCGCCCGCCCCTTTCTTGAAGTTCACGTGCGCAGGCTGCCTCCCGGCGGCTTCGCATTTCTGACAGCGCTTGCAAGCGGCCTGACGCTCTTGGATGCCGTCGGCAAGGCCATTGAAACAGCGGGCGACTTCAACCTGCCGCTTAACCTCTCGATTTTGATCGAGGCATGTATCGTCACGGCTTTCCGACGCTAGTTTCGCGGCCATCCCACGAGAGAAAAATGCCCGGCCGAGACCGAGCATCAAGTCGAGGGAGGACGACGGTTAGCGGGCGAAAGCGATACGCGGCTGATTGTGGGTCCAGATCAGATGGTCCAGCGAGATCGCCCCCGGCCCGCGTGCGACGATCGACAGCAGCAAGGCTGCCCACAGAGCATGCTCCGGCCAAGCGCCGGGATAGACGAAGATCTCGATCACCGCGGTCATGCCAAGCAAGCCAAGTGCCGAGAGCCGCGATGCCAGGCCAACAAACAGCAGCAACGGAAACAGGTGTTCGGCGACCGTTGTGACATAAGCCGCCGTCTCCGGTGACAGCAGCGGCACCTTGTACTCCTCCCGAAACAGTACGAAGGTCTCTTCGCGAAGATGAAAGCCGGATACTTTGGTCTGACCCGAACGCCAGAACACGCTTGCCACGGCAAGGCGCGTGACGAGGGCGATCAAGCCAGAGGGAATTTGCTCCGCGAAGTGACGTCCGCGATCGAGCAAGCCGGTGAATGACATAGTCGCGCTCCTGCGTTTGGCATGCCAAGGCGTGAAAAATCCTGGCAGCATCAAGCTCCAGAAGCAGACGGCGTTGAAATGCCATATCGCGATGAAAGCAATAGACGGGGTCTATGGGCTTTGCGCTGGACTTGAATGCCCCCGGTGACGATGATGGTGCAACGCCGCAACATTACCACCCGGAGACAGACGATGGCGAAAGCCAAAGCAACCGAGCGAAACCCACACGTCGTGATTGTCGGGGCGGGTTTTGGCGGATTGTCTGCCGCAAAGGCGCTTGCAAGCAAACCGTTCGAAGTCACCGTCATCGACCGCCACAACTATCATCTGTTTCAGCCGCTGCTGTATCAGGTCGCCACCGCCGGGTTGTCGCCTGCCGACATCGCGGCGCCGATCCGCAGCATCGTTCGCGGCCGTTCAAACCAGACCGTGATGCTCGAGACTGTCACCAGCGTCGATGTAGCGGCAAGCGAGGTTGACCTGCCCCCCGGAAGTTCCCTCGCTGTGATGTAGAGTCTGCCCAACCTGAGAAGGAGCAGACGAGATGAGGAAAAGCCGTTTTACCGAGGCGCAGATCATCGGGATGATCAAGGAACATGAGGC
>JAKFVL010000004.1 GCA_021732215.1 Hyphomicrobiales bacterium
GGGTGGGGGGCACGAGTGTTGACAGTGATGTTGCCAAGAAGGCGATAACCTCAGTTGTCAAAGCCGACCTTGTCGACCAGCGTGGATGCTGCCTTGCGGCTCGCCGCGATCCTGGCGAGCGGCAGCGAGTCCGCGTTTAGCTTGCCATAGCCTGCAATTGTCGGGTTCACCGCGATGCCCGCGCGTACCGGATACTCGTAGTTGGAGTCGGCATAGATTTGCTGGGCCTGTTCGCCGGCCAGCCAGTCGATCAGCTTCATGGCGTTGGCCTTGTTCGGCGCACTCTTCATCAGCAGAACGCCCGACAGGTTGACGTGGGTGCCGCCTCCGGCGAACGTTGGCAGGATCACCTTGGTTGCTTCTGCCCACGGCTTCTTGTCGGCTTCCTTGTCGTTCATCAGCGCCCAGTAGTAGGTATTGCCGATGCCGATGTCGCACTTGCCCGCCGCAACGTCCCGCGCGGTTTCGCGGTCGCCGCCGGAGGGCTTCTGCGCGAGATTGGCCTTCACGCCCTTCAGCCAGAGCTCGGCCTTGTCCTCGCCATAGCGGGCGATGAAAGCTGCGAACAGCGCATTGTTGTAGATGTGCTGGCCGGAGCGGATGCAGATCTTGCCCTTCCACTTCGGGTCGGCGAGCTCTTCATAAGTGATCGCGTCCTGCTTCACGCGCTCCTTCGAGGCGTAAATGACGCGGGCGCGCATCGAGATGCCGTGCCAGTGTTTGTCCGGATCGCGATATTGCGCCGGCACAACCTTGTCGATAACCGCCGACTCGATTGGCTGGGTGATCTCGGCTTTCACGGCGTCGTCGATGCGTCCGATATCGACGGTCAGCAGAATGTCGGCCGGCGAATCCTTGCCTTCGGCCTTGATGCGCTGCTCGAGACCCGAACTTGCCGAGGTGACGTTGACCTTCACGCCGGTTTCTTTGGTGAAGGCGTCAAACAACGGCTGGATCAGCTTGGTCTCGCGATAGGTGTAGACATTGACATCGCCGCCCTGAGCAAGCGCCTGTGGCGCACCCAGCGAGAGCAGACAAACGAGGGCAGCGGAGCGCGCAGCGATCGTGCGAAACCCGGACATTAAGAACTCCGAAAAAAAGCGTTGAAAGACGGAAGCGGCTGGCGCTGCCAAGCGTGTGCATCTGTAACGCACCGCTCACCAAAGCCGATGCGTCAAAGGCGCTGAAAGCAGCGTTTTAGAGCAATTCCAGCTTTATCTTTAGATCGATTCCAAAGAGATCAGAGCCTCGCACGATCCGCGCGATCGTCATCGTGAGGAGCAAGGCGATGGAGCAATCCGGAGGCCAAAGCAGGGCGGCTGGTTTCCTTCGTCGCGCAAAAGCGCTCCTCGCAATGACGAAGTTTGTTGTCTCGATTAGTTCGAGCTGACACGCGCAGCGGTGCCGGGAAACCGCACCTCGATCAGAGTGCCGGCCTGCGGCGAACTCCTGATCTGGAAATGAGCGCGGTTGGCTTCGACCAGCGCCTTGGTCAGCGACAGGCTGACGCCCGAATTGCCGGGCGTCACGTCATCGCGCGACACCGGCGCACGGAATGGCGCCAGTGCCGCCGCCATCTCGTTGTCGTTCAATCCCTGGCCGGTATCGCGAACGCGCAGCACCACGTCGCCGAAGTCGGTCAGCGCAGTAGAGACGATCACCTGACCGCCGGCATTGGCGAGGTGGATCGAATTGCCGATCAGGTTCATGGCGATCTGGCGCAGCGCGCGCGCATCGGCCATCACCCATGGCAATCCCCGCGCCAGCGACGTGCGAATGATGATACGCTCGCGATTGGCCTGCGGCTGCATCACGCCGACGCATTGCTCCACCAGGCTGTTGAGGTTCTGGTTCGCCAGCGTGAGATCGAGCTTGCCGGTTTCGATGTGCGAGAGATCGAGCATGTCATTGATGATGGCGATCACCCGCTCGCCGGAGGCGCGGATATCCTTCAGGTACTCGACATAGCGTTCGTTGCCGAGGGCACCGAAGCGCTCGCCAATCATCACGTCGGCGAATCCGATGATCGAATTGAGCGGGGTGCGGATTTCGTGGCTGATCCGCGCCAGCACGTCGGCCTTCACGCTGGCCGCGCGATCGGCCTGCCGCTGCGCGCCGAGCAATTGCGCCTCGGTTGTCTTTGCCAGCGTGAGGTCGCGCAGGACTGCAAAGGTGGCGGGTTCGCTGCCGGCGGTGCGGTTGAGCGTCATCGATAGCGCGACAAGGCTGCCGTCAGGGCGGTGCGCCAGCACCTCGCGGCTGCGCTCCGCGCCGCCATGCCGGACCGCTTCGATAGCGTCCTGTATCGCGGTGCGGTTTTCCGGTGCGAACAAATCGCCGAATGCGCGCGGGTTCGAGACGGCCGTATCGAGGCCGAACATCTCGCGCGCTGTGCGATTGGCCGCCTGCAAATGGCCGCCGTCACCGAGCACAAGCACGGCGTCCGGCATCGCATCGAGAATCTGGCGGAGCTGGTGTGTCTCTTCCTGCGCGGCGTGTTGAGCAGGGCCGATGCTGTCCGGTCTGATATCATCCGCGGGCACCGCCGCAGCGGCCAACGCCTGCGTGGCGCTTGCGACCCCGCTGCAGATCAGCGCCATCGCCTGCTCGTTGTCCCACATGATGGTGTGGAGCGCGGCCTCGACGGGCCGCTCGCCGCGTTGCGGCGCTGAAATACGCACCGGCGTTCCGGTGTCCGATGTGCTGCTGGCGGCGGAGACACCGGGCTCGACGTACAATGCATCGAGGCCGCCGGCGTCATTGAGCGATTGCAGGTCCGGATACCCGATCTGGTCGAGGAAGGTGCGATTGGCATAGAGCAGCCGGTCGAGCCGGTAGATCAGTACGCCTGCCGAAATCCGGTCGAGCACCGCGAGATCGGTGTGCGAATGTCCCTTCGGCATCTGCGCAGCCGGCGCGAGCCAACCCGGCGTTTCGGTTAGCGCCGGATCGTATTCAAGCCGTTCCGGTTGATTGTCGGGCGGCGCGGTGGCCGTGTCGTCCGGCTGGACCGGGCCGTTGTCGTCGAGACGGGCCGAAAGCTGCCGCGCCAATTCGTTGAAGGCCGAGTTCTCGACCGGCGTCAGCGTCGGGCGATGATCCTGCTGCGGCGAGCGAAACGGCACGACGTTGGGATGCGCAACAGCAGCGGGCTCGGGTTGTTCGTATGTCGGCTCGGGCGGATGCGCTGGTTCCGCGTCTTGCATGACGGGAGCCTCCTTGCCGACGCCAGCGTCGCCAACCATCACTGGCTGGTCCGGCGTGACCGAGGGCACAACATTGTCCTGCGCCGGAGGGATCGCACGAAGTGCATCGAGACGCGAGAGCGCGTCGAGATCGCGAACCAGGCCGAAGCCGCGATAGCCGGCGAACTGCCGTGCGCCGTCATGGAACGGCACACCGGACAGTTCGACAGGCAGTTGCATCTGTGCGTCGTCGACCGGCCAGTCGATCGCGATGCTGTTCAGTGTGGACCTGGAGTCGATCGCACTCGCGACGCGGCCCTGCGGATCGAGATTGAATTGCGACGCCAGCTCGCGCCACGGACGACCGAGCGTTACCGCCGCGCGCGGGCCGATCAGGCGTGCGAACTCGTCGGACTGGAGTTCGAAATGTCCATCAGCATCGGTCCGCCACATGAAGCGCAGTGGCAATTTGCGAGGCGAGGGCGCGACTGCTGCCGAAACAATCCGGTCCAGGGAAACTGGGATCGGATCGGCCGGTGTCGCTGGCGGCTCGAATGCGGACATCGGCGGCTCCGTCTCCTCTGGTGACGGCGGTTCAGTCTCAAACTTTGGCAACGCGATGTTCGAATGGGTCCGCTCGAAACGGCTCGGCTCCAGAGGGGCCTGCTCCAGATGATCTGGCACAATGGGCGGCTCGGGAATCGCCCCGGCCGCTGACCGATCTGCATGGGTAGCGACATTCGATGCTGCAGCGCAAGCGGGGCTGGGGACAACCACGGCAACAAGCGTCGCCTCACCACCCGTGCCGACCCGGAAAATCTCTGCATTTCCAGTGGCAAGATCGCCCAATGCATGTCCGCTTTCAAACGCGCCGCCGGTCAGGAACAGCAACGCCGGATCGGCCTGCAGTTCGGACGTGAAGCGCCACTCGGCCGCAGCAGTGTTCTTGGCCACGACGTGGTTGTCCGGCGCGAATGCAATGACAGGCAGATCGATGGCGTCGATCAGGGCATGCAATCGCCGTTCGAACGGTATCGGGGTTGCAGCACTCGCCGATATCAGAAGAAGGCCTGTGTCGCCGCCGTCGAGCGGCAGCCGCGTGCAGGCGAGCGTCGTCAGACCGCCGAGCGCCGCGCCGAAGCCGGGCAACCGTTCCAGACGGACGTCGTTCAAGGCGGTGACGCGCCGCGCCACCTGCATCGCTTGACGGCGATGCGGATCGGCTGGCCTGAGCGGATCAGCGCCGGTCAAGGTTGAGGCCGGCAATCCGAGCGCACGCGCCGCGGCTGCATTCACCCACAGCAGGTGGATGCCGTCACCCGACCACAGCCAAGCGGGCATTGCGCTCAGGGCGCACTCCGCGATGCGCGCGATGCGCAGGTATTTCAGATGCTGTGCGACGTCGCCGATCATGGCTGGAACAGTATTATCTCGCGGGCCGTGGGGTCCACGCCTGAGGAACCTGTCCCGGACAAAAGACGGAATAACCTTAACTTGATGGCTTTTTGCCGAACCAATTCGCCGATGCGGGATTGGACAGTTGCAAAAGATTCCCGACGGGTCACGATGGTTCCATTGTCCGGGGTGTTTAGCCGGGCGGACGCGAACGGCTCACACCTGGCCAACTGCCATCAGCGAGGCCTCAAGATCCGGCATGCACAGGTCATCGCGAGAATGACCGATCTCAACCTCATATCACGCCACACCGCACAGGAGAGCGAAATGGATTCCAACGACATTCCCAAGGATATGCGTTCAATGGCGGAAGCTGGCTTCGAGCAGGCCCGCAAGGCTTTCGAGAAGTTTCTGAGCGGCGCCCAGCAGGCTGCCAGCACGCTTGAAAGTCACGGCGAGGCCGCCCGCGCCAACGCCAAGGACATCAGCACCAAAGCGATGTCGTTCGCCGAAAAGAATGTGTCAGCCTCGCTCGACCACGCGCAAAAGCTGCTCCAGGCTAGGGACCTGTCCGACATCATGCGCATTCACAGCGAGTACGTGCAGACGCAAATGCGCAATCTTGCCGAACAGGCGAGCGAGATGACGCAGGCTGTCAGCCGCGCCGCGATGGATGCGGCCAAGCCCAAGACCTGAGGCAAGAACTGAGGACGGCTGACTTCAGGCCGGACTGCCTGTGCCATTGGCTCCGGACAGGCCTTGATCCTGAAACCCGTGAAGTGAACTGCGGCGCAACAATTTGTTGCGTCGCACAATAGCTGTGGTAGAGTGATTGAGTTCAGCGCCGGATTGTTGATGCGATCGGGCCAGACGCTCACCCGCAAAAGCCCAATTTCGCCCCTCGAGGCCGATCACAAGGATCAGATCATGACCAATGCCAACGGCGCTTTCACTGCTCCCGTCATTCCGCTGCAGGTGCCGGAGTCCATTCGCGCCTTCGCCGAGACGGGCGTGTCGCAGGCCCGCGAAGGCTACGCCAAGTTCAAGGAAGCCGCCGAAAACGGCAACGGCGCCATCGAGGCTGCCTGCCAGTCCGCCAGCAAGGGCGCGAGCACCTACACCGCGAAGGTTCTCGATCTGACCAAATCCAACACCGAAGCGGCGTTCGACTTCGCTCATGAACTGGCCGGCGTGAAATCGGTCACCGCGGCGTTCGAACTCTGGTCGTCGTTCGCGCAGAAGTCGTTCCAGACCTTGACCGCGCAGACCAAGGAGCTGGCCGAGCTGTCGCAGAAGATCGCGACCGATACCGTCGAGCCGATCAAGGCATCGGCGACGAAAGCCTTCAAGATCGGTTGAACCGCCGATTCAGTGCGTTTCGGTCTTGAACGATGCTTTCAGCGCCAGCCTTGCAAAAGGCTGGCGTTGCTCATAGTTTCCGGCCCGCGCAAGCCGTTTTCGACGGCTTTTGAGGTTTCGTCCGACCCGCATTGAACGCGCCGGATGGAGCCGCTAACCAAGGCAGATCGCCTTCGTGTCAGCGCTTGAAGATGCAGTTGTAGCTCAGTTGGTTAGAGCGCCTGTCTGTGGAACAGGAGGTCGGTGGTTCGAGCCCACCCAACTGTACCACTTTCACAGAAATGTCCTTCTCGCCGGAACGCTGTCCATCATTGCTGCGGCTGGTGTGCGTCTCGCGCCGATGCGATAGTGGCGCAGCGACGGCTGCATTCGTCCGGTTGCTCCTGCAA
Organism: Hyphomicrobiales bacterium; assembly: GCA_021732215.1. Lineage (GTDB taxonomy): Bacteria > Pseudomonadota > Alphaproteobacteria > Rhizobiales > Xanthobacteraceae > SG-bin9. Next base: position 6,329 of record JAKFVL010000004.1, read on the forward strand.
AAGGCTTTAGCGTGTTGTCTCTCGAACTCGGGATCGTCACGGTCCTGATCGTCATCAATGGTCTTCTGGCGATGTCCGAACTGGCCATCGTTTCCTCCAGACCGGCCCGTCTGGCCGGGCTTGTTGAAAAGGGCGTCACCGGATCGCGCCGCGCGCTGGCGCTGGCATCCGATCCCGGCAAGTTTCTCTCCACCGTGCAAATCGGCATCACGCTGGTCGGCGTGCTGTCGGGCGCATTCTCCGGCGCGACGCTCGGCGCCCGGCTCTCCGCATGGCTGGCGACGTTCGGCATGTCCCAAGGCCTCTCCGATGCTGTCGGCGTCGGAGTCGTGGTTTCGCTGATCACCTACGCTTCGCTGATCGTGGGAGAACTGGTGCCAAAGCAGATCGCCTTGCGCGATCCGGAAGCTGTGGCAGTCCGGGTCGCGCCGGCGATGGTGCTGCTGTCGAAGGTTTCGTCGCCGCTGGTTTGGCTGCTCGATCACTCCGGAAAAGGCCTGCTGTGGTTGCTTGGCCATCGCCGCGACGCGGAAGAAAAAGTCAGTGAGGACGAAATCCGCACGCTCGTCGTCGAGGCCGAGAATGCGGGAGTTCTCGAGCCCGGCGAAAAGGAGATGATCGCAGGCGTGATGCGGCTCGGCGATCTGCCGGTTCGCGCCGTGATGACGCCGCGCCACGAGGTCAGTTCGATCGATCTGCGCGACGACGCGCGGACCATTCGCGCCGCGTTCACCACCAGTTCGCATTCGCGGCTTCCGGTGTTCGACGGGGGCGAGACGCTCGGCATCGTGCAGGCCAAGGATATGCTGGATGTGTATCTCGCGGGCGCGACGCCCGACATTCGCGAACTGGTGCGCGAGGCGCCGATCATTCCCGAAACGGTCGATGCGCGCGACGTCGTGGCGATCCTGAGGGACTCGCCCGTGCACATGGGACTGGTCCACGACGAGTACGGCAGTTTTCAGGGCGTCGTCACCAGCGCCGATATTCTCGAATCCATCGTCGGAAGTTTTCACACCGAAGAAGGTCCCGCCGAGGCAGCCGTTGTGGAGCGCGGTGACGGTTCGCTATTGATCGCCGGATGGATGCCGGCCGCAGAGTTTGCGCATCGGCTGAACATTGCGCTTCCTGTGTCGTTTCCTTACGAGACTTTCGCGGGTTTTCTGCTTCAGCAATTCGGCACGATACCCGAGGTGGCCGACACGATTGTCGTCGAGGGCTGGCGTTTCGAGATCGTGGATCTCGATGGCAGGAGGATCGACAAGGTGCTGGCGGTGCGCGCCGAGCCGGATCGCTCTGTCTAAAACAGCACACAGCGGCGACAAAAGCGGGTGTACGGGACCGTTTCAAAAAGTTTCAATCTGCGTTCAGTTGCCGCAGGCAAAAATTGCCACACGATTCCGTGAACGGATCGCGCGCTGTGCGATGAAAGAAGTCTCTGCGCTGCAGCTATTTCCAGCATTTGTTACGATTCGGTTGACGATGGAACCTTTGTTTTATCGGGCCGCTTTGCATCGAGAGACCATGCGTGGCCTTTGGGAGACAGCTTTTTCCCGCGCTGCGTGTAGGTTCATTCCCAGATTGAACATTTGCTTTCACTCATCACAATCGCTCATGGAGAATATGAAAAATGAAGAAGGTGCTTTTTGCGGCCCTGCTGGCCGGCACCGCGTTCGCAACACCGGCGCTTACTGCCGATCTGCCGCGTAAGGCTCCAGCGTTCGTTCCGCCGCCGGTTTTCAGCTGGACTGGCTTTTACGTCGGCGTGAACGCTGGCTACGGCTTCGGCAACGACAGCGATGTCAGAACGACGGGCATTGGCGTTGCGAACGTGAATGCTGTTGCCGACCTTGCTCGTCCGCCCCGCGTTCGTCTGGATCGCGACGGGTTCGTCGGTGGTGGCCAGATTGGCTACAACTGGCAGCTCGCTCCGAGCTGGGTCTTGGGTATCGAGGCTGACATTCAGTACTCGGACATCCGTGACACGGTGAATGCGCAGACCACTCTCGCTGTGGCTGGTCCCAACGGAACGGCCGCTGGCACCCGCAACAACCTCTTCACGACCCAAATGGAATATTTCGGCACCGTTCGTGGCCGCCTTGGCTATTCCTTTGATCGTAGCTTGATCTACGCCACGGGCGGTCTCGCCTATGGCGATGTCACCAACGCGGCAACATTCACCGGCGTTGCTCCCGGTTTCGCGACCCAGTTCGTTGGGAGACGTAACCGTACTGACACCGGCTATACGGTTGGCGGCGGCATCGAGCATGCGTTCGCGCCGGGCTGGAGCCTGAAGGCCGAATACCTGTATTACGACCTGGGCGACAACACCGTTCCTGTCCTCAACATTGCTGGTCCTGCCGCCGCCGGTGGCCCGGGCTACAACTCGCGCTTCCAGAACGATGGTCACATCGTCCGCATGGGCTTGAACTACAAGCTCGGCGGCCTGTTCTGAGTCAAATCGTCACAACCGACGAATCAATGAGAAAGGCCGGCCTCGCGCCGGCCTTTTTGTTTGCCCGCCCGTTGCCACGTTTCGTTTTCGATTTGTCCGGGTCATTCGCCGCAATTTCGCTGCGCCACCGCAAATCGCCGCGGGAACTTCTGCGGGTCGGTCGAAATGTTGTGTTCGGGAAGCAACTGTTGCGGAATTGATTCACAAAAAGAGTGCAAGACGATTGTACCGATAATTTTTCTTTTACGAATCAGCGAACTGATTCATTTTCGCCATCAGAGTCAATCTGGAGGCTAAGCCATGAACATTATTGTTTTTGCGTCGCGTAAGGGTGGCTCGGGGAAGAGTACGCTCGCCGCACATCTCGCAGCTCACGTTCACAAGACATCGAGGCCTTGCTTGCTGGTCGATGCCGATCCGCAAGGCTCGCTGACGCTTTGGCAGAAGCTCCGCGGTACCGACGAGCCGCCGATTCGCCAGGCTGTCCGCTCGGTGAGCGAGATCGTCGCCGCCGCGAAGCGCGATGGCTATGACACCGTCTTCATCGATACGCCCCCGACCATGTCGGCGGTGGTCGAGGATGCCATCCGCAATGCGACGCTGGTGGTGATTCCGGCTCGTCCGGGAATTTTCGACATCAATGCGGTGCAGGAAACCGTTGCCATGTGCCGTTCGGCCCGCAGGCCCTATGCGGTGGTCATCAACGGCGCGCCCGCGATGCGCGACAATATCGAAAGCAGGCTGGTCCGGCTCGCCCGCGAGGCTTTGGCCAAATTCCGCGCTCCGGTCTGGGGCGGACAGGTGACCAATCGCGCCGACCTCATTCTCGCGCTCGCTCACGGCGAGGGCGCGAAGGAGTATTTCGCCGAAGGACGCGCCGCGTCGGAGATCAGCCGGCTGTGGTCGGCGATCGAGCGTTCGATCAAGGCGATCCGCGGCTCGGCCTCATCGACTGGCGCGATGCACAAGCAGGCTGCGTAACAATGATGTGAAGCCGGCCTGTATATGACAGGCCCGGCCATCGTCCGCGACAGAATAACGCGCAAAATCGAATGCGCGTTTTTTGTTGTCCTGCATCGTTCGGAGGGTGTCCAGCGGGATCGGGCAAGGAAAATCGGGCAAGGAAAATCGGGCAAAAGAACCAAAAGAAAAAAGCCGGGCTCGCGAGAGCCCGGCTGGATAGTTTTTGGCCACAAGAGGCCGACACAATCACCTTCCAAGAGGTCCCTGGATTCCCGCGCCGCTGGAGGAGGGGGACAATGAGCGGCGCGAAATCTCAGTGTGAAAGCATTATGGGCCGCGGCTGCGGTGTGCATCAACCACCCGAGCCGCATGTCAGTCATGCGGGTGGCGGGGGCCGTCACAGCGGCGTTACGACGGCCAGCGCTGCGCCTTGCTGACGACGAAGTCGCGGAACACCTGTACGCGCGCCACCGACTTCAATTCTTCGGGATAGACGAAATACGTATCGAGCTGGATCGAATCCGATTCCCCGAACAACTGCACGAGCTGGTTGCTGTCCTCGACCAGATAATCCGGCAGCGCAGCGACGCCGAGACCCTGCTGGCAGGCGCGCACCAGGCCGAGGATATTGTTGACCTTGAAATAGGGATCTCGCGCGGTGCCGTTGCGGCCAGCCTCGATCAGCCAATTGCGGTTTTGCAGATGCTGCGGCACCTGCATATCGCTGAGCACGATGATCTTGTGATTGTCGAGCTCTTCCAGCGTGCGCGGGGTGCCGAACCGCTTGGCATAGTCCGGCGAGCAGTAGGCATGGAAGCCGAGCGAGAACAGCTTGCGCTGGATCAGGTCCGGCTGCGTCGGCTTGCGGGTGCGGATCGCAACGTCTGCCTCGCGCATCGACAGATCGAGTTCTTCGTCCGTCACCATCAGCTGCACGCGAATTTCCGGATAGAGCGAGGTGAATTCGCCGAGCCGCGGGATCAGCCAGTTGATGCCCAGTCCCGGCGTGGTGGTGACCTTCAGGTCGCCGCTCGGCCGCTCGCGGCTGTCGGTGAGCTTGGCGCGCGCCGCCTGCAATTGCATGAAGACGTCGTGCGCGGTGCGAAACAGCAGGTCGCCCTGCTCGGTCAGGATAAGGCCGCGGGCATGGCGGTGAAACAGCGACACCGACAATTCCTGCTCGAGCGCGCTGACCTGCCGCGAGACCGCCGATTGCGACAGTCCAAGCTGTTCGCCGGCATGGGTAAAGCTGCCGGCCTCCGCGGCCGCATGAAAAACCTTCAGCTTGTCCCAGTCCATGTCGTTAAAACCGTCCCGGCTTCGAGGCATGATTACTCCGCTGCGGCCCGCTCATTGACGGCGACGTGCAGAAAACGTTCGGCCTCAAGCGCCGCAATGCAGCCGAGACCGGCCGCGGTGACGGCCTGCCGGTAGGTTTCGTCGGCGACGTCGCCCGCCGCGAACACGCCCTCGACCGACGTCGCGGTGGAGTGCGGCGCGATCTCGACGTAGCCGCTCGGCTTCAGTTTCAACTGGCCTTTGACGAGTTCGGTCGCCGGCGCGTGGCCGATCGCGATGAATACGCCGTCGGCCGCAAGCTCGGTGAGCGCGCCGGTCTTGACGTTCTTGATCCGCGCATGGGTGACCTTCGACGGATTGTCACTGCCGATGATTTCATCGATCGCCGAATCCCAGATCACCTCGATCTTGGGATGCTTGAACAGGCGATCCTGCAGGATGCGTTCGGCGCGGAAGCTGTCGCGGCGATGAACCACCGTCACCTTCGAGGCGAAGTTGGTCAGGAACAGCGCTTCTTCGACGGCGGTGTTGCCGCCGCCGACCACGACCACGTTCTTGCCGCGATAGAAGAACCCGTCGCAGGTGGCGCAGGCCGAAACGCCGAACCCCTTGTATTTTTCTTCCGATTCGATGCCGAGCCATCGCGCCTGTGCGCCGGTGGCGAGAATCACGGACTCTGCGATGTAGACGTCGCCGCTGTCGCAGACGATGCGGAACGGGCGTTGGCCGAGATCGAGCGTGTTGACGTAGTCTGTGACGATTTTCGTGCCGACGTGCTCCGCCTGCTTCTGCATCTGCTCCATCAGCCATGGGCCCTGGATCACATCGGCGAAGCCCGGATAGTTCTCCACGTCCGTTGTGATGGTGAGCTGGCCGCCGGGCTGTATGCCCTGGATCAGGACCGGCTCAAGCATGGCGCGCGCGGCATAGATCGCGGCAGTGTATCCGGCCGGACCTGAGCCGATGATGACGACTTTGGAGTGAATGGGGGCGGCCATGGCGAACTCTTTGGCAGATCTCTGTCGTGAGCATGTCGGATCAGCGGCGCGGCGGGAAAACGGCCGGCGAACACAGGGCTGATGAGTGAAAAGTCTCGCTGCAAATCTAAGCCTTTCGGAGAGCTATGCAAGATACGCAATCCATACCTCCCGGAATTTCTTGGCCCGGCAATTTCAATTCGCGCAATAAAATTGCGCAAACTGATGCATCGCGGTATGACGTGGAAATCGTCGCTGCATTGCAGGACAAATCGAGGAAAGCAGACGTGTCGAAGAGCCTCGACCGGATCGATCTCCAGATTCTCCGGGAGATTCAGGCAGACGGCCGGATCACCAATGTCGATCTTGCCAAGCGGGTGGGAATTTCGCCGCCGCCCTGCCTGCGCCGCGTGCGCGCGCTGGAGGAAGCGGGCTACATCCAGGGCTACCGCGGGCTGCTGGAGCCGCGACTGCTCGGATTCGAGGTCACGGTGTTCGCATCGGTCCATTTGTCGAGCCAGGCGGAAGCCGATCTCAAGGCGTTCGAGGATTTCGTGCGCAACGAGCCGATGGTTCGCGAATGCTGGATGCTGTCCGGCGAAGTCGATTTCATTTTGAAATGCGTGGCGCCAGACATGGCAAAATTTCAGGACTTCGTGTCGCACCTCACCGCCGCGCCGCATGTGCGCAACGTCCGCACCTCGCTGGTGCTGCACAACTCCAAGAACGAGCCTGCCGTGCCGCTGGAGATGAAGGCGCGCTGAGCTCCAGCCCGTCGTCCCGGCCGAGTGAAGCGAGACCCGGAACCCATGCACCGCGAGCTATCCAGAGGATACGGCGTATGGGTCCCTGCGTTCGCAGGGACGACGACGTTGTTGAATGTCGCCGTTGATATTCCTGTCACGCCCTCCGGCGCACGATTGCGTCAAGGCTGAGCGGTCCGCCGCCTGCGGCTGCGAGATAAAGACAGACGAAGCAGAAGATCAAGGCAGAGACGCCGCCATTCGCGATCGGCAGAAAAGTCGTCTCGGACAAGCCGTTTCGCAGGCCATGACCGAGAAAATACGCGAACGCCATCAGCCCCGACAGAATGAAAGCCACGGGTCGCGTGAACAGTCCGACGATCAGCAGAATGCCGCCGGCGAACTCAAGCGAGCCCGCGACGATTTGCAGGTTAGTGAGCTTGGCGAAGAACGGCACCACTGGAAACTTGAAGAACTTGGCGATGCCGTAGTGAAGAAACAGCAGGCCCATCACGATTCGCAAAACGCTCAAAAACAGCGGTTGCATCGGCGCAAGCATACGATCGAAGTTCATGGATGAGTGTCCCCCGTGAAGTTGCGGAACGACCTTTGGCATCGCGGGAACGGGGATGCAATGAAGAACGGTTATAAACACGCGATGAATTTGTTCTCGTCATTGCCGGACTTGATCCGGCAATCCAGCTTCTTTGCCTTATAGTTGGATGCCCGGGTCAAGCCCGGGCATGACGAGGCTAAATGCGTTGCAGGGACGACTGTGGAAATTCTTACTTCCACTCGACCTTGGTGATCTCGTAGGCCTTGGCTCCGCCCGGCGCCACGACCTCGACGGTCGCGCCCTTTTTCTTGCCGATCAGCGCGCGTGCCAGCGGCGAGGTGATCGAGATGCGGCCTTTCTTGGCGTCGGCTTCGGTTTCGCCGACGATCTGCCACACGGCCTTCTTCTCGGTATCCTCGTCGATCAGCGTGACGGTAGCGCCGAACTTGATGGTGTCGCCGGATAGTTTGGTGACATCAATGATATCGGAGCGCGCGAGCTTGTCCTCGAGCTCCGCGATGCGGCCCTCATTGTGCGACTGCGCTTCCTTGGCGGCGTGATATTCGGCATTTTCGGAGAGGTCGCCATGGGCGCGCGCTTCTGCGATCGCCTCGATGATGCGCGGACGATCGACCGATTGGCGCTGCTTCAGCTCGACTTCGAGCGCAGCATGCCCCGTAATGGTCATCGGTACTTTCTCAATCATGTCCTCGCCGTCCTTCGCATTCGCCAGCCGTCGCTGGCTGCAATCATAACAGTCTCATGGGGGGGTGAGCCGGTCAAAACCCCGTCACAAACGCATCGGCCTACCGGCTGGTTCCAGCTCGCGCAGGTCGGTTTTTTTGTTAGTTCTCAGAGGCTTGTCAGGCCTCTCCGTCACCGCTCGGCAAAGTAGCTCTGCAAGGTGCGGACTTCGAGATCGCCGCCGAGGTAGGCCTTGATCCCCTGCGCAGCCGCGACTGCGCCGGAAAGAGTGGTGTAGTACGGCACCTTATGCAAGAGGGCGGCCCGCCGCAGCGAGCGGCTGTCGGCCAAGGCCTGCGGACCCTCGGTGGTATTGAAGACAAGCTGAACGTCGCCGTTGGTGATCGCATCGACAATATGCGGACGGCCCTCCAGCACCTTGTTGACCTTCTCGGTCGGCACGCCGTTGTCGGCGAGGAAGCGCTGAGTGCCGGATGTCGCGATCACCTTGAAGCCGACGGAGGCAAGCAGCTTGACCGCATCGATGATGCGATGCTTGTCGTCCTCGCGCACCGACACGAACACCGTGCCCTTGCGGGGTACGCGCGTGCCGCCGCCGAGCTGGCTCTTGGCGAACGCGACCGCGAACGAGCGATCGATTCCCATCACTTCGCCGGTCGATTTCATCTCCGGACCGAGCACCGTATCGACGCCGGGGAAACGGGCGAACGGAAAAACCGATTCCTTGACGCCGACATGCTTCAGATCGCGCGACGAGAGCTTGAAGTCGGCGAGCTTCTCACCGGCCATGATGCGCGCCGCGATCTTGGCGACCGGCGTGCCGATTACCTTCGCTACGAACGGCACCGTGCGTGACGCGCGCGGATTGACCTCGAGCACGTAGATGTCGCCGTCCTTGATGGCGTATTGCACGTTCATCAGGCCGACGACGTCAAGACCGAGCGCGAGTTCGCGCGTCTGCCGCTCGAGTTCGGCGATCATCGGCCGGTCGAGCGAGTGCGGCGGCAGAGAGCAGGCGGAATCGCCGGAGTGAATGCCGGCTTCCTCGATGTGCTCCATGATGCCGACAACGAACGTGTCCTTGCCGTCGCACAGGCAATCGACGTCGATCTCGGTGGCGTCCGACAGATAGCGGTCGAACAGCAACGGGTTCTTGCCGAGCACGGTGTTGATCTGGCCGGTCTTGTCGTTTGGATAACGCGCCTTGACGTCAGCCGGCACCAGCTCCGGCAATGTGCCGAGCAGATAGTCTCCGAGCTGGTTTTCCTCGCGGATGATCTGCATCGCGCGGCCGCCGAGCACATAGGAGGGACGCACCACCAGCGGATAGCCGAGTTCGCCGGCGATCAGCCGCGCCTGTTCGACCGAATAGGCGATGCCGTTCTTGGGCTGCTTGAGACGCAGCTTGTCGAGGATGCGCTTGAAGCGGTCGCGGTCTTCAGCAAGATCGATGGCGTCGGGCGAGGTGCCGAGGATCGGCACGTCTGCTTCTTCCAGTGCGCGGGCGAGTTTCAGCGGCGTCTGGCCGCCGAACTGCACGATCACGCCGTGCAGCGTTCCGTTGCTGCGTTCTGTATCGATGATCTCGAGCACGTCCTCGGCCGTCAGCGGCTCGAAGTAGAGGCGGTCGGCGGTGTCGTAATCGGTCGAGACGGTTTCCGGATTGCAGTTGACCATGATGGTCTCGTATCCGGCGTCGCTGAGTGCGAAGCAGGCATGGCAGCAGCAGTAATCGAACTCGATGCCCTGGCCGATGCGGTTCGGCCCGCCGCCGAGGATCACGACTTTCTTGCGGTCCGAGGGAGCCGCTTCATCGGCGGCGGGACCGGCGAACGGCGCCTCGTAGGTCGAGTACATATACGCTGTGGGCGAGGCGAATTCGGCTGCGCAGGTGTCGATGCGCTTGTAGACCGGCCGCACGTCCAGCGAACGGCGCAACGTCTTGACCTCGGTCTCGGTCTTGCCGGCAAGCACCGCGAGCCGCGCATCCGAGAAGCCCATCGCCTTCAGCGTGCGCATGCCGAACCCATGGCCGGGCAGGCCATGGCTGCGTACTTTGTCTTCGATGTCGACGATCTCGCGCATCTGCGCCAGGAACCACGGATCGATCTTGCACGATGCGAAGATCTCCTCGTTCGACCAGCCGAGCCGCATCGCTTGGGCGACTTGCAGCAGACGGTCGGGGGTCGGCGTACCGAGGGCGGCGCGGATCGCGTTCTTGTCGTCGTCCTTGCCGAGGCCGACGATCTCGATCTCGTCGAGACCGGTCAGGCCGGTTTCCAGCCCGCGCAGCGCCTTTTGCAGGCTTTCCTGGAAGGTGCGGCCGATCGCCATCACCTCGCCGACCGACTTCATCGACGTCGTCAGTGTCTGGCTGGCGCCGGGAAATTTCTCGAACGCAAAACGTGGGATCTTCGTGACCACATAATCGATGGTCGGCTCGAACGACGCCGGCGTGGCGCCGCCGGTGATGTCATTGGCGATTTCATCCAGCGTGTAGCCGACCGCGAGTTTCGCCGCGACTTTCGCGATCGGAAAGCCGGTCGCTTTCGAGGCCAGCGCGGAGGAGCGCGATACGCGCGGGTTCATTTCGATGACGACCATGCGGCCGTCCGCCGGATTGACGCCGAACTGCACGTTGGAGCCGCCGGTTTCGACGCCGATCTCGCGCAGCACCGCCAGCGAGGCGTCGCGCATGATCTGGTATTCCTTGTCGGTCAGCGTCAGGGCGGGGGCCACCGTAATCGAATCGCCGGTGTGGACGCCCATCGGATCGAGATTTTCGATCGAGCAGACGATGATGCAGTTGTCCTTTTTGTCGCGGACCACTTCCATCTCGTACTCTTTCCACCCGAGCACACTTTCCTCGATCAGGACTTCGTTGGTCGGCGAGGCATCGAGCCCGCGCTCGATGATGTCGAGAAACTCTTCCCTGTTGTAGGCAATGCCGCCGCCGGTGCCGCCCATGGTGAACGACGGGCGGATGATGGCGGGCAGCCCGATATCGGACAGCGCCATCAGCGCTTCGCCGAGGGCATGTTCCTGATAACGCTTGCGCCGGTCGTTTTCGCCGAGAACCCATTGCCGTTCGATCTCGGCAAGTGCGTCGCCGGACAGCTTGGCTTTGTCGGCGAGATATTTGTCGCGATACGATTTCTTCAAAGCCGAGGCGTTGGCGAGGCGCGATCGCGGCGTCTCGAGCCCTATCCTGGTCATGGCCTCGCGAAAAAGCTGGCGGTCTTCCGCCTTGTCGATGGCGTCGGCGGTTGCGCCGATCATCTCGACGTCGAATTGCTCGAGGGTGCCCTGGCGGCGCAGCGACAGCGCGCAGTTCAGCGCGGTCTGGCCGCCCATGGTCGGCAGCAGCGCGAAGCCGCCGGGAACGACGTGACGCTCTTTCTCGATGATCTTGCCGACGATTTCGGGCGTGATCGGCTCGATGTAGGTCGCATCCGCCAGTTCCGGATCGGTCATGATCGTGGCCGGGTTCGAATTCACCAGCACGATGCGATAGCCCTCTTCCTTGAGGGTTTTCACCGCTTGCGTGCCGGAATAGTCGAACTCGCAGGCCTGCCCGATCACGATGGGGCCGGCGCCGATGATGAGGATCGTCGATATGTCTGTGCGTTTGGGCATCAAGTCTCACGGGCACAAAAAAGGGGACCACTCGCGCGTCCCCGTGTCGCGTATTCCGCAAAAGTGGATACCGGTTTTGCGATCAGAACACGCGCCTGCAAACAAGGCGCGGGCCTGACCTCGCGCGCGGCTGTCTTTAGACCAGATCGGAAGGGGAAAAAAGGGTGTAAAGCCGCCGATCAACTGGCATTTTTGCCCGGTTTGTCAGTATTTTCCGCGAGATATCCTGGACGTCGTCGATTGGAGACCCAGCCTGGACTTGAACCAGGATGAGGAGCCTTGCACGGCTCCCGCGTCGTCTCTTTCCGCCACTGGGCCAAGATCATGTTACCGCAAGCTGAAAGGGAACAAAGAGGTGGTTTGTTGCCTGCCGAATTAACCTTAACGCGGCGCTACAGGTCCTGATTGACCGCCTATCGCTCCATGCGCTCGAAGGCGTGACGCGCCACGAAGGTCATGCGTGACGGATTGTGCCCGACATTGATCTGCGCGCGCGTGGCCACGAAACCTGCGGCGCCGAGCAACGCGAGCATGTCCTGCTCGCTGTAGCGCTGCAGCCCGATTTGCTGACGCAGGGTCCAGTAATCGGACAGTGCCGTGCGAACCAGGCCGATCAGCGCGTCCTTGAGAAAACCGTGCGCGGACGCAAAGCGCAGCAGCGCCATCACGTCGGGCAGGGTGCCGACCTTCGGGTCGAGGATATCGCCGACCACCAGACGTCCCGTGGGTTTCAACAGCCGCTTCATCATGGCAAGGGCGTCGCCGAACTCCTTTGGCGTCATGTACTGCGCGACCGAGATCATCACGGCGAGGTCGATCGATGCGGCGTCGAGATATTTCAGCTCGTCGAGCGCGCGGACGCGGATTTTGGTGTTCGGCGAAAACCGCGCCACCAGCCGGCCCCGCACGCCGGGGGCGGGCTCGGCCAGAATGAGCTTGCCGCAGGCGTCCGCCACTTTCGCGGCGAACAGCGCCTCGCCGCAGGCATAATCGAGAACGGTGGCGTCGGGCGACGAGATGTAGCCGATGATGGTGTCCGCGATCAGCCGGAAATGCTCGTCGCGGTGTTCGCGGCTGACATAAATCGTATGGGTTGAATCGTAATAATCGATCCAGTCGTGCATTGCCCCGATCCAGCATGCCTGATGCGGCGTTCGCGATAGTTCCCGTGCGGAACCCAAGCTATATTTGTGCGTTAGCGCAACATCATTCGACCGGAATTCCGCGTCGCCGCGAGTTATGCCCGATGTTGCGGGCGGCGGTTGGAAATTGGAAGCCCAAATAGCTCGATCGCGTAACCCAGAGGTCAACCCGTGAACAAACCCGTCAAAAAGCTCCAAACCGTCGCTCCGGCGCTCGATACGCCGACCGATCTGACCAATGAGGCCGTGAAGGATATTTCCGCGGCCCTCAATCCGCTGGTCGCCGACGCCTTTGCGCTCTACCTGAAAACCAAGAATTTCCATTGGCACGTCAGCGGCCGGCATTTTCGCGACTATCACCTGATGCTGGACGAGCAGGCTGACGCGATCTTCGGCTCGATCGACGAGATCGCCGAGCGGGTGCGCAAGATCGGCGGCACGACATTGCGCTCGATCGGTCACGTCGCCAAGCTGCAGACCATCGAAGACAACGACGACGCCTATGTGCCGCCGCGCGAAATGCTGCGCGAACTGATGGAAGACAACAAGAAGATGACGGCCAACATGCGCAAGGCGCGGGAAGTCGCCGACAAGCACGACGACTCGGCCACCACCAGCATTCTGGAGAACTTCATCGACGCCACCGAGCGGCGCACCTGGTTCCTGTTCGAGGCCAGCCGCGAAGAGGGCGACAACGTGCGCTGAACTTTGCTTGTCCTGGACGCGATGCAGCGTGCAACAAGCGCGTTTGCGCGCGTCTTCAACGCGCGCTATGGCTGTGTCGCCGAGCCGGGGCAAGAACAAGAATATGCAAGAACAAGAATATGATCGGCTCCCGGTGGGCCTATACCTAGCGGCGCGTATGGCGATCGGCAATGAACTGGGGGCGCGGTCTGTTTCGCTTGTGGCTCGTCGCTGCGATTTTCTGGGGCCTGATTGTTGGCTTCTGGACTTACCTGTCCTTTCAGACGTTTCTCGCCTTCGCCCGGCAATTCGGGATCACCGGCTCCGACTGGGTCGTTGTTCTGCTCGCGCTGGCGTTTCCGATCGCCGTCACGCTCGTGGTGTGCCTGATCGCCGTGTGGATCTTGCGGGGTTTCCGCGTATGAGCGCTGTTTTGGGCCGATCCCGCCCGAGCTAGGCGAGATACTTCGCGACCGCTTTCTCGTCCCACGCAATGCCGCTGCCCGGCTGCTCGCTCGGCAGCACATGGCCGTCCTTGATTCTCAGCGGCTGCTGCAGCACCGCATCGGCCCAATCGACGTATTCCAGCCAGTGCGCGGTTGGCGTCACGCACATCAGATGCGCGCTGACCTCCGCGAACAGATGCGTCGACATCTCGACGCCGGCCGCATGAGCCAGCGTCGCCGCGCGCAGCCAGCCGGTGACGCCGCCGATGCGTTGCACGTCCGGCATCACCAGATCGCTGGCATTATGCGCGAGCGAGGTTCGCATCGCGAAGGCGCTGTCGAAGTTCTCGCCGATCTGGATCGGGGTGCGGATCGCGTCTGCGATGCGCGCGCATCCATCGTAGTCGTCGTGCCGGGTCGGCTCCTCGATCCAGTGCAGGCCTTCGCCGTCGAGCATCTGGCAGCGGCGGATCGCTTCGGTTACCGTCAGCGACTGATTGTAGTCGCTCATCAGCGCCACGCTGTCGCCGACCGCCTTGCGCACCGCACGCACCGTTTTCAGATCGTCGTTGGCGTCCGCGCGGCCGATGCGGATTTTCGTCGCCTGAAAGCCTTCGCCGATCAGCTTGAGCGCTTCCTCGGCCGCGGCCTCGGCCGGCATGATGCCGAGCCCCTTGGAATTGTAGGCGCGGATCGGCTTGGGCGTGCCGCCGAGCAGCCGCGCCAGCGGCAGATTGCGCGTGCGCGCCAGCGCATCCCAAACCGCCATGTCGATCGCTGACTGCGCAATCCGCTGGATACCGGCGAGACCGAGCAACGCGAATTTCTGCGTCAGCTTGCGCTCGATCTCGTAAGGGATCAGCTCGTCGCCGGTCAAAAGCTCCGACATCGCGCGGATCATCTCGGTCAGCGCCTTGAGCGCCGGTGGCGTGTAGGCGAAAACGTAAGCGTGGCCGCGCACGCCTTGATCCGTTTCGCAATCGACCAGCACCAGCAGCGCGGAGCTGACCGGGCCGGAGCTGGTCTGCAGCGGCATCTTCATCGGTGCGATGACCGGCCGCGCGTTGAGGCGCTTGATGTGAATGATGTCGGTCATGGGGGTGCCCCTGCTGCACGTAACGTTGCGCTCGCGTCTAGCATGGATTGGCATGGACGTCATTGCGAGGCATAGCCGTTCGAAGAACGGCGTCGCTTCACTCGCAATGACGAGCATCCATCGTCGTCCCCGCGCACGCGGGGACCCATACGCCGTGTCGATGCTGATTGGTTGGTGCGGCCGTTGAAGACCCAAGCGAGGTCAGGGGCTATGGGTCCCTGCTTTCGCAGGGACGACTACTCACGCCTTCTTCTTCGCCCGCATCAGATCGGCAAAGCGCGTGAACAGGTAGTGCGAGTCGCGCGGGCCGGGTGAGGCTTCCGGGTGATACTGCACCGAGAACACCGGCTTGTCGGTCAGCGCGATGCCGCAGTTCGATCCGTCGAACAGCGAGATGTGCGTCTGCGTCGCGTGCTTCGGCAGTGTCGTCTCGTCCACCGCGAAACCGTGGTTCATCGAGGTGATTTCCACCTTGCCGGTGGTCTCGTCCTTGACCGGATGGTTGGCGCCGTGGTGGCCCTGATGCATCTTTTTCGTCTTCGCGCCGACGGCGAGGCCGAGCATCTGGTGGCCCAAACAGATTCCAAACGTCGGCGTGCCGGACTCGATGACTTTCTTGATCACCGGTACGGCATACTTGCCGGTTTCCGCCGGATCGCCGGGGCCGTTGGAGAGAAACACGCCGTCCGGTTTCATCGCCAGAATGTCGTCGGCGGATGTGGTCGCGGGCACCACTGTGATCTTGCAGCCTTCGCCGGCCAGCAGACGCAGGATGTTGCGCTTGATGCCGTAGTCGATCGCGACCACGTTGAACTCAGGGCTATCCTGCCGGCCGAAACCTTGCCCCCATGCCCACGGGGTTTCGTCCCAGGTAAAACGCTGCCCGCTGGTCACCATCGGCACGAGGTCCATGCCCTCGAGGCCCGGCCACTCACGCGCTTCCTTTTTCAGTGCACCGAGATCGAATTGGCCGTCGCGCGCATGCGCGATCACCGCATTCGGCATGCCCTTGGTGCGGATCAGCGCGGTCAGCGCGCGGGTGTCGATTCCCGACAGCCCGACGATGCCGCGCGCTTTCAGCCACTGGTCGAGATGCTTGGCGGCGCGATAGTTCGACGGATCGGTGATCGCGCTGCGCAGGATCACGCCGCGCGCGCCCGGCGTCGCCGCCATGTTCACCGTCTCGATGTCTTCGTCGTTGGTGCCGACGTTGCCGATGTGCGGGAAGGTGAAGGTGATGAGCTGTCCGGCGTAGGACGGATCGGTGAGGATTTCCTCGTAGCCCGTCATCGCGGTGTTGAAGCAGACCTCGCCGACGGCGGTGCCTTCCGCGCCGAGCCCGAAGCCTTCGAGCACGGTGCCATCGGCAAGCACAAGGAGCGCGGTCGGTTTGAAATCCGGCCAGGCTGAAGCGTTTTCAGGGGTTGTCATAAGCCGTCTACATAGACCGCGCATTGCGCTGCGTCAAAGCCGGATAAGGCGGATTCACATGCAATTCGGCACTTATTTGACAGGTGTTTTCATGCCTCTAATCTCTGCCGCAACAAGCCGTATTTGTGGGGTAAACATGAGCGAAACGACGCCGATCGTGCTGGTTCCGGGGCTGGCGTCATCGTCCCGCATCTGGCTGCCGGTGATGCCGGTGCTGTGGACGTTCGGGCCGGTCACGGTGGTCAATCACAGCCGCGACGATCAGATGGCGGCGATCGCGAAGCGGATTCTGAAAGACGCGCCGCCTCGCTTTGCGCTGGCGGGCCATTCGATGGGCGGTTACATCGCCTTCGAGATCATGCGGCAGGCGCCCGAGCGCGTCATCAAGCTGGCGCTGATGAACACGCAGGCGCGGGTCGATACGCCGGAAGTGGCCGCGCGCCGCCGCGACTACGTGGCGAAGGCGAAAGACGGCAAGCTGCAGGAGGTGATGGACGCATCCTTTCCATTGCTGGTGCATCCCGCGCGCATCGACGACGCCATGCTGAAACGGCTCAAGACCGACATGGCCAACGACACCGGCGTGCAAGGCTACGTCAACAACCAGACCGCGATGCTGTCGCGGCCGGATTCGCTGCCGACGCTGACCGCGATCCGCTGCCCGACCATGGTTCTGTCGAGCGATCAGGACCTGCTGATTTCCAACGAGCGCTCAAAGGAAATGGCTGAAAACATTCGCGACGCCAGTCTCGTGATCGTTCCCGATTGCGGGCACCTGTCGCAGGCGGAACAGCCGGAAGCCGTGAGCGCGGCGATGGCCGACTGGATGCGGATGTGAGTTGTGCCCATGGTTTGCTTGTTTTAATAGGTGCTTGGTAATCGAATTGCCTCGCAATTTGTCATTCCGGGATGCGCGCGCTTCAGGCCCGGAATCCATACTCCCGGTCGTGGTTATGGATTCCGGGATCGCTCGTTTCACTCGCGCCCCGGAATGACGGCAAAGGATGACATCATGCTGCGCGACGACATCAACAACGCGGTCAAGGACGCGATGCGGGCGAAGGATGAGCGCAAGCTCTCCACCCTGCGCATGGTCAACTCGACCATCAAGAATGCCGACATCGAAGCGCGCGGGCAGGGCAAGGGTCCGCTGAGCGATGCCGATCTGCTCGGCATCTTCCAGAAGATGATCAAGCAGCGGCAGGAATCGGTCGAACTTTACGACAAGGGCGGCCGCGCCGAACTCGCGGCACAGGAGCGCGAGGAAATTGCGATCATCCAGACCTATCTGCCGAAGCAGATGTCCGACGCCGACGTGCAGGCTGCGATCAAGGCCGCGATTGCCGAGACCAGCGCCAGCGGCATGAAGGACATGGGCAAGGTCGTCGGCGCGCTCAAGGCGAAGTACGCGGGGCAAATGGATTTCGGCAAGGCGTCCGGTCTGGTGAAGGCGGCGCTGAGCGGTTGATTTCTTCCCTCTCCCCTAGTGGGAGAGGGTGCCTTTGCGAACGCAGTGAGCGAAGGCGGGTGAGGGGTACAGAAAACCTTACCCCTCACCCGGCTCAATCTCGCTATGCTCGATTTCGCCACCCTCTCCCACAAGGGGAGAGGGTTTGAAGAGACGGCATTCATCGCATGCTCCAACCCGCGCCCGACTACGACACGCTGTATCGTAATTTCCGCTGGGAGATTCCCGCGCGGTTCAACATCGCGCAGGCGTGTTGCGATCGCCATGCGGACGGCAGCAAGCGGCTGGCGCTGATCGATGTCGCAGAAAGCGGCGAGACGACGCGCTATAGCTACGACGATCTGAAAACGTTCTCGATCGCGTTCGCCAATGTGCTGAAGGCCGACGGTCTCGTGCGCGGCGACATCGTCGCCGTGTTCCTGTCGCAATCGGTTGAATTGCCGGTGGCGCATCTCGCTGCATGGCGAGGGGCAATGGTGTCGCTGCCGCTGTTCGTGCTGTTCGGTGAGGACGCGCTCGAGTTTCGTCTGCAGAACTCGGGTGCCAAAGCCGTCGTCACCGATGAAGCAGGGTTCGCAAAGCTCGCGAAAATCCGTGACCGTCTGCCGGATCTGAAGCAGGTCTATGTCACGGCCGACAATCCACCTGCGGGTGCAAAATCGTTCTGGGGCGCGATCCGCGCGGCGTCTCCGGACCATCCGGTGATCGACACCTCCTGCGACGATCCTGCCTTGATCATCTACACCTCCGGCACCACGGGAAATCCCAAGGGCGCGCATCATGCTCACCGCGTGCTGCTCGGCCATCTGCCGAACGTCGAGATGGCGCACGATTTCTTTCCGCAGCCTGGCGACGTGATGTGGACGCCGGCGGACTGGGCGTGGATCGGCGGACTGATCAACGCGCTGCTCTGTGCGATGTACCACGCGGTGCCGATTGTCGCCTCGCGGGCGCGCAAGTTCGAATCGCACGCCGCGATGCAATTGATGGCCGATCACGGCATCCGCAACGTGTTCCTGCCGCCGACAGCGCTGAAGCTGATGCGGCAGGCACAGGTGAAACACGATGGCGTCAAACTCCGCAGCATCTTCACCGGCGGCGAGTCGCTCGGCGCGGAGATGCTGGCATGGGTCAAGCAGACGTTCGGCGTCGATGCCCATGAGGTGTTCGGCCAGACCGAGAACAACCTCGTCATCGGCTCCAACGCCAAGCTGTTTCCGATCCGGCCGGGCGCGATGGGCAAAGCCACACCGGGCTTCGACGTGCGCATCGTCAACGAGCAGGGCGAGGAGTTGCCGCGAGGCACGCGCGGCATTATCGGCGTGCGCCAGCCGACGCCATCGACCATGCTGGGCTACTGGAAAAATCCCGACGCGACGGCGAAAAAATTCGCCGGCGGCTTTCTGCTCACCGGCGACCTCGGCATGCAGGATGAGGACGGCTATTTCTGGTATGTGAGCCGGGAAGATGATGTCATCACGTCGGCAGGTTATCGCATCGGTCCGTCCGAGATCGAGGATACGCTGCTAAAGCATCCGGCTGTCGCCAACGTGGCCGTCGTCGGCATCCCCGATCCGATCCGCACGGAATCGATCAAGGCGTGGATCGTGCTGCGGCCGGGTTTCGATGCGGGAGACGCGCTGGCCAGGGACATTCAGGACTTTGTCAAAACCAGACTGGCCGCACACGAGTATCCGCGCGCGGTTGCCTTTGCCGACGAACTGCCGATGACGGCCACGGGAAAGGTGCTGCGGCGCGAGCTGCGTGCACGGGGCTGAACCGTCCCGTCACCCCGCCTGGCTTGCTCCAGCTATACCGATGAACCTTGTGCCTCCGAGCTCTGACATATCAGCAAGATTGTGGGGAGACATCATCGCGTGCCGTGGATCGTTTACGCCATTCCGCTGGCGTTCATCGCGCTGATCGCGGGCGCGGCGCTCTACAAGTATCTGCAGGTGCGCCAAGCCAGCGACTGGCCGTCGGTGATGGGCAAGGTCGTCGTCTCGAAATCCGAAGTACGCAAGGTCAAGACCTTCGATGACAACGCCGCAAGCGGACGCGGCGAGGAAGAGCGCAACTTCGCTCAGATCATTTACGAGTACACCGTCGATGGCGAGAAGCTGCGCTGCGATCGCGTCTCGATCGGCGAAGACCTAGGCAATTTCGAGGTTGCGGAAACCATCGCGAAGTATCCGGTCGGCGCCGTCGTCACCGTCTATTTCGATCCGCGCCATCCGGACAGGGCGGTGCTCGAGCGCGACGCGCCGAAAGGCGTATTCGGCTGCGTGATCTGGATGGTGGTGATCGGTCTTGGCCTCACCTTCGGCGGACTGTACGGCTTCAACAAACTCGGCGAACTCATCGACAAGGCCTCGGTCCATCCTGACAATGTGAAGGCGACGATGGCTTTCGGCGCGTTCGGCACGGTGTTGGCGCTGGTTGCGTTCGCCCTGCAGCGCATGGCCGCCAAGGCAAGGCAATGGCCTGTCGTTCAGGGCAAGATCGTGCAGTCGGAGGTCGAGGAATTTCGCGGCAAGACCGATTCCGGCCGGCGTCAGACCATGTATCGCTCGCGAATTTCCTTCGCCTACCGCTACGACAGCATCGATTACCGCGGCGGAAACCAGACGACGGGCACGCAGGTCGTCTCCAACATGCAAGGCTTCGCAAAGCGTGCGGCGGCGAAATATCCGGTCGGCAAGACGGTACAGGTGTGGGTCAATCCGCAGAACCCGTCGGAAGCGACGCTCGATCCGAGCGCGCGGTTCGTCTGGATTTTATGGATTGCCGCGTTCGCTGTGTGGGGCGTCGCGGTTTATGCATCGCAGCGCTGACAATATCTCGTCTCGTCATGATCCCTTCTCGTCATGCCCGGACTTGATCCGGGCATCCATCGTCCTCGTAGAAAGATGGATTGCTTCGTCGCTGTGTTGCTCGCAATGACGAGCGATCAGCACTACCGCAACTCCCCCCGATCGCGCAGCACCGCCTCGATTGCCTCGAACACGCGCACCAGCCGCTCGGCCCATTCGATCTGCCCGGCCTCGTCACCGATCAGGTCCTGGCGGATTTCGATGCCGGTCGTCATCAGTCCCCGCTTTTCGCCGTGCACGGGGATGGTGTAGTCGGTGGTGTCGCTGACCGCATAAGGCTCGTTGTCGCCGACGACGAGCCCTTCTTCCTCGCGGAGGAGTTTCAGCAGCAGCGGCGGCAGCCGCGTGTCGTGCTGATACAGCGTGCCGATGTGCCATGGCCGCGCGATGCCGGAGTACACCGGCGTAAAACTATGCAGCGACACCAGCATTGTAGGAATGCCACCGCGCGCGCGCTGATCCAGAGCTTCGGTGATGCGACGATGATACGGCTGAAAGATCGATGCCTGCCGCGCGTCGATATCGTCGGCGGTGAGATTCTCGTTGCCGGGGATCGTCGTCGCCTCGCTGAACAGCGGCACCGAACCCGGCGACGCGAACGGCCGGTTGCAGTCGATCACCAGCCGCGAATAGCGCTGCGCGATCAGATGCGCCCCCAGCGCCTGCGCCACCCGCGTCGCGACCCCGGCGATGCCGATGTCCCACGCGATATGGCGTTGCAGCTCGCTCTCAGGCAATCCGAGTTTGCCGAGCGCGCGCGGGATCAGGCGGCCGTAATGATCGCAGGTGAAAAAGAACGGCGAGCGGCTGCCGGTATTTTCTTCCAGCACGGGAGGAACTTCATCGCTTCTCAGGAGTAATGAAGGTTCTCGGATCGCGTCGGCGCTCATCTGGTCCCGTTTCAGTCGCGATTGAAGCCGCGGATTGCCGCATGATCAGGCAAATGCAGCTCAAGAGTTAATCATGATCAACACGACAAACACGCTAGTGTGGTGGTTCAGAAATTCGCTTCACTGTTGCGGCAGGTTCTTTCAAGCGAACTTCTGAACCTAACCACACTAGAAACCCAAATTTTCTAATGTCCTTTCGAATCCAAAGTTCGCAAAGTGCTTGCTGCGGACATGGCGCGAACTTCGGATTCGGGACATTGGAACTTAACTGTCAGACAAGCGCTGCTGCAATGGCTGCGCTGGCCCCGCCTGCCAAGGAGCCCTGCGCGAGCAGCGGCAATGCCATGAAGATCAAGGTCGGTTTCGAGATTGCCTATGGCGCGCCGGAGCCGACGCCCATGGTGATTATGCTCAACATTCATCCGTCGCGCGCCGCCGACGTCATCGGCGAGGAACGGATCTGGGCTGAACCGAATGTGCCGATCTCGTTTTATAACGATACCTTCGGCAATCTGTGCGGCCGGCTGACCGCGCCCGCTGGTGGCGTCACGCTGTTCGGCGCTGCACTGGTGCGCGATTCCGGTTTGCCGGATGAGGTTGCGCCCGATGCGCAGCAGATGCCGATCGAGCAACTGCCGGATGACGTGCTGCTCTATCTGATGCCGAGCCGTTATTGCGAGACCGACAAGCTCGCGGATATGGCGTGGGAATTGTTCAAGAATACGCAGCCCGGTTGGGCGCGCGTGCAGGCGATCAGCACGTTCGTGCACAACCATATCAAATTCGACTATATGAAAGCGGACCCCAACAAGACTGCGTTCGGTGTCTATCAGGAAAAGACCGGCGTATGCCGCGACTTCGCGCATCTCGCGCTGACGCTGTGTCGTTGCATGAACATTCCGGCGCGCTATGTAACGGGCTACATGGGCGATATTGGGATCCCGTATGATCCTGCGCCGATGGATTTTTCGGGCTGGTTCGAAGTCTATCTGTCGGGCAGATGGTACACCTGCGACGCGCGGCATAACAAACCGCGAATTGGACGTATCCTGATGGGCACCGGCCGCGATGCAGCGGACGTTGCGCTGACGACCACATTCGGCAAGGTCGAGCTGAAGAAATTTCTCGTGATTTCCGATGAAGTGATCGAATCCTGATTCCTCAGAGCTCGATTCTTTAGATACTTTTCTCCGATGACCAAACGCCTGTTCGTTTACGGCACGCTGATGCGCGGCTATCCGCACCCGATGGCGGACGAACTCGCACGGCATGCGGCGTATGAAGGCCGCGCGATTTTTCGCGGCCGGCTTTATCTGGTGAAGACCTATCCGGGGATCGTGGCGTCGGCCGACGAGGCTGATGTGGTGCACGGCGACGTCTACGCGCTGCGTGATGCGGCCTATCTGCAAACGCTCGATCGCTACGAAGGCTGCAGCCCGGACGATGCGCAGCCGCATCAGTATCGCCGCGTCGTGCAGCAGGTGCTGCTGGGCAGCGCAGCCGTCGAGGCCTGGGTCTATCTTTACAATTGGCCGGTCGAAAAGCTGACGCGCATTGCGTTTGGCAATTTTTCGTCGCGCACATAATGGCATAAAAAACGCCATCGCATTTTTGAACCCGCAGGTGCCCATGTCCGTCAGCCTTCGTCCTTTCGTCGCAATCGATGCGCCGGTCATCAATAGGCTTTCGGTTGCGGCCTTCAGCCAATACCGGAACGCCTACAACGACTGGCCCGCGATGACGAAAGTACTGGAGAAAATGTCGGAGATGGCGGCGACGGCGGAAATCATCATTGCCGAGCACGACGATCGCGTCGTCGGCGCTGTCGGCTATCTGCCGCCGTTTGCGCCCAAGGCCGCGCACTTCAAGGCCCAGTGGCCGCTGATCCGGATGCTGGTGGTCGATCCGGATGCGCGTGGCATCGGTGCGGGCCGCGCGCTCAGCGAGGCCTGTATCGGCCGTGCGCGCCGCGATCATGCGGCGGAGATTGCGCTGCATACCAGCGAGATGATGACCGTGGCCTTGCCGATGTACCTGCGCATGGGGTTTACGCGCTTCTCGGATGCGCCTGATCTGTTTGGCGTGCCCTATGGCATCTACGTCAAGCCGCTCGGCGCAGCTTCTGCATCCACGTAAACCCGGATTTTCACGCGCGCTTCAGCCGCACGTCCACCTCGCGCTCGACGTAAGCCCACTCCGGTGTCGCGCGCAGATGCGTCACGAGTTGCTCGAAATCGCCGGCGTGCTCCGGCGCATACTCGAACCACGTCAGAAAATCGAACGGCTGGCCGAGATCGCGCGAATGATAGAGTTGCCGCGCGATCGCGGGCAGATACTTCAAGCTGTCGGCAATGTGATGCGATTGCGCCTCGAAAATATCGCGCCGCTCTTCCTGCGTCATGTCCCACCATGCCGCCGATTTCTTGATCGGGATCAACGCCGCGCAGGTCGCCTCCGCGCGGCCAAGTCCGGCCTGGATTTTGACCAGCGCGGTTTTCTCGGGCCGTTCGACGTAACGGACGTAGCTGGCGACACCCGCGAGTTGCCAGACGGTTGCGTCATTGACGGCCAGAGATTCGTTCGGCGCCACCGCCAATCGGGGCGCCGTCGCCAGACCCTCGCCGCGAAACGGCTTGCATACGGTGATTCGCCAGACGCCGGTATCGCCTGCGGAGAACAGCGTGAACATGGGAGTGCCTTTGCTACAATGCTCCTCATCTGCTTGTAGCCAAAAACATGCCAGTTTTGCCGGAGTTTACCATGGACCATCAGGATTTTCAGATCGGTACAGAGTTCATGACTGAAAGGGGCCGCTGGCGCTGCACGGATGTTGGTACGCGCTCCATTGCTGCCATCAGACTTGATCTCGATCACGATCCGAGTTGGTACAGCGGCCCGCCTTACGGAATCGTCGAGCATGTGTTCGATGAGGACGATCTGGAAAGTCTTGAGCTTGCAGCTGGAGAAAGGACGTTTGACGACAGCGGGAAGGCACGCCTGATCACCATCGGCCTATCGGCCTTTGATCGTATCCGCGCCGTCGATTGCACCGTAATTTTTGCGCGAGATATGGCTGCGATGCGCCGGTTTTATGAGGACGTGCTTGGTTTCCATTTGTATCGGGAACTGTCGCCGAAATGGATCGAGTATCTTGTCGGCGGTAACACGCTTGCCCTGGCAACGCCCACGTTGACCGCGGCAGATGCCCCAACGCCCGATGGCAGTGCCTCGCTTCAGCTAGCCTTCAAGGTGTCCGTGGCCGATGTCGACGCATGTGCCACGGAACTCGGTTCAAAAGGCTGGCCGTTGTTGTCTCCGCCGACGAACCAGAGCTTCGGTCACCGTACGCTGTTCTTTCGCGATCCGGATGGAAACTTGCTGGAAATTTACGCCGAGATTTGAGTCTGTTCGTCATGGTCGGGTTCGACCCGGCCTCCACGTCTTTCTCGCTGAGGTCCGGCAAGACGTGCATGAGGACTTCTGCCAACTGTGGATAGCGGCGATAAAGCCGGCCACCTTCGCGTTGGCGCGACTCAGACCTATATTGATGTACGGTTGGCCCGTCACTCGCCTTGGCAAATCCCATGCGCTTCACGCCCCAGTTTCTCGATGAATTGCGTGCCCGGCTTCCGGTGTCGGAAGTCGTGGGCCGGCGCGTGAAACTGAAGAAGGCGGGGCGCGAGTGGAAAGGACTTTCGCCGTTCCAGCAGGAAAAATCCCCTTCGTTCACGGTCAACGACGAAAAGGGATTTTATCACGATTTCTCGTCGGGCCGGCATGGCGACATCATCCGCTTCGTGATGGAGACCGACGGCGTGCCGTTCGTGGAGGCCGTCGAGCGGCTGGCGTCGATGGCGGGGCTGGCGCTGCCGGCAGTCACGCCCGATGCGGCGCGGCACGAGCAGCGGCGCAAGACGCTGTACGATGTGATGGACCTCTCGGCGAAATTTTTTGCCGAGACACTGGCGTCGAAAGCCGGCGCGCGGGCGCGGGGGTATCTGTCCGACCGCAGCCTCTCGCCGCAGACGCAGCTTCAGTTTCAGATCGGTTATGCGCCGAACGAGCGTTTTGCCTTGAAGGAGCATCTCGGCAAACTCGGCATTCCGGTCGAGGACATGGTCGAGGCGGGGCTCCTGATCGGCGGCGAGGATATTCCCCTGCCTTACGATCGCTTCCGTGATCGGGTGATGTTTCCGATTTTCGATCTGCGCAACCGCGTCATCGCGTTCGGCGGCCGTGCGCTGGAGAAGGATGTTGCGGCGAAGTATCTCAACTCGCCGGAGACGCCGCTCTTTCATAAAGGCCACAATCTCTACAATCAGGCACCGGCGCGCAAAGCGACCCACGACGGCGCGCCGCTCGTCGTCGTCGAAGGCTATGTCGATGTCATCGCCATGGTCACGTCGGGCTTTCCCGCGGCTGTCGCGCCGCTCGGCACCGCACTGACCGAGGATCAGCTCGCGCTGCTCTGGAAGATGGCGGACGAGCCAATCCTCTGCTTCGACGGCGACAAGGCCGGTCAGCGCGCGGCTTATCGTGCCGCTGACATCGCTCTGCCGCTGCTGAGGCCCGGAAAGAGTTTGCGTTTTGCGCTGCTGCCGGAGGGGCAAGACCCGGACGATCTTGCGCGCACCGGCGGACGCGCCGCGCTCGACGACGTGCTCGGTGCGGCGAGGGGCCTCGCGGACGTGATCTGGTCGCGCGAGATCGAGGGCGGCAACTTCTCGACGCCGGAGCGCCGTGCCGCATTGGATGCGCGCATCAAGGAACTCGGCAACGTCATCCGCGACGAAACCGTGCGCGGATACTATCGGCAGGATTTAACCGAACGCCTGAAGCGCATGCTGATGCCGGAGCAGGGCGCGCAAGGCTTTCAACGCGGTCCATACCGCAGCGAATCAGCAGGCCGGTTCCAGCCGCGACGGCCGGGTTCAGCCCCTGCGCGCGGCGGTAATTTCAGGGACAAGCCCGGTTCCGCGAGCCTCATGCGGGCGATCCCGAACGGCCCCTATCAGGCGGCCAGCGGGCAACTTGCGGCGAGCCCGATCATGCGCGGCCAGCGCAGCAGTCTGTCGCGGCGCGAGGCGCTGATCCTGCAGATGCTGATCAATCACCCATGGTTGCTGCATGAGCATCTGGAGGACGTGGCCGCCCTCGAATTGGCCCATCCCGAAGCCCACAAGCTGCGGGCCGGGATCATCGCTGCATTCTCTCATTACGGGCCGACCGACGACCCCGCCGCGGAGGCCGCGCGTATCCGTGCCGCCATCGCCGCAAAAGGCGATTTATCCGATATTCTTCAACGGGTTGAAAGATCGATCACGACCCACGCGGTCTGGGGTGCACGGCCAGAGGCTGCGAGCGGCGATGTTTTGTCGACATGGCACCAGCTCGTTGCCTTGCATCGGCAGTGGCATTCCTTACTTAGAGAGTTGAAAGACGCGGAATTGGCGCTGGGCGAGACCAACAACGAAGCGAATCTGGGCTGGATGCAGGACGTAAAAGCCCGCCTTGCGCAGGTCGATGGGCTGGAAGCCCTGATCGAGGGCTTTGGCGAGCAATCCGGACGTGCCCAGCGCGGAATGTGACCGAAAGCCCGCGAAAAATCGCTGCGGACGAACCTGCCAAGGCCCGCAAAAAGACTCGCCAAACCGATGGTTTGGCTGCAAAAACAGGGTTAATCGAGGCTTAAGATCCCGCCGCTACGGTGGGGCGTAAAGTTGCCGGACCGGCGAACGTATTTTCCAGGGGGTGGCGACATCGTGCGCCGCCCTTTCCGCGTCAGATGCGGCGAGATTGAAGACGCGACAAGATCGAACACGGCGAGCGCCCGCGCGTTTGCTGTCATGGAGTAGTGAATGGCCAGCAAGGCAAAGACGGCACAGCTCAAGGACAAGGATCAGAAGGCCGCCGACGCTCCTGAGAAGGATGCGGCCGATGCGCCGTCGCCGTTGCTCGATCTGTCCGATGCCGCCGTCAAGAAGATGATCAAGCAGGCTAAGAAGCGCGGCTTCGTGACCTTCGATCAGCTCAACGAAGTCCTGCCGTCCGACACCACCTCGCCCGAACAGATCGAGGACATCATGGCGATGCTCTCCGAGATGGGCATCAACGTCTCCGAATCCGACGAGGCCGAAGGCGAGGAAGAGGAAAAGGACGACGGCGAGGACGAGACCGATAACGAACTCGTCGAGGTCACGCAGAAGGCCGTCACCGAGACCAAGAAGTCCGAGCCCGGCGAGCGCACCGACGATCCGGTGCGGATGTATCTGCGCGAGATGGGCACCGTCGAACTGCTCTCGCGCGAGGGCGAAATCGCCATCGCCAAGCGCATCGAGGCCGGCCGCGAGGCGATGATCGCGGGACTGTGCGAAAGCCCGCTGACGTTCCAGGCCATCATCATCTGGCGCGACGAACTCAACGAAGGAAAGATCTTCCTTCGCGACATCATCGATCTGGAAGCGACCTACGCCGGTCCCGACGCCAAGAACAACATGAACCCGGCGATGATCAACGGCGGCATTGGCCCCGACGGTCAACCCATTGCCGGCGGCGACACTGTCGCTGTGGCCGCTCAGAACGGCGCGCCGTCGCTGGTGGCGCCGCCGTCAGCGCCAACCGCGCCGACGCCGTTCCGCCCCGCTGCTGCGCCCGCGGGCGACGACGAGGGCAAGGACCCGGCCGAGTCCGCCGCCGAAGGCGACATGGACGACGACGAGTTCGAAAACCAGATGTCGCTCGCCGCCATCGAGGCCGAGCTCAAGCCTAAGGTGGTCGAGACCTTCGACAAGATCGCATCCGAATACAAGAAGCTGCGCCGCCTGCAGGAGCAGGACATCCAGAACCAGCTCGAAAGCGGCTCGCAGTTGCCGTCGCTGTCGCCGGCGCAGGAGCGCAAGTACAAGAAGCTGAAGGACGAGATCATCGTCGAGGTGAAATCGCTGCGGCTCAATCAGGCGCGCATCGATTCGCTGGTCGAACAGCTTTACGACATCAACAAGCGCCTCGTGTCGTTCGAGACGCGGCTCGGCCGTCTCGCCGACAGCCACGGTGTCGCGCGCGAGGATTTTCACAAGAACTACCAGGGCTCGGAGCTCGATCCGCGCTGGCTCAACCGCGTCTCGAAACTCTCGGCCAAGGGCTGGAAGAATTTCGTTTCGGCGGAAAAGGACCGCATCAAGGATCTGCGCCACGAGATTCAGCAGCTTGCCAGCCTCACCGGGCTCGAGATCGGTGAATTCCGCAAGATCGTGCACAGCGTGCAGAAGGGCGAGCGCGAGGCCCGCCAGGCCAAGAAGGAAATGGTCGAGGCGAACCTGCGCCTCGTCATCTCGATCGCCAAGAAATACACCAACCGCGGTTTGCAGTTCCTCGATCTCATTCAGGAAGGCAACATCGGCCTGATGAAGGCGGTCGACAAGTTCGAGTATCGCCGCGGCTACAAGTTCTCGACCTATGCGACGTGGTGGATCCGGCAGGCGATCACCCGCTCGATCGCGGATCAGGCGCGCACCATCCGCATCCCGGTGCACATGATCGAGACCATCAACAAGATCGTGCGCACCTCGCGCCAGATGCTCAACGAGATCGGCCGCGAGCCGACGCCGGAAGAGCTGGCTGAGAAGCTCGGCATGCCGCTGGAGAAGGTGCGCAAGGTTCTCAAGATCGCCAAGGAGCCGTTGTCGCTCGAAACGCCGGTCGGCGACGAGGAAGACTCACACCTCGGCGATTTCATCATGGACCCCAACGTGGTGCTGCCGATCGACGCGGCGATCCAGAGCAATCTGCGCGAGACCACGACGCGCGTGCTCGCCTCGCTCACGCCGCGCGAGGAGCGGGTCTTACGCATGCGCTTCGGCATCGGCATGAACACCGACCACACGCTGGAGGAAGTCGGCCAGCAGTTCTCGGTGACGCGCGAACGCATCCGCCAGATCGAGGCGAAGGCGCTGCGGAAGCTGAAGCATCCGAGCAGGAGCCGGAAGCTGCGCAGTTTTCTGGATAATTGAGTTTGGCAAGCTGCTTGTCCGCCGTAGCCACTTGGCGAAGGCGGAAAGCATCCGCCGAGGAGCAGGAAGCTGCGGAGTATCCTGGATAACTGACGACCTCATCCTGAGGAGCCGCGCGCAGCGCGGCGTCTCGAAGGATGAGCTACACTCTCCAACTCTCCCCGCTAGCGGGACGAGGTATCGAGCATCGCGAGCGGGTGAGGGCATTTTCTCCATTCGTCATTGCTGGGCTTGACCCAATGCGGCTGCGAACGTTCGGTTCATTCACGAAAAAGGGCCGCCAAACCCTGGCGACCCTTCCGAGCTATGTTATTGACGCGAACTATTTTGTGCGTGAACCTGCGACGAAACCCTCTTGATAGTCCGCGTCGTCTTTCTTGGTGGCATCTGATCCCGAACAAATAAACCCAAGACCGGGTACCGCAACATCGATCAGAGCGTTGCCCAATCCATATGGATTTGAGGTAGATGGCTTGTGCGGCTCGCGATTGCTTCTGGCGTCGTCATAGCCCTTTTTGAAGTAGTCGGTCATTTTAGTCTTCCTTTCTGTTGGATCGCTCCCGGGTGGTGCGATGCCAGCAGAATTTCACCAAAGGTAAGGAAGGATCGATGGGCGCTTTTCAGGACAAGAAGGACAGAAAGGAGGACAGGCAATTCGTACTCCTTTGGAAGGTACAATCGAAAGAAATTCGAGAGACAGCGAAGGAGTTGCTAGGACAAGGCGGAATCAATTTGCTTTATAGCGAATTGGCGGGAAGACGGCTTAATGAATCGATCGCTCGATACTTTTCGAGGAAAACAATATCATACTCCGCGCGTGACAACCTAATCAGAGGTAGCGCAAAATTTTTTCACAAGCACAAGCCGGAGCGAACCGTTGAAGATTGGATAGAGCGGCTTAGTGAACCTGGCAAGAATGAAAACCTAAGTGAGTGGCTAAAACCGAGACAGCCCATTTATGCGTCGAAAGCAGAACAATATTTGAACGCTCATTTAGAAGCCGAGAAAGCTCGCCGTCTACCTGCGCTCTATAAATTTCTGCAAAGAGAGATAGGCGAGGGAGTTAGTCCGCCATACGCGAAACTTTCCAAAATGTGGGTTCGAAACGTAACCGATGGAAGACGGCAAATTGATCTTCCGATTCCGGTTTCTCTTCTATCTACCGCGGATCAAATTGCGTTGAAAGAATCGCCGCCTAATCCTTTCTTCGAGAACAAAAAAGATTTCGCTGCAGATCAATCCAGCTATTTAAAGCAGCTAATCGCCATTAACTCACTGGAGGCTGACCCAGAGATACGCGAGCGCAGCCTTCACAATGGAAATACCTACACCATCGCCACTCTTGAAAATGAGAGATCATCATGCACGATTGGCGGATCGGCATCAGATTATTATTCTATGCTCAAGCATCAAGCCGCGCCTGAGTATGCGTTGCTGTCGGCCTTGCAGGAAATGGATACAGCCGAGCAAGAACTAGATGATTATAGTACTTTGATTGAACGCCGCGTAGAGGCCCGAAAGCAATCCACACACGCAGCAATGAGCATTTCAGCGTTGGTGGTTTATCCCGACGCTCGCGATGCCCAACTAAGAGCGATGGTTCTGAAAAAGGATAAAAGGACTGCAGTTTACAAAGACCTTTGGGCTGTAGTGCCCGGCGGAATGTTTCAGCCGGAGTTGGGTGATCCAAAAGAGTGGAATATTCACCACTGTCTGATCAAGGAATATTGCGAGGAGCTATTCGGGGAAAATCCTGTTGAACGGCAGGCGCACCCTTATTTTATTTACCAAGAATGGCAGTCGGCGAAAGATTTGTATAGCAAATTGGTAGAAGGCAAATGTGAGATCGTGCATTCTGGTGTCGCACTCAATTTGCTTAACTCCTGCGTAGAGATATGTTGCGTTATTCTCGTCAAAGATGCTGATTGGTTCGAGGGGCATCGACGCAGATTCAAGTATAACTTTGAGTATGTGGCCCGATCTCAAGCTCAGGGTAATTGCCTGCTTGAATATAAGGTGAATTCTGCGGAAAAGGATTTTCTGGATTGGCATGAGTCAAACATTATCCCCGCTGAAATTGCAGGGAGCTGGGTCCCAGGTAGTCTAGCCTCATTTTGGTTAGGGATTGATGCTGTCAGACAAAATCGACCAAATCGTTTCGTGCCGTTTGTTTAGTTTGAAATAAATATTCCACGGACGAACTTCCTCATAGGGATACAATCTATTTCAGCCCTCCCCCTTAGTGGGGAGGGTCGGCCAAGCGAAGCGAAGGCCGGTGTGGAGGTTTTCGAAGCTCATGCCAACCATCGCTTTTTTCTATGGCATTGCCATCCGGATGTTCTTTCGCGACCATCCGCCTCCGCATTTTCTCGCCGTCTATGGCGGCCACGAAGCCAATGTCTCGATCGAGACCGGCGAGATCATCAACGGCCACTTGCCTGCGAATGCGGCCCGTCTCGTCAAGCAATGGACACTGGCGCATCGCGCCGAACTCGACGATAATTGGCAGCGGGCGCGCAGCAATACGCCGCTCGTCCGGATCGCGGGACTTGATGATGATTAAGATATCCCGAATTCAGCATCTTGGCGGCCACCGCCTGCGCGCGACATTCAGCGACGGAATGGCGGGCGAGTATGATTTTTCCGGCATTGTCGAAGAAGCCGGGCCGATGGTCGAACCGCTGCGCGATCCGGCATACTTCGCGCGCGCGTTTCTCGAATACGGCGCGCTGACATGGCCGAACGGCTACGATGTTGCGCCCGCCTGGCTGCGCATGGAAATCGAAAAGACCGGCGGTCTTTCTCGCGAAGTGGCGGCGTGAATCGCTGCTGAGCATGCGCTTCGGCATCGGAATGAACACCGGCCACGCGCTGGAAGAAGCATGTCCCGGACTTGATCCGGGATGCGAGCCGCGCGTGCGGCGAGCCTCGAAGGATCAGATCGTCATTCCGGGGCGCGTCGAAGACGCGAACCCGGTCATCGCAAACTCAGATTGTGTGGAGAGATGGATTCCGGATCAGCGTAAACGCGCTGTCCGGAATGACAAGGAGTGGGAAGGTTAGTCTCGCAATGACGGGCGCAACCAATCTCAATCCGGCAGGCTCGTCAGCTTCGGCCGCCAGACGCCGAACACCACGTTGAAGGTCGCGATGGCGAGCATCACCCACAGCGAGCCTTGCTCGGCGCTGAGGTTGGCGGCGAGCGCCGCGGCGTCGAACTTGCCCGCAAGCGCCGCCGCGCTCTGTTCGGCTTCCTCCTGCATCGGGCCGATCACGCCGACGAAGCTCCACTCGAACACGAGGATGCCGGTGGCGAGTTTCGCCCACGCCCAGCCGGCGTTGTGGAAGGCGCGGTTGAGGCCGATCGCGAGCAGGCCCGCGATCAGCGTCAGCGCCAGCGAGGGCAGGAACACCCAGGTCGCGATGTTGCCCATCGCGCCGCGCATCAGCGCGTATTGCGCAAGCTCTTTCGGCGCGGGCGAAAACACCAGCAGCACGATCAGGCACGCCATCGCGCCCATCATGCCGATGGCGCCCATGGTGTGGCAGAATTTCAGCAGGCGTCGCATGGATCAGCGCTCCGCAACACGCGCGAACTTAAGCCTAGAGCATGACCGGGCAAAACGGAAACCAGCTTTCGGGCACGATCATGCCAAGACAAGCAACGAGAGGTTCGCATCAAGGGACTCACAGGCAAAATACGCTGACGCGCGCATTCGGTTGCAAGGGCTACCCGCGCGGGCGGCGGCCATGATGCATTGCAAACGGCGGGTCTGCGCGGCGAAAGATTGTGAACAGCGGCGCCGCCGCCGCGACATTGCGGCGCTTGCCGCGATCTGGCAGCGTGCACGCATGACCGATGCACCGGCCGGGACCGTGACAAAAGACTTCAAGCCGATCCCGCTGCCGGATTACGTCGAGTTGCCGCTCGCCGAGATGCGCGCCCGCGCCGCCGCATTCCACGATCTGATCCGCCGCCGTCACACCGTGCGCGACTTTGCGCCAAGGCCCGTGCCGCGCGATCTGATCGAGACGTGCCTTTTGGCTGCGGGCACAGCGCCCAGCGGCGCCAATCATCAGCCCTGGCATTTCTCGGTGATCGGCGACGCGGCGATGAAGACGCGCATCCGCAACGCGGCCGAGGAGGAGGAGCGGGCGTTCTATCAGGGCCGCGCCGGCGAGGAGTGGCTCGCCGCGCTCAAGCCGCTCGGGACCGATCCTGACAAGCCGTTTCTCGAGATCGCGCCGTGGCTGATCTGCGTATTCGGCGCGCGCAAGAGCGCCAGTGCCGACGGCGTCATGCGCAAGAATTATTATGTGCCGGAGTCGGTGGCGATCGCGACCGGCTTTCTGATCGCAGCACTGCATCACGCCGGCCTCGCGACGCTGACGCATACGCCGGCGCCGATGAATTTCCTCAACGAGATTTGCGGCCGGCCTGCGTCGGAGAAGCCGTACATCCTGCTGGTCACCGGCTATCCGGCGGCCGACGCGCATATCCCCCAGCACGCGACCGAGAAGAAGCAGCTCGGCGAGATCGCCACGTTCTTCGAGTAGAGTGTTTTGCGAGCAGGTGGTTGAACGAGAACCGTCATTCCGGGGCGTGCGAAGCACGAGCCTTGAATCCATGCACCGCGGCCGGGGATGTGGCGGGTGATCCGAATGGCTCAGCCCGGAATGACGATTTGCCCCACATTGAACCCAATTTCACTGCATGCGAAAGTCGTTTGGCCGAGGATTCATTGAGGGTTCACCCATGCTGAAGCGTTTTTTCGCGACCGTCGTGTGTTCGGGTATCATTGCATCCAGTGTTTTGCTTTTGCCCGGCAGTGCGACGCGCGCGGAGGCCGCGCAATGCGGCGGCGATTTCAGTTCCTTCGTCGCTTCGATCTCCCGCGAGGCCCAGGCGGCGGGCGTGTCCCGCGCGGTGATCGATCAGGCGCTCGGCGGCGTGACCCAGGATCAGGCGGTGCTGGCGTTCGACCGGCGTCAGCGCGGCACCTTCAACAAGACCTTCGAGCAATACGTCGCCACCCGCGTCGGCGCCGCGCGCATCAAGCGCGCCTCGGCCATGCTGGAGCGCCACGCCGCGCTGCTGTCGCGCATCGAGCAGCGCTTCGGCGTACCTCCCCGGATCATCGTCGCGATCTGGACGCTGGAGACCGATAACGGCGCCGACATGGGCAAGCTGTCGGTGTTTCGCGTACTTGCGACGATGGCGCACGATTGCCGCCGCACCGAGCTGTTCCAGACCGAGCTTCTGGCGGCGCTGAAAATCCTGCAGCGCGGAGATCTGCAACTCGGCGAGATGATCGGCGCCTATGCGGGCGAGATCGGCCAGACGCAGTTCCTGCCGTCGTCCTATCTGAAGTATGGCGTCGACTACGATGGCAACGGCAGGGTCGATCTTCGCCGCAGCATCCCGGACGTGCTGGCCTCGACCGCGAACCTGCTCAAGACCAACGGCTGGAAGGCGGGCCAGCCCTACGGCGAGGGGACCGCGAATTTCGAGGTGATGCGAGAGTGGAACAGGTCGTCGGTCTATCGCAAGACGATCGGATATTTCGCCGATCGGCTGGCCGAGTAATGCCGCAGCCACTTAGCCGAAAACACACTTGGCTGAAAACACTCTTGGCTGAAAACACACTTGGCTGAAAACGTCAGGCCATAAAAAAGCGGGCTGAAGGCCCGCGGCTGTTTTTGGTATGATCTGAAAGAGCTGAAGATGCGCAGCGGCGCCTGCAAGAGGTTGCCCGAGCGAGCTGCGCCCGCCCGGGCCGCTCAAATCAGAACTACTTCTTCTTCTTGGCCTTCTTCGCCTTTTTCGCCTTCTTCGCCTTCTTGGCTTTCTTTGCCATAGCAATCCTCATGGGTTGATGGATCAACGTGACGATGAGGCGTGCCAGGCGGAGGGCTAGGCCTCGCAGCAGCCTCGACAACAATCCCAACAGATTCGGGATGTGGCGTCTTGCGTTATCCACAAAAAAGCGACGCGATGTCGCCAAATCATCACGTTTTCCCGTACTGAAGCGCGCGCACGCCCCGTTTTGACCGGCGAAGGGCCTTCGTTGCTTGCGGTGATCGGCGATTTGAGGCGATGCGTGCGGCCTTATCGCCGACACCTTTCATTCAGTCTGCGGTCATCCGGCATCGCGATGATGGCGGATCTGGAACCTTGAGCGCGTCCGCGCGTTTGAGGCGGGATCGATAAAGCAACGAGGAGACGAGAATGAATTTGACCAAGACCGCGTTCATCGCCGCAGCACTGCTGGGAGGAGTGATCGCCGCTCCGCATCAGGCCAGTGCTTTGACTGCCGATCCTGCGGTGAAAGCGCCGTCAGCCGTCGAAGCCGTGGCCTGCCGCGTCACGCGCGTGGTTGGCCCGCGTGGCGTTCGCACGACCCGCGTCTGCGATGCGCGTCCAGCATTCGTTCGTCCAGGGCCTCGTTGCGTGACCGAGCGTCAGCGCGTGATTCGTCCGAACGGGGTCGTGGTGTTCAAGACCGTGCGCCGCTGCCGCTGATCGACGCTCGGCATAGCAAAAGCCAACCCGCCGGGCATGGTCCGGCGGGTTCTTTGCGCCAAACTGTCGCGATCTGGCCGATCTTGTGCCGGACGGATGTGCGCAATAGGTGAAGGGGATGTCGAACCAGTTTATTTACAATGAAGCCGTCAAGCCGCGATCCTCGGCACGGCGCCGGCCGCCGGTGATCGATCAGGACGGGCGTGAGGTTCCGGAGGCGGGGCAGGGTCCCGGTCCCGATTTTCAGGTGTTCGGCGGCAGGGGCGACACGCCGTTGTTCGGCAACCTCACGCGCGAACAGCGGCTGGCGCGGTAGGAAGGTCTGGCGAAGTTGCTTGATGTCGCCTTCATCATTCCCGGAACCAATGTGCGCTATGGCATCGACGGACTGATCGGCCTCGTTCCGGTGATCGGCGATGTGATTACCACGGCGATCTCGCTCTGGATGATCCGCGAGGCGCGGGCGCTCGGTGCGCCGATGCACTTGATCACGCGGATGCTCGGCAACGTGGCGCTCGACGGAGTCGTCGGCCTTGTGCCGGTGGCAGGCGATGCATTCGACGTGATGTGGCGGGCCAACGTGCGCAACATGCGCCTTCTGCGCAAATGGATGGACAAGCAGCCAAGATAAGCGTTCGCAACCTCATCGGCAAAAAAGAAAGGCCGGGAAACGATCCCGGCCTTTGCATTGAATGTGACGCGACTGCGATTATGCGGCATCCGCTTCGGCGGTCTCGACGGGACGCGGCGCCTTGCGCGGCAGCGGAAACTCGGCGCTGTAATAAAGGGTGCGAATGCCGGCCTGATCGAACCGTGCATTCTCGACCTGGAGATAAGCGCCGTTCAGGGAATCGGCCGGCAGCTCTTCCACCGCAAATTTCACAGCGGCCGCGGCCGTATCGAAGCGGCGATAGGCGAAACCTGCGCGCTTCTTCTTGCGGATCGGGGCCGGGAACAATTCGGCAGCAGTGCCGTACTTGAATGAGGGCATGATCAACAGCCTTTTCTTGCGTTTCATTTGAAATGACGACTGCGTCTCATCAGAGCGCGCCAAGTGCCGGCCGGGCCAGCGAACGTCGTCTTTGCACTTCGCCTAATATAGGCACCGCAGCAGAAAATTGCGACCCTTACCGGGGCAAATGATGAATCTGGGGCTATGCCGGTGCAGTCGAAATAATGCTCAAGATTTCAGGTACATATACCAGTTCATCGGCATGCGCACGTAGATACCGGTCTCGCCAGAACATCACTTTTTGCAGCCAAACCTCGCAGATTTGAACGATCGGCGCTGGTTCCGGCAAGAGGACTGAAGAAACCCGAGGCGGCGCGGGGCGGCCTCGTTCACTGCCTCATGGTGTATTCGTCGATCGCGACGACTCTCTGGCGGGTCGGGAAGTTCTCGACGCGAACCGCATCACGCCACTGCAGGCCGAAATATTTGACCGGCACATAAATGATGTCGTCGTCCCCGGCCTTGCGCTCGCTGTATTGCCAGACCTTTAACTCGCCGTGATCTGCGATGGCCTTCGCCACGGTCGCAGCATTCTGCACCTTGGATTTTCGCGGGCCATCGCTGTCCAGCTTTCGAAGGTCGTCGTGGCTGAGGCCGATCACGATATCGCCGCGCGGGGTCGTAACCTTGAACAGCGAAACCTTGTCGACGCTGAGCGCGGGCCGCACTGCCGTCTCGAAAAGAAGAGCGGCAAGGCCGACGCCAAGCAGGACATGTTTCGACAGTTTGGACATTCGTTGTCTCGGACTACGATCGGCCATTTACAGGCAGAACAATTAACGAATTGTCGTCACCCGATGAGCGTCTACCCCATTCAGGCCGGGGTAAACTCACATCGCCTTGAACGACATCACGTAAGAGAGAGACGGGATTACTTCGGCAAAAGTTTCAGTGCGGCGGAGTTAATACAATACCGCAAGCCGGTCGGGCCCGGCCCATCGGGGAAAACATGCCCCAGATGACCGTTGCATTTCGAGCAGAGAACTTCGGTACGGATCATGCCGTGGCTGACGTCGCGCTCCTCCTCGACATGACTTTCGGTCGCGGGTGCGGTGAAACTCGGCCAGCCGCATCCTGAATCGAACTTGGCGTCGGATTCGAACAGCGTCTGTCCGCAACCGGCGCAGACATAGGTACCCGGATCATGCTTGTGGTCGTACTCGCCCGAGAACGGCCGCTCGGTCGCCTTCTCGCGCAACACTGCGTATTGCATCGGCGTCAGTTCGGCGCGCCACTCGCTCTCTGTTTTCTCGACCTTGCCCGGCTTCGATGCGTCGCTCATGAGTGCTCCGTAAAGGACTGGAAAGACAACAACGGAAAAGGGAGACGCCGGTTACCCGGCGCCTCCCCGGTCGTGTCTCGTGCAGTGTTAGTTGGTCGCCTTGGCGTCGCGGACAAGCACCGGCTTGGCGCGATACAGGTCGGCGAATATCTTCTTCAGATTCTCGATCTTCGGCAGGTCGTTATAGACGATATAGGGCTGCGTCGGGTTGTTGGTCGCGTAATCCTGGTGATAGTCCTCGGCCGGGTAGAAGCCGTTCAGAGGTTCGATCGTGGTTGCGATTGCGCGCGAATAGACCTTGGCCGCGTTGAGCTGCGCGATGTAGGCCTCTGCCACTTTCTTCTGCTCCGGATTGGTCGGGAAGATCGCCGAACGATAGTGCGTGCCGACGTCCGGACCCTGCCGGTTTACCTGGGTCGGATCGTGGCCGACCGAAAACAGGATCTGCAGAATTTTGCCGTAGCTGATTTTCTTCGGATCGTATTTTATCTCGACCACCTCCGCGTGACCGGTTGTGCCGCGGCCGACCAGTTCATACTTCGCCGTGCGGGCAAGACCGCCGCTGTAACCGGACACCGCGTTCACGACGCCGTTGGTGTGCTGATAGATGCCCTGAATCCCCCAGAAGCAGCCGCCAGCGATAATCGCCGTCTCAAGGCCGTCTCCTGTCTTTGCGTCGATCGCGGGCGGCGGAATGATGACCGGCTCCTCCGAAGCCCGGAGCGGGCCGACGACGAAAAACGAAACCGCCAGAGCGCCAATGCCGGCTGCGATCAGAAAGCGGCGGGTCAGATCGGTGCGAGTCATGATTGTCCTCATCAGATCGGGTGGCGTCTGCTTCCGGCGCAGGTCATCGGCGCCCCGCCGGGCGATTGTCCAGATGCAACAGATACGACGATTTGAGGCTTTCGTTACCGGTATTTTCCACACGACTCTGTGAATTTCGCGGGAATAAGTCTGATTTTAGCGGCTTTTGGCCATTGGCCGGAACGCGCACACCGGACCGGCGTTAGGGATCGTTGCCGAAACGTAAATTCTCCAGGATTTTCCAGGAAGGGTTGATGATCGTGGCTGCAAAACCTGATGTCCGCAGAGGCATGCCTAGCGTTGAATTGTCGCGGGCCGAATTCGAGACGCGCTACCGCACCCGCTTTACCGATCCGGCCTTTGCCCCGCTGAAGAAGGAGATCGACGCGATTACTGCGGTGGCGTGGGATGGCTATATCGAGGGCCGGAAGTCGCCGGCGACGCGCAAGGCCGGTCCCGGTTTCGCCGATCCCGACTACGATCTGTCGGTCGACTGGATCGACGCGCGCAGTGCGATCGATGCCGCGCAGGCGGCCCACGAGAAGCCCGGCGCGACACCCCGTATCCTGATCGTCAACGGTTCGTCGCGCAGCGAACATACGTGTCCGGGCGAGATGTCGAAGACCTGGCGGCTGATCGAAACCGCGAAAGCCGTTTTCGAGGATCGGCGGATGGATGTCGAGGTACTCAACCTGTCGCGTCTGACCTCCGAATTCGGAAAGATCATCCATCCGTGCAAGGCGTGCGTCTCGACCGCGATGCCGTTGTGCCACTGGCCGTGCAGTTGCTATCCGAACCATTCGCTCGGCCAGATCGACGACTGGATGGCGGACATTTATCCGATGTGGGTTGCCGCGCACGGCATCATGATCGTCACGCCGGTGAACTGGTATCACGCGCCGACCGGGTTGAAGGCGATGATCGACCGTCTGGTCTGTGCCGATGGCGGCAATCCGGACCCCACGACCACGCACGGCAAGAAGCCGGACGAGGCCAAGGCGCTGGAGCTGAAAGGCTGGCCGTATCCGCGCCATCTCAAGGGCCGCTACTATTCCGTGATCGCGCATGGCGACGTCACCGGCGCGGAGACGCTGCGGCGCTCGCTGTCGGACTGGCTGACCGACATCGGTCTGATCTCCGCTGGCGGCCTTGGCGAAAGAGACGGTTACATCGGTTACGATGAGACGTATGCGACGTCGCATCAGGCACTCGATGACGACGAGGATTTTCAGGAGAATGTGCGCAATGCCGCGCGGACTCTCGCCAACGCCATAACCTTGAGCCGTGCAGGCAAGTTACAACAGCCGGACGCGCAACTGCGCGAGCCGAATCCGAAATAGAGAAATCCAGAGAAACAAAATCCAGAACCGCAGGATCAATGATCCCGCGGTTCTTGCTGTTCAATCGCTATGTCGCGCTGGTTCCCGGACGGCGACTACGGGCAGGGGTAACGGTTGCCGTCATTGTTGAGGTACGTGCCGCTCGCCGGATCGTAGGACCGGTATCGTTGCGAGCAATATGCGGCTGCGTCGGCGTTCGCCGCGGCCTGTGCCTGACTGCTGGCGATCGCACCGCCAATGATCGCGCCGGCAGCGAGGCCGCCGATCACAGCGCCTGCGCCGGGGCCGCGGCGATAATAACCGCCGCGATATCCGTATCCGCGATGTCCACTACGCCAGCCGCGTCCGCGGAACTGCACGTCGGTTACGTTGCTGGTCGCAGCGCTGGATATGCCGCTGTCGCGCATCAACGGTGCTGCTGCCGCGGGATTCGCTGCCACCAGGGCGGTGGAACCTGCAAGCAGTGCGGCTGCGGCGAGATAAGATAGTTTATTCATGACGGGGGCTCCGTATCGGTTCTACTGAGTGATTGAATAGCTTTGAGCGCGTTCGGTTAATCGCTCGGCGAGGCGGATGTAAATCGTCAACCCGCGCAGTACCGATGCGTTCCGAAAGTGACGAAGGTTTAATGCAGGATGCTCGCGCGCCCGTCCGGCGCGCACATCGTCAGATCACGACACTGAGCCGTTTCGCCGCTCGCGTGATGCCGGTGTAGAGCCAGCGCGCACGTGAATCCTGAAACGCGAAACTCTCGTCGAACAGCACCACATCGTCCCACTGCGAGCCCTGCGACTTGTGCACCGTGAGCACATAGCCGTAATCGAACTCGTCATAGGGCTTGCGCTGTTCCCACGGAATCTCCTCGATCTGGCCGCCGAAACAATCGGCGCGCACCGAGACCTTGGTGACTCGGCCGCCGAAATCCTCATCGGGCGAAACCCGCATGGTGATGATTTTCGATTTCGATTGCGCGCGCGCCTTGACGCGCCACAGACCGCCGTTGAACAGCGCCTTCTTGCGATTGTTGCGCAGGCAGACGAGCTTGTCGCCGGCGACCGGCAATGGCTCCTCGATGCCCTGCTTCTGGCGGATACGCATGTTGTAGGCGCGCCGCGTGTTGTTGCGGCCGACCAGCACCTGATCCGCGCTCATCACCCGCTCCGGGTCGAGCGCGCCGCGCGGGATCACCTCGCTGTCGCCGAATCTCCCGGTCTCGAGCGTGCCGCCCTCGCGGATGGTCATCGACATCCGCACGATCGGATCGTTCTGCGCCTGACGATGCACTTCCGTCAGCATCGAGTCCGGTTCCTGATTGGTAAAGAAGCCGCCGCCCTGGATCGGTGGCAACTGCGCCGGATCGCCGAGCACCAGAAGCGGCGTGCCGAACGACATCAGATCGCGGCCCAGCTCCGCATCGACCATCGAACATTCGTCGATCACGATCAGCTTGGCTTTCGACGCAGGCGCATCGTCCCACAGTTCGAAACGCGGCTGCTCATCGCCGGATTCGCGCGTGCGATAGATCAGCGAATGGATCGTGGACGCGCCATCGCAACCCTTGTTGCGCATCACCAGCGCGGCCTTACCGGTGAATGCGGCGTACTTCACGCTGCCGTCGACGCCGTCGGCGATATGCCGTGCCAGTGTCGTCTTGCCGGTGCCGGCATAGCCGAACAACCGGAACACCGGCGGCGTTGCGCCTCGGCCCGGCTTGGCTTTCAGCCAATCGGCAACCGCTTTCAGCGCGGAATCCTGATGCGGAGTGAAGGAGGTCATGGGTCTCGACAGGCGAGGAATCGCAACCGTTATGCGACTCGCCAGCGCAACGTAGGACATGATGCCGAAAAGTGGAAACCGGTTTTTCCGCGATCGTTCGCGCACCATTGTTTCCGGTTCCGTGTTGAACTATCTCCAAGATGGCCGATTGCCGGGCCAGAAATGCCTAAGCGGAGACCGTTCTGTGGAACGCAGACTACTTCAGATCGCGGTCGCGCTTGCGGCCTGCGTCCCGGTGATCGCCGGTGGCTACGGTATGTGGAAGGGTACGGGCTTTCTCGATCTTGGCACAAATGTCTCAGCCGACAGTCACATCCGGTATCTGTCCGGACTGCTGTTTGGAATCGGCATCGCGTTCTGGGCCGCGATCCCCCGCATCGAGACGCACAGGGCGCGTTTTTCGCTGCTCACTGCCATCGTATTCGTCGGCGGGCTGGCGCGCTTGTACAGTCTGGCGATCCACGGCGTCCCGGAAGGGGGCATGTTGTTCGGGCTTGCGATGGAACTGGTCGTGACGCCTACGATCTGGGCGTGGCAGCGGCGGGTGGCAAGACAATGCTCAGCATCCTGAAGCGTATGCTCGTCGGCATCGTTGTCACGTTCACCGCGCTGGTGTTCGCGCTGTATGCCTATAACTTTTATCGCAACTGGAAGAACGCGCCCGATCCGAACGCGAAGCCGGGTATCATCTTCGAGCGGCAGGACCGGCCGGGGTATTCGTAAAGTCAGGTGTAACTGTCATTGCGATTGCTTCGTCGCTATCGCTCCTCGCAATGACGCGCGGGCTTCTACATCGCCGCCATGTTGCGATAGTCGGGCGTTCCTGCGCCGGCCGGCGTGATTGGCATGCCGCCGTCGGCATACTCGTTCAGCTTGTTGCGCAGCGTGCGGATCGAGATGCCGAGAATATTCGCGGCATGGGTGCGGTTGCCGAGGCAATGCTTGAGCGTCTCCAGAATGAGATCACGCTC
Source organism: Hyphomicrobiales bacterium (assembly GCA_021732215.1). Lineage (GTDB taxonomy): Bacteria > Pseudomonadota > Alphaproteobacteria > Rhizobiales > Xanthobacteraceae > SG-bin9. The sequence goes on from JAKFVL010000004.1 coordinate 49,413, forward strand.
CACATCCGCGACGGTGCGGCCGACCAGCGCGCGCGTCACCTGCTCGGCAGCAAACGTCGCATGAGCCACGGCGGCGGGTGTTTTCGCGGTGTCGAGCCGGTCGCCATCCGGCGTCAGGATCGCCTCGGGGCCGATCTCGTCGCCGTCCGCCATCAGCACCGAGCGGTGGATGGTGTTTTCCAGCTCACGAACGTTGCCTTGCCATCGGTTCGCGGTCAGCAATTTGCGCGCCTCGGCCGAGATCGGCCGCACCGGCACACCATTGGCTTCGGCGTATTTCCTGGCGAAATGCTGCGCCAGTTCGAGAATATCCGCGGGCCGTTCGCGCAGCGCCGGGATCTTCAGGTTGACGACGTTCAACCGGAACAGCAGGTCTTCGCGGAACGTGCCTTCGCGCACCGCGTCTGCGAGATTGCGGTTCGACGTGGCGAGAATGCGGATATCGACGGGGACCGGTTTGCTGCCGCCGACGCGGTCGATTACCCGCTCCTGGATCGCGCGCAGCAGCTTCGATTGCAGCCGTACGTCCATTTCTGAAATTTCGTCGAGCAGCAGCGTGCCGCCGCTGGCTTCCTCGAACTTGCCGATGCGCCGGGCGATCGCGCCGGTGAACGCGCCCTTCTCGTGCCCGAACAGCTCGGACTCCAGGAGATGCTCGGGGATCGCGGCACAGTTGACCGAAATGAACGGCCGCTTGGCCCGGTTGGAGCGGGTGTGCACATAGCGCGCCAGCACTTCCTTGCCGGTGCCGGATTCGCCGGTAATCATCACCGAGGCGTCGGAGCCCGCGATCTGCTGCGCCATCTTGATGACGCGGGCCATCGATTCATCGCGGTAGATCAGATCGCGGGAATCGTTGGCCACGGCGGCGAGCACCGCTGCGATCAGTTCATGATCCGGCGGCAGCGGGATGTATTCCTTGGCGCCGGCATGAATGGCAGCGACCGCGGCGCGCGCATCGTTGGTGATGCCGCAGGCGACGATCGGGACGTGAATATGCTCGGCTTCCAGCCGCATCACGAGGTCGCGAATGTCGAGGCCGACATCGACCAGCAGCAGGTCCGAGCCCTTGCCGTTGCGCAGCACGTTCATGGCCTGATCGGTATCGACGGCGTGGGTAACGGACGCGCCGTTGTCCATCGCTATCTTGGTTGCCGCGGTCAACTGGCCCTTAAGGGTGCCGACAATGAGAAGCCGCATGTTGATCTCCTGTTAATCCCGTTCAGCGCTTACGAGCGCTCTGCCTTGATGATTTCCGTCATGGTCACGCCGAGCTTGTCCTCGACGAGGACGACTTCGCCGCGCGCCACCAGACGATCGTTGACGTAGATATCGATCGATTCGCCGACGCGGCGGTCGAGTTCCAGCACGCTGCCGGGTCCGAGTTTCAGCAATTGGCCGACGTCCATGCGCGACCGGCCGAGCACGGCCGAGACTTGCACCGGAACGTCGAACACCGCTTCGAGGTCGGCCGCGGTGCGCGCGCTCTGCTCGTCGTCATTGCGGTAGGCAACGTCGTCGAGCGGTGGCGAATTCGCCGCGTTCAGGTCGGGTAGCGGAACGTTGGTGTCGGTATCGCTCATGTTCTATTCCTTCCAGGCCTTCAGGTGCCGGCCTGATTGCGGGCGGCCATATAGCGACCCACCAGTTCGTCGATCTTCGCTTCGATAGCCGAGCGGTCGAGTGTCACCCCCCCGTCGGCCCATTCGATCTTGCAGTCCCCGGCCGGAATCTCCGGCTGGGCGAGAATCACAAGCCGGCCCTCGTAGCCGCATTGCTTCGATAGCCGTTCGATCTGCTCACGCGCCTTGTCATAGAGCTGGTCGTTGACACGGATCGCGATATGCGGCGTGGCGACCAGATGCCGGAAGCAATCCTCGACCAGCGCCATGATCTCGGTCAGCGGCTCGGCCGCGACCAGACTCGTGCAGAGCTTGCGTGCGACGGCGACCGCGACATCGACAGCCTCCGTCTCCATCTTGTTCTCGACGGTTGAAAACCTGCCTGCGATCGAGGTCAGCGATAGCGCGATCTCCTCCAGAGCGAGCGCTGCGCGGCGGTCGCTTTCGGCGCGGGCTTCGCGCTGCGCCGCGTCGAAGCCGTCGCGATAGCTGCGGGCTTCCGCTGCGGCGAGCTGGGCTGCGAATTCCTCCCTCGCCGCTGCGCGGTTCTTGAGCGCATCCGGGACCGAGAAGTCGTCCTCGAACAGGAATTTTGCGGTTGCGCCCATCAGTACACCAGCTCGTCGTCGGCGCGGTTCTTCGCCAGCATGATCTCGCCCTTGGCGGCGAGGTCCTTGGCAAGGTTGACCAGCAGCGCCTGGGCTTCGTCGACATCGCGCAGACGCACCGGTCCGGCAGCCGCCATGTCGTCGGACAGCATCTTGGCCGCGCGGCTCGACATATTGCCCATGAAGAATGCGCGGACTTCCTCGTTCGCGCCCTTGAGTGCGATACCGAGCTTTTCCTTGTCGACGTGGCGCATCAGGGTCTGCGCCGATCCCATGTCGAGCTTGATCAGATCGTCGAAGGTGAACATCAGCGCCTTGATGCGTTCCGCCGACTCCCGGTTTTCCTCTTCGAGCGAGGTAATGAACCGGGTTTCGGTCTGGCGATCGAAGTTGTTGAAGATTTCGGCCATCACCTCGTGCGCATCGCGGCGCCGGGTCTGCGACAGGTTCGACATGAACTCGATGCGCAGGGTCTGCTCGACGCGCTCGATGACCTCTTTCTGGACCGCCTCCATCTTGAGCATCCGGCCGACGACATCGAGCGCGAGCTCTTCGGGCAGGATCGAGAGCACGCGCGCGGCATGTTCCGGCTTCAGCTTGGAGAGAACCACGGCGATGGTCTGCGGATATTCGTTCTTCAGATAGTTCGCGAGAACCTCTTCCTGAACGTTGGACAGCTTTTCCCACATGTTGCGCCCCGCCGGTCCTCGAATTTCTTCCATGATGCCGGAGACCCGGTCGTTCGGCAGATACTGCGCGAGCAAACGTTCGGTCGCGTCGAAGTTGCCCATCAGCGCGCCCGACGCCGACATGCGGGAGACGAATTCCAGCAGCAGGTCCTCGACGGTTTCGGTTTCGACAGTGCCGAGCGTCGACATGCCGAGCGAGAGTTCGCGCAGCTCGTCGTCGTCCAGCATGCCCCAGATCTTGCCGCCATGCTTCTCGCCGAGTGCCAGCATCAGGATTGCGGCGCGTTTCGGTCCGCTCAGTTTTTCGCTGGCGGCACGGCCTCCCTGCTTGCTGGCAAGCATCGCAACCGTGCCATGCAGGTCACTCATCTGTTGTGTTGCGGGAGGCTGTGCCATGTCGTGTTACGCCGGTTCTGCTAGCCATTGACGAATGATCGAGACGGTTTCGTTCGGATTCTTTTCGGCCAGTTCGCCGACGCGCGCGACCGCTGCGGCATGCGCCTGGCCCTGCGACGCGGCGGCATCGATCATGGTCGGACCGCCGTGGCTGGCGATCTGCTGCAATTCGGTTTCGGCGATCGGTGGCGGGGGCGCCGCCGCAGGCGCGACTTCCTGCGACACGATGCGGCGAACCAGCGGACGGATCACCATGAACAGCACCACGATGCCCAGCAGCATCATGACGCCGAGTTCGATCACGCTCATCACGTCGCTTTTGGTGAATTGCAGGAAGCCCAGGACACCGGCCGGTTCTGCGACCGGCGGGGTCACCGGCGCTTCGGCAAAACGGAGATTGACCACCTCGATCTGGTCGCCGCGCCTCTGGTCGAAGCCGATCGCCGAGCGCACCAGCGCCGCGATCCTGTCGAGGTCTTCCTTGGCGCGCGGCTGGTAGAGAATCTCGCCCTTGTCGTTCTTGCCGTAGGTGCCGTCGACCAGAACCGCGACGGAGACGCGGTTGACGCGCCCGGCTTCGGTCACTTCGGTCTTGGTGGTGCGCGAGATCTCGTAGTTGTTGACTTCTTCGCTCTTCTTGCTCTGGTCGCGCGCCGTCGGCGTCTGTTGCTGCTGCTGGTTGCCTGGCAGTTCGTTGTTGACGGTGACCTGGCCATTGCTGTCCGCGGTCGCCGATGTTTCCTCGCGGGTCTGGCTCGAGCGCAACACCCGGCCTTCCGGATCGAACGTGTCGGTGGTTTGCGTGGTCTTGTTGAAATCGAATTCGGCTGACAACTGCACGCGGGTGCGGCCCGCGCCGACCACCGACGAGACGATGCCTTCGACCTGCTCGCGTAGCCGGCGCTCGTAGGCGGTGCGCCGCTCGTCGCCGCTCAGGCCGTCGACCGAGGTGCTGCCCGTGGCGCCATTGGCCAGTAATTGTCCGCTTTCGTCGACGATCGAGACGCGCTGAGCCTTCAGTCCGTTGACGGCGGATGCCACGACATGGCGGATGGCGCGAACCTGCTGCGGCTCGAGCCCGCCGCGCACCCGCAGCACGATCGAGGCGGATGGCTCGGGCGCTTCGCGGGCGAACAGCGGCCGTTCAGGCAGCACGAGATGGACGCGGGCTGCTTGAACGCGGTCGATGGCCTTGATGGTGCGGGCCAGCTCGCCCTCGAGCGCGCGCAGATGGTTGATGTTCTGCACGAAGCTCGTGGTGCCCAGCGCATCCGACTTGTCGAAAATCTCATAACCGACGCCGCCGCCTTTCGGCAGGTTGCTTTCGGCGAGTTTCAGCCGCAGCCGCGTCACCCGGTCTTTCGGCACCATGATGACGGCGCCTTCGTTGCGGATTTCGTAGGGAATCGCCTGCCGGTCGAGCTCCTTGATGACGCTGTTGGAGTCTTCGAACGTCAAATCGGTATAGAGCGTGGTCATTTGCGGCGCGGTCACCCGCATGATGACAAAGGCAAAGAAGCCCATCAGCGCGAGGGAAACGACAACCATGGCCATCAGCCGGCCAGCGCCGAGACCCTTCAAGAATGTCAGGAGATTCTGCAACGAACCACACGCCCCAAGGATTCGGCGAATTGCGCCGACTGGGCAAAATTTGCCCATGGGATGGTTTCCATATGGTTAACAAAGGTAAATGCCGGTGGCGAAATATGGATATGCCGAGAAAGCGGCTTCCCCGGGAGCATTTTCCGGCTAAGTGAATCCGGTTAGCCGTCAGAAAATGCGCTGAATATGAACTAGCGCGTATTCTGCCGCAGATAAGTCTACGCAATCTGCGTAAACTTGATTGCGATGCAAAACCGGCATCCACTTTGCGGAATACGCGCTGGGGAAGCCGGGTTTTCGGCGAATTGAGCTGATTTCAGTGAGAGCTTACTGGCGATACTGCTGGATGCGGGTGGTGCGCAGTCCGGCAAGCCCATGCTGGTCGATCGAGAACTGCCAGGACAGGAATTCGTCCACGGTCAGGGTATAGCGGCTGCAGGCTTCTTCAAGCGACAGCAGACCGCCGCGAACGGCGGCGACGACTTCGGCTTTGCGGCGGATCACCCACCGCTTTGTCCCTGGCGCCGGCAAATCCGCAATCGTCAGCGGACTGCCATCGGGTCCGATGACGTATTTGACCCTCGGGCGATGGGCTTCTGTCATGGCGTACTCACAAACTCTTACAACTACACTCCGGCCAAGTTACCCGTGTCGGCTTAAAATTTGGCTAAGCACAATCGTTCAATGAGAATTGCCTTGAAACTGCCCAAAACATTCAGCCCGGCGATCGCTCGCCGAGCCAAAATGCTAACAGGGTGTGAACGCGGCGGGGCGTCAGTGGAGTGGATGTGACGTTCGCTACCCGCCTTGGCGCGGGCTCGCCATGCGAAACTCAAATCCTTTGCTCCACTGGATCGATATTTGCTGGTGGTCCTTTTATTCCAGCATTCGCAGGAATGCCTCCGAACGGGATGCGAATGCTGGAATCGGACCACTACGAGCCGGTGCTGGCCCTGGCGATGATCTTGTTGATCTTGTCGACGGTAAACGTCTGTCCGCCGATCGAGAGCAGCGGCGGCGTCTTTGTCAGATCCGCGGAATCGACCACGCCTGCAATCTGGGTGATCACAGGGACGGCCGCGTTCGAAGCATCCTTGGCGACGACTTCGATCGTGTAGCTGCCTTCGGGCCACTGGGTGCCGTCGGCGCCCTTGCCGTCCCACCGGAACGTCTGGTCTCCGGGGTTGACCGAGTATTTTCCGGAGAACGCCGTGACACCGGCCTCGTTCTTGATGAAGACGTCGGCGGAGGCCGGTTTTGTGACGTTGAGATTCCACGCCGCGCCGTTGGTCCCGAGTGTGGTCGTCCGCCCGTCCACCAGGGCCGTTGCGCCGACGAAATTCAGAGCCTGGCTCGCTTGTGCGGTTTTTTGCAGGTCGACCAGCGAGGTGAGCTGCTCGTTCGACTTGAGCTGCTGCTCGACGCCTGCGAACTGCACGAGTTGCTGGGTGAACTGGTTGGTGTCCAGCGGATCGAGCGGGTTCTGGTTCTGCAGCTGCGTGGTCAGCAGCGTCAGAAAGGTCTGGAAGTTGCTCGCAAGCGTCGTGGACGAAGTCGTGGATTTGCCCCCGCCCGAGCTCGCCGCGGGAAGCGGCGTCGTACCGGAAACGACTTGCGATGGAAACGTTGCCTCACCAGCCATGGTGCTCTCCTCAAATCCTGATATCGACGCCGCCGCGTGCGGCGGCGAGACGGGCGTAGGTGCGGCCTGCTTCAGCCGGGATCGCCGTCACGTCGTCGATCACCAGACGATATGAATTGCGTTGTGATTGATCGTCGTCCGCGCGCTGCTTCTGTTGCGACTGGTCGCGCAGGCTGAACTGCAGGCCATTGTCTCCGGTCTTCAGGCCGGCATCTTCCAGCGCGCGCTGCAGTTGCGGCGCGTCGCGGCGCAGCAGGTCCAGCGTGGCGGGGCGTTCGACGGTGAGATGGGACGTCACGTTGCCCTGGCGATCGACATCGAGGCGGACATCGATGCGGCCGAGCTCCGCCGGATCGAGGCGAATGTCGAAACTGCTGCGGCCGGCGTTGGCGTTGAGGGCGATGTTTACAGCCAGACTGCTCAAAGGCACCGCGACGTTGCTCGCGAGCTGAACGCTGGCGTTCAGGGCCGGAGCAACCGTCGCGGCCGCGGCAACCGTGGGCTGGATGTGCGGTTGAACGGTTGGAGTGCCGGTTTGCGTCGGCGGCTGGGCGCTGGTTTGCACCGGGATGTCCGCGTCGGCCGCCTTGTCCTGCGTGCCCGTCTGATGGGCGCGGGATTCGGGCGATGCCGCTACTGTCGTTTCGCTGCGCTCCGGCTTGACGATCGTCTCGGCCGAATTGTCGGCATTCGCAGCGATGATGCCGCTGGCGGCGTCCGGTTCGGCCGCGGGCTTGCGCTGGCTCTGCGCGGTTTCGACCTTGGCGCTGATGCCGGTTTCGACCTTGATTTGCGGCGAAGCCTCGGCCTCGGCGTCAATCGCAGTCTCGCCGGATGCGGCAGTGCCGGCGGCCTTGGCGTTGGCTGCGATCCTGGCGGCGTCGGCCAGCAGAGCCTGCTCTTCGCTTGTCAGCGGCGTGTCGATGCTGGCCGCGAGCTCTGCGCTGACCTCGGCGTCCGCTTGCGTTGTCGCTGTGGCATTGGCGGCGATTGGCTCGCCGCCGGTTGTGAGGGCCGGTGTAGCTGGCGTCGGAGTCACCGGTGCATCGGCCTCGACGGTGGCCGCAACGGTTGCGATGGCCGCGGCAGCAATCGAGGCCACGCCGGTGGCCGCTGCTGTGCCGGAGGTGGTTTCGGTAGAGATGGCAACTGGCGCAACCACCGGCACGATGCCGGTCTGCGCGGTCACGGTCAGCAGATTGGCCACGGCCGTGGTTTGATCCGGTGAAACCTGTGCGTCGACATCTGCCGCCGCATCTGTTGGGACATCTGCCGCAATCGCCAGGTCCGTCGTGAGCAGATCGGCGGCGATATCGACATCAGCCTCCGCTGCGGTTTTGACGATGGGTGTGCCGGTCGGGGCGCTCGTGTCGTTTGCGTCGCTTGCGGCGTCGGCGCGGTTGTCCCGGGCGATCTTGTCGGCCGCAGCTTCGTCGGCCGCGGATTTATCAGCTGCCTTTTTATCGGCCGTTGCTCTCTCGGTCCTGGTCTGGGCATCGCGCGGGTCGTTACGCTCTGACGCCGACGCGGGCCGCGTCTCATCGCTGCGCTGAATTGGCGATCCGCGATCCGTGGTCGCGGGGTTGTCGGCCGGCGCGGCATCGGCCGCATTGCTGTCGACCAGCGCGCCAAAACCCTCGCTGGCCGGCCCGTTATCGGTGCGGGCGCCTTTCGTCCTGGCGGCGGCGTTGGCGACTGGCGATACGAATTCGAATGAAAAACTGACCACTGAGATACCCCGGACCTTGATCTGTATCCCTCTCAGCAAGGACCGGACCAGACTCTGGCGTCGAATAAAATTGTTTAATTTCATATACTTATAAGGAGGGGGCGGGTCGCCTGAAGCCGGGCGCGCGACGGATTTTCTGCCCAGCGGCAAGATTTGCCGTTGAGCGAGGTCGGCCGGACCGCGGTTCGAAGCCGGCGCTGCACCAAAAAGTCGCGCGAAGAATTCGCCTAATCGATTGATTTATCGACATTTATTCCAACGGGCGGCACCGCGCTGGCTTGAAAAGCCGCAATCCGCTGTATAAGACATCCCAGATCCCGGACCGGCCTGTCGCCGCCGTCCGCCGCAGTTCGATTGGCCCGACCATGCTCAACAGCCTCGACCTCGAAGGCCGCCCGCAGGATACGCGGGTCGTCGTCGCCATGTCGGGCGGCGTGGATTCCTCGGCGACCGCGGCGCTGCTGAAGTCCGAGGGCTACGACGTGATCGGCATCACGCTCCAGCTTTACGATCATGGCGCCGCCACCCATCGCAAGGGCGCGTGCTGCGCGGGCCAGGACATTCATGACGCCCGTGACGTGGCGGCCCGGCTCGGCATTCCCCATTATGTGCTGGATTATGAAAGCCGCTTCCGCGAATCCGTGATCGACCGTTTCGCCGAGAGCTACGCGGCGGGCGAAACGCCGGTGCCCTGCATCGAGTGCAATCGCTCGATCAAGTTTCGCGATCTGCTCGCGACCGCGCGCGAACTCGGCGCAAAGGTGCTCGCGACCGGCCACTACGTCTCGTCGCGCCGAATGGCGGACGGCACGCGCGCGCTGGTGTGCGCGGCCGATGCCGATCGCGACCAGAGCTATTTCCTGTTTGCGACGACGCGCGACCAGCTCGCCGACGTGCGCTTTCCGCTCGGCGACATGACCAAGCCGCAGGTGCGCGAACTGGCGCGCCGGTTCGGCCTGTCGGTCGCAGACAAGCATGACAGCCAGGACATCTGCTTTGTGCCGACCGGCCGCTATACCGATATCGTCGAGCGGCTGAAGCCGGGCGCGATCGCAGCCGGCGACATTGTCGATCTGGCGGGCCGGGTGCTCGGCCATCATCAGGGCGTGGTGAATTTCACCATCGGCCAGCGCCGCGGGCTCGGCATTGCGTCACGCGATCCACTGTACGTGGTGAAGATCGACGCGGCGGCCCGCCGGGTGACCGTTGGGCCGCGCGAGGCGCTGCGCATGCATCGCATCGCATTGCGCGACGTGAACTGGATCGGCGACGGTGCGCTTGAGCACGCCGTCGGCAGCGGACTCGAGATATTCGTCAAGGTACGCTCGACCCGCGCGCCGCAGGCGGCATGGCTGCGGTCGTCGGCGAAGGGATATGAGGTCGAACTCGTCAACGGCGAGGACGGCGTATCGCCGGGACAGGCGTGCGTGTTCTACGATGCGCCAGCGGGGCAGGCGCGCGTGCTCGGCGGCGGCTTCATCGCCAGCGCTGCGCCGATGATGCCGGCGCGCGACAACGCGATGCTGCACCAGGCAGCGGCGATGCGTGGCCACGTATGACCCCGAGGCGCGGGCAGGGGCATGAGTAGCGACATCGATCGCGCCAGCGTCGCGAAGGCCTATGCGCGCTGGGCGCCGGTTTACGACCGCGTGTTCGGGCCGGTGTTCGACGAAGGCCGTAAATCCACCATCGCGATTGCGGACGCCATAGGCGGGCGTGTGCTCGATGTCGGCATCGGCACCGGACTGTCGCTGTCTGACTATTCGCGCACCACGAAAATCTGCGGTGTCGATATTTCCGAACCGATGTTGCGCAAGGCGCAGCAGCGCGTGCGCGCGGAAAATCTCACCAACGTCGAAACTCTCTCCGTGATGGATGCCAAAAATCTCGCATTCGCCGACAGTTCGTTCGATGCCGTGGTCGCACAATACGTCATCACCGCGGTTCCCGATCCGGAAGCGACGCTGGACGATTTCATCCGCGTGCTGAAGCCAGGCGGCGAACTCATCCTCGTCAATCACATCGGCGCCGAACGCGGGCCGCGCCGCGCCTTCGAACTGGCGTTCGCGCCGATCGCACGCCGGCTCGGCTGGCGGCCGGAGTTTCCGTGGGAGCGGCTGGTCAACTGGGCCGGCCAGCATGGCGGCGTCACGCTGGCCGAGCGCCGGCCGATGGCCCCGATGGGGCATTTTTCGTTGATCCGCTATCGCAAGCATTGAGTGTTTTGAGCGAGGTGGGTGCCGGTTCGCGTGAAGACAACGCGATCAACCGAAAATTCCAGTCTGCGGCATTGTGTGATGGAACCCCCGCGCGCCGGGCGCGTTTTTCCTGTATGCGCCTTTTTTCACTTCTCACGGCCGTATGTGTGATAGCGGGATCGACGCTGGCGTTCGCGCAAGCGCCGCCATCGCCATCGACACCCGGCCAGAGCACTGCGCCCGAGAACATTGCGCGTCCGAAAAACAATTGTTCACCGACGGAAGCCGTGCCGGAAGACAGCACGATTGCGCCAAAGGGCACGACGACGGGGCAGGGTGCCGGGCCCCAGCTCACCGATCGTCTGGCACAGTCGGGCGGTGTTCTATGCCCGCCCTCGGATGTGGATCCGCAGATGCGCGCGCCGACGCCTGAGGGTGGCAATACGCCGGTGATTCCGCCGCCGGGCACCCGGGACAGCGATTCATCCATGCGTCCGAAATAGCTGGCAAAACAGGTTAAATCGGCGGGCCGCTTTGCCTTGACATCGATTTGACCCGCTCCTTATATGCCGCCGGTTCGCGCATGAGCATGATCCCGAAAAGTGGATTCCGGTTTTCGGACAAGATCATGCTCAAAATGGACAGCATCCTTAAATGGACAAATGTCCGGCGGACCTCGTGGCGAGGTAGCTCAGCTGGTTAGAGCACGGGAATCATAATCCTGGGGTCGGGGGTTCAAGTCCCTCTCTCGCTACCAAAATTTCAAATGCATAACTTTCAAATGCAGAACTGGTCGCGAATAATTTGGTTTGAAGGCTCTCATGAGAGCATCATCAGAACCGCGCCGGTTGCCGTAACCGCAAACACCGCAACGGCGGCCACGAATAACGTTACATCCGTGACAAACGCCTGAATACCCGCCATCTCGTCCTCCTGTGACTTCAAATAGAAAGCGCGACAGGCGGTTTGGTTCAAATTGCGGGCTGAGTATTTTTCGAGCAATTTACTCCAAATGATACCCAGTGACTGGTGCCCCAAGTTACCTTCCCCCAAGTCACCTCCCCCAGGTCACCGGCAGATTGAGGATCCCCCGAAACGCCCAGCCGCCGATGCGAACCGGCTCCGTGTCAGCGAGTCTCAGGCCCGGCAGCCGGGCGAACAGCGTCGGCAGCGCCACATCCGCGATCATCGCGCGCGAGGCCCAGGCGCCGGCGCAGAAATGCGGACCCGCGCCGAAGGCCACGCTCTTCGACACATCGCGCGTGACGTCGAACTCGTCCGGCCGCTCGAAATATTTCTCGTCCCGGTTGGCCGACCCGAACATGAAGAAAACCCGGTCGTTCGGCTCCAGCGCGATGTCGCGGATCGTCCACGGCTTCGCAACCCGGCGCGGTGACATTCCGATCGGCGCGATCCAGCGCGCGTACTCCTCGAATACCTGCAGCCACGTCACGTTTCCGGCGAGAGCAAGCCGGAGCTGGTCGGGATGCGTCAACAATGCCCAGACGGTGCCAGCGATGGCGTCGCGCGGCTCGTTCTGGCCGCCGCTGATCGCGAGCTTGATGTTGGCTCTGATACTGGCTTCGGCCATCCCGGCGGCGAGCATCACGCTCAACAGACTGTGGTTCGGCGTCCGTTCGACGACGGGCATCATCCCATCGATCGCGGCGTCGATGCCCGCGGTCGCGGCGCGGCAGCGTTGCTCGATCGCCGGATCGCCGGCGTAGTTGGCAATGCCGTCGATCATGGCCTGCGACCACGCATTCATGTCCTCGAAACGCATGTTGGTCAGACCGGTCAGCGATTTGAGACACTCCGCCGAGTAGGGCAGGGCAAATTCGGAGAACAGGTCGAGCGGCTCACCGGCGTTCAGCGTCGCGACAAGCCGATCGGCATGATCCTGAAACTGCGCGCTCCAGTGCGACTTCACGGTCTTGGGCGAAACAGCCGGAAAGATGATCTGGCGTTCGGACATGTGCGCATCGCCGTCCTTGCGCATCATGTTGTGGCCCATCAGCTTGTTCATCAGCCCTTCCGGCTGATGCGAACTGAAGACGTCGATCTGCTTCTCGGAAACGAAAATATCATCGCGGTTGCAGAACACCGTTCCGCCGAGCTGCGGAATGAAGGCAATCGGCGCTTCTTTCCGCAGTTGCGCCAGTGTCGGATAGGGATCGCGCCAGAACGCGGGCAGGTCGATATCGATGCGCGGCGCGGTGCTCAAGACGGCCTCCAGACCAGCTTCGCAGAACCGGCCGCGAAGCCTTCCCCGGATTGCCGGATATTCCGGCGCGCAAATCAAGAAAATATTCGCTGTTGTTTCCGCGCGGCGAAACCTTCGGTGCGTTGCAACAGCAGGAAATGATGTACGGTGGGACCGGAGCCGCGCTCTGCGGCTCCGGCAGCGGTCATTGGCCCGTTGCGGAACGGCCCTCCCGACAACGACATTCACAACGATGAGCCGCAGCAAATCGACAAGCTCCCGCAAGAACGGCCCCTTGCTCGATCTCGATCGTTATGTGCCGGCGCTCATCACTTTTGTCGCAAACAAGCTGTCCAACAACGCGACCAGCGTTTATCAGAAGCGCTTCGGTGTCACCGTCACCGAGTGGCGGATTCTGTCGCAGCTAGCGATCGAGCCGGGAATTCCGGCATCCCGGATCTGTCAGGTGATTGGCTTCGACAAGGGGCCGGTCAGCCGCAATCTGGGTGTGATGGAAAGCCGCGGGCTGGTCGCGATCAAGGCCGATCCGTCAGACGGCCGCAGCCATTCGATCACGCTGACCGCGAAGGGGCGCGCGGTCCACGACAAGGTGCTTCAGCTGGCGCTCGAGCGCGAACGTAAATTGCTATCGTGCCTGAGCAAAAGCGAACGCGAGACGCTGATCGGTCTGCTGCAGCGCGTTCACGGCAACCTCGGCGCGGTCACCGGCGCGTCCGATTGAAGCTGCAGCCGCTTCGTCAGCAGATAGAACCGCCCGACCAGCAGAGCCGCATAGGCTGCGGTGCCGCATGACAGGCCGATCCAGACGCCGATCGCGCCGAAGCCAAACGTGAACGCAAGCGCGTAGGCGACGCCAAAGCCGAGCACCCAGTAGCTGAACGCGGCCATCAGCATCGGGATGCGCGTATCGTTGAGGCCGCGCAATGCGCCGGCCGCGACTGTCTGGACGCCGTCGGCGACAAAGAACGTCGCGCCGACCATCAGCAGTGTCGCGACCAGATCGACCGTCCTCATGATGTCGCCGCCGGTGCCGAGAAACGCAAACGCGATCTGGTAACGCACCGCGATCACGGCCAGCGTCATCGCCGCCATGAACAATGCGCCGAGCACGATCGCGACGAATCCCGCACGGCGCGTGGATGCGACATCGCCACGCCCGACCGCGTGGCCGACACGCACGGTCGCCGCCATGCCGATGCCAAACGGGACCATGAACAGGATCGCCGCGATCTGCAGCGAGATCTGATGCGCTGTGATCGCCGTGGTGCTGATCAAGCCCATCAGCAGCGCCGCCGCCGAGAACAGCCCGTATTCCAGCAGGAACGACATCGAGATCGGCACGCCGATGACCAGAAGCTGTTTCATCAGCGACCAGTCGATCCGCCAGAAGCGGCCCAGCACGTGATATTTTTTGAACGGGCGGCGCGTATGGCAGAACCACAGCCCCGCAGCGCACATGCCGACATTGACGATCGATGTCGCAAGGCCAGCGCCGAACAGGCCGAGCTGCGGCAGTCCGAAATGCCCATGGATCAGCGCATAGGCCAGCAGCCCATTCGCCGGAATCGCGACAAGCGTGATCCACAGTCCCGGTTCGGGGCGGTTCACCGCGCCCATGAAGCTGCGGATGGCGATGAACCACAGCGCCGGAACGATGCACCAGCCAAGCCCCATCAGATATTGCTGCGCGAGCTTGGCGCTCTCCGGCGCCTGGCCGAGCCAGATCAGGAGCCGCTCGCCGAACAGCGGGATCGCCATCAGCGGCAGCGCGACGAACAGTGCGGTCCACAGACCGACGCGCAACGCACGGCGGACGATGCGCGGATCGCGCGCACCGAAGGCCTGCGCGGCCAAAGGCGCAACCGCCGAAACCAGCCCCATGCCCAGCGTGAAGCCGATGAAAAAAATGGTATGCGCCAGAGCCGCTGCAGCGACAGCCTGCTCGCCGAGACGGCCGATCAGCGCGAGATCGGTCGTCATCATCGCGATCTGGCCCAATTGAGTGAGCGCGATCGGAATGGCGAGCTTCAGCGTTTCGGCCAGTTCGATCAGAACGTGGCCGCGAACGGTGAGCGAAGCGCCGGCGTGCGCCGGTGCTGGCGTGATGGTCTCGATTGAGGACATGGCGTTCGTGTTACAGCAATCCGTGCCAAAAAAGTGGCAGGAAGCCAAAAATGGCAGGCGGCGTCAGGCGCGGTTTATGACGTCTTCCTCGCGCGTGCCACCGGAAAAATTGCGATAGATGAATTGCGACGCGCCTTCCGCCGCTTCCCGCTCGGCGGTCTTGAAAATTCCCTCGTGCAGCGGCGATAGCGCGCAGGCCGGGTCCGTATTGCCGGCGTCGCCGGTAAGCGCGAAGGCCTGGCATCGGCAGCCGCCGAAATCCTCCTCGCGATGGTCGCAGCTGCGGCATGGCTCTGGCATCCAGCCCGTGCCGCGATAGCGGTTGAGAGCCTCGGAATTCTCCCAGATCCACGCAATCGAATGATCGCGCACCGAATCGAATGCGAGGCCGGTGATGGTTTCGGCGGCGTGGCAGGGCAGCACCTTGCCGGACGGCGAGATGTTGAAGAACTGCCGCCCCCAGCCGCCCATGCATTTCTTCGGACGAATGGCGTAATAGTCCGGCACCACGTAGTCGATCGCGAGCGTGCCTTTCAGGCGCGTCTGCGCATCCTCGACGATGCGGGTGCAGTCCTCGATCTGCTGGAGTGTCGGCATCAGCGCCGCGCGGTTCTTCAATGCCCAGCCGTAGTACTGCACGTTGGCGACTTCGAGCCGGTCGGCATCGAGATCGACCGCCATTTGAATCACGTCGGAAAGCTGATGCAGGTTCTGCCGGTGCATCACGGCGTTCACCGTGAGCGGCAGATCGAGCTCGCGGGCCCAGCGCGCCACCTGAATCTTCTTGTCGTGCGATTTCGCCAGCCCCGCGACGCGATCGGCGACGATGGTTTCGCTGCCCTGAAAACTGATCTGGATATGACTGAGGCCTGCATCGGCGAGGTCTTTCAGTTTCTCCCGCGTCAGCAACACCGCCGATGTAATGAGGTTGGTGTAGAGGCCGACATCGTTGGCGTGTCTCACGATTTCGGCGAGGTCTTTGCGCACCGTCGGCTCGCCGCCCGAAAAATGAATCTGCAACACGCCGATCTGCGCCAGCTCGGTTAGCGTCTTGCGCCACTCGTCGGTCGTGAGTTCCTGGCCCGCGCGCTCGAGATCGACCGGATTCGAGCAATAGGGACATTGCAGCGGACAGCGGTGAGTCAGCTCGGCCAGCACCGCCAGCGGAATCACATGATCTCGCGCCACCGGCGCCACGGGCGCGATGCCGCTCTCGATGCGGGTCACGCCGGTTTCACTCATGGCTCACGGCACCCTTGTCGGCGAGGAAACCCTTGTCGGCCAAATCCTGCAGCATCGCGATCACATCGGCGCCGATGTCCTTGCGATCCGCCGCATACTTCGCTGCTAGTCTATCGACCATATCGCTCACGGTGCGCTCGCCGTCGCACAGTTGCAGCACTTCCACCGCCGTCTCGTCAGGCGCGAGCACGCGCTCCGGCGCAAGGATCACCCATGCCTGCCGCGTCTCGTCGAAGCGAAACTTGACGTGCCGGGGCAGCGCGGGGCGGCTGGCCTCGCCGATCGTGACGTTGCGCGTGCGGGTCGTCATCCGTTGGCCTTGTGGTCTTTGGGCACGAACGCACCGGGCGGAATGTGACCGTCGACATAGGCGTGGTACAGCGCGTCGAGCTGCACCCACAGCACGTTGGTCTTGAAGATCAGCGCGTTGCAGACCGCTTCGCGCTCCTCCGGATTGCGCGCATTCTGCCGCACGTATTTCAGCGCGAAATTCGCATCGCGCGGCGCCTGCTCCATACGGCGGCTGAAGTAGCTCATGATGTCCGGATTGACGAAGTCATAGTGCTTCAGCATTCCGGAAATGCGTTCCTCGTGCAGGTTCGGCGCGAACAATTCCGTCAGCGACGAGGCGATGGCTTCCAGCGGCGTCTTCTCGCGCACGAAATGCACGTAGGCCTCCACCGCGAAGCGCGTCGCGGGCAGGATGCCTTCGGTGGATTCTACATATTTGCTGTCGAGCCCAAGGCCCTCGGTCAGTTTCAGCCAGCGTTCGATTCCGCCCTCGGAGCCGGTGTCACCGTCATGATCCTCGATGCGGTGCCGCCATTCCAGCCGCGTGGCGCGGTCGCGGAAGCGCGAGATCACCACCGCGTCCTTGATCGGGATCGTGCTCTGGTAGAAATAGCGGTTCAGCGCCCACGCTTGCACCTGCCCCTTGTTGAGCTGGCCGCCGTGCAGCAGGCGGTGAAAAGGATGCAGACTGTGATAGCGCGTCGCGCCGATGGCGCGTAGCCGCGCTTCCAGCTCGTCGGCGCTGTTGAGCGGAGCCTTCGATGTTGCAAGACTGGCGGCAAGATCGGCGGGCGCGTTCACAGGTGAAACTCCATGCCGTCGCGCGGGATTTGCCATCCCGCCTGTTCGGCGCTCCGCCGCTCGGACGATTGATCGAGCAATGCGGGATTCGAATTGTTGATGTGAAGAAAAATCTTTTGCCCGATGCCGAGTTCGCCGAGCGCGGCCATCGCGCCGTTTGTTCCCGACATCGAGACATGACCCATGCGCTGGCCGGTTTTCCGAGACAGGCCAGCTTCGATCAGTTCATCGTCACGCCAAAGCGTGCCGTCGAAAAACACCAGCGGCGCTCCGGCGAGCATCGCTTTCAGTTCCGGCGTCACCTCCGCGCATGCCGGGATGAAGAAGAACGCCTTGTCTTCCGAAGCGTGGCGGATTTTCAGGCCGAGCGTACCGCCATCATCGCGCGCTGCCGCCAGCGACGACGCATCGCTTTCGAGATAGAGCGCTTCCTTGCCCGGAACCTTGAAGGGCGTGATCTCCAGCCCCGAGGCCGATCCATCGGGAAGCATCGGGTTGAATGCTTGCCCGCTCGTCATCGCGTGGCGCTTGACGCGCTCCGTAGCCAAAACATTGAAGATGCTGTTGGCTTTCAGCGTGTCGAGCACGGCCTGATGCGCGTGGATCGCAAACGGCGATCCTTCGCGCAGCGTCAACAGACCGGCGATGGCGTCGATCTCGCCGTTGGTCAGGATCACGCCGGCAATCGGGCTGTCGCGCAGCCGGTCAGGCCGCGGATGGAGCTGCGGCGTGGCGACGATCTGCTGACGAATGTCGGGGGAGGCATTAATCAAATACCAGTGATCCCCGTCTGCGCTGACGGCGATGGAGCACTGGGTCATTTGAAGATTCGGGTCGCGCCGCGCCCGGTTACAATTGTCGCAACCGCAATTCCATTGCGGAAGCCCGCCGCCCGCCGCGGTCCCAAGGACGATGATGCGAAGCATCCCGAAGCCCCCGGACCTTAGGCAAGCGATTGTTGGAACGTATCTTTCGCCGTTCTTACTTGCGCGCCGCGCAAGCATACATGTTGATTTCCATGCCGACCGGCACTTCGACGATCTTGGGAGCTTTCCAGGCCATTATCGTTTCCTCGCAGTTGCGAAATGAGATGCCGCATTGATCCGGGCACAGCGGGAGTGTCGGGAAGATACCGTCCGAAGTCAAGATTTAGGCAGCGGTTCGGGGTCCATGCCCACGGCGCAAACCCCATGATCGACAACGGTCTTTCACCCTCGCGGGTTCCGGATTTTGTTAGTCTGTGCCGCTGTTTGCGGGAGATATAACCATGGCAGGGAAGACGGGGGTGTCGCGATGAAGATCGAGATTGTGAGTTCGGACAGGGTGCCTGTCACCCCAGGCAGCGGCTTTTCCCCGGCGATCGCGGTCAGCGCCGAAACCCGCACTCTTTATATAAGCGGACAGGTTCCGGTGTCGGCCGGCCGTGCGCCTCCCGAGACCTTCAAGGAGCAAGCGGAGCTGGCATGGGCCAATGTCGGGGCGCAGTTGCTGGCCGCCGGCATGACCTTCGACAATCTGGTCAAGACCACCGTCATTTTGACGGACCGCAAATACGGTCCCGAATTCCGCGCGGTGCGCAAAGCTGTCCTCGGCAATCGCGCGCCGGCCTCGACCCTCATCATCGCGGGATTGTTCGACGCCGCATGGATGGTCGAGATCGAAGGCGTCGCGGTGGCTTGACGCCCGTCAATAGTGCGGCGGAGGCTCGTGCTGCGGTCCCTGCGCGGCGTTCGCCTGTGCTTCGCGCAACTGATCGGTCAGGCGCTCGACATTGCGCGTCAGTGCATCGATCTGCGCCCATTGCTTGGTGATGGTCTGGTTGAGCGTTTCGATCGCATCGTCCTGAAATGCGACGCGCTCTTCCAGCGTATCGATGCGGCGGGTGATGTCGCTGTCATTCATGATCGGCCGGGTCCTTCACAGAGCTGGCGTTGTCGGCCACGGCGAGCCCGTGGCCGAGCGCGACGCGCTCGTCGAACACGAAGCAGTGGCCCTGCCAGCGGCTCTGCTGTTCAGGGATCGTCTCGAGATATTTCAGGATGCCGCCCTTGAGATGATAGACCTCGTTGAAACCAAGCGACAAGAGATACGAGCTTGCTTTCTCGCAGCGGATACCGCCGGTGCAGAACATCGCGATCTTCCGATGCTTGTTGCGATCCAGCGACGCTGCGGTGAAGCTGCGGAAATCGCTGAATCGTCCGAGCTGCGGATCGGTCGCACCCTTGAACGTACCCATCTCGACCTCGAACTGATTCCTTGTGTCGATCACCGTTACATCCGGATCGTCGAGCAGCGCATTCCAGTCCTTGGCCTCGACATAGGTACCGACGCGGCGCGCCGGATCGACATGCGGGTCGCCCAGCGTGACGATCTCCTTCTTCAGCCGCACCTTCATGCGCCCGAACGGCATGATCTTCGCACGCGAAAATTTCAGTTCGAGATTGTTCAGCCGCCCGCCAAACAGCGGCCCGTTGCGCAGGTCTGCAAGGACCGCATCAATCGCCTCGTCATGTCCTGCGATGGTGCCGTTGATGCCCTCATGCGCGAGCAGCAGCGTCCCCTTGATACCAAGCGCGTTGCACGCCGCAAGCAGCGGCTCGCGCAGTTCGCGGAAATCCGGCAGCGCGACGAATTGATAGAGGGCGGCGACCTTGAAGCTCATGACGGCGATGTAGCAGGCCAAAGCCGTCATTGCGAGCGAAGCGAAGCAATCCAGTTAGATATTCAAGTGAGATGGATTGCTTCGTCGCTTTGCTCCTCGCAATGACGAGATTAATGCACCTTGCCCCCACGCAGCCGTGCGACGGCCGCCTCCACATCGCTCCATGCAGCCTTGTCCGGCGCGAATTGTCTGCGGGTGTAGGCGACCAGATCGGCGACCTGCCTGTCGTTCAGGCTGCCCTTGAAGGCAGGCATGTAGCCGAGATCGCTGGTCACCGGCTTGTCGATGCCATGCAGGATCACCTGAATCAAATTGTCCGGCGTCGCGCTGTGGACATTCGTATTGAGCGCCAGCGAGGGCCGCGTTCCGAACAGCTCCGGTCCGCCGACCGCATGACACACCGCGCACGCTCCCTCGAAGATGCGCTCGCCGGCCATGCCGCGCGTCAGTGTGCGGTCCAGTGTCAGCGTTTCGAGCCGGGTGGCGAGCGCGTGCTCTTCCGTTGCGCCGGTTACTTTGTTCATCGACGCCAGATAAGTCGCCATGGCGCGGATGTCGCTGTCCGGTAAATTCGTCAGCTCGCGCACGACCGGCGCCATCGGCCCGGCCGCGACGCCGTGATAGCGCGAGGTGCCTGTGCGCAGATAATTGTACAGCTCGTTTTCGCTCCACGGAATCGGCGCTTGCGACAGCGCGGTGAGAGCGGGCGCTTCCCAGTCCTCGGCAAAGCCGCCGGCCAGATGCGCGCTGCCGGTGCGCTCTGCACCGAGCGCGTTGCGCGGCGAATGGCATGCCCCGCAGTGGCCGAGGCTCTCGACCAGATACGCGCCACGATTCCACTCCGCCGATTTCGCGGGATCGCTCGTCATTGCGCCGGTGGTGAGGAACATCGCGTTCCATCCCGCCATCAGCGTGCGCATGTTGAACGGGAAGGCGAGTTTGGTTTCCGGACCCTGCGCGCGAGCTGGCGTCTGCACCATCAGATAAGCATACAGCGCCTGCAAATCCGCATCCGATGTCCTGGTGAAGTGATTGTACGGAAACGCCGGATAGAGATGCTTGCCGTCGCGATGGATGCCGTGCCGCATCGCGCGCTCGAACGCCGGATACGACCACGCGCCGATGCCGGTCTCGCGATCCGGCGTGATGTTGGTCGCGTAGACGATGCCGAACGGCGTCTCCAGCGCGCGTCCACCTGCATTGACGATGCCCGATGGCCCGGTGTGGCACACGGCGCAATCGCCGAGCGCCGCAAGCTCTGCGCCGCGTGCGATGGTGGCGGCTGAGTAGGTCGATGGATCGGGCGTCGCGATCGGCGCGATTTCTGCGCGCCACGGCCACAGCATCGCCGTTGCCGCGCAGGCAACCGCGCCGAGCGTCGCAAGCGACGGCAGCGCCCATGCGCGCGGCCTTGTCATGACGGATTGTGGCTGAGGGGACGGTGGCGGAAGTGACGGTGGCGTAACTCCCGCCGCTTGCAATCCGGCCTTGATCCGCTCCGGCGTGAACGGCAGTTCGCGAAACCGCACGCCGGTGGCATCGAAGATCGCGTTCGCGATGGCGGCCGCGCTCGGCACCGAGGCGGATTCGCCGACGCCGAGTGGCGGCTGGTCGTTGCGCGGCAGCATCAGCACGTCGATGCTCGGCAGCTCGGGGAACGTGATGATAGGATACGCGCCCCATTCGCGGCTGGTGACGCCAGCCCTGTCGAAGGTGACTTCTTCCTTCAGCGTGCGGCTGACGGACTGAATGACGTTGCCGTGGATCTGATGGCGCACGCCGTCCGGATTGATCATCAGGCCGGAGTCCTGCCCCGCGATCACGCGCGTCACCGCGACATCGCCGGTCGCCTTGTTGACCGCAACATCGGCGATCCATGCCGACCACGCTGCGCCGTAACCCGGAAACTTGCTGTGGACATAGAGCGCGTAAGCGAAGCCGCGTCCGCGCACGATATCGCCGTCGCTTTCCGGCTGCTTCCATTCCGGCCGCGGCGTCCAGTTGCCGCGCGCGGCGACGGCCTTCACCAGATCGATGGCGCGCGGATCGCGCAGGTAGCGCAGGCGATACTCGACCGGATCGGCTTTCGCCTCCGCCGCGAGTTCGTCGATGTAGGATTCGTGCGCGAACGTGTTTGGCAGCGCCGACACGCCGCGCAGCCAGGCGGCGCGCACGATCGGCGGCATGTCGTGCGCCACCACGCGCATGTGGTCATAGTCGTAGGGCGGGATCGCGGTGCGGTCGCCCATCTCCGAAATCTGCGGCACCGGCGGGATCATGCCGGTCAGGATCAGCGCCAGCGTCGGCGCGCCGTTCGAGGGATAGCGCGTCGCGAAATCATAAGCCGCGACGTTTCCATCTGCGTCGAGCCCGCCGTTGACGTCCATCAGTTGCGCGGCGCCCTTCGGCTCCCACGCATGCTCCTGCTCGCGGGTGAGTTGCACGCGCACGGGACCGCCGACCGCGCGCGACAGCAACACCGCATCGGCGGTCACGTCGTCCGCGCAGTTACGGCCATAGCAGCCTGCGGCCTCCATGCGAATGAGATCGATGTCGGATTCCGGCAATCCAAGCAGAAACGACAGATCCACGCGCAGCAGGTGCGGGTTCTGTGTCCCGGACCACACCCGCACGCCTTCTGGGCGCACATCGGCGAGCGCGCATGACGGCCCGATCGAGGCATGCATGTGATACGGCCATAGATAGGTGCGCTTGATCGGCTTCGCGGCATCCTCAATCGCGCGATCGACGTCGCCCTTGTCCAGCAGCACGCGCGGCGTGCCCGGATTGGCGCGCAGCGCGGTCTCGATGTCGGTCAGGTCGGGAATAGACGGCGTGGGTTTCCACGAGACCTTGAGTTGTTCGGCAGCCTTGACCGCATTCTCCTCGCGCTCGGCCACCACGCCGACGAAATCGCCGATGGTGACCACCGCGACGATTCCCGGAATATGCGCGATCGACGCCTCATCCACAGCGATCAAACTGTTGCCGATGAAGTCGCCCGCATCGACACCGGCATAGGGCGGCCGGATGACGCGGCCGTGCAGCATGCCGGGCACGCGCATGTCGTGGACGTACACCAGTTCGCCGGTTGCTTTCGCGGGCAAGTCGATCCGCGGTTGCGACTGTCCGACCATGCGGTAGCTGTCGACGGCTTTCACCGTCACATCGTCCGCGAGTTCGAGCCGGATGGTTTCTCCGGCGATCAGCTCGCCGTAGGACACGCTGCGGTTGTCGTTGCCGCGAATGAGGCCGTCGCTGATTGTCAGTTGTTCAACAGGCAGTTCCAGCTTCGCCGCAGCCCGCGCCACAAGAAAATGCCGCGCCTGTGCCGCGGCCTTGCGCAGCGGAACGGCGGTGATCTGGATGGTCTCGCTGGCGATGGTCGCGCCCTGATTGGGCGTGTGCGCGGTGTCGCCGAGCACGATTCGCACGCGCGCAAAGCCAACATCGAGTTCTTCGGCGACGATCTGGATCAGTGCTGTGCCGATGCCGGTGCCGAGATCGACATGGCCGTTGTAAGCGACGATCGCGCCATCTTCGCGGATCTCGATAAAGGTTTCGTCGCCGCCGGCAACCGGCCTGACGATGCGCAGCGATCCAGTCATGATGCGGCTCGCTCGGGAGACGCCGCGCGCATCACCGCGCGGACAATTTCCAAATGCGCGCCGCAGCGGCAGAGATTGTAACGCAGCGCTTCCAGGATTTCGGTTTCACTCGGATGCGCGTTGCGCATCAGCAGCGCCTTGGCGGTCATGATCATGCCGTTGAGGCAATAGCCGCACTGCGCCGCTTGCTCCTCGATGAATGCGCGCTGCACCGGATCGGTCCGCTCGCGCGAGCCGAGGCCTTCCAGCGTCACGATTTCGCGTCCGATGCATCCGCTCACCGGGATCACGCACGAGCGTGCCGCAACGCCATCCATGATGACGGTGCATGCGCCGCACTCGCCAAGTCCGCAGCCGAATTTCGGGCTATTCAGTTCGAGATCGTTGCGCAGCGCGTAAATAAGCGGTGTGTCCGCCGCCGCGCTGACGTCGTGGCTCTTGCCGTTGACGGTGAGGCGCAATGTCGCGGTCATGGTTGCGGTCTGCGTTTTGTCGCGCGCCCAAGTGCCTCCGGTGTCATCCCTGCGAAAGCAGGGACCCATACGCCGTAGCGGAAGTGAGGCAGGAAGCGGAGATTGTTTTCGCTTCGGGACTTCGAGCGAGGGCCGCGATTATGGGTCCCTGCTTTCGCAGGGACGACCAAAACACGCGCATGCTTCAAGCCGAAAGTCATCCCGAAACCATATCGTTTGTATACAAACGTGCAACATTGGCGTTGCGGCATCCACTGTGCTGGCGTTGCGGCAAAACTGCGTTTCAGCATTGCCCAGAAACTAAACGTGTTCGATGAGCAATTGCAGTAATATTTGGCAGTGCACCGGAAGGACGCCGCTGGACGCTTGACAGCCAAAAAGGCGCGGCGCAAGATCGTTCGTATACGAATGAACTCGCCGCTGTGCGGCGAAGCGGGATCGGTTCATGCCGAACGACGCACCACCGGGAATTGAAGCGGCGGTCTCCGACAAGATCCGCTGCGATGCCTGTCCGGTGATGTGTTACATCAAGCCCGGCGCGGCAGGCGCATGCGATCGCTACGCCAACGACAATGGTGTGCTTGTCCGCGTCGATCCGCATGTGGTGCTGGAACGCACTGTCTCGCACGGCGGCAAGGTCGTTCCGTTCCAGATGGGCGCGGAATGGGACGGCAGCATCGTTCACGACAACAAGGTGTTCGTGACCGCGATTGGTGCGGGCACCACCTATCCCGATTACAAGCCCGCGCCTTTCATCGTGTCGTCGAAGATCGATGGCGTCGATATGGTCACCGTCGTGACCGAGGGAATCTTCAGCTATTGCGGCGTCAAGGTGAAGATCGACACCGACCGATATCTCGGGCCCGAAACCGCGACCGTGCGCGCGCAGGGCGAGGCGGTGGGACACGTCACCACCGGCGAATACGGCTCGCAGATGCTCTCGCTTGGCGGCGTGCATCACTTGACCGGCGGTTCGAAGAAAGAAGGCCGCGTCACCTGCGACACATTGATGGACCTGTGCAACGGCAAGCCGATCGAACTGACCGTCGATGGCGGTTCCAAAGTCGTGGTGCAGGCCGGCAAGCCGCCGATTGTCAACGATGTGCCGGAACAGCGCATGCGCGTCGGCTGCGGTTCGGCGACCATCGGCATGTTCGCCAAGCAATGGCACGGCAAGGTCGATGAGGTCGTCGTTGTCGATGACCATATCACCGGCGTGCTGTCGGAGCATCAGGCCGGCAAGCTGCTCGACATTCCCGACACCGGCATCAAGATGAAGGGCCGACGCTCGACTCCCGGACGCTATTTCCAGGTCGCCGAGCCCGGCACCGGCTGGGGCGGCACCAGCATTTCCGATCCGCTTGCGATTCTCGGACCCTTCGACAAGAAGGAAGCGAAGCCCGGAACGCGGATGCTGATGGTGTCGACCACCGGCGAGCACGCGGCCTATTTCGAACTGGATGAGACCTTGCAGCCGGTTGAAAAGCCGTTGCCGGCTGACCTGCAATTGTCGGTCGAGCGCATTCAGGAAAATTGCGAGCCCGCATTGTGCACAGTGCTGTTCATGATGGGTGCGGGCGGTTCGCTGCGGGCGGGCGTCACCGATAATCCGGTGCGGTTGACCCATTCGGTGAAGGACGCCCTGACGTCGGTGACTTGCGGCGGCGCGCCGGTTTATGTCTGGCCGGGCGGCGGCATCACGGTGATGGTCGATGTGACGCGGGTGCCGCAGGGCGCGTTCGGTTATGTTCCGACACCGGCGCTGGTCGCGCCGATCGAATTCACCATGAAGCTCGACGATTATGCCGCGCTCGGCGGACACATGGATCATGTGCGTCCGCTGGAAAGCCTCGGGCAGGGCACGCAGGTGTTGCGGCAGACGGATAGTCCGCCGGTCGCGGCCACGCCGGAGCAACGGCGATGACGCGCGTGCCCCAGATTGCATTTCTCGCAGACGGCAAGCGCCTGCATCTGCAGGACGGGCCGATCGATCTCATTATCGAAGCCCATGGCGCCCCGGAGAATGTGCGCGCAGCCTATGCCAATGCCGCCGCGCGGTTCGACGGCTTGCTCGATGAACTGTGCAGCGAGCTCCAAGCGTTGCGCCAGCAAGCCAGTCCTGCTGGAACCTCACTGCAAGGCGTCATCGCGCGGCGGATGTACGACGCGGTGGCGCCGTTCGCGGGCGAGGCATTCATCACGCCGATGGCGGCGGTCGCTGGTTCAGTCGCAGAAGAAATATTGGCGGCGATCATGCTTGCTGCACCTCTGGACCGGGCCTATGTCAACAACGGTGGAGACATCGCGCTGCATCTGGCGGCGGGCCAATCCTTTACCGTCGGCCTGATCGATCGTCCCGATCGTCCATCGATGATTGGAAAGACAATGATCCGCTCGGATGACACGAGCCGCGGCATCGCCACCAGCGGCCGCCATGGCCGCAGCTTTTCGCTCGGCATCGCCGATGCCGTCACAGTGCTGGCGAAGACTGCCGCGCAGGCCGATGCGGCGGCGACCGTCATCGCCAATGCCGTCGATCTGCCCGGACATCCGGCCATCATGCGCGAGCGCGCCTGCGATTGTCAGCCCGATAGCGATCTCGGCGTGCGGCTGGTCACGCGCGATGTCGGCGCGCTGTCGTATGCAGACATCATGATGGCGCTGCAATCGGGCGCGGAGTGCGCGCGCGATCTGCTGGCGCGGGGTCTGATCGAGGGCGCGGCTCTGAGTTTGCAAGGCGAGACCGAGATCGTCGGACCGCTGCGGATACCTGCCGCCGTGCCACAATTTGCTCCGGCCGTATAGGAAACGCCGATGCCCGCTGTGATCCGCAAGATCGTCGTTGTTGTCGAGGAGACACGGAGCGAGGCGGGCCGGGCCGTTTCGCCGCCGACGCGCCGCGCGGCGGCAATCGCCGTGATCGAGAATCCGTTCGCCGGGAAATATGTCGAGGACCTTTCGCCGCTGATCGAGATCGGCGAGGAGCTTGGCGCGCTGCTGTCGGAGAAAGCTGTTGCCGCGCTCGGCATCGAGGGCCCGAAGGCGCAAAGCTACGGCAAGGCGGCAGCCGTTGGCGAGAACGGCGAGCTGGAACACGCCGCCGCGCTGCTGCATCCGAAAATGGGTGCGCCGGTACGGAAAGTCCTTGGCAAGGGTGCGGCGCTCATCCCATCCAGCAAGAAAAGAGGCGGTCCGGGGGTGGCGCTCGATATCCCGCTCGGCCACAAGGATGCGGCATTCGTTCGCAGTCATTTCGACGGCATGGAGGTGCGAATTAACGACGCGCCGCGCGCCAACGAGATTATGGTCGCGGTAGCGGTAACCGATAGCGGACGGCCTTTGCCGCGTGTCGGTGGATTGAAGCTCGACGAGATCAAGGGAGAAGACGGCTTGCGTTGACGCGCATCGCAATTCGGTTTCTTGACGCATACGGATCGAACGTTACTTGAACAGCAAGGGAGCGCAGCTCCCGTATCGGAGGTGTTGAATGAAACGCAGAGACCTTCTTATCGGCGCAAGTCTTTTCGGAGCAAGTTTTGCGGTGGCCCTTGCGGGCAGCGTAACCGCCGCGCTGGCGCAGGCCGAAATCAAGATCGGCGAAATCAACAGCTACTCGGCGTTGCCGGCGTTCACCGAGCCGTACCGCAAGGGCTGGCAGCTTGCGGTCGAGGAAATAAACGCGGCCGGCGGCGTCAACGGCAAGAAGATCGTCGTCATCTCCAAGGACGACGGCGGCAAGCCGGCGGATGCGCTCACTGCTGCGAACGAACTGGTCGAGAAGGAAAAGGTCGCGATGCTGGCAGGCACGTTCCTGTCGAACATCGGCCTTGCGGTGTCGGATTTCGCCAACCAGAAGAAGGTATTTTTTCTGGCGGCCGAACCGCTGACCGACGCCATCACCTGGTCGAAAGGCAATCGCTATACGTTCCGCTTGCGCCCGTCGAACTACATGCAGGCGGCGATGCTGGTGGACGAAGCCGCGAAACTGCCCGCCAAGCGCTGGGCCTCGATCGCGCCGAACTACGAGTACGGCCAGTCGGCGGTCGGCGTGTTCAAGAAGCTCCTGATGGCGAAGCGGCCCGACATCGAGTGGGTCGACGAGCAGTGGCCGCCGCTCGGCAAGATCGACGCCGGCCCGGTGGTGCAGGCGACTGCGGCCGCCAAGCCCGACGCCATTCTCAACGTGATGTTCGGCGCGGACCTGGTGAAGCTCGTTCGCGAAGGCAACACCCGCGGCACCTTCAAGGATCGCGCGGTGGTGAGCTTCCTCACCGGCGAGCCGGAATATCTCGATCCGCTCAAGGAGGAGACGCCCGAAGGCTGGATCGTCACCGGCTATCCCTGGAACGACATCAAGATCCCGGAGCACGACAAATTCCTGAAGGCGTATCAGGCCAAGTACAATGACTATCCGCGCCTCGGCTCGATCGTCGGTTACCAGACCATCAAGGCGGCAGCGGCGATCCTCGCCAAAGCCGGCTCGGAAGATACCGACAAGATGATCGCAGCCGCCGAGGGCATCACGATGCCGTCGCCGTTCGGCGAGATCACCTTTCGCAAGATCGATCACCAGTCGACGCTCGGCGCGTTCGTCGGCAAGACGACGCAAAAGGACGGCAAGGGCGTGATGGTCGGCAATACCTATCGCAACGGCAAGGACTATCTGCCGAGCGACGCGGAAGTCTCGACGCTGCGTCCGAAGGAGTGAGCGCAGCATGGTGATCCGTCATCCTGAGGTGCGAGCAACGCCCGAGCCTCAAAGGATGACGGCTCCACTCTAACAACGCATCCTTCGAGGCTCGACGCAACGGCGGCTCGCGCCTCAAGATGACGCGGTACATTGGTTTGACGGAGCAAAGGATCATCGTCATTGCGAGCGAAGCGAAGCAATCCAGCGGCCATCGGAAGACTGGATTGCTTCGTCGCTTTGCTTCTCGCAATGACAGATTGCCAAAGTTGAAAGATCGAACCGCCCCATGGGTTTCTATTTCGTCCAGTTCCTGACCGGCCTTGCCAGCGCCTCCGCGCTGTTTCTTGTGGCGTCGGGACTGTCGATCATCTTCGGCGTCACGCGCATCGTGAATTTTGCCCACGGCGCGTTCTACATGCTGGGCGCCTACATCGCGTTCACGCTGACGGAACGGCTTTCTGGTGCGTTCGGTTTTTGGGGCGGCATTCTCATCGCCGCGCTCGCTGTTGCCGTGATTGGCGTCATTGTCGAGATGCTGCTGCTGCGTCGCATCTACTCCTCGCCTGAACTGTTCCAGTTGCTCGCGACCTTCGGCCTCACGCTGATGGTCGAAGACCTTGTCGTGCTGATCTGGGGACCGGACGATCTGCTCGGCCGCCGCGCGCCCGGTTTCCGTGGCGCGGTCGAAATGTTCGGGCAGAACGTGCCGTCCTACGATCTGTTCATGATCGTGCTCGGTCCCGTCGTGCTCGGCATTTTGTGGCTGCTGTTTCATCGCACCCGCTGGGGCATTCTGGTGCGCGCCGCGACGCAGGACCGCGATATGGTGGCGGCGCTCGGCGTCAATCAGAAGTGGCTGTTCACCAGCGTATTCGGCGCAGGCGTGTTTCTCGCGGCGCTGGGCGGTGCATTGCAGATCCCGCGCGATGCGGTTCACCACGCGCTCGATCTGCGCATCATCGTCGAGGTGTTCGTCGTCGTTGTCATCGGCGGCCTCGGCAGCATCACCGGCGCGTTCGTCGCCGCCGTGCTGGTGGCTGAACTCAACGCATTCGGAATCCTCATCCTCCCGAAAGTGTCGATCGTTCTCGTTTTCCTCGTGATGGCGGTGGTGCTGATCGTGCGGCCATACGGGTTGTTTGGAAAGCCCGAAGCCGTCGCGCGCAAGACGCCGGGTCTATCCGTGCGGCCGTGGGCCCCGTTCACCCGGAATGAACGCATCGCGTGCCTCGTCGGCGTCGCACTCGCCGCGTTGCTGCCGCTCGTTGCCGGCAACTATGCGCTCACGGTCGGCGCGGAAATCGCGATCTTCGTCATCTTCGCCGCGAGCTTGCATTTCCTGATGTCGGTGGGCGGTCTCGCGTCGTTCGGCCATGCGGCGTATTTCGGCCTCGGCGCTTATGGCGTCGCCTTTCTCGCCAAGCTCGCCGGTCTGCCGATGATCCTGTGCCTCGCGCTCGGCCCTTTGCTCGGCCTCGCGGGCGCGGCGATCTTCGGGTTCTTCGCCGTGCAGCTCTCCGGCGTCTACTTCGCGATGCTGACGCTGGCGTTCGCGCAGATCGTCTGGTCGATCGCATTCCAGTGGGTGCCGGTCACCGGCGGCGACAACGGCATTCTCGGCATCTGGCCTGAACAATGGGCCGCGGGTCCGGCGCGGTTCTACTGGCTGTCGCTGGGGATCGCGGTCGCCGTCGTCAGCATCCTGCGCATCATCGTGTTTTCGCCGTTCGGTTATGCGCTGCGCGGTACGCGCGACTCGCTCCTGCGCAGCGAGTCGATCGGCATCGACGCCAAGCGCATCCAGTGGACGGCGTTCGTGATCGCGGGCACGGCGGCAGGCATCGGCGGATCGCTTTTCGCGTATCTTAAAGGCAGCGTGTTTCCGGACAATATCGGCATCGGCCTCTCGGTCGATGCGCTGGTGATGGTGCTGCTCGGCGGCGTCGAGACGGTGTCCGGCGCGGTCATCGGCGCGATCGTGTTCAAGGCGCTCAGCATCTGGCTGGTCAGCCAGACCGACTGGTCGAAGCTGATACTGGGCGGCGTCATCGTGCTGATCGTGGTCGCGTTTCCCAAGGGCATCGTCGGCATGATCGAGACGTGGCGGCACTCCTGGCGCGCGCGCTCGGACGCACCTTCGGCGAAACCCGCAGGCCTTGCCGCCTCGCAGCCGGAGGGCGCCGAATGAGCGAAGCGCCGCGCCTGCTGTTCGTCGAGGGCTTGAACAAATCATATGGCGGCGTTCATGCCGTGCGCAACGTATCGTTTTCCGTCGCGCCCGGTGAAATTCTCGCGCTGATCGGGCCGAATGGCGCGGGCAAGACGACGTGCTTCAACATGCTCAACGGCCAGACTCCGGCTGACTCCGGCCGCGTCGTCCTGCGCGGACAGGATATCTCCGGCAAGCAGCCGCGCGAGGTGTGGCGGCTCGGGGTCGGGCGCACGTTCCAGATCACCGCCACGTATGCGAGCATGACCGTGCGCGAGAACGTGCAGGTCGCGCTGATTTCGTTCCAATCGAAACTTTACAGTATGCTCAACGCCACCCAGCGCTTCGCCAGCGATGAGGCCGACCGGTTGCTCGGTCTGGTCGGCATGGAAGGCTATGCCGCGCGGCCGTGCGGCGAACTGGCTTACGGCGATCTGAAGCGGCTCGAGCTGGCGCTCGCGCTCGCCAACGATCCGAAGTTGTTGCTGATGGACGAACCAACCGCCGGCATGGCGCCGCGTGAGCGCGTCGAACTGATGCGGATGACCGCGCAGATCGCCCGCGAGAAAGAAATCGGCGTGCTGTTCACCGAGCACGACATGGATGTGGTGTTCGAGCACGCCGACCGCATTATCGTGCTCAATCGCGGTTCGATCATCAGCGAAGGCTCGCCCGATCAGGTGCGCAACGATCCGCAGGTCAAGGCGGTCTACCTCGGCGATGGCCTCGTGTTCGGCCAGCATGCGGAGGCGCACGCATGAAGCTCGAAGCGAAATTGGAAGTCTCGGGCCTCAACAGCTTCTATGGTCAGGCGCATATCCTGTATGACGTCGCGCTCGGCGTCGGCGCTGGCGAAGTCGTCGCGCTGCTCGGCCGCAACGGCGCCGGTAAATCCACCACGTTCCGTTCCATCGTCGGTCTGGTAGCGCAGCGCGAGGGACAAATTCTGTTCGAAGGGCAAGAGGTTGCCCGCGAGCCGACCTATGCCATCGTGCGCAAGGGTTTGGGCTACGTGCCGGAGGAGCGGCGTATTTTCACGGACCTGACGGTCGAGGAAAATCTCGAGGTCGGGCGTCAGCCCAGGCGCGACAACGCCGCGTACTGGACGACCGAAAAATTGTTCACGCTGTTTCCCAATCTCGGCGAGATGCGCAATCGTCCCGGCGGACGCATGAGCGGCGGCGAGCAGCAGATGTTGACGATCGCGCGTACGCTGATGGGAAATCCGTCGCTGGTGCTGCTGGACGAGCCCTCGGAAGGTTTGTCGCCGAAAATCGTCGAGCAGATGGCGAATGCGATTCTTACCATGAAAAAGGAAGGCGTCAGCATTCTTCTGTCCGAACAAAACTTGCACTTCGCCCGGCTGATCTCCGATCGTGCTTACATCATGGAGCGCGGGCGCATCCGCTTCAGCGGCACCATGGCCGAGCTCGAGGCGCGCCCCGATGTCCGCGATCAGTATCTCGCGGTTTGATCGGGCGCACAGATGAACAAAACTGTCTCATTGAAACCTAGGCGTAAATCCGCGCCAAAACCTTATGTGCTCGAAGAGCAGATCGGCTTCCTGCTGCGCCAGGTGTCGCAGCGCCATGCGGCGATCTTCGCGGAGCACATCGGCAGTAATCTCACGCCGACGCAATGGGCGGCGCTGGTGAAGCTGGCCGAAGCCGGGCCGTGTTCGCAGAATCAATTGGGGCGGCTGACGGCGATGGATGTCGCCACCATCAAGGGCGTGATCGACCGCTTGACCGCGCGCGGTCTCACCGAAACCAGCGCCGACCCGGAAGACGGGCGGCGATTGATGGTTGCGTTGACGCGGGCAGGGCAGGTGACCGTGGAGAAAACGTTTCCACTGGCTGCCGAAATTACCGAAGAGACGCTCGCGCCGCTCAAGGCGAAAGAGCGCGAGGCGTTGTTGGCGCTGCTGACGAAGCTGATGTAGGCGCAAGGCCCGAATGACGAGTCATTGCGAGCGAAGCGAAGCAATCCAGCCTGGGCTGGAAACTGGATTGCCTCGTCGGCTGCGCCTCCTCGCAATGACGAATATGCGGAGGATAGTGCGCGTCCGGAACATCCAACGTCGTCATTCCGGGGCGTGCGAAGCACGAACCCGGAATCCATACCCACAGCGGTCATGCGACGAAGATAGGAAGTAGCTCTGCGGCTCTTGCAATATCTGCCAATGAGCACTGGGGTTATGGATTCCGGGCCCACGCAAGAGCGTGTCCCGGAATGACGGGAAATCCCCTGACGATGCCGCTTGACATTTCCCGGACTAGGAATATAGTCATATGCATCCCGCCCCACGATGAGGGGCGCTCGCGATCGTCACGGGACGCGGGGCGGGATGCAGTGGCCGCGTGCGGCGTTCGATTCTCCGTGACGTGCAGGGCTTGTCCCTCGCACCGATGGGGATGACGGCGGCGCCGGACGCGGACGGGCCAACGCGCGATATCCCGGCGTCACGCCTGACGCCATGGAGCAGCGGGCATGTTCTCCCTGGAGAGATGCAAGCACAAGTCTCCAGGAGCGGTGATCACCTCAGGGCCGGTCATCGGGGGTTTTCGCGACGCAACTCGTTCCAACCACTGCGTGCGGAACGCCGGATGCCTCCGGTGTGACCGTGGTGACTATGCTCGTGTGCCAAACTCTCATTTTGCGCACGAGACTGCGGACGCATCGCGCGTCCGGCGTTCCGCGCGCCCTCTCATTTGAGTGGCGCGAATGGGAAACATCCCAAGCGCGAGGCGCTCGGGAATTGGTCGACGGCGAACCCCGCGCCGCAAACAACAGGGGTGATCAAACACGTCCGGAGAATCGCGCGGGGTTTTCTTCTTGCGCGAATGGCGCAAGCGCCAAGCGCGCGAGCGCTGCAAACAACAGGGGTGATGAGGCATGGCTTGAGCACGGCGTGCGAGATATCCCTCCCCTCGATGGGGAGGGTCGGCCAAGCGAGCATTGCGAGCGGAGGCCGGGGTGGGGTGATGCAGCAAACCCCCACCCGCCACGTTGCTCGCGAACGCTCGCAACGCGCCACCCTCCCCACAAGGGGGAGGGAAAAGCTCCCCGGAATGACAAAGAGGATTGAACTAATGCCCCGCAACGATCTCCGCGACGTTCGTGGCCGGCGGCGTGTTGCGGCTGCGGCCGGTGCGGACGATGCCGTCGATGATGGTCATGCCGATGCCGGGCAGATCGCCGAGCTGCACGCTGTCGAGAATGTTTTTCCCCGCCGAGTGCTGCGCCTTGTCCATGATGACGAAATCCGCCGCGCGGCCAACCTCGATCAGCCCGCAATCGAGCGCGCGCATCCGCGCGGTATTCCCGGTGGCGAAGCAGAACGCGATTTCAGCCGGCACATCGCCGAGCGACGACAGCAGCGACACCATGCGCAGGATGCCGAGCGGCTGCACGCCGGAGCCGGCGGGCGCATCGGTGCCGAGGATGACGCGGTTGAGATCGCCCATCTCCTTGGCGATGCGCAGAGTATAAAGCGCGGCGCGCTCGTTGCCGTTGTGCACCAGCTCCAGTCCGCGCTTGCAGCCCTCGCAGATACAGCGGATCTGTCCGTCTGGCAGCGCCGTGTGGCCGCCGTTGATATGGCCAACCACGTCGGTGTCGGCTTCCAGCACCACATCCTTGTCGATCAGGCCGGAGCCGGGGATCGACGGACCGCCAGTGTGGATCGTGCTGTTCATGCCGTACTTCCGCGCCCAAGCCACCATCTTGCGTGCGGTCGGCCCGTCCTTGACGCCGCCGAGGCCCACTTCGCCGAGCCATCGCACGCCGGCTTCCGCCATCTCCTTGAAATCCTCTTCGGTCATGCCGGGCTCGATCACCGGTGCACCGGCCATCACCTTGACGCCGCCGGGCCGGAAATTGTCGAACGCGCGCTGCGCGAAAATTGCCATCGCTTTGACGCCGACGATATCGCGCGGCCGTCCGGGCATGTGAACCTCGCCGGCGGAGATCATGGTGGTGACACCGCCGTTGAGGAAACTGTCGATCCACCCGATCTGATTCTGGCGCGGCGTCCAGTCGCCGGCGACGGGATGAACGTGGCTGTCGATCAGGCCCGGGGTCACGGTGGTGCCATTGGCATCGACCACGGTGGTCGCGCCGTCCTGATCGACATCCTTGGCACGGCCGATCGCGGTGATCTTGCCGTTCTCGGCGACGATCGTATCCGCATCGAGGATCGGCTTGTTGAGATCGCCGCTCAGAAGCAGGCCGATGTTCCTGATCACCAGCTTGGTCGGGCCGGTCGCCTGCGGTGCGTCATGGGCCATGACATCGGGCTCCTTTTCAGCTCGTTTGGCGCTCTGGCCGGCTGTTTCCGGGCATGCGCGATCTTTGGTTCAGAATAGCCTCAACCTGTTGAAATAGAGAAATTTATTGCTCAGCCCT
The DNA here is from genome assembly GCA_021732215.1 of Hyphomicrobiales bacterium. Taxonomy (GTDB): domain Bacteria; phylum Pseudomonadota; class Alphaproteobacteria; order Rhizobiales; family Xanthobacteraceae; genus SG-bin9. The sequence goes on from JAKFVL010000004.1 coordinate 84,630, forward strand.
GACACTGAAATCCTCTAGATAAAGGGAGTGCTGCGATGCCTTGACGGGCGGGCCCGCACGCGGCATATTCATTAGTATACAAATGAATTGCAAGCCCCGATCCGGAGCCTTGACGTCCATCGCCTGATTTGAATTTCAGCCTGCCGGTCCACGATCCTTCTGGAAGAACATGCAATGAGCAACTTCAACCACGAAAGCGTTCTCAGCGTTCACCACTGGACCGACAATCTGTTTTCCTTCCGCACCACCCGCGACACCTCGTTCCGTTTTCGCAACGGCGAGTTCACCATGATCGGACTCAAGGTCAATGAAAAGCCGCTGCTGCGCGCCTACAGCGTCGCGAGCGCGAACTACGAAGACACGCTGGAGTTCTTCTCGATCAAGGTGGCGGATGGTCCGCTGACCTCGCGTCTCCAGCATTTGAAGGAAGGCGACCAGATCATCGTCAGCCGCAAGGCGACGGGCACGCTGGTGATCGACAATCTCAAGGGCGGCCGCAATCTCTATCTGATCGGCACCGGCACCGGCCTCGCGCCGTTCCTCAGCGTCATCAAGGATCCCGAGACCTACGAGCGCTTCGAGAAGGTCGTGCTGCTGCACGGCTGCCGCCGCGTCGCCGAACTCGCCTATGGCGAGATGATCCAGGAAAAGCTGCCGAACGACGAGCTGATCGGCGACATGGTCCGCGAGAAGCTGATCTATTATCCGACGGTGACGCGCGATCCGTTCCGCAATCGCGGCCGCATCACCGACCTGATTACGTCAGGCAAGTTGTTCGGCGACATTGGCCTCGCCAATCTCGATGCGAACGAAGATCGCGTGATGATGTGCGGCAGCCCGGCGCTGCTGACCGACACCAAGCAGCTTCTGCTCGCTCGCGGTTTCGTCGAAGGCAATCACGGCGAGCCAGGCGATTTCGTCGTCGAGAAGGCCTTTGCCGAGCGCTGATCGGCTTACGCCGGCGCCAGGGTTTGTGCCAGATCGAGAGCGCCGTCGAATTCGTTGATCTGATCGATTTCGGCCCCCATCGCGATATTGGTGACGCGCTCTAGGATGAACTCGAGCACAACGGGCACTTGATGTTCCTGCATCAGCTCTTCGGCCCGGGCAAACGCTTCCCTGAACTCATTGGGGCTGCGCACGCGGATCGCCTTGCAGCCGAGCCCCTCGGCGACCGCGACGTGATCGACGCCATACCCTTGCATATCGCCCGAGTTGATGTTCTCGAATGCAAGGCTGACTTCGAAGTCCATATTGAGGCCGCGTTGCGCCTGCCGGATCAGTCCGAGATACGAGTTGTTCACGACGATGTGGAGATAAGGCAGCTTGTGCTGCGCGCCGACGGCAAGTTCCTCGATCAAAAACTGGAAGTCGTAGTCGCCGGATAGCGCGACGATCCGGCGCGCCGGATCGGCCGCGCGCACGCCGAGCGCGGCGGGCAATGTCCAGCCGAGCGGCCCGGCCTGTCCACAATTGATCCAGCGACGCGGCCGGTAGACCCGGAGAAACTGGCCGCCAGCGATCTGCGACAGTCCGATGCTGGTGACGTAGCAGGTGTCGCGGCCGAACGCCGCGTTCATTTCCTCGTAGATGCGCTGCGGCTTCAGCGGCACCTGATCGAAATGCGTCTTGCGCAGCATGGTCGTCTTGCGCGCTTCGCATTCCTGCGCCCAGCCGCGCCGGTCTCTCAAGCGTGCGACCTTCTTGCGCTCCTTTGCGACGTCGATGAAGAGCTTCAACGCGGCCTTTGCATCGGAGACGATGCCGAAATCCGGACCGAACACGCGGCCGATCTGTGTCGGCTCGATATCGACATGCACGAACGTTCGGCCTTTGGTGTAAACCTCCACCGATCCGGTATGGCGATTGGCCCAGCGATTGCCGATGCCCAGCACGAAGTCCGCGCGCAGCATTGTCGCGTTGCCGTAGCGATGGCTGGTCTGAAGCCCGCACATGCCGGCCATCAGTGGATGATCGTCGGGAATCGTGCCCCAGCCCATCAGCGTCGGGATCACGGGAATTCCGGTGAGTTCGGCGAATTCGACCAGTTCCTTGTCTGCATCCGCGTTGATGATGCCGCCACCGGCGACGATCAGCGGCCGCTCGGCCGCCTGAAGCATCGCAAATGCTTTCTCGATCTGCGCGCGTGTCGCTTTCGGTTTGTAGACCGGCAGCGCCGCGTAAGTGTCTTCGTCGAATTCGATCTCGGCCAACTGGACGTCGATTGGCAGATCGATCAGCACCGGACCGGGGCGACCCGAGCGCATCACGTGAAACGCCTGCTGAAACACCATCGGCACCAGCGCCGGTTCGAGTACGGTCACCGCCCATTTGGTAACGTGTTTGGCGATTGCCTCAATATCGACCGCCTGGAAGTCTTCCTTGTGCAGCTTGGCGCGCGGCGCTTGGCCGGTGATGCACAGGATCGGAATCGAATCGGCGGACGCCGAGTACAGCCCCGTAATCATGTCAGTGCCGGCTGGTCCGGAGGTGCCGATGCAGACGCCGATATTGCCGGCAGTGGCGCGGGTATAGCCTTCCGCCATATGCGACGCGCCCTCGACATGGCGCGCGAGGATGTGCCGGATCGATCCGCGCAGCTTCAGCGCAGAGTAAAGCGGGTTGATCGCAGCGCCCGGTACGCCAAAGGCGCATGTGATGCCTTCTTTCTCCAGCACCCGGACGGCTGCATCGATCGCTCGCATTCTCGCCATGTCCCACCCCAACTTTGTTTGCTGGATGATGGTCGTTCGCCCGCGCGGTTTACTCAACGCGCGCGTGTTTGTTTCCCGCGATGTGAGGGCGGAACGGAATAATGTCGTGCTGTCAGACGATTAGATGCGAGATCAATTGAAACGCGTGCAGCAGGGAGCGATGCGTTGCGTTCAGGTTTTGGTGCGCGAAGCCGGCATGACTCCACCGAGCACCATCGTCAATTCGGCTGCAACGTCGCGCACGGTGGCGCCGATCATAGGCAGCCGCTCGTCGCTGATGCGTGAAGCCATTCCGGACACCGAGATCGCGGCAAGCGGCTCGCCGCAGTCGTCGTACACCACAGCCGCGACACAACGCAGTCCCATGCGGGCTTCCTCGTCGTCGATGGCATAGCCCTGCTGGCGAATGGTTTGCAGCGCCTTGAACAGTTCGCCGGGCCGGACGATCGATTTTTCCGTCAGCCGCGGCATGCCCTGCTGCTTGATGATCGCGTTCACGTCCTCATCGGAATAGGTCGCGAGCACCGCCTTGCCCACACCCGATGCAACCATGGCGACGCGGCCGCCGACCTTGGTCAGCGACCGCATGATTTCGCGACTTTCGATGCGCGTCAGCACAATGATCGATCCGTCATCGACCACGGCAAGATTGGCGGTCTCACGGGTCTGGTCGCGCAGGCGGCGCAGATACGGCATGGCGTGGGTGAGAAAGTTGCGCCGCCGCGCGAAGGTCGAGCCGACGGTAAAACTGCGCGCGCCGATGTGCCAGATCGCTCCGTTGCGGTCGAACTGGACGAACCGGCGCTTTTCCAGCGTCGTCAGCAGGCGATGCACGGTTGAGGTCGACAGCCCTGTGCGGACCGCAAGGTCGGTGAGGCGATAACCCTCGTCGTCTTCCGCCAAGGTTTCGATCAGCGTCAGCGCGCGATCAACCGATTGGACGCCGCCATCTCTGACATCGGCGTCGTCGCTGGACTTTCGGCGGATCACGCTTTTCTTCATCGCTACCGACTGCCGTGGATAGGAGTGAAGGCCGTGTTGGTCAAAAGGGAAGAACGCCGCGTCCGCATGAGACGCGGCGTTCCGTTATCGTCAGAGCAGGCCCGCGCCGCGTGCCCACTTGTACTTCGCGCCAAGCACCTCGACCGGAAGTTCGGTCGAATAAGCGTAGGCCGGAATGCCGTTCTGATAGAGATATTCGGCCGCTTCTTCGACTTCGACGTCGCCCGCGAGAGAAGCGACCATCGGCTTGTCGATGCCCTTGGCCTTCATCTCGTTCTTTACCTCGACCATGTTCCTTGCGAACACCATCGGCGGCGTCACGATCGTGTGCCAATAGCCGAGGATGAGCGAATGAATGCGGTCGTCCGTGAGGCCGAGCTTCACCGTGTTGACGTAGGTAATCGGCGGTTCGCCGCCGGTGATATCGACCGGGTTGCCGGCCGCGCCGAACGGCGGAATGAACTTGCGGAACGCCGTATCGAGGTCCGGCGGCATCGCCATCAGCGACAGGCCGTTATCGACGACCGCATCCGACAGCAGCACACCTGAACCACCGGCGCCGGTGATGATCAGGACGTTCTCGCCCTTCGGGGTCGGCAGCACGGGAATGCCACGTGCGAATTCGAGCAACTGCCGCAACGAGCGGGCGCGAATGACACCCGATTGCTTGAGCACGTCCTCGTAGATCTTGTCGTTGCCGGCGAGCGCGCCGGTATGCGACGAAGCAGCCTTCGCTCCGGCCGAGGTGCGGCCAGCCTTGAGGACAACGACAGGCTTCTTCTTGGAGACGCGCTTGGCGGCTTCAGCAAAAGCTCGGCCGTCCTTCAGATCTTCGCAGTGTTGCGCGATGATCGTCGTGTTCGGGTCCTGCTCGAAGAACGCGAGCAGATCGTCCTCGTCGATGTCCGACTTGTTGCCGAGGCCGACGATTGCCGACACGCCCATCTTGGCGGAGCGCGAGAAGCCGATGATCGCCATGCCGATGCCACCGGACTGCGACGACAGAGCCGCCGAGCCCTTCACATCGTAGGCGGTGCAGAAGGTCGCGCAGAGGTTGGCGGGTGTATAATAGAAACCGTAGATGTTCGGACCCATCAGGCGGACATTGTACTTCTTGCCGATCTCGACGATTTCTTCCTGCAGTGCGGGCTCGTTGGCTTCAGCGAAGCCCGACGGAATCAGGACGGCGCCGGGGATTTTCTTCTCGCCGCATTCGGTGAGCGCGCCGGCGACAAACTTTGCCGGGATCGCGAATACAGCCGTGTCGATGACGCCCGGAACATCCTTGACGCTCTTGTAGGCCTTGCGGCCCATGATTTCTTCGGCCTTCGGGTGAATTGGGTAGATGTCGCCCTTGTAGCCACCGTTGATGAGATTCTTCATCACCGAGTTGCCGATCTTGCCATCCTCGGCGGAAGCGCCGATCACGGCGACGGCCTTCGGCATCATAATGCGATTCATCGCGGTGACGATCTCGGCATTCGAGCGCGGAGCAGGGCGCGGCTTGTAGTCGAAGTCGACGACGATGCGCACGTCGGCCGCGATCGCGTCCTTCTTGGTCGCAAACACCGGGTTGAGGTCGAGTTCGACGATCTCGGGGAAGTCGCTGACGAGTTGCGACACCTTGACGATGACGTCGGCCAGTGCTGCGCGGTTGACCGGATCGCCGCCACGGACGCCGTGCAGCATTTCAGCGGCCTGGATGCCATCGAGCATCGACAGTGCGTCGTCGTTGGTCGCGGGCGCAAGGCGGAAGGTCACGTCCTTGAGGACTTCCACCAGAACGCCGCCGAGGCCGAAGGCCACGAGCTTGCCGAACGAACCGTCGGTGATCGAACCGACGATCACTTCCGTGCCGCCCATCAGCATCTGCTGAACCTGGATGCCTTCGATCTTGGCGTCAGCCTTGTACTTCTTGGCGTTGGCGAGAATGGTATCGTATGCCTTCTCGGCGTCGGCAGCGCTCTTCACGCCGACGATCACGCCACCAGCCTCGGTCTTGTGCAGGATGTCCGGCGAGACGATCTTCATCACGACGGGAAAGCCCATGCCGCTCGCGAGCTTGCTTGCGTCGGCGGCGGATTTGGCAACACCTTCCTGCGGCACCGGAATGCCGTAGGCGTCACAGACGAGCTTGCCTTCCGGCGCTGTCAGGCTGTTGCGCCCGTCGGCCTTGACCGCGTCGAGAACCTTCCGAACGGTGGTAGCGGCCTGCGATCCAGCGTCGATCTTGCGCGCTGCGTCCTGTGAAGCTGCCATTTTAGTTTCCTCCTGATCACGTCCATTTTGACTTTATCAAGCGCGAGCGGGCTGTTGGACGATGATCCCGCGCGCATTGAACTCATGTTCCTCTGCCACAAATGCTGGTGCGTCTGTGTGAGGGATGTCGTCCATCGTATATGCCGGAATGACGACAAGAATTTTACTTGTGGCATTTGGTATGCCAAGATGGAGCTTGTCAAGCTCGTTTCGTGAGCGAGGGTTGTTGTGCAGAACCCTGTCTTGACATTCTGGCATGTGGTATGCCACGTACATCGCATGCTTTGCGGTGGTATCCTCGAGTCTCCCGAGCACAGGAGATGATCATGGCTGCAAACGACGCGAAGAAGGCGACGAAAATCGTGCCTGACGCGGGGATTTCGGTTGTCCGCATCGCGCCGGAAACGAGCTTCAAGAACAAGGCCTACGAGGCCTTGAAGGACGCGATCCTGAAGATGGATATCTACGCGACGCCAGATCCGGTGATGCTTGATGAGCGAGCGCTGTCCGAGCGTCTTGGCGTCAGCCGTACGCCGATCCGCGAAGCGATCGCGATGCTGGAGCAGGATGGTTTCGTCAAAACGGTGCCGCGCCGCGGCATCGTCGTCGTGCGCAAGACCAAAACCGAAATCGTCGACATGATCCGCGCCTGGGCCGCGCTGGAAAGCATGGCTGCGCGATTGATCACGACGACGGCGCGGAAGAAGGATATCTCGGCGCTGCGCTCGTTCTTCAAGGACTTCAGCAAGGACCGGCTGCCGCAGGATCACATCGAGGAATACTCGAAGGCGAACATCGCTTTCCATCAGGCGTTGCTGTCGCTCAGCGAGTCGCAGGTGCTGGTCGATATGACCAACGACATTCTGCTTCACGTGCGCGGCTACCGCCAGCTCACCATCGGCCGGCAAGAACGCACCGCGGTATCTCTGCCCGAGCATCTCGCAATCATCGAAGCGCTCGAAGAGCGCGATACAGAACTCGCGGAAAAACGCGCACGCGATCACACACTCGGTCTTGCGGCTTACGTCGAGACGCACGGTCAGGAATTGTTCACTTAGCGGCGAGGCAATCGCCGGTAAATAAACGTCAGGGAGAGAGCGGAATGTCCGCAGTGGTACAAAGCATCGCCGTAAATGCAGCCGAACAGGAACTGACGGATGGCTTCCATCTGATCATCGATGCGCTCAAGCTGAACGGGCTCAACACGATCTACGGCGTTCCCGGAATTCCGATCACCGATTTTGGCCGCATGGCGCAAGCTGAAGGCATCCGTGTGCTGTCGTTCCGCCACGAGCAGGCCGCCGGTTATGCCGCATCGATCGCCGGATATCTCACCAAGAAGCCGGGCGTTTGTCTGACCGTATCGGCGCCGGGCTTTCTCAATGGTCTGACTGCACTCGCTCATGCGACGACAAACTGCTTCCCGATGATCCTGATCTCGGGTTCTTCGGAGCGTGAGATCGTCGACCTGCAGCAGGGCGACTACGAAGAGATGGACCAGCTCGCGATCGCCAAGCCGCTTTGCAAGGCGGCATTCCGCGTATTGCACGCGCAGGACATCGGCATCGGTCTTGCTCGCGCGATCCGTGCCGCGTTATCGGGCCGTCCGGGCGGCGTCTATCTCGATCTGCCGGCAAAGCTGTTCGGGCAGGTGATGGATGCCGACGCTGGTCAGAAGTCGCTGGTGAAAGTTATCGATGCTGCGCCGGCGCAGATTCCGGCTCCGGATTCAATCAGGCGCGCGCTCGATGTGCTGAAATCCGCTAAGAAGCCGCTGATCATCCTTGGCAAGGGCGCGGCTTACGCGCAGGCCGATGATGCGATCAAGGCGCTGGTCGAAACCTCGGGTATTCCTTTCTTGCCGATGAGCATGGCGAAGGGCCTGCTCCCGGATACCCATCCGCAATGCGCCGGTGCTGCACGATCCACTGTGCTAAAGGACTCGGACGTCGTCATGTTGATCGGCGCGCGTCTCAATTGGCTACTCTCGCACGGCAAGGGCAAGGCTTGGGGTGACGCGCCGAAGAAGTTCATCCAGATCGACATCGAGCCGAAGGAAATGGATTCCAACGTCGAGATTGTCGCCCCGGTGGTTGGCGATATCGGTTCCTGCGTGACCGCTCTGCTCGACGGCATGAGCAAGACCTGGCAGAAGCCGTCAGCCGACTGGACCGGAACCGTCAGCAAGAAGCGCGACGAGAACGTCTCGAAGATGGCGCCCAAGCTGATGAACAACAATTCGCCGATGGACTATCACGGCGCGCTCGGTGTTTTGCGCACCATCATCGCCGAACGGCCGGATGCGATTCTCGTCAATGAGGGCGCCAATACGCTCGACCTCGCGCGTGGCATCGTGGATATGTACAAGCCACGCAAGCGCATCGATGTCGGCACCTGGGGCATCATGGGCATCGGCATGGGCTATTGCATCGCTGCGGCAGTCGAGACTGGCAAGCCGGTGCTGGCGATCGAAGGCGACAGCGCGTTCGGTTTCTCCGGCATGGAGGTCGAGACAATCTGCCGCTACAATCTTCCGGTTTGTATCGTCGTCTTCAACAATGACGGCATTTATCGCGGCACCGATGTGAATCCGACCGGCGGCCCGGACGTAGCGCCCACGGTTTTCGTCAAGGGCGCGCGCTACGACAAGATGATGGAAGCGTTCGGCGGGGTCGGCGTCAATGTAACGTCTCCAGACGAATTGAAGCGAGCCGTGAACGCCGCCATGGATTCGGGCAAGCCGACGCTCATCAACGCAGTTCTCGATCCCGCGGCCGGCAGCGAAAGCGGCCGTATCGGCAACCTCAATCCGCAGAGCGTGCTGAAGAAGAAATAAGGGCTTTTCATCCATGCCGGGAACACGTAGCTCCCGGTCGATAGTCTTGAACTTGGCGTCAGAAGGCGCCGATTGTTACGGAGCAGACGATGACACAGGCGCTGAAGGGCGTTCGTATTCTTGATTTCACCCATGTGCAGTCGGGTCCGACCTGTACGCAGTTGTTGGCCTGGTTTGGCGCAGACGTGATCAAGGTCGAGCGGCCGGGTGTGGGCGACATCACCCGCGGGCAATTGATGGACGTCCCGAACGCGGACAGCCTGTATTTCACCATGCTCAACCACAACAAGCGTTCGATCACGCTCGACACCAAAAACCCGAAGGGCAAGGAAGTCCTCACCGCGCTGATGAAGAAGTGCGACGTCCTGGTCGAGAACTTCGGCCCAGGTGTGCTCGATCGCATGGGTTTTCCGTGGGAGACAATTCAGAAGATCAATCCGAAGCTGATCGTCGCGTCGATCAAGGGCTTCGGTCCCGGTCCCTACGAAGACTGCAAGGTCTACGAGAACGTCGCACAGTGCACCGGCGGCGCCGCATCGACCACCGGCTTCCGCGACGGCCTGCCGCTCGTCACCGGCGCACAGATCGGCGACAGCGGCACCGGCCTTCATCTGGCGCTCGGCATCGTGACCGCGCTCTATCAGCGCAACTCGACCGGCAAGGGTCAGCGCGTCACCGCGGCGATGCAGGACGGCGTGCTCAATCTGGCTCGCGTCAAGCTGCGCGACCAGCAGCGTCTCGCGCATGGTCCGCTCAAAGAATACAGCCAGTTCGGCGAAGGCATCCCGTTCGGCGATGCCGTGCCGCGCGCCGGCAACGACTCGGGTGGCGGTCAGCCTGGCCGCATCCTGAAGTGCAAGGGCTGGGAGACTGATCCCAACGCCTACATCTATTTCATCACACAGGCGCCGGTGTGGGAGAAGATCTGCGACGTGATCGGAGAGCCGACCTGGAAGACCGATCCGAATTACGCCAAGCCGCCGGCACGTTTGCCGCGCTTGAACGAAATCTTCGGTCGTATCGAACAGTGGACGATGACCAAGACCAAGTTCGAGGCGATGGAAATCCTCAACAAGGATGACATTCCGTGCGGCCCGATCCTGTCGATGAAAGAACTGGCCGAGGATCAGTCGCTGCGTGCCACGGGCACCGTCGTTGAGGTCGATCATCCGCAGCGCGGCAAATATCTATCGGTCGGCAATCCGATCAAGTTGTCGGACTCGCCGACAGTCGTGACCCGCTCGCCGCTGCTCGGCGAGCACACCGATGAAATTCTGAAGCAGGTACTCGAATACAACGACAAGCAGCTCGCCGAAGTTCACGGTTCCGGTGCGCTCGAGCCTCCCCGGAAAGTCGCCGCAGCGGAATAACGATCGCTGAGTATGAATTTGCGTTTGGAGGCCGGCGAATGTTCGCCGGCCTTTTTGCATTCACCGAACTCGATTCCTGGCATGCCTACGTCGGTTTGTTGCAGGAATTTTACGCGAGCATTTTGTCGCACAAGCATCGATCGCTGCAGCTTGCTGGCCAGCATGCGTCTGTTAATGCGGACAGGGGCTGTTCGTCGTCATCTGTGGAGACGATCGGTCTCGTCTCTGCTTCGGCGACACTGCGATGCGGACTATCTCCATGAAAGGTTGGAGATTGTGAGGAAGTTTTGACCACGCATTCCGCTGCTGGCTTTGATCGCGATACGTCGGACTTCCGGCTGGTTGTCGAACTCGTAGCGGTCATTTCGCAGTCGCAATGGTGCATTGCCAAAGATTAGAAATTTACAAAAACGTGCTTGTGCCTTGGCATATCATATACCAAGATACGCCGCGGCAGCATCGCAGATCAAGACGTGCGCCTTGGAGGATGAATGATTGCAGAGGCAGCAAAGCGGGGTAGCAGAACGGTTCTGTTCGGAACCTCGATGCTCCTGTTCAGCATTCGGCCAAACACCAATAACCGAATGCCGCGTATGTCGGGCATGACACGATGCCAGTTTCACTTCGCCGGTGCGGTTCGATGAACAACGTGTCTCGCGACACTATAGCCATATCGAAAGCACCTGTTTGCCGGTAAAGGGTTTTTGAAGGTAAACCGCTCTGCGTTACGAGCGGGAAAGCCCGAGAGAGGATAAGCTGAACTGGACGTCTCGATCGTCGTGACCTTACGAAGCCGGCACAAGACCGGCGCGTGCAAACAAATGGGAGATCAATATGAAACGCACTGTCTTGCACTACACGTTTGGCGCTGCCGTCGCCGCTAGCCTTGGCGGGTTTGCGACTGCGGCTTCGGCTGCCTGGGAGCCGACGAGGCCCGTCGAGTTCATCATCCCCGCCGGTACAGGTGGCGGTGCAGACCAGATGGCTCGCACGATTCAAGGTATCGTTACCAAGCACAGCCTGATGAAGCAGCCGATGGTCGTCATCAACAAGTCCGGTGGCGCCGGCGGTGAAGGCTTCCTCGATGTCAAGTCTTCGGCCAACAACCCGCACAAGATCATCATCACGTTGTCGAACCTTTTCACGACGCCGCTGGCGACGGGAATTCCGTTCAACTGGAAGGATCTGACGCCGGTCGCGATGCTTGCGCTTGATGAGTTCGTGCTCTGGGTCAACGCCGAGAAGCCCTACAAGACCGTCAAGGAATACATCGCTGCGGTAAAGGCTGCGCCGCCGGGTTCGATCAAGATGGGCGGTACCGGCTCGAAGCAGGAAGACCAGATCATCACCGTTGCGATGGAAAAGGCGACGGGAACGAAGTTCACCTACATTCCCTACAAGGGCGGCGGAGAAGTCGCGGTTCAGCTCGTCGGCAATCACGTCGACTCGACCGTGAACAATCCGATCGAAGCGGTCGCGCAGTGGCGCGGCGGCAAGGTGCGTCCGCTGTGCGTCTTCGACAGCAAGCAGATGAGCTATGACGAGCAGGTGTTCGAAGGCAAAGGCTGGAAGGACATTCCGACCTGCAAATCGGAAGGCCTTGATATCGAGTATCTGATGCTGCGCGGCATCTTCATGTCACCGAAGGCAACCAAAGATCAGGTCGATTACTACGTCGAGCTGTTCAAGAAGGTTCGTGAAACGCCGGAGTGGAAGGAATTCATGAAGACCGGCGCGTTCAACACGACTTTCCTGGTCGGCCCTGAATACGCCAAATGGGTCGAGACCGAAGAAAAGCGTCACGAGGCCTTGATGAAAGAGGCCGACTTCCTCGCCAAGTCGAATTGATCGAACCTGGGTTGCGGATTGCCGGTGGGCTCAAAGCCCGCCGGCAGGCAGGCTGCGGATGGAGCTCCAATGACTACGAATAGTTCAAGCAATGCCGGTCCTTCACACAAGACCGTCGAAGCAGGCGTGACGACCGTCATCGGCCTGTTTGGAGCGTTAGTCGTCTACGGCAGCGTCAAGGCCGGCACCGGTTGGGGCGCGGAAGGCCCGCGCGCCGGCTTCTTCCCGTTCTATATCGGGCTCTTCATCGTCGGCTCCAGCCTCGTCAATCTCTGGAATCTGTTTCGCGAGGATGAAGGCAATCTGTTCGCAGAGTGGATCCAGCTTCGACAGGTTCTCAGCGTTGTCATTCCGACCACCATTTATGTCGCTGCGATGCCCTTCATCGGGCTCTACGTGGCATCGTTCATCTTCATCGCCTGGTTCATGCGATGGCTGGGCAAGTACAACTGGCCGACCGTGCTTGCGGTATCGATCGGAATGCCCCTCGTCACATATTTCCTGTTCGAGCGCTATTTTCTGGTCCCGCTTCCCAAGGGGCCGATCGAAAACTTGATCGGCCTGTAACGTTGCCGCCCTCATCAGTCAGTCGCTCCAGGACATAAGAAAATGGAAGAGATTCTCAATCTGTTTCAGGGTTTTGCCGTCGCCCTGCAACCGTTCAACATCATGGTGATGATCCTCGGGATCGTACTTGGTGTCGTCATCGGCGTGCTTCCCGGATTGGGCGGAGCCAATGGCGTCGCGATCCTTTTGCCGCTGACGTTCAGCATGCCGCCGACTTCGGCCATCATCATGCTCTCGTGCATTTACTGGGGAGCGTTGTTCGGCGGAGCCATAACGTCCGTGCTCTTCAACATACCCGGAGAACCGTGGTCCGTCGCAACGACGTTCGACGGTTATCCGATGGCGCAGCAAGGCAAGGCCGGCGAGGCTTTGACCGCGGCCTTCACGTCGTCCTTTGTCGGCGCGTTCTTCGCCGTCGTCATGATCACGCTTGTTGCGCCGCTGGTGGCGAGTCTGGCGCTGAAGTTTGGTCCGGCCGAGAAGTTCGCAGTCTATTTTCTCGCCTTCTGTAGTTTCGTCGGCTTGAGCAAGGAGCCGCCTTTCAAGACCATTGCCGCCATGATGATTGGCTTCGCACTCGCTGCGGTGGGACTTGACTCCGTAACCGGATCGCTGCGGTTGACGTTCGGCTTCACCGAACTTCTCAACGGCTTCGACTTCCTGATCGCGGTGATCGGCCTGTTCGGTATCGGTGAAATCCTGCTGACCATGGAAGAAGGCCTCGCATTCCGCGGCGGCAAGGCGAAGATCAACCTCAGCGTCGTGATCCAGACCTGGAAAGAGCTTCCGCGTTACTGGATGACGTCGCTGCGCTCCTGCATCATTGGTTGCTGGATGGGCATCACGCCGGCCGGCGCAACACCGGCGTCGTTCATGAGCTACGGCATTGCCAAGCGCATGTCGCGCAATGGCAAGAACTTCGGCAAGGGTGAAATCGAAGGTGTTATTGCGCCGGAAACCGCGGCTCATGCTGCAGGTACCGCCGCGCTGCTGCCGATGCTGTCGCTCGGCGTTCCGGGATCTCCGACAGCCGCCGTGCTGCTCGGTGGCTTGCTGATCTGGGGCCTGCAGCCCGGTCCAATGCTGTTCGTCGAACAGAAGGATTTCGTCTGGGGCCTGATCGCCTCGATGTATCTCGGAAACCTCGTCGGTCTCATCGTGGTGCTGACGTGCGTGCCGGTGTTCGCCGCGATCCTGCGCATTCCGTTCAGCATCATCGCACCGCTGATTCTGGTGCTGTGCGCGATCGGTGCGTACTCGGTCCACAACAGCACCTTCGACGTGGCGATGATGCTGGTGTTCGGCGTGATCGGTTACGGATTGAAGAAAACCGGGTATCCGCTGGCGCCGCTGGTGCTCGCCATTGTGCTCGGCGACAAGGCCGAAGAGGCGTTCCGTCAGTCGCTGCTCGGATCGCAAGGTTCGCTCGGCATCTTCTTCTCGAACGGTCTCGTCAGCACGATCATGATCCTCGGTCTGATCGCGCTGTTCTGGTCGGTCATTCAGGAAGGCTACTCGCGCCTGAGGACTCGCGCCGCGACGGCTTGATGTCGCTTTCGAAGTTGGACGGCCCGCTCATCGCAGGATGAGCGGGCCTTTTCTTTTGTGGACACGATGACGCCGAAATCGGTTGACTCTCGCTCCCGGACCGTTCATTTGGTATACATAATACAATAGCGATGGCAGTGATTTAGCCTGCCGGTTCGCCAGCGGTCCGCACGATTCAGGGAGTGGCGATGAACATTCACGAGTATCAGGGCAAGGCGATTCTAAAGAGCTTCGGTGCGCCGGTGTCGGCGGGAGCGGCGGCGTTGAGTGTCGACGAGGCGGTGGCTGCGGCGACGACGTTGCCGGGACCGGTCTACGTTGTGAAGTCGCAGATTCACGCCGGAGGCCGCGGCAAAGGCAAGTTCAAGGGATTGCCAGCCGATGCAAAGGGCGGCGTGCGGCTCGCGAAATCGATCGACGAGGTGGCGGCGTTCGCAAAGGAAATGCTGGGCCGCACGCTGGTGACCGAACAAACCGGCCCTGCCGGCAAGCAGGTCAACCGTCTCTACATCGAAGACGGCTCCGACATCGCGAAGGAGTTCTATCTCTCGATGCTGGTCGATCGCGAAACCTCGCGCGTCGCATTCGTGGTTTCGACCGAAGGCGGCATGGACATCGAGAAAGTGGCGCACGATACGCCCGACAGGATCGTGACCTTCTCGGTCGATCCCGCGACTGGCGTGATGGCTCATCACGGCCGCAAGGTCGCGCAGACCCTCGGTCTCACCGGCGACCTCGCCAGGCAAGCTGAGAAGCTGGTCGCGCAGCTCTACAGCGCTTTCGTTGCCACTGACATGGCGATGCTCGAAATCAATCCGCTGGTCGTCACCAAACAGAACGAGCTGCGTTGCCTCGATGCCAAGGTGACGTTCGATACCAACGCGCTCTACCGCCATGCCGAGCTGCTCAAGCTGCGCGACCTGACCGAGGAGGACGCCAAGGAGATCGAGGCGTCGAAATACGATCTCAACTACATCGCGCTCGAAGGCACCATCGGCTGCATGGTCAACGGTGCGGGTCTCGCGATGGCGACGATGGACATCATCAAGCTGTACGGCGCGACGCCGGCAAATTTCCTCGACGTCGGTGGCGGCGCCACCAAGGAGAAGGTCGCGGCTGCGTTCAAGATCATCACCTCGGATCCGAACGTGAAGGGAATTCTCGTCAACATCTTCGGCGGCATCATGCGCTGCGATGTGGTGGCGGAAGGCGTCGTCGCCGCGGTGAGGGAAGTGGGCCTTGCCGTGCCGCTGGTGGTTCGTCTGGAAGGCACCAACGTCGAGCTGGGCAAGAAGATCATCAATGAATCCGAGCTTAATGTGGTGCCGGCCGACAATCTCGACGATGCCGCGCAGAAAATCGTGAAGGCCACGGCGCAGAAGGAGGCCGCGTAGTGTCGATCCTGATTGACAAGAACACCAAGGTCATCTGCCAAGGCTTCACCGGCAAGAACGGCACCTTCCATTCGGAACAGGCAGTACTCTACGGCACGCAGATGGTCGGCGGCACCTCGCCCGGCAAGGGCGGATCGTATCATCTCAAGCTCCCGGTGTTCGATACGGTTGCGGATGCGCGCGAACAAACCGGCGCGAATGCCAGCGTGATCTACGTTCCGCCGGCCGGCGCGGCGGATGCGATCTGCGAAGCGATCGATGCGGAAATTCCTCTGATCGTTTGTATCACCGAAGGCATTCCTGTAGCCGATATGATCCGCGTGCGCCGCTCGCTGGATGGATCGAAGTCGCGCCTGATCGGACCGAATTGCCCCGGCGTGATGACGGCGGGTGAATGCAAGATCGGCATCATGCCTGGTAACATCTTCAAGAAGGGCAACGTGGGAATCGTGTCGCGCTCCGGCACGCTGACCTACGAGGCGGTGTTCCAGACCACCGCCGAAGGCCTTGGACAGACGACAGCGGTCGGCATCGGCGGCGATCCGGTGAAGGGAACGGATTTTATTTCGATGCTGGAGCTATTCCTCGCCGATCCCGAAACCAAATCGATCGTGATGATCGGCGAGATCGGCGGATCGTCCGAAGAAGATGCGGCGCAGTTCATCAAGGACGAAGCAAAGCGCGGCCGCAAGAAGCCGATGGTCGGCTTCATCGCTGGACGCACCGCGCCTCCCGGCCGCCGCATGGGTCATGCCGGTGCGATCATCTCGGGCGGCAAAGGCGATGCGGAGTCGAAGATCGCGGCGATGGAATCCGCCGGCATTCGCGTCTCGCCGTCGCCTGCACGGCTCGGAAAGACCCTGGTCGAGGTTTTGAACGCATAGACAGCTCACGTTCCTCCCTGAAACTTGCGTCAGCGCGGCATCGGTCCTGGTGCCGCGTTTTTTTTGTTTCTGACCGTCTGTTGAGCTATCCGGAACGCACCCGATCCGGCCAGAAAAGCGGCCGCAAAAATGTTGCGGCAAACCTGGGGCGTGTCGGTCAAGCGAGATGGCGAAACGGTGTCGTGAGAGGTGCCGGTATTTCCCACAAGGCGGCAAAAGATCGGCTTGATATTTGGCATAATGTATACCAGATTAGCTTTAGAGACGAGCTAGACTCGCTGATCGACAGCCATGGAGGCCTTGATGACCGTCGGAGACATTTTACGCACCAAGAGTTCGCGTATCGTCACGATCCGGATGAACGAGACGGTCGATACCGCCGCCAAATTGCTCCGGCGGGAGAATGTCGGCGCCCTCGTTGTCAAGGATGTCTGCCGCACCGAAGGTAACGTGGTTGTCGGCATGTTCTCGGAGCGCGACGTTGCCAGCGCCATTGCCGACCACGGTCCGGCCGGTTCGGCGCTGAAGGTTTCGGCCCTGATCTCGGTCCAGAAGCTCGTGTCATGCAACGCGCAGGACACCATCGAGCACGTCCGGCAACTGATGGACGAGCATCACATCCGCCATGTCCCGGTGCTGGAAGGCCACACGCTGATCGGTGTCATCAGCATGCGCGATCTCAATACCGTGGCTGTCGCCAGCCGTCCGGCCGCGGAGCCATCCGCCTATATGAACTGAACCAGAGTCGATCTGTCGGATCGAGGCGTTCGTGCAGGCATCTGCTTGCGGCGAAGCGATGCGACGTGCCCGTTTCCCTCTCATTCGAGGATGACGACATGAAGGTCTGCATTTACGGCGCTGGCGCCATCGGTGGTTACCTCGGAGTGCAATTCGCGCAGGCGGGCGCCGATGTCAGTCTGGTGGCGCGCGGGGCGCATCTTCAGGCGATGAAGGACAACGGCCTCAAACTTCTGATCGGCGATGAAGAGCGTGTCGTGCATCCGGCATGCACCGACAACCCGGCCGAGCTCGGCGAGCAGGACTTCATCGTCGTCGCGCTGAAGGCGCACTCCGTCACAGGCGTTCTCGATGCGATGAAGCCGCTGCTCGGCGAGCGCACCCGTGTCGTCACCGCGGTCAACGGCATTCCCTACTGGTACTTCCACAAGCACGGCGGCAACGCCTTCGAGGGCAAGACGCTTGAGAGCGTCGATCCGGGCGCGCGCCAGTGGAACGAACTCGGGCCGGAGCGCGCCATAGGCTGCATCGTCTATCCCGCGACCGAGCTCGAAGCCCCCGGCGTGATCCGCCATGTCTATGGCGACAAGTTTCCGATCGGCGAGCCGTCGGGCGAAACGACCGGCGATATCCAGCGCTTGTCCGGGCTTTTCACCAGGGCTGGCCTGCAGGCACCGATCCTCGATCGCGTGCGTGACGAGATCTGGCTCAAGCTGTGGGGCAACGTCTGCTTCAATCCGATCAGCGCGCTGACCCATGGGACGCTCGACGTGATCGGCAGCGATCCAGGCACACGGACTCTTGCCAAGGCGATGATGCTGGAAGCCCAGACCATCGCCGAGACGTTCGGCGTCAAGTTCCGCGTCGATGTGGAGCGCCGCATCGAGGGCGCGCGCAAGGTCGGCGCCCACAAGACCTCGATGCTTCAGGACCTCGAGCGCAATCGTCCGATGGAAATCGATCCGCTGGTCACGGTGGTTCAGGAAATGGGCCGCATCGCTGAAATCCCGACGCCGGCGATCGACATGGTTCTGGCGCTGGTCATGCAGCGCGCCCGGATGGCCGGGTTGTACTGAATCGCATTGTCCATTTGCCGTAGATCGTCAGCAAGATATCGCGCGACAAGACGTTGCTGCCGGGCGACCTGATCTGCTGCGGCACCATGAAGGTTCCGGTCAACAAGGTCACGATCGCTATCGATGGCATTGGTGAATTGCATATCGAATACCGGAACTGAGTTTTTGTCATTGCGAGGAGCGATAGCGACGAAGCAATCGATACTTCGAGCGTCGGTCCCGTGCTGATTGCTTCGCTCCGCTCGAATGACGGGAAAGTTTTGGCCAGTTCTGACACCATGGGACTGCCAATTCGCCTTGCGCGAAATCAGCGTTCGGAGGAAAATCGCCGTCACATTCCCTGAGCTGATGTGCAGCGGAAGGATTTGCGATGAGCATGGCCGACGAAAAGACGAGGCCGATCGAAAGTACGGCTGGATTGCGCGAACTGTATCCGCCACCGACGGAGCGCGCGGCGCTGAAGTGCCTGCCGAAGCTCGACGTGCATTGCCGCAACTTCATAGCGCTGTCGCCGCTGGTTTGCATCGGCACGTCGACCAGCGAAGGCGCTGACGTGTCGCCGCGCGGCGATGCGCCGGGTTTCGTTCAGGTGCTCGACGACGAGACGCTGATGCTGCCGGATCGGCCGGGCAACAATCGGATCGACACCATGACGAATCTGGCCACCAATGCGCAGGTCGGCTTGCTGTTCCTGATTCCGGGCGTCAACGAGACGTTGCGCATCAACGGGCTGGCGCGCATCTCGACCGACCCCGAGCACCTGGCGCGGGGCGAAGCCAATGGCAAGCTGCCGAAGACATGTCTCATCATCGATGTGCGCGAGGCTTACCTCCACTGCGGCAAGGCGCTCATCCGCTCGAAGCTGTGGGATGAAGAATCCAAGATCGAGCGTTCGCGGTTGCCGTCCCTGGGCGAGATGGTCAACGACCAGACCAGGCATCGTTCCGACAAGCCGATGACGAACGAGCAGGCGGATGCGTGGATCGAGGAAAGTTACAGAACCCGGCTTTACTGATTGCGCCGTCTGCAAGCGCGCGCATGCAAAAGGCCGCCCTCTCGGGCGGCCTTTGACATTCATGCTCCGAGATTATCAGAGCTTCTTGTTGGCGAACTCGGCGACCTTGTCGGCTGCATCCTTTGCAGCTTCCTTGGCTTCGCCGACTGCCTTCTGGCCATGGCCCTTGGCCTGCTGAGCAAGACCCTCGGCCTGGAGCTTGTCGGAATCGACCGCCTTGCCGATGCCTTCCTTGACCTGGCCGATGGCGTCGTTGGCAGTGCCTTTGATTTTGTCTGCGGTGCTACCCATCTGAACCTCCTGCTGGATTAAAATCTTCACATCAACAACGTGGAGGGTCGCCAAAGGTTCCTTTGGCTTTGTTGGTGATTGCGCTAAATGTGTCGAAGCGATCGAAAGAAGAAAGAACACAAATGACCGGATCTCACTCCCACGATCATCATGACCACACGCATGGTCACAGCGATGGCCACTCGCATGATGAACGCTGGAAACACGACGGCGTTCGCGTCATCCCCGGCAACCAGCTGGATCCCAACGTGCCATCGACCCCAGGCATGGATCGCAAGGCGGCGATCAACTTCGCGCGCGTCGGCGCTCAGAAGCTCTGGGCCGGCACCGTGACGATCAAGGCCGACGCCAAAACCGGCGCGCATCATCACGGCCATCTCGAAAGCATCATTTATGTGGTGAAGGGCAAGGCGCGGATGCGCTGGGGCGAGACGCTGCAGTTCACCGCCGAAGCAGGGCCCGGCGATTTCATTTTCGTGCCGCCTTACGTGCCGCATCAGGAAATCAATGCGAGCCCCGACGAAGTTCTGGAGTGCGTGCTGGTGCGCAGCGACGGCGAAGCTGTCGCGGTCAATCTCGATATCGAGCCGGTCGAAAAACCGCAGACCGTGCTGTGGGTCGATCCGATCCACCGTGACCCTGCAGGGAAGCAATAGCAGGCAAGCCATAAGAGGCTGCCGAACACGTTCCTGTGAGCGGGTTCCACGTCCGGAGGGTATGCCATTCGGATGACTAGGCTTTTTTGCAGTGCGACAACCTGACGCTTGAGCGCTGACGAATATTGACAATCGTCAGTCATAGGATGATCTTGGTCGTACAAAGATTGAGGTCATCCCATGTCCGCTCAACAGCTTTCATTCAACTTTTTCAAAGCCTTAGCTATCTCGAAGGTTCTAGTCCTGTCCGCTGCCATCGGTTTTGCGATCCTGCTCACCGGCTGTGGCGAGAAGCCCGCCGAGCAGGCTGCTCCCAAGCGTCCGGTGCTGGTTGCCGCCGTGCACTACGAACTGGAAACTCCGGCAAGTTCGTTCGTCGGAACGATCCGCCCCCGGATCGAAACCGACATCGGTTTCCGGGTTGCCGGCAAGATCGCCAAACGCCTCGTCGAGGTCGGGCAGTCCGTCGATGTCGGCCAGCCTCTGGCCTTGCTCGATGAGGTCGATCTGAAGTTGCAGGCCGAGCAGGCGGAAGCCGAGCTTCGCGCCGCGAACGGCGTCCTGGTTCAGGCCGGCGCTGCTGAAGGCCGGGCCAAGGAACTGCGCACCCGCGGCTGGTCCACTGAAGCGCAAATGGATCAGGCGCGCGCCGCCGCCGATGAAGCCCGCGCGCGGGTCAATCGCGCCGAGCGCTCGGTCGAACTGACAAAGAATTCGCTCTCCTATGCAACGCTGGTCGCCGACAGCAAGGGCGTCGTCACCGCGACGCTGATCGATGGCGGTCAGGTGGTGACGGCCGGTCAGCCTGCGATTCGCGTTGCGCGTTCGGGCGAAAAGGAAGCCGTGGTCGCGATCCCGGAAACGCTCGTTGCTCGTGCCAAAGGCGGCCACGCGACAGTGTCGCTGTGGTCGGAACCGGGCAAGCAATATGTCGCGACGTTGCGTGAAATCGCGCCGCAGGCCGACACCGCGACGCGCACGTATCTTGCGAAATTCTCGCTGCCGGGCGCCGGCGATCAGGTTCAGTTCGGCATGACGGCGACGTTGATGCTGACCGGCAGCGCCGACAACCGCGTCGCGCGGCTGCCGCTCTCGGCGCTCTTCAGCCAGGGCGCTGGCGCATCGCTCTACGTCGTCAACGGCCAGAGTGGCGAGATCGCGCTGAAGCCGGTCGCCGTGAAGTCCTACGAGGCGCGCGATGTCGTCATCACCGGCGGCGTCGACGAGGGCGACAAGGTTGTCGTGCTCGGCGTGCAGAAGCTCGACCCGGCGCAAAAGGTCAAAGTGGTATCCGCACTGTCGTTTTGATGCGCAAGGCATGACCCCGAAAAGTGGATACCGGTTTTCGGAAAAGGTCATGCCTCAAAAAGATAAGGCATGACCCCGAAAAGTGGATACCGGTTTTCGGAAAAGGTCATGCCTCAAAAAGATAAAGCATGACCCCGAAAAGTGGACACCGATTTTCGGAAAAGGTCATGGTTCAATAAAATACGGCACGGATTTCTTCGCCGCGACGATTGCGAAGAATTTTTTCGAACGATGTCACGAGGCTTGCCATGAAGCGCTTCAATCTCTCGTCCTGGGCTGTGGCTCATCCGACGCTGGTTCTGTTCTTTATCGTGGCGCTCGGCTTCGCGGGCTTCTTCTCCTACCGCAGCCTCGGCCGCGCCGAAGACCCCGCCTTCACCATCAAGGTCGCCATCGTCACCGCGATCTGGCCGGGAGCGACGGCTGCCGAAATGCAATCGCAAGTCTCCGATCCGATCGAAAAGAAGCTGCAGGAACTGCCGTATTTCGAAAAGGTGACGACATACAGCAAGTCGGGTTTCGTCGCGCTCAACGTGACGTTCCGCGACAACACGCCCGGGCGCGAGATTCCGCAACTGTTCTATCAGTTGCGCAAGAAGCTGACCGATATCCGCTCCGAACTGCCGTCGAACCTGATCGGCCCCAACATCAACGATGAGTACGGCGACGTTGATTCCATCCTCTATATGATGACGGCCGAAGGCGCCGATTATGCGCAGATGAAGAAGGTCGCCGAGGGTCTGCGCCAGCGTCTGCTGAAAGTGCCGAACGTCACCAAGGTCAATCTGTACGGCTTGCAGGACCAGAAAATTTTCGTCGAGTTCTCGCACGCCAAGCTGGCCACGCTCGGCATCACGCCGCAAGCGCTGTTCGATTCGCTCGCCAAGCAGAACGCCATCACGCCAGCCGGCACGGTGGAAACATCGTCGCAGCGCGTGCCGCTGCGCGTCACCGGTGCGCTCGACGGCGTCAAGGCCGTGGCCGAAACGCCGGTCGAGAGCAATGGTCGCGTGTTTCGCCTGGGCGACATTGCGACCGTGACGCCGGGTTTTGAAGATCCGTCGGATTATCAGGTTCGGCAGCGTGGGCAGGCCGCGCTCGGCGTCGGCGTAGTCATGGCTAAGGGCGCCAACCTGCTCGACCTCGGCAAATCCGTGGAAAAGGCGACTGGCGAATTCATGGCCGCCGTCCCGCAGGGCTTCAACATCGAACTGGTCGCCGATCAGCCCAAGGTGGTCGATCATGCGGTCAGCGAGTTCGTGCGCTCCTTCCTCGAGGCGCTGGCGATCGTGCTGTTCGTCAGTTTCGTCGCGCTCGGCTGGCGCACCGGCATCGTGGTCGCGCTGTCGGTGCCGCTGGTGCTCGCTATCGTGTTCGTGGTGATGAGCGCCATGAGCATCGACCTGCATCGCATCACGCTCGGCGCGCTGATTATCGCGCTCGGGCTGCTGGTCGACGACGCGATCATCGCCGTCGAGATGATGGTGGTGAAGATGGAGCAGGGCTGGGATCGCGTCAAAGCCGCGTCCTTTGCGTGGGAGTCCACCGCATTCCCGATGCTCACCGGCACGCTCGTCACCGCCGCGGGTTTCCTCCCGATCGGTTTCGCGAACTCGTCGGTCGGCGAATACACCGGCAGTATCTTCTGGGTGGTGGCGCTGGCGCTGGTCGCATCGTGGGTCGTGGCGGTCATCTTCACTCCGTATCTCGGCGTGAAGTTTCTGCCCGATCTTGCCGCCAAGCACGGTGTCAATCACGATCCGCACGCGATCTATGAAACGCGCATGTATCGCGGCTTGCGCTCGGTGATCCAGTGGTGCGTCAAGCATCGCGTCATCACGGTAGTGGCGACGGTCGCTGTCTTCCTGGCGTCGATCGCGGCCTTTGGCCGGGTGCAGCAGCAGTTCTTCCCGCTGTCGGAACGGCCTGAGCTTTTCTTTCAGCTGCGCATGCCGGAAGGCACGGCGTTCAACGTCACCAAGGCGACCGCGGTGAAAGCCGAGGAGTTGCTGAAGGACGACAAGGATATCTCGACCTACACCACCTATATCGGTCAGGGCTCGCCGCGCTTCTGGCTCGGCCTGAATCCGCAACTGCCGAACGAGTCCTTTGCCGAGATCGTTATCGTCTCGAAGGATGTCGAAGCGCGCGAGCGGATCAAGGCGCGGCTGGAGAAGGCGGTTTCCGAGGGGCAGCTCTCGGAGGCACGTGTGCGCGTCGATCGCTTCAACTTCGGTCCGCCGGTCGGCTTCCCGGTTCAGTTCCGCGTCGTCGGTCCGGATACCGGTACCGTGCGCGACATCGCCTACAGGGTGCGCGACGTGATGCGCGAGAACAAGAACACGATCGATCCGCATCTCGACTGGAACGAGATGACGCCATTCCTCAAGCTGGTCGTCGATCAGGACCGCGCCCGCGCGCTGGGTCTGACGCCGCAGGACGTGTCGCAATCGCTGGCGCTGCTGATCAACGGCACCACGGTCACCACCGTGCGCGACGGTATCGAGAGGGTCGGCGTGGTGGCGCGTGCGATTTCGTCCGAGCGGCTCGCGCTCGGGCAGGTCGGCGACCTCACCGTGACATCGCGCAACGGCATCGCCGTGCCGTTGTCGCAGATCGCCAGGATCGAATATTCCCACGAGGAGCCGATCTTGTGGCGGCGTAACCGCGACATGTCGATCACGGTGCGCTCGGACGTGGCCGACGGCGTACAGCCGCCGGACGTGACTGCTGCGATCTGGCCGAAGCTGCAAGGCATCCGCGACAGCCTCGAGCCGGCTTACAGGGTCGAGATCGGCGGCGCGGTCGAGGAATCGCAGAAGGGCAATGCCTCGATCCTGGCGCTGTTTCCGCTGATGGTTATCCTGATGCTGACGCTGCTGATGATCCAGCTGCAGAGTTTCTCGCGGCTGCTGCTGGTGTTTCTCACAGCACCGCTCGGCATCGTCGGCGCGTCGCTCGCGCTCAACATTACCAACCAGCCGTTCGGCTTCGTGGCGCTGCTGGGATTGATCGCGCTGGCCGGCATGATCATGCGCAACACCGTCATTCTGGTCGATCAGATCGAGACCGATGTGGCCCATGGCCTGACCCGGCGCGAGGCGATCGTCGAGGCGACAGTCCGTCGCGCCCGGCCGGTGATTCTGACGGCGCTGGCCGCCATTCTGGCCATGGTTCCGCTCAGCCGCTCGGCGTTCTGGGGACCGATGGCGATCACCATCATGGGCGGGTTGTTCGTCGCAACCTTCCTCACATTGCTGTTTTTGCCGGGTCTATATGCCTTGTGGTTCCGCAAATCGCTTGACGAACGCGGGCCGGGAGAGAACGCTACCCCGGTGTCGCACCAAGACGACGACTCGCAGCCGCAGCTCCAGCTGGCTGCGGAATAAAGTTATCTGGAAACACGGACTTGATCTCGATGTCGCTTGTTGCTGAAAATACCGAAGCCGATACCCGCGGCCGGATTCTGGTCGTCGCCGAGCGGCTGTTCCGCGAAATCGGCTACCAGAAGACCACCGTTGCGGATATCGCCAAAATCCTGCGGATGAGTCCGGCCAACGTCTATCGCTTCTTCGATTCCAAGAAGGCGATCCACGAGGGCGTGGCGCGCCGGCTGATGGGCGAAGTTGAGGAAGCCGCGCACGCCATCGCCGAAGGACCGGCCAACGCTTCCGACAAGCTCTACATGCTGCTCGCCACCGTCCATCGCATGAACAGCGAACGCTATGTCGGCGATGCGAAGCTGCACGAAATGGTGCGCATCGCCATGGACGAGGACTGGGACGTCTGCACCGCCCATATCGAGCGCATCGGAGAAATCGTGGCGGGGATCATCGCTCAGGGGATGGACAGCGGCGAGTTTACCCGTGCCGACGTGGAGACGACCGCGCGCTGCGTCTTCACCGGGATGCTGCGATTTTTCCATCCGCAGATGATCGCCGAGTGCGCCAACAAGCCGGGGCCGACGCTGGACCAGATGATCGACTTTCTGATCGGCGCGATCTCGAAAAAATAAACGGAACCGCAAATGAACGTGACGCCTGCCGACAACATCCATTTCTACGAGCCGTCCAGCGGCCACGGTCTGAAGCATGATCCGTTCAACGCCATCGTCGGGCCGCGCCCGATCGGCTGGGTCGCGTCGCGTGGCGCAAAAGGTAACGTCAACCTCGCGCCCTACAGCTTTTTCAACGCCTTCAACTACCGGCCGCCGATCATCGGCTTCGCCACGGTCGGCTCCAGGAAAGATACGCTGCGCAACATCGAGGAGACTGGCGAGTTCACCTGGAATCTGGCGACCAGACACATCGCAGAGCACATGAACAAGACGGCTGCGCATGTGCCGCCCGATGTCAACGAATTCGACATTTCCGGGCTGACGCCGGTGCCGAGCCGGATCGTCAAACCGCCCCGGGTCGGTGAGAGCCTGGCGTCGTTCGAATGCAAGGTATCGCAGATCGTTCAACTTCAGGGCGCGGACGGTACGAAGGTGCCGACTTGGGTAGTGTTCGGCGAGGTCGTTGCGGTGTATATCGATAAGACCGTGATTAAGGACGGCGTGTACCAGACGGCTGAGGCGCGCCCGATCCTGCGGGCGGGGCGGCTGGGCGACTATGTGGAAATCCGCCCCGACATGATGTTCGAGATGGTGCGTCCGGACTGATTTCATCCGATCTGGATTGCGTCGGAATTCTACAATTTTAGGTGTTCTGTTGCGTGCGTGGGAACCCGAAACCTGCGCAAGATGTTGACGCGCGTGCAGGCGAGATTCCCCGGCTTCGCCGACGATCGCATCACTGACCTGTTTCAAGAACCGGAGATATCGCCATGACGTCGTTCTCGCTGCGTCGCGACCTTCTGTCCCGTCCCATTCTGTCGTGGGCGCGCAAGGCGATGCCCGCGATGTCGGACACCGAGCGCGAGGCGCTCGAAGCCGGCGATGTGTGGTGGGACGCCGACCTGTTCACCGGCAGCCCGGATTGGGATAAACTGCTGGCTTATCCGCAGGCGACGCTGACGCCGGAGGAACACGCCTTCCTCAACGGCCCGGTCGATGAGCTTTGCGCGATGCTCGACGACTGGAAGATCAACTGGGAATGGCGCGATCTGCCGCCCGAAGTCTGGGATTTCATCAAGACAAAGCGCTTCTTCGGCATGATCATCCCGAAGGAGTATGGCGGGCTCGGCTTCTCGCCTTATGCGCATTCCGAAGTGGTGCGGAAGATTTCCTCGCGCTCCGCGACCGCCGCCGTCACCGTGATGGTGCCGAATTCGCTCGGACCCGGCGAGCTTCTGATGCGCTTCGGCACCAAGCAGCAGCAGGATCGCTGGCTGCCGCGTCTCGCCGACGGCCGCGACATTCCGTGCTTCGGCCTGACCAGCCCCGAAGCTGGCTCCGACGCCGCGTCGATGATCGACACCGGCATCATCTGCAAAGGCCAGTTCGAAGGCCGCGAGGTGATCGGGCTCAGGCTCAACTGGCACAAGCGCTACATCACGCTCGGACCGGTGGCTACGCTGCTGGGTCTTGCGTTCAAGGCCTACGATCCGGATCGCTTGATCGGCAATAAAGAAGACCTCGGTATCACCGTGGCGCTGATCCCGACCGACATGCCGGGCGTCGAGATCGGCCGCCGCCATCTGCCGGCGATGCAGGTGTTTCAGAACGGCCCGAACAAGGGCCACGATGTCTTCATTCCGATGGATTACATCATCGGCGGTGAGGCACGGATCGGCCAGGGCTGGAAGATGTTGATGACGGCGCTGGCGGCAGGGCGCGGCATTTCGCTGCCGTCGCTGTCTGCGGCCGGTGCGGCCTTCGCGGCGCGCACCACGGGCGCTTATGCGCGCATTCGCCAGCAATTCAACATTCCGATCGCGAGGTTCGAAGGCATCGAGGAGCCGCTCGCCCGTATCGTCGGCACCGCCTACATGATCGACGCCGCGCGGCGTCTCACCTGCTCGGCGCTCAATCAGGGTCATCATCCGGCGGTGATCTCCGGCATCATGAAGCTGCACGCCACCGAGCGCATGCGCACGGCAGTCGATGATGCGATGGACATTCATGCCGGCAAGGCCGTGATCGACGGGCCGCAGAACTATCTCGGTCATCTGTATCGCGCGATCCCCGTCGCGATCACGGTGGAAGGCGCGAATATCCTGACGCGCAATCTCATTGTGTTCGGGCAGGGCGCGATCCGCGCGCATCCCTACATGCTGGAAGAGCTGAATGCGATCGGCGATCCGGACAAGGCCCGCGGGCTCGACGCTTTCGACAAGGTGTTCTGGAAGCACGCCGGCCACGCCGTCAAGAACCTGTTCACGGCTTGGGGGCGAACCTGGTCCCGCGGCGCATTCGCGCCTGCGCCGGATGCGGGCGTTGCCACCCGCTACTATCGCAAGCTGTCGCGCTATTCGGTGGCCTTTGCGCTGTGCTCCGATATGGCCCTGCTGACGCTTGGCGGTGCGCTCAAGCGCAAGGAAATGCTCTCGGCGCGGTTCGGCGATATTCTCTCCGAACTTTATCTGCTCTCTGCCGTGCTCAAGCGCTGGCAGGACGAGGGGCGGCAGGAGGCGGATTTCGCGGCGGTACAATGGTGCATGTCGAATGGCGCGCGCATCATCGACCAGCGGTTCTGCGAAATCCTTGCCAATCTGCCGAACCGCTTTGTTGCGGCGATGCTGAAATTCATCGTGCAGCCGTTCGGTGCGAGGGTTCTTGGTCCGTCTGACGACATCGTGCATCGCTGCGCGCAGATCGCACTGGAGCCAGGTGCGGCGCGCGATCGCCTGACGTCGGGACTCGCGCAGGTCGATGACGACTTTGGCGTTGCCCGGCTTGAACGGGCGTTCGTGCTGGTGACCGGCGTCGAGGACGTCGAGCGCAAGATGAAGGCAGCGCGGGTGCGCAACTGGCGCGAGGCCGTGAAAGCTGGCGTCATCACGGCGGCGGAAGGCGATCGCATGCAGGTTGCGGATGATGCCGTCGCCAAGGTGATTGCGGTTGACGACTTCGCGCCCGAAGCGCTATCGCCGATCTACCGCAAGCGAGAGCAGCGATTCCCGCAGGAGGTCAGCCCGACCCGGGCCGCAAGCTGATGGCGCGACCTGTCTACATCATCGACGGCAGCCGGACTCCGTTTCTGAAGGCGCGCAACGGACCGGGCCCGTTCACGCCGGTCGATCTTGCCGTGCAATGCGGGCGGCCGCTCTTGGCGCGGCAGCCGTTTCCGGCCAATGCTTTCGATCAGGTCATCCTCGGCTGCGTCAACGTCATTGCCGACGAGATGAATCCAGCGCGTGTCGCAGCACTTCGGCTCGGCATGGGCGAGGCGATGGTGGCGTTCACTGTGCAGATCAACTGCGGCTCCGGCATGCAGTCGATCGATACGGCGTATCGCTATATCCGCGAGGGCCATGCCGACATGATCCTTGCCGGTGGCGCCGAGGCGTTAAGTTACGCGCCGCTGGTCTGGCCGCAACAGGGCGTGCGCTGGTTCGCCGGCATGGCGACGGCAAAGGGCATCGGCGGCAAGATTGCAGCGGCGCTGCGGATTCGCCCCTCATATCTCAAGCCGATTATCGGGCTGGAGCGCGGGCTGACCGATCCGATCACCGACCTCAACATGGGGCAGACCGCCGAAGTCGTCGCGCATCTGTTTGGCGTGACGCGGCGGCAGGCGGATGCCTACGCCACCGAAAGCCACAAGCGCCTTGCGAAGGCGCAGCAGGAAGGCTGGCTCAAGGGCGAGGTCGAAACCGCATTCGGCCGCGACGGAAAAGTCTACGATCACGACGACGGCGTGCGCCCGGACTCCAGTGTCGAGCAACTGGCCAAGCTCAAGCCTGTGTTCGAACGACCGTGGGGCAAGGTCACGGCGGGCAACTCGTCGCAGATCACCGACGGCGCGTGCTGGACCATCGTCGCCTCCGAAGAGGCCGTGCAGAAGTATGGCCTGACACCGAAGGCCGAGATCATCGACAGCCAGTGGTCCGCGCTCGATCCGTCGATCATGGGCTTGGGTCCGGTGCTGTGTTCGACGGAATTGCTCAAGCGCAATCACCTGACATTGCAGGACGTTCAGACCTGGGAGCTGAACGAGGCGTTCGCGCCTCAGGTGTTGGGCTGCCTTGCCGCATGGAACGACGACAGGTTCTGCCGTGAGGTGCTGGGTCTCGACGGCGCGGCTGGTGTGATCGAGCATGAGCGGCTCAACGTGGACGGCGGCGCGATCAGCCTCGGCCATCCGGTCGGAACCAGCGGCAACCGCATCGTGCTGCATCTGGTCAACGCCATGAAGCGGCTCGGCACCAGGCGCGGCATCGCCACCGAATGCATCGGCGGCGGGCTTGGCGGCGCCATGCTGATCGAGACGGTGTGAGAGTGGCCATGAACCCCAAAATGGATCCGAAGAGCATCAAGGTCATGGATGTTCTGCGCGATCGCGAGTTGCAACTCGGGCCGCGCCCGGATGACGCTAACCCTTACAAGCATTTCAGGCTCACCCGTGACAGCGACGGGATCGCCTGGCTGCTGTTCGATCGCGCGGATGCCAGCGCCAACACGCTGTCCGCCGACGTGCTCGAAGAGTTCGATACAATTCTGGCGCAGCTCGAAACCCAACGCCCGGCCGGGCTGGTGGTTCGTTCTGCGAAGCCCTCCGGTTTCATTGCGGGCGCGGACATCAATATGTTCAAGGGTGCAGCCGATCCCCGCGCCATTGAGACGATGATCGCGCGCGGGCATGGCGTGATTGATCGTCTTGAAGCATTGAGGGTGCCGACGGTCGCCGTCATTCACGGCTTCTGCCTCGGCGGTGGCCTTGAAGTGGCGCTGGCCTGTAAGATGCGGATCGCGATCGACAATGCGCGCTTCGGTTTTCCGGAAGTGATGCTCGGCTTGCATCCGGGCCTCGGCGGCACTGTGCGTTTCACCGAACTGGTGAGTCCGCTCGAAGCGATGCCGATGATGCTGACGGGGCGGACCATCGACGCGCGCAAGGCTCGCTCGCTCGGCCTCGTCGATACGGTGACGCAGGAGCGTCATGTCGAGGCGGCGGCGCGCGATGCGATCTTCGGGCGGCTGAAGCGCGCTTGGCGTTCGCCGCTGGTTGCGATCCTGAACGCAGGCCCGGTGCGCGGGCTGCTCGCGTCGCGCATGCGCACCGAGGCTGCCAAGGCAGCGGCCAGGGAGAACTACCCGGCACCCTATGCGCTGATCGATTTGTGGGAAAACCATCGCGGCGCCCGCGCGGCGATGCTGAAGGCCGAGATCGCGTCGTTTGCGACGTTGATGGTGACGCCGACAGCGCAAAACCTGATCCGGGTATTCTTCCTGCGCGAGCAGATGAAGGCGCTGGCCGGCAAGGACAACACGATCGAGCGCGTGCATGTGATCGGCGCGGGCGCGATGGGCGGGGATATCGCCGCGTGGTGCGCGCGGCAAGGCTTGCATGTGACGCTGGCCGATATGAAGGCCGAACCGATTGGGGGCGCGATCAAGCGGGCGGCCGAGCTGTTCGGCAAGATCCTGCGCAAGAAGATCGATGTGCGCGACGCGCTGGATCGTTTGATGCCGGATTTGTCGGGAGAGGGCGTGCGCAACGCCGACCTCATCATCGAGGCGGTGCCGGAGAAGCTCGATCTGAAGCAGAAGGTCTATGCTGGATTGGAGCCGCGGATGAAGCCGGGCGCGATTTTGGCCACCAACACGTCCAGCATTCCGCTGCAGGACTTGCGCACGACGCTGGCGTCGCCGCAACGTCTTGTCGGGCTGCATTTCTTCAATCCAGTGTCGCGGTTGCAACTGGTCGAAGTCGTCAGCCACGACGGCGTCGATCCGCAAATTCTCGCAGCCGCGCAGGCGTTCGTCGGAGCGATCGATCGCCTGCCGCTGCCGGTGAAGAGTTCGCCGGGCTTTCTAGTGAACCGCGCGCTGACGCCGTACATGCTGGAAGCGATGGTCATGCTTGACGAGAAGATCGACAAGATCGTGATCGACGCAGCGGCCGAAAAATTCGGCATGCCGATGGGGCCGATCGAGCTGGCCGATCAGGTCGGCCTCGATATCTGCCTTGCCGTCGGCGACATGTTGCGCGCGAAACTCGATCCGTCGCTGCCGCCGGCGCCCGAGTGGCTGAAGCAGAAAGTCGCCAAGGGAGAACTCGGCCGCAAAACCGGCAAGGGCTTCTATGTGTGGAAAGACGGCAAGGCCGAGAAGATGCCGAAGCCCGGCGGGGCGACACCGCCGCAGGCCGAGATGATCGATCGCCTTGTGTTGCCGATGTCGAACGTCTGCGTCGCATGCTTGCGCGAAGGCATCGTCGATAACGCGGACGTGGTGGACGGGGCCATGATCTTCGGTACGGGTTATGCGCCGTTCCGTGGCGGGCCGCTGAACTATGCGCGCACCCGCGGCGTCAACAACGTGGTGACGACGCTGCGGGCGCTCACCGCGAAGTTCGGGCCGCGTTTCAATCCGGACGCCGGGTGGAGCGGCTTCGCCTGACCGATGCTTGCGCCGGACAGGGCACTGTCATATTCGTCAGGCTGATCGCGGGGCACAAACAGGGCGCGCTCATGCAAGACAAAGTCATGCA
Organism: Hyphomicrobiales bacterium; assembly: GCA_021732215.1. Classification (GTDB taxonomy): domain Bacteria; phylum Pseudomonadota; class Alphaproteobacteria; order Rhizobiales; family Xanthobacteraceae; genus SG-bin9. Next base: position 116,734 of record JAKFVL010000004.1, read on the forward strand.
AGACAAAGTCATGGACGACAAACAGCCGCATCGTCACTCTTCCGATGGCGCGCCGTCCGCGCCGCGCGGAAATCTTTCGCTCTGCACCATGGCGATGCCGGCGGACACCAACCAGAACGGCGATATTTTCGGCGGCTGGCTCCTGAGCCAGATGGATATCGCCGGCGGCATCCATGCCTCCAAGTCCGCCAAGGCGCGGACCGTGACGGTGGCGATCAACGCCATGACGTTCCGCAAGCCGGTCTATGTCGGCGATGTGGTCAGCGTCTACACCGACACGATCAGGACCGGCCGGACCTCGATCACCGTCTCGGTCGAAGCCTGGGTGCAGCGGCGGCAGGAGTCCGATCTGCTTCTGGTGACTGACGGGCAGTTCACCTATGTCGCCATCGGCGACGACGGGCGTCCGTACACGGTTCCTTCACCAAGCCGTTGATTCGAACGGGCGGCATATCCGTGCGGCACGGTCCTTGCTTTTCAGGGATTGGCCCCTGCGCCGATTTTTTTGACGCAAGGGCGTCGCGAGGATTCATATCCCTGTCTTGCAGCGCATCTATACGCCCTGCGTGAAGGCGAGACCTGAGTTTATCGTGATTCTTGAGGCCGCTGTTTGCGGTGCGGTAGATCGGCATCTGGTCGATTTCCAGTCAGATCATGCCCAACGACGAGTCATTTGAACTTTTTTTGGCGTTCCGAGTTTACGCATCGCTGAACCCGAGAGGCTGAGAGACGAATGTCCGACACTTACATTATCGAAGTGAATTCCGAGCCTGCGGGTATCGTGGTGCGTAGTACTCAGGGGTTTCAGTTCTTCGCTGCCAGCCACGCCTTCAACGCGCTCGAGGGTCAGGTTTTCAAGAATGCGCGCGACGCCGAGCGCGCCGCCTATCGCGCGCTGCATGATCGCACGGCTTCGAAACCTCTCGATTTGATGAAGCCTCAGGCCATTCAGCCTCACGATGCGGTCAAGCCGGCGGTGGTTTTCGCTTAAGATCAGCCTCTCCCCACCGAGACGGGGAGAGGCGAGACATCAATCGAGCTGACATAGTAGCGATCAGGCCAGCACCGGATAATCCGTATAGCCCTTGGCGCCGCCGCCATAGAAGGTGGTCCGGTCGGCATCGTTGAGCGGCGCACCTTTCTTCAGACGCTCCACCAGATCCGGGTTCGAGATGAACGGCTTTCCGAACGCGATCAGGTCGGCCTTGTTCTCTTCGAGGACTTTTTTCGCCAGCGCGTAGTCGTAGCCGTTGTTGGCGATGTAGGTCCCCTTGAAGCGCTTGCGCAGGCTCGCATAGTCGAATGGCGCGTTATCGCGCGGGCCGCCGGTCGCGCCCTCGATCACGTGAATATAAACGAGCTTCAGCGCGCTGAGCTGATCGGTGATGTAGTCGAACAACGGCTGCGGATTGCTGTCGGAAATATCATTCGCTGGCGTCACTGGCGACAGCCGAATGCCGGTGCGATCGGGTCCGGCTTCGCTTGCAACAGCCTTGGTCACCTCGAGCATCAGCTTGGCGCGGTTCTCGATCGATCCGCCGTAAGCGTCGGTGCGCTTGTTGGCGCCGTCCTTGGCGAACTGGTCGAGCAGGTAGCCGTTAGCGCCGTGAACCTCGACACCGTCGAAGCCGGCTGCGATGGCGTTGGCCGCGCCGGTCTTGAAGGCGTCGATGATTGCCGGAATTTCGGAGAGCTCGAGCGCACGGGGTGCGGAGACATCGACGAACTTGCCGCCGACGAATGTCTTGCCCTTGGCCTGAACGGCGCTCGGCCCGACTGGCGCGCCGCCGTTGGCCTGAAGATCGGTGTGCGAAATGCGCCCGACGTGCCAGAGCTGCAGAAAGATTTTGCCGCCGCGTTCATGGACGCGATCGGTGACCTTGCGCCAGCCTGTGACCTGCTCCTTCGAGTAGATGCCGGGCGTATCCTGATAGCCCTGGCCTTGCTGGGAAACCTGGCTGGCTTCGGTGATGAGAAGCCCCGCGGATGCGCGCTGGCCGTAATATTCGATGGCGAGGGGATTGGGGACCATGCCGTCGAGCGCGCGGTTGCGCGTCAGCGGCGCCATCACGGCGCGGTTGGCAAGTTTGGTTGGCCCGAGTTGATAGGATTCGAACAGTTTGGCGTCGCTCATTTTTTGATTTCCGTGAGGTGGACGAGGGAGGTTCAGTCTGTCTTACGTGTGCATTGCGATCCGGAATTTCAAATCACGCTCATATAAAAGGCACTCAAACCTTGCTGACCCGATGAATGCCCGACAGATGACCGCCGTCCACGAACAGCGTGTGCGCATTCACGTAGGATGATTCATGCGACATCAGGAAAACCGCAGCATAGCCGACCTCCCAGCCGGTGCCCTGACGGCCGAATGGCACTGTCACAGCGCGGTCAGAGCGGCGGCGGCTGGCGTCGCGGCCCATCGGTGAGTCGATATAGCCCGGCGCAATCACATTGCAGCGAATGCCTTTTTCTTCGCCAGCGCGGGCAATCGCACGGCCAAGCGCGATCTGTGCGGCCTTCGACGCCTCATAGGCCGGATTGTAGCCGTTGGCGCGCTGGCTCGCGATCGACGAGGTGAGAATGATCGCGCCGCCGGAGTCCATGACCTTGAGCGCAGCCTGCGCGAACAGCATATGACTGCGGACGTTGACGTCGAAGTTCTTGTCCCACGACTCGACCGTCATGTCCGGCAATTGCAGGCCGTGGGAGATGCCGACGTTGAGAAACAAGCCGTCGAGTCCGCCGAGCTGTTTGACGCAACGCTGGAGACACGGCGCGATCGCGTCCGGGTCGCTGACGTCGGCGATATCGGTGAACGCCTTGCCGCCCTCGGCTATGATCTGCTGGCAGGTGGTGTCGGCGGCGTCCTGCACCAGGTCCACGCATGCGATGCTCGCGCCCTCGCGCGCAAACAGCAGCGACGCGGCGCGGCCGTTGCCGATCGGCGGTTCTTCGTCGACGGTTTTGCGCTGACCCGCGCCGACCACCATGATGCGGCGGCCCTGCAGACGGCCGTACCGTTTGCCCTGACCGATCGACTCTGGATGCAGCGAAGCAGACGGGTCGAGCTTGATCGGTGCGCGGGTCGTGGTCGACATGATGTTTCCCCGGGGTTTCTTGAATGACGCTTTATATTGGCGAGGTTCGCGCGATCATCGTCATTGCGAGCGAGAGCGAAGCAATCCAGAACCAAAATTGCAAGGCGGGATTGCTTCGTCGCGGAGCCTGTACTCGGACGGCGCGAAGCGCCGATCCGGGTGCTCCTCGCAATGACGGAATTGATTCGGCTTGCTGCCCTTGAACAGCAACTCGTCAGAATGTGCCGAGAAAATCCCGTTTGCCGACCTCGACGCCATTGTGGCGCAGAATGTCGTAGGCGGTCACGGTGTGGAAGTAGAAATTCGGCAACGAGAAGTGATTGAGGAATTGCTGGCCTGTCAGCGTGGTCGTGGCGCCGGGGCCGGACGGGAAGGTGATGTTGCGGGCTTCGGCGCCATCGAACTGCGCCGGCTTGAAGGCTTTCACATAATCGACGGTCTTGGCGATCCGGGTCTTCAGCTCCGCGAAGCCGGTTTCCGTATCGGGTGCCGATGGCACCTCGGAGGCGGTGAGGCGGGCGCAGCCCTTGGCCGCGAAATCGCAGGCCAGTTGAATCTGCTTCGTCAGCGGCAGCATGTCCGGATAAAGCCGCGAAGAGAGCAGCACATCAGGCTGGATTTTTTTTGCAGTTGCGTGGGCTTCGGCTTTGTCGAGCACCTTGGTGAGACTGGTCAGAATCTGGACGAACGTGGGCACGGCAACGGCGTGGAGCGACATTGGATATCCCTAACGTTATTGGTGTTTTTGGATGATGCGGTTAGCAGTCTGGAACGGCTGATTGATCGGCCTTCAAATAGATCGGCACTGCGCAACCCGGATACAAGCCCGGCTATTGCCTTCGGCAGGCGGTGTTGCCGGAAAGCGTCAGCGAGGCAGGTTTGCGTCACAAGCCCGTGTTGAGGAAATCCGACACCAGCTTGATCTGATCCGGGACGTTGAGCGCGGGGGCGTGGCCGCAGCCCTTGATCGTGGCGATCCGGCAGCGCGGATTGTCGCGGACCATGCGCTCACAATCCTCGGGCAGCAGCAGATCGGAGGTCTCGCCGCGCAGGCAGAGCATGTCGCAGGTGAGCCTCGACCAGTTGTCCCACTGCTCCTCGTTCGATTCGAAGTGAATCTTGATCGCCGGATCGATATGCGGCGACACCGTGCCATCCGGATTGCGGCGCGTGGACGTTTCGGTCAACCGCCGCCATTGCATGTCGGTCAGATAGCCATACGGCTTGTAGATTTGCCGGAAGTAAGCCTCGAGTTCGGAGACGCGCTTGAATTTCGGCGGGGGCGCGCCGGCATAGGACTTGATGCGATCGAGCGCGGCCTGCGCCACGATCGGACCCATGTCGTTGAGTACGAAACGACGGAAGCGGCCCTTGAGATTGTTCGCTGCGGCCTCGATGCCGATGATCGCGCCCATCGACGTGCCGAGCCAATCGACCACGTTGAAGTGCAACGCATCGAGCAGCGCCTCGGCCTGTCGGGCGTAAAACTTGCGCGAATATTCTTTGGTGGGTTCCGGACTCCATTCGCTGTAGCCGCGCCCGATCGTATCCGGCACGATGATGTGACGATCGTTCGCCATCGCCATTGCAATGTCGTCGAAGTCACGCCCGGTGCGCGCCACGCCGTGCCACATAACGAGAGGCGGCTTGCCGCGCGTGCCCCACTCGACATAGTGCACTTCGCGACCGCAGAGCTCGATGTAATGCGATGTCGGGATCATGAGCGTTCTCTATGCGCCGCTGCGCAGGCGCGCGAGCAATTCGGCGGTGGGCCATGAATCCGCAGGCAGGCCGTATTTCACCTGCATCGCCTTCACCGCGATGCGGCTCTGCTGGCCCATGATGCCGTCGATCTTGCCGACGTTGTAGCCGCGCCTGGCGAGAATTTGCTGCATCTCTTTTAGCTCGTTGAAGGCAAGCTGCGCCACCGGCGCTTCGGGGCGCCGCATCGGTCCGGCGCCCGCAATGCGCGTGGCGAGATAGCCGGCCGTCGTCGAATAGATCAGCGAGTTGTTCCATTCAGTGTAAGCCGCGAAATTGGCGTAAGCGAGAAACGCTGGCCCGGTGCGGCCCATCGGCAGCAGCACCGATGTCGGCAGGCTGTCGTTCGGCAGCGGCCGTCCGTCGGCCAGCGTCACGCCCCACTGCGCCCATTTCGAGCGTGGATGCTTGATTGAGAGATCGGTTTGCTCCCATGGAAGATTCGCCGGCACGCGGATTTCCTGCAGCCACGGCTCGCCGCGTTTCCACTTCAGGCCGTTGGCGATGTAGTTCGCGGTGGAGCCGATCACATCCTGTGGACTGTGGATCAGATCGCGCTTGCCGTTGCCGTCGAAATCCACCGCGTAGTCGTAATAGTGCCGCGGCAGGAATTGGGTCTGGCCGAGTTCACCGGCCCACGAGCCGATCAGTTCATCTGGCGACAGATCGCCGCGATCGAGGATTTTCAGCGCGGCGATGGTTTCGTCACGGAACATGTCGGAACGCCGGCAGTCATAGGCCAGCGATACCAGCGAGCGCATGATTGGCAACTTGCCTTGAACAGCGCCGAAATCGCTCTCCAGCGCCCAGAACGCGGTGATGACCGCGGGTGGCACGCCGAACTCTTTCTCGGCGCGCGCAAACGCTTGCGCGTATTGCTGGATCAGTTGCTGGCCCTTCACACGCCGGGCTTCGGAGGCCATGCGCCCGGAGAATTCGGTGAAGATCTGCCCGAACACGCGCTGGCCGCGGTCGCGGTTGACGATGCCCTGATCGTAGACCATCAGCGGCGCGGCCATCGCCATCGCGCGCTGGGATACGCCGGCCTTCACAGCGTCCTGCTTCAACTGATCGAGGAACTGCGGAAAGCCGACACCCTTGCGGCACGGCCCGGGCGTCTGGGCGAGGGCGGAGGTTGTTACCAGGGTGAGAGCTGCGGCGGCGACTAAGAATCTGATCATGAAATAACGGCCAATTATGGTTGGTTAGCTCGTCATGCCCGGCCATAGCCGTTCGAAGAACGGCGTCGCTTCGCTCGCCTATGTGCCGGGCATCCACGTCTAGAGGCCAAGGAGTAAGAAAGACGTGGATGGCCGGGTCAAGCCCGGCCATGACGAAAACAACAGCTCCAGAGCCTTCTCCCATTCATTTCTAAACGTGGAGATGACCTCACAAACACAAATGCCCGGCCGCGAGGCCGGGCATTCGTGTTGGGCGTTTCCTGATTGAGGTTCGATCTTAGTCGAACTGGTTCATCGTGTTGTGGGCGCCACCGGCCTTCAGGGCGGCTTCGCCGGCGAAGTATCCCTTGTGGTCGTCCCCGATGTCGGAGCCGGCCATGTTCTGATGCTTCGCGCAGGCGATGCCCTGACGGATTTCCGCGCGCTGCACGTTCTTGACGTAGCCGAGCATGCCCTGGTCGCCGAAGTACTCCTTCGAGAGGTTATCGGTGGACAGCGCCGTCGTGTGATAGGTCGGCAGCGTGATCAGGTGGTGGAAGATGCCGGCGCGCTTCGCTGAGTCCGCCTGGAAGGTGCGGATCAGCTCGTCGGCTTCGATCGCCAGCGGCGTGGTGTCGTATTCCACCTTCATCAGCTCGGCGCGGTTGTACTTGCTGACATCCTTGCCGGCGGCCTTCCATTCGTCGAACACCTGCCAGCGGAAGTTCAGCGTCCAGTTGAACGACGGCGAGTTATTGTAGGCGAGCTTGGCGTTCGGGATGACCTCGCGAACGCGATCGACCATTTCGGCAATCTGCGCGATGTTCGGCTTCTCGGTTTCGATCCACAGCAGATCTGAGCCGTTCTGCAGCGAGGTGATGCTGTCGAGCACGCAGCGGTCGACACCAGTCCCGGCGCGGAACTGATACAGATTGCTCGGCAGACGCTTCGGACGCAGCAGCTTGCCGTTACGGCTGATGATGACGTCGCCGTTGCCGATCTTCGACGCATCGACTTCCTCGCAATCGAGGAAGCTGTTGTACTGGTCGCCGAGATCGCCCGGCTTGTGGCTGACGGCGATCTGCTGCGTGAGGCCGGCGCCGAGCGAGTCGGTGCGGGTCACGATGATGCCGTTGTCCACGCCCATTTCGAGGAAGGCGTGCCGGCAGGCGCGAATCTTCGCAAGGAAGACTTCGTGCGGCACGGTGACCTTGCCGTCCTGATGGCCGCACTGCTTTTCGTCGGACACCTGGTTTTCGATCTGCAGCGCGCAGGCGCCGGCCTCGATCATCTTTTTGGCAAGCAGATAGGTTGCTTCGGCATTGCCGAAACCTGCGTCGATATCGGCGATCACCGGCACGACGTGGGTCTGGAAGTTGTCGACCTTCTCGATCAGCTTCGCTTCCTTGGCCTTGTCGCCGGCCTTACGCGCTGCGTCGATCTCGCGGAAGATATCGTTGAGTTCGCGCGAGTCGGCCTGACGCAGGAAGGTGTAGAGCTCTTCGATCAGCGCCGGCACCGAGGTCTTCTCGTGCATCGACTGATCCGGCAGCGGTCCGAATTCGGAGCGAAGTGCCGCGATCATCCAGCCCGACAGATACAGGTAGCGGCGGTCGGTCTTGCCGCCGAAATGCTTCTTGATCGAGATCAGCTTCTGCTGCGCGACGAAGCCATGCCAGCAACCCAGCGACTGGGTGTACTTGGTGGGGTCCGCGTCATACGCGGCCATGTCCGCACGCATCACGTCCGCCGTGTAGCGGGCGATGTCGAGGCCGGTCTTGAAACGGTTCTGCAGACGCATGCGCGCAACCGCTTCGGCGGTCACGCCGTTCCATGTACCCTTGTCCTTGAGGAGGGCCTCGGCAGCCTTGATCTCTGACTGATAGGAAGAGGGGCCCTGGATTGCCTGGTCGGAAATTCCGCGCGATTGGTAATTCATGATGCTGCTCCCGAATGAAGTTGTCCCTGTTTGAACGCATCATTCGGCCAATCGCCAGTGGATTCAGAGATAGCTTGTCAGACTTTACAAACTTATCTTGTAATGTTGTAATTATTATACAAGGATAGTTATCGGCGAGGCTATTTCCTGATGGCGACATCGACAATCCGCTCGGTTTTCATGGGTCCGCGGCTGAGGCGGCTGCGACGCGATCTCGGTTTGACGCAGGCGGATATGGCGGCCGATCTCGACATATCCGCGCCTTACGTGGCGCTTCTGGAGCGTAACCAGCGCCCGGTCACGGCGGACATGCTGTTGCGTCTGGCGCGCACCTACAAGATTGACCTCGCCGACCTCGCTGGCGACGGCGGCGCCGATCACACGGTGCGCATGCAGGCCGTTCTGAAAGAGCCGATGTTTGCTGACATCGATATTCCCTCGCTTGAGATCAGCGATATCGCCATCGGCTATCCGGGGCTGGCCGAGGCCTTCCTGCGGCTCTACACGGCCTATCGCGAGGAGCAGCTCGCGCTGGCGGATCGCACAGGCCCGCGACTCACAGGGGTCGAGTCGAAATCGCGCCGGGGTGGTCTGGATGCCAACGATCCCGTCGCGGAGGTCCGCAGGTTTCTGGCCGCGCGCAAGAACAACTTCGCGGATATCGACGACGCGGCCGAGGGCGTTCTGCAAGGTCCCGCCGATACCAACTGGCTGATCGAGCGGCTGAAGGTTCGTCACAACCTTCGCGTCCGTCATCTGCCGCCAACGGTCATGCTCGGCTCGGTCCGGCGGCTGGATCGTCACCGCAAGGAAATCCTGTTCGACGACTCGCTCGACACGGCGAGCTTCACCTTCCAGTTGGCGCAGCAACTCGCCTATCTCGAGTTCGAGAACGAGATCGCCGCAGCGCTGAAAGCCGGCCACTTCAGCACCAAAAGCGGAAAGCTGCTGGCGCATCGTTCGCTCGCGAGCTACGCCGCAGCGGCGCTGATCATGCCGTATTCCGAGTTCGCGAAAGCGGCTGATGCGCGTCGTTACGATGTTGAAGCCCTGGCGCGGCAGTTTTCCACGAGCTTCGAACAGACCGCACATCGCATCACCACGTTGCAACGGCCGGGCGCGGAAAAAGTCCCGTTCTTTCTGATCCGCGTCGATCCCGCGGGCAATATCTCCAAGTTGCTCGACGGCGCCGGCTTCCCCTTTGCCAAGCACGGCGGAGCCTGTCCGTTATGGTCGGTTCACGGGGTCTTCAAGACGCCGCGCCAGATCGTGACGCAATGGCTGGAATTGCCCGATGGCCAGCGGTTCTATTCCATCGCCCGCACGGTCACGGCCGGCGGCGGTTCGTTCGGCGCGGTGCGCGTGGAGCGCGCCATTGCGATCGGCTGCGCCGCCGAGCATGCGGGAAAATTGATCTATACCAGCGATGACTCCGGGCCGCGCGCCGATGCACCGACGCCGATCGGCGTCGCATGCCGCGTCTGTCATCGCCCGACATGCGCGGCGCGATCCGAACTTCCGATCGGCCGCGAACTGCTTCCCGACGACTACCGGCGGCTCAATGTTCCGTTCGGGTTCTCGTCCGACTGATCGTTTGTGAGGCGCGCCGACACTGGATTCCTGCAAAATATCCATTACAAACGGCAGCGGCTTGACTAGATACAATCCAGGATTACAGCGTGAAGATGCGCGTGGCTGGATAGCAGGAGACTGACATGAGTGGCGGCAGCAATTTCTGGGTCATTGGCGGCGAGTTCGGTTCGATGAACTTTCACAAGCTCGTGGCGGGTTCGGCGCAGGTGCAGGGTCCGTTCAAGACCCGCAAGGAAGCCGAAGACGCCTGGAAGGTTGTCTCGGAAGAGAACCGGCACAAGGCCGGCGTGCGCTTCTCGATCGTTGAGGAGCCGAGCCGCACGTCCTGATCCAAAAGCCGGCCGACGTTTCACAGCGGCTCCGTCCGGCATGTCCGGGCGGGGCCGTTTGATTTTCGGCCTCGATCCCCGCGCGGCGCTTCCGCCCGCTTGGAAGTCATTGGTTTTCAAGGCCCTTTGCCCTGATCGTGGTAACTGATAAGTTAACGAAACATTCCGATCCGCGGGAAAGGCCAGACGATGTCCGAGCCGAGTGCAGACAACAGCAATGCCGAGCGCCCGGTGAAGCTGCGCGACGCGATGCGCCGCGCCCGCATCGAAGCCGCCGATCGCACCGGCGTCGTGGTCGACCTGCGCGATGCGGAAGTGGCGCGGCTCGAAATCCTCAACGAGGCGCTCGATTCGCTGTTCAAGGAAATTCCCGACCGGGTCGATCTGTTCGATCGCGGCATCAGCCAGGGCGACACGCCGCGGCTGTGGATCGACGTGGTCGCGCACGTCATGATGGGGCGCGACAAGCGGCAATATCGTTTCGTGCGCGATACGCGATTTGGCCGGACGGTGCTGGCGGAGTCGCACGAGACCAGGCCGATCGTCGAAGCCATCACCGATTACATCGCGCGGCGGATCATCGAGCGCGAGCATGCCTTGACGGATTCATCGATGCTCGCCACCACGGCCGCGGCCGAAATTGCACCGCTCAGGCGCTCGCGCGGAATCTGGACGTTCGTGATCGGCGCCGTGTTCGGTGCTGCCGTTCTGCTTGGCATCGCAGCCATTGCGGTGCTGCGCGGCGGCTAGATCAACCGCGTCTGCCGTACATTCTTCCAGGTCCCGTTTTTGAGCGCCGATCGCACGCGCATGTCGCAGCGCCAATGGTCGCTTTCGCGTGTGATCGCAAACAGATTGTAGGCCGCCGGATCGTGCTTGCCATCGTCAGCGGCGGATGCTGACGGCACGCCGACGACCGGAATTTTCCCGCTAATGCCATCGACCCAGAGTGTCGCGTGGCGATGATCGTGGCCGTGGAGCACGAGCTCCGCGCCGCGCCGCCGCAGGATGGCCGTCAGTTCGTCCGCATCGCGCAGCCGCTTGTGCCTGCGCTTGCCGTCGGTATCGAGCGGATGATGAATCAGGATCACGCGAAACGCTTCATCGGGCGAGATGCCTGCGAGAGTTTGTTCGAGCGCCGCAAGCTGCGCTGCGCCGAGTTGACCTGTCGCCATGAATGGCAGCGTCGGTACGGCCGTCGATAATCCGATCAGCGCCAGCGGTCCACGCCGCTGCACATATGGAAAGGTGACGGAGCTACCCGGTGTCGCCTTGTCGCCCCGCAGATAATCCGCCCATTCGCTCGCGAAGCGATCATGCATCTGAGGCACGTAGGCATCGTGATTGCCGGGGACGAGCGACACATGCTCCGGTGGACCGACGCTGCCCAGCCATTTGGCGGCTTGCCTGAACTCCGCATCGAGCGAGATGTTCACCAGATCGCCGGTGATCGCGATGTGATCTGGGCGTTGGGCCGTCACATCGGCGATCAGGGCATTGAGCACGTCGCGCTGATGAAAGGCATGGCGATTGCGCGTCCAGTTCAGATAGCCGAGTACACGCTTGCCCATCAGCTCGCGCGCCGACGGCTGCGGCAGCGGCGCCAGATGCGGATCGGACAGATGAGCCAGGACATATGCCGTCATATGATGTGATGCATAAGCGCGCCGCCGTCTTTGAAAGCCGGTCTGCTTTTGGCAAGATGCGCGGCATGGCGCAAGATACCAGACCACACGCACTGCCCGATCCGCCGTGCGGGGACATCAGGTGAGGACTGTTTCCGATTTGCGGCGCAGGTTCGAGCCGGCAATCCGGCGTCTGTTCCATTTCTATTCGCGATTCGCGCGCGGCATGACCATGGGCGTGCGGGCGCTGGTGCTCGACGCGGATAATCGCATCTTTCTCGTCAAGCACAGTTATGTCGACGGATGGCATTTGCCCGGTGGCGGTGTCGAGGTCGGCGAGACGGTGCTGGAGTCGCTGGCGCGTGAGCTGATGGAAGAGGGGCTGATCGAGATGATCGGTGCGCCGGTATTGCATGGCGTGTTCTTCAGCCGCGGTGTCTCGAAGCGCGATCACGTCGTGGTCTATGTGGTGCGGTCGTATCGGCAGCAGCGCATGCCGGAGCCGAACAGCGAGATCGTCGCCTGTGGTTTCTTCGCACGCTCGGAGCTTCCGTCCGACACCACGCTCGGCACGCGCAACCGCATTGCCGAAGTGTTCGACGGCAAGCCGCCGATCCCGGACTGGCGCTGACCATTTGGGGATGCTATTCCGCGCCACCAGCGAAGCGAATTTGACATGAACGAGCTTTCCCTCACCATCCGCGCCGAAACGCCGGCCGACGAGCAGGCGATCGAACGGCTGCACGAGCGCACTTTCGGTCCCGGCCGGTTTGTGCTTAGCGCCTACCGGCTGCGCGAGCATGTCGAGCATCGCCTCGATCTCTCGTTCACGGCGCGCATCGGCACGCTGCTGGTCGGCTCGGTGCGGCAACTGCCGATCTGCATCGGCGATACGCCCGCGCTGCTGCTGGGGCCGCTGACGGTCGAGCCTCCGTTCCGCGAACGCGGGATCGGCAAGGCGCTGCTTGAGCGCGCGCTGAAGGACTCAAAGGCCGCGGGTCAGCGCCTGATCGTGCTGGTCGGCGACGAGCCTTATTACAAGCGCGTCGGCTTCCGCAGGATTCCGCGCGGCCGCGCCACCATGCCCGGCCCGGTGGATTACGGCCGCCTGCTGATCGCCGAACTCGTGGACGGCGCATTCGAGAACGTCAGCGGCGCGATCCGCCCCGACTGGAGCGCGGTGCCGATACCGGACTAGCTCGTCATTGCGAGGAGCGTTAGCGACGAAGCAATCCAGTTTCAGAGCAATAGGCTGGATTGCTTCGCTCCGCTCGCAATGACGCAATTTCAGAACTTCACATTCGCGAACGCCCGCACGCCGATGCCCGGCAACAGCACCTCGTCCTTTGTAAATGAGGCATGATTGCGGATATCGTCGTTGAGCAGATTGTCGCCGACGATTCCCACAGTGAACTCGCTGATGCCGAAGCCGGACGGTTTCAGCTTTTGCGTGTAGCTGATCTCCGCCTTCAGCCGGTTGTAACCGGGCGTCGCCGTCTCGATGCCGCCGATGTTGTTTTGCGCGAACGCATGCAGCAGGCTGACGCGCGCCAGCCATCCAGAATCGCGATAGTAGATGCCGCCGCCCAACCGTTGCGGCGGGATGCGCGGCACGTTGGTGCCGTCGGTGAAGGTCGCGCGCACGATGTCGTATTGTCCTTCGACTCCAAAAACACCGGCCCACACCGGCAGCACATCGTACTGGAACTGGAATTCGCCGCCGCGGAAGGTCGCGTTGCGCTGAGAATACACCGCCTGATTCAATTCGCCGGCCGGGTCGCCGCAAGAGGCAAACGTCTCGTCGCAGTTGACGCCCGTCAGATTGCGGAAGATGAACCCGTTGAAGCGCGTGTAATAGGCCGTTAGCTCGAACCGGAGCGGTCCCCTGGCGCGGCGCAGGCCCGCCTCGATCGATTGCGCGCTTTCGATCCTGAGATTTGGATTTCCGATATCGAATGTGGTGGTGGCGTCATGCGGACCGCGCGAGAACAATTCGGCCGGTTTCGGTGCGCGTTCGACATATTGCCCTGTGAGGCTCGCCACGAGATCCCAGCCGAGCTCCTGGATCAGTCCCGCGCTGGCGCTTTTCGGCGTGAAGTTGAGATTGCGCGCCACGTTCGGCCGGTCGATGCCGTCCGGTAGAAAGTCCGCCGGGAAATCCGGGGTGATGCCGCGCAGGCTGATGGTCTCGATGCGGCCCGCAATCTGCGCTTTGGTGCTGTCGCTGAACCTGAACTCGTTGAAGATGTAACCGGCCACGCGCGAATTCGAGTTGGCATCGAACAATCCGTTGAACTGTTCGCCGGGCGCGTCGCCCGGTGCATTGAGCCGCTGATGTCCGGCCTGCACGCCGATCGCCGTGGTGAGTGCGGCGAACCGGACATTGAGCGGCGCGAATTGGACCTCGACGCGGCCTTCCTGCTCGCGGTTGGTGAAGGTCTGCCGCACGCCGTCGGTCGAGAAATCCAGCGCGTCCGCGCGCCCGAGTTCGTTGTGCTTGTAGTCGGTCGCGCCGGCCCAGAAGCGAACCGCTTCGATCGCTGCAGCATCCGGGCGGTATTCGCCCTTGGCGCTGAGCTTGGTCTGTTTCGCGTCGATGCGGGTGCCGAATGTTTCGCCCTCGCTGCCGGGAATGCGATAGAGACTGTTGGTCTGCGATACCGCACCACCGATGAAACCGCCGGTGAACAGGTAAGAGCCGCCGACCGAACCGCCTTCCGATTGCGTCGCCGAGTTCAGTTGCTTACCGGTGAACGGCCGCGCCGGATCGAACACGTATGGATTTCTTGGAATCCGGTAGTCGTCGGTCTTGCGCGCATAGCCGTCGGCGTGGAGCGCGAAATTGCCTGCGCCGGCATCGAGCAATACGCCACCTTCGCGTCCGTTGTTGACCGTATCGACCGAACCGCGCGATTCGAACGTCACGCATGGTGACGGCACGTTGCTTGCCGCGAACTGACCGAAAGTCCGGAACGGCGCGGTCACCGCACACGGAGATGCCTCGGGGATCCGGTTGTTGGTGGCGCTGACCACGCCTCCGATCGATTGCGAGCCGTAACGCAACGTCGCCGGACCGCGCACCACCTCGACCTGGCTGGTCGCGAGTGGATCGATCGGCACGAAATGGTCTTCGCCGAGGTCCGAAGCGCCGCCGCTACTGACGCCGTTTTCGGCGATGCCGACGCGGTTGCTGTCAAGTCCGCGAATGATCGGCCGGCTCGATGCTCCCGGCGCGAACGACGATCCGGTGATGCCGGGCTTGTTGTTCAGGAGATCGCCGAGCGTGCTCGCGGCGCTGCGGCGGATTTCGTCGTTGGTTACGACGGTCACGGTCGCGAACTGGTCGGTCACGATCGGCAATGTACCGGGCTGCGGCGTTGCCGCGACGGCTGGCGGAGGAGGCGTTTGCGGAATGACGACTGCGGGCGCGCGGGCCGAGCGGCGAACCGTCGGAGCGTCCGGCTTCGGCCGGACTGGTTTGCGGCGCGCGATCGGGCTCGGCGCATCGACGGTGACCTCGGGCAGCGTCTGCTGAGCGCGCGCTGCGTGACGGGCGTCTGCCATGACGCCGAGCGCAACGCCGCACAGCAGCGCTGCATGAATCCTTGAGCGAAACATGTTGTCTTTTCCTGATGTCGATTGAACCGGCAATGGCGTGCGCCATCGCCCCGCGAACGGCATGAGCCGTGCGCGAGCGATCGGTCGTCGTCAGGGTTGAGGCGGAGCGCGGGATTGGAACGGGCGGCGGCGGGGATCGCCGGTGGCTTGCGCGATGGCGATGCCGGGCAGTTCCAGCGCCACATGCGCGCGAGCGGGAAGCGCTGGAGCGGATGGCGGCGTAAGGGCCTGCGCCAGCGATGCGGCCGTACAGACGGTGCAGGCGTCAGGCCGTTTGCCGTCGTGGTCATGATCTTTGTCGTGATCGGCGCCGGTGTGGTCGTGGGCGACCTCCAGGGCGGCCGCGGGCATGCCGGCCCATTCGGGGTGGAAGTGGCCAAAGGCGCTGACCAACTGGAGAGCAAGCGCCAGCAGCGCCACCAGTCCCGCCGATCTTGCGTTTGCACGCGCCCAAGCCATCGTTTGCCCCAAACAGGCCCTGCCGGTGGCAGCACCCTAGATGTTATAATGTAACATTTCTGGGGTGGCAAAAGTCAATGCCGCCGGGCGCATGGTTTCCATACGCCGGATCAATATGAGCGGGGATGCCAGGTTGTTCGGCACAGGTTGCTCGGGGAAGGAGGGTGTAGGCCATTGGCCGAGTCGGCCATTGGCCTGGCGGCGGCTTACCGCCCTTCGCGCAACCATGTGGCGGCGAAAGCGCCGACCAGCAGCAGCAATCCGATGAAGCCCGCGAATATCGGCAACACGCCGATGCCGCGCACCACGCTGGCTTCGCGCATCCGCACGCCAAGCCAGCTGTCGCCGCGGAAGACGCTCGACGCGCGCACCGGCACGATGCGCGGCAGATCGAGCGACGAGCCATTCATGATGCGCCGGGTATCGCCGCCGGTCGCCTGCGTCAGCGGCAGCAGGGTTTCGGTGGTCGAGATCACCTCCGAGAACTCCTTTGGATTGACCGGGCCGACATTGATCAGCGCATTCAGCGTGCCGTCGCTGGCCTGCCACAGACCCAGTTCGTCGGCCGGCAGCTTGCTGCGCCACATGCCGGGATCGCCCGCGGTGAGGTTCAGGATCTTGGTCGCGCCGGACGGCGAGGTGACGGTGACCGGCGTCACCGTCTCCGCCATGGTCTGGCGCAACACCGCCAGATCGCGGCCCTGAATTTCGAGGCGCAGCGCCTCCTCGTCGAGGTCCGGCTGCTTCATCAGCCAGTGCGACATGCGGCGCAACAGATCGAGATGCGGGCCGCCGCCTTCATAGCCGCGCGCCCAAAGCCAGATGTGATCCGACAGCAGCAGCGCGACGCGGCCTTCGCCGGCGCGCGACAGCAGCAGCAGCGGCTTGCCGTCGGCCCCCGTCATCACCGGCGGCGTCGTCGCGTTGCGGGTCTCGACCGAGCGGAAGAAACGGCTCCAGCGCGGCGGCTCTGCGGCGGAGCCATCGAGCCCGCGGGTGACGGGATGGCGCTTGCCGATATCGCTCAGGCGCGCCGTAAACGGCTTTTCGCTCACCGCCACGGGTTCAGCCGGCAGCACGGTGTCGAGCGGTGTGCGCCAGATGCTTGTGGTCGATGCGTAGTCCGGGCCGGCCGAGACCAGCACCGCGCCGCCACCGCGCACATAGCGCGCGATGTTGTCGAAGTACGAAATCGGCAGCACGCCCTGGCGGGCGTAGCGATCGAAAATGATCAGTTGGAAATCGTTGATCCTCTGCTGGAACAGCTCGCGGGTCGGAAACGCGATCAGCGACAGCTCGTTGATCGGCGTGCCGTCCTGTTTTTCCGGCGGCCGCAGAATGGTGAAGTGCACCAGATCGACGCTGGCATCGGACTTCAGAAGATTGCGCCAGGTGCGCTCGCCGGAGTGCGGCTCGCCCGAAACCAGCAGCACCCGCAGCTTGTCGCGCACGCCGTCGATCGACACCACGGCGCGGTTGTTGACCTGCGTCAGCTCGTTCTCGAGCGGCGAGGCCTCGATCTCGACGATGTTGGCGCCGGCATGGGGAATGTCGATCTCGACATTGACGGTCTGGCCGCTGACTACGGTGCGTTCGGAGATGGCTTCGCCGTCGCGGCGGATTTTCACCTGCGCGCGCTGGGCGCTGACGCCCTGATCGTCGAGCCGATAAGTGATGGTCTGCTTCTGGCCGACGATGCCGAAGCGCGGCGCTGCGACGATCGCGATGCGGCGGTCGCGCTCGTCCTTGCGGCCGGTGATCAGCGCATGAACCGGGGCGTTGAAACCGACCGCGGCGGTGTTGGCCGGGATGTCATGCACCCGCCCGTCGGTGATGAGGAATGCTCCGGCGACACGATCGGTCGGGACATCCGACAGCGCAGAGGTGACAGCGGAGAACAGCCGGGTGCCGTCGGTTTCGCCGTCGGCCATTCCGGCCTCGACGACGCGGACCTCAAGGCCCTTGATCTGCTTCAGCCGTTCGGTGATCTCGGCGCGCGCCTTTTCGGTTTCATTGATTCGATCGCCGAAATTCTGGCTCGGGCTCTTGTCGATCACGACGACGGCGACCGACGACAGGGGCTCGCGCTCCTCGCGGGTGAATGACGGATTGGCCAATGCAAGCAGGATCAACGTCAGGGCGGCGACACGCACCGCCGCGCCACGCGCCCGCGCAAGCACCAGCACCACCGCGATCAATGCAATGGCGGCGAGCGCCACCCAGATCACCGGGAGCGGGACGAGAGGAGCGAACGCGATACCGTATTGCATCTATGCTGAACCTATTTGCCCGTCATGGCCGGACTTGTTCCGGCCATCCACGTCTTGCTCGTCGAACGTCAGTTAAGACGTGGATGCCCGCGACAAGCGCGGGCATGACGGCAGAATGCGTGGTTAGCTCAATTTCCACACGATCTCTCATTGTCCGAGCCGCTCGAGCAGCGCCGGGACGTGAACCTGGTCGGCCTTGTAGTTGCCTGTCAGTGTATACATCACGATGTTGACGCCGGCGCGGAACGCGAACTCGCGCTGGCGCGGCTCGCCCAGCGTCATCGGCAGCATCGGCTGGCCGTCGGGCCGCATCGCCCATGCACCGGCAAGATCGTTCGATGTGATGATGATGGGCGAGACGCCGTCGCCGCCACGGGCCGGGCGCGACGCGGTTTCATCGTCGTTGTCGCGCGGCAGGGTTTCGACCCAGGTCTGCCCGGTGTTGAAGCGGCCCGGGAAGTCGCGCAGCAGGTAGAACGTCTTGGTCAGCACATGCTCGCTCGGCACCGGCTCGAGCTCGGGAACGTCGAGCGAGGACAGGATGGTGCGCAACGTCTGCATGCCAGCGGTCTGCGCTTCGCCGCCGACGCTTGCCGGCGCTTCGATGGCGTCGCGCGTATCGAACAGGACGGTGCCCCCCTGTTTCATGTAGGCGTCGATCTTGCTCAGCGTCTCGGCCGGCGGTTTCGGCGCGCCCGGCACGATCGGCCAGTAGATCAGCGGAAAGTATGACAGCTCGTCGCGCGCCGGATCGACGCCGACCGGTTCGCCGGCCTCCAGCGCGGAGCGCTGCGCGAGAAACAGCGTCAACCCGGAGAGCCCGGCGCGGACGATGGAATCCACATCGGCGTTGCCGGTGACGACATAGGCAAGTTTTGTCTGGCTCACCGACTTGATCGCGAATTCATCGGCGGTCTGCGCGCTGACGGATTGCGGTGCGGAGGCGATGGCAGCCAGCGCAATGGCGAACATCACGGCCGCGGTCGCTGCGCGCCGGCGCAGCAGCGCGGCCAGACCGCCGCCAAGAAATGCGACGATCAGGGCATCGATCAGGAACAGCCCGAGCGAGCCGGAGAGCAGGTAGCCGCGCAGGTCGCGCGGTTCGGCATTGGTGTAGGTCGCCCGCTGCGCCTTCAGTGAAGACGTGTCGAGCGCGGCGAGGCGATCGGCTGCAGCCAGCGCGTTGACCGCAAGCGGTCCGTCGGCCGGACCGTAGAAACCGGGAGGATGATCGAGATTGGCGCGGTCGCGAAAATCTGCGCGCAGCGGCTTGGCGGTGGAGGGCGGCGGTCCGAACGCACCGAAGCCATCGAGCGTCCGGAGCGCGGCAACAGTCTCCACATTCGCCTCGGCGGCGGCGCCCGCACCGGGATTGGATGTGTAGCCCGACATGTCCACGACTCGCCGAAGCATTTCGACAAAGGTGCCAGACAAAGGCAGATCAGACCAGCGCATATCTGCACTGACATGGAAGAGGGCGACCACGCCCTTGCCGCGCTGGTCGCCGGTGACGAGCGGCGTGCCGTCAACCAGCGACGCCCAGCTCTTGCTGGCGAGGCCAGCATCCGGCTCGGCGAGCACCTGACGGGTCACGGTGATGTCTTTCGGCACCGGCAGGCCGGCGAACGGTCCTTCCGCCGAGAACGAGGCGAGCTGCTGCGGTTTTTCCCAGGTCAGCGAGCCGCCGAGGCTGCGTCCGCCCTTGCGCAGCCGCACCGGCACCAGATCGTCGTCGGATTGCGCGAGGCGGGGACCGGCAAAGCGCACCAGCACGCCGCCTTGCGCGATCCAGGCGGTGAGCTTCTCGCGTGTCTCCTGCGGCAACGTGCCGACATCGGCCAGCACGATCATCGGCAACTTCTGCTCGATCAGTTGCGCAACCGCCAGGGCGGGCGAACCGCGCTCTCCGAGCCGGACGTCGGCGAACGGCGACAGCGCGCGCGTCAGATAGAACGTGGAAGCGAGCAGCGGCTGCGCCGTGTCGCTGGTCGAGCCGGTAACGATGCCGACAGCGCGCCGCCGCCAGCGCTTGTCGAGCAATTGCACCGCGCCCGCCGAACGCTCGCCGGAAATCTCGAGCCGCGTGATGTCGTTGCGCAGTTCGACCGGCAGATCGAACGAGGCTTCGGTTTCGCGCTCCTGCGCCGACAAAACAAACCGCGCCTCGCCGATCGGCGAACCCTTCGCATCGAGTGCACGGATCAGACCCGCGTCCGCGCCGCCGCCAGCAGGGCGAAGCACCTTGACCACCATTTTCGACGCGGCGTTTTCCGCGCCGACAAGTGCGCGGGCGGGTGCAGCACCGCCTTCGAAGATGGTGAGGCTGCGATCCTTCGCGACTTTAGCGAGGCCGTCAATGAAATCCGGTCCGCGTCCGGTATCCACGCTGTCGGTGAGCCAGACCAGATCCGCATCGCCGGTCGCTGTGAGGAAACGCCCGATCGCCGGCAGCGTATCGACACGCTCGACCGCGAACGGTTTCGGCGATATCTGCCGGACGGCGACGCGGGCGTTGCCGGCCGGCATCAGCGTGATGTCGCGCGTGGGCTCGGAGAGTGGAACGAGGGCCACGCCCCGGCGATCGTTCTCGGCATTGGCGATCAGCTCATCCGCGGTGCGGATGCGCACGTCCCAGCTTGCAGCCGCAGTCCAGCCGTCGTCGATCAGGATCACCAGCGGCCCGGAACTGCGGCCGACGCCCGTCGCCGGATTCCAGACCGGGCCGGCGGCTGCGATGATGACGAGCGCCACGGCAAGCAGCCGCAAGGCGGTGAGCCACCAGGGTGTGCGTGCAGGGGTTTCTTCCTTCGGCGCGATGTCGAACAGCAGGCGCGTCGGCGGAAAATCGATCCGCTTGGGGCGCGGCGGCATCACGCGCAACAGCCACCACAGCGCGGGCAGTGCGATCAATGCGGTGAGCAGCCACGGTTGAGCGAAGGCGAGCGGCAGTCCCATCATGCGGGCTTGCTCGCAGTGTCCGGAACTGACGGACGATTGTTGAAGACATCATGCACACCGGCGCCCATCCGGCCATGAATTGCGAAAAGAAGTTCGGTCGGGCCGCGATCGGTTCGATGCACGGTAAAGCTCCAGCCGGATTTATCGGCCGCCGCGCGCAGCGCCGCGCGATGATTGGCGAGGATTGACTGATAATCCGCGCGCCATTTTTCCGCGCGCCCGGCGGTAATGGTGCTGCGGCTTTCGGACTCGACGAATTCGATGCGGCCCGAATAGGGGAAAGTCTCTTCCGCGGGATCGGCGATCTGGACGACATGGCCACGCGCGCCGTTGGCGGCAAGCTGAGTCAGGATGCCCTGGAATTCCGGGATCGGGCTCCACAGATCGGACAACAGCACGACTTCCGAGAACGGCGCGGGCGCGAAATTCGGCGGCAGGCTCGGCTGCTCGCTCGCGTCATGCAGGATGACCCGCGCCAGCGTTTCGATGATGTTGCGGTTGGCGGTGGGCCGCATCAGGCCGGGAATCCCGACGCGCTCTCCGCCCTGGACGAGAACCTCGGCGAGGGCGAATGCGACAACCAGCGCGCGGTCGAGCTTGCTCCACTCGGTCAAATGCGAATTGAAATCCATCGACGCCGAGCGATCGATCCACAACCAGACCGTATGCGACGATTCCCATTCTCGCTCGCGCACATAAAGCTGATCGTCGCGCGCCGAACGCCGCCAATCCACGTTGTTCGACGGTTCGCCATTCATGAAATGGCGGTACTGCCAGAAATTTTCGCCGGTGCCCGCGCGCCGCCGTCCGTGCAGTCCATGAATGACCGTTGCAGCAATGCGACGCGCTTCGAGGATCAGCCTCGGCAAGCGTGCCGCCAGCTTCCTGCTCTTGCCGACGGCGGCATTAACCGCTTCGTTTTGCAGGTCGTCGCGGCCTGGTGGAGCGAATTTGACATTCGCTTTCGACGTGCTGCGGTCTCCGGTAGCGAATGTCAAATTCCACGCTCCACTAGAAATTCCAGGTCGGTCGGGGTCCCAAATTCTAACATTCGCAAACAGACTGCGCTGAACTGGTATGCGAATGTTGGAATTGGACCACGAGTTGCGCCATTCCTGATCCGACTCGCCTTATCCAATTCGCGACTTGAGCTGCGCGATCACGTTCCTGATCGTCTGCCCTTCGGCGCGGGCCGAGAAGGTCAGCGCCATGCGGTGTTTCAGCACAGGTTCGGCAAGATCGAGAACGTCGTCGATCGACGGCGCGAGACGGCCATCGAGCAACGCACGCGCACGTACCGCCAGCATCAGCGACTGGCTGGCGCGGGGACCCGGTCCCCAGGCAATCATCTTCGCGAGATCGCCGCCTTCTGGACCCGGACGCGCCGAGCGGACCAGCGACAGGATGGCTTCGACGACGGAGTCGCCGACCGGCAAACGGCGGACGAGACGCTGCGCCGACATCAAGACGTCGGCGGTCATCGTGCTCTTGGCATGGCTGCCTTCGGCGCCGGTGGTGTCGAACAGGATGCGGCGTTCGGCATCGCGATCCGGATAATCGACGTCGATTTCCATCAGGAAGCGGTCGAGTTGCGCTTCCGGCAGCGGATAGGTGCCTTCCTGCTCCAGCGGATTCTGCGTCGCCAGCACATGAAACGGTTTCGGCAGATCATGGCGTGCGCCGGCCACCGTGATGTGCTGCTCCTGCATCGCCTGCAGCAGCGCGGATTGCGTGCGCGGCGAGGCGCGGTTGATTTCGTCGGCCATCAGGAGTTGGGCGAACACCGGCCCGGCGATGAAGCGGAACGAGCGTTTGCCAGCGGCGCTCTCGTCGAGCACCTCGGCGCCCAGAATATCGGAGGGCATCAGGTCGGGTGTGAACTGCACGCGCTTGGCGTCGAGGCCGAGCGTGATGCCGAGCGTCTCGACGAGTTTGGTCTTGGCGAGGCCGGGTACGCCGATCAAGAGCGCGTGACCACCCGACAGGATCGTCACCAGCGCGCTTTCGACCACCTTGTCCTGTCCGAAGATGACGGTCGAGATCGCTTCCTTCGCGGAGCGGATGCTGCCGGCGATCTCTTCCGCGGAACGGATGATGGCATCCTCGAGCTTCGTCACGCTTTCGGGGCCGGCCTTGTCAGTGCGAGTCACGAGCTACTCCATCGTCTGGTTAAAATCGTCTGGTTGAACCAGCCCGGTCACGCCGGATGGCGGCGTCATCGGGACGATTCTGGCATGCTAGGCTCAAGCGGAAGAGCTGCATGCGTTGAATTCAGCTATCCCCACCTTATCGGCGGGGGGAAGGCCGCCGGATCACGATCTGGAGACTTCCAGACAGATTCAGTGCATCATTTGTGCCAGATCGACGTTGTACAGTCCGGACCAACCATGGCGAACCAAGGGCAAACCGCACCCGCAGGCATCAAATCAGGCATCGAAGGCCTGACGGATTCCGCGCGCAAGGCGGGGGCCAAGGGTCTGCCGCCGGTCCATTTATGGAATCCGCCGTTCTGCGGGGACCTGGACATGCGGATCGCCCGCGATGGAACCTGGTTCTATAACGGTACGCCGATCGGCCGGCCCGCGCTGGTGCGACTGTTCTCGACCATCCTCAAGCGCGAGAATGGCAAACACTTTCTTGTCACGCCGGTGGAAAAAGTCGGTATTCAAGTGGACGACGCGCCGTTTCTCGCCGTCGAGATGGCCCGCGACGGCGAGGGGGACGACCGCACTTTGCGTTTCCGCACCAACGTCGATGACTGGGTGACGTGCGACGCGCAGCACTGGCTGCGTTTCGAGCGCGACAAGGACGGCGGGCTCACCCCGTATCTGCATGTCCGGGCCGATCTCTGGGCCAAGGTCACCCGCGCGATCTACTACGATCTGGTTGACTTGGGCGAAGAGCACATGGCCGATGGTGCCATGAAATTCGGGATTCGATCCGGCGGCGCTTTTTTTGCAATGGCCGACGCAGACCAGATGAGGCCGGCGTCTTGACCGATCAGTTGCTGAAGTCCGACCCGGCCCCGGTACAGATCAGTTCGGCGGAGTTTTTCGCCCGCTCGGCGCAGCGACTCACTTTCAAGGTGCCGGCGGGTCTGAACGAGGCCGATGTACTGCCGCCGACCGGCGATCACGGCAACGATCGCATGCTGCAGATCATTTCGCAGGAGCTGCCGGTCAAGCCCGCTGCCGTCCTGATTCCGGTGGTCGATCATGCCGAACCTACCGTGCTGCTGACGCAGCGCTCCGCGCATCTGTCGAGTCACGCCGGACAGATCTCGTTCCCGGGCGGCAAGATCGATGCGACCGATGCCTCGCCGCTCGACGCGGCCCTGCGCGAGGCGCACGAAGAGATTGGGCTGACGCGCGATTTCATCGAACCGATCGGCTATCTCGATGTCTACGCGACAGGCTTCGGCTTTCGCATTCTGCCGACGGTGGCGCGGGTAAAGCCCGGCTTTCAGCTCTGGGTCAACGCCTCCGAGGTCGATGAGGTGTTCGAGGTGCCGCTGAAGTTTCTGATGGACCCGATCAACCATCAGCGCCACAGCAAGGAATTCCGCGGCGTGCCGCGTTCCTATTACGCCATGCCGTTCGCCGAGCGATATATCTGGGGCGCGACAGCCGGCATCCTGCGCGTACTCTACGAACGGATTTATCTCTCATGATCAGGCCGGTTCTGACGGAGATCGGAATTTTCCTCATTCCGTTCGCGGCCTATGCCCTGTTTTTGATCGCGAGCCGCAACGGCGTGCTCAAACCTGAGTCATGGCCGGCGCGGGTGATCGGCCGGCTGGCGATCGTGTCGCTGCTGCTGACGATCGCCAGTCTTCTGGTGCTGGCGAATTTCGCCGGCGCACCGCCGGGCTCGACCTACATTCCGGCGCACATCGAGAACGGCAAGCTCGTTCCTGGAGTTGAAAAATGACGGCTGGGCGTTCGCTTCGCGATGCGCCGTGGCTGACGACGGGTCCGGCAGCGCAAGTGCTGGCGCTGCTCAACGCGGATGGCGAGGAAGCGCGTGTCGTCGGCGGAGCGGTGCGCAATGCGCTGCTCGGCATTCCGGTCGGCGACATCGACATCGCGACCACCGCCGTGCCCGATGAAGTCGTGCGCCGCGCCGATACGGCGCGAATCAAGAGCGTGCCGACCGGGATCGCGCATGGCACGGTGACGCTGGTGGCGGACGGCCAGCCGTTTGAAGTCACCACCCTGCGCGAGGATGTCGAGACCTTCGGCCGCAAGGCGACCGTCGCGTTTGGCCGCGACTGGGCGCGCGATGCACTGCGCCGCGACTTCACGATCAACAGTCTCTCGGTCGATGCCGATGGCGCGATCCACGACCATGTCGGCGGCCTCGACGATATCGACAAGCGCCGCGTGCGGTTCGTCGGCGAGCCGTCGCAGCGCATCGCGGAAGACTACCTGCGCATTCTGCGCTTCTTCCGGATTCACGCAGCCTACGGCGCCGGCGAGATCGATCGCGCGGGTTATCTCGCCTGCATCGCCGGGCGCGGCGGTCTGGCCTCGCTCTCGGCCGAGCGGATGCGGATGGAGATGCTCAAGCTGGTTGTCGCCGATGGCGCGCCGGCGGCGCTGGTCGCGATGGAGGATGCCGGCCTGCTGCTTTCGATCACCGGTGGCGTGGCGTATCGCGGACCTCTGGCGGCATTGATCGGGATTGCGCGCGACCTCGGGCACAAGCCCGATCCGGTGCGCCGCCTCGGCGCGCTCTGCGTGGCGGTCAGCGAGGATGCCAAGCGGCTCGCACAGCGGCTGCGGTTGTCGAATGCCGAGGCGAAGCAACTGGATTCGATGGGCCATCGCTGGTGGCGTATGGTCGGCATGGACGATGCGAGATCGCGGCGGCTGCTGTATCGGCTCGGCCCCGATCCCTATCGCGAGCGGCTGATGCTGGCATGGGCGCGCAGCGGCGGTGCGGTTGCTCCGGAGCGCTGGCGCGAACTGGCGACGCTGAGCGAGCGCTGGACTGCGCCGAAGTTTCCGCTCAAGGCGAGCGACTTCATCGCACTGGGCGTACCGGAAGGTCCGGCGCTCGGGCAGGCGCTGGGTCTTGCCGAGGATGCCTGGCTCGCGCAGGATTTTCCGCTCGATGCCGCGTCGTTGACGGCGATCGCCGATCCGATTGCCGCCCGTTTTAACGGTGCCCAGTAAGCGCGCTCGGCGAGGTTACGGCCACTTCACTTCGGGCGGCAGCGAAGACAGGATCGAGTTCACATTGCCGCCGGTCTTGAGACCGAACACCGTGCCGCGATCGTGCAACAGATTGAATTCGACATAGCGTCCGCGCCGGATCAATTGCTCCTCGCGCTCGGCCGCGGTCCATGGCGTATTGAAGTTGCCACGCACCAGTTCGGGATAAATTTTAGCGAGTGCGCGGCCGACATCCTGAGTGAATGCGAAGTCTGCGTCCCAGTCGCCGGAGTCGTGGTGATCGTAGAAGATGCCGCCGATGCCGCGCGGCTCCTGGCGATGCGGCAGGTAAAAATACTCGTCGCACCATTTTTTCAGCTTGTCATGGTCGGCGACAGGCCTGTGCGCGTCGCATGCCGATTTCATCGCGGCATGAAACGCCAGCGTGTCGGCGTCGTCCTGGGTTCGCCTGCGATCGAGCAGCGGCGTCAGATCCGCCCCGCCGCCGAACCATGCCTTCGTCGTCACCACGAACCGGGTATTCATGTGCACCGCGGGGATGTGCGGATTGCGCAGGTGCGCGATCACCGAAACGCCCGAGGCCCAGAAGCGCGGGTCTTCGGACGCGCCCGGCATTTGCGTGCGGAATTCCGGCGCGAATTCGCCGTGAACGGTCGAGCAGTGCACGCCGACCTTCTCGAATAGCCGCCCGTGCATCATCGACATCACCCCGCCGCCGCCCTCGGCGCCGGTGTGATCGGTGCGCTGCCACGGCGCGCGCGTGAAGCGTCCCGCATGACCGGAATAGAGCTCGGAGGGTGCGTCGTCCTCGAGCGTCTCGAACGCCGCACAGATCTGGTCGCGCAGGCTTTCGAACCATGTCCGCGCCGCCAGCTTGCGGCTGTCGAGGACGGACATCTTCATCATTATTTCGCGGGCCCAAAGTAGCTGCAACTCTCGTTGCAGCTATCGCGATAAACGGTCACGCGGCTGATCTGGCCGCTTTGCTGCACGCGGTCCCAGATGAAACGCGACAGGTTTTCCAGCGTTGGTGCGCCGAGCTGGTCGACCTTGTTGAGCAGCTTGTGGTCGAGCAGCTTCTGGATCTCGTTGATGCGCTTTTCGAGAATGCCGAGATCAAGCACCATTCCGGTCGCGGGGTCCGGTTTGCCGCGCAGCGCCACTTCGGCTCGAAACGAATGGCCGTGAATCTCGGCGCTCGCGTCGCCGAACGTGGTGCCGGGCAGCGCGTGCGCCGCCTCGAAGCGAAACGATTTGGTCAGTTCCCACATAAATCTCGTCCAGTATCTTTTCTTTCTTTGCGCATGATCTGATCCGAAAACCGGTGCCCACTTTTCGGGATCATGCTAGCGAATCCCGAGCGTCTTGTGCGTCTGGACGCTGAGACGCCATTGCGGGTGCGCGAGGCAGTAGGCGATGGCTTTCTCGGTGTTGCCGGCCACGTCCGGGCCGTCCATCGGTTGCAGCGAGAAGCGCTCGAATGCAAGCCCTTCAAACGTTTCCGGCATCGCTCCAGGCTGCGGATAGACCAGTTTCAGTTCATGTCCCTGGCGCAGGATCAGATCGGCGCCCGCTTTGGGGCTGACGCAGATCCAGTCCATGCCCGGCGGTGGCTCGATGGTGCCGTTGGTCTCGATGCCGATCTCGAATCCGCGCGCATGGAGCGCATCGATCAGGTCCGCGTCCACCTGCAGCAGCGGCTCGCCGCCGGTGAGCACGACGTAGCGCTGGCTGGCCGCGCCGGTCCACTGTGCGGCGATGGTGTCGGCCAGATCGCTTGCGGTGGCATAGCGGCCGCCGAGCGTGCCATCCATGCCGACGAAATCCGTGTCGCAGAACGCGCAGGTGGCAGTCGCGCGGTCTTCCTCGCGGCCGGTCCACAGATTGCAGCCCGAGAAGCGGCAGAACACGGAGGCGCGGCCCGCGTGGGCGCCTTCGCCCTGCAGGGTCAGGAAGATTTCCTTGACCGCGTAGCTCACTCCGTTTGCTCCGTCAGCTTTCTCTTTCGGGGATGGTCCGATCCGAAAGCCGGCTTCCACTTTTCGGCGTCATCCCCGTTTGCCTCAGTGCCTCGCCTAGCGCCATCGCCGCCGCCATCGCCACGTTGAGCGAGCGCATGCCCGCTGCGATCGGAATCACCAGGCGCTCGTCGGCGGCATTCACCACCTCGTCCGTGACACCGGCGCTTTCCCGCCCGAACAGAAGGATATCCGTTTCAGCAAAGCGATGGTCGAGATAGGGCCGGGCGGCCCTGGTCGAGAATACGATCAGCCTGTTTCCCGTGCCGAGCCGCCATTCCTCGAACCTGGCCCACGAGTCATGGCGCAAGATGGTGACCCGATCCAGATAGTCCATGCCGGCGCGGCGGAAATGGCGGTCCGACACCGGAAATCCGGCCGGCTCGATGATATGGGCGGTGACGCCGAAGCAGGCGCACAGGCGCAGAATCGTTCCCGTATTTTGCGGAATATCCGGCTGAAAAAGAGCGATCTGCATACCGGCAATGCCCATGAAGACATGGCGAAAATTCGATGACACATACACATTTAGTGCATTGCAACGACTGGAGCGGATAGCGGGCTTGCACTCCCTCTGCAAGGGTGCCAATAGAACGATTCTGGACTGCATGTCGGGCGCAAATTCGCTTGGACACTTGTGGTCTTTCTGCCCCGCGGAGGTCGCGGGCGCCGGTGGCCTTCCGCGGTTGCTCGCCTCGCGCGCACCCTCGGGTGTGGTGCCCCGGCAGCAGATCGGAAAGGGACTGGAAACGTGACGACTTCGTCTTCGGCCGGACATGCGACACGCCGTGATTTCCTCTACGTAGCCACCGGCTCGGTCGCCGCGGTGGGAGCCGCAGCAGCAGCGTGGCCTTTGATTTCCCAAATGAATCCGGACGCTTCGACCATCGCGGCGGGTGCTCCGATCGAGGTCGATCTGACGCCCATCACCGATGGTCAGGCGATCAAGGTGTTCTGGCGCGGCAAGCCGATCTACATTTCGAACCGCACCAAGAAAGAAGTCGACGACGCGCGCAATGTGCAGTTGTCGAGCCTGCCCGATCCCCAGACTGACCAGCAGCGCACCAAGGAGGGCCATGAGAAGTGGCTCGTCGTGATCGGCATCTGCACCCATCTCGGGTGCGTCCCGATCGCCCATGAAGGCAGCTATAACGGCTTCTTCTGTCCGTGCCACGGTTCGGTCTACGACACCTCCGGCCGCATCCGCAGCGGTCCCGCGCCGACCAACCTGCCGGTGCCGCCCTACGAATTCGTCTCCGATACCAAGATCAAGATCGGCTAAGCCAGCTTCGGCCGAGCGCGCCAATCTTATTGCCCAATCCGACTGCCCAAGTTTTCCAGGATCGCACCATGAGCGGACCCTCTACCTTCCAGCCGCAGAACCCCGTCGTGAAATGGATCGAGCGGCGTCTGCCGATCTTCGGGCTGGTTCATTCCTCGTTCGTTTCCTATCCGACGCCGCGCAACCTGAACTACTGGTGGACCTTCGGCGGCATTCTGTCGCTGATGCTCGGTGTGCAGATCATCACCGGCGTGATCCTGGCGATGCATTACACGCCGCACGTCGATTTCGCCTTCAAGTCGGTCGAAGGCATTGTTCGCGACGTCAACTACGGCTGGCTGCTGCGCTACCTGCACGCCAACGGCGCATCGATGTTCTTCATCGCCGTCTACATCCACATGTTCCGCGGCCTCTATTACGGTTCATACAAGGAGCCGCGCGAGGTGCTCTGGATTCTGGGTGTCATCATCTACCTCTTGATGATGGCGACCGGATTCATGGGCTACGTGCTGCCGTGGGGCCAGATGAGCTTCTGGGGCGCTACCGTCATCACCAACCTGTTCTCGGCCATTCCCTATGTCGGCGAATCCATCGTGACGCTGCTGTGGGGCGGCTATTCGGTCGATAACCCGACGCTCAACCGCTTTTTCTCGCTGCACTACCTGATGCCGTTCATGATTGCGGGCGTCGTCGTCCTGCACGTCTGGGCGCTGCACGTCGCGGGTCAGAACAATCCGGCCGGCGTCGAGGTCAAGAACACGGAAAAAGACACCGTGCCGTTCACGCCCTACGCGACCATCAAGGATGGCTTCGCGATGGTCTGCTTCATGCTGTTCTACGCATGGTTCGTGTTCTACATGCCGAATTTTCTCGGCCATGCCGACAACTACATCCCCGCCAATCCGGGCGTGACGCCGGCTCACATCGTTCCCGAATGGTATTACCTGCCGTTCTACGCGATCCTGCGCGCGATCCCGAACAAGCTCGGTGGCGTTATCGCGATGTTCGCCGCGATCATCGTGCTGGCGTTCCTGCCGTGGCTGGATTCGGCCAAGACCCGCTCGTCGCGCTATCGTCCGCTCGCCAAACAGTTCTTCTGGATCTTCGTGATCGTCTGCATCGTGCTCGGATGGCTCGGCGGAAAACCCGCCGAAGGCATCTACGTGATCGCAGCCCGCGTGCTGACGTTCTACTACTTCGCGCACTTCCTTATCATCCTGCCGATCCTGAGCCGGATCGAGAAGCCGCGTGCGGTTCCGAACTCGATCGCCGACGACGTCTTGGCAAAGAACGGCAAGAAGGCGATGGCGTCGATTGTAGTGATGTTCGCGGTCGCGGGCGCGCTGTTCGCCGGCAGCGTGCAGGATGCGCGCGCGGCCGAAGGCGGACCGGTGCCGCCGTCGGAGAAGTGGTCGTTCGCGGGTCCGTTCGGCAAGTTCAATCAGCCGCAGCTCCAGCGCGGCCTGAAGGTCTACAAGGAAGTCTGCTCGGCCTGTCACTCGCTGTCGTACATCGCGTTCCGCAATCTCGCCGATCCGGGCGGGCCGGGCTACAACGCCGCGCAGGCCGCTGCCTTCGCCGAAGAGTACAAGGTCAAGGACGGCCCGAACGATGCGGGCGATATGTTCGAGCGCAACGGCCGCCCCGCGGATCGTTTCCCGGCGCCGTTCCCGAACGAGAATGCCGCGCGTGCGGCCAACGGCGGCGCCTATCCGCCGGATCTGTCGCTGATCGCGAAGGCTCGCTCCTACGATCGCGGATTTCCGCAGTTCCTGATCGACGTCGTCACGCAATTCCAGGAGCAAGGCCCGAACTACCTTTCGGCGCTGTTGCAGGGCTATCAGGATGAGCCGCCGAAGGGTTTCGATCTGCCGCCGGGCTCCTACTACAACACCTACTTCCCGGGCCATTCGATCAAGATGCCGAAGCCGCTGAGCGACGGGCAGGTGACGTATGATGACGGCTCGCCGGCGACCGTTGCGCAGTATTCCAAGGACGTCACCGCATTCCTGATGTGGACCGCGGAGCCGCACATGGAGGCGCGCAAGCGCCTCGGCCTCCAGGTGATGATCTTCCTCGCGATCTTCGCGGGCCTGATGTACTTCACCAAGAAGAAAGTCTGGGCCAGCGCGCACTGAGCGGCCCTGACCAGCACTGACGGAAAAGCAAGGCCCCGCAACGCGGGGCCTTTTTGTTTTGCAGCCATTGGTGTCCGGCGTCAGCGCTTGAACAGCCCCATGATCGCGGACTTCGCCAGCGTATTGAAGTGGAGCTGAAAACCGACGACGGCAGCGGAGGTATCGGCCTTGGCGTGGATGT
The DNA here is from genome assembly GCA_021732215.1 of Hyphomicrobiales bacterium. Taxonomy (GTDB): domain Bacteria; phylum Pseudomonadota; class Alphaproteobacteria; order Rhizobiales; family Xanthobacteraceae; genus SG-bin9. Next base: position 148,340 of record JAKFVL010000004.1, read on the forward strand.
CGCCGCCGACCGCGAACACCGTGAAGAGATAGCGATGCGGGTGATCGCCTTCGGGCGGGCAGGGGCCGCCATAGCCGGGTGGGCCGAAATCGGTGCGGGTCTGCAGCGCGCCTTTCGGCATGCTGCCGCCAGCGCTGCCCGCGCCGAGTGCGAGCTCGGTCACGTCGGCCGGAATGTTGATGACCACCCAGTGCCAGAAGCCGCTGCCGGTCGGCGCGTCGGGATCGTAGCAGGTCACGGCGAAGCTCTTGGTTCCTGCCGGTGCGCCTGACCATTTCAGGTGTGGCGACTGGTTGCCGCCGGCGCAGCCGAAACCGAAATCCGCCGACAGGATGAAGTCCTTGGACAGATAGTCGCCATCATTGAAACTGTTGCTGGTGACCTTGAACGTCATGTACGCCTCCCTGTTTGATTGTTGTCCCAAACCTAGCGGGGATATGGTGAAGCGCAAATGGCGGAAACCAATCATGACACCCACTCACACCCTTTGCCGTGCCGCCGGGTGAGGCTATGGATGCGGTCATGGGTTTGGATATCTCCGACATCCGGCAGCGGCCGGAATTTTTCGGCACCGTCGCCGATCGCATCTGGCGGGCATGGTGGGAGCCACATGGCGTTTCGCTACAGCCCAATTAGCTTGAAGGATTTGTATGAGTGATATTTTTGAGTTTTGGTCGCAGATCAGACGTGGCGAGCGTGTTCATCCGGCTGACAAGGAAGTGTTTGCTAGAATTAATCCGCAAAAACACGGCTTCCAATTGAATTGCTTACCGGGCTGTTTCGCTGGCCGTCTACGTTCTGCGAAGATCGTGCTGTTGTACCTATCTCCTGGCTTCGATGAAACCGTGGTTGCTGATGCTGAAAGCGAAGAAGGTAAGGATTACAGATTAAGAAGCTGGGCCGGGGATGAGCCACTTCGTACAACAGGACCGGGACGCGATTGGGTCGCTAGTCGAACGCAAAGTTTTGGTGCCTATGAAAATATCCAGAGCGAATTAGCCATCCTCAATATCGGCGCTTACCATTCCAAAGATGTAAAGAGCTACGCATCGTTGCTTGCGCTTCCATCCAGCCGTGTCTCGCTAGCTTGGGCACAGAATACTTTGTTTCCGGAAGCAGAATCCGGAAAGCGAATAGTGATTTGCATGCGGTCTGCCGCATACTGGGGACTGGAGACCGGTCGGCCCTATAGTGGTCACCTCTTTGCGCCTCGTGTAACTAGACACGGACATTTCTTGAAAAACGACGAAAATCTCAAGTTGATTGATGTTGTTCGGGCTCGTCTCAAAGAATGACCCGGCTGAGACGCGAGGCACGCCTCTTGACTTAGGCGGTCTCGAATGCTGTTTTGCGCGCCATGAACACCGTCGCCCGCCAATCCCGTCTCTGGTGGCCCACCTCCTAAGGGTGGCCGGTGCGATTTGCTGAATATTCAATCGTCATCAAGGCCGTCCGCGTAGAGCGACGGCCTTCTGTTCGCTTGCCCTGCGTGTTAGCCACTCTCGCGAGGGACCAATGAACAGAGCGATTTTTTCTCTCCCCGAGCATAGCGAGTTTCGCACCGCCAGCGGTCTTGCGATCCTGCGCCATGTCGAGCCGTTTGCCGGCGGCATGAAGCTCGACGCGCTGATCGATCTGCTCGACCGGCGGCGCGGCATCGTGCTGTCGTCGGGCACCACGGTTCCGGGGCGCTACGAGAGCTTCGACTTCGGCTTCTCCGATCCGCCGCTGCGGCTGGAATCCACCGGCACGAATTTCTTCATCGACGCGCTGAACCAGCGCGGCAAGGTTCTGATCGCTTTTCTTGCCGATACGCTGTCGGAGCCGTGTGTGGTCTTTACTGCAAAAACCGCAACGCGGCTCACCGGACATATTCTGCGCGGCGACGCGCCGGTGGACGAGGACCAGCGCACGCGGCGCGCCAGCATCATGTCGCTGGTGCGCGACATCATCGCGCAGCTCTCATGCGGCGGCGATCCGCTGCTCGGGCTTTACGGTGCGTTCGGCTACGATCTGGTGTTTCAGGTCGAGGACCTGGTGCAGAAGCGCCCGCGCGAAGCCGATCAGCGCGACATCGTGCTTTATATTCCGGATCGCCTTTTAGCCTATGACCGCGCCACCGGGCGCGGTGTCGTCATGAGCTATGACTTCATCTGGAAGGATCAATCCACCGCCGGTCTCGCCCGCGAGACGCCGGACAGCGCCTATGTGAAAGCGCCGCGTCAGGGTTTCGCCGATCATGCGCCCGGCGTCTATCAGGCCACCGTGCAGAAAGCGCGCGAGGCATTCGCGCGTGGCGATCTGTTCGAGGCGGTGCCGGGGCAGTTGTTCGCCGAGCCTTGCGACCGCTCGCCGGCCGAAGTGTTCCAGCGGCTGTGCAAGATCAACCCGTCGCCGTATGGCGGACTGCTCAATCTTGGCGACGGCGAGTTTCTGGTGTCGGCGTCGCCTGAAATGTTCGTGCGCAGCGACGGAAAGCGCGTCGAGACCTGTCCGATTTCAGGCACAATCGCGCGCGGCAAGGATGCGATCGGCGACGCCGAACAGATTCGCGAATTGCTCAACTCGGAAAAAGACGAGTTCGAGCTCAACATGTGCACCGACGTCGATCGCAACGACAAGGCGCGCATCTGCGTGCCGGGCTCGATCAAGGTGCTGGCGCGGCGGCAGATCGAAACTTACTCGAAGCTGTTTCACACGGTCGATCACGTCGAGGGCATGCTGCGGCCAGGCTTTGACTCGCTCGACGCTTTTCTCACCCACGCATGGGCCGTGACCGTGACCGGCGCGCCGAAGCTGTGGGCGATGCAGTTCGTCGAGGATCACGAGCGGTCGCCACGGCGCTGGTATGCCGGCGCATTCGGGCTCGTCGGCTTCGACGGCAGCATCAACACGGGCCTCACCTTGCGGACGATCCGCATGAAAGAGGGGCTGGCAGAGGTGCGCGTCGGCGCGACCTGCCTGTTCGACAGCGATCCGGCCGCCGAGGAAAAGGAATGCCAGACCAAGGCAGCGGCGCTGTTTCAGGCGCTGCGCGGCGATCCGCCGAAGCCGCTATCGGCTTCGCAACCCGACGCCACCGGCTCCGGCAAGAAGGTTCTGCTGATCGACCATGAGGATTCGTTCGTGCACATGCTGGCGGATTATTTCCGTCAGGTCGGCGCCAGCGTCAGCGTCACACGGCACACGCACGCGCTGGAGATGCTCAAGACAAATTCCTATGACCTGCTGGTGCTGTCGCCGGGGCCGGGCCGGCCGGAGGATTTCGGCATTTCCAAAACCCTGAAAGCGGCGCTGGAGAAAAAGATGCCGGTGTTCGGCGTCTGCCTCGGCGTGCAGGCTATCGGCGAATACTTCGGCGGCCAGCTCGGGCAATTGACGCAACCGGCACACGGCCGCCCGTCGCGGGTTCAGGTGCGCGGTGGCGCGCTGATGCAGAACCTGCCCAACGAGGTGGTGATCGGGCGCTATCACTCGCTGTTCGTCGAGCGCGACAGCATGCCGGATGTGCTGCAAGTCACGGCGACCACCGAAGACGGCGTCGCCATGGCAATCGAACACAAGACGCTTCCCGTCGGCGGCGTGCAGTTTCACCCGGAGTCGCTGATGTCGCTCGGCGGTGAGGTCGGCCTGCGCATCGTCGAGAATGCATTCCGGATGGGGCAGCGCACTTAGCAGGTTGAAAAACCATTCTCAGAGCATCATACAAAGAGCCACTCATGAGCCTTGAAAGCGAACTGCAAGCCGCCATCCGGACAATCCCGGATTATCCGAAACCCGGGATCATGTTTCGCGACATCACCACGCTGCTCGGGAACGCGCGTGCGTTTCGCCGCGCCGTCGACGAGATGGTGCAGCCGTGGGCCGGATCGAAAATCGACAAGGTCGCGGGCATGGAAGCACGCGGCTTCATTCTCGGCGGCGCGGTGGCGCATCAGGTCTCGGCCGGCTTCGTGCCGATCCGCAAGAAGGGCAAACTGCCGCATACAACGGTGCGGATCGCCTACTCGCTGGAGTACGGCATCGACGAAATGGAGATGCATGCCGATGCCATCCTGCCGGGCGAGCGCGTGATCCTGGTCGATGACCTGATCGCCACCGGCGGCACCGCCGAGGGTGCGGTCAAGCTGATGCGCCAGATCGGCGCGGATGTGGTCGCGGCCTGCTTCGTGATCGATCTTCCGGACCTGGGCGGCGCCGACAAGATCCGCGCGCTCGGCGTTCCGGTGCGGACGCTGATTTCATTTGGCGGGCATTAGCGCTTGATCCCGAAAAGTGGGAACCGGTTTTCGGATCAGATCATGCGCATAGACTAAGACCGGTGTGCATCCAGATTGGTTTCCAGCTCGCGGAACTGCATATAGCTGTCGCGAATCCAGTCGTACAATTCGGATGACTTGTTCTGCGGCGCGCGCAGGAATTCCGTGAACGAGAAATTCAGCCGCCCGGTGTAGCTTTTCAGGAACGGCTGCAAAGCCGGCAGTCGCATTCGCCTCACGCTGCGGAACACAGCCGCCAGATCGCCGCGCAGGATGTGCTCGTTCTCGACCGGAATGATCGCGGTCATCGGGTAGAGCGTCCTCAGCTCTGTGAAGGCGCGCACGGACACGCGATCGGTATCGCCGACGAACAGGATGACCGGCTCGACGCCGCGCCGCTGGGTTTCCTTGATGAACCCGATCTCGCCGACCAGCTTGAAGAAGCCGTCGAATGCATGAAAGCCGAGGTCGATGATCTTGGCTGTGCCGTCGTTCACGATCAGCCGGTCCATCAGCTCCATCTGGCCGAACGTATCGTCGATCGCGGCGGTCTCGGTGATGCGAGGCTGGAAATCGACCAGCGACGGTTCGTTCAGGTTGATGTCGAACGCGATCACCGATCCGCGGTGCAGGATCAGGAATTCGCACAGCAACCGCGCCACCAGCGTCTTGCCGACCTGGGGGCGGGGCGAACATATGATGTAGACGGGTGTTCGGCGCAACAGGCATGATCCCGAAAAGTGGGTACCGGTTTTCGGACCAGATCATGCCCAAATCAGACCGGTGACCGCAAATAAGCGCGGCTCCCCGATATCGCCGCAGCGCGACGCCTCGTCAAACGGATTGAGCCTGCGGCAGACTATTTTTCGCCGCTCTTGGTCTTCGATTCCTTCGCTCCGACGATATCGGTCAGCTTGATCCGGTCGAATTCGCTCCAGACGTTGGCCAGCCAGTGACGGACATAGCCGCGCAGCACGAATGAGTTGTTGGCAGCCTCGTCATGCAGGCCTTTGTTGGCGACGAATTTAAGGAATGGAACGGACGCCACTTCCACCTGCTCGTAAGCCATTTCGTTGAGTTTCGGAATCGTGATTTCAACAGCATCCTTGATGCGGTGGAAGTAGGAGTTGTAGGTCGCCTGATCCCACTCGAAGAAGCTCGTATTGTTGATGAAGTTCTTCACCAGGAAATACTTCGCGCCGGTCATGAAACCGGCGGTCTCGGCGATCTCGTCGAGCGAGGCGATCGAGGGGCCGAGGATGTGAAACACCGCGAAGGTGATCTGGCCCTGACGCGCGGCGTCGAGAAAGCCGATGTCGCGCAGCGAGGCGAGGGCCGGGGACAGTAGTCCGGCGCGGACGTCGATCACGGTCACCGATGTTTCGGAGCTGTTGAGCGTGTCGAAGATCTTCATCTGGTCCGATGTCGTCGTCATGTCGACGATCTCGGTGATGTCCGGATGGAAACGCTTCAGGGTGCCGCGCGGGCTTTCGGTGTCGAACGCCCGGATCGGCACGTTGTTGGCGCTGAAATAGTCGAGAACGGTACGCGACACCGTGGTCTTGCCGACCCCGCCCTTGTCCGCGCCGACGACGATAACTGCTGGCTTTGCCATGAGTGTCCTTTGTGCAGCGCTCTTGCCGGAGTGATCTGGCCTGAGCGTCCCCACGCCCTGCATCAGGTCGGAACATGGCAGAAACATGGGATATTTCAATTCGTTCGTCTGCCTAAAGCAGGAAACCCGGAGAATTCGTTAACGCTGCGCGCGTCAGATCGAATTCAGCGCCGCCCCCATGGGCTTAGCACCTTGCCCCATGGCGAGCGGGGAGGTGTCGCGGGTGGCGGCGCGGGCCCATCGGCCCGGCTTTGGGGTCCGCCGGTATTTGCCTCATTTGCGGGGCCGAGGCTCTTCATGCGGCCGGGATCGCGGCCGCCGGCGAACTGGATCAGCGCCTTGACCCTGGAATCGACCGACGGATGCGTTGCGAACAAATCGGCAAAGCCCTCGCGCGGGTTGTCGATGCACATCTCCATCACCGCCGAGGTCGCGCCTTCCAGCTCGCCGCGGTTCTCGATCTTGCGCAGAGCCGAAATCATGGCATCGGGGTTCTTGGTGAGTTCGACAGAACCCGCGTCTGCCAGCAGCTCGCGCGACCGCGACAGGGCAAACCGGACCACCAGCGACAGCGCCCAGGCGAGCATGATCAGCGCAATCGCGAGAATGACGATCGGGATTGCGCCGCCGCCTTTGCTGTCGCGGCTGGAAGACGACGAAGATGAGGACGAAGACGACGAAGATGAGGATCCGCTGCCGCCGCCTCCACTGAATCTCCAGTTCGACTGAAAGAAAATCCGGAAGAACATCTCGCCGAAGAAGCCGACCACACCGGCGATGATGACAGCGATCACCATGAGCTGCACGTCACCGTTACGGATGTGGGTCAGTTCATGGCCGAGTACGGCTTCCATCTCCTGATCGTTCAGTGATTTCAGCAGCCCGGTGGTGACAGTAATGGCGTATTGCCGCTGATTGAGCCCGGTGGCGAACGCATTTAGCGCGTCGCTCTCCATGATCTTCAGCTTCGGCGCCGGAATGCCGCGCGAGATGCAGAGATTCTCGAGCAGGTTGTAGAGTCGAGGCTGCTCTTTGCGCGTCACGCTGTGGCCGCCGGTGACTGCGTCGATCAGGTTTTGATGGAAGAAGTAGGCGATGACGATCCAAATCGCGGAGGCAATCGTGGCGTAGGGAAATGCCTTCACCAGATCATGCGACGCAGCGATGATGTAGTAGTCGAACGGGCGGTCGCTATCGAGCACGACTTCCGCGATCAGCGCGCCCGCGAACACGAGCACGTAGATCAAGACGAAAAGCCCGGCGAGCAGCACCATCGAACGGACCTTGTTCGAGGCGATGTGGGTATAAAGACCGTAGGCGGCCATGAGCGACGACCTTATGGGCCGTCATTGCGAGGAGCGTGAGCGACGAAGCAATCCAGTTCTTCTTGAGTTGCTCTGGATTGCTTCGCTTCACTCGCAATGACGGGAGCTTTTCGGGATCATGCTCGTCAGAACTTCACCTGCGGAACCTGTTCGACCTGGGTGCGTGTTTCACCGAGATCGAAGAATTCCTTCGGCGTGAAACCGAGCGAGGCCGCAAACAGCGCTGCCGGCAATTGCTGGATGCCGGTGTTGTATTCCTGAACCGCATTGTTGAAGAAGCGGCGGCTGGCAGCGATCTTGTTTTCGATGTCGGACAGCTCGCTCTGCAATTGCTGGAAGTTGGCATTGGCCTTGAGGTCCGGATAGGCCTCCGACAGCGCGATCAGTTTGCCGAGCGAGGCAGTCAGAACATTTTCGGCGGCGGCGACCTGCGCCGGCCCTTGCGCGGAGATCGCCGAGTTGCGCGCCTTGATAACGTCTTCCAGCGTGCCGCGCTCGTGACCGGCATAGCCCTTTACGGTTTCGACCAGATTGGGAATCAGGTCGTGGCGCTGCTTGAGCTGCACGTCGATGTCGGCAAACGACTGGCCGACTCGCTGACGCAGGGCGACCAGTCCATTGTAGACGCTGAAAATCCAGAACGCGATGACTGCGAGGACGCCGAGAACAATCCAGCCGGTCGACATGCAAGAACTCCTGATGGGAGAAAGAGAGAAGACAAGGTAGCCGAATATCGGGCCGCGCGCAGCAGATCGAAGCGCAACGGGCGCCTCTCGCTGCCTCTTTTGTCGCCCCCGTTTGCGATAGGTTCAAGCCACGCCAGCTCCCCGGGATGGCGGATCGTCTGGATTTATGACTGTTGCTGACAATCGTATCCGACAAAAAGGGCTTTTCTCTTGCCTCAGTTGGCGTAAACCTCACACATGAGCGAAGTTCAGGCCCTGTTCGATGTGTTGCGCCAGTCGGCGGACGCCGGTGCGGCGGAGGCGATCGAGCGTCTGGTTCTGGAAGGCAGGGATCGCGACCTGTGCCGGGTCAACGTGCTCGAATTTGCCTCAAACAACAAACTCGATACCGAAAAGACGATCGCCGCCTATCTCCACGCGGCTCGGCTCGGCATCTTCGATCTGTCGTGGAACATGCTGTGCCCCGGCTGCGGCGGCGTGCTCGATGCGGGTGAGTCGCTGAAGACATTCGATCGCAGCGAATATCACTGCTCGCTGTGCTCGGCCGGTTACGAGCCGACGCTCGACGAGATGGTCGAGGTGACGTTCACGGTCAATTCGCGCGTGCGGCGGATCGCGGCGCATCATCCCGACGCGCTGCCTTATGCCGAGTATTGCCGCCAGATATTCTGGAGTTCGGGCATCGATCTACCTGACGATATATCCGGGATCATGGACCAGTTTTCCATGGAGGCGCTGGAGTTGCCGCCGCGCGAAAAAGCGCTGGTCTCCATTCAGTTACCGGAGCAGTTCATCATCGTGTTCGATCCGGTGACGCACGGCACGCAATTCATCGACGTGCAGGGCGAGCCGACAAAGGAACGACAGGAGCTTGCCGTCGTCTTCAACAACGTCAAGGCGCCGACCGGTACGACGAAACTGCGCCCCGGACCGTTGCGCCTGTCGCTGGAAAACCGCACCGACCGGCGCGTGTTGCCCGGCGTATGGATCGCGAACGATGCCCTGCATCACACGCTCGGCAACCGCCGGCCGTTCCTCACCGCCAAGCGGCTGCTGACCAACCAGACGTTTCGTGACATCTACCGCACCGACACGCTCGACGTCGACCAGCGGCTCAAGATCACGAGTCTGGTGTTCATGTTCACCGATCTGAAAGGCTCGACGGCGCTGTATGAGCGGGTCGGCGATCTCGTCGCCTACGATCTGGTGCGTCAGCATTTCCGCATTCTCAACCAGATCGTCGCGACCGAGGCCGGCGCGGTGGTCAAGACCATCGGCGACGCGGTGATGGCGACGTTTCCGACGCCCGACCGCGCCGTGGCGGCCGCGCTCAAGATGCGCGACGCGATGCAGGCGATCAACCGCGAGCATGACAACGAGGATCTGCTGCTCAAGATCGGCATTCACGAAGGCCCGTGTCTCGCAGTCACCCTCAACGATCGGCAGGATTATTTCGGCCAGACCGTGAATATGGCCGCGCGCGTTCAGGCGCTGGCGTCATCGTTCGCGATTTTTGCTTCCGCTCCTGTGGTTGAAAATCCTCAAGCGTCGCAGATTCTTTCACAGGCAGGTCTGGAGCCGGTTCAGCAGCGCGCATCGCTGCGCGGCATTACCGAGCAGATGCTGGTTTACGAAATTCCCTGAACAGCATCGCCCCAGCGCCAGCGGCGCGCTGTCGCATAGGCCTCCTTGTCGCGTCGGGGAATTGCCAGAATCGAAGCCGTGCCGTCACGGTTGCAGAGCTTCGCCTTGATCTCGACCTTGGTCATCGATGGTTGCGCCAGCACGCGGGCGGCTGGATGCGTTCCGCGCGGTGTCCGCGACACTGCGACATACGAAAACTTTTCGTCCTCGAACGGCACTTCGGCATTCTTGAGCTGCTTGTGATCGCGCGACCGCGCGAGACGTTGCGTGAAATGGCACCAGTCGGGCGCGGCCAGCGGGCAGGGCATTCGGTGCGGGCAGGGTGCAATCACATGCGCGCCGCTCGCGATCAGTTGCGTCCGGCAATCGACGATGCGGTTGTAGCCTGCCGGCGTGCCGGGTTCGACGACCAGCAGCACATCGCGTGTCTTGCGCCACATCAAGTCGATCAGTTTCGCGCGCCTGTCGTCCGCCACTTCGCCGATGGCGTAGCTTGCAACGACGAGATCGGCTTCATGCGCCACGCTCAGTTCGACAAGCGCATCGCCCTGACGATAATCGAGTTGCTTGAAGCGCCCATCGCCGCGCGCCAGATCGAGGGCAATGCCGCGCAGCGCCGCATTGGCGTCGAGCATGGCGAATTGTTGCAGGGAGTGTATCGCCTGTGCTGCCGCCCAGGTCGCCGTACCCGGTCCCGCGCCGACATCGAGCAGGCTTGCGGGCGCGAATACTTCGTCCAGTTCGGCAATGGCTTCAATACAGGCGCTGACCGCCGCATAGGTTGCAGGCATTCGCGCCAGTGCATAGGCGAGAGCATCATTCTCGCTGCGGATCGTGGCCGAGCCACCACCGCCGCGATAGGTCTGCGAGATCGCCTCGGCCCGGCGCGTGATGTCGCTGCGAGCGACGCCTTCGGTCAGGCGCGCCAGCGCGGCTTTCAGGTGAGGCGGCAGATTGGCGGGCATTGGCTACCCTCTCCCCGCAACCGGGACGAGGCAATATGGCCTACGCCACGTTCTGGTCGAGAATCTTGACCGCGTTTTCGAGATTGACCGAAACCAGTTGCGACACGCCGCGTTCCGCCATAGTGACGCCGAACAGCCGGTTCATGCGCGCCATGGTGATCGGATTGTGGGTGATGATGATGAAGCGGGTCTCGGTCGAGCCGGTCATCTCGTGCAGCAGGTCGCAGAACCGCTCCACGTTGTGATCGTCGAGCGGCGCATCGACTTCGTCCAGCACGCAGATCGGCGACGGGTTGGTCAGGAACACCGCGAAGATCAGCGCCAAGGCGGTCAGCGCCTGTTCGCCGCCTGAGAGCAGCGACAGCGACTGCGGCTTCTTGCCCGGCGGCTTGGCGATGATCTCGAGCCCGGCTTCGAGCGGATCGTCGCTCTCGATCAGGTGCAGCGCGGCTTCGCCGCCGCCGAACAGCTCGGCGAACAGCCGCTTGAAGTGGCCGTTGACGACGTCGAACGAAGTCAGCAGCCGCTCGCGCGCTTCGCGGTTGAGGCTCTGGATGCCGGTGCGCAGCTTCCGGATGGCTTCGACCAGATCGTCGCGTTCGGTGGTCAGCGTCGTGTGCTGGGCCTCGACCTCGCGCAGCTCTTCCTCGGCGCGCAGGTTGACCGCGCCCAGGCGCTCGCGATCGCGGCGCAGCTTTTCAAGCTCGGCCTCGGTCTCGGCGACCGGCGGCAGCTCGGCATTCGGATCGATCTCCGCCAGCGCCGCCACGCCCTGCGGTTCGACCTCGAGGATGTCGTGGATTTCGCGGCCGATGTCCTCGACGCGGCGACGTGCGCCTTCCATGCGTTCCTCGGCGCGGGCGCAGGCCTCGCGGGCCGACGATAGCGCTTCGAGCGAGGCGCGGGCGGCGCGGTCGGTTTCGGCCATCGCTGTCTCGGCTGCCGCCAGCGCATCGGCCGCGGTGCGGCGATTGGCTTCGGCGGATTCGATTTCGCTGATCAGTCCGCGACGTTTTTCAGCGAAAGCAGCCGGAGCATTCTCAAGCTCGGCGCGCTCGGTCTTCACTTCAGCCACGCGCGTCTCGATGGTCGCGATCTGAGACGATGCGTTCTGCTTGCGCGCCTGCCACTCGCTGCTCTCGGCGAGGATCGCCTTGACGCGGCGGTCGGCCAGCTCGGCCTCGCGCGCCAGCGCCTGCGCTTCGGCGCGAACCTCAGCCGCCTTCTTGCGATGGCCGTCGATTTCCTCCCGCACGCCGGCCAGTCTGGTTTCGGTTTGCTGGGTCGCCGGCGTTTCGCCCAGCGTGGCGACCGCGCCTTCGTGGGCCGCGCGAGCCTCGGTGACATCGGCCTCCAGACGCGCGGCGGCTTCGGCCAAAGCCGAGCGGCGCGCAGCGTGGCGGTTGATCTCGCGCTCGGTCGCCGCGTGCTTCTCGCGCGCAACGTTGGCATCGCGCTGCGCGTTGCGCGAGGCTTCGCGAGCTGCAGTTTCAGCCGCTGCCGCCGTCTTCAGTTCCTGCTCGGCGGCGTCAAGCGCCTGCCGCTTCGCGGCGGCATCGGTGCGTGCGCTCTCCAGTTCGGTCTCGATGTCGACGAGGCGCGCGCGCTCGGCCAGACGCCGCGCCGCGCCGGTCGGCGCGTGGGCTGCGGCGACGAAGCCGTCCCAGCGCCAGACGTCGCCTTCGACCGAGACCAGCCGCTGACCGGTCTTGAGTTCACTGGCCAGCTGCGCGCCACGATCTTTCGCGACGACGCCGATCTGGGCCAGACGCCGCGCCAGTTCCGGCGGCGCCTGCACATGATTTGAGAGCGGGTCGGTGCCTTCCGGCAGCGCCGGGTCGCTTGCCCCGTCGCCTGCAAGCGTCCAGCGCATCGGCGCGGACGGATCGACTGGCGCGTCGAGATCGTCGCCGAGCACCGCGCCGATGGCTTTCTCGTAGCCCTTGGTGACGCTGATGCCGTCGATGATCGGTGGCCACAAATTCTTGGTTTCGCCATTAACGATCTTCGAGATCGTCCGGGCCTCTGTCTCGAGCCGTTGCACGCGGCGGTCGGCATCCGCGAGGGGAGCGCGCGCGGCTTCCAGTTTGGCGCGGGCTGCGACATGGGCTGCTTCGCAGGCCTGTGACGAGGTTTCCGCCTGACTCAGCGATTGTCCGGCCGTCTCCATCACGGCAGCAAGCACAGCGAGATCGCCGAGCGTGCCGGTTTCGCCTTCGAGCCTGGCGGTTTCGGCCTTGACGTTGGCGATGTCCTGATCGAGCCGCGCCACACGGTCGCGATGCGAGCGGACGCTGGCCTCGAGCTGGTTGCGCTTCGCGGTGAGATCGGCGAGCGCCGTGGTCAGTTCGGAGAATGTGCGCTCGGCTGCGGACAGCGTCGCCTCGGCCTCGCCGACGCGCTCGTCGGTGCCGCTGCGCTTTTCGACATGCGCCTTGATCTCGTCCTTCAGAATAGCGTCTTCCGACGACAGGCGCTGCAGCGCCGCATCGGCGTCGGACGACAAGCGCTGCTCGCGTTCGATGTCGCCGCCAAACTGCGTCAGACGGCGGTCGAGGTCGTCCATGCGCTCCTTGGCGCGCTGTTCTTCGCGGTCGAGCAGTTCGCGGGCGTTGGTGAGACGCTGAAGCCCGGCGGCGGCGCGGGCCTCGGTATCCCGCAGGCCGGGAAGCTCGGACGCGCGGATCGCCTGGATGCGGGCGGCCTCAGCCTGCTCGCGGGTGCGTTCCGCCATCTCGCGGACGGTGAGATCGTGGTTGCGGCCGGCTTCGGTGACGTCCGCATTGGCTTCCAGCCAGCGCAGATGAAACAGCGTGGCTTCGGCCTTGCGGACCTTGGCTGCGACTTCGCGGTAGCGGATCGCCTGCCGCGCCTGACGCTTGAGGCCGTCCATCTGGCCGGCGAGCTGGCCGATCACGTCCTCGACGCGGGTGAGATTGGTTTCGGCGGCACGCAGGCGCAATTCGGCCTCGTGGCGGCGGGCATGGAGGCCCGCGACGCCTGCGGCATCTTCCAGCACGCGGCGGCGCTGCTCGGGCTTGGCCTGAATGATTTCGCCGATCTTGCCCTGGTGGACGAGTGCTGGCGAGCGCGCGCCTGTGGCGGCGTCCGCGAACAGAAGCTGCACATCGCGCGCACGCACGTCCTTGCCGTTGATGCGGTAGACCGATCCGGCCTCGCGCTCGATGCGGCGGGAAATTTCCAGAATCTCGGCGTCGTTGACGGCGGCGGGCGCAGTGCGCTCCGCATTGTCGATGGTCATCACCACTTCGGCGTGATTGCGCGACGGCCGGTTGCCGGAGCCGGCGAAAATCACCGAATCCATGTCGGCAGCGCGCAGCGACTTGTGCGAGGTTTCGCCCATCGCCCAGCGCAGCGCTTCGACGAGATTGGATTTGCCGCAGCCGTTCGGACCGACCACGCCGGTGAGGCCGGGTTCGATCAGAAAATCGGTGGGTTCGACGAAGGACTTGAAACCGTGAAGGCGAAGACGGGTGAGTTTCATCAACGATGCTCGGTTGGCAGGTCTGATTGTGCTGCCGGGGCAAAGCCATAAGAGGACTCTACCATCTTGCGGGACGAGTCGCAGACTGCGGCTCGGAATGGGCGGACAATGGCGAGGGTGCCGGTCCAGAGCAACCGCCGGGAGCCGCTTTTCCCAAGGGTTTTCAAGCAGATTGCCGGGTTATCAAACGGGAAAAATCTTTTGCCTGTTTTGGCCCGTTTCGGCCACCGGCGCGGTTGACCGGGGCGCGGGCCGATCGAAACCGTCGAACTGATTCGCCAAGGATTTATGACCCGGCGTGATGAAAGGCTCAGCTCTTCAGCAGCGGCTTGATCATCTTGTCGAACGCCTCGAACGAGGTGTCGCCTTTCAGCGGCGTGCCGTTGACGAAGAAGAACGGCGTCGAATTCACCTTGAGCTTGGTGTTGGCATGATCGAGCGTCTGCACGATGCCGTCGAGCAGGCGCTTGCCGGTCTCGGTCTTCTTGTCGAGGCAGGCCTCGACCGCTTCCTCGCTCATGCCGGCCTGCTTGCCGATCCGCTTGAGCGTCGGCAGTGGTGTGCGAGCCAGATCGTTCTGCTGCTTGAACATCGCATCGACCAGCGCGAAGTAGGTCGATGCATTGTCCTTGGCGATGCAGCGCGCCACGATCGAGCCCGCGGCGGCGACCTCATCGAGCGGGAATTCGCGGAAGATGAAACGCACCTTTCCGGAGTCGATGTATTCCGACTTGAGCTTGGGGAACACGGTATTGGTGAAGCTCGCGCAATGCGGGCAGGTCATCGAGGCGTACTCGATGATCGTCACCGATGCGTTCTCGGGACCGAGCGCCATGTCGCCGAGCGGGCTCGGCGTTGCGATCTCGGCCGCGGTCTGAGCCGCGGCCTCGCCGATCAGGTCCGGAAACTTGAATGGCGAGATGCCGAGCAGGGCAGTAGCGCCGGTCATCGACAGAAGGGCTGAAAAAGCGCGGCGCGTGAGGATCAAAGGACTGCTCCGGATTGGACAAAAGCGCTCGAAATGATCGAGCTTCGCTAGCTTGAAACGAAGATTGTGGCAATGCCGGGCCGGAACGGCAAACGGCGAGAAGTGTCACTTTCCTTTGATCGCTCCTTCTTGGATCGTGGCGCCCAGACGGGCCAATGCGCCGCGCAGCTTGTCATCCTCGACGCTGCCCAGCGTGCCTTCGATCTCGGCGACCTTGGCGGCATCGAGCGCGGGTGCGCGCTTGGGCGCGTCCCGGCGCGACAGCGGAGCCTGGCGGAGCGCGATGCGGCCGATCGCATTCCAGCCGAAGAACGTGTTCACCCGCTGCAATATGGCGTCCGAGGAATGCTGGATCTCCAGCGCCATCGGGCCTTCCACACGCAGGATCAATGTCGCCGGTTCCGGCGGCTGATCGCCGACCGGCCGCGGCCACTGGATTTTCAGTGGCTCGGAGTGCGCGGCGACATCCATGCCCGCGATCTCCGCCCATCGCGTCACCAGTTCGCGCGAAGCAAAGCCCTGCTTGGCAAAGACGTCGTTGATGGTGCTGCCAAGCAGCACAGACAACGGCCTTGCGGATATCGGACCGGGTTTGCTCATGAGTCCACTATACACTGTCATCGCCGGGCATAGCCATTCGAAGAACGGCGTCGCTTCGCTCGGCCATGACCCGGCTATCCACGCCTTTGAAGAAAGACGTGGATGCCCGCGACCAGCGCAGTCATGAGGTGGAGAGTTGAGGGCGCAGCAGCTAGATTGCCGGGATGAAGGTCATCGCAGCCAGACGAACACGAGTCGCGGAACGGTCACCGGCCGATCGCGCGGCGCTTCTGCTCGCCTGGTACGACCGCCATCGCCGCAGGCTGCCATGGCGTGCGTTGCCCGGCGAATGCTCCGATCCTTATGCCGTCTGGCTGTCGGAAATCATGCTGCAGCAGACCACGGTGAAGGCCGTCGGGCCGTATTTCGAGAAATTCCTGTTGCGCTGGCCGACGGTGACGGCGCTCGGCGGCGCATCGCTCGACGACGTCTTGAGGATGTGGGCCGGGCTTGGGTACTACTCGCGTGCGCGCAACCTGCATGCCTGTGCTGTCGCGGTGATGCGCGACCACGCCGGGCGTTTTCCTGACACCGAACAAGGCTTGCTCACGTTGCCGGGCATCGGGCCATACACCGCCGCCGCGATTGCCGCGATCGCGTTCGACCGCAGAACGATGCCGGTGGATGGCAACATCGAGCGCGTGGTGTCGCGTTTGTTCGCTGTCGAGGAATCGCTGCCGCAAGCGAAGCCGCGCATCAAGCAACTCGCCGGGACGCTGCTCGGGCCGGCGCTGGCGGGCGACAGCGCGCAGGCGCTGATGGACCTTGGCGCCACGATCTGTACGCCAAAGAAGCCCGCGTGTTCGTTATGCCCCTTGAATGATGACTGCGCGGCGCTCGCGCGCGGCGATCAGGAGACGTTTCCGCTTAAAGCGCGCAAGAAAACCGGAGAGTTGCGGCGTGGCGCGGCGTTTGTCGTCACGCGCGGCCAGGAACTGCTTTTGCGCACGCGGCCGGCGAAAGGCCTGCTCGGCGGCATGACAGAAGTGCCGACCTCGGACTGGCTGGTCGGGCATGACGACAAGGCCGCGCTGAAGCAGGCGCCTGCAATCAAAGGTGCAAGCAGGTGGCATCGCAGGGCGGGCGTGGTGACGCACGTATTCACGCATTTTCCGCTGGAGCTTGCGGTCTATACGGCCAGCGTTCCCGCACGCACCCGCGCGCCCGGGGGAATGCGCTGGGTCGCGATTGATACGGTAAAGGACGAGGCGTTGCCGAATGTGATGCGCAAGGTCGTCGCGCACGGGCTGGGCAATGACCGGTCGGCGTCTTTGCGAGGAGCTTAGCGACGAAGCAGTACAGGTCGGCACCAGGAAATGGATTGCTTCGCGGGCGCTCGCAATGACGGCCGAATTATCCCGCGCTCGATATCACCGGTGGCGGCGGCATTGTCACGATCGGCGGCTTGGCGTTGAGCGCCTCGACCTGAAAACCGGCGACGCGCTTGTAGTTGTTGGCGATGTCTTCCAGCTCTTGCTGCGACAGCACGTCGGTGACGACCTTGAAGCCGTCCGGCGCGCGCTCCTCGATCAGCTGCATGACCTGTTCGGGGCCGTTCTTGCGGTTGAGCATCACAAGGTCGGTGGTCGCGGGCCGCCGTTCGGCCTCATAGGCTTCCAGCGCGGTCTGCGTTTCGCCATGCTTCAGGATTTCGCGTGTGATGGTGCGCGCATCGAGGATCGCCTGCGATGCGCCGTTCGAGCCGATCGGATACATCGGGTGCGCGGCGTCGCCCATCAGCGTGATCGGGCCGAAGGTCCATCGGTTGACCGGATCGCGATCGACCAGCGGATATTCGTAAGGATGCGGGCAGTTGCGGATCAGAGCCGGCACGTCGAGCCAGTCGAAGCGCCAGTCCTCGAACCACGGCAGGAATTCGTCGAGCCTGGCGGTGCGGTTGTAATCCTCGCGCCGCCACTTGTAATCCGGATCGAGATGCCGCTCGGCGACCCAGTTGATCAGGTATTTGCCATTGGCGTCAGGCGTCTTCGAGATCGGATAGCAGACGAACTTCAGGATCTGATGCCCGGCCATGATCATGGTGCGGCCGGACAAGAACGCATCGCCCGGAGTGATGCCGCGCCACAGGATGCGGCCGTTCCAGATCGGCGGACCTTCGTCCGGGTACAGCTTTTCGCGGATGGCGGAATGGATACCGTCGGCGGCGATCAGCAGCGTGCCGTCATAAATGCCCGCATTGTTGCCGGTGGTCTTGTCAACGAAGCTCGCGCGCACGCCGCCGTCGATTTCCTTGAAATGCGACAGGTGATGGCTGGTGAGAATGTTGTCGCGGCCGAGCCGTTCGATCGCGGCGTCGAGCAGGATGGTTTGCAGCGTGCCGCGATGGATCGAGAACTGCGGCCACTTGTACCCCGCCTCGATGCCGCGCGCTTCGCTCCAGATCGGTTTGCCGTGCTTGGAGAAGTAGGCGAGCTCTTTGGTGCGGACGCCGGACGCATCGAGCCTGTCGTGCAGCCCGAGTTCGATCAATTCGCGCACCGCATGAGGCAGCACGTTGATGCCGACGCCAAGCGGTTTGAGTTCCGGCACGCTCTCGAACACGCGGCACGGCACGCCGATCTGATGAAGGCTGAGCGCCAGAGTCAGTCCGCCGATGCCGCCGCCCGCGATGAGAACTGTCATGCTACGCCTCTCGGTACGAGGCGTTCATGACACGGGACAGCGTTTGGGGGCAACCGCGAAGGGCTTCCATCGTCATGCCCGGGCTTGATCCGGGCATCCATCTTGTTGCGACGAAAGATGGATTGCTTCGCTTTGCTCTCAATGACCGATACCGGACGCCGAGATTAAACTCAGACCGCCGCCATTTCCTTGCGGATTTCGGCGCGCAGCTCGTCGATCAGCTTGAGACCCTTCTTGGTCGAAGGTGCCTGCGTTCAGGCTGGGCTGGCTGTTGCTGCACAGCAAGAGTTTGGTCTAGTCTCCGTCTACATTTTTTGTCGAGACAACGTTATGGTATGGCCGTTCTCAAAAAAGACTTCGGGTTTGTCACCTGAGGTCGAGCGCATTTTTGAGAAGATCAGTTACCTGCTCGAAAATGATGCTGAGCAGCTTGCCCTATACCCGGAGCCATTGAGAGCTCGATTGTTGGCAGGGACGAATGTTGACTGTATTTCTGCTGGTGTTGGCCCGTTTGGGCAGTCAATAAAAAATCCAATTCCGGTCAATGGCCCCATTGGAGAAATGGTTTATCTCTCGTCATTGCGTTTTGGCGAACAGCGCCTGCTATTTCATAGGGTGCGATCAATCAACGAAATTGATATTTATGAATGTGTGACAATGGATGGAGCTTCTTGGGATATACTGTTCCTGGATATGTATCATCCTCGGAAATCTAAACTATCGCCCCGTGATTACTCGATGGTGAGCAATCCGCTATTCGGCGGCGTGAATAGAGAGGTGTCGGGCTTTCCGGAGCTGATATACGAGGCGATAGCTGCTCATACCAAAAGTCAGTTTGGGATGTCGTTGGCCGATCCTCGAATTAGGCAGAGTATTGAGAAGATCAATTTTCAAAAGCCTAGAAGGCACGCTACTAGAATTGCTCGTATTGTAAGTGGCAATTTTGAAATTAGGCCCGACGATCTAATTGAAGAGCTGACTAACGAAGCCATCGGCTGTCAGACATCTATCTATGATCGACTTTCAAAATTCGCTGAGGTCGGGCTGAATCGCGAAGATATTCGGATGCCGGAAATCGTATATTTCGTACTATCGCTGACAGTTCATTCGATTTTTCAGTTTAGCCAAATTAGTGCGAAATCAGATATTGCAGATAAAATTTCGTTGAACGTTCTCAAAATGAATATTGAATCGAATGGCATCAGATCGCCATTGTCAGAAGCAGTCGCTGCTTATCAAGGACGATTTCGCGTTTATAGAGCCGCGATTTTGCAAATGACCAAAGAGCATGGGGATTTGAGAGATGCTCAGTTCCAGTTTGGACTTCTTCTCAGTCAAAATCTAACGGGTAAAAATAGTCCTGTTTTTGGGGCGTTTCTGAGTAGTGCGGTGGGCGTTATACTAGCCGAGCTCAATGAAATTATCGTGGAAGTTGAGAGCGTCTAGCTAGGAACTGGTTGCCTAAACCGCCGCCATCTCTTTTCTGATTTCGGCGCGCAGGTCGTCGATCAGCTTGAGACCTTTCTTGGTCTCGATGTGCCAGTAGGTCCAGCCGTTGCAGGCCTCGGACCCCTGAGCCACAGCGCCCATGCGGTGGATCGAGCCGACCTTGTCGCCGAGCATAATCGCGCCGTCGGCGCGAACCAGCGCGCCGTGCTTCTTCTTGGAATCGACCAGCCTGGTGCCGGGCGAAATCATGCCGCGCTCGATCAGTTCGGAGAACGCCACGCGCGGGGCATCGCGCGCGGTCATGAACGGAGCAAGCGTGGCTTCGGGCAGCGGTTCGATGGTCTGGATGCGCTCTTCGGCGGCTTTCGCATAGGTCTCGTCGCGCTCGAAGCCGATGTAGCGGCGGCCGAGGCGTTTTGACACCGCGCCTGTGGTGCCGGTTCCGTTGAACGGATCGATCACCAGATCGCCGGGCTTCGATGACGACAGCAGCACGCGCGCGAGCAAACCTTCCGGCTTCTGCGTCGGATGAACCTTCTTGCCGTCCTTGCCCTTGAGGCGTTCGTCGCCGGTGCAGAGCGGGATCAGCCAGTCCGAGCGGGCCTGCACGTCTTCGTTGGCGGCTTTCAGGGCTTCGTAGTTGAACGTATAGCCCTTGGCGTTCTCGTCGCGCGCCGCCCAGATCATGGTTTCATGAGCGTTGGTGAAGCGTCGGCCGCGGAAATTCGGCATCGGATTGGATTTGCGCCAGACGATATCGTTGAGCACCCAGAATCCGAGATCCTGCATGATCGAGCCGACGCGGAAGATATTGTGATAGGAGCCGATCACCCACAGCGTCGCCGATGGCTTCATGAGGCGGCGGCAGGCCAGCAGCCAGGCACGGGTGAAATCGTCATAGGCGGCGAACGACGAGAACTTGTCCCAGTCGTTGTTGACCGCGTCGACATGGGATTCGTCGGGGCGCTTCAGTTCGCCCTTGAGCTGCAGATTGTACGGCGGATCGGCAAACACCAGATCCACGGAGCCTGCCGGCAGCTTCGACATCTCGGCGACGCAATCGCCGAGAATGATGCGGCTGCCAGAACCGGATTTGCTGCCGGATTCAAAATGACTGCGGGGCGCCTTTGCAGACGCCCCGCGACGCGACACACCCATGACTCAAACTCGACTCAGGCGACGCAGCCGGCGACGCGGGACTAACTAAACCGACTGCGGCGATCATGACGGCGCGAGGTAAACGGCAGGTTTATCGGAAAAACTTCTTGTCGCGCCGAGCTAGGCAATTTTTGCCGGGCGCGCTATTTGTTAAGACAATGGAAATGCGCCAGACTGCCGTCCATATGACGGTCAATGCGCCGCATCGGATTGAAATGAGGGACTTGCGCCATGCGTTACGATGATTTTCGCCGCAGCGACAACATCGACGACCGGCGTGACGACGGCGGCGGCGACTTCGGTGGCGGCGGTGGCGGGTTCGGCATTCCGACGGGCGGCGGCGGACTTGGCATCGGGACGATCGTCGTGCTGGGTCTGGTCGGATGGGCTTTGGGCATCGATCCGCGGCTCCTGATCGGCGGCGCGGAAATTCTGACTGGCGGCAGCGGTGGTGCGCCGACCATTCAGACCGAGCGGCGTTCGGGACCGGCCAAAACCGGCGCGCCCAAGGACGAGATGGGCGACCTCATCTCCGCGACGCTCGGATCGATCGACGATCGCTGGACCGAAATTTTCCAGTCGAGCGGACGGCGTTATCAGGGCCCGCGTATCGTGCTGTTCCGCAATGCCACCAATGGCGGCCGGTGCGGCCGCGCGCAGTCGGCGATGGGACCATTCTATTGTCCGCCGGACCGGCTGATCTATCTCGACACCAATTTCTTCCGCGAGGTCGAGACCAAGTTCCGCGGTTGTTCGGGTAGCGCGTGCAAGTTCACGGCTGCCTACATCATCGCGCACGAGGCAGGACATCATATCCAGAATATCCTCGGCATCCTTCCGCGCGTTAACGAGATGCAGCAGCAGGCCGGTAGCCGCGCGGAATCCAATCGCTTGCAGGTGATGGTCGAATTGCAGGCGGATTGCCTGTCCGGCATGTGGGTCAATCGTCAGCTCAAGAAGACTCCGAAATTCCTGGAGGAGGGCGATATCGACGCCGCGCTGCAGACGGCGACCGCGATCGGTGACGACACACTTCAGCGCAAGGCGCAGGGCCGCGTCGTGCCGGACTCGTTCACCCATGGCTCGGCCGAACAGCGCAAGCGCTGGTTCATGACCGGCTATCAGCAGGGAACGATCGAGTCCTGCAACACGTTCGGCGCGCAACGTCTTTAAAGATGACTGACACAGCTCCGCCGCGCCAATTCATCCCGCTCAATATTGCGGTGCTGACGATCTCCGATACGCGCGCGCTGGCCGACGACAAATCCGGCACGACGCTCGCTGATCGTCTCACCGCGGCGGGCCACAAGCTCGCCGCGCGCGGCATCGTGACTGACGACATCGATGCGATCCGCGCGCAAGTGAAGATCTGGATCGCCGACGCCGGGATCGATGCGATCATCACCACCGGCGGCACCGGCTTCACCGGCCGCGACGTGACGCCGGAAGCGATCGAGCCGCTGTTCGAAAAACGCATGGACGGCTTCTCCATCGCCTTTCACATGCTGAGCCACGCCAAGATCGGCGTTTCGACCATTCAAAGCCGTGCGACCGCCGGCGTGGCGGGGGCTACCTATATCTTCTGCCTGCCGGGATCGCCCGGGGCCTGCCGCGATGGCTGGGACGGCATTCTCGCACATCAGCTCGATTATCGCTCGAAGCCGTGCAACTTCGTCGAGATCATGCCGCGCCTCGACGAGCATCTGCGCCGTCCGAAGGCAAAAGGCGCCTCCGTCTAGCACATGTGTGAGATTGATACGGTCTCGCGACACTCATCATCCGTCATGCCCGGCACCCGGGTCCAGCCTTCGGCTGGCCCGAGCATAAACCTTGTGCCGGGCATCCACATCTTCGCAGACGGTTGCAAGAAAAGACGTGGATGGCCGGGTCAAGCCCGGCCATGACGAAATTGAACTGAAACGCTAAAGCGTCAGCTCCCAGGTCTCGCCGATCAGATCCTGGCCGAAGCTGTGATGCGGTTCGCTGCCGACGAGAACGAATCCGGCGCTCTGATAGATGCCGCGCGCTGCCGCGAGTATGCTCTGGGTCCACAGCGTGATCTTGCGATAACCGCTGGCGCGCGCGAACGCGATGCATTCGCCGACCATCATCTTGCCGGCGCCGAGTCCCTGTGCGGAGGGATGTACGATCAGCAGCCGCAGCTTCGCGATCTCGCGCGATTGTTTCACCAGAAAAACCGAGCCGGCCGGGCGGCTATCGACTTCCGCGATCCAGCAGCGCTCGCAAGAGGCGTCGTAGGTGGCAAGAAATTTCGCGACGATGTCCGCCACCATGCCTTCGAACGAGATATCCCATCCATATTGCTCGGCATATTGGCGGCCGTGCTCCGATGTGACCCAGCCCATGTCGCCGGGGCGGTGGGTGCGCAGCACCGGCTTCATGCGACCCGCGTCCGGATCGAGCATGCGCTCGATGGTTGCCATCGCGTCGATCAACTGCGCGGTGTGGCCCGCAGGCAGTTGGCCGAGCAGGCTGGCGGCGCTGTCGCGCGACCTGCTGTCGAGTTTGACGAACGCCGTTCGGCCTTTGGCCGTCAGCGCGAGGCGGAATTGCCGCCGGTCTTGCGTCACGGCGGTTCGGGTGATCAGCTTGCTGTCGAGGAAGGTCTGGATGATGCGGCTGAGATAGCCGGAATCGAGACCAAGGTCGGCGCCGATCTCTTTTGCCGTGATGTTGTCGCGATGCGCCAGCTCATACAACACGCGCGCCTCGGTCAGCGAGAACGGGCTTTTCAGAATATGATGATCGAGCACGCCGATGGTGCGGGTGTAGAAGCGGTTGAAGCGCCGGATTGCGGCGATGTCAGTTTCGTCGGCCGGGCGGGGCGAGGGCGCCATGGCGATGCCACCTGCATGAAATGCGCAGGTACTCTTGTCCATATTGTTGACTGAGTCAACTAATTGCGGTCGACCGTTGCGGGCACGAAAATGCGGGTCCGCAGCAGCGCCCGGCCGGACCGGCCGAGGTGCGACAGCAGCTTTTTCTCGGAGCGGCGCGCCGTCGGCGAGTATCCGCCGAGGGTGTCGTAGTGGGCCCGCGTGATGAGCAAGCCCTGATCGGC
Source organism: Hyphomicrobiales bacterium (assembly GCA_021732215.1). Lineage (GTDB taxonomy): Bacteria > Pseudomonadota > Alphaproteobacteria > Rhizobiales > Xanthobacteraceae > SG-bin9. The sequence continues at coordinate 172,259 of JAKFVL010000004.1, forward strand.
GGAGGGGCCCGTCAGCATGCGCGCGACGGATTTCACGCCCTCGCGCAGTCCGGTCGGCGCGTAGGGCGAGCGGGCATAGCGGAAGATCGCGGCCTTGGTGTTGCCGCTGATCGCAACACCTTTCATGAATTGCGAGGTTTCGTCGATCCAGCCCTGATCCAGAATCGCGCCCGGATGGAGGAACATCAGCCATGGCGAGCGCGCCTGCCGCGCACCGGCGGCCAGCGCCGCGGCCCGGGTGCCGTCATCGATCGCCAGATAACCGCAGCCGGCGAAATCTGCGACGCGCTCGATCGCCTCGGATCCGGTTCGATCGACCAGCAGAACTTCGCTGACGAGTCCGGCCGTCGCGCCGGGAACCAGCGCGGCCAGTGTTGCAACGACGGGCTGCTCTGCCTCGCCGGTGGCGATGATAACGCTCAGCATATCCGGCTAATCAATCCGATCCGGGAAATGCTGTACCGTTATCATCTTGTCACAGTCAGAACAGCCCTCCGGTTGCAGCTTTTGCAGGCAACCGGAGCATTTGCCGCCATTGCGCGTCGCGCCGGCCCGGCTTTGTTTGAGCCTGGTTTTTGCGGGTCTAGCGGTTGTTTCGCGGCGCCCGCGCGAACGACCGGTCGATCGAGCGTGGCTGCGGATTTGTGTAGCAGGTTCCCCCGTTTCCAGCGGTTGCTCGGCACTGTTCAAAGGTCCGGAAATCGCACTGTGTAATGGGACCGCCCTCGCGATAGAGAAGGGCGCATACTTCCCATCCGGCATCCGCAGCGGCCGGCCTCGGTTCGGCGACGACGATTGCGGCAGCTGCAGACAGAACTGCTCCAAGTAATTTGGCGCGCATTTGGCATCTCCTCTGTTGTTATTTCAGTACCGAGGAGTACGCAGGTCTGCTCTGCGCCGTTACCGCAACACACGAACGTGTCTTTTGTCACGGCCGCAAACACATCGCGGCGTTTCTTTCGTGAAGCCGTGTGAGCAAGTATCAACGACCGCGAAGCGGCGAGCGTCGAACCGTAGCCGGTTGCAATTGATCGGCGCGTCAGTAGCCGCGGCGTGATCCGGAAGGCTGCTGCTTATAGTAAGGGTTTACCGAGCAGGTGTTGTTTCTGCCGTCGTTGAGCGCCTGGCACTGCTCGAACGAGCTGTACTCGCATCGCGTGATGATATTGCTCGATGTGTAATAACTCACGCAGAACGGTGCGGTGCCTGTTTGCTGCGCCATTCCGGTGTCTGATATTGCGATTGACGTGATTGCAGCCAGCGCAGCCGAGATCAGAAGTTTTCGCATCGCGGATGGTCCTTGTTCGTGGCTCCCCAGCCTCCGTTACCTCCGTTTATCCTTCGGCGCTGTTTGCTGCTTCGTCAACCGCGGATACGGATTGTTGATACAGGACCCGCCAAGGCCGGATATCGCCGCCTGGCATTGGGCGTACGTGCGGAAGTTACATTCCGGTTCGGCGGCCCCTTTCAGATAAAGCACCGAACAGAATTCCCAGCCTGCATCCGCACGTGCATCGGCCGCTCCCAGCGTGAATGCGGACAGGACGATCAGGGCCGGAATGCGCATGGCGAAAAACTCCGCATGGAGGGATGTGACAGGCGAGGTACGGCCCGTTTCCGGTGCCGGTTACCTTGGGAAAGCGGTGGACACGCGAAAGTGTGTTCTTGATTTGTTCTCATAGCGTGATATGTTCGCTCCATGAGCCGAGCATCCTCTGTTGCCCTCAAGCACCCGCCGGTCACGGCGCCCTCCGAACCGGCGGGTGCGCTTTCTCCATTTCCCGAACTGGCTCCATTTCCCGAACTGGCCGTCGCGATCGAGCGCGACAGGCGGCGCGGACGCGGCGCGCAGTCCAATGCCAGCGGCCGGTATGAGGCCGAGGCGCGCGTTGTTTTCGACGATGGCTGGCAAAGTCTGGAAGATTTGCCGCCGTTCAAGACCAGCGTGACGGTCGACACAGCGCGCAAGGTCATCACCCGCAACGATTCTCCCGATATCGGCTTCGATCGTTCGATCAATCCCTATCGCGGCTGCGAACACGGTTGCGTCTACTGTTTTGCCCGGCCGACCCATGCCTATCTCGGGCTGTCGCCGGGGATCGATTTCGAGAGCCGTTTGTTCGTCAAGCCGGATGCGCCGTTGCTGCTGGAGAAGGAACTGGCCGCGCCGGGTTACGAGCCGCGCATGATCGCGATCGGCACCAATACCGATCCGTATCAGCCGATCGAGCGCGATCATGAAATCATGCGCGGCATTCTCGAGGTGCTGGAGCGGACCGGTCATCCGGTCGGCATCGTCACCAAGTCGGCGCTGGTCGTGCGCGACCTCGACATTCTTTCGCGAATGGCGAAGCGCAATCTGGTCAAGGTCGGCATCTCGGTGACGACGATGGATGCGAAGCTCGCGCGCGCCATGGAGCCGCGCGCATCGACGCCGTCGAAGCGGCTCGAGGCGCTGAAGATTCTGACCGAGGCCGGCATTCCGACCAAGGTCATGGTGTCGCCGATCATTCCGGCGCTCAACGATCAGGAAATCGAGCGGATTCTCGATTCGGCGGCGCATATAGGCGTGCCGGAGGCGAGCTACATACTGCTGCGCCTGCCGCTGGAGGTGCGCGATCTGTTTCGCGAATGGCTGATGGCGAATTATCCGGACCGCTATCGCCACGTCTTTACCCTGATCCGCGACATGCGCGATGGCCGCGACTACGATTCGCAGTGGGGCACGCGCATGAAAGGCACCGGGCCGATAGCCTGGATGATCGGACGCCGGTTCGAGATCGCCTGCGACAGGCTCGGGCTCAACAAACGCCGCAGCAAGCTGACCACCGATCACTTCGCGCGTCCGAAGGCTGGCAGCGAACAACTCAATCTGTTCTGAGGGAATGTTGCGTATGAGTGGTGTGCCGGCCGCACGATTGACCGTGGTCACGCTCGGTGTGACCGATCTGAAACGCAGCGTCGCATTTTACGATGGGCTGGGTTTCAAGAGAAAGTTCAGCAACGACGCCGTTGCGTTTTACGAGACCGGCGGTTCGGCGTTGGCGCTGTTTTCCTGGGATTCGCTGGCGGAGGATGCCGCACTCCCAGCCGAGCCGCGGCCGCAGGGCTTTCGCGGCTCGACGCTGGCCTGGAATTGCAATAGCAACGACGAGGTCGATTTGACGCTCAACTTTGCCATCGCCAAAGGAGCGAAGTTGCTCAAAGCGGCTCATGCCACGTTCTATGGCGGGTACTCCGGCTATTTCAGCGATCCGGACGGGCATCCATGGGAAGTGGTGGTCGCGCCGGGTATCGAAGTGATGGCCGACGGCCGCGTTCGTCTGCCGGACTGATCTTTCGATTACCGATCTTTCGACCGCTGATCTTTCGACTGCTGATCTTTCGGCCGCTGGTCTTTCAGACCCGATCTATCGGGATCAGCCGGTTTGTTCTAAACCCCCGCGTCATGACCGGCAGCAGTTCTTCAACGTCCCCAGCGCCTCTTGTGATCCTCACAACGCGACGACTTGTGCTGCGCGCGGCGGCCGACGCCGACATTGCCGTGATGCATGAACGTGTCTTCGGCGATACGGACGTGATGCGCAACGTTTTCCTCGGCAACGTCATGACCATGGAGCGCGCTGAATCATTCATGCGCGAACACTTCACGTTCGGGATCAGTCGCACCGGCATCGCTATTCTGACCGAAAAGGCCAACGGCAATATCATAGGCTTCGCCGGCCTGTTTCCCTGCAAGGCGCTGGAGGCAGACGACCTTGAGATCGGTTTCGTCATGGCGAAGCAGGCATGGGGCAAAGGCTACGCCACCGAAATTGGCGATGCGCAGTTGGCGATGGGCTTCGAGGAGCTTGGCTGCCAGCGCCTGCTCGGGCTGGTCGAACCGCGCAATGCGGCGTCGATTCATGCGCTGACCAAGCTCGGCATGCGCTTCCTGAAGGACGTGACGTCGCCGACCCGCCCGCCGCGCAGCGTATATGTGATGTCATCCGACGAATGGCGGAACCGACGAGCATGATCCCGAAAAGTGGAAACCGGTTTTCGGATCAGATCATGCTCCCCGGAAAGCATGATCCCGAAAAGTGGAAACCGGTTTTCGGATCAGATCATGCTCAAGGAACGCGAATAGCGGGCAGACCGCGATTTTCTCCGTTGTGTCCCGGCGCTGCGATCCGCACCATCACGGCATGATTCGATCCGCAAAAGCTGCAGCCGGAAAACAGCCGTCGCCGCCGCCGAGTTTTCGGCGCGAGCGTGCGTTGATCAAAAGCGGCACAGGGCCGGTCGCCGGTTGCGACGAGGCCGGGCGAGGGCCGCTGGCGGGCCCCGTGGTGGCGGCCGCGGTCGTGCTCGATCCGAAGCGGATTCCGAGAGGCCTCGACGATTCCAAGAAGCTGACGCGGGCGCGGCGCGAGGAACTGTTCGACGAGATTTGCGCCACCGCGGCCGTCGCTGTGACGGTTGCGTCCGTGGCGCGCATCGAGCGCGACAACATCCTGCGTGCTTCGCTGTGGGCGCTGGCGCGTGCGGTGCATGCGTTGCCTGAATCTCCGCGCCATGTGTTCGTCGATGGCCGCGACCGGCTCGACGTGAACTGCGATTGCGAGGCGGTGATCGGGGGAGACGCACTGGTTGTCTCGATCGCGGCGGCCTCGATCGTGGCCAAGGTCGCGCGCGACCGGCTGATGTGCAAGCTCGCCCTCGACCATCCCGGATACGGCTTCGAAACTCACATGGGTTATGGCGTGCCGGTGCATCTGGAGGCGTTGCGGCGGCTCGGCCCGACCGTGCATCACCGCCGGCTGTTCGCGCCGGTGGCCGCCATGCTGCAGGCGTCGGAACGGGCTGATCCGGGTCCGGAGCTGCGTCCGGTTGCCTGATAGGCCGCAGCGCTTTACACACGGCTTGCCACCTCATCCGCCGGGCTTTCATGCGCTTCACGTCCCTGATCGTCGAACTCCTGCGCGCCCGTCCGCGCCTGATGTTCTGGATCGTGGCCCTGCTGATGGCTGGGCTCTGGCTTTCGGTGCCGATGCTGCTGTATCGCAGCCCGCCGGGTGACGTCGCGCTGCTGCTGACCTATGGGCGCGAGTATCCGCTTGGCACGCCGCTCGGTCCGCCGCTGGCATTCTGGCTTGGCGACATTGCTTTCCGTCTCGCGGGCAACAGCATCTTCGGCGTCTACGTGCTGGCGCAGGCCTGTCTCGTCGTGATGTTGTGGGCGCTGTTCCTGCTGGCGCGCGCCATCGTCGGCGGACAGCAGGCGGTGATCGCGATCCTCCTCACCACGACCGTCGCCGTGTTCAGCTTTCCCGGCGTCGAATTCGGACCGGACGTGCTGGCGCGGCCGCTGTGGGCATTGCTGTTGCTGCACACATGGCGGATCGCAGGTCAGGGGCGCCGCAACGCATGGTTCGCGCTGTCGATCGAGGCCGGACTTCTGTTGCTGACGTCATCGGCAGCGATCGTGCTGCTGGCGCTGGTGGTTGTCTTCTTTGTCGCGACCGAGCGCGGCCGCCGCGCCTTTACCTCGCTCGATCCGCTGTTCGCGCTGCTGGTGATCGCCGCTCTCGCATTGCCTCACCTGATCTGGCTGCTGCGCAACGGCGTGCCCGCGTTGCCGCAGCTCCCGGCCGTCGCGGACCTGAGCGATCGGGCACGCCTGCTGGCGACGCTGTTCGGCGGCTTGTTGCTGTCGCTGGCCGGGGCCGCATTGCTGATCGTGCTGAACTCGTCCCGGCTTGCGCGCAAGCCGGAGGAAGCGCCGCTGATCTTCCGCCCGCCGGTGGACCGCTTTGCGAAGCAGTTCGTGTTCTATTTTGCGCTGGCGCCGGCGATCGCGGGCAGCCTGATCTCGGCGCTGTTCGGTTCCGATCGGGTGTTCGGCGGCGCGGGCGTGGCGCTCGCGGTGTCAGGCCTCGCCTTCACGATCGCCGCGGGCGACCTGATCTATCTGCGGCGGCAGAAATTCCTGCGCACGGTCTGGCTCGCCATCGTGCTGGCGCCCGCCGCCGGCGTCACCGCGCAGGCGCTGATCCAGCCGTGGACCGAAGCGGGCGAGATCAGGACGGCGATTTCGGCCGGCGAAATCGGGCGCTTCTTTTCCGAGAATTATCAGCGCCGGACCAATCAGCCGCTGCGTGCGGTGGCGGGCGATCCGGATTTCACCACGCTGATCGGTTTTGCCGCCCCCTCCAGGCCGCATGTGTTTTTTGACACTGCGCCCGAACGTTCCCCATGGATCGATGCGGCACGCTTCAACGCCACCGGCGGCATCGTGGTCTGGCGCGCGGCGGATACGGCGGGGACGCCGCCGGCCGACGTTCTTCAACGCTTTCCGGGGATCGCCCCCGAGGTGCCTCAGACGTTCGGGCAACTGGTCAACGGACGGCAATCGCCGCTGCGCGTGGGCTGGGCGATCGTGCGGCCGAAACGGCTTTAGCGCCAGTTCACTGTAGTAAATCGGACTCCGTCACGCCCGGCCTTGTGCCGGGCGTCAGGTCTTGGCCACTATCTCACCGAGAGAGAAGTGGATGGCCGGGACAAGCCCGGCCATGACGATATGCAAGAGGACGATATGCAACAGCAAGAGTCGTTCAGGCCGCGAGGTGCTTGAACATGTTGCGCCGTGCCTCGTCGTCCATCTCGGCCTTGAAGGTGAACTTGTCCTTCAGCGCGATGGCGCGCGCAGCCGCCGGACGCGCCTGAACGGCGTCGTGCAGGCGCTTGAGGTTCGGAAACTTGGCCCACTCGTCTTCGCCGAGAATGAACGGGATCATTCGCGCCCAGCCCCACACATCCATATCGACGATCGTATAGGTGTCGCCGACCATGTATGTCTTGCCGGCGAGATGATCGTTGAGAATGCCGTAGTGGCGTCTTGCTTCGAATACGTAGCGGTTGATGGCGTAGGGCACCTTCTCCGGCGCGAAGTGCCTGAAATGCACCGCCTGGCCCGAAAACGGTCCGACGCCGGTCGCGACGAACATCAGCCACGACAGAAGCTGCGCGCGGTTGGCGGGCGTATTCGAAGGCATGAACTTGCCTGTCTTCTCGCCGAGGTAGAGCAGGATCGCGTTGCTGTCGAACACGATGTTGCCGTCATCGGAGATCGCCGGTACCTTGCCGTTTGGATTGATTGCGAGAAATTCCGGCTTGAACTGGTCGCCTTTTCGGGTATCGATCGCCACAGCTTCGTAGGGTAAACCGGCTTCCTCGAGAAAAAGTGCAATCTTGGTGGGGTTAGGGGAGCCGTTGAAATAGAATTTAAGCATGGCGTCGCCTTTCTGATGAACGGGCGGCATACATAGAGCGGCAAGCGGATTTCACGCAAGCGCGCTCACGCAGCCGCGGCCAATTCAGCGGCAGAGGGACTTTCAATCCTTCGTGAGCGCTTCCGATCCGGCGATGTCACGACTGCCGCAGGTTGCAGCAGCCAGAACGAACGATGGGTTGTTGCCCGGGGCCGGCGAGCCTGCCTCCCGCGCAAACCGAATGGGACGAGACTGGATGAAGCTCAAGACCGATACGCTGATCGGATTTATCGTCGTCCACCTTCTGGCGGCGCTCGTTCTCGTGCCGTGGTTCTTCAGCTGGACCGGCGTCGCGCTGTTCGCCGCCGGTATCTATGTTTTCGGCGTGCTTGGCATCAATGTCGGTTTTCACCGGCTGCTGACGCACCGTTCGTTCGCGTGCCCGCTGTGGCTCGAGCACACCCTCGCGCTTCTCGGTGCGTGCTGCCTTCAGTTCTCACCGCCGTTCTGGGTCGCGGTTCATCGCCGCCACCATCACCATGCCGACGATGAGCTCGATCCGCATTCGCCGGTCAAGAGCTTCCTGTGGTCCCACTTCGGCTGGCTGCTGGTGCGCCCGCCGGATATGAAGCCCGCGGTGATGATCGATCGCTATGCGCGCGACCTGCTGCGCGATCCGTTCTATGTGAAGCTCGAGGCGCGCAAGAACTGGATGAAGGTCACGGTGGCGTCGTGGCTGTTGTTCTACGCCGCCGGCCTGCTCGCTCGCCTCATAGCGGGTGACTCCGTTATCGAGGCGCACCAGTTCGGAGCCAGTCTCTTCATCTGGGGCGGCCCGGCGCGCACGGTCTTTGTCTGGCACACGACCTGGGCAGTGAACTCGGTCAGCCATATCTGGGGCTACCGCACCTTCAACACACCCGACGACAGCCGCAACAATTTCATCGTGGCGTTTCTGGCCGGCGGCGAAGGCTGGCACAACAATCACCATGCCGATCCGAATTCGGCCCGGCACGGCCACAAATGGTGGGAGTTCGATCTGTCGTGGATCACGATCCGTTTGCTGATGCTGCTTGGGCTCGCCACCAAGGTGTCGTTGCCGTCACCGGGTCTCGCGGAAACCTTCAACCGGGCGACACCGACCCGCTGAGCGCCGATCGGATCGCGCGCAAATCCTGCCAGGCGAGGCGCTTGTAGATCGGCGAGCGCAGCAGGTAGGCCGGATGGAACGTCGGCATCGCGCGGATGACGCGCTTGCCGGTGTCGAACGGCACCCATCGCCCGCGGGTTTTCATGATGCCTTCTCGGGTGTTGAGCAGCGTCTGCGATGACGGATTACCCAGGCACACCAGCACGTCCGGATCGACCAGTTCGATCTGCTTGCGGATGAATGGCAGACAGATCTGCGTTTCCTGCGGCGTCGGCGTGCGGTTGCCGGGTGGCCGCCACGGAATGACATTGGCGATGTAGACCCTGGTGCGGTCGAGCCCGATGGCGCCCATCATCAGGTCGAGCAGCTTGCCGGAGCGACCGACGAACGGCTTGCCTTCGATGTCCTCGTCGCGGCCGGGCGCTTCGCCGACGAACATGATCCTTGCCTCGGGATTGCCATCGCTGAAAACGAGCCTTGTTGCGGTGGCCTTCAGGGCGCAGCCGTCGAAGGCGTCGAGCAGTTCGCGCAGTTCATCCAGCGTATTGACCGTGTCGGCGGCATCGCGTGCGGTCGCCGCGGCAATGTCCGGAGGCGGTGCGGCCGCCACGCGCGGTGGCGGCGCTGGGGTTGTCGTGGCGCGAGGTGGCAGCGCTCGCACAGGCGTCTCCGCCGCGCGTTCGGGAGCAGGCTGATGCGCTTCCGACAGCCGGTCGATCGCCTCGTCGTTCAATGCGCAATCGACTCCGGCCTCCAGATAGAAGGCGAGCAGGTCGCGCGCCGTCGGCGGGCGCTCGGGAAACGAGGTCGACATGAGATTGTCTATTCCGCACTGCGGTTTGGGAGACCTACCTTAAGCCTTCGCGCTTGCTGGCGAAATGGCCGTGGCGTGCGGATGCACTGGCATACATCAGGCTGGATGCGCGGCGGGGTTGTCCTGATGCGAAAAATCGGAAAGAAACGTTTGGAAATGTTCTGAATTGACCGTCCGACCCTGCCGAGAGAGCCGTCATGAGCACCGATTTGCCGCCGCGCGAGTCCATGGAATTCGACGTCGTGATCGTCGGTGCCGGACCGTCCGGTCTCGCGGCAGCGATCCGGCTCAAGCAGATCAATCCCGAATTGTCGGTCGTCGTGGTGGAAAAGGGCTCCGAAGTCGGCGCGCACATTCTGTCTGGCGCGGTGATCGATCCCGTCGGCCTCGACAAGCTCGTGCCCGACTGGCGCGACGACGCGGATTGCCCGCTCAAGACGCAGGTGACCGACGACAAGTTCTACTGGATGACGGCCGGCGGCGCGATCCGGCTGCCGAATTTCGCAATGCCGCCGCTGATGAACAATCATCATTGCTACATCGGCTCGCTCGGCGACGTCTGCCGCTGGCTGGCGCCGCGCGCCGAAGCGCTGGGCGTCGAAATCTATCCGGGCTTCGCGGCCACGGAAGTTCTCTACGACGACAGCGGCAACGTGAAGGGTATCGCCACCGGCGACATGGGTGTCGGCCGCGACGGCGAACAGAAGGATTCATTCACGCGCGGCATGGAGTTGCTCGGCAAATACACGCTGTTCGCTGAAGGCGCGCGCGGCAGTCTCGCCAAGACGCTGATCGCCAGGTTCAAGCTCGACGCCAACAGCGAACCGCCGAAGTTCGGCATCGGTCTGAAGGAAGTCTGGCAGATCGATCCGTCGAAGCACAAGAAAGGCCTGATCCAGCACTCGTTCGGCTGGCCGCTCGACAATTCCACCGGCGGCGGCTCGTTCCTCTATCATTACGGCGACAACCTCGTCGCTGTCGGCTTCGTTCTGCATCTCAACTACAACGATCCGTATCTGTCGCCGTTCGACGAATTCCAGCGCTTCAAGACGCATCCCTCGATCCGATCGGTATTCGAGGGCGGCAAGCGCCTGTCATACGGCGCGCGTGCGATCACCGAAGGCGGCTACCAGTCGGTGCCCAAGCTGTCGTTCCCCGGCGGCGCGCTGATCGGGTGCGCGGCGGGCTTCGTCAACGTGCCGCGCATCAAGGGCGTTCACAACGCCATGGGCAGCGGCATGCTCGCGGCGGAGCATCTGGCGGCTGCGCTTGCAGCGGGGCGGATGAACGACGAACTGATCGAATACGAGAACGCCTGGCGCGGATCGGTGGTCGGCCAGGATCTGCACAAGGTTCGCAACGTCAAGCCGCTGTGGTCGAAGTTCGGCACCATCGTCGGCGTGGCGCTCGGCGGCTTCGACATGTGGTGCAATACGCTCGGCTTCTCGGTGTTCGGCACCATCGGTCACGGCAAGCGCGACGCCAAGACGCTCGATCCAGCCAAGCAGAGCGCGCGCATCAGCTATCCCAAGCCCGACGGCAAGATTTCCTTCGACAAGCTGTCGTCGGTGTTTCTGTCGAACACCAATCACGAGGAAGACCAGCCGATTCACCTCAAGGTCGCGGATATGGCTCTGCAAAAATCATCGGAGCACGATGTCTTTGCCGGCCCCTCGAATCGTTACTGTCCGGCAGGCGTGTATGAGTGGGTCGAGGAGGCCAGCGGTCCCAAATTCGTGATCAACGCGCAGAACTGCGTCCACTGCAAAACCTGCGATGTGAAAGACCCGAACGGAAATATCACATGGGTGCCGCCCGAAGGCGGCGGAGGCCCGAATTATCAGGGCATGTAAGCACATCGCCCGTGCGCGGCCACGATAACGCCACAGTGCGGGTTCTGGAACCTGTGACAATTGCGAATGTCCCGGCCGGTCCGCGCTTCCTTGCGGTTCGCGGCCAAAACGGCCATGGTAAGCGTCGTTCGATGCGCCGGGCAGGACGAGTGGCGCGGGCACGGCTGTTCGAGCAAGGTCGTTGTACGAGCGCGGTTGCGAGCGGACGCCGGTACTCGGGATCGTGCTGATACGAAACGCTTTAATCATGGATCGGCTCGGCAGGGCTGAACCGGTCCTTTGCCAAATCTGGAGCCGGCGAACCAAGATGCTGACCTTTTCCATGCGACGCAAAGCCATTGCCGTCCTCGCAACCGCTTCGCTTTCCGCCGGATTGCTCACGACGGGCGCCGTCGCGCAAACCTCGCGCGACAACATCCGCAACCAGAATGCCGGATCGCGTCCGTTCTCGATCGATCAGAGCTTCACCAACGCCGGCAGTTATCTGGCCGCCCGCCACGCCAACGTCGAGCGCGACGCCTCCGCTGCGGCGAAATTCTATCGCAATGCCTTGCGCCTTGATCCGAAGAACAACGAACTGCTGGACCGTGCGTTTATCTCGTCGCTGGCCGACGGCAACATCGAGGAAGCCACCAAGCTCGCCGACCGCGTTCTGGTCATCGACAAGAACAACCGTGTGGCGCGGCTCGTCGTCGGCGTGCGCGCCCTGAAGATGAAGCAGTATGCGGCCGCTCAGCAGAACATCAATCAGTCGGTGCGCGGGCCGATCACCGACCTCGTCGCGGTGTTGCTGTCCGGCTGGGCCAGCGCCGGCGCTGGCGAAGCACGGCAGGGTGTCGCCAGCATCGACAAGCTCGCCGGACCTGAATGGTACCCGATCTTCAAGGACTTCCATACCGGGCTGATGCTCGATCTCGCGGGCCAGCAGAAAGACGCCGGCGCACGCTTCGAACGGGCTTTCAAGCTCGATGATTCGGCGCTGCGGATGAACGATGCGTATGCCCGCTGGCTGTCGCGCAACAAGAGCCCGCAGCCGGGCGTCACTGCGATTTCGATCTACGAGGCGTTCGACAAGAAGCTGCCGCGTCATCCGCTGATCGCCGATGCGATGAAGGACGTGCGAGCCGGCAAGAAGCTGCCCGTGCTGGTTGCCACGCCGCAGGCCGGCGCCGCCGAGGCGCTTTACGGCATCGGCGCATCGCTAACCCGCCGCGGCGGCGAAGACCTCGCGCTGGTGTACCTCCAGCTTGCGCTCTATCTGCAACCCGATCACGCGCTGGCGCTGCTGTCGCTGGCCGATCTGTACGAAACGGTGAAGAAGCCCGCGATGGCGATCAAGGTGTACGAGCGCATGCCGGCGGGCTCGCCGCTCAAGCGCAACGCCCAGATCAATCTCGCCACCAATCTCGACAGCGTCGAGCGCAGCGACGAGGCCATCACGATTCTCAAAGGGCTGGTCGCTGAAGATCCTCGCGATCAGGAATCGATCATGGCGCTCGGCAATGTCGAGCGCGCCCGCAAGAAATTCGCCGAGTGCAGCGACACCTATGCGCAGGGCGTCAAGGAACTGCAGGGCACAGAGAAGAACGCCTGGGTGTTCTATTATTTCCGCGGCATCTGCGAGGAACGCTCGAAGCAGTGGCCGAAGGCCGAAATGTCCATGAAGAAAGCGCTCGAGTTGCAGCCCGAACAGCCGCATGTACTGAACTATCTCGGCTATTCCTGGATCGATCAGGGCGTCAATCTCGACGAGGGCATGAAGCTGATCCGCCGCGCCGTCGAACAGCGGCCGGATGACGGCTACATCGTCGATTCCCTGGGCTGGGCCTACTATCGCGTCGGCAACTACGAGGACGCGGTCAAGAATCTCGAGCGCGCGGTCGATCTCAAGCCCGAGGATCCGACCATCAACGACCATCTCGGCGATGCCTACTGGCGCGTCGGCCGCACGCTGGAAGCCAAATTCCAGTGGGCGCATGCCCGCGACCTCAAGCCCGAGGCGGAAGAGCTGCCGAAGATCGAGGCCAAGATTCGCGATGGCTTGCCGGAAGACACCTCGTCGGCCGCCTCCGCCGACAAGGACAAGAAGGACGGCAAGGGCGGCTAACCATCCGTGGATGGTTGACGGCTGCCCGCAGGCAGCCCAAGAACGTTCAGGGCATGAGGGGCGGAACGCCGGTGCAGGGCCAAGGCCGTGCCGACGTTTCCGGGTGGGGCAATGGCTGCACTGATCGAAAAGGCGCGGGCCAAGGTCAATCTGACGCTGCGGGTGCTGGGTCGGCGCACCGACGGCTATCACGATCTGGAAAGCCTCGTCGCGTTCGCGGACTGCGCAGACAGTTTGTCGCTGACGCCTGGGTCTGAACTCGCGCTCTCCGTCACCGGGCCGCGCGCCGGCGAGTGCGGCGATCACTCCGACAATCTGGTGATGCGCGTTGCCGCCGCGTTGGCGGAGCGGATTGGCGGCCTGCGGACCGGGCATTTCACGTTGGACAAACATCTGCCGGTGGCAGCCGGCATCGGCGGCGGTTCGGCGGATGCGGCGGCGGCGCTGCGGTTGCTGGCGCGAGCCAACAATCTCGATCTGAACGACGAACGCATCGCCGAGGTCGCGCGCGACACCGGCGCCGATATTCCGGTTTGTGTCGCCTCGACCGCTTGCCTGATGGCGGGTGTCGGCGAAGAGCTGACGCCGCTGCCATTGCCGGCCATGCATTGCGTGCTGGTCAATCCGCGCGTCGCGGTTGCGACGGGCGATGTCTTCTCGGCGCTTGGCCTGTCGAACGGCGAGCTTCTGGTCGGCGCGACCGATGTCATCCAGGCGCTGCAATGGCCCGAAGATGGCGCGGGTCCGGGCGAGTGGATCGAGGTTATCGGCTCCGGCATCAACGATCTGGAGAAGCCGGCGCTCGAGGTTCAGCCGATGATCGGTGATGTGCTGGAGACGTTGCGTGCCGCCGAGGGTGCGCAGTTTGCGCGCATGTCGGGTTCAGGCGCGACCTGTTTTGCGATCTTCGAGACCGCAGCCGCGGCGCAAAAGGCCGCCGCTGCCGTCCAGCGGCAGCATCCGGGCTGGTGGGTGCATGCGGGAGTATTGAGCTAGTTCAATCGTCATCCTGAGGTGGCCGCACTTTGCGGCCCTCGAAGGAGGACAGTGCATAGCTTATCCTTCGAGGCTCGCGGAGCTTGTCATCGGGCCGCGCGTTGCGCGGACCCGTTGGCTCGCGCCTCAGGATGACGATAGACAATTCAGTGCGAGCGCGCCAAACAGAACGCGACCACGTCTTCCAGCGCCGACTTCATTGGTGACGCCGGAAACAACGCCAGCGCGTCTTTCGCCATCGCGCCATAGTGGTGCGCGCGGTTGACGGTATCTTCCAGCGCGCGATGCTTGCTCATCAGCCCGATGGCCTGATCGAGGTCGCCGTCGGCGATCTCGCCCTTCTCCAGCGTCCTGACCCAGAATTCGCGTTCGATATCGCTGCCGCGGCGAAACGCCAGCACCACGGGCAGCGTGATCTTGCCTTCGCGAAAATCGTCGCCGACGTTCTTGCCGAGCTTGGCAGCCTTGCCGCCGTAGTCGAGTACGTCATCGACAAGCTGGAATGCAATACCGAGGTTCATTCCGACCGAACGGCATGCGGTCTGCTCCGGCTTCGGCCGGTTGCCGAGCACCGGCCCGACTTCGCAGGCAGCTGCAAACAGTTCGGCGGTCTTGCCGCGGATCACCGCGAGATATTCGTCTTCGGTGGTCGCGGTGTTTTTGGCGGCTGCAAGCTGCATCACTTCGCCTTCGGCGATCGTCGCGGCGGCGGCAGACAGAATGTCCAGCGCACGCAGCGATCCGACCTCGACCATCATGCGAAACGCCTGGCCCAACAGGAAATCGCCGACCAGCACGCTGGCCTCGTTGCCCCACAGCATCCGCGCCGAGAGCTTGCCGCGCCGCAATTCGCTCTCGTCCACGACGTCGTCATGCAGCAACGTGGCGGTATGCATGAACTCCACAGCCGCGGCGAGCCTGATATGGCCGTCGCCGGCGTAGCCGGTGAGATGAGCCATCGCCAGCGTCAGCATCGGCCGCAGCCGCTTTCCGCCCGAGGAAATCAGGTGGTTGGCGACTTCCGGGATCATGGTGACTTCGGAGCCGGTTCGCGCGAGGATGGTGGCATTGACGCGCTCCATATCGGACGCGACAAGCTGCACCAGCGGCTCGATCGACGCTGCCGTGTGGCTCTCGAATGGTACAATAACCGCCACGTCCGACCTCCGAAATGATATGGCGGAGCGGACAATAGAAAGTGTGGCGGGACCGGGCAAGGGCCGCCTCCACCATCGACCGACCGTAACGGAGACGCTTGAGGTGCGGGAATTGCTGCGAACCAACGATGTGGTGCTGGTCTCGGCGGTCGGCGCACTGCTCGATGGCGCCGAGATCGGCCATCTGGTGCTGGACCAGAACATGAGCATCATCGAGGGGTCGATCGGCATCATCCCGCGCCGTATTCTGGTGGGCGAGGACGACATCATGCAGGCGCGGCGCGTTCTGACCGACGCCGGTCTCGCTCACGAGTTGCGGGGCGATGACTGACCCCTCATCAGCGGATACCACAACCGACGCTTTTCTCGCCGGCCGCCTGCTGTTGAAGCAACCGAAGCGCGGCCATCGCGCGGGTCATGACGCCATCCTGCTGGCGGCGGCGACGCAGGCGAAGGCAGGCGACCGCGTGGTCGAGTTCGGGGCGGGCGTCGGTGCAGCCGGACTGGCGCTGGCGCGCCGCGCCGGAGCAATCGATCTGACGCTGATCGAGATCGACGATGGCCTCGCCGGGCTTGCGCGCGACAACGCGAAAGACAACGGCATCGCTGCGAGCGTGCTGACGTTCGACGTGGAGTCTGCTGCATCGTTCTGGGTGAAGGCCGGTCTCGGCCCCGATAGTGCCGACGCTGTGCTGATGAACCCGCCATTCAACGATCCGGCGCGGCATCGCGTGCCGAACGATCCGGACAAACGGCGCGCGCACATGGCGAGCGAGACGACGCTGGAGGTGTGGGTTCACGCCGCGCGTCGCGTGCTGAAGCCGGGAGGCGTTCTGACGCTGATCTGGCGGGCGGATGGATTGAGCGATGTGGTTGCGGCGCTCGGCCGCGGCTTCAGCGCTCTGGCGGTTCTGCCCATTCATCCCGATCTGAGCTCTGCGGCCATTCGGGTTGTGGTGCGTGCCTCAAAGGGAGGAAAGGCGCCGCTTGAAATTCGCCCGGCGCTGGTTCTGAACGACGCGGCCGGTCAGCCCACCGCACAGGTGCGCGCCATTCTGGAGGGCGGCGCTTTGTCTCTGTAGGTCTACTGCGCCGGCTTGCCTTGCTTGTCGGGAGTCGAAGTGAAATGGATGGCCGTGAGCAGGACGCTTATCATCAGGACCAGAAGATAGGTTTTCATTGTCTTTGCCCTTCTGCATTGATGGCGCGTTCGACTGCCGTCACAGTCGAAAATTCCCAAACATCAAAAACTGCCAATAAGCAAAAAGCGTTCCAGTCGTTAAATTGGCGTTAAGACAAACAAAACGTGAATTCGAGGAACCTGATGACCGAAGCGAACACTGAGAACAGTCCGAGGCCAAATTGGGCCGGCTCGATCACAAAACTGCTACCGGCGCGCTGGCGGCGCGATGTTCCCGTGGTTCCCGTGGTGCGGTTGTCCGGTGTGATCGGTGCGGTGACGCCGTTGCGGCCGGGAA
This sequence comes from Hyphomicrobiales bacterium, assembly GCA_021732215.1. Lineage (GTDB taxonomy): Bacteria > Pseudomonadota > Alphaproteobacteria > Rhizobiales > Xanthobacteraceae > SG-bin9. Next base: position 189,067 of record JAKFVL010000004.1, read on the forward strand.
TGTCGCTGGCTGGCGTGGCGCGGTTGCTGGAGCGCGCGTTCAACACCCGCAACGCCAAGGCGGTGGCGCTGGTGATCAATTCGCCGGGCGGCTCGCCGGTGCAGTCGCGGCAGATCTATTTGCGGATTCGCCAGTTGGCTGCCGAGAAGAAACTGCCGGTGCTGGTGTTCGTCGAGGATGTCGCGGCGTCCGGCGGCTACATGCTGGCGTGCGCGGGCGACGAGATTTTCTGCGATCCGTCCTCGATCCTGGGCTCGATCGGCGTGGTCGGCGGCTCGTTCGGCTTCCAGGACCTGATCGCCAAGATCGGCGTCGAGCGCAGATTGTATACAGCGGGCGAACACAAGGCGACGCTCGATCCGTTCCTGCCGGAAAACCCGGACGACGTGGCGCGGCTGAAGGCAATCCAGCGCGAAATCCATGCGGTGTTCATCGATCTCGTCAAACAAAGCCGCGGCGCGCGCCTGAAAGGGGCCGACGATTACCTTTTCACCGGCGAATACTGGGCCGGCGACCGCTCGGTCGCGCTCGGTCTTGGCGATGCGATCGGCGATCTGCGCTCGACCCTGCGGGCGCGGTTCGGCGACAAGGTCCGAACGCCGGTCATCGCGCCGAGCAGCGGGCTTCTGTCGGGATTGCTCGGCCGCAAGTCCGCCGGGGCGGGGTCTTTTGCCGCATGGGAAGGCCAAACGGGCCTTGGCGACGAGCTTATTTCCGCCATGGAATCCAGGGCAGTCTGGGCGCGTTATGGATTTTGACGCCGTTTCCTGATGGAATGCGGTGTCGATTGAAGGGCGAGCGAGGATTTCTCCATGCCACCTTTTCTTTTAGCTCTGGGCGGCGCTGTCGGTGCAATGGCTCTGGTGCGATGGGCGATCAAAGCCGCGCACCGCGTCAACGATGAACTGGAAGCCGCGCGCCAGGCCAAACTTTCCGAGACCGTCGCCCGCGAAAAGATTCCTACGCTCCGCCGCGATCCGGTTACCGGAGCCTATCGGCCGAACTAGATACGCGCACGCTTGCGCCATCCCCCGAGGCGGGCACGCCCCGAGGGATGGTTACAAGCCTGAAGGTTGAAGCAGGCTTCGCGTGTTGCCGGCTCGCGAATTAATGCGAGGCGCGCGTATCGTTTTCCACCATCGCAAGCAGCGACAGCGCGATCAGCACGGCACCGACGATTTCGACGACGATCATTTGAGCCCCCAATGTCTCTCTCCATTCGGCCTGCCTCTTGCGGGCGGGTTGCGGATGGAAAGGCGCGTGCCGGTGATCCGGTTCTCGTTGTGCGCAGGATCATTGATAACGGCCATGTCCTAACAAAGCCCAAGGTTCGGCCATCGCATTGTCGCAACGGTTAGGAGGACGTTACCGCGCGGCTGCACGTTCATTTACGTTCGATTCACGACGAGGCGTTGCGCGGGCAAGACTCACGGCGCATCGTCTTTACGTTTGGTGAGCTGAACGGTTTCCCTGTCCCGCTGCTTGATTCCCGCATTCCGCGCCGATACGGTCCGCGGCGCCGATCTACGGTCAACGAATCGTTTTTTCAGTTACAGAATCTCGGCCCGCATCATGGAATTATTGCCCGATCACATGCGCCCGGAACGTTCATTCCAGGGCCTCATTCTGACGCTGCAGCGTTACTGGGCGGATTACGGTTGCGTGATCCTGCAGCCCTACGACATGGAAGTCGGCGCGGGCACGTTCCATCCGGCGACCACGCTGCGCGCGCTCGGGCCGAAACCGTGGAACGCGGCTTATGTGCAGCCCTCGCGGCGGCCGAAGGATGGCCGCTACGGCGAAAATCCGAACCGCCTGCAGCACTACTATCAGTTTCAGGTGATCCTGAAGCCGTCGCCGCCGGATCTGCAGCAATTGTATCTCAATTCGCTCGCTGCGATCGGCGTCGATTCAGCCCTGCACGATATTCGTTTTGTCGAGGATGACTGGGAAAGCCCGACGCTCGGCGCGTGGGGGCTTGGCTGGGAGTGCTGGTGCGATGGCATGGAGGTCTCGCAGTTCACTTACTTCCAGCAGGTCGCGGGCGTCGAATGCGCGCCGGTCGCGGGCGAGCTCACCTACGGCCTCGAACGGCTTGCGATGTACGTGCAGGGCGTCGATCGCGTCTACGATCTCAACTTCAACGGCCGCGAAGGCGCCGGGAAGGTGACCTACGGCGACGTGTTCCTGCAGGCCGAGAAGGAATACTCGCGGCACAATTTCGAGCATTCAGACACGGCGATGCTGTTCGAGCAGTTCAGGATGGCCGAAGGCGCGTGCAGGACATATCTCGATGCGGGCTGGGAGGGCGGCAAGAAGGAACGTCACCTGATGGCGCTGCCCGCCTACGATCAGTGCATCAAGGCGAGCCACGTTTTCAATCTGCTCGATGCGCGCGGCGTGATCTCGGTCACCGAGCGGCAGAGTTACATTCTGCGCGTGCGCGAACTGGCGAAGGCTTGCGGCGAGGCGTGGATGCACACAGATGCGGGCCGCGCTGCGTGAGCGCCGAGCGCTATCAGGTCGGACAGCTCTGGACGTTCGCCGATGCGCCGCTTTCCGATTCCCGTGTGATCATTGGCGCCCTCGACGATCTGCCGGACTTCGGGCTCGTCGTGTCGATTGCCGTCACCGCGATGCCGGTCGACGGCATCGAGCCAGGGACGAGGGACATCATCAGCATCGACCATGCGCCGATGTCGCCCGAAGCGCTCGATGCGTGCCTGCTCAATATCGTCGGCTTCTCGCCGCCGCCGAAGAATTTCGAGACGTTGCGCGCAAGCTGGCTTGAAGCACGCGCCAAGGAGGGCGCAGGCGTTTTCACGGTTAGCGTCGCTGACCTGATTTCCATTTATCAGGACGGCATCCGCCAGATCCGGTCCGGCGGCTAAACCCAAACCCTTCTTCCGGTACGCGAAACCGCGGTGCCTGGGGCAATGTAGAATTCCTGCAACACTTCCGATGAATCGGCTGGCGGGGCGGTTTGCCGCTGGGCGGCATCCGTTTCCAATGCAATTCTTGCGCCTTCGGGTTGTATGGGCTGGGGAGCGTGCCATGACCTGCTGGATGGGAATGCGTGCGCTGCGCATGGCGGCGATGGCTTGCACGGCGCTGGCCGCCGGACTGGTTGTTGTCCCAGCCGACTCGCAGGCGCTGGGCAGTGGCCGCAAGCTGAAGCCAAAGCCGGCGCAGCAGTCGCAGTTCCGGATCGCCGACAATGAATCGCCGCGGCCGGTTGATCGCCTCATCTTCAACTACAATTATTTCTCCGCCGCGGTCGAAGGCGGCGGCACGTTCGGATCGGCTGGCGGACAGCTCTCCGGCACCTTCGGTCCGACGCCACCGGGCGGCAGCGCCCGCACCGACGGCTCGTTCATCGGCGGTGATTTTCAGATTCCGCTCAGTATTCTGTTCAGTTCGCAGTCGATGGCGCGGCGGCCAATCACGCCCGTGGTCGGCGTAGCCGTCGGCGATTTCTTCGGCACCGGCGAGCCCATTCGCTACATGATCCATCCGACGCCCAATCCGACGTTGCTTACGTTCCAGCGCCAGTCGTCGGCAACCTTTTATGGCGGCGTGCGGTTGCGGTCGGCGACCTTTTTGGCAACGGCAGCACCGTGGTCATCACGCCGCGCGCCGGCGTGAATGTCGAGAACGGCAGGTTGACCCTGGTCACGGATGAGGCAGGACCGATTACACGTCTCAGCCGATCCAGGACCGCCACCGGCTTCCATGGCGGGGTCGATATCGACTTGTTTTTCCCGAACCCGCCACAGTTCACGGGCGGACTCAACATCAGGCCGTTTGTCGGCGTCGGCGTTTTCGTCAATACGGCCCCCGATGTTTCGCTCGTAGGCCGGTCCGCGCTGTTCGACTATCGTGCGTCCGCCAACACCAGCGTGAACGTCGGCCTCAAGGGCCGCTTGGGCGTCGCCTTCAACCCTTGAGGCGCGAGCGCCCGGCGAGGCGGACCGGCTTCTGATGTCGCGGCATCGCCGAGGGTGACAAGAGGCACGGGGCTTGATACCCCCTTGCGTCTCCGCAGCCTCCCGACTCGTGCCCATGCCCGATCTTCTGCTCGAACTGTTCTCCGAGGAAATTCCCGCGCGCATGCAGGCGAAGGCGGCGGAAGACCTGCGCCGCATGGTCACCGACAAGCTCGTTGCCGAAGGCCTCGTTTATGAAGGCGCGAAGGCGTTCGTCACGCCGCGCCGTCTCGCGCTCACCGTGCACGGCATTCCCGTGCGCCAGCCGGACCTCAAGGAAGAACGCAAGGGGCCGAAGGTCGGCGCGCCGGACGCGGCGGTGCAGGGATTTCTCAAAGCCGCCGGGCTGAAGTCGCTCGATGAGGCGACGCTGCAAAAGGACCCGAAGAAGGGCGACTTCTATGTTGCGCTGATCGAAAAGCCCGGCCGCGACGCGATCACCGTGATCGCGGAGATGCTGCCCGTCATCGTCCGCACGTTTCCGTGGCCGAAGTCGATGCGCTGGGGCGAGCGCTCGGCGAAGTCCGGCGCGCTGACGTGGGTGCGGCCGCTGCATTCGATCGTTGCGACCTTCGGTCCGGAAACCGAAGAGCCGGAGATCGTGAAATTCTCCGTCGATGGCATCGAGACCGGACAGACGACGCGCGGCCATCGCTTCATGGCACCGGGCGACATCAGCGTGCGCCGTTTCGACGACTATGTGTCGAAGCTGGAGGCAGCGAAAGTGGTGCTCGATCCGCAGCGCCGCAAGGATATCATTCTGACCGATGCGAAGCAGGCCGCGTTCGCGCAAGGTTTTGAGCTGGTCGAAGATCAGGCGCTGCTCGACGAGGTCGCGGGCCTCGTCGAATGGCCGGTCGTGCTGATGGGAACGTTCGACGAGAGCTTTCTGAAAATCCCGGGCGAGGTGATCCGCGCCACCATCCGCAATAACCAGAAGTGTTTTGTCGTTCGCGCTTCTCCCTCCCCCCACGACAGTGGCGGGGAGGGA
>JAKFVL010000003.1 GCA_021732215.1 Hyphomicrobiales bacterium
GTGTGCTTCTGTAAAGCTGGTGACAAAGGAACGTAGAGCAATCGCGTTTGAGGAAGATCAGCGAGCCATAGACGCCTTTCATAATCAATTAGTTCGCAGAGGCCACATTCGCCAGCGCGCTGGCGACGTTTGAGTTCGGCCATAGATCCTTTTTACTTACGTTTGTCGCCAATCTTATCGTTGGGAGATTCAATCATCTGCATCGTTCGTGTTGCGTCTGTTAGAGGCTCTCTTTTGCGCGCTGCAGAAATTTCCTTCATCATTTTTGCTTGGGCTAGTCTGCGAATTGCGCGATCAATTAACGCGTCGAGCCTTTCTTCAAGATCTATATCTTCCATCACGCGTTCGATCGTGAAGAATTCTGCAGCCGTCTCGTCGAGGTAGCTGTAACTCTCTTGCGGATTGTCTTCCTGCTCGGCGATGGCTTTAGGAAGCAATACATGATCAATTTCTAATTTTACACCGTGGACCCAAGATAAGAGATCTTCGAATGCTTCTCGAGGAACGACTTTGTTGAGATGTTCGCGAGCTCCCTCTTCAAGCATTCTGATCTTCGCACGAACAAGTACTTCTCCTATGCTTCCGAATAGCGAACTGCTGAAATTGCGAAGTTCAGCCACAGGATCACGGATTCGATTTTGAGCAGTTGAACCAGAGTTGCGGTTAGCTTCAAGTGTCCGTGCAAGTGTATATTTGGCTCGATCAAGATTTTCTTGGAAGAAAGGAATAGGTTCGTTCGCAAGAGGTTTGAACTCCGGCTTTTGTATCGCAGTAGTCAGTTCCAGATTTCTTTTAGCGCGAACCCGCTTTTTTCGCCACAGACAGGTGAGAATAGTATATACGGCATCCTCTTCCAAAGCGCCTGACGGGTGCCACTCCTCACGCAGTTCCTGATGTAGCGCCTCAAACTCCGTTACGTTTTCCCATGGCAACAATGTTGCCTTAGAGAACGCGCCATGCTTGAGGGCGTTCGGCAGTTTCGTTGGTTTCCTTGGCAATGAGTGCCTCTTACTAATTTTCTTGTTAAGTTCCAACTTTGATCCGCTTTCAAAGTTTTTGGATTTTACAGTCTGCTGCCTTTCAAACAAGTTGGCTGAGAGATTTCCAGGGGCAGGCGCTGCCGCCTACGGCGGCGCAGCCAGATTTAGCGACTACCCGATTAAGATTCGTGGTCGGAGATTTGGCCTATTGCGGAATATATACTGCCGTGCATGAGCACCGCAGGCGATTTCGCGGCTCGACTGCTCTCGTTCTAGCATGCGATGGCAACGCTGGTTTTGTTGTTTGCGTTGACGCGCGAGATCATAGCCGACGACTACGATATGCGTGCCAGTATCATTGCAAGTGGCATTGGTGCCGATGCGGGCTCACGTTCTCACTAGCGTACGGCGGCGTGTCAGCACGCAGCATCGGCTGAATGAGTCACAACATCGGCTGAATGAGTCACAACGGCGTCAACTCAGCTCCGATTTCACTTGCCCGGTTCTAAGGCCTAGCAATCTCATTCGCTGCAGACTAAGATAGTCCCGTCAAATGGTCACCGCTTCATTTGCCAAAGACGAGCCGCCGTTTGCATCGGGTCGATCTTCTGCTGATCCCACCACAACAATTCATTACCCTGTCGGTGATTTTCGCGATGATGAGTGCGACATAGCGGTACGGTAAATTCATCGCTCACCTTTCGGCTTAGCGCTCGTGGTTGAGTAAATCTCAGATGGTGTGCGTCCGACAGCGTGCGTCCGCAAACAAGACAAGGTTGGGATGCGACAAATTTGAGATGATCCTTGTCTCGTAGCCGTCGGGGTTCGCCAAATGTTAGCTCAGACTTATCAATCTTTTGAGAAGCTGTGCTGCCGCATGTGTTGATCTTTGGTTTAAAACTGTCGCGTTTCAATCGGGTATGAACATTTCGTGTTTTGCCAGTTACTGGTTGAATGTTTTTGTTTTCGCAACGAAATGCGGACTTTTCTAACTTTTGCTTATCGAGCTGGGGTTGAAGAGCAATCGGCTTTTGGGTCAATCTCAAATCTTCAGCGGACCCGATTTGCTGGACGTTGTTTCCCCGAATTTTAAGTCTTTCCACCTGGGCGACGAATAACGTTTCGATGACTTTCGCTGCATCAACCGAAAGCTGATTTTTAAGCCCTAAAATCTGCGCTGCTCTTGCATATAAATCGTCAAGAACTTCCGCCGCCTCGATTAAATTTTCAGCTTGCTCTCGAATATTTGCAACAGAGCTCAAGTCTAGGGTTTTTTTCTCAGATTTCACGGGTCCGCGTGAAGATCTGAATTTTTCTATGTCGGGGTTTTGATACGTGCAATCTGACGGTAGTATCGTCGTGCGTGCGGGTGTTTCGGGAAGAGTCGCAGAAGTGTGGAACAAGGGCGTGTCTAGGTCATCTTCACCAGCAATTCCGACGAGAGTGAATAGCGCATAGCGGCGCGCATAAGTGAGTGCTGCTCCCATCCTGCGCGGAGATACCATATCGTCCAAATGACAAACAGGCCACTCGGACGAAATCCACTCGCCCGATGTATGCATTAGTGTTGTCGTAAGATTGATTCCCTTACTATCCTGATTAATCGTTGTTGTTTGTACGATCGCGATTTGCTGGACACCAAGAACTTTTCTGAGAATATCAAGCCCTCTCGAAAGTGGCGCGTAACGAAAGTATTGCGGTTGCAACGACTCGGTGTTGCGATGAATACTTCCAATTGTCGATTTTTCAGGGTTCCGCATCTCGAGCTGTGCTTTAGCTAAAGCGGTTGCAATCGTCGCGATACTTTCACTGGTGCGATGCATCGAACCCTCCTACTTCGACCGCGTCCAAAATGATGGCACCTGATTTCGATCGTTTAGCTTTGACACCGTGACCTGACGCTTGCTTTGCGTCGTCGGGCACTAAAGCTTTCAGTTCCGATTTGGCTCGCTCATGTTCAAAGTACGCGCTGCGAGTACGGAGAAAAATCGACGCAAACTCCCCCCAAGAGTTGGAGCCAGCCATATCGACGATGCGCACTGCCTCAATACGAGGTTTTGGCGATTCACAATTTATAAGCGAGGGTTGGTTGCCAGTATTTACTGCTCGCCAGAAGGCTTTTTCAGCTGCGATGAGAAGTGTTTGATAAATCGGATCAGCATCAACCCAAATTTCAACCCATCTCCCACCGCCGTTAATTATGGATAATACCGCTCGACTCGACCCTGCAACCAACATGTTGTGCTGGAGTTGCGCCATATGTTTTGATGCGGCTGCTTCCTCCGAAAACGACCAAGGAAGCATGAACTTGGATTCAAAGACGTCGAGGCTATCTTTGATGCGGCCATCTAAAGTGGCCGTCATGAAATCGATGCTCCGATGGACAAAGCGCTTTTGTGTATCGATGACTACCCGACCGGTAACGTGCTCAAACCATTCTTTGTTTAAATCCTCTGTCACCAGTCCAAGTCGGACTATCAATTCGTGCGTCAGATCCGCGCGTTCACGCTCACCTCGCTTCTCTTGCCAGAGCCTAATGATTGCTTTTTCATCTGTTCCCATGATAATTCGCGCATCCGACCCACCTATCGACTTGCAACGATCGTATTCTTTCAATGCTGGTGCCATGTGATTTTCCCCTAAATATTCTCTCAACATATTTTATTGATCTCACATTAAAATCGGCGAGTCAACAGAAAATGTTGATATGCAAATAACCCCTGGACAATGCCGAGCTGCGCGAGCGTTGCTTGACTTGACGCAAACTGAGTTGGCGGCACGAGCCAAACTAGGGCTGTCTACGGTTGTCGATTTTGAGCGTTCCCGCCGAAATGTGTCGGCAGAAGCTGTGAATGAATTGAAGGTGACCCTAATGGAGCTTGGTATTCAGTTTATCTCAAGCAGCGGGGCGGGGATCGGAGTGCGTCTGCGTAAATGAATCAGCCGCTTTTCAAGTCTGCATGATGCCTCCAAAGAAAGTGGCATTAGCGGCTGTTGAATTGACGGTCTAACGCTGCGTGATAGGCTCACTGCCATGTCACATGGTCTAATGTTTCACCACTTTTCCGACGGACGACATCCACGAGGGCAAGGCGCGATTTCAGCTCGCGAGTTCAAAGACATTTTGGACTACATTGGAATCGACCGAATACTGCCGGCGCTGGAATGGCAAGACAGGTCGCTGGCTGGAACGCTTCCCGACGATGCTGTCTGTCTCACCTTCGATGATGCACTTAGATGCCAGATGGATGTAGCCAAGCCGGTGATGGACAGCTTGGGGTTGACGGGTTTCTGGTTTGTCTATTCTGCAGTTTTTGAAGGTCAGATCGGAAAACTCGAAACTTACCGGTATTTTCGCACCATGAAGGGAGTGGATGATTTTTATCGATCGTTCGATACGGCGGTCAGTCATTCGCAATGGTCCGAAGAGATAAATTCAAGTCTGAAAAAATTCGACGAGAACTCGTACATGAAAGAGTATACCTTCTTCACACCGGCAGATCGCAAATTCAGATTTCTGCGAGATGACGCTCTCGGTCCTGTTCGTTATGAGTATCTGATGGACACGATGCTTGAAGAGGAGGGGTTTGATGCACAAAGTCTTGCCCCGCTGCTCTGGATGAACGACGAGTCTTTAAGAGAGCTGGAGCGAGACGGGAATATTGTCGGTCTTCACTCATACTCGCATCCGACGGCTATCGAGCGTGAAGAGCCAGACAGGCAGCGCGAAGAGTACAGTAAAAATCGAGACCATTTGAAAAGTGTTCTGCGTTCTGCTCCGACTACGGTATCGCACCCTTCAAATTCGTATAACGCGACCACGTTGGAAATACTTGCGAGTTTGGGGATCACGCTGGGATTCCGAGCTGATATGAAGTTCGGGTTGAGTCAACTGGAGCAGCCACGCGAGGATCATTCGCATATCATGATGACCATGGGCCGCAGATGAAAATCGCCGTTTTTACGGCAAACCAGCCGCGTCATTTCTCGCTGATCAGGAGATTGGCTAATATCGCCGAAGAGGTCGTAGCTTGCCAGGAATGCTACACGCTCTTTCCAGGTCACGTGGCGGACTTCTATCGCAAATCAGATGTTATGCGGCTCTACTTTGACTTCGTGCGGCGAGCAGAAGAAGAAGTATTCGAGCCCATATCCTTGCTGCCCCGGAATGTGCGCGTTCTTTCCCTGCGGGACGGCGATATTAACAAGCTGCCTGTTGATACATTTTTGGAGTTCTTGTCCGCCGATTTTATCGTGGTGTTCGGCGCAACTTATCTAAAGGGCGCGCTCTGCGAAGCGCTGATCGCCAGAAACGCGATCAATATCCACATGGGGGTTTCGCCTTACTATCGTGGAAGCGGCTGTAATTTCTGGGCCATGTACGACGGCAACTACGACATGGTGGGTGCTACCATCCATAGATTGAGTGCGGGGTTGGACTCGGGCTCTATGTTATTTCATGCGTTTCCTGAAGCGGCTGATGATGATCCATGGCGGCACGGGATGAGAGCGGTTGCCGCTGCGCACAAAACATTGGCGCTTGCTATTGCGAGCAATGAGTTGGCTTGCATGCAGCCGGTCGGACAAGATCGCAGCAAGCAGATCCGTTATACTAAAACATCGGAGTTTACCGACGAAGTCGCGCAAGCTTACCTCGATGATCTGCCAACTAGCGATAAACTTAAGTCGGTCTGCAAGGCGCGTGATTATGAAAAGTTTTTGCGTCCACGCATGGCCTGATTTGAGCGGATATCTTTTGGCGATTTCGCGTAACCGCTGGCTGCACCAAAGCAGCTCAGGCTGTTGATACCCGTGAACATGGCGGTCCGCGGGAAGATACGTCCGACATCCTCGTTGTGACTGGTCGTCACTGGGCATGCCGTTGATAACCGACAACCGATATCCATTTAGGTTCCGATCGCGGAACGGGCCTTTTGCGGTTAATTTTTCACTTATCGTTATATTTTCCACGTCAAAAATTACCGAATCAGATTCAGTGACGCGCAACTGAGCCGAGGCGGATTGACGTGGCTTACAGTTATTCTTTCGAAGGACCGAAGTGGGGATCCACAGCAGTGGGTGCCCCAGGCGGCATGGTCACCTGGAGTTTTGGTCAAGGTACCGGCAAAGCCGTTACGTGGGCCAACAATTCGATCAATAATTTCAACGCGATCGTAACTGCGGCATTTGATCGGTGGGAACAGGTTGCTAATATCGACTTCGTCAAAGTTGCCGATAGTTCCGCGGTTAATATTCGACTGGGAACATTCTCGATCGATGGCCTGAATTCCATCGTGGGCGTTGCTTACTACAGCTACTCCGGATCGGCTTTGCGTTGGTCGGAGATCGGATTCGATTCCGCTGAGAATTGGAACGATACGCTTCTTTACCAGGTTGCTCTTCACGAGATCGGACACGCGATCGGTTTGGATCATCACTCCGGTGATCCGTCGATCATGGCGGCATATATCAATCCAGCCATCACCGATTTGCAGCCCTACGACATCGCGGCCATACAGGCACTTTACGGTCCCGCGAACGCGGCGCCGATAGTAGTGGCGTCCAATCTGCAGGAAGTGTTGGGTGCGCCAGCGCCGAGGCTTTCTGATCAGCTTGCGTATTCCGACAATGATCCGGCGGTTCTTTGGCGCATCCAGGACCTCTCAAATGATGGTAGCTCGGCGCTGATTTTGAACAGTCAGGCACTGCAAGCGTCATCGACGATTGTTTTGACCGCGGCTCAATTCTCTCAAGTGACAATTGCGACAGTTGGCGCCACTCATGACATTTGGGCCCGAGCGTTCGACGGTCATTCCTACAGCGCGCCGGTTCATTTTACGATTACACCCCCTGTCAGACCGGTGCCGGTCGTAGCTGTGTCTGATCTGGTAGAAACCTTGGGAATGGCGCCGGTGGCGTTGTCCGCGCAGCTTGCTTATTCGGGATCGCTTCCGGCGGTAACCTGGCGCATCCAGGACATAAGCTCCAACGGCGAGTCCGCACTGCTCCTCAACGGAAGTCCGCTTTCGGCCGCCAGCACTATAACACTCACGGCTGCGCAGTTTGCGCAGGTCACAATAGGCACCGTCACCGAAAGTCACGAAATTTGGGCCAATGCATCTGACGGATCGCTCAAAAGCGCGCCGGTCAACTTCAGCATCACGCCGCCGACGAACTCAGCGCCCGTCGTGACCGCAACGGACCTTCATGAAACGCTGGGCGCTCCGCCTACTTTAGTTTCCTCTCAGGTAACTTACATTGACGAGTCGCCTGCGATGAGTTGGCGCATCCAAGATATATCGACCGACGGGACGAGCGCGCTCTTACTAAATGGGAGTCCGCTGAACGCGTCGCAGACTGTTGCACTGACGCCGGCGCAGTTTGCGGCTCTTACGATAGGCCAGGTGACATCGTCGCACGACGTTTATGTGGTTGCGTCCGATGGGTTCAAGTTCAGCGCACCTGCGCACTTCACCATAACACCGCCTGTCAATTCGGCACCGGTACTGGTCGCGACCGATCTGCACGAAGTTGCCGGCGCACCACCTGTCGCGTTGTCGACTCAGGTTTCCTACAGCGATGCGCAAGCCGCAGTAAGTTGGCGAATTCAGGATATTTCTTCCGATGGCTCCACGGCGTTGCTGCTTAACGGCAGTCCGCTATCTGCGGCATCCACTGTGACGCTGACCGCCGCACAGTTTGCGCAGATCACAATCGCGCAGGTCAATTCAGTTCATGAAATCTGGATGCGAGCGTCGGACGGTTATCTGAACAGTGCGCCGGTCAAACTGACCGTTACCCCGCCAGGAAGCCATCTGCAGGCCGGCCTTGAAATCCATTCCGATCATTTTCATTTTGCCGAGCTTGGCCAGCAACAGCCAATGGAAACAATTGTATCTCATTCGTATGGTGGAATTGATTTGCATGAGAGCGATGCCCCCGTCCACGCTGCCCATGAGCTGCTGCCTGATATCGGGTTTGACGCCTTCACGCCGCTGAATCTCCCCAGAAGTCAGCTCCACGCTGATGACTTTCTATTTGCGCACATCTGAGCAAGCGGGTTGGGTGCGCATCCATTGATATGCGTCACCTGATGGATGCCAACGCAGTGCGATACCGCGATATACTGATCGACTAGACCCGATTGCTTTGGATCTCCAGCGATTACCGAAATGAGGCCCAAAGCCGCGAGGTAGTCGCCGAGCAACAGGCGCCCATGACATTCACCTGACACGGGCAAAAGATTTTGCCCGAGCGTCCGCTCGGCAGGTTGATCACCGAATCTAATGCATTGCAAATAACGCGGAGCGCGCTGATGCGCTTGCGCAGGACGTCATGCAGCTCGTCATAAGATCGCGCTACGCCGACAATCGGACCGATCTCGCTGGGCCGAGTCGGTTGCGAATTCCTCTTGATGATCTTTTCGCGCCATTCGATAAGGCGTAAAGAGGCTGAAACCTGAGACATTCAAGCGATGCTCTGGAAGTGCCGCTGCGGCCAAGAGAGGTTATATGATCGGCATTTCAACATTCAAACGGGTGCTACCCGAACCTGTCAAAAAACCGCTACGGCCGTTGTATCGTCTTGCGCGGCAGGCGATGGGATATGACAAGCCCGCGCCGTATCCATGGGCTCATATTCAGTATGATCCAGTCACGATCTCCGACGATATCTATCAGCGCCAATATTCGGACGATGCTCTCACGCATCGCCGCTTCTACAACATCGGTTCGGGTACGTTCTCACATAAATACTGGACCAACGTCGATCTGGCGTCCGGCTGGTATGCCGATTCTCAGGCAGGCACTGACTTCATCAATTTCGACTTGTTTTCCTATGCTCCGTTTCCGATCGAAAGCGGAAAGGCCGAGGCGGTCTACACCAGCCACACTGTCGAGCACATCAACGACCGCGCCTGCGCCAACATGTTCGCGGAGGCTTACCGGATCCTGAAGCCCGGCGGATACTTCCGCATGACGACGCCGAACATCGACCTTGATCTTGCTGCGTGGAGGCGGGGCGATCGCGATTATTTTTATCATATCCCGCTCTACAGCCACCCGGACGTCATGAAAGGAAGCAAGCTCAATCCGGACATGCCGTTCGACAAAGCATCGCTTGAACAGATCGTCTTGTTCTCGTTTGCGTCGCACCTTTCACAGCTTGGGCGCGATAACGGCAAACCCAAGGTGACGGATGAAGAGTTTCGCAATGCTTTCGCTGCGATGGGCGAAGAGGGCGCCCTGAACCATTTCTCTCAACGCTGCACCATCGACGATCAGCGAGAGGCGTTTGGCTATCATATGAATTGGTGGAACGTCGCCAAGGCGACCCGCATGCTGCGCGAGGCGGGGTTTACAAGCATCTGGCAAAGCGGCTTTGGCCAAAGCCACTCGGCATCGATGCGGGACACCATTCTGTTCGATAAGCAAGACCCCAAGATGTCTCTTTATATGGAAGCCAGGAAATAGCGTTTTAGCAATCGATCGCTCCACCCGCTTGAATTAACCATTTCAAATTTCAGGAGAAAAATCGTTCATTGGATGAACGACCCTGTTGACGTTCATGCAGTGAACAGAATACTATCCCGTTTTGATGAGGGATGGTTGGATGGTGAATTCCACGCGCCAAGGCGACGCCGATGACGACCGGATCATGCTGGGGTTGCTGGCCTCGGTGGAGCGTGATTCCGATCAGTCTCAACGGCGTCTTGCATCCGAACTCGGCATCGCGCTCGGGCTCGTTAACGCGTATCTCAAGCGCTGCATCAAGAAAGGCCTCGTCAAGGCGAGCCAGGCGCCGGCGCGGCGATATGCATATTACCTTACGCCCCAGGGCTTCGTCGAGAAATCCCGCCTGACCGCCGAGTATCTGTCCTATTCATTCGGATTTTTCCGGCAAGCCAGACAGGACTGTGCGCTGCTGTTCGACAGGGCGCGGGCCCGGGGTTTTGTTCGCATCGCGCTTGCGGGCAAATCCGACATGGCCGAAATCGCTTCCATATGCGCGCTTGAAAGCGGCGTGTCGATTGTCGCCGTTGTAGATCCGGCCGCGACCGGTGACCGGTTCATCAGCTTTCCACTTGTGTCGCGATTTGAAGATCTGAAAGAAGATCCGCAAGCGGTCGTTGTCACCGATCTGCTCAATCCGCGTGAAACGTGCGAAGCGCTTGTTGCCCGGTTCGGCGAGGAGCGCGTATTGATCCCCGAGTTGTTGCGTTTGAGACTTCGCGCGGTCGAGGCGCCGCCCACATGATCAGCTATTCCGCCAACTGGCGTGTCGTGCAAACGCAGGTTCATGCCGAGCACAAGGCTGCCGCTCATCTCAACCGGCAGGGCTTTGCAACGTATTTGCCTGCCTACAGCAAGCGCCGCCGCCATGCCCGCCGGATTGAAAACGTCATTGCCCCGCTGTTCCCGAGATACCTGTTTGTTGCGGTCGATACGGCAACGCAGCGGTGGCGTTCGATCCAGTCAACAATCGGCGTTGCGAGCCTCGTGTGCAACGGTGACGAACCGGCGGCCATTGCAGATCATATCGTCGAAGAATTGAAGGCGCGGCATGACGAGCGCGGACTTATCCCGCTCGATATGCGGCCGCGCTTCGCGCCGGGCGACAAGATTCGCGTTTTGGACGGCGCATTCGGGTCTTGCTTTGGACTGTTCGAGCGCATGAGCGATAGCGACCGCGTCTCAATTTTACTCGATCTGCTCGGCCGCAAGGTGCGGGTGATGATCGATGTGGACGGAGTAGCTGCGGCCTGATCGGGCGGACAACCGCTCGAGCATGCCCGGCCTGTGATGGTGCGTCCGGTGACGTTGTTCACCCGGACTGCGGTAGCATGTCTGCGTGGCGGCGAGCGTTTGAAATTCCCGGCCGCCGATGAACAGCATCAGATTTGTTGACTTCGAACTGCGACAGAACTTTCAGCCCATGACAAATGCAAGCGTATCGGCCCGAACCCCCGCGCACGACAAGGTCGTGGTGCTGGAGGCGGGACGCGTGGATGCTCTGTACTGGAGTGCTCTGTGGCGTGCGCGGGAGCTGATGTATGTCCTCGCCAAGCGAGACATCATGGTGCGGTATCGTCAGACAGTGATCGGCCTGCTGTGGAGTCTGGTGCGTCCTGCCCTCAACGTATTCGTCTTTACGCTGGTGTTTGGAGTCGTAGCGCGGCTCCCGTCTCAGGACGGCGTACCCTATCCGGTGCTTGTGTTGTCGGGGTTGATGCCGTGGGCCTTGTTCTCCACGCTTCTCACTGACATGAGCAATTCGTTGCTCATCAATGCTGCGACTGTTTCGAAAAGCTATTTCCCCAGATTGCTCGTTCCGCTCAGCACGATTCCGGTCAATCTTTTCGACTTTGTGATTTCGTTCGTTCTGATGGCAATGCTGATGCTGTACTATGGTTTTGTTCCGAGCTGGCGGATCGTTTTCATTCCGGCGCTCGCAGTCTTGACCATCCTGGCTGCATCGGGACTTGGCTTGATGCTTGCGGCGCTTAACGTTCGCTATCGTGATGTCCGCTACATCGTCCCTTTCCTGATTTCGATCGGATTGCTGTTGTCGCCCGTGGGCTATACGCCTGAAGCCGTGCCGGAAAATCTGCGTTTCCTGTTTTCGCTGAACCCGATGGTGAGCGTTATCGAGGGTTTCCGCTGGGCGATTCTGGGCCAGGCTTTCGTGCCAGGTGTGACCGCTCTCGCTGCATCTGCTTTGTTCTGCGGAGCTTTCCTGATTGCCGGGATTGCGGTTTTCCGGAAGTCGGAGCGGGAATTTGCCGATGTCATCTGACACAACGCTTCCTTCCGATTGCGCCGTACAGATTTCGGGATTGTCGAAGCGCTACACCATCTCGCGCGATAATTCCGGCGAGACGACGCTTACCGAGCGCATGGTGTCCGACGTCAAGCGCGCCGGAAAATTCCTCTTGCGCTCGCGCGAGGACGGCGAGACTCGCGGCTCACGTGAGTTCTGGGCGCTGAACGATGTCAGCTTCGATATCGGAAAAGGCCAGAAGCTTGGAATCATGGGGCGAAACGGCGCTGGCAAGTCCACACTTCTAAAGATTCTGAGCCGCGTGACCGAGCCGACAAAGGGACGCGTCGCGATCCGTGGACGTGTCGCAAGTTTGCTGGAGGTGGGGACGGGGTTCAATCCGGAATTGACCGGACGCGAAAACGTGTTTCTCAACGGCGCAATACTGGGAATGTCGCAACGGGAGATCCGCCGCAAGTTCGACGAGATCGCCGCGTTTGCCGAGGTTGATGGCTTTCTTGATACACCGGTCAAGCGATACTCGTCGGGAATGTACGTGAGGCTGGCCTTTGCCGTGGCGGCTCATCTCGATTCCGAAATCCTGATCGTCGACGAAGTCCTGGCCGTAGGCGACGCGCAGTTCCAGAAAAAATGTCTCGGCAAAATGGATGATGCCGCGTCCGGTGGACGGACAGTCATATTCGTCAGTCATTCGAGTGCAACCGTCGCAAGACTCTGCACACATGCCATCCTGCTGGATCGTGGACAGATGGTGATGCGCGGATCGAGTCAGGACGTGATCCGACGATACCTCGGATCGGAAACGGCGACGGAAACAAAGTTTGTCCTTCCGCCTGACGATTCCAAGGATTTGAACCTGCTGAAAGTGGAGCTGAACCCCGGCGGAGACGGCAGCACGCGCCTTCTCTACGAAGCGCCGATCGCGTTTCGTTTGACTTATCGGGTGAACCGGCGAACGCGGGATTGCATGATCTGGCTCGCGGTGCAAACCCGCGAAGGACAGATCGTGTTTTGTACGGCAGATTCGGATCGGGCGCCGGAACTGCTTCTCCATCGCGAGGAAGGATTATACGAAACCACCGTGGAATTTCCGGCGCGATGGCTCAATTATGGTGAGTACTCGGTGGTCGTCGGGCTCATTCGAACCAGCCCTGTTGAAGTGTTTTATCGCGAAGAAGCGCTGATTTTCGAGATCGACGAGAGCGGCATGCCGAGTGCGGTCACTGGCACAGGGTCGCGCGGGGGTCTTGTCCAGCCGGAGTTGCCCTGGACGATGTCTCGCGTCGGATGAACGTGCTGGGTGTTATTGTCGCCCGGGGCGGGTCGAAGCGGCTGCCGGGTAAGAACGTCCGCCTGCTTGGTGGCTACCCGTTGATTGCCTGGAGTGTGAAGGCCGCATCGGCCGCACGTGCATTGGGCCGCTGCATCGTATCGACCGATGATGCGGGAATTGCGGACGCAGCGCGCGCGGCCGGCGCAAATGTTCCTTTCCTGCGGCCACCGGAGTTAGCCGGCGACCACGTTTCTCCGATCGCAGTGCTGCAACATGCGGCCACCGCGATGGATTCTGCCGGTTACGTGTCCGATGCTGTGGTGCTGCTCCAGGCAACGTCTCCTTTTCGGAGCGCAAAGGTAATCGATCAGGCGCTGACGGTCTTTCGGGAGCGTGAAGCGGATACGCTGACCGCGGTGACACCAGCGCCGGCACACCCCTACTGGACCTGGCGTGAGACCGGCGGCCGGCTGGAGCCCTTCTTCAGCCGCGAGACGATGCAAATGGACCGCTCGCAGTTGCCCGATGCCTTCATTGAAACGGGCACGATCTTCGTCGTGAAGCGCAAGGTGCTCGATCGCGGAACGCTTTACGGCGACGTGATCGTTCCGCTGAACGTAAGCGCCGTTGAAGCTCATGACATCGATACGCTTGATGATTTTGTGGCCGCGGAAGCGATTGTCGCGAACGGGCAGGCCGCCTTGCCATGAGTTCTCGGCGGGTCATTTCGATAACGGGCACAAGAGCAGACTATGGTCTGATGCGTTCGGTGCACTCGGGTATCATGGCTTGTGCGGAGCTTGAACTTGTCCTGTTGGTAACGGGAATGCATCTGCTGCACCGGTTTGAGGCGGGCATGAAGGAGATCGAAGCCGACGGCTATCCCTTTCGGCTGATCGCGCAAGCGGGCTCCGGCAAAGGTATGTCGGAGTCGATCGGGCATCAGTTGCTCGGATTTTCCGAGGCGTTGAATGAACTCAAGCCCGATCTGGTGCTCTTGCAGGGTGACCGCGGGGAAATGCTGGCGGCGGCAATTGCCGCAGTCCACCTCAACATCCCGGTCGTTCATATGTCGGGCGGTGACCGTTCCGGCACCATCGATCAGTCCTTGCGTGCAGCCATATCCAAACTTGCCCATGTCCATCTCACAACATGCGACGACAGCTCCCGCAATCTTGCAGCCATGGGAGAGAGCTCGGAACGGATCTTTACCGTGGGCGAGCCGGCTTTGGACGGAATTGCTGAAGCTGCGAGCTCTGGCGAAAGCAGCCTTGCGGCAGTCGGTCTTGACATCACACGCCCCTACATTCTGGCGACGCAGCACCCGGTCACCACGGAGGCGCGCGCCGCCGCAGATCAGATGCGCACAACGCTGCGCGCGCTTGAAGAGATCGGATTGCCAACGCTGTTCACTCATCCGAACAGCGATACAGGCGGCGACGCCATGCTGACGGTTCTCAAGTCGTACGCTGACCGCCCTTGGCTGACCATCATCCCGACGCTCGGAGCCAATCGTTTTCTTGCGGCATTGAAGCATGCCGCCGTTCTGGTCGGAAATTCGAGCAGCGGTATTATCGAGGCGCCGTCCTTCGCAGTTCCGGTTGTGAATATCGGAACACGACAGTATGCGCGGGTTCGAGCCGTGAATGTGATCGATGTTGATCACGATGAGAGCGCGATCAAGTCGGCTATCCAGCACGTGCGCTTCGAGGAAAAATTCCGCGCACGGCTGGCCGGCTGCACCAATCCTTACGGTGACGGTCGGGCGGCAGAACGCACCGTCTCCATCCTGCGCCGGCTTAATCTGGCGCCCGAACTGGTCGCGAAGTGGCTGCCGGCAACTCAGCCGATCCTCGTCGAGGCAGGCATATGAAATTCGAGGTTTTGCCGAGCCGGGGAGAAGGGGGGAATCGCTGGCGCGAACTGATATCGATGCTGCCGCGGTCCGCGCGCGATCTGCATTTTATTCCCGAGTACTACGAGATTTATCGCAGAACCTATGGCTTCGAGCCGATGCTTGCGGTGATTAAGGACGATAACGCTGTTGTCCTGCAGCCCTTCGTTGTTCGTACCCTGCATGATCCGCCGTTTACCGGCGCGAGTCCGCCAGCCCGCGATATTGCCAACGCATATGGCTACGGTGGACCTGTCGGTATCGGCGAAGCGGCCGATGTGCTGCGTCTCGCTCCCCGGTTCGGCGAACTTCTTCATCGGCATCTGATCGACCTCGGGATCGCAAGCGAATTTTGCAGCCTTCACCCTTTCTTGCTCGACCGGCAGCGTCCGTTGGTCGAGGCGATGGGTCTTTCGCCATCCTTTGAGAAATCTGTTGCTTATCTTGATGCCCGCCAGTGCGGTGACGATCTGGTTACATCACTTGGACGCGGTACGCGTTCCAAAATTGCGCGCGCGCGCCGCAAGGGAGTGCAGGTCCAGAAAGTCGAGGCAAACCAGGCGAACCTGCGTGCTTTCGAGGCGCTCTACCGCTCGACGATGCAGCGAAAGGGCGCGGCAGACCGCTGGTTCTTCCCGGATGGATATTTTTCAAACTGTGTGCTCGAGCTGGGATCTGAGCGCACCTCGCTGTTCTTCGCAACTGTCGAGGGGAGTCTGGCGTCGGCTTATTTTCTGATCCACGATTTCGATACGGCCTACTATCATTTTGGAGCATCGGACGAACGTTTCTTCGATGCTCGCCCCAACGATCTGATGCTTGTCGAGACCGCGCAATGGACGGTGCGATCCGGATTTCTGCGCTATCATCTGGGTGGCGGCGTCAGTTCCTCGCCCGACGATACGCTGATGAAATTCAAATCCAGCGTCGGCAAGGCGACAGCACCGCTCTACACCTGCTTTCGTGTGCACGATGCGTCCAGCTATGACAGGATGGCATCAATGAAGAAACGCTACGAAATCGAAACCTATGGCAGCGAGAGCGCTTCAACGTTCCTGCCCGTCTATCGTCGTTCTCACGTGAGTCAGCAGCCGACATGAACTTCGAATCGAAGAACTTCGAATTTGCTCCCGGCGAACCAACCCGCGTCATCGCGGAAATCGGGGTCAATCACAATGGCGACCCGGAGGAGGCGCGGCATCTCGTCGATGTCGCCGTGGAGTCGGGCGCGGATATCGTCAAGTTTCAATCATTCATATCGGAAAAGGAAATCAGCCGTTTTGCTCCCAAGGCGCAATATCAGGAGGCGACCAGTGATGCGGTGAACCAGCTCGAGTTGTGCAAGGCGCTGGAGCTGAAACCGGACGCACTGCGGATGCTGAAACGTTACAGCGCCGAGAAAGGTATTGCGTTTCTGTGCACGGCCTTCGAGTTCGACAGCGTCGATTTGCTTGCCGATGATCTGCGCGTCAAGACCATCAAGGTTCCTTCCGGCGAGATCACCAACTTGCCGCTTCTCGAATACATCGGCGCCAAGCGCATCGCCGTGCTTCTGTCCACGGGGGCCAGCACGCTGACCGAGGTCGGCGTTGCACTTGAAGCGTTGCGGCGCGGAGGCGCCGAGGACATCGCGCTGATGCATTGCGTGTCGAATTATCCGGCGCCGCCCGATCAGGTCAATCTGAGAGCCATGCAGACGCTGGCGGGAGCGTTTGCTTTGCCGGTCGGGTACTCCGATCATACCAGCGGAATCGATGTTTCGATCGCAGCCGCGGCTCTCGGCGCCGCCATGATCGAAAAGCACTTCACCCGCGATCGCAAAGCGCAAGGACCGGATCATCTGGCGTCGCTGGAGCCGGACGAATTGACCGCAATGGTTCGTGGCGTTGCCCTTGCAAGCGCCGCACGCGGCGACGGCGTCAAACGGCCGATGCCGACGGAAATCGATAACGTGCCGCTGATCCGAAAGAGCATTGTCGTGACCGGCGAACTCGCGGCCGGCACGCGGCTGACGCGCGACATGCTGGAAATCAAACGGCCGGCCACCGGCATTTCACCGGCTGATCTCGGCAAGGTCGTGGGTCGGACTCTCGCCAGGGCGATGGAAGACGATGAACCGTTGCAATGGCAGGATCTGGCTTGAACGCTCTCGTCATGATCGACAATTCCTACGATCGGCTTGCGCCTCACTATCGCGCGCTCTCGGAACAGCGCGCTGCCTATCTGGCGGCGGTCGAGGGCTACGTCGTGCAGGCGGCCGGCCGCTCGCCTCCAGACCGTATGCTTGATGCCGGCGCCGGCGACGGTACCCGCGCCCGGCGAATTGCGGCGGCGATCGGTGTAGACGAGCTGGTTCTGGCCGAGCCGAGCGAAGGCATGGCTGCGCTGGCTCGTTCTGCCAGCAGGGATGGCGAGACAATCTGGCCTTATGCGTTGGAGGATTTGCCGCTCGATGAAGGCAAGTTCGGCCTCATTACGTGTTTGTGGAATGTCCTTGGACACGTACCCGGGTCGGCCGCACGGATCGCCGGGCTTCGGCGGATGGCTGCACTGCTCGCGCCGGGCGGATTGATCGTGATCGACGTTAACAATCGTCATAACGCTGCGGCCTATGGCCAATGGCGCGTGCTGTGGCGAAAATTGATTGACGCTGCGTGGCCGGATGAGCGGCGCGGCGATGTGACGGTCACATGGAAGGTGGGCGGTACGGCTGTCAGCGGCCGCGGCCACCTCTTTACGCCAGCGGAAGTTCGTCGGCTCGTGCAATCCGCCGGACTTCGCATTGCCGATGAACTCGCCATCGATTACGTCACCGGGAAACAGTCGCGACGGCTGGTCGACGGTCAACTCGTCTACTCTCTTGAGAAAGCTGACACATGACCAAGGCTTTGGATCAGGCTTGGGATCCCAGTTGGGAGAAGGTCCATGCCGCACGCGAGTGGGGCAGTTATCCTGACGAGGCCCTCATTCGGTTTACCGCGCGCCACTATTACAAGGCCGAGCCGCGCGCCGCCGTTCGCTTTCTTGATTTGGGTTGCGGTGGCGGCGCCGCCACATGGTATCTCTGTCGCGAAGGATTTGATGTTTCGGCGATCGACGGATCCAAATCCGCGCTCGCGAGCGTGGAGCGCCGCCTGCAGAGAGACGGATACTCCGCGAACCTCGCTCTTGGCGATGTCACCGCTCTGCCCTTTGAAGGCCGTTCGTTCGACTGCGTCGTGGAGATCGGGTGCCTCACATGCCTGCCCAGGGCAGCGGCTGTGCGGGCGATTGACGAAGTCAGGCGAGTTCTGAAACCAGGCGGACGGCTGCTGTCGTACACGCCCGCCAGCGGCTGTTGGGGCGACGGACTTGGCCGTGAGGTCGAGGCCGATACATTCGATGGCGCGAGCGAAGGCCCGTTTGCCGGCCTTGGCCTTGTGCGTTTCATTTCAGAAGATCAGATTCCCTCTCTTTACAGCGGCTTCAGCAGCGTGGCGATCGATCGCGTGGATCGCACGGTCGATGAACGCAAGCATACCGTTTCGCAATGGTCGATCGTTTGCCAGCTATGACAGCCAATCGGACACAAGGACTCGATCGCTGATGCGCGAAGCTGATCTTCGACGCTTTGTGATTCCGGCAAGCGCGACCATTCGTGACGCAATCGCGGCTATCAACGACAACTATTCCGAGATCGTGATCGTTGTCGATGAATTCCAGAATGCGCTTGGCGTGATCACGGATGGTGACGTGCGCAGAGGTTTGCTGCGCGGGTTGTCGTTGCAGGACGCGGCAACGGGTATCATGACGCGTGACTTTACATCTGTGCCCGCAGGCACGGATCGCGCCGCTGCACTTGACGTGATGAAAGCTCTCGTTATTCGCCAGTTGCCCATTCTCGACGGCGCTCGCCTGGTCGGCGTGCATCTGCTGGCGGAAATCCTGGGTGCTGTGCCCAAGCCCAACCGGGCCGTGATCATGGCTGGCGGAAAAGGCGTCAGGCTGCGTCCCTATACGGAAAGCAGGCCAAAGCCCATGCTTCCGGTCGCAGGACGGCCGATCCTGGAGCGCATTGTGCTGCATCTGGTCGGCCACGGCATTCGCGACGTTTCCATCGCCATCAATTATCTCGGCGAGCAGATCAGGGAGTATTTCGGCGACGGCAGCAGCTTCGGCTGCAAGATAGAGTACTTGCAGGAAGATCGCGAGCTGGGAACAGCCGGCGCTCTGTCGCTGATTTCATCCCCACCGGACGAGCCGGTGATCGTCATGAATGGCGATCAGATTACGCGCATCGATTTCGGCGCCATGCTGGATTTCCATAAGACCGAGCAGGCGTCCATGACCATGGCGGTCGGACATTATCAGCACGAAATTCCGTTCGGCGTCGTGGAAGCTGAAGGCACGCAGCTTGTGGGTATGGAGGAAAAGCCGACGATCCAGACCATGATCAATCGCGGAATCTATGTGCTGGAGCCGTCGTTGCTCGCCGCGGTGCCGCGCGACGAATTCTTTACGATGGTTGATCTTGTCGACCTTTGCCGCGACAGGCAGCGGCGGGTTTCGGTGTTTCTTGCAGACGACGACTGGATCGATGTTGGGCGCCCCTCGGATCTGGCGCTGGCGCAGGGCCGCGGTTCGTCTTGAGCGGTCCTCTCAAGATCGCCATCGTCGCCGACTCTCTGGCGCTGCCTCGTCCCGCAGACGCCGGACTCGTGCGATACGAAGAAACCTATCCGGTGTTGCTACGCCGGATGCTTTGCAATGCTGTTCCGGACCGCGAAGTATTGATAGCCGAACGCGGTCAACGATTCCGGACGATGGGTTCGGTGTTGCAGGACTGGACTGAAATTGTCGAATATCGCCAGCCGCATTTCGTGGTCGTTCATGTCGGGATTGTCGATTGCGCCCCCCGGATCTTCAGCGCAAACGAACGCAGCAGGCTTGAACGGCTTCGGCCGGCCTTGCTGCGCAGAGCTGTGCTGTGGGCGATCAGGAAGTTGCGTCCATTGCTGATCTCCGCTCGTGCGCAGCGCGTTTACACGAGGTTGCCGGATTTCGAGACGGCCTGCCGATCCGTCCTGGAGCGCGCGCGTGAGTCCGGCGTGCAGCACGTGATCGTCGTCAACATTCTGCAACCGACCGCGGAGCTGGAAAGCAGATCGCCGGGATATATCGCAAACCATGCGGCCTATAACACCGTCTTGCGCAGCGTGTGTGCCGACAAGGATGTCGTGCTCCTCGACTATGACAGGCTTGTCCAGCAGGCGGGTGGTACGGCGGCAATGACAGTCGACGGCATGCATCCAAATCCGGCCGGCCACCATTTGCTGGCGCAGGCGATTTGCGAAGCCATCGCCGAAAAGCTCCAGAAATACTCGGTCGCATGCTGAATATCGTCATTATCGGAGCCGGCCAAATTGGAAGCCGCCATCTTCAGGCGCTCGCCTCGCTCGCGTTGCCGGCGAACATCCGGATTATCGATCCTTCCGCTGAATCGCTTGCCCTCGCTCGCGAGCGCTGGCTGCAGGTTGCCGATCCAGCTGTTCAGCATGACGCCGTGTTTGCGGAAACGATGACGGAACTCCCGGCACAGGTCGATGTAGCCATTCTCGCAACGAGTGCTGATGTGCGGCGAACTACGCTTGAAATTCTGCTCGCTCGAAGCTCGATCCGGTTTGCTGTTTTCGAGAAGGTTCTTTTTCAATCCATTCAGGATCTGGATGAGGTTCAGCATCTACTCGACCGCTCTGGAACAAAAGCCTGGGTGAACTGCCCAAGGCGCATGTGGCATTTCTACAAAGAAATTCACGCCATGATTGCGCGATCTCGGCTTCTCAACATGAGCGTCGAAGGCTCGTCCTGGGGGCTCGGTTGCAACGCAATTCACTTTCTCGATCTGGCAGCGTGGATGACAGGTTCCACTGATGTCGATCTTCGCGGTGAAGGGCTCGATCCGGACATCATCGAGTCGAAGCGTTCTGGTTTCATCGAAATGACGGGCGATCTGACCGGACGATGGCGAAATGGTCCATCGTTGCGCATTTCCTCTTGGGCCACCGGCGATTCGCCGTTCCTCCTGCAATTGCGCGGGGAGGATGCGATTGTGATCGTGAGGGAGGATGAAGGACGGGCGTGGGTCTCCGAACGTTCCTCGTCATGGAAATGGCGCGAAAAGACCCTCGTGCAGGAACGCCAGAGCCAGCTCAGTCACATCTTTGTCGAGTCTCTTGCGAAGACAGGCAATTGCGATCTTATAACGTATGAAGATTCAGCTGCACTTCATCGCGCAATGTTAAAACCAATGCTCGCGCATCTGTCGCGGATTCCCGGCCGCAAAGCGGATCTTATTTGTCCAATCACATGAGTATCTGGATTGTCGGCACGGGCACGATGGCTGCAGCCTATCTCTCCGTGCTGAGAGAGCTTGGCGTCGAGCCGTTGGTTGTCGGCCGCACGGCCGCGACCTGCCATCGTTTTGCGATCGAGCACGGCGTGCAGGTCTTTGACCGCGGCGTCGTGCGGGCAAGGGCTGAGTATCCGCTGCCGAGCGCGGCGATTGTTGCGACGTCACTGGAATCGCTTGCTACAGTTGCGACCGAACTTCTCAAGACTGGAACAAAACGGTTGCTGGTCGAGAAGCCGGCAGCTCTGACGGCCAACGAGGTGCTTGAGCTCTCCAGGTTGGCCGACGAACGTTCTGCTTCGGTCTTTGTCGGCTACAACCGCCGATTCTACGCTTCAGTAGCCAAGGCTCGCGAGGTGATTGCAGCGGATGGCGGCGTCCTTTCCTGTCACTTCGATTTTACCGAGATGGTCTCCCGCGTACTCGATCAGGGCTTGTCGGACGAAGTTGTTAAAAACTGGTTCGTGGCGAATTCAACCCATGTCGTCGATCTGGCGTTTCATTTGGCTGGTGAGCCGTTGTCGATGACAGCGCATGCTGCCAGGCCATTGCCATGGCATCCGAATGCTGCGTTCGTTGGTCATGGTGTAACGGCGAATAAAGCGCTCTTTTCTTATCACTCCGACTGGGAGTCCGGCGGGCGCTGGGGACTTGAAATCTGCACGCCTGCTCGCCGGCTGATCTTCCGACCGATTGAGAAACTTCATCAGATGGCGAAAGGCGGATTCGCCGTGGAAGAGTTGGCTATTTCCGACACAGACGATTTGCGTTTCAAGCCCGGTCTGCTGCGGCAGTGCGAAGCATTTCTTTTTGGAACGGGCGCAGATCATTTGATGACGATCGCGCAACAGGCAGATCGCTTTGGCATTTACGACGCCATCAGATACGGGCAGACTCATGGGAGCTGACCCTCGTTACCTGATCCACTGCTTCAGCCCGATCAACGTCGTATCGTCGCTGGCGGCCATCGAGCATTTGGCGCCCGGCAAGGCCGATGTTGCGGATATCCTG
Source organism: Hyphomicrobiales bacterium (assembly GCA_021732215.1). GTDB lineage: Bacteria > Pseudomonadota > Alphaproteobacteria > Rhizobiales > Xanthobacteraceae > SG-bin9. The sequence goes on from JAKFVL010000003.1 coordinate 22,326, forward strand.
ATCTACCAGCCGGGTTTGCCCGACTCCGTACAAGATGAGATCGCAGAGTTCGCCCGCCGCGCCTGCCGCGCGTCCGTGGCTATCCGGAACGTTGTCGCCACGACAGAGGGCGAGTGGAGTTCGATCGCGGACAGCTCTGCCGAACGAAAAGCCGCCGCTGTGTCGAAAATTGTCGATCTGAACGGCGTGGGTGCAGTTCTCTACGCGCATGACGTGGTCGGCGACGTGCTTGATACCTTTGTGGACGTCATTCCGGGTCTGCAGCGCATTTGCTATGGCGACGCCATGGGCCAGGTTTTCGAACGCGACGTTCATCTGTCCTACATTCTTCCGGCCGATGCCGGGACAGGCTGGAAGTCCTTTTTGGCAGGTTTTTTGCGGGTCCCGCGGCCTCCGGTTTTGCCAAGTACCCGTGCGTTGCCGGACAAGGCGATTTTGATGTTGCCGGTCGATCAGTCCGGTCGAATTCTGCGCAACGTTTCGTTTGCAGTGATATCTCAAGACGCCGCGCAATCTCTGTTCAAGCGGGTGGCGGCGCAGTTTCCGGAGTTGGGCGCCTACCTTCGTGAGGAAATGTCCGAAATTGATCGCCAATCGACCGTCTTTCTGCTGACAGAAAACTGGGCCGAGGGTGGTTTCATCCCGCTTGACCGCGAGATCGATTTCTATGTGGACATCGTTCGTTCGCACGCTGCGAAGGGAACAGTCGTTTGGATAAAGCCTCATCCCGGCGAGGTCATTGATAGGCAAGCCGCTTTGGCCGAACGTCTTGCGGGCTATTGCACCGTGAAATCGATCCGCAGTGAATACCGCAGGATACCCTTTGAAATCTGGGCGCAGCATCTGGACGGCATTGGGATCATTGCCATGCAGTATCCCGCATTGTCGCTCAGATACCTGATGGGCCGTCATGTCATTCAACCGCTCGATTACGAAAAAATCGATCGCTATTTTCCGTCACGCATACGTGCGTCTTACAAGAACGCCCTCGATCTCAACATGATTCCGTTACAGCGGCTGAATGCGTGGGACGGAAAGTCACCTTTGTACTGCGGGGGCTGATCGATGTGCCGTCACAAGAATAGCGGTCGTCGTCGCGCGGAGGGAAGCGCTTGAAAGTACTCGTCACAGGCGCCGATGGATTCATCGGATCGCATCTTGCGGAGGAGTTGGTTCGTCGAGGGCACAGCGTTCGTGCGCTTGCGATTTATACATCTCTCGGCACACGCGGCTGGCTCGATCATGCCGATCCGGCGCTAGTCGGCGACATGGAGATCGTGACGGGCGACGTGCGCGACAGCCAGTGCATGCTCGATCTCGCGCAAGGATGCGACGCTATTCTGCATCTCGCTGCCTTGATCGCTATTCCTTATTCCTATCGTGCGCCGGAGAGCTACATCGACACCAATGTGAAGGGGACGCTCAACGTTCTGAAGGCGGCGATGTCGGCGGGTTACCGGCACGTCGTTCACACCTCAACAAGCGAAGTCTACGGCACCGCGCAACACGTTCCGATCGATGAAAACCATCCACTGAATGCGCAATCGCCCTACGCGGCCACAAAAGTCGCGGCCGACCAGTTGGCGCTGTCGTTTCATCGCTCATTTGAGCTGCCCGTCACGGTCGTTCGCCCGTTCAATACCTATGGCCCTCGCCAGTCCACGCGTGCGGTGATTCCAACAATCATCACGCAGCTGGCGGCAGGGCAGAGCCAGATCACGCTCGGCTCCTTGCAGCCGACACGGGATTTCACGCATGTCAGCGATACGGTCGAAGGCTTCATCTCTGCGATGGAATCGCAAGCGGCTGTTGGCGGAGTGGTCAATCTGGGAAGCGGATTCGAGGCGTCCATCGGCGACACGGCGCGCATCATTGCCGAACTGATGGGCTCAAAGGCGACCGTGATGGAGGACAGCAAGCGTCTGCGGCCAAAAGCAAGCGAGGTCGAGCGGCTGTTGGCTGACACGCGGCGCGCGCAGGAGCTGATCGGCTGGAAGCCGCGCTATGGACATGCTGATGGCTTCAAGGAGGGGCTGAAGCACACCATCGCATGGTTCAGCGATCCCGCAAACCTCGCGCGCTACCGTGTCGGAGAGTACGTCATATGATGCACGGTGCTGCGGATGCGGCGCTGGATGCGGTTGAGGCGGTTCTGCCGCCGCAAAGACCCGTGGCGCTCCACGAGCCGACGCTCCGCGGGAATGAGTGGGTGTATGTCAAGGAGTGTCTGGACAGCGGCTGGGTATCGACCGTGGGATCTTTCGTGACACGCTTCGAGCGGGAGCTTGCGGCATATTGCGGCGTCGAGCACGCGATCGCGGCGGTCAACGGCACCGCGGCGCTGCATACTGCCATGGTGGTGGCGGGCGTCCGGACCGGCGACGAGGTGATCGTTCCGGCGCTGACTTTCGTCGGGACCGTGAATGCGATCTCCTACTGTGGAGCGATCCCGCACTTCGCCGATGTCGATCGCGAAACGCTGGGGCTCGATCCGGTCAGGCTTGCCCGATATCTTGATGACGTTGCGGTCCGCAAGGACGGCGTCACCATCAATCGCGAAACAGGCCGGGTCGTCAGGGCGCTGGTCATGATGCACACGTTCGGTCATCCGGGTCACACGGCTGCGCTGGCGGACATCTGCAAGGCTCGCTCGATTGCATTTGTCGAGGATGCCGCGGAAGCGATTGGATCGCGGCGCGCCGGCCGCCATGTCGGCGCATCGGGTCTGGTCGGCTGTCTCAGTTTCAATGGAAACAAGATCGTTACGACAGGCGGCGGCGGCGCCATCCTGACCAACGACGCCGATATTGCGCGGCGCGCACGGCACCTGACGACGACCGCGCGTGTTCCAGCCGGGTGGGAATTCGAGCACGACGAGGTCGGGTACAACTACAGGCTTCCGAACATCAACGCGGCCATGGGTTGTGCACAGCTCGAGGCGTTGCCCGGTTTGCTCGCCGCGAAGCGGCGGCTGGCAGAGCAATACCGCGCGGCGTGTGACACGCTGGCCGGCGTGCAGTTCGTCGCCGAGCCCGCCGATACCGAAAGCAATTACTGGCTGTGCGCGCTGTTGTTCGACGAACCGGCGCAGCGCGATCGTTTTCTTGAGATCAGCAATGCCAAAGGCATTCAAACACGGCCTCCGTGGCGGCCGATGCATCGCTTGCCAATGTATGCCGAGTGTCCTCGGATGCCGCTTGGTCTGACGGACGATCTCGTGCGCAGGATTGCGAACATTCCCTCAAGCCCGTTTCTCGCGTTGACATGATGCGGCTTAAACAACTGCTCAAACGCATTCTGGGCTGGCCGGTCGAGCCTGCACCGGCCATCGGGACGCTTCCGCCATCGTTCGTCCAGTATCGGGACTACATTTCAATTCACCCCACCGCGATCATTGCATCCAATGCGGCGGTGCAGATGTTCAATCCGCCGAAGGAACCCCGGATTGTTCTGGAGATCGGGGAGGGTTGCCACATCTTCTCGACATTCAGCCTGCTTCGGCCCGAGGCTCACATCAAGATCGGACGCAACTGTCAGCTCGGAGCGTCGCAGTTCATCGCGGCATCGCGGATCGAAGTCGGCGACGATGTGCTGATGGCGTGGGGATGCACGATTATCGATACGGACAATCACGCTCTGGAATGGAACGATCGAAAGCTTGATGTGCAACGTTGCCGCGATGCCTGGGCCCTGACCGGAGGACAGGACATCGCACGCCTCCACGATTGGCGTCCCGTGCAGATCAAGAATGTCTCGATCGGCGATAAGACGTGGATTGGTTTTAACTCGATCGTGTTGAAGGGGTCCTTTGTCGGAGAAGGAACTGTCGTTGGCGCAGGCAGCGTGGTTATCGGCTCGCTGGCCCCGTGGACTTTGGCTGCGGGAAATCCCTGTCGCGTTATCAGAGCGCTAGATCACGGGTCATCGAAATCCGGAGGCGTGGTTGATTGAGAAGATAGAGCGTTTACAATCGGTCGATCCGCTTACCAACAAGCTGGAGCATGAGTGGTGGGAAAGGAATGCCGCGCTCGTGTCTCGCTTCTGGGAAATGGACACATCGATTTCCGATGTCCTCCGCCGCAGATACTTGCACGCGATCAAGCGCTTCTTTCTTGAAGGCCGATCGGAAGTCAAGGTACTCGAACTGGGTTGCGGTTCTGGCTGGGTCGGACAATCTATTGCCGGAGGCAACGTCAAGATTGTCGGCACCGATTTTTCGGAGTCTCAGATCGAAATGGCCCGCTCGAGGGCGGTCCGTCAAGGGATTGCTCATACGACGTCCTATCACGTGATGTCATCCGGCGAATGGCCTGCAGAAGCCCAAGAGTGCGGAGCCGTATTGATCCATTCTTTTCTGCATCATCTTGATTGGAATGAAATCAATAAACTGCTTGACGAACTGAAGATGAGGGTCGCTCCAGGAACCCGCATCGCGTTCTTCGAGCCGGCTTTCTATGAGGCTTCGACCAAGGTGAGCCGCAGTCGTGTCAGTGAATCGATCCTGAGGCTGGCGGAGCGGATGGTGTCCAAAGTCAATTCCGACATGAGCGCCGGTGCCCAATTGGATTTTGAATCGCGAGACAGGTTCCTGAAGCTCTTCGAGGATGCCGAGGCGAATGGCTGGTATCTTTCCCCCAAAGAGGTGCCATTCGGACAGGAAAAGTTTACGGCGGTGCTTCAGGAAAGATTTGACGTTGTGTCCTCATCCTGGGCGATCATATTTCTGATCGGGTGGGTGTTTGAGCGGAATTTGCTCAAGAACAAGCCTCAGCGGGAGCATTGGTTGTGGCCGTGGATCGTGCGCCTTGATGCGATGATGGCTCGCGATACTGCATTCCTTCAATCGCGTTTGCGCAAGCCCGCCCACGCTTTCCATTTGTGGCATTGCGTCAAGCGTTGAGTTCCACAAATTGACTGAGACATCATTCATCCTCGTGTCCGGCGCATCAGGGTTCATCGGCCGCGCTGTCATTCGCGAGGGCATCAAGGCAGGCCACACCGTTGTCGGCGTGGCACGGAGCGGCTGCGCGGCGGTCCCTTGTGTCTCGACGTCGTTCGCGATTGACGATCTGGCGCACGCGATCGAGAAGAATCGCCCCTCGGCCGTTATCCACGCGGTTGGACGGGCGTCCGTTCTCGCAGCCGAGCAGGATGAAGCCGGAAGCTATCGCGATACGGTCGTTCCGCTCAAGAATCTGCTGGAAGCCATCAAGCAGGCCAAGCATCGCTGCTGTGTTGTTATTGTTTCCAGCGCCGCGGTTTATGGCGAACCCGGTCAGCTTCCGGTGTCCGAGCTGGCTGCGCTGAGGCCGATTTCCGCTTATGGGCGTCAGCGGATCGAATGTGAACAGCTTGCTCGCGACTTCGCCGCGCAGACCGGGCAACCGGTTTTCGCTGCACGCGCCTTTTCGCTGTTCGGCGACGAGCAGAAGCGTTTGCTGGTGTGGGAGCTGTTTCAGAAGTTCATGCAGGAGAACGAAATCGTCATTCAGGGCACGGGCGACGAGATGCGGGACTTCATGCATGTGGACGCCTTCGCGCGGGGGCTGCTTGCACTGGCCAGTGCCGGATCCAGCGGGTTCGTGCCCGTCAACGTCGCAAGCGGCATCGGAACAACCGTGAAGGAACTGGTGGCTCTGTGGAGCGACGTGCTGGCTGTCAAAAAGCCCCTGGTCTGCCTCGGACGGCGAGCCGAGCACGATCCGGCGAAATGGAAAGCCGATATCGGAGCCTTCGAGAGAGTGACGCATCGATCTGTCAGCTACGATCTCCGTTCGGATCTCGCGAAAGTTGCCGGTTCGTGGCGCTGAGAATTCTGGTCGCCGGAACGGCGGCAAGCGTTCATACCGGCCGCTTCGTCCTGCTGCTGCAGGAAATCGGCTACGATGTTCGTGTCTTTAACTGCTCGATGGACTACGCCGAGGACGAGCACATCCGCAATACCCATCTTTATGTTTCTCATCGGCGAGCATCCGCAAACAGCAATGTCTTGCAGAAATGGCCGCAGCCGCTTCTGACAGAACTGACTTGCTATGCATGGAGGCTCTGGGGACGAGTCGACAGCAGCAAACAGCAGACATTCATGACCTGGTCCGCTCACGACGACCGGCTGGCTGCGTCGTCTCTTGAGAAGATTGTGCGCGATTGGCTGCCGGATTTGGTGATCTCCCTCAAAATGCAGAACGACGGTTACGCCGTCGCCAAGGTGCGGGAGATCATCGGTGACGGGTTTCCGCGCTGGCTCCATTTCAACTGGGGAACGGACATCGCCTATTTCGGCCTCGATCCGATCGAGCGTCCAAAGCATATCGACCGCATACGAGCCGTTCTGGAGAAATGCGATTTTCATATTGCCGATTGCGATCGGGATGTGAGACTGGCGCGCGAGTTCGGTTTGAAGGGCGAAAGCCTTGGCAGTTGCATTGCCACGGGCGGCTTCGAGTCGGATCAATTGTCGGAAATTCGCGGGCGCCATCCAGGACCAAGAAGGAATATCGTCGTCAAGGGACGGCACTGGCCCCCAGTCGGCGTCGGAATGAACATCGTTCAGGCGCTGGCTGGTCTGACGCACGAGCTTGGCGGCTGGCGCGTCAAGTTCATGATGTGCACTCCCGATGTCGAACAGGCAGTGAAAGCTCTTGCCGCGGACGGAGCTCCGTTCGAGGTTCTGCCAAGACTGCCTTATGACGAGCTGCTGGCCGAGTTTGCTCAGGCGCGATTCACGATCTCTGCGACCAATGTCGATGGCACGCCGCTGTTTCTCGCCGAAACCATTGCGCTCGGCTCGGTCCCAGTTCACTCCGATCTCGACTCGGTTCGCGAATGGGTGCGCGACGGCGAGAACGGATTGCTGTTTGCCGCATCGGACATCGAAGGCTTGAAGCAGAAGATTCGAGTTGCGCTCCGCGACGACGCATTCGTTGAGACCGCGAGCCGGAAAAACCTCAACATCGCAACAGAGCGCATGAACAGGCAGATCATTCGCGATCATGTGCGCGACCTGATCGAGCATCGGATCATGCGCGCGCCCATCGAAGCAAGACGGCGCGCAGGGACAGTCAACTGATGCCGTCGATTGTGCTTGGAAGCGTTGGGCAATGAATAATTCAGCTCAAGCTGGGCGACCTCGAATCCTGTTCGTGGCCATGGCCGATAGCATTCATGCGGCCAAGTACATCAATATCTTGAGCGAGGCGGGGTGGGATATTCATCTTTTCCCGACGTACTATTGCGAACCTCATCGCAAACTCAAGAATGTCACCGTCTGGGATTTTGTCACGTCGCGCAAGCCGCCGGACGCGGAACGAAACGTTCGCATGGTTGGCATCTGGCCCTTCCGTTTCGGCTGGCGTCTCGCACTTCTGCCTTGGCGATTGATGGACAGAATGGGTTTCGATGCTGCGCGCCGGCTTGCTCTGGTGATCCGCTATCTCAAGCCGGACGCCGTGCATTCGCTCGAATTTCAGCAGGCGGGATATCTGGTCGAAGAGACTAAGCGGCGGCTTCTTCCGAAATTTCCGTTATGGATCACAACCAACTGGGGCAGCGACATCTATGCGTTCGGCAAGCTTGCGGAGCATGCTGGCAGGATCAGAGCCGTACTTGCCGGAGCCGACGTTTACGCCTGCGAATGTTTCCGCGATGTCATTCTGGCGAAAGAGCTAGGGTTTGCCGGCTCGGTGATGCCCGTGCTTCCAAATGCCGGCGGATTTGACCTTCAACATTGTCGCAGCCTGATGAGTCCAGAGCCGCCCTCGCTCCGCAAGGTGATTGCCGTGAAGGGTTACCAATACAGCCTCGGCCGTTCGCTGGTGGCGCTCCGCGCGCTTGAGCGCGTCGCGCATTTGCTGAAAGACTATCGCGTCGTCGTCTACTCACCCTTCCCGAAAGAGGTCGTTGAGATTCCAGCGCGTCTGATGGCAGCACGATCCGGCTTGAACGTCGAACTGCTGGGTCAGGTTTCGCACGACGAGATTATGAAACTGCACGGCAGCGCGAGGCTCTCAATCTCGCTGAGTATCTCGGACGCGATCTGCACGTCGATGACGGAAGCCATGGTGATGGGCTCGTTTCCGATCCAGTCGGATACAGCGTGCGCCGATGAGTGGATAGAGAACGGAAAGTCCGCGCTGCTGGTCAACGCCGACGACAGCGACGATGTTGCCGATAAAATCGCGAAGGCGCTTGCAGACGACAACCTCGTCGACGAGGCGGCGCGGATCAACGCGGCAACGGCTTCGGAGCGTCTCGATTCATCGATCATCGCAGAAAGTGTCTTGTCCGCATACAAGACCACGCTTTCCGCTTCGTTAAACAGGTCAACTGATCGGTGACGTCTCCGGTCTCATCGCCGGGCCTGCAGCCCGAATCTCCGAGGGTCAGTGTTGTGATCCCGACCTACAACCGGGCGCAGTTCATATCATCGGCAATTGAAAGCGTGCTGACGCAAACATTCACCGGCTTCGAACTGATTGTTGTCGACGATGGATCGATCGACGAAACCAGCGGCATCGTGGCGTCGATCCGCGATCCCCGGCTGATCTTTATCCAGCAGGGCAATGCCGGACGTTCGAACGCGCGCAACCGCGCGCTGGCATTGGCACGAGGCAAGTACATCGCCTTTCTTGATTCTGACGATTTGTATCTTCCCGGCAAGCTCGCTCTCCAGGTCGAATACATGGACGAACATCCGGAAGCCGGAATGATCTATACGTCAGCTTGTTGCATTGACGCTCAGGGCAACGACCTGCCGGAAAAATACGAGGCGAAGCGATCCGGGCGAATCTATCCCGACATCGCGTTCTTCCGTCCGGTGACGATTACCTTGCCGACCGTGGTCGTTCGCAGGGAGATTTTCAAACAGGTTGGTGGATTCGACGAGCGCATGAGTAGATTCGAAGACACCGATATGTGGCGCCGGGTGTCCAAAGTGACGGACATTCACGCGATCGACGTGGATACCTGCAAACTTCGAACGCATGGCGAGAATGGTCTGCGAGCGCAAGACCCGGACCAGATCGTGTCCAGCATCGAATACTATTCGAACAAGATCTTGCGCGAGGACACCGATGTGTCCGCTTGGCGCGTCCGGCAGGGTTTAGGCGGGCTGAATTATTACTATGGCCGCGCGTTGATGACGGTGCGGGGCTGGGAAGCGCAGAGCTGGAAGCTTTTCAGGAAGTCACTTCAGTATTGGCCATTCTATGCGCCTCTTGTTGCCGCGGCCTATATCCGGCACACCGTTTTCCGCAGCGGCCGCGCGCAATGACCGACCCTCGGTCTGCTGTTGGCGCGGGTCAGTTCGGCAACTGACAGCATCCCAAGTCTGTTGAGCAAGTTCAGTAAAAGCAAATGACCATGACGACCAATCCCAGCGTCACTATCGTGATCCCGGTCTACAACGGGTCTGACTATCTGGCGGAAGCGATCGATAGCGCGTTGGCTCAGACCTACAGGAATACTGAGATTCTCGTCGTCAATGACGGATCGAACGACGACGGTGCGACGGAGCAGGTCGCAAAAAGCTACGGTGACAGAATCAGATATGTCAGCAAGCGAAACGGAGGCGTTGCCTCGGCGCTGAATTTCGGAATTTCGGAGATGCGAGGAGAGTATTTCTCCTGGCTCAGTCACGACGATCTCTACGTTCCGCAGAAAGTCGAGCGGGAGATGGACGCCATTCGCCGAAGCGGCGATAGCCGAACGATTGTCTACAGCAACTTTGAGGTGTTCAGCGCCGGCCATCCCTCAATTCCGATGTATCTCAAGCAAATTCGCCCCGAGCAATTCCGGTATTGGATAACGGCCGAGAATTCACTGCATGGATGCACACTTCTGATACCGAAGGCGGCATTCACGGAATGCGGACTGTTCGACGAGACGCTGCGGACCACGCAAGATTATGATCTGTGGTTCCGAATGGCCGAGACATACAGGTTCACACTGCTGCCGGACATTCTGGTCAAGGCCCGGAGTCACCCGGAGCAGGGCACACTGAAGATGGGCGATACCGTGCGGACCGAATGCAACGCATTGCTGACCAGATTCACAAATGGTCTTTCGCTGTCCGAGGTGATCGATGGGCGGAACATGGAGCCCGCCGTTGCCTATGCGCTTTTGTCGCGCAATTTTACAGAGAGAGGATTTAATCAGGCTGCGCGCCGATCTGCGTCGCTTTCGCTGAAGAATTTGGCATCCGCCGGTTTGCGCGGCCAATTTGCAGCGCTCTCGATTCTGCTTGCTGGAGGAACAGTGACCAAGGTTCAAAACTGGATACTGAGCGGGCTCCGCGCGGTTCTGCCGCCGGTCGCGCGGCGGACCCTGAGACAGTTTCTGAGCGTCATGAAAGGGCAATCGCTGAATGCACAGGCCGATGCCGTCCGCAAGCTTTCGCTCAAGGATAAATTCTCGGAAGTCTACGCGAAGAACATCTTCGGTGGAGCCGACTCTCGCTCAGGTGCGGGTTCCGATCTCACTCAGACCGAGGTGATACGAGCGGCGATACCGCGTATTCTGCGTGAGAACAATGTTCGTTCGATGCTGGACGCGCCGTGCGGCGACTGGTTCTGGATGCGCGAGGTTGATCTGGGTGTCGAAAAATATACGGGTGCCGACATCGTCGAAACCCTCATTGCGAAAAACCGAAGTCTGTTCGGCCGGGAAGGTATCGAGTTCAAGTGTCTTGACTTGTCCAGGGACGAACTGCCGAACGTCGATCTCATCTTCTCGAGAGATTGCCTTGTGCATCTGTCGTTCGCCGACGCCCAGCGAATGCTCAATAACTTCAAGGCGTCTGGTGCGACCTTTCTGCTGACAACAACATTCACGGACCGATCTTCCAATATCGATCTGGGCGATGGCTTCTGGCGGCCACTGAATATGCAGCTTGCGCCGTTCCACTTTCCGCCTCCGATCGAAATCGTCAATGAAAAGTGCACCGAAGGCGGCGGCAATTTCGGCGACAAGTCGCTTGGTTTGTGGGCCTTGAAAGACATTCCTGCTGCGTAATCCGATGAACAGCAACCACATTATTTTCGCAGACGTTCCATGCACATAATCTACGCTCCAAACGTACGTGGAGGCGGCGGTTTGGTGTTGTTGCAAGCTTTGCTTTCGGGCTGGAAGGGGCCATCGCGGCTGCACGCGATATTGGACAGCAGAGCGCAGCCAAAGATCAATCTGACTATCGATGTCGATGTGCATTGGGTCAATCCGGGCCTGTCCGGCCGCTTGCAGGCCGAGCGGACGCTTCAGCGCGCCGCGCGCGGCGGAGATTGTGTTCTATGCTTTCATGGCTTGCCGCCCATGATGGCTATCAATCGGCCCGGCGCACACGTTGCGGTGTTCGTGCAAAATCGTCTCGTTGTCGAGCGCGGCCCGCTCCGCGGCTACCCGCTGCACGTCCGGTTGCGGATTTTGATGGAACGTTTCCTGTTCCGCTCGCGGATTTCGCGTGTCGATGACATCATCGTTCAGGGACAGGGCATGCAGCGAGAACTCGTTGCCTTGCTCGGCGCCCGGCATGGCATGCCGCGCATTCATGTGCGCCCGTTTGCGGCTCCGATACTCCCCGGTGCGGCCGACTCCACAAAGCGCTTCGACTTCATCTATCCGGCGTCTGGCGACGTTCACAAGAATCACGCGAAACTGATCGAGGCATGGGAATGCTTGAGGAGAGAAGGCCTCGCGCCTAGCCTTGCGCTGACGCTCGGAGCGCAGGACCGGTTGCTTTGGGACAGGCTTCACGCACGTGCGCGTTCGGCGGGTCTGAATATCTTCAATCTTGGCAGCGTCGATCGCAACGCCATCATGGAGGCATACGGGCAAGCAAAAGCACTCCTGTTTCCGTCGACGATTGAATCGTTCGGATTGCCGCTGATCGAAGCGGCGGCTATCGGACTGCCGATTGTTGCGAGTGAACTCGATTTCGTCCGCGACGTCTGCGAGCCGGTTGAGTCGTTCGATCCGGCCTCTGCGGTTTCGATCGCGCGTGCGGTCAAGCGTTTTCTCAAGCAGCCGGAGAAGCGGGTAGATGTTGTCTCACCCGAGATGTTCTGGGCGGCGTTGATGGCTGGTCAAACGCGATCATGAACGTTCTGATTGTCAGTCAGCATTTTTGGCCGGAGAGCTTTCGCATCAACATGATCGCTGCGGCATTGAGCGATGCCGGGTGCAAGGTCACCGTCTTGACCGGTCAGCCAAACTATCCCGACGGTCGGATATTTCCCGGGTATCGGGCATGGAGCACGGCGATCGAAAGCCATCAATCCGGATACTCGATTGTGCGGGTGCCGATTGTTCCGCGCGGGTCTGCCAGCTCCATCCGCCTTGTCTTGAACTATCTTTCTTTCGTCGCATCGTCCACGACGATCGGTTATTGGCGCATGCGCAAACGACCCGCCGACGTCGTGTTTGTGTATGGCAATTCCCCAATTCTACAGGCTCTGACCGGAATTTTCTTTCGCGCGACGAAACGCGTGCCGCTCGTGCTCTGGGTGCAGGATCTGTGGCCGGAGAGTCTCACCTCTACAGGGCATGTCCGCAACTCTCTGCTGCTCGGCGGCATCAAGAGGATGGTCGCATGGGTCTATCGGCACTGCGATCTGATACTTGCGCAGTCGCGCAGTTTCGTGACTGAGGTCAGAACCATGTCGGGCACTGTGCCCGTCGAGTACTATCCCAATCCGGGAGACGTCGAGTCGGTTTTCCCTGAAGCCGCCGGCCGGGAGAGCGCGGCGCTACCGTCCGGATTTAACGTCACCTTTGGCGGCAATCTGGGCACGGTTCAATCGGTCGAAACCATTCTTGATGCTGCTGCTTACCTTCGCCCGGACGCGCAGGTGAATCTCGTTATCCTCGGGAGCGGTAGTCGCTTCGGTTGGACCAAGGAACAGGTCGAGGCGCGTTCGCTTCGAAACGTCCATTTGCTGGGCCGGGTCGAACCTCAAGTGGCTATTGATGCGATGGCCCGGAGCGACGCGCTTTTGATTACGCTGAATGATGGCGAAGGCCTCAACAAGACCATTCCCAGCAAGCTCGTGACCTATCTGGGCGCCGGACGGCCGATCATTGCCTCTATGAATGGGGAAGCCGCGGATATAGTAAGATCGTCCGGAGCCGGTCTTGTCTGCGAAGCTCAGAATGCGCGAGCTCTCGCGGACATTATCCTTCAACTCAAAGCAATGCCAGGGCCAGCGCGCGATGTGATGGGGGCTGCTGGCCGGCGCTGGTATGATGAGCATTTCGATTTGACGAAGTTGACCAGGACCTTGATCGGCCATTTCGAGACAGCCATCCGGAAAGCCGGGGATTCGCGAAAGGTTGCCGAATGACGGCCGCGCGGCAAAAAACGGTTCTGGTGCTGGGGGCGACCGGAATGCTGGGCAACGCGCTGTTCCGGCATCTCTCGGCCAGCAAGGATTTTCGCGTTTTCGGATCGGTGAGGTCGGATCGCTTGGCTCGCCTGCTGCCGGCCGCATTGCAAGCGTCGCTGATCGGCGGGGTCGATGTCGAAAACGCCGATAGCCTGATAAGTCTGTTTGATCGCGTGAATCCGGATATCGTCGTCAACTGCATCGGTCTCGTCAAACAGCTCAAGGACGCCGACGATCCACTTGTCGCCGTGCCGATCAATACGCTGTTGCCTCACAGGCTGGCCCGCATCTGCGCGACACGATCCGCCCGGTTGATTCACATGAGCACGGATTGCGTGTTCGATGGCAGGAGAGGCGGATATGTCGAGTCGGATTTCCCCGATGCGGCCGATCTCTACGGCCGTTCCAAGCTGTTGGGCGAAGTGGACTATCCTCATGCGGTCACGCTTCGCACCTCGATCATCGGGCATGAGCTGGATTCCGCTGTCGGACTGATCGAATGGTTTCTGAACAGCGAGAAAAAGATCGATGGCTTCACCCGGGCCGTCTTCTCCGGGTTGCCCACCGTCGAGATCAGCGAGATCATTCGTGACCGCGTCATTCCGACCGCTGATCTGCGCGGGGTCTATCACGTCGCCGCCAGCGCCATCAGCAAATACGATCTGCTGCAACTCGTTGCGAAAGTGTATGGCAAGAAAATCGAGATAGTGCCGAAGGCCGAGTTTGCGATCGATCGATCTCTGAGGGCTGACCGATTTCACGCCGCTACGGGATATCAAGCGCCTGACTGGCCGACTCTGATTGAGAAAATGCACGCGTTCGGTTAACGAGCGACAACCGGGACCGATCAATGTTCAAGGATAAGACGCTTCTCATTACCGGCGGCACCGGATCATTTGGAAACGCCGTTCTCAAGAGTTTTCTTGAAACGGAGTTTGCCGAGATCCGGATTTTCAGCCGCGACGAAAGCAAGCAGCACGATATGCGCTCGCGGCTGAACAATCAGCGTGTCAAGTTCTTCATCGGCGATGTCAGGAATTACGATTCGGTGACCGATGTCATGCGGGGCGTCGATTACGTATTTCATGCGGCTGCGCTAAAGCAAGTGCCGAGTTGCGAGTTTTTTCCGATCGAAGCCGTTCGCACCAATATTCTCGGAGCCGAGAACGTGATGCGGGCGGCGATCGAGCACGAAGTAAAGCGATGCGTCGTTCTCAGCACCGACAAGGCCGTCTATCCCATCAATGCAATGGGCATGTCGAAGGCGATGATGGAGAAGGTGATGGTCGCCATGGCGCGCCATGCTCATTCCGGAAGCACGGTGCTTTGCGCGACACGGTACGGCAACGTCATGGCATCGCGTGGATCGGTGATCCCGTTGTTCCTCGAGCAGTTGAAAAGCGGAAAGCCGCTGACGATTACCGATCCGAACATGACGCGCTTTCTCATGTCTCTAAAGGAATCGGTCCAGCTCGTGTTGCATGCTTTTCAGCACGCGGAGCCCGGCGACATATTTGTCCAGCAGGCTCCGGCATCGACGGTTGGCGATCTGGCGCTCGCCATGCGCGAATATCTCGGCTTGAAGAATGAGATCAATGTAATCGGCACGCGGCATGGCGAGAAGCTTTATGAAACGCTGGTGTCGCGAGAGGAAATGGCGGTGGCGCACGATATCGGCGGCTATTACCGTATTCCGGCAGATATGAGAGATCTGAATTACAACAGTTTCTTCGTCGAAGGCGATCCCGAAGTCTCCAAACGGGAGGATTACACTTCTCACAACACCAGACGCCTCGATGTCGAGGGTGTCAAAGCGGTGCTTAGAACTCTGGACATCATGCAGGACGCCGCGAATGCTTAAGGTCATGACAATCGTCGGCACGCGGCCGGAGACTATCCGGCTCTCGCGGGTGATCGCGAAGCTCGATCAGCATACCAGGCACATTCTTGTTCATACCGGCCAAAACTACGACTACGAACTCAACGAGCTTTTCTTCAAGCAGTTGCAGATCAGGAAGCCGGACGCCTTTCTGGATGCAGCCGGAAAAAATGCTGCCGAGACAATTGGCCGTGTCATTATCAACATCGATGGGTTGCTCGAGAGCCATTCGCCCGATGCGGTCCTGATTCTAGGAGATACGAACAGCTGCCTTGCAGCAATCGCCGCCAAGCGGCGCAAGATTCCCGTCTTTCATATGGAAGCCGGCAACCGCTGTTTTGATTTTCGGGTGCCGGAAGAAATCAACCGGCGCATTGTCGATCACACCGCGGATATCAACCTGACTTACAGCGCGATCGCCCGGGAATATCTGCTGCGGGAGGGGTTGCCGCCGGATCAGGTGATCGTCACCGGCAGCCCGATGCAGGAGATTATTCAGTACTATCGGCAGGGCATCGACAGCTCGAACATTCTGTCGGAGCTGAAACTCCAGCGGCACGGATATTTCCTCGCAAGTTTCCATCGCGAAGAGAATGTCGACGACCCTGAGCGGCTGAAGCAGGTGGTCGTCATCTGGAACGCGCTTGCCGGGAAATACCGGCGTCCGGTGATTGTCTCGACACATCCCCGTACACGAAAGCGGCTCGACAGTTTGGATCTAAAAACCGATCCGCTTGTAGCCTTCCACAAGCCGTTTGGCTTTCTCGATTACATCAAGTTGCAGATCGAGGCTTCGGCGGTTCTGTCCGACAGCGGAACCATCACGGAAGAGTCGTCGATCCTGAACTTTCCAGCCCTGAATATGCGCGAGGTTCAGGAGCGGCCGGAGGGTTTCGAGGAGGGCGCGGTGATGTTTGTGGGCCTGAGTGTCGAGCGGACAATGCAGGCGTTGAGCATTCTCGAAAGCCAGCCGCGCGGCGCGGATCGGGCTCTGCGCCTGGTGCAGGATTATTCGGCGGACAACGTGTCGGAAAAGATCGTGCGAATTATTCTGAGCTACACGGATTTCGTGCGGCGCCGGGTCTGGTCGATGATCTGAGGCGGGATGGATTTGGGCGACGTTTTCTCCTTGCTCAGAATCCATACCAGGCCGCCGATCAAGCCGACGAAAAACACGACGGCGCCGTAAAGCAGCGAAATGTTGACGCCGTCAGTCTGCGGAAGCTGCGCGTAACCGAACGCAACCATCATTGCCGTCTCGCGCACGCCCCATCCGGCGATGGCGATCGGCAACATGGTGATGAGTACGACCGGCGGGATAAGCAGGAATAACTGATCAGCCGTAATCGGTGCATTGATCGAGAGCGCCACACACCATCCGACGACCGGAGTGAGGACATGAATCAGGACCGAGAGCATGATAATTTGCGGGCCGGTGCGTAAATTGAAGAGAACGCGCCGTGCAATCGTGGAGCAATTGTAAAAATGATGCGTGAGCCACCAGCGCTTCAGAAATGACCAGCGTATCAGCCCAAGCAGCAGGAATCCCACGCCGGCGCCCAGAGCCAGGCAATCGATCAGCAACAACGCGATCCGTCCCTGTGGATCGGCAATCAGTCCGAGGCTCCAGGGCAGGCTGGTCACCACGACAAGCGCGAGAGCAATCAAGCCGATGGCGCGATCGACAAACACCGAGTACGTCGCATTGCGCCAGTCCACGCCGGTGTTCTTGACCAGCCAGAGACGCATCGCGTCTCCGCCGATGCTGGAAGGCAACACCTGATTGAAGAACGCTCCGATCATGTTGAAGCGCATGGCTTGACTCGGCATCAGTGGAGCATCGCATGCTGCGCTAATCTTGCGCCATCGCACTGCTGCCAGAAAGGTCTGGCAAACCGCAACCGCGACCGCCAGCACGAGCCATCCGGCCTCGCCGAACTTGAGCCGTAGCCACAAGTTCTGGAGGTCGACTTTCCGCAACACGAAATACAGCAATACCGCGGAAACTGCGATTTTCAGGATGAGAAAGAAGGTTTGTCGCATTGCGGGGTCGTCTTCGCGGTCTGACTGCTTTGATGTGGGTGCGTGGGTCCAGCCAGCCGAGCCGGTACGATGTCCCATCTGTTATAGCAACAGTTCTCGCGTCTGTGCCAATCGGGTATGCGGCGTCACGCAGGTAGGATAAAGAGGCGCCGGGCGGCGGTTCCCGAAGGCCGCTCGATCGGGCAAGGCATTGGCAAGATAGATGTCTGACGCAGTACTTATCACTGGCGCTGCCGGCTTCATCGGCTTTCATGTGGCGCAGCGCTTGCTGCAAGCCGGCCGAAAGGTTGTCGGCGTCGATAGCCTGAACGATTATTACGATCCGAGCCTGAAGGAAGCCCGCCTTTCGATGCTCAGGAACGATCCGTCGTTCTCATTCGTCAAACTCGATCTCGCGGATCGGGCCGCGACCGCCGATCTGTTCGCGCATCGTTTTCCGCATGTGATCCATCTGGCGGCGCAGGCTGGCGTTCGCTATTCGATCGAGAATCCGAACGCCTATATCGACGCGAATCTCGCAGGCTTCACGAATGTGCTGGAAGGCTGCCGCCACAATTCCTGCCGGCATTTGCTGTTTGCATCGTCGTCATCCGTCTATGGCGCGAACACCAAGCTGCCGTTCGCCGTGCATGACAACGTTGATCACCCAATCAGTCTGTATGCGGCAACGAAGAAAGCCAACGAGCTGATGGCCCACGCCTACAGCCATCTCTATAGGTTGCCTGCGACAGGTCTTCGCTTTTTCACCGTCTATGGCCCGTGGGGCCGGCCGGACATGGCCATGTATATTTTTGCCAAAGCGATCGTCGAGGGGCAGCCCATCAAGCTGTTCAACCACGGCAACATGCGGCGTGACTTTACGTATGTAGATGACGTGAGCGAAGCGATGCTGCGCCTTGTCGATCGGCCGCCGCAAGGCGATCCGAAATGGTCGGGCGCAAAGCCCGACCCGTCGAGCAGCCTGGCGCCGTGGAAGATCTACAACATCGGCAACAACAAACCCGAAGAATTGCTGCATGTGGCCGCGTTGCTTGAGAAAGAATTCGGCAAATCCGCCCGTCGTGAAATGCTGCCGATGCAGCCGGGTGACGTTCCGGAAACCTACGCGGACATCGACGATTTGGCACGCGACGTCGGGTTTCGCCCGGGCACCAGCGCGGAAGAGGGCATTGCCCGTTTCGCCGCGTGGTATCGCGATTACCACAAAAAGTAACGGCTCATGACACGCATCATTCCACTGATCATGTGTGGCGGCGCGGGAACGCGGCTCTGGCCGGCATCGCGCGAAGGCCGTCCGAAACAGTTTCTGCCGCTGTTCGGCGTGCGTTCGACGTTTCAGGATACGTTGTTGCGCGTCAGCGATCCCGCGTTGTTTGATCGTGCGATCGTCATCACGAATAACGCCTACCGCTTTATGGTTCGCGAGCAGCTTGCGGAGATCGGCCTTGAAGCCGATGTCTTGCTTGAGCCCGCTCGTCGCGATTCCGGTCCCGCCATCGTTGCTGGCGCTTCATTCGCGCAAGCGCGGACGTCCGATGCCATTGTGCTCGCTCTTGCCGCCGATCACGTCGTTCAGGACAATGCCGCTTTCGTCCAGGCGTGCCGGAAGGGTCTTGCGTCAGCGGTCGCCGGGCGCATCGTCACCTTCGGTGTGCCGCCTGAGCGTCCTGCGACGGAGTACGGCTACATTCGTCCGGGTGAAGCGATTGACGGCGATGTCAGGTCGGTCGCCAGGTTTGTCGAAAAGCCTGATCCCGCGACGGCGGAGGTCTACCTCAAGGAAGGCTATCTCTGGAACAGCGGCAACTTCATGTTTCGCGCCGGCATGCTGCTCGACGAATACCGCCGCGTCGATGCTGAAAGTGTCGAGACCCTGAGCGCCTCGGTCAGCAATGCGGGCAACGATCTCGGTTTCGTCACACTCGACACCAAGGCGTTCTCACAGGCCAGGCCGATCTCGATCGACTACGCCGTGATGGAAAAGACGTCTCAGGCTGCCGTGGTGCCGGTATCCTGCGGGTGGTCCGATGTCGGCACCTGGCATGCGGTCTGGGAACTGTCGAAGAAAGATGCCAACGGCAACGCCGCGCAAGGCGCAGCGGTGTTCGAAGATTCGCGCAATTGCAATGTCGCTACCGACAAACTGCTGGTCGCGCTCGAAGGCGTCGACGATCTCGTCGTGGTGGCGACGCAGGACGCCGTGCTGGTATCGCGGCAAAAGGATGCCAACGGTCTGAAACGGCTGGTGACGAAACTGAAGAGTGTCGCGCCGCAGGTGACAGAGGACCACCTCAAAGTTCATCGCCCGTGGGGCTCGTACCAGTCGCTCGACACTGGCGAGCGCCATCAGGTCAAGCGGATTGTCGTCAAGGCGGGCGGGCGTCTGTCGCTGCAAAAGCACCATCACCGCTCCGAGCATTGGATTGTTGTCCGTGGCGCTGCGCTGGTTACGGTGAACGACGTGCAGAAAATGGTTCACGAAAACGAATCGATCTACATTCCGATCGGTTCGGTGCATCGCCTGGAAAATCCGGGCAAGATTTCGCTGGAATTGATCGAGGTCCAGACCGGCAGCTATCTCGGCGAAGACGATATCATTCGCATCGACGACGATTATCATCGCTCCTGAGCGTGGACAGGGCGCGTTCCGGTCTTGCCCGAACCATGCCGCGGGCGTAGAAGCCCCGTCATATGTCCGGAGAGCCCCGATGGCTGTCGATCTCAAGTCGCTGAAAGTGAAGCTGTTCACCGATGGCGCCGACAAGGCGCAGATCGTCGGGATGGCGAAGAACGCCTGGATCTCCGGCTTCACAACCAATCCGTCGCTGCTGAAAAAAGCAGGCGTCACCGATTACGTGACGTATGCGCATGAACTGGTGGCCGCGGTGCCGGACCGGCACATCTCGTTCGAGGTGATCTCCGATGACGAACAGGAGATGATCGCACAGGCGCGCTTGATCTCGACATGGGGCGCAAACGTCTATGCCAAAATTCCGGTGATGACGACGCGCGGCGAGATGCTGTTCGACGCGGTGCGCACGCTGTCGCGCGACGGGATCAAGGTAAACATGACGGCGATCTTCACGGCCGGGCAGGTGGAGAAGGCTATCGCCGCGCTGGACGGCGGCGCGCCGGCCTGCGTGTCGGTTTTTGCCGGCCGTCTCGGCGACGTCGGTATCGACTATCGTCCGATCGTCCAGGATGCGGTGAAAAAGGCGCGCTCGACCCGGAACGTCGAGATCATCTGGGCCTCGACCCGCGAGGCGTTCAACGTCATCGAGGCGCACGACATGGGCTGCCATATCGTCACCGCGCCCGCCGATGTGCTGCAGAAGATGCCGGGGCTGGGAACGCAGACGGGCGAGGATTTGACGTTTGCATGCGTCAAGGCGTTTTGCGCCGACGCCCGGTCCGCCGGACTGGCGCTGCCGCTCCCGGGCTCTGCGCGCGCGGCTGAATAGGCACCGTTTTTGACGCCTTGGCTGCCGCGGCTTACCTCCGGCCGCCCAATTTGGCGTGTAATTCTTTGAATCAAAACGTGTTTGGCCGGGCGGCCCGCAGGTTCGCCACCCCGAATTTGGCGTGCTAGGAAGCGGTCGGACAGGGCGGGTCATGATCCGTCCGCAGGGGTGGTCAGAATGGGGTCTGGCGTGAAGGCGTCCGCGAAACCGTCGGTTGAAGGCCGGCTTCGGATTGGCGTGATCGGTGCGGGCGTGATGGGCAGCAACCATGCCCGCGTTCTGGACAGTTTACCCGGTGTGTCGCTGACCGGCATTGCCGATCCGCTTGCTGCACATCGCGCACGCGCCGAGGAATTCATCGGCTGCAAGACCTTTAATTCCATGGATGAACTGCTGGCGGCCGGCGTCGACGCGGTCACCGTCGCAGCACCCACTCATCTGCATCACGAGATATCGCTCGCCTGTCTCGCCAGGGGCATTCATGTCCTGGTCGAGAAGCCGATCGCGTCCACCGTCGAGGAGGGCGAGGAGATCGTCGCGGCTGCGAAACGCGCCGGCGTCACGCTGATGGCCGGCCACGTCGAGCGTTTCAATCCGGCGGTCGCAGCGATCAAGAACGCGATCCAGGGCGAGGATATTCTCTCGATCGCGATCACGCGCGTCGGACCGTTCCCGCCGCGCATGTCGAACGTGGGCGTTGTCATCGACCTTGCCGTCCATGACATCGATCTGATCCGCTGGTTCACCGAATCCGAGATCGTCGATGTTCAGCCGCAACTCTCCAGTGCCGTCGCCGAGCGCGAGGACATTGCTCTGCTGCAATTCCGCACTGCCTCGGGCGTGCTCGCGCACATCAACACCAACTGGCTGACGCCGTTCAAGGCGCGCAACGTGACAGTCGCAACCCGCGGCAAGTACGTCATGGGCGATCTGTTGACCCGTCAGGTCACCGAGTGTTTCGGCTTTCAGCCCGACGGCAGCTATTCGATGCGTCATCTGTCGGTCGGTCATGACGAGCCGTTGCGTGCGGAGCTGATCGCCTTCATCAATGCCGTGAAGTCCGGCTCGACGCCCGCCGTCACCGGCGAGCAGGCCGTCGCCAGCCTCGAGATCGCGATCAGGTGTCTCCAGGCTCCCGTCACTGCCGCCGCGGCAGCCGCCCGCAAGGGTCCGCGCCGCGTGGCCGGCTAATCGACATACTGAAATCGGAAACATGAACCAGCATCTGCGCCCCGAGCCCATTCCGTTTATCGATATCCAGGCCCAGCGCCGCCGGCTCGGCAAATCCATCGACGATGCTGTGGCGCGCGTTCTGACGCATTGCGCATTCGTCAATGGCCCGGAAGTCACCCAGCTCGAAGCCGATCTCGCCGCATTCAGCGGCGCGAAGCATGTCGTCACCTGCGCCAGCGGCACCGACGCGCTGCTGATGGTGTTGATGGCCAAAGGCATCGGCCCCGGCGATGCGGTGATCGTGCCGTCATTCACGTTCTGCGCCACCGGCGAGGTGGTTGCCCTGACCGGGGCGACGCCGGTGTTCGTCGATGTCGTCGAAAACACCTTCAACATCGACGCAGAGTCGGTGACGCGCGGCATAGCGGCTGCGCGAAAGCTCGAACTGACGCCGAAGGCGATCATCCCGGTCGACCTGTTCGGCCAGTGCGCGGATCACGACGGGATCGCCGCGGTGGCGGACGCAGAGGGTCTGTTCGTGCTCGACGACGCGGCGCAAGGATTTGGCGCTTCCTACAAGGGCCGCCGCCTCGGCACGTTCGGTCTGGCGACGGCGACGAGCTTCTTCCCGGCCAAGCCGCTTGGCTGCTATGGCGACGGCGGAGCCATATTCACGGACGATGCCGAACTCGCAAATACGCTTCGCAGCATTCGCGTTCATGGTCAGGGTTCCGACAAATACGACAATGTCCGGCTCGGTCTGACCGCGCGGCTCGACACCATTCAGGCGGCGATCCTGATCGAGAAGCTGAAGATTTTCGAGGACGAGATTGCCGCGCGCAACCGTGTCGCGACCCGTTATGCGCAGGGTCTCGGCAATGTCGTGACCGTGCCCCGGCTCGCTGACGGTTGCTCGTCGGTTTGGGCGCAGTACACCATCCGGCTGCCGCAGGGCGTCGATCGTGATGCATTTGCCGCGCATCTGAAATCCCAGGGTGTTCCGACCGCGATCTACTATGCGCGGTCGCTGCATCAGCAGAGCGCTTACCGGCATTATCCGGTCGCGAACGGCGGCCTGCCGGTGTCCGAGAAACTCTCGGAGGACGCGATCAGCCTTCCGATCCACGCCTACCTCGATGAATCGGCGCAGGATCGGGTCATCAAGGCTGTGCGCGGTGCGCTTTCCGCCTGATTTCGGCGTTTTTCCGCTCCGCCGGGCAGGATAGAACCAGTGTTCCGATCCTGACATTCGCCCCGGTTCAGCGGTCGCTCCTGCAAATGTCAGGATCGAAAGACCACCAGCCAGTTTTAAGATTATAGTGGAGCTTTGGATTCGATATTCGCATCATGAATGGGCCGCGAGGTAGTCTGCGAATGTCAAATCCACTCCACTAGAAACGGCCGATGCTGAGTCGAATCTTCACCGTCGGCGGTTTTACGCTTCTCTCGCGGCTCACCGGCTTTGCCCGCGATATCATGCTGGCTGCGATCCTTGGCGCCGGGCCGATCGCCGACGCATTCTTTGTCGCCTTGCGGCTGCCCAATCATTTCCGTGCGATCTTTGCGGAAGGCGCGTTCAACGCGGCGTTCATTCCGGCTTACGCCCACATTCACGGCAACGGCGGCGAGGCGTCGGCGCGGATTTTTGCCAGCCGCATCTTCACGCTGCTGTTTGTGGTGCAGGTGATGCTGCTGGCGGTGGCGTGGCTGTTCATGCCGCAGGTGATCGCGCTGCTGGCGCCGGGCTTCGTGGACGATCCGCAGCGCGGCGAACTTGCCGTGACGCTGACGCGGATCACGTTCCCATATCTCCTGCTGATCACGCTGGTGACGCTGTACGGCGGCATGCTCAACGTGATGCATCGTTTCGCATCCGCTGCCGCGGCGCCGATCTTGCTCAATCTCTCGATGATGGCGGCGCTCGCGCTTGCGGCCTTTTTCCCCACCGCAGGCCACGCGGCGGCATGGGGCGTACTCGTGGCCGGTGTGCTCGAGTTCCTGCTGCTGGCGGGTGACGCCAGACGCAACGGTGTGCTGCCAGGATTTGCCCGGCCGAAGCTCGATGAGGATGTGCGGGGCTTTTTCCGCGCACTCGGCCCCGCGACGCTCGGATCGATGGGCACGCAGGTCGCGCTGTTTGCCGACACGATCATCGCAACGTTCCTGGCGGCGGGCGCGCTGTCGGCGTTGTATTACGCCGACCGGCTCAACCAGTTGCCGATCGGTGTGATCGGCATAGCGATCGGCACCGTGCTGCTGCCGGAAATGTCGCGGCAACTGACGTCCGGCGACCGCGCCGGCGCGATGGCGTCGCAGCGCAAGGCTTTCGACTTCACGCTGCTGTTCTCGGTGCCGTTCGTCGCCGCGTTCCTGACCGTGCCGGACATCATCATGCGGGCGATGTTCGCGCGCGGTGCTTTCACCAGGGCGGATGCGGCGGCGGCGGGCGCCACGCTCGCAGCTTACGCTCTCGGACTGATTCCTTTCGTGCTGATCCGCAGCGCCATCGCCACCTTCCTCGCGCGCAAGGATACGGCAACGCCGATGAAGGCTGCGCTGACTGGCGTTGCGGTCAATGTCGCGCTCAAGATCGCGCTGGTCGGCTCGCTGGCGCAAATCGGCCTCGCGCTGGCGACAGCGGTCGGCGCGTGGGTCAATCTGCTGCTGGTGGTGGTCTTCGCCATGCGCAGAGGTCACCTCGAGATCGATCGCGGTTTTGTCCAGTCGATGCTGAAGTTTGTCGCGGCAGGGGCTGTGCTCGCCGCTGTGCTGTGGTTTTCGGCCCGATGGCTGGCGACAGCGATTCAGGGAATAGCCCTGCTGGATGAGGCCATCCTTGCCGCGCTGATCGTGATTGGCGCGGTGGTCTACGCCGCTCTGATTTTCGCATTGTTCGGCAAACGCTGGCTTATGTCGCTGATGCGCCCGTAAGCCATTTGCGCCGCCGCCCGATCCGCTGCAATATATTCCCAACAATAACACCGGAGTGACAATGGCACCCGTAAAATTCGGCGTCGGTCAGAGCGTGCGGCGCAAGGAAGATGATCCCCTGATCCGTGGCAAGGGCCGCTACACCGACGATCATTCTCCGGGCCTTGAACTGCATGCGCTGATGGTTCGTTCGCCTCACGCGCACGCCAAATTCCGGATCGATGCTGCAAAAGCGCGCAACATGCCGGGCGTCGCTGCGATTCTAACCTATGACGACGTCCGCGATCTCGGCGTTTTGCCTTGCCTGTTCGAGCTGCCGGACACCAAATTCAAGGTCCCGCCCTATCTTATTCTGGCCGATGGCGTCGTGCGCCACGTCGGCGATGCAGTCGCTTTCGTGGTTGCCGAGACCGTCGAGCAGGCCCGTGACGCAGTCGAGGCGCTGAAGATCGACTGGCAGCCGTTGCCGCCGGTTGTCGGAGTCAAGAACGCCACTCAGAAGAATGCGCCGCAGGTCTGGCCGGATCAGCCGGGCAACGTACTGTTCGATGTTTCGATCGGCGACAAGAAGGTGGTGGATGCTGCGTTCGCCAAGGCGCATGCGGTCGCCGAAATCAGTGTCGTCAATCCGCGCGTCGTGATCAACTATATAGAGCCCCGGGCGGTCGTTGCGGAGTACGACGCGAATCGAGATCACCTGACGCTCACGCTCGGCAGCCAGGGCAGCCATCGTGTGCGCGACATCATCTGCCAGAACGTTCTGAAAATCCCGACCGGCAAGATGCGGGTGATCTGTCCGGACGTCGGCGGCGGCTTTGGCACCAAACTCTTTCCCTATCGTGAATATGCGCTCGCTGCATTGGCCGCACGCAAGCTGCGCAAGAGCGTCAAATGGGTCAGTGAGCGCGCCGAGCATTTCCTTGGCGATGCGCAGGGCCGAGACAATGTGACCACCGCGCGTATGGCGCTTGCCGAGGACGGCAAGTTTCTCGCGATGGACGTCGATCTGATGGCCGACATGGGTGCCTATCTGTCGACGTTCGGGCCTTACATTCCCTACGGCGGCGCGACGATGCTGACGGGTCTCTACGACATCCAGGCGTTTCACTGTCGCGTGCGGACGATCTTCACCAACACGGTGCCGGTCGATGCCTATCGCGGCGCGGGCCGTCCCGAGGCCGCCTACGTGCTCGAGCGGCTGGTCGACGCGGCCGCGCGCAAGCTCGGCATGTCGCCCGATGCCGTGCGCCGCAAGAACTTCATTCCGCCGCGCGCGCTGCCCTATAAAACCGCGACGGCGAAGATCTATGACTCCGGCGACTTCGCAGCTCACATGAAGCGCGCGCAGGAGATCGCGGAGTGGAAGGAGTTTCCCAAGCGCGCCAGGGCGGCGAAAAAGCAGGGGCTGGTGCGCGGCATCGGGCTGGGCTGCTACGTCGAGGTGTGCGGCACCATGGGCGAGGAAACCGCGCAGGTTCAACTCGACGCCAATGGCGACGTCACCGTGCTGATTGGCACGCAATCGAGCGGGCAGGGGCACCTTACGGCCTATGCCCAGATCATTGCCGATCAATTCGGGATTTCCTCCGATCGCGTGCACATGATCCAGGGCGATACCGACAAGGTTGCGACCGGACTTGGCACCGGCGGATCGGCATCGATCCCGACGGGCGGCGTCAGCGTCCAGCGCGCGACGCGGAAACTTGGCGACAGCCTGAAAGCGATCGCTGCCGAAGCGCTCGAAACCGGCGTCGCCGATCTTGAAATCAGCGAGGGGATGGTTCGGGTCGCCGGAACGGATCGCGCGATCTCGTTCGCCGATCTGGCCAAACGTCCCGGCGTCGATCCGTCGAAGCTGAGCGGCAGCGACACCTTCACCAGCGCCGACGGCACCTTTCCGAATGGCACCCATATCGCCGAGGTGGAAATCGACCCGGCCACGGGCCACATCCGCGTGGTCGGCTACGTCATCGTCGATGATTTCGGCGTGACGCTCAATCCGCTGATGCTCGCCGGGCAGGTTCATGGCGGCACCATGCAGGGCATCGGTCAGGCGCTGATGGAGCAGGCGGTCTACGATCCGGCCGACGGCCAGCTCGTGACCGGTACGTTCATGGATTACGCGCTGCCGCGCGCCGCCGACGGCCCCTCGATCCAGTTTTCGACCCATAATGTGCCCTGCAAGACCAATCCCTTGGGCGTCAAAGGGGCAGGCGAGGCGGGGGCGGTCGGCTCGTGCCCGGCGGTCGTCAACGCCATCATCGACGGCCTGTGGCGGGAGTACAAAATCGGCCACATCGACATGCCGGCCACCCCGGAACGGGTGTGGATGGCCATCGCAGAGCAACAAAAACGTCATCGTTTATAGGGATATGCCGGAATATTAGATTGATTCCAGTGTTCTGGGTTATAGTGCATCGTCCGCCTGACCTTGAATCGGGCCGGTCATGACCTCGGGTGACAGCCAGCGATTTTTGCGCAGTTCGTTTGATCCAAAGGAGAATCGGCCGATGATTCGTGGAATTGTTATTGTGGGGACACTGTTGCTGGGCGTCGGCGTCGTCGCCGCGCAGCAGGATCTCGTGGCGCAGCGTGCGACGCTGATGAAGGCCAACGGTAAGAACCTCGGCACCGTGCTCAGCGCGACAGCCAAAGGCGACAAGCCTTACGATCAGGCCGCGATCGATGCCGCGCTGAACGTTCTCGAGGACACCGCAAAGAAACTTCCGGCGCTTTATGCTGACAGCACCAAGGGTCTCAAGAGCGAGGGCGATTTCCAGGCGTCGCCGAAGATATGGGAAAACAAGGCCGGATTCGCTGCTGAAATAGATGCGTTCGCCAAGGCGGTGAGCGATGTGAAGGCCAAGGCCAAGGACCTCGATTCGCTGAAGGCTAGCCTGCCGGCGATCGGCAAGCAGTGCGGTTCCTGCCACGAAGGTTTCCGCGTCAAGACCTGACGGTTTTGATTGCGGCTGAATCAAGCGGGCGTTTCGGCGCCCGCTTTTTTTTCAGGCGATCCCGATTTCCAGCCAGCTTCGGTGATGGGGGTTTGCGATCCGCATTGTTCTCCCATAACCTGCAAGGATATTCCGGTGATATTGTTTCGCATCGATTTGATTGATGGGCGCGCGGATGTTGCGAAAACTTCTGATGCTGGCAGTCCTCGCGGCAGTCGCCGGCTTTGCGGTGTACTGGTTCGTGACCATTCCGGGAACCATTCCGCAAAGCGCGCTGGCGGCTTACACGCCGAACGTCGCCAATGGCAAAACCGTGTTCGATGCGGGAGGCTGTGCGTCGTGTCACGCGGTGCCGAAGGAAGACCGGACGCTGCTCGGCGGCGGGATGGCGCTGCCGTCGCCGTTCGGCACGTTCTATGCGCCGAACATCTCCCCGCACCCGACCAACGGCATCGGCAACTGGACCGAGGCGCAGTTTGCCACCGCAGTTCTGAAGGGGACATCGCCGTCCGGCGAGCACTACTTCCCGGCGTTTCCTTATGGCTCGTACCACCTCGCAAAGCTGGAGGACGTGCGCGATCTGTTTGCATACATCAAGACGCTGCCGCCGTTGTCCGGCCGCTCGCGCGAGCATGAACTTCCGTTCCCGTTCAACATTCGCCGCAACGTCGGCGGCTGGAAGCTGCTGTTTTTCGCGGACAAGCCGTTCGTCCCCGATCCGAAACAGTCGGCGGCATGGAATCGCGGCTCTTATCTCGTGAACGGGCTTGGGCACTGCGCCGAATGCCACAGCCCTCGCAACCCGCTGGGCGGCATCGTGTCGGCGCAGAAGTTTGCCGGCGGTCCCAATCCGGAAGGCGAGGGTTGGGTGCCGAATATCACCCAGAAGCGGCTCGGAAGCTGGCGCGAAAAGGACATCGCGTATTTCCTGGAGACCGGCGAGACGCCGGAGGGCGATACGACCGGCGGCATCATGACCCGCGTCATCAAGAACATGGCGCAGCTCAGCCCCGAAGACCGCAACGCCATGGCGGTCTATCTGAAGTCGTTGGCTCCGGTGGACGGGCCGCCGCGGCCTCCGAAAAAAGAGACCAGGTCGTAAGCGCCAACTTTGTCATGGCCGGGCATAGCCGTTCCCGGAACGGCGTTCTTCGAACGCCTATGCCGGACATCCACATCTGAGCCTGGTGCGATGTGATTGGAAGGTGTGGATGACTGGCATAAGCCGGGCTGACGGTCTCAGGAGCCCTCGCCCGCTCAGCGCATGGGGCCATGTGACAACAATGCTTTCCCCGCGCTGTGAAGCATGATTTCTGCTGGTCCAGCGGCAGCTTTGAGTCTGCCGCTTTTTCTTTGCCCCAACCACTCGCCAGTTGTCCCGAGCCGCAATGAACGTCGTCAGGGCCGTTTCGCTTAAAGTTGCCAGCACGCTGATGTTCTCGCTGATGGGCGCGCAGGCGCGCTATCTCGGCACGGCCTATCCGGTCGGCGAGGTCGTGTTCTTCAGATCGCTGTTCGCGTTGATTCCGATCCTGATCTGGTTCGGCCTGCGCGGCCAGTTGCGCGATGCGTTTCGGACCAATCGTCCGGCAGATCATCTGGTGCGCGGCATCTTCAGCGTGGTCGGAATTTTCTGCATGTTCGGCGCGCTGGCGCGGCTGCCGCTGGCCGATGTCACCGCTATCGCCTTTCTCGCGCCGTTGATCACCGTGATCTTCGCGTACCTGTTCCTGAAGGAAAAGGTGCACGTCTATCGCTGGTCGGCGGTGGCGTTCGGTTTCTCTGGCATACTTGTGATGCTCTATCCGCATCTGGACGATCACGCGGCGCTGACGGCGACAATGATCGTGGGCCTCGGCCTCGCGTTCACCAACGCATTCACCTCTGGCGGTGCGACCATCCAAATCCGCCGTCTCACCGCGACCGAGACCACATCCTCCATCGTCATTCTCATGACGCTCTTGGTGATGGTGGCGTCGCTGGTCACGCTTCCATTTGGCTGGCGCATGCCTCAGTCGTGGTTCGATTGGGCGGTGCTGGTCGGAATCGGCATCTCGGGCGGTCTCGGGCAGATGGTGTTCACCGAGAGCTATCGTCACGCGCCGGCCTCTTTCCTGGCGTCGTTCGACTATACGGCGATGATCTGGGCGTTCCTGCTCGGCTATCTGATTTTCGGCGAGCTGCCGACGATCTACGTGATCGGCGGCGCGGCGATCGTCGCGGCCGCCGGTATCTTCGTCATTCTGCGCGAGAGGTATCTCGGGCTGAAGCGGCTGCGCGACAATCCAATCGCGCCGACGGCCGTGATTGCCGAGAGCGAATCCGATCCCGATGCGCCGGTCACCAGGCTTCCGAAAGTTGCGTGAGGCAAAGGGGTTTCAAAACGCCTTGAAGGTGATGATGGTGTGGGTGTCCTGGATACCCGCAATCGTCTGCACCTTCTCGTTCACGAAGTGGCCGATGTCGGTTTCCTTCTCGACATAGAACTTCACCAGCAGATCGTAGTGCCCGGCGGTGGAGTAGATTTCCGAGGCGATCTCGGCCTCCGCGAGCGCGTTGGCGACCGCGTAGGACTGGCCGAGCTTGCATTTGAACTGGACGAAGAAGGGGACCATCGCTGCCAACTCCCGGAACGGCGTTCGGATTTGCGGCCATTGAGCCCAAAACCGGTGCGGGAGGCAACCACCTTTGATGACCGCGCCTTGATCGCGTCCCTTGATAGCTTTCCTTGGGGGCGATAGCACATAACGAGGCCGTCATTGGCCTTCGGAGAGCATTGTGGCGATCCCTATCGCACTGACCATCGCAGGCTCGGACTCCAGCGGCGGAGCCGGCATTCAGGCCGACCTCAAGACATTCGCGGCCTGCGGCGTCTATGGCGCGTCGGTGATCACGGCATTGACCGCGCAGAACACGCAGGGCGTCACCGGCATTCATGATGTGCCCGCGGATTTCGTCACCGCGCAGATCGATGCAGTGTTCAGCGACCTCGATGTCGCCGCTGTCAAAGTGGGGATGGTCTCGCAAAACGCGACCATCGAAGCGATCGTCAATTGTCTGACGCGCTGGTCGCCGAAACATGTGGTGGTCGATCCGGTGATGGTTGCGACTTCCGGCGCGCGCCTGCTGTCGGCGGACGCGATCGAACTGGTGAGAGCCAGACTGATCCCGCGTGCGCAGATTATCACGCCGAATTTGCCCGAGGCGGGAGCGTTGCTCGATGAGGCGGTCGCCAACGATGAACGCGCCATTGCGGATCAGGGAGAGCGGCTGCTGGCGCTCGGCTGCAAGGCTGTGCTCATCAAGGGCGGTCACGGTGAGGGCGCCGAAAGCATCGACTATCTGTTTCGCGCGGGCCAACCAGTTGTGCGTCTCGCCGCGCCGCGAATCGCAACGACAAACACGCACGGCACAGGCTGCTCGCTGTCGTCGGCGATTGCGGCGGGGCTTGCCCACGGCAAATCGCTCGACGAATCCGTGCGCGCCGCCAAGGCCTATGTCAGCGCCGCGATCGCCGCCGCCGATCGCCTGACAGTTGGCCACGGCCACGGACCGATCCACCACTTCCACACATCCGATCGCTGAATGTTTCAGCACTGTGGCGCGTCGTCGCGCGGCTGCATGTCGCGAGATTGTCGCACTGCACTGCTATGCGGAATCTGGATCAGGCAACGTGATTCACCGGCGGCGAAATAATGACGACAGCAACCGATCTCGACACCTCGACTGTTGAAACCGCTTACGCGCGCTGGGCGCCGATCTACGATGCCGTCTGCGGTCCGATCATGGTGAAGGGCCGCCGCGCGGCCGCTTCGGCAGCCCGCGACGTCGGCGGCAAAATTCTCGAAGTCGGCGTCGGCACGGGTCTTTCGTTCGACGACTACGGTCCGAACACCGAAATCACCGGCATCGATCTCAGCCTGCCGATGCTCGCGAAAGCCCGCGCCAGGATGATGAGCGGACGCTACCCGCACGTCAAAAGCGTGCAGCAGATGGACGCGCACAACATGGCGTTCGCCGACGCGACATTCGATTGCGTCGTGGCGCAGTTCGTCATCACGCTGGTCGCCAATCCCGAACAGGTGCTGTCGGAATGCCATCGCGTGGTGAAGCCGGGCGGCCGCATCATTCTCGTTAACCATTTGTACTCCGAGGTTGGCGTCGCCGCCGCGGTCGAACGCTGGGCCGCGCAGAAAACCCGTTCGCTCGGCCTGCGTCCCGAATTTCCGTTCGCGCGCCTGCAGGCCTGGGCGCAGTCCAACAGCGACGCGATCCTGGTCGAGCGCCGGAAAGTGGCTCCGTTCGGCATCTATACGCTGGTCTGCTTTGAACGGACGGCGGTGCCGCTTGCCGCCTGAAGCGTCATCCGTTCGTCACATGAATCTGCTAATGGCGCGGCCATGGGACGTGACGTGATGAGTGAGAGCGGTCAGGAACGACGCTTTCGCACCTTGTTTATCTCCGACGTTCATCTCGGCGCACGCGGTTCACAGGCAGAGCGTCTCCTCGATTTCCTCAAAACGCACGATGCCGACACGATCTATCTCGTGGGCGATATCGTTGACGGCTGGGCGCTCAAGGTAAGCTGGTTCTGGCCGCAGTCCCACAATGACTTCGTTCAAAAGATGCTGCGCAAGGCGCGCAAGGGGTCGCGCGTCGTATACGTGCCGGGCAATCACGACGAATTCCTGCGCAACTATTACGGCACGCATTTTGGCGGCATCGAGGTGGTGGAGAACATCGTTCACACCGCCGCCGACGGGAAAAAGTATCTCGTGATCCACGGCGATATTTTCGACCTCGTGGTGCAGAACGCGCGCTGGCTCGCCCATCTCGGCGATCGCGCATACGATTTCGCGATCCGCATGAATCGTCTGGTCAACATGTTCCGCCGCTGGTTCGGTGTGCCGTACTGGTCGCTGTCGCAGTGGGCCAAGCTGAAGGTGAAGAACGCCGTCAACTACATCGGCGCGTTCGAGACGACGCTGGCCGGCGAAGCGCGGCGGCATCACGTCGACGGTGTGATCTGCGGCCACATTCACTATGCAACGATCCGTGACCACGGCGGCATCCGCTACATGAATTGCGGTGACTGGGTCGAAAGCTGCACCGCGCTTGCCGAGCACGAGGACGGCCGGTTCGAGATCATCACCTGGACCGAACCTTTGCAGCGGGAAAAGCCGGTTGCCCGCGTTGCGGTACGAGCGGCCTAGTGCCGCCGGTCACTTCGGAAACGGGGTACTGAATGAAGATACTGGTCGCAACCGATGCGTGGCACCCACAAGTCAACGGTGTCGTCCGCACGCTCACCATGATGGCGGAGGCGGCACGCTCGCTTGGCAACGAGGTCGTGTTTCTCACGCCTGAAACGTTCCGCACCTTCGAGCTGCCGAGCTATCCCGATCTGCGCGTTGCGATCCCCAGCATGGGCAAGGTCGCACGCATGATCGAGGATGCCAATCCTGACAGCATTCACATCGCGACCGAGGGGCCGATCGGAATTTGGGTCTGGCGATACTGCCGCAGGTATGGTTTGCCGTTCACCACCAGCTTTCATACCCGCTTTCCCGAATACATTTCGGCTCGCGCTCCGATCCCTGAGTCGTGGGTCTGGGCTTGTCTGCGCTATTTCCATGGCGCGAGCCACGCCGTGATGGCAGCGACGCCTGCGCTTGCCGATGAGCTGCGCGGCAAGGGTTTCGTCAACGTTGTGCTTTGGCCGCGCGGCGTCGATGCGAATCTGTTCCGTCCGCGCGATGCCGATCTTGGTCTGCAGCGCCCCGTGTTCCTCTGCGTCGGCCGCGTCGCCGTCGAAAAGAATCTCGAGGCTTTCTTGTGCCTCGATTTGCCCGGCACCAAGGTCATCGTCGGCGACGGCCCGGCACGGGAGAGTCTTGCTCGCGACTACCCCGATGCGATTTTTCTCGGCGCTCAGCATGGCGAGACGCTGGCCAATACATACTCGGCTGCCGACGTTTTTGTGTTTCCGAGCAAGACCGATACGTTCGGTCTCGTCTTGCTCGAAGCGTTGGCAAGTGGTGTGCCCGTCGCGGCATTGCCGGTCACCGGCCCGAAGGACGTGATCGGCGACGCGCCCGTGGGTGTGCTGAATGAGAATCTGCAAGCGGCTGCGCTGGCAGCTCTGACGATATCACGCGAAACCTGCCGCGCGTTCGCCTTGCGGCATTCGTGGGAAGCGTGCGCCCGAATCTTCGTCGATAACGTCGATCGCGTACTGATTGCGGATCATCGTACGCATCGCCGCCGTTCAATCAGGGCGATGCTCAAGCGCGCCTCACAGGTCAGGTTCAAGTTCATCCGGAACTGATCGCGATTGCGCCAGCGGCGTTGAACGCGATAAAACGCTTGCATGCCTCATCTCGACTCGCTTCCCGTCACCATCGCCGATATCGAAGCCGCCGCCCGCGTTCTGGCGCCTCAGGCCGTGCGAACGCCGCTGCTGTCGTCGGCCGCGCTCGATGCGATCGTCGGCGGGCGCGTCTTCATCAAGCCGGAGCTGTTGCAGCGAACCGGTTCGTTCAAGTTTCGCGGCGCGTTCAACAAATTGTCGTCGATCCCGCCCGATGCACGTAAGTCCGGCGCGGTGGCATTTTCCTCCGGCAATCACGCACAGGGCGTAGCCCTCGCCGCGCAACTGCTCGGTATGCACGCGACCATCGTGATGCCGTCCGATGCGCCGGTCTCCAAACGCGAGCGAACCAAGGGTTACGGCGCGGACGTTATTCTCTACGATCGCCACCGCGAGGACCGCGAAGCCATCGCGCGCGAGATCGCGGGCCGGACCGGCGCGACCGTCGTGCCGCCGTTCGACGATCCGAAGGTTATCGCGGGGCAGGGCACCGTTGGTCTGGAAATCGCCGCCGATCTGGCGGCGATGGGACTGACGCCCGATATCGTTGCGGCCCCCGCATCCGGTGGCGGATTGATCGCCGGCATTGCGACGGCCGTGAAAACCAGATTTCCCGATGTCCGGGTGATGTCAGTGGAGCCTGCGGATTTCGACGATCATGCCCGCTCGCTCAAGGCTGGCCGGCGCGAGCCTCTGAGTCCCGGCGGATATACGATTTGCGATGCGCTGATGGCGCCGATGCCGGGTGAGATCACGTTTGCGATCAATCGGGCGTTACTGGCGGGCGGTGTCACCGCAACAGATGCGGAAGTAGGCGCAGCGGTGGCGCTGGTCTATCGCGAATTGAAGCTGGTGGTCGAACCGGGCGGGGCCGTTGCGCTGGCCGCTCTGCTCCACGGACGGATGGATGCAAAAAGCAAGACGTCGGTCATCGTGCTGTCTGGTGGCAACGTCGATGCCGATATGTATGCGCGGCTGATCGCCTGATCGCTTTCAAGGCCGTCAGGAGAAGAACGCGATCCGTTCGGCCTGCGTCATGCGCTTGAACGGTGCAAGCGCATCGCCGCGCGGCGCGTCGGGCTTCGGCACGATTCCCTTTGCGATCAATGACTCGCCCAACGACTGCGTGCCCTGTTGCGGGTTGATTGTTGGCGGGCTGCCGACTGCATCCGCCGATATTTTTACGGGCTCGGGAGCAGGTGCGGTCTGTGCGGCAGCGACAGGTTGAGCGACGGGCATTTCAACCGGCTGAACGTCGGCGGCCCCGGTCGGTGCGTCGTCCCACGTCAGTTCGGCATTGCCAGCAGCGACTTCGGCCTCATCGGGAATATCGAGCAAAGCCTCATTGAACGCGGCGGTGTCCTCGACGCGAACCTCGCCGGCCGGCGCATGCTGAATCCGGCTTTCTTCTTGCCGAAATCCGGCGACGGCCGATTTGACATCGGCTGTCGTGAACTGTTCTGCGGCTGAAGCCCTGGCCTTCGCTGGCTCAGCGGCAGGTGTCGCCACCGGATCGCGTCGCTGCACCGGTTCCTGCCGCGAGGGGGCGTCCTCGCGCGCCAGCGCCGCGACTTCATTTGCCAGCCGGTCGAGCAAAGCCAGCATCTTGTCGCGGGTGTCCGCGCCGATGGCAGCCTTCAGCCCGTCCTCGATGGCCGTCGCCTGCCGTTCGAGCATGTTCGGAATGCGAGCGTCGTTTCCGCTTTCCCGCAGCTTCCACGACATTTCGCGCAACACCCGCACGCCCTTGAGCGCGGCTGAATCCTCCGTTGGCGTCTGGGTCACCGCAAGCAGAGCCTCGGCCTCGCTTCGCGTCTGAACCAGCAGGGCTGCGACCGCCACGGTCGTATCGCCGATGCTGTCGCGCTGCTCCTGCTCCTGCTTTTGTGCAGCCAGGCCCTGCTCGAGCCGCGCCACGGCGTCGAGCACCAGCGTGGTGTCGGCGTTGCGGTTGCGCT
Organism: Hyphomicrobiales bacterium; assembly: GCA_021732215.1. Taxonomy (GTDB): domain Bacteria; phylum Pseudomonadota; class Alphaproteobacteria; order Rhizobiales; family Xanthobacteraceae; genus SG-bin9. The sequence goes on from JAKFVL010000003.1 coordinate 58,471, forward strand.
TGGCGTATTCGGTCAGGAACCAGCGGCCGCGCGAGGTTTCCATGAAGGCTTCACGGATCGCGTCATAGTCCTCTTCGCCCGGCATCGCGCCGCGCGCCGCGATCGGCGACAGTGCAAATACCGGATCAGCCATCTATCCGATCACCATCTCTGCATCCGTGATGAAGCCGTCTGCCATCGTCCGTGCCGCCGTATCAAGGCTCTTGCTCGCCGCCTGCCAGCCATGACAACGATCACCATGATCCGCAGCGAATCGCAATTGAATTGATGTCGCCCGACCCGGAAATCCCCGCCGCTCACGCTTCGGCCGGCCGCCGATTCGCGATTCGCATCGGACTATTCTACGGCACCACGCTGGGATTGGCTGGCGCCTATCTGCCGTTCTTCCCGGTCTGGCTGAAGGCCATCGGAATCGATTCATCGTGGATCGGGCTGATTACCGCCGTGCCGTCGCTGACGCGGTTCACCGTCCTGCCGGTGGTCACCCGCCTGGCCGAGCGCATGAACGCGCTGCGCGGCGTCATGATCGTCGCGTCATGCCTGACGCTGCTCGGCTTCATGATGATGGAGCCGCTGCGGCATCCGCTGGCTCTCTTCATTGTCTTTGCACTGACCGCATCGGTGTGGACGCCGCTCGGGCCGCTGACCGACGGTTATGCGCTGAAAGGCTGTGCCCGTTACGGGCTGAACTATGGTCCGTTGCGGCTGTGGGGCTCGGTTGCGTTTGTCGTCGGCACATTGGCCTGCGGCCTGCTGCTCGATGTGATCTCGGGGCGCAACGTGATCTTGGTCTTGATCGCGCTCGCAGCGCTCAATGTGCTGGTGTCATTCTGGCTGCGGCCGCTCGATCAGGAAGCGGCGGGCGCGTCGCCCGTTGCCGCATCGCCCGCGCTGCTGCGCAATCCGGTGTTCATTGCCGTCATTGCCGCCTCCGGGCTGATCCAGGGCAGTCACGCCGCTTACTATACGTTCGCCTCGATCGTCTGGCGCGACGCCGGGCTCGGCGGCTTTACCATTGCCGGCCTCTGGTCGCTCGGCGTGCTGGCCGAGATCGTGGTGTTCGCGATCTCGCCGCGGTTTACGATTTCGCCAGCGATGCAAATGCTGATCGGCGCGGCCGCCGCCGTCATTCGCTGGATCATCACCGCGCAGGAGCCGCCGCTGGCTGTGCTCGCGGCGGTCCAGCTGATGCATGGCCTGACGTTCGGGATCGTGCATCTCGGCGCGGTCGGAATGCTGGTACGGCTGGCGCCGGGACATGTCATTGCCACCGCGCAGGGCTATCTCGTGGCGTCGAACGGCGCGCTGACTGCGGCGTCGATGATCCTGTCAGGAGCGCTTTACGGAAGCCTCGGGCAGGGCGTCTACTATGTGATGGCGGTACAGGCGCTGGCCGGGGCGGCGATCATCGCGCTGCTACTGTCGCGCCTGAATCGTTCCGGTCCGGCGCACGCCTGACCCCCGAAGGCTTAACCCAAAGGCTTGACCCAAAGGCCTATCCCCAAAGCGCGCTTTCTGGCGGATGCACGAGGCTGCCGTCGTAGCGGAGTCCGGGTACGCGATCCTTCGCCAGCAGCAAGGGTCCGTCGAGATCGACCACGCGCGCGCCCTGCGCCACCAGCATTGCGGGCGCCATCGCCAGCGAAGTCGCCACCATGCAGCCCATCATGATGCCGAAGCCGAGCGCCCTTGCTTCGTCCGCCATCGCCAGCGCTTCGGTGAGGCCGCCGGTCTTGTCGAGCTTGATGTTGATGGCGTCGTAGCGCTCGCGCAGGCCGCGGAGCGATGCACGATCGTGAACGCTCTCGTCGGCGCAGACCGCAACCGGCCGTTTGACGTGCGCGAGAATGTCGTCGTGCCCGGCCGGCAGCGGTTGTTCGACCATCGTCACGCCGGCGTCCGCGCAGATCGCGAGATAGCGTTCGAGATTGGACGAGGTCCACGCCTCGTTGGCATCGACGATGAGTTCGCATCCGGGCGCGGCCTTCCGCACGGCAGCGATTCGCTCGGCATCGCCATCGCCGCCGAGCTTGATCTTGAGCAGGGCGCGATGCGCGGCCTTCGCCGTGGCTTCCGCCATGGCTTCCGGACTTCCCAGCGAGATCGTGTAGGCCGTGGTGCAGGCGCGCGGAGGTTCGCGGCCCAGCACATCCCAGATACGTGCTTGCCTCGACTTTGCCTCAAGGTCGCATAGCGCGCAGTCGAGTGCGTTTCGCGCTGCGCCAGCGGGCATCGCGGATTGCAACGCGGCACGGGTCAGGCCCGCCGCCAGCGGCTTACGCATCGCGTCAATCGCCGCCAGCGTCACGTCCGGCGTTTCGCCGTAGCGCGGGTAGGGAACGCACTCGCCGCGCCCTGTGTGGATGCCGCTTGATAGCGCCGCCACGACGACCACCGCCTCGGTCTTGGCGCCGCGGCTGATGGTGAAACTGCCTGCGATCGGCCAGCGCTCGATGGTGGCCGCAAGCGTGATGGGTTGAGCGGAAGTCATTCGAAAGTCTGCAATTTCCCGGCGAGGGGTTGCCCCTCGCGCTCAATTATGGCTGTTATTGGCGATGTCGCACAAGTCAGAGTCCCCTCGGTTTGCACGGCCCTGTCTTGAGTGCACGATTCTGTACGGGAGCGGACATTGAGCGGCGGACCGGCTTTGGAACGGATGACGCAGGGCGATGCGCTTGCGCTCTATGCGTCCGGACCGTGGACAGCGCGTTACGCGCCCGATCTCGAGACGCTCGTCGGCGACGTCGAGAAGATGAACAGCAAGAGCAAGCGCGTGCTGATCGATGTGTCGAAGGTCGCCAAGCTCGATACGTTCGGGGCGTGGCTGATCGAGCGCCTCAGCCGCAGTCTGGCGATGACCGGAGCGGAACTGCGGATTGCGGGTCTGTCGGCAAATTACTCGACGCTGGTGGACGAGGTTCGCCGCGTCAAGGAAACTCCGCCGCCGGATCGGGAGCCGGTTACGATCAGAGCGACGCTCGATCGGATCGGCCGCAGCGTCGCCCAGATCGGCGATACGCTGATTGGCATCATCGAGATGACCGGCGCGCTTCTGTTTGCGCTATGGACGGTTGTTCGTCACCCGTCCCGGTTCCGGTTTACGTCCGTCGTCCATCATCTGGAGCAGGTGTGCTGGCGTGCGGTGCCTATCATCGTGCTCATCACGTTCCTGATCGGTTGTATCATCGCCCAGCAGGGCCTGTTTCATTTCCGCCGCTTCGGCGCGGATGTCTTCGTCGTCGACATGCTCGGCGTGCTGGTGCTGCGCGAGATCGGCGTGCTGCTGGTCGCGATCATGGTCGCGGGGCGCTCCGGCAGCGCTTACACCGCCGAACTCGGCTCCATGAAGATGCGCGAGGAGATCGATGCGCTCCGCACCATGGGGTTCGACCCCATCGAGGTGCTGGTGCTGCCGCGGATCATCGCGCTGGTCATCGGCCTGCCGGCCCTGACCTTCCTCGGCGCGATGGCGGCGCTCTATGGCGGTGGGCTGGTGGCGTGGCTGTACGGCGGCGTCGAGCCTGAAGCATTCCTGCTGCGGCTGCGCGACGCCATCAGCATCGATCACTTCATGATCGGCATGATCAAGGCGCCGTTCATGGCGATCGTGATCGGGATCGTCGCGTGCGTCGAAGGCATGCTGGTGCGCGGCAGCGCGGAATCGCTCGGCCAGCACACCACCGCTTCGGTCGTGAAAGGCATTTTCTTCGTCATCGTGATGGACGGCATCTTTGCGATCTTCTTCGCATCGATCGGAAAATAGCGATGGCCAATCCTCCCAATGACGCGATCATTCGCGTGCGCGATCTCACCGTCGAGTTCGGAGGCGGCAAGACCCGCGTCCTCAACGGCCTCAATCTCGACGTCAGGCGTGGCGAGATTCTTGGCTTCGTCGGCCCGTCGGGCGCCGGCAAATCCGTTCTGATGCGCACCATCATCGGTCTGGTTCCGCGGCTTGCCGGCGATATCGAGGTGTTCGGCGTCGATCTGGGAACTGCGGATTCCGATGCACGCCGCGCGGTGGAGCGGCGCTGGGGAATCCTGTTTCAGCACGGCGCCTTGTTCTCGTCGTTGAGCGTGCGCCAGAACATCCAGTTCCCGGTGCGCGAGTATCTCAATGTCTCGGAGCGTCTGCTCGACGAGATCACCATCGCCAAACTCGGCATGGTCGGACTGAAGCCCGAAGTGGCGGATCGTTATCCCTCGGAACTCTCCGGAGGCATGATCAAGCGCGTGGCGCTGGCGCGGGCGCTGGCGCTCGATCCGGAACTTGTGTTCCTGGATGAGCCCACGTCCGGCCTCGATCCGATCGGGGCCGGAGACTTCGACGATCTCGTCATGACGTTGCAACGGACTTTGGGGCTGACGGTTTTCATGGTAACCCATGACCTCGACAGCCTGTATACGGCCTGCGACCGGATCGCCGTTTTAGGAGACGGTAAGGTGATCGCGGTAGGCTCGATCGACGATATGCGGGCATCGCAGCATCCGTGGCTGAATTCCTATTTTCACGGCAAGCGCGCCCGCGCCGTTGTAAGTTAAGTATTGGAGCAGAGCGATGGAAACCCGGGCGAATTACGTCCTGATCGGCGCATTCACGCTGGGGATCATCGCGGCGGCCTTCAGCTTTGTGCTGTGGTTCCAGAGCCTTCATTCAGCCAAGTTGCGCTCGCCGCTGCGCATCGTATTCGAAGGGCCGGTGACCGGCCTGCGGACCGGCGGCAGCGTGAATTTCAACGGCGTGAGGATCGGCGAGGTGGTGTCGGTGAAACTCGACAACCCGCGCCGCGTGGTCGCGCTTGCCATGATCGACAACGCGCCGGTGCGCAACGACACCCAGGTCGGCCTCGAGTTTCAGGGTCTGACCGGCGTTGCGGCGATCGCACTGAAGGGCAGTTCGCTGGACGCGCCGCCGGTTGCCGCCGCCGATGACGGCGTGCCGACGCTCACCGCCGACCCCAATGCCTTGCAGGACATTACCGAAGCCGTCCGCGCCACCCTGCAGAACATCAACCGCGTGGTCGCGGAAAATCAGGAATCGGTGCGGAACTCGCTGCGCAACGTGGAGGCGTTTACGGCCTCGCTGGCGGGCAATTCCGAGAAGATCGATAGCATCGTGCGCAAGACCGACAGCATGATGTCGAAGGCGGACAACGTCATGGCAGGCTTCGAACTGCTGGCGGGCAAGGATGGCGGCAAACTTGCCGCCGCGATCGAATCGTTCAAGGAACTGGCGGACAATCTCGACAAGCGGTCCGGCGCGCTGATCGTCGACGGCCGCCGCACGCTTGGCGATATCAGCCGCGCGATCAACAATCTGGACCGCGATCCGCGGCGGCTGATCTTCGGCCCGAGCAGCGCCAGCACGCCGGCGCCCGCGCCAGCACCCGCCACACCGGAGCGGCGGCGGCAGTAGCCTGCGGGATCTGCGCACCACTGCGGCTTTACCGAGCGGCCTCATTGTCGTGCGCGTTCAGCTGCGAGTCCTGCAGACATGCGCCAAACGGAAAACGCCCCGGCATAGCCGGGGGCGTTTTGATTTGCTGATGCGCCGTCCGGGCTGCCTCAGGCGAGGCGGCCAGCCGCGTGGGCGAGCAGGGTGTAGACCATGCCCGTCTCGGACACGAGGTAGTTGCGCAGCGCTGCGGGTCCGCCGCGTTCATCGCGTGACACTTCGTCCAGCAGGCGTTCGAACTCGGCGATATAGCGATCGGCGGTCTGCTTGAACGGCCGGTCGGCGCGATATTTGCGGCTGACTTCGTCGAACGCCTTTTGGCCGGCGGGCGTATAGAGACGCTTGGTGAACGCCTTCCGCTCGCCGCGCTGGTAGCGATCCCACATTTCTGCGGCGAGGTTGCGGTCCATCATGCGGCCGATGTCGAGCGACAATGCTTCCAGCGGATTGGCCGGGCCTTGGGCCGGAGCATTGGTCCGGCCGCGCGGAGCATCGCGCTCACCGTCGGCGCGGTTGAGCAGGTCCGACAGCCAGCCGTCCCGGCTCTGGTCGCTCGCTGCGGGGCTCACCGGCGGAGCTTCGGTCCGGCGCGGAGCCGGTGCGCCAAGATCCGGCGGGGGCAGGTTGGATGCGCTTCGCTGCGGCTGGCGCGGCTGCGTGTCGGCGCGACCGCCCGCTGTCGCCATTGCGGTTTCTTCCTCGCGCTGGCTGGAGCGGCTGCCGGTCTGAACGACGTCGAGACCGCGGCCATGCCGTGCGACAATGCGGTTGAGTTCGGCGAGCGCCTCGATCTGGTCGACGATCACCTTGCGCATCTGCGCGGTGCTTTCGGCCGCCTCCTGCGGAATTTCGAGAACGCCGCGGCGCAGTTCGCCGCGCGTGGCCTCGAGCTCCGTCTGCATCTCGGCAGCCATCAGCTTCATGCCATGCACGATGGTGGCAAAGCGCTCCGCGGACTGCTGGAACATCGAGTCCGCTTCCTGCATGCCCTGCTGATAGATCTCGGTCATTGCCTCCGAGGTCAGACGGCGCTCTTCTTCCGCCGATGCACGCACGGCTTCGAACTGCCGGCTGATCGAGGATGCGCCTGCGCCCGCGGTTTCCGCCACGACGCGCGCGATGTCGCGGGCGCGAGCTTCAGCCGCTGCCAGAGATTCATCCAGCAGGCCGGTAAACCGGGTCAGCCGCTGGTCGAGATCGGCCGTGCGCAGGTCGAGGGTGGTGACAAGCGATTCCAGCGCCGATTTGCGCTCGGCGACGGACTCCGTCGTCGTGTGATTGCTGCGTTCCACCAGCGCCGCCGCTTCGACAAGTGCGCGGCCATGGGCATCGAACTGGCCGGACAGCGAGCCGAGGTCATCGAGCGCCTTGCCGGTTGTGGTGGTGAAATTGCCCAGCTGCTCTTCCAGGGCGTGAGTGGTCGTGCTGTGACGGCTCGTCACGTCGTTCATGGTGGTGACGAAGTCCGCGACACGCGAGACCAGCGCCTTCTCGAGCGAGTTGAGATTGTCGTGCGCGCCGGTGAGAACTTCCTGGAGCAGGATGTTGCCCTCCCGCAGCCGTTCGAACAGCGCCACAGTGTCGGTCCGCAGGACCTTGCTGGTTTCCTGCATCTCGGTGACGGCAGCCGCCGCGACCTTGCGCGACTGGTCGATCGCCGTGCGGGTGGTCTGCTCGATGTCCTTGAGCGATTTGTTGACCGAGCCGGTTGCGACTTCGCTGGCGGTGTTGATGAGGCGCGCAATGTCGGATCCGTTGCTCGCGAGAGATTGCGCGAACATCAGGCCCTTGCCCTCGATCGATTTCAGCGCGTCATCCGTCACCCTGGTGATATCCATGGTGATCTGGCTGCCGCGTCCGGTCATGGCTTCGATCAGCGAGCCGCGGCGATCGTCGATCATCTGCGCCAGGCGAGTGGTGTGCTGCTGGACCGTGCCGATGATTTCTTCGGACCGGCCCGTCATGGCCGAGCCCAAGCTGGCAGCCGACGCCACGATCGAGCGCTCGATCTCCACCGATGTCGACTTGATCTGGGTGCTGACATCGTTCGCCGTCGCGAGCAGCGCGGCCTGGGCGTCGCGGGCGCTCGACAGGATCGAGTCCGATGTGCTGGCCGCGGTCGTGCTCAGCGAACGCTCGATATCCGATGTCAGCGATTGAATCTTGCCGCTGGTGTCGGTGGACATCGCCATCAGCGAAGCCGTCGATGCGTTGCCGGCATCGGAAATGCGCCGCTCGATTTCCTCGGACAGCGACTTGATCTGGCCGGTCGCCGAGACCGACGAGTTGATCAGCGTCTCCTGAACCTCGCGGGCGCTCGCGAGAACCGAAGCCGACGTCGTCGCTCCGGCTGTGGTCAGGCTGCGCTCGATGTCGGCCGACAGGACCTTGATCTGTTCGGACACGGTGGTCGTTGCCGCGATCAGCGTCGCATGCGCTTCGCGCGCTCCGCCGAGCAGGGTCGTCGAGGTGTTCGAGCCGGCGCTGGTCAGTGTGCGTTCGACGTCGACCGAAAGCGATTTGATCTGGTTGGCGGCATCCGAGGACGCGGAAATCAGCGACCGTTCGATGTCGGCCGAAAGCGACTTCATCTGGGTCGAGGCGTCGGAGGACGCCGCGATCAGCGTGGCGTGCGCTTCGCGGGTGCTGTTGACGAGCGCCGCGGTCGTGGTGTTGCCGACCGTCGAGATCGCGCGTTCGACGTCTTCCGAAGCGCCGCGCAACTGGGCGGCTACTTCGCTCGATACGCCGAGCAGCGACTGCTGGGCGAGACGCGCGCTGTTTTCGATGGCCTGGCCCGAATTGGTGACGAGGTTGGTCAGGGTGCGTTCGGCTTCGTCGACATGAGAGCGGATGCCGAGAGACAGCTCCTGCGCGCGTGAGACGAGAGTATCGCTGGCATGACGCCCGCTGGTCTCGATCCGGCTGGCGACCGCTTCGACCCGCGAACCGAGCAGGTCCTCGAATTGCGAAACCCTGGTTTCGATGTCGCTGACCACACCGCTGGCGCGGGTCTCGATGCCCTGCTGCACGTCCTGGAACCGGGCATTGATCGTCTCGGTCAGGTAGACGGTGCGGCTGTCGATAGCGTCGGTGACATTGGCAATGCGCTGGCTGACGGCATCCACCGCATCGGCTGAGCCTTGCGTCAGCGACATGGTGATCGACGACAAACGGGTATCGAGCGTGTCCGACATCGATCGGGTGCGGGTATCGAACGAATCCTCGAGCGACTTGATGCGGCCTTCCATCGAATTGTCGAACGACTTGATCCGGGTATCGAGCGATACGTCGAGACTGGTGACACGGGATTCCAGCAGGGACTGGAACTGAACCAGCCGCTGGTCGAGCGCGGCGCTGATTTCGCCGCCATTGGATGCCACGCGGCTGTCGAACGTATCGACGTAATTCTTCAGGCTGTCGGAGATCGTCTGGGTACGCTGGCCCATCCGTTCGACGATCTCGCCGCCGAACGTCTTGACGGTACGGTCGAACTCCGAGATGTGGCGGGTAATCAGCGCGCCCAGCGTACCGCTGTCGCGTGCGAAGCGTTCGGCGAGCTCCGAGCCTTGCTCCTTGACCAGTTGGTCGAACGAACTCATCTGCATGCCGAGACTGTCGTGCGCCGTCTCGGTCTGGCTGACGACGCGGGCGATCAACGAATTGACCGTGGAGTCGAGCGCGTCACGCGCCTGGTCGCCGGCGGTGAGGACACGATCGGCCATGCGGTTGCCGGCGTCGTCGACCTTGCCGACGAGGTCGGTGCTGCGCAGGTCGAGCTCGAGCAGCAGGGAGTCGGTCGAGTTCTTCAGCGAATCGTGGACTTGCTCGGTGCGGTTGGCGACGCCGTCGATCATGTCGGCGGCTTTCTTCTCGAAGTCGGCGGTCACGCGATCGACGCGCTCCGTCAGCATGTCGTGGACGCGGTCAGCCAGTTCCACGAACTCGTCGTGAACGGAGCCGGTCTTGAAGTTCAGGCTCGTGGTCAGCCGCTCGCTGGCGTCGAGCACGGCGCGGGTCGTCTCGGAACTCGCCTCTTCGAGCCGGTCGAGCAGGTCGCCGCCGCGCTCGCCGAGCGCGAGGATCATGTTGTCGCCGGCGGTGCCGAGTGCGCGGGTGATATGTTCGCCGCGCTCTTCGAGCGCGCTGGTGATGCTCTGCGCAACATCATCGACGCGCGATGCGATGGCGTCGCTGATCAGTGCGATGTCGTGGCGAAGATCGATCTGGACGCCGGAGATCGCGTTGCGGACCTGCTCGGCCTGTCCAACCAGGTTGTCGCGCTGCTGGGCGATATCCTGAAGCAGGGCGCGGATGCGGACTTCGTTGTCGCTGTAGGCGCGTTCCAGCGCGGAGACTTCGCTGGTGACGAGTGTCTCGAGTTCGCTGGCGCGGGCGATCGCGCGCTCGACGCCGTCACCCATGGCGGCGACTTCGCGGCGGATGGCCTGACCGACGGTCACCATCGAGTCGGCGGCGGCGCCCTCGGGTTCGGAAAAACGAATCGCGACCTGCGCCATCGACTGCGCGATCATGCCGAGCTCCTGGCCGCGCCAGGCGAGTGCCGCGAGCAGATAGACCAGCAGAATAGGCGCGAGAAACAGCGCGCCAAGCCCGGCGAGCGCCAGCGTGCCGCCGCTGCCCTGGCCTAGAAACGTCTGCAGCGCGGGCAGGAAAGCGACGGTGAGAAGACCGCAGCCGAGAATCCACACGCCGGCGAACAGCGTTGCGATCGTGTAGGCGGTGCGGCCCGGACGGCCTTTCTGGATCGCCTGCAGAATATGACCGATGGTTTCGCGATCGTCGTTGGCGGGGCGGCGAGCGAAGCGCTGATCGTCGACCGGTTCGAAGGCGCGCTCGTCGCGGCGCTCATCGCGGCGCGTGTCGAAGGCGCGGTCGTCAAAGGAGGCTGAAGAAGATGCGGGATTGCCGGCGGAGAACTCGGTCGGGCCGTTGGCGTCGCGCGCGCTCGGCTGCGCAGGCCGCTGCTCGCCGATGTTCAGCGCTTCCTGAATTGCGGACAACGCAACTTCGGTGGGGTCTTTGACCTTCTTCGGGTTGTTCGCCATGTCCGTGTACGCCCTTTAGGTTACGCTTGCAGCGGGGCTTGAGGAGCGCAGATCGTCGCGCCGAACGTTGCTCCGGACCCGCCAGAGCCGATCCAGCGCATGGCTGTCCGCCCTGGGAGGCTTGTCCCCCATTTCCTCAAACATCCTATTGGCTTGGCCGCTTGAATGAAATGGTCGGCGTTAAGAACATTTTAATCATCGTTAACGCAGCCGGCTCTAAGGTCTTCAAACTGCTCAAAATTCCAAATCGCTTTGCGAGTTCGCGGCAAAGCTACGGCAAATTCGCGGCAAAGCTGCGGCAATCGCCCGTAAAGTTTCGTTAACCAGTTCCATGATTGGCTCCCGATATCCGGGTGTCGCAGCGACCGCCGGGCAGAGTTCGGGACCCTCAATGCCGTCTCACGCCGAATGGATCGAATGGATGCCATCCCCACCGCTCGTCCCTGACGAATCCCCGCTCGATATTCAGCATTTGTCGCGCATGACGTGCGGCGAGCTGAGCCTCGAACGCGAGGTGCTGGCGATGTTCTCGGCGCAGGCGAAGGAGGCCGCCGACCGCCTCGGCGGCATGCCGGCCGATGCCGAAACCCTCGCGCATACGCTGAAGGGGTCGGCGCGATCGGTCGGCGCGTTTCGGCTGGCGGACGCGGTGGAAGCCTACGAGGACGATCTGCGCGCGAGCGCCGACATGGCCATCGTCCTTGAAGCGGTTCAGGCCGAGGTCGAGCGGGTCTGCGACGCCATCGATATGATCCTGAAGCGATCCTGAGTTCGTCGCCAGGCCGGACCTGCCGGCTTTTGGTGCGCGGGCGGCTGGCCTTGGGCGTTTCGAACCGTTATAGGATCGCCCAAACCTCCTCTCCGGAAACAGCTCCCATCATGGTCAAGGTCAATTTCATCGATCACTCAGGCACATCGCGCCCCGTGGATGTGGAAGCCGGCGCTACGCTGATGGAAGCCGCGATCCGCAACGCCATTCCCGGAATCGAAGCCGAGTGCGGTGGCGCGTGTGCATGCGCGACCTGTCACGTCTATGTCGATGAGGCCTGGCGCGCGAAGACCGGCAGCCCGACGCCGATGGAAGAGGACATGCTCGATTTCGGTTTCGATGTGCGCCCGACCTCGCGCCTGTCATGCCAGATCAAGATCACCGACGATCTGGACGGGTTGACGGTGACGACGCCGGAGCGGCAAGCATAATTATACGACAGGTCTTACGCCGATCTCCCGGCCTGTTTCAGCGTGCAGCCCGTGATCTTCAGGCTGCCGTCGGGTTGACGCTCCAGCGTGTAAAGCGCCTGCCAGAAAACGCCTTCGTCATCGGTGATCTCGGCTGATTGCTCGATCTTGCCGTCCGAGGCGCGGCCAATTCCGAATTCAAACGACTTGTGGCTCACGATCGCCGAATAGTCCCGCTTGACCATCGCCATGAAGTCGCCTTGGGCAAAAATGCCCTTGATCGTCGGCGAAGCATGCGAATAGGCGGTTTCGCCGTCGTTGCGTCCGAACGCTTCGACCTGCGACCTGATGACGGTTTGCGCGTCGCTGATGTCGTCGGCACGAGCCGGCAATGCAGGGCCGACAACAAGGCCGATCAGCATGGCGAGGGTGAGGGCAAGGATGCGCATCGGGATGCTCTCTGTGGTTCGAGACGACAGACCAGCTTTCCGAAGTTCGTTCTGGTGTGCAGCGGGTATCACGAACTTCGTAAAGCTGGCACTCGCTCCCGGCATCCCGAACCTACATCGATACGAGCTGTCGTATCTGCACAAACTACGGGCGGTGGCGTGTCCCGGTTTCGGCATTGTTGTTTGACATCCCCATCTTGACATTTTCCGGACTAGGATTATAGTCATATTTATCCCGCCCCCTTGAGAGGGGCGATACGCGATCGTCACGGATTGCGGGGCGGGAGGCGGTGGACGCTGTGGCGTTCGATTCGCCGTGACGTGTGTGGGCTTGCTCATGCACCGACCGGCGATGACGGCCACGCCGCAGCGGACTGGCTGAAGTCGTGTTACCCCGGGGCATCGCCTTGCCCCGCAGCGGCGGATTACTCAGGTTCGCCCGCCGGGGGTTTCTCACGAAATAGGCCGTTAACACCACTGCGTGCGGAACGCCGGATGCCTCCGGTGTGACCGTGGTGACTACGCTCGTGTGCCAAAATCTCATTTGCGCACGAGACTGCGGACGCATCGCGCGTCCGGTGTTCCGCGCGCCCTCTTGCGGGGCGGGAGCGAGAATCAGACGACGGCGCCCCCGCGCCTCAAACAACAGGGGTGGCTACGCACGTCGTCATTCCGGGGCGTGCGAAGCACGAAGCCGGAATCCATGTCTCAGCAAACTCTGAGCACATGGTAAGATGGATCCGGGTCTGCGCCTGTCGGCGCATCCCGGAATGACGAGGGAGATTCAAGCCCGGCAGTGACGAGAGAGAGCTGCGTGCAACAACATCGGTGCGCTCCCTCTCCCCGCCTGCGGGGAGAGGGTTGGGGTGAGGGGCGAAACGTGCTCAGCGAAGCCCCCCTCACCCGCTCGTTGCACTCGCGACCTCTCCCCGCTGGCGGGGAGAGGTGAAGGTAGTTCAACCTCGCATCATGAATGGCTTCAGCCGTTCGAGAAGTTCCGGCGTCAGCGGCGTCGGCTTGCGGGTGTGCTCATCGACCATCACCGTGGTCGACGTCGCCGACGCCACGCAGCGGCCCTCGCTGAACACCGCCTGATCGAATGTTACCGATGTGCGTCCGGTTTTGGTCACGCCCAGTCCAAGCTGCACGTCGCCCGGCCAATGCAGCTCGGCGCGGAAATGAATGTCGAGGCGGACCAGCACCCAGCCCAAGCCCTGCGGCGTCAGCCCGTAATCCGGATTGCGCACCAGCATCACGCGGCTGGTTTCGAGATAGGTCGAATAGACGGCGTTGTTGACGTGCTGGTTGGGATCGAGGTCGGCATAGCGGACATTGTCCGCCAGACGATAGGGATAGTCCTCCAGCCTTGGCTCGGATTTCGGCGCGGGTTGCCGGGAAGCGGGTATGTTCACAGACGGGTCTCCGGACATCCCCGCCACGTAGCTGCAAATCCTGATGCGTTACAAGATGTTCCGGGACAGCTTCGGTTGCGGAAATAGCCCTTTCCCGAAGGCCCCTCGTTGGATAGACAGGCGCCCGGAGCATTCAAACCGACAAAGAAATTCGATGAGCGACGCAATCCAGACCGACGTCATCAAGACCGATGTGCTGATTATCGGCGCAGGCCCGTGCGGGCTGTTCGCCGTGTTCGAACTCGGCCTGCTCGACATGAAGGCGCATCTGATCGACATCCTCGACAAGATCGGCGGTCAATGCGCCGAGCTTTATCCGGAAAAGCCGATCTACGACATTCCCGCGATTCCGATCGTGACCGGGCAGGGCCTCACCGAGGCGCTGATGGAGCAGATCAAGCCGTTCGGGCCGACGTTTCACTTGAACGAGATGGTCGAGACCATCGAGAAGATCGGCGATCCGCTGTTTCGCGTCACGACCGATGCGGGTCAGGTGTTCGAGGCCAAGGTCGTCGTGATCTCCGCGGGCGGCGGCTCGTTCCAGCCAAAGCGTCCCCCGGTGCCGGGCATCGAGGCGTATGAAGGCACGTCGGTGTTTTACGCCGTGCGCAAGATGGAGCAGTTCCGCGCCAAGGAGCTTCTCATTGTCGGCGGCGGCGACAGCGCGCTGGACTGGACGTTGAATCTGCAGCCGATCGCCAGGCGCGTCACGCTGCTGCATCGGCGCGATGATTTCCGCGCAGCACCGCATAGCGTCGACCAGATGCGCCAGCTCGTTGCGGCCGGTAAGATGGATCTGAAGCTCGGTCAGGTCACCTCGCTCGAAGGCGAGGCCGGTCAGCTGACCGGTGCGATCGTCAAAGGTACCGACAACGAGAGCTTCAAGATCGATTGCAACACCATGCTGCCGTTCTTCGGATTGACGATGAAGCTCGGCCCTGTCGCGAACTGGGGCGTGAGGATCGAGAACAACCTCGTGCCGGTCGATACGCAAGCGTTCGAGACCGACATTCCCGGCATCTTCGCGATCGGCGATATCAATACCTATCCCGGCAAGCTGAAGCTGATCCTGTCGGGCTTTCATGAGGGCGCGCTGATGGCGCAGAAGGCGCACCGCTACGTCTATCCGGACAAGCGGCTGGTGTTCCAGTACACGACGTCGTCCTCGAGTCTGCAGAAGAAGCTCGGCGTCAACTGACGCAAGCGCCGTTCCGGCCCATGGAGGCACATGATGGCGCGGGTGCTCGTGACCGGTGCGACCGGCTTCGTCGGGTCCGCGCTGATTGATCGGCTCGCATCGCTCGATGGTTTTGATCCGGTCGCGGCGGTCCGGCGCACAGGTCTGGTCTTGCCCGCGGGTGCCGAGCAGGTTCATCTGCGAGACCTTTCCGAACTTGCCTCGAAACTCGACGGCATCGACGCTATCATGCACTGCGCCGCCCGCGTTCATGTGATGAGCGACAGCGCTGTCGATCCGCTGACCGAATTCCGCAGCGTCAACACGGAGGCGACATTGCAACTGGCCGAAGCGGCAGCGCGGGCGGGCGTCCGCCGCTTCCTGTTTCTCAGTTCGATCAAGGCGAGCGGAGAGGAAACCCTCGCCGCGCCGTTCACCGAATTGACGCCGCCGCAACCGGAAACGCCTTACGGTCAATCGAAACTGGAAGCTGAAACCGGATTGCGCCGCATCGCAGAACAAACCGGACTTGAGGTTGTCATCGTTCGTCCGCCGCTGGTCTATGCGGCGCATGCAGGCGGAAATTTTGCCCGGTTGCTGCGATGGCTGCATCGCGGATGGCCGCTGCCGCTGGCATCGGTCGACAACAGGCGCAGCTATATTGCGCTTGAGAATCTCGTCGATGTCTGCGTGCGCGGCATCGTCCATCCGAAAGCCGCGAATGAGCTGTTTCTGGTGTCCGACGGCGAGGATCTGTCGACGCCGGAGCTGTTGCGGACGATAGCAGATGGAATGGGCAGGCGGGCGTCGAGTTTGCCGTTTCCCGTGCCGCTGATCCGGCTGGCCGCGAGTTTGCTCGGGCGAGACGAGGCTGCGCGTCAGGTTTGCAGTTCGCTCGCGGTTGACAGCGGCAAGGTGCGCATGATGCTTGACTGGCTTCCGCCGCTCGGCACGCATGCGGCACTCAAAGCCGCAGGCGCTGCATTTGCCGCTGCAAGGCGTTGACCTCCGGGTGTGAGCTAACGCTGGAAAGCATTATCCGGCAGCGGTTGACGAGTGACGTCGCCTTCGTTCGCGGCAAGCCCCAGAATATCCGTGATGGCCGGCCACGCCGCATCTGCCATCGCGGCGTGGCCCTCGGCGGTCGGATGAATTGCGCCACCATAAACCGCTGACAGAATACCCCACGTCGCGTCGTGGATGTCAGACGGTTGCCCCGATACGCCTTGCGGATATGTCATCGCAGTGAAGTAGCTGTCGTTGGCGTCCCGTATCCATCGGGCGCGCGGCGCATAGGCGCGAAATTCGCTGGCGCCGCGGCCGCAGGCCATCGGTGAATTGGCGGCTTCGACGAGGTCGGTGTTGAAGCTGTCGCCCTTGGCCGAGAAGCACTGGCGGTCGAATTCCGGGTCGGTCGCCGAGCGCGCGCAGAAACCGTGATCGTTGAATTCGCCAAGGTGACTGTCGACGAACGTCATGCGATCGCGGGCGGGATCCTTGCACAGAATGCCGCCGCCGCAGGTGGCGATGTTGCGCAACTGGGGCAGGAATTCGCTCTGCACATAGTCGGAAACCACCCCGAGCCGGCGCGGATCGGCGTTGAACGACGGATGGACGTCAAAGCCGCCAGGGCCTCCCGTGCAGGTTGTGCCGTTCGCATAGGTCGGATTGGCATAGGATGTGAAAATCACTTTTGACATGTCGGCGCCGATCAGCGGCTTCAGTGCCTCGCGCAATTTGCCGAAGCGCTGCGGAAGTTCGCGTGCGAGGGCCTTTCGCGACTCGTCGACCGTGCCCATGACGCCGCCGCGGCGGGTCAGCGCCCGCTCGGTGCCGCCATCGACGATCACGTCGGCGACGAGGCCGGAGAAATTGATATCGTTGGCGCCGATCGAGAGCAGAATCAGATCGAGTTGCCGGGCGGGCTGACGGCGCTTTGCGGCAGTCAGAGCCTCGCGCAGTTCCGTGACCTGGGCGCTGACCGTCGTTTCGCAGTTGATGGCATTGCGCGTGACGAGGCATTCGCGGCCGCGCTGGGAGCCGAGCAAACCTTCGGTTACCGTCGCGCCGGTGCAGGCGAGCGGCAGAAAGGTCACCGCGATATGCGGGTGCTGAACCGAGAGCGCGATCGCGGCGCGGGTCTGGTAGCTGTAGAGCGAGCGATGACAGGCCTGATTGGACCACTGCGCGCTGCGGCGTTGCCAGCCGTTCAGCGCATCCGAACCCGAATTTTCGCAAGCGCGCGTTCCGGTAAAGCCGGCACGACTCGGGCGAAAATACTGCGACGTCGGGCCACCGAGATAGGAGCGAAAACAAAAGCCTTCGTCTGCGAGCGCCACCGGGCGATCAGGATTGCCTTCTCCGGATGCGACGGAATCGCCGAGGCCAGCGATCAGCACGTCGCGCACGGTGATGTCGGTGGCGACCCGCTGAGACGCTTCGCTGCCGCTCGATACATCGACAGAGGCGGCTGTCGGCTTGCCATAGCGGACCCGCAGATTGACAGGCTCGCTGCAATCCGCCGACGACTGCCGCGGACCATCGCCATCGTCGAATGCCCAGGCGCAGATAGCGCCGACAGGGACGTTGCCGGTGAGCCGCACCGTGACGGGGTGATCGGCGGGCGTCAGGTAGCTTTCCTTGACGCCGTCGCGTGTGCACGGCTCGCTGACGCTGCCAAGTTGATCGATGCACAGACGGGACAGCGTATTGCGCGCCCAGCCGCGGCCGTCGCTCTGAACGGCAAGCGCCTGTTCGGATGCCAGGATCGTGCGGTTGCGAAGCGCTTCGGCGTGGAGCGCAAAATCGCGCTCCTCGCGGAACATGCGGAAGCGGTTGCGCACCTCCCATGTGATCTGGATCGGTGGGCCGGCGGTGGTCTGGACAGCCCCCTGGGCATTCGCAGGAGCGGGATTACCGGCGGCGAATGCTCCGAATACAGAGAGTGCGAGTACGAACGCAGAAAAACGGGTCATGGGACGCTTTGATCCCATGGTTGGGGCAGAAGTATGGGAGTTATGCCCCTTCCATGGCGGCGCTTCATCGCCCGTCCGGCATATGGGAGCGTCTTTTTGCCGGCTGCGGGACTGCGGCGCGGGGATCGATCTGCCCGTTCTTCTTGCGTTCGATCCAGGGCTGAATCACGCTCAACCACAGCTCGCGGATACCCATGATCGAGATCGAGATGGCGAACGGGATCAGGAAGTACAGGATACGGAACACCAGGAGCGATGCCAGCAGTTGCTCCTTCGGAAACTCGTCGAGGCCGACCAGCATGGCGGCATCGAATACGCCGAGGCTGCCGGGAGCGTGGCTGGCGAAACCGAGCAGGGTGGCGAGAATGAAAACCACCGACATCGAGACAAAATCGATCTGCGGCGTGGCGGGCAGCAGAAGATACATTGCCAGCGAGCAAAAGCCGAGATCGACGACGCCAATCAGGATCTGCAGCAGTGTCAGCGGCGCCGATGGCAGCACCACCTTCCAGCCATTCTGGCCCAACTCGCGCTGGCCGCGCGACAACCAGATCAGATAGATTGCTATCGCGGTGAGGAAGCCCACACCGATCAGCCGGTTGACCGAGACAGGGAGCAGATCGATTTCTGCCGCGGCCGCCGGATGCCAGATCATTCCGATGCCAAGCACGAACGTGTTGCCGAGCCAGAAGGTGAGGCCGGATATGAAACATATCTTTGCGACGTCGATCGCGGACAGTCCGTAATCGGAATAGATGCGGAAACGGATGGCGCCACCGGTGAACACCGTGGCCCCGATGTTATGGCCGATGGTGTAGCTGGTAAAACTCGAGAGCGCGGCGATCCGGTAGGGAACGTGACGCTTCTCGATCGTGCGCAAAGCGAAAAAATCGTAGAACGTCAGGGTTGCGAATGCGCCCATCACACAGAGCGCCGCAAGCGCGACCTGTCCCGGCTTCATCTCCGTCAGAGCAGTGAGAACGATCGCGGCATCGACGCCCTTCAGCGTGCGAATGAGATGCACCACTGCAAGGGTGATGATCGCGAGGCTTGCGGCGATGCCAACCCGCTTCCAGCCAATCTTCTCGTTGAAGAAGCGCCGGCAGGCGCTCAGCAACTCACGCATAGAACCTCCCGGCAGGGGCGAACAACACTCAAAGCCGATTGAGGCAGGATCGTGCAAGCGGCTGGAAATTCGTTCATATCGCGGAACTCATAACGGAAAAATGCGTCAATTGGCAATGCGGATCGCTCTTGACAGAGCCTTTGAGGAGCAAGGTAAACGGCATCGCTGTCACAACTTCTTCATACCGCCGCCGCCGCAATTCCCCGCGATCACCATTCAATACGGAAATGATCCAGCTCGCTACGGACAGGAACATATGACGGAGCCGTCGGTTAGCAATGGGCATCCGCAAACAGCCGGGTTGATTCTCGCAAGCTCTTGCTTCCGCCAAGACCCGGCACTCAACGGAGAAACGGGATGGGATTGTTTACGAAAGACATCAAAACCATGGACGACCTGTTCGTCCATCAGCTTCAGGATATCTATTACGCCGAGCGTCAGCTTGTGAAGATGCTTCCGAAGATGGCGGAAAAAGCGACCGACCCATTCCTCAAACAGGGCTTTCTCGCTCACCTTGAGGAAACCAAAGGGCAGGTCAAGCGGCTCGAACAAGTGTTCGAGATGCACGGTGCGGAGGTCAAGTCGGTCGCATGCCCTGCCATCGATGGCATCATCGAGGAGGCCGATGACGTGGCCGGTGAGGTCGAGGACAAGGATGTGCTCGATGCTGCGTTGATTGCGGCTGCGCAGGCGGTGGAGCATTACGAGATTGCCCGCTATGGCACGCTGATCGCATGGGCAAAACAGCTCGGCCGCAAGGACTGCGCGAGCGTTCTGCAAAAGACGCTCGATGAGGAAAAAGCGGCCGACGGCAAGCTCGATTTGCTGGCACAGTCCAGTATCAATCTGCGTGCAGCAAGCTAGTTTGCGAATTCGGGATGACGCCGGATCGGCATGGCCGATGCGGCGTTTCCGTTGGCAGCAAAGATCAGGACTTGCGCAGTGCGAAATGCGCTCCGCAGAACGCCATCAATCCACCGAGGCAAAGCGCCGCAAGTCCAGCGATCACGCCCGCGATGGTCGGGATCGGGCTGGGACCAGCCGCAGCCTGACCTGCGCCCGCAAGCAGCAGCACCACGATGCCGATCAGCAATTGCCGCATGCGTTGCGTAATCTGTCCCGAAATGGCGCTGTCCATCAATGTGGCTGTGACATAGCCGCCCACAAACGCAACTGTTGCAATCAGCCACCATGCGACCGCGGCGCCGGCCGGGATCGCTCCGCCAGGACGCCACAATCCGCCGAGATCGAGACCGAAACGTGCGCCCAGCATGTGGACCGCGAGCGCGAGCAGCACGCCAGACAGCATGGCGCCGGCGAGGATCAGGCGTCGCGGGAAATAGGTCGATTTGTCCATCGGCGCTTCACTGTCCGCTGCTGCGTGCTATGCGAGCGTTTGTAGGATAGGGTGGGACGCGCGCGCAAGCGGCGACAACCTTTCTATTGTTCGGCGGTGGTCTTGTCCGATAACTCAGTGATGAATGGCCGGCTCGAGTATACGTACAAAGCCTCCCTGATCGGATCGGCATACCGGTTCGAACTCATCGACAACGAATTGCACTGGCACGTCGGCAGACGATCCGGCGTGTGGCCGCTCGCGTCGATTGCGCTGGTGCGATTGTCATACCGGCCGGTATCGATGCAGTCGCGGCGCTTTCGCACCGACATATACAATGAGCGCGGCGAGAGACTTTCGATCCTCTCGACCACCTGGCAAACGGTGGCTCTGATGGAGCCGCAGGATAGCAGCTATCGGGAGTTCGTACTGACCTTGCATCGGCGTCTGAAATCCATCGGCAGCAGTGCCAGCTTCGTCGCCGGCCTCTTGCCCTGGGTCTATCAGGCCGGGCTTGGGGTGCTTGCTCTCGTCGCCGTTGCGATCGTCGGAATGTTTGCGCGCGCCATCTGGACGGGGCTTTGGGCCGGCGCAGCCTTTGTCGTCGCGTTCGCCGCACTGTTTGTCTGGCAGGTGGGCGGCTTCATGCGCCGCAATCGGCCACGCAGCTACGACGCACGCGATGTACCGGGCGATCTGGTGCCCTGATAGCGCTTTTAGTGCCTGACGACCAGCACAGAGCAAGTCGCGTAGCGTACGACATGGCCGGCGTTGGAGCCCAGGAAATAGGTCTTCATTGCCGGGCGATGCGACGTCATCACAATAAGGTCCGCACCGATCTCGACGGCTTCCTCGAGGATTTCATGATAGATGCCGCCCTGCCGCACCACGCTCGAAATGCGCCTGGTTTCGATGCCCGACTCGCGCGCAACGATGGCAAGAGCATCCTCGGACGACTGGCGTTGCTGCGTGTCAAAATCCGCCGGGACATATTCGGCGAGCATCACAGGCGTCATGGGAAGCACGTTCAGCAAGCGCACCGCGCCGTCATAGGTCTTGGACAAGGTCGCCGCGGTATCGATCGCGGGCTTGGCGAGGTCGGTGTCGGCCAGATCGATCGGGACCAGGATTGATTTGAACATGAATGCCCTCGCTCAACATGCGTCCTTCAAATGCGAACAGGCAACTGTGCTTCCTGCGGTCAAAGACGCTCCGGCGTTTCCCGGAGCAGTTTCGGACTGACGAAGCGGATCAGCGTGCCGCTGCGGAACGAGATATCGTCCCATCTTTTCAAATCGAAGGCGATGATCGCGGCGCCGCAGGTCGGCAGATTGTCCTGCAACTCCCGCAGACCGTGCTTGTCGCCTCCAGAGACCAACGCGAGCGCCAGTTCATGCAGACCAGGATTGTGTGCGACGATCATCAGCCGTTTTGTAGCGGTCCCGGCGAAGCCGTGGATTGCCTGCAGAATGTCGGAAGGATCCGCATGGTAGAGGCCGGCGACGATCTCCACTTCCGTCCTGGGCAGAAGCGAGGCCATTTCATTCCAGGTCTCGCGTGCGCGTACCGCGCTCGAGACCAGTGCCCGATCGGGGGCGTCATGCGCTGCGAGCCATGAACCGATCCTGTTTGCATCGTCATGTCCGCGCGCATCGAGGCGGCGGTCGTGATCGTTGCCGTTCGGACTATCCCGTTCGGTTTTCGCGTGCCGGAGCAGGATCAGACGCAGCATATGAAATTCTCATCGTCGTGACTGGGCTCGGGCATTATCGCAAACGGCCCGTAATTATTGCCGGATTCGTTTCATGGTGCATCCCGACGATGGTTCGCCTTCAAGTCAAGCCGGTGACAAGGGGCGTTGCGATCCTTATGAACAGATCATGACAAACGTCTCGCAACAAGACGGGCCAAGGCCGCATCCGGAGCCTGGCGATAAAATCGTGGCGGAGATCCGATCGCGCCTGACGTTCAACCTCGACGTCGATGTCGTGGTGGTGGGCGCGGGCCTTGCGGGTCTGACTGTTGCACGAGAAGCCGCCAGAATGGGTGCCTCGGTCGCGGTGCTCGAGGGGCGGCACATCGGCTGGAACGCCTCGGGGCATCATCTCGGCGGCGTCATGCCGGGTTTCGGGACACCGGTAACTGACCTGATTGCTCGCGTTGGCATCGAGGACGCCCGAGAGCTTTGGGGCCTGTCAAAGGAAGGCGCCGACTATGTCCGCGCTGCGGCACAGGAACACCTGATCCCCGGCATCTCGCTGCGCGAAGGCGCTCTCGAGGTGTCCAATATCGAATCTGGAGACCAGCTTCTCGGGCGTTTGCAGACGCTGAGCGAGGATTTCCAGACGGAGGTGGAAGGCTGGCAAGCCGATCGGGTCCGTGAGACGCTCGGTACGAGACGCTATTTCCACGGCATCTTTTTTCCATCGGCGTTCCAGATCGATCCGCGCAAGTATGTCCATGGTCTCGCTGATCTCGCCAGGCGCGAGGGTGTGCGCATCTTCGAGGAAACGCCGGTCATCAGCATCGATCCGTCGGGTATCCGCAAGCGCGTGATAACGCCATCGGCACGGCTGCGTGCATCGCACATCGTGCTCGCAGGCAATGTCCATCTCGGCGTCTTGCTGCGCCGGCTCTCGGATACGCTCGTGCCGGTCTGGCGTCATGCCGCGGTCTCGGCACCGCTCGGTTCACGGCTGCTGGAGCTGATGCAGTTCCGCGGGATGGTGAGTGACACCGACGGCATCGACCAGTTTCGTGTGTTCGACGGTGACCGACTGATGTGGTCAAGTCCTGAGACGACCTGGCAATCCAGTCCGGCACGGTTCGCCGGCGCGATCCAGCGACGGATCGCAACGGTTCTGCCGAAGCTCGGCAATGTCGAAATTGCCGACACATGGAGCGGTGTTTTCGGACAGACGGTCCACGGCATGCCCCAGATCGGAGAATTGCGGCCCGGTTTGTGGATTGCCAGTGGGTTTGGCCGTCAGGGTCTCAATACGACAGCAATGGGCGGGCTTGCGGTGGCGCGAGGCATGTTGTGGGGCGACGACCGCTGGAAGCTGTTCTCACCCTTTGAACTGGTCTGGGCCGGCGGCGCCGCCGGGCGTGCGGTAGGGCAGGCCATCCTGTCGTGGTCCCGCGCCAGCGCCACGGCCGCGGGCGCCCTGGCACGTTATCGCGAACACGGGCGGATCAAGGAACGCCAACGCGAAATTCGGCTCGCCAATGCAAATCGTCAGGCGCGCGCAATGGCCGCGCAGAGGCGGCCGCCGGGCGCGGGGCCTGCCCAAAAACCATTGCCGGCTCAACAGGCTGAGCCTGCTTCCCCGCGAGGCGAAGCCGACGGCGGAGCCAGTTAAAGGCCGGAACCTCGCAGGATCGTGAGTCCGTGGAAGCCACGCCAAGGTGTAACTTTTCTCCGGGCTTACCGTACCTCTGGCAGCCGATGGACTGTCCGCGTGACACCCCTCTCGCGCATTGCAAGGAGCCTTTGATGATCGATCGTCGTGTCTTGTTATCCTCTGTCGCTGTTCTGGGAGGTTTGATGGCGTTCCGATGGTTGCGTGCATCCGATGCCAATGCGGCTGGCGAAGGCAAGACGTTTGAAGTCCAGAAGAGCGCCGATGAGTGGCGCAAGCAGCTGTCTCCCGCTGCCTACAACGTTCTGCGCGAACACGGCACCGAGCGGCCGTTCACGAGTCCGCTCGACAAGGAAAAGCGTAAGGGCACCTTCGCTTGCGCAGGCTGCGATCTGCCGCTGTTTGCATCGGAAACGAAGTTCGACAGCGGCACCGGCTGGCCGAGCTTTTATCAGCATCTGCCCGACGCGATCGGCACGACTGTGGATCGCAGCTTCCTGATGGTCCGCACTGAAGTGCATTGCCGCCGCTGCGGCGGTCATCTTGGACACGTCTTCGAAGACGGTCCGAAGCCGACCGGCCTGCGATACTGCATGAACGGCGTTTCGCTGGCCTTCAAGCCGTCGGATGCGCAGCCGTCCTGAGGTTGTACGCCGAAGCCCGGCAACAATTTCCCTGCTAGGCAAATGCGCCCCGGCCAATCGGCCGGGGCGTTTTGTTTATGTGACTGATTTCTCTCCAATTTCGTCACTGGCATGCGACTTGCGAGGCGGATGGCCGAACGCGGCCGTAATCCCAATTGCACCGGCAGGCCGCCCGGGACGAAGTTGGAGACGATGTTATGGGTATCTTCGGCGCTCTCACCACATCCGTTGCGGGGCTGCGTGCGGAATCCTACGCACTGGAAAATATCTCCGGCAACATCGCCAACTCGCAGACCACGGCGTTCAAGCGCATCGACACCAGCTTCCTCGATCTGATCCCGCAATCGGGATCCGACCAGCAACTTGCCGGCAGCGTGAAAGCGGAATCGCGCAGCACCAACACCATTCAGGGTTCGATCGAAGCGTCCTCGGTGGCAACATATGTTGCGATCAACGGTGACGGGTTCTTCGTCGTGCAGAAGCCGGGCAACTTCTCTGACAACAACCCGGTCTTCACTGGCGTCGACTACTACACACGCCGTGGCGACTTCGCGCTCGACAAGAACGGCTATCTCGTCAACGGCGCTGGCTACTATCTCGAGGGCGTTCCGATCGACCGGACCACCGGAAATCCGGTTGGCAGCTCAGCCACCATCTTGCAGTTTCAGAATGACTTCCTGCCATCGCAGGCGACGACACAAATCCAGTATCGCGCCAACCTTGCAAGCTATCCGCTCACGCAAAAGGCCGATCGTTCGGTCCCAGGTTCCGAACTGCTCAATCCAACGAGCTACACCCCGGGTCATAATCCTCGCGTGATCGGCACCCCGGCGCCGGCGTTTACCGACGCAATAGCGGCAGGTACCGCCCAGAACAGCAAGCTCGGAACGCCGAACACTGCCGCGACGTTGCTCAGCGGCGCGCCCGCGACCGATTCGATCGGCACCAACTTCGCCGCCGGCGACACCATCACCGTGAACGGTACACCGATTACCTTCGTCGCTGCCGGCGCAGTCGGTAACCAGCTCAACATCGGCGACAGTATCAGCACGCTCCTCGCAAAAATCGATTCCATTACCGGTGCGGCGACGGCATCATCGATCGTTGGCGGTGCGATTAACCTGCATACTGGCACCGCCAGCGATTTATCGATCACAACCTCGAACGCGGCGGCACTCGGCGCGCTCGGGTTGACGAATCCGGTCAACCAGGCTCGCAACGGCGGCGGTACGCCCGGCGCGGGCGTTGTGATCGGCGACGACGATTCAGTATTCCAGTCGGAATCGGTCAGTGGCGGCGCCATTACGACGTTTGACGCCAACGGTGCGCCGGTCAACCTGCAATTCCGCTGGGCGAAAGTCGACAACGCGGCTCAAGGAGCGGGACACGCCGATACCTGGAACCTTTTCTATCAGGTCAATCCGAATGCGACCGGTACTCAGACCGCGTGGGCCAACGCAGGCACAAACTTTTCATTCGCTGCAGGCGGTCAACTCAATCCACCGATCGGATCGATCACGCTGAGCAATCTGACAATCGCGGGCGTCGCGCTGGGAGATGTCAATCTGTCCTTCGGCAAAGGCGGTCTGACACAATTCGCCGACACCAATGGCAACGTGCAGGTCAACCAGCTGCAGCAGGACGGCTTCTCCGCCGGACAGTTGCAGTCGGTTTCTGTCAGTAACGAAGGACGGGTCGTCGGCAGCTACTCCAACGGCCGCAACATCGATCTTGCCCAGATCGCGCTGGCGACTTTCAACGGGCCGAACTTCCTCAAGCGTATCGACGGCGGTGCGTTTGAAGTCACCAACGAATCCGGTCAGGCCCTGTTCGGAAAGGCGGGAACGATTTCCGGCTCGTCGCTGGAAGGATCGAACACCGACATCGCCGAGGAATTCACCAAACTGATCGTCACGCAGCAAGCGTATTCGGCAAACACGAGGGTCATCACCACTGCGAACACGATGATCCAAGACCTTCTCAACGTCCTGAGGTAACGCGCGGCCTAGCGTGCGCTTGCAACCGAAGATCGGCAGTCTGTTATGAGTCTCAACGCCGCCGTCGCCAATACGCTGTCCGGATTGCGCGCCAGTCAGCTCGGCATCTCGCTGATTTCGGCGAACGTCGCCAATGCGGATACGCCGGGTTACATTCGCAAGTCGATCAACCAGACGGCGATCCAGTCTTCGACGTTCGGCGCGAGCGTCCAGATCGTCGGCATCAATCGCGAGCTCAACCAGTTCATCCAGACGCAGTTGCGCACCGAGACATCGGGCGCATCCTATGCGAGCTTGCGGACCGGCTTCCTCAGTCAGTTGCAGGGCATCTACGGCGACCCGGGATCTGCCGGGACGCTGGAAAATGGATTCAGTGCTTTAACTGCAGCTGTGCAGGCGCTTGCGACCAGCGCGGACAGCCAGGCCGCGCGCGTCACGGTCATCAACTCCGCGCAAGCGTTTGCCCAGCAGTTGAATTCGACAACGCAGGGCATTCAGGCATTGCGCGGCGCCGCCGAGAACGGAATCACCGACGCTGTTGCCACCGCCAACAACGCGCTTGCGCAAATTGCCAACATCAACAATCAGCTTCGCATCAGTCCGTTCGGCGGAACATCGACCGATACCGCGACGGCGACGTTGCTCGATCAGCGCGATCAATATGTCACGCAGCTTTCGCAGCTTCTCGATATCCGCGTGCTGCCGTCCGATGGCAACAAGATTTCCGTGTTCACCGGATCGGGAATTCAGCTCGTCGGTAACGAGGCAGTCAAGCTGTCGTTCAATGGACAAGGTACGGTCAATGCCGGCTCGGTGTGGGATCCGGACCCTGCAAAAAGCACACTGGGTACGCTCAGAATCAATTACGACAACGGCAGCAGCATCGATCTGATTTCGAGCAAGGCGATCAAGTCGGGCAAGATCGCGGCTTATCTCGAACTGCGCGACGTGACGCTGGTGCAGGCGCAAGCCCAACTCGACCAGTTCGCATCGCAGCTTGCGAGCGGATTGTCGGACCGAACAACGACAGGCGCCGCCGCGACGGTGGGCGCGCAAACCGGTTTCGATATCGATCTCGCGGGCCTGCAGTCGGGGAATATCGTTCGTTTCAGCTACACCGACACGACGACCGGCGCCAAGCATAATGTATCCGTCGTGCGCGTGGATGACTCGTCGGTCCTGCCGCTGTCCAACACCACGACCGCAGATCCGAACGACGAGGTCATCGGGATTAATTTCTCTGCCGGCATCGCTTCCGTAATCGCACAGCTCAACAGTGCATTCGGCGGAGCGGGCGTGCAGTTCTCCAATCCGGCCGGTTCGACGCTACGCATTCTCGACGACGGTGCAGCTGGTTTCTCTGACGTGACGGCGGCGTCCGCCACCGTCACCCAGACATCGCTGATCAACGGTGGATTGCAACTGCCATTCTTTACGGACAACAATCTTCCATACACCGGCGCGATCAACGCGACTGGCGCACAGATCACGGGACTCGCCGGGCGCGTTGGCGTTAACAACGCGCTGATTTCGGATCCGTCTAGGCTCGTTGTCTACAGCACGTCGCCGCCGACTGCTGCGGGTGACACGGCGCGCAGCGATTTCATCCTCGCGCAGCTGACAACCTCGTCCTACAACTACGTTGCCGGCCAAACCGGCATCGGAAGTACGATCGCGCCTTTCAAGGGCACGCTGACAAGCTACATCCAGCAATTCGTTTCGGTGCAGGGCGCGACTGCGGAGGCAGCGGAGCAGTTGTCGGCCGGGCAGGATGTGGTTCTGAACACGCTGCAGAAGAAGCTCGATGATTCCTCCGGCGTGAATATCGACGAGGAACTGGCGCATTTGCTGTCGCTGCAAAATGCCTACGCAGCCAACGCGCGCGTGCTGTCCACGATCAAGGACATCTACGCGACGTTGCTACAGGCGATATGAGGCGATCATGGCGATTGATGGTGTAAGCGGTCGCACCTCCTATCTTGGAAGCGGGATTGTCAATCTGCGGCAGCAGCTGGAAAGCCTGACGCAACAACTTACGAGCGGCAAGGTCGCGACGACTTATGCAGGCCAGGGATTCAATCGCGGTCTCGGCGTCGCGTTCCGGTCGCAGCTCGACGGGATCGAGGCTTACCAGAATACTGCGACGACAATCACCACGCGAATTGAGGTTGCAAATCTTTCACTGCAGCAACTTGCGAAGACACAGACCAACGTCAAGGCGGCGGCGGTCAGCGCGACTACAAATCTCGACAGCGGCGGGCAGACGCCGGCTCAGCGGTCCGCCAATCTGTCTCTGATCGATATTGTGGAATTGCTCAACGTCCGTGCGGGCGACCGCTTCTTGTTTTCCGGCCGCGCAACGGATACGCCGCCGGTCGCGCAGGTCGATGAGCTTCTCAACGGCGTCGGCGCACAGGCGGGGCTCAAGCAGCTGATTGACGAGCGCAGGCAGGCGGACCTCGGCTCAGGTACGGGCCGTCTCACGATTGCCACCCCGACCGCTACATCGGTTTCGCTATCCGAGGAAACGCCGGCGACGGTATTTGGACTGAAACTGTCGGCGATCGGCTCGACATTGACCGGTGCGACGGTCACCGGGCCAGCCGGATCGCCGGCATCCGTGTCGATCGATCTCGGCGCGGTGAATCCGAACGAAGGCGACAAGGTGAAGTTCACCTTTGCCTTGCCCGACGGGACATTTGAAAATATCGAGCTCACCGCGTCGAGCGCGACGCCGTTGCCGGCGAACAGCTTTGCGATCGGCGCCACGTCGGCGGCGACTGCGGCAAACCTGAACGCGGCATTGACATCGTCAGTGACGTCGCTTGCGAACGGCGCGCTGGTTGCTGCCTCCGCTGTAAAGAGTGGCGACGAGTTCTTCAATTCGACGCCGCCGCAACGAGTCACGGGGCCGTCTTTTGCTACAGCGACGACGCAGACGGCCGGCACCCCTGCTGACACTGTTATATGGTATCAGGGTGAGGTCGGCGCCGATCCCGCGCGCGGCACGGCGGTCGGCCGTGTCGATCAGGCGATCACGGTACAGTATGGCGCGCGCGCCAACGAGCAGGCGTTCCGCTCCGAGCTGCAATCGATCGCTGTTTTCGCGGCGGTCACCACCAGCCCGTCGAATCCAAACGCTAGCAATCAGCTGATCGCGCTGAACCAGCGGATCGCCCAGAACCTTTCCGACCAGCCCGGCACGCAATCCATTGAGGATGTGCAGGCGGACTTTGCCGGTGCTCGAGCGGCGATCGAGGCTGTCGACCAGCGGCAGACTCAAGCTAGGACGATCGCCCAATCGTTCCTTGCCGAGATCGAGGGAATTAACAACGACGAGGTGGCGACCAAGATCCTGGCGCTGCAGACGTCGCTACAAGCGTCTTATCAAACCACCTCGACGCTTTTCCAGCTAAGCTTGGTTAACTTCCTCTGAATTTTAGGATGCCGCCGAGGCGTCCTTCGGCATCGACGATGCCAGTATTCGGTCGTTAAAAGATCACAAAATCATTGTGGCAGTGATGGAAAAGCGGCTTTCGCTTCGCGCTGGAAGTCGTTGTTTTACCGCCAATGGTTTGGATCGAACGCGATCAAACCCATTCACAGATTGTTATGGGGTTCGGCGCATTGTGCCGCGACCGATTGAATAGTTTCGGTGCGTAATCCTCACCAGGAAGGTAAGACCATGACAGGTATCGTTCTCTCCTCGTCGGTTCGTCAGAACCTGCTCTCGCTGCAGTCGACCGCCGATTTGTTGTCGACCACGCAGAACCGTCTTGCCACCGGCAGGAAGGTGAACTCTGCTCTCGACAATCCGACCAACTTCTTCACCGCTACGGCTCTCGACAGCCGCGCCAGCGACATTAACAATCTGCTCGACGGCATCGGCAACGGCGTGCAGGTTCTGCAGGCTGCCAACACCGGCATTTCCTCGCTGCAGAGGCTCGTCGACAGCGCCAAGTCGGTTGCCAACCAGGCGCTGCAGACCAACGTCGGTTACTCCTCAAGGGCCAACCTCACCACGACCGCGCCGACCGGCGCCGGCGCGCTGGCTGTTGCGGGCACCGCGACGGATCTGACCAACGCGGGCACCAACTCGCTGCAGGGCACCACGCTGGTCTTCAAGACCTCGGCGACCGCCACCTCCACGTTCACCTTCTCGAACGTCGCCGGCGCGACCAACTTCAACTCGGTCGACTCGCTGAATACCCTGTTGTCTGCGAACAACATTCAGTTGAGCGCAACCTTCAATGCGGCCGGCACGATTACGTTCACCTCGACGAACGAAGCTGCCTCGCAGACCATCACCAAGACCGGCACCTATGCCGCTCCCAGCGCTGGTTCCTCGAGCTCGGTTGACGTCTCCGGCACCGCGACGACCGGTACGGTCACCGCGGCTGTTGCTGACGTCAACTCGCAGACCGCCCGCTCCAACCTCGTCTCGCAGTACAACAACATCATTCAGCAGATCACCACGACGGCGCAGGACGCTTCCTTCAACGGCGTCAACCTGCTGAATGGCGACACCCTGAAGCTGACCTTCAACGAAACCGGCAAGTCGACGCTGAACATCAACGGTGTCACCTTCAACCCGGCCGGTCTCGGGATCGGTTCGTTGACGGGCGGCTCTGACTTCATCGATAACATCTCGACCAACAAGGTGTTGTCGTCGCTGAACTCCGCGAGCACGTCGCTGCGCTCGCAGGCTTCGACCCTCGGTTCGAACCTCTCGATCGTGCAGATCCGTCAGGACTTCTCGAAGAACCTGATCAACGTGCTGCAGACCGGGTCGTCCAACCTGACGCTGGCCGACACCAACGAGGAAGCGGCCAACAGCCAGGCGCTGGCGACCCGCCAGTCGATCGCGGTCTCCGCGCTCGCGCTCGCCAACCAGTCGCAGCAGAGCGTGCTCCAGCTGCTCCGCTGATACGCAAAGCGATCAAGACTCAGGAAACGGCGGGGGAAACCCCGCCGTTTCTTTATTGTCTTGTCAGAGCGGCAACGATTAACACTTTATCAATAATGAAATTTAAGCCGCCATTAAGCATACTTTAAATGCTGTCCCCTAATGTGACGATGTGATGCTGCTCCGCGCTTGGCGCGATCGGTCAACGTGACGCGTACTTAGGGAAAAACCAAATGGCTGATATCGTCCTCTCCGCATCGGTTCGTCAGAACCTGCTCTCGCTGCAGTCGACCGCCGATTTGTTGTCGACCACGCAGAACCGTCTTGCCACCGGCAAGAAGGTCAATACCGCCCTCGACAATCCGACCAACTTCTTCACGGCTTCGTCTCTCGACAGCCGCGCCAGCGACATTAACAATCTGCTCGACGGCATCGGCAACGGCGTGCAGGTTCTGCAGGCTGCCAACACCGGCATTTCCTCGCTGCAGAAACTCGTCGACAGCGCCAAGTCGGTTGCCAACCAGGTGCTGCAGACACAGGTCGGGTACTCCACGAAAGCCAATATTACAACGACCGCGCCGACCGGCGCCGGCGCGCTGGCCGTTCCGGGCACCGCGACGGATCTGACCAATGCGGGTACCAACTCGCTGCAGGGCACCACGCTGGTCTTCAAGACCTCGGCGACCGCCACCTCCACGTTCACCTTCTCGAACGTCGCCGGCGCGACCAACTTCAACTCGGTCGACTCGCTGAACACCTTGCTGGCCGCGAACAACATTCAGTTGATCGCGAACTTCAACAGCGCCGGCACGATTACGTTCACCTCGACGAACGAAGCTGCCTCGCAGACCATCACCAAGACCGGCACCTATGCCGCTCCTCCAGCGGGTTCTACGAGTTCGGTCGACATTTCCGGCACCGCGACGACCGGTGCGGTCACCGCGGCTGTTGCTGACGTCAACTCGCAAACAACGCGCGGTAACCTGGTTTCGCAGTACAACAACATCATTCAGCAGATCGCCACCACGGCGCAGGATGCCTCCTTCAACGGCATTAACCTGCTGAATGGCGACACCCTGAAGCTGACCTTCAACGAAACCGGCAAGTCGACGCTGAACATCAACGGCGTCACCTTCAACCCGGCTGGCCTCGGGCTCACAACCCTCGTCAGCGGTGCCGATTTCATCGACAACACCTCGGCTAACCGAGTGTTATCGGCGCTGAACAGCGCGGGCTATTCGCTGCGCTCGCAGGCTTCGACCCTCGGTTCGAACCTCTCGATCGTGCAGATCCGTCAGGACTTCTCGAAGAACCTGATCAACGTGCTGCAGACCGGGTCGTCCAACCTGACGCTGGCCGACACCAACGAGGAAGCAGCCAACAGCCAGGCACTGGCGACCCGCCAGTCGATCGCGGTCTCCGCGCTCGCGCTCGCCAACCAGTCGCAGCAGAGCGTGCTGCAGCTGCTCCGTACCTAATTCAAGACCACGGTATAGTGACGGACGGCGGGGGAAACCCCGCCGTTATTTTTATGGGTCTGCCCCGGTTTCGCCTGCGGTTTGGGGCATTATCGGTCATGCGATTCGGTCGATAGCCGGCGCGTTGCAGCGTCGGCGATGCAGCTCGGTCCGGCCAGCCAGGGAGGTCAGTTTCCAATGTCACTGCGGGTTGAATTGAAGCCGTTTGAGCGGATCGTGATCGGTGAGAGTGTTATCACAAACTCGGACACCAAGACCGCATTCCTGATCGATGGCGACGCGCCTATCCTGCGGGAAAAAGATATCCTCACCGCGGAGACCGCCAATACGCCGGCCAAACGAATCTATCTCTGTGTTCAGATGATGTATCTGGAGAACGATATTCCGAAGTATCAGGAGCTTTATTTCGGGTTCGTGAAAGAAATTCTTGAGGCGGTACCGAGCTTTCGCGAGCCGATTGAAGCGGCCAGTAAGCTAATCTTAAGCGGTTCTTTATACAAAGCCTTAAAGGAGCTCCGCACGCTGATCCGGCGGGAGGAGCAGTTGCTGAGGTGATGAATGTCGAATGCCGCCCAAGCCTACTCCCGCGTATCGCGGACCACGGCTTCTCCGCGCGAGACTGAGGCGCAGGCCTTGTTGAAGGCGGCGAATAAGCTACAGGCAGTACTGAACGACTGGGATACGGTGCGAAACGACGAGATCGCCGAGGCTGTGCTGTTCAACCGCAAGCTCTGGTCGATCTTCCTCAGCGCCGCGACAGACGACAACAGCCCGCAGGCCGCAAACGTCCGTCAGAACGTTGCCAATATCGGCGTGTTCGTCATGACCCAGACCTATGAACTTCAGATCAATCCAAGAGCCGAACTTCTGCGGCCGCTGATCGAGATCAATCGCAACCTCGCTGCGGGACTTTCCGGCCGCGCCTGAAGCACCGCCGAAGGCTGCCGGGAGGGCAGGGGTCGACCATGGCGGACCTTTTCAGCACCATTTCCGCAGCCTACGTGGCTGCCGGGCAAAACACCAGCAAGCCAGGCAAATACGTCAACGTAGACCCGGAGAAGTTTGAAGGGTCCTGGAATGGCAAATATGCCAACAACCAGACATTCTCGATTCAGATTTCCAACGTCACCGGGTTTCGCGCCAAGGTCAAATACCAGAGCGGCGGGGTGACGAAGTATCAGGATGTCCTGATCAAGGACAATTCCTTTCGCATCGCCGACTCTCGATTTTCGCTGACCCGTGACGGCACCGCGCAGGTCAAGACTGTTCTGACCAGTTCATCGACCGGCAGGCAGTCGCTCGAGACGGCTTTCGCCAAGCAAAGCTAGGCTTCCGCAAACGCAAAGTGTCCGCGGACTTTCGCCCGCCGGCTAGCAATGATCCGCCGCCTGCCTCAAGCGATGAGGTTGGTCACCCCAGTCTTGCGCGTCGTCGTTGCCAAACGAGCGTCGTCGAGGGCGCGCGCATAGGCGCGCGAGCGCAACAGCGCTTCATCCGGAAACTGGCGGATGACGAGACTGGTGCGGCTATCGACGACCTTGTAGACAACCTGGGCCGCTGCACGATCGATCGAGATTTGACGCGACAGCGTATCGCCCTGCGCACCGGAATCGTTACGAACCTTCACTGTGGCGTCTGACGCTGTCACGCTTTGGCTTGGCGGCAACTGCGTCCGCACCGCTTCCACCGCGGCGGGTGGTGCAGGCTTTACAAATGGCGTCGCGACCGATGCGCCGACCGGCCTGATACTGAAGTCTGTACTCATGGCAGCCTCCTGGCCTCCCGAGTCAAACCCCTTTCCCGTTCCCGCAACAAGTATGACAGCGGTAATTGAAGACGGCGTTAGAAAACGCAGCCAACGTCGCGTTGAGACAATCGTTCAAGTTTTATGATTTGCGCGCAGTCTTCTGGAGACGGGTGCCTTCCGGATGTAGCGCGCGGTCTTACAGCGTGCGGCTCACCGCCAGCGGAGAGGCGTGGCGTTGCGGCGTGGCCGAACGCTGTCCCGCTGCGGTGTAGGTCTGCGGCGCGGTGCGGCGCTGGACTTCCGTGTTGACGCCGCGAATGATGCCCTCGGACACGGCGTGAGCCGTCGCAAGCACCGTGAGATTGATCTGCAGCATGGCGCGGAACGTATCGTGATGGCGATGAAGTGCGGTCAGAAGGTCGGGGGCTGTGCTGCGCATGTACTTCTGGCTCGCTTTCAGTCGGCTGATTGCCCCGACGTACCAGCGTGACAGTTCGGTCTTGTCCTTGTCGAGTGCCATGGCCTGCCGGATGTTTCCAGCGCGGACCAGTTCGGTCTCACGCTCGATCAGGCTGAGCAGCGCGTTCATGACGTCCATCAAGTCCTGTGCCAGGCGCCTTGCATCGGCGGGTGTGGACACTGCGACGACCGGAGCCGGTTGTGTTCCGGCCTGCGACGACGATTGATTCATGAGGTGTCCTTCCGGAAGCTGTTAGTTGGCGCGTGCGGCTTGCTGCAGAATCAAGGTGCGAAACACGTCTGAGGAAATGCCGATGCCGCCAACGCTCGCAAACGATTTCGAGTATTGCTCGGTCAGCATCGAACGCCATACGTCCGTGCCGGGCGTGCCGCCGAACGGGCCGTCGCCCTTCAGGCCGCTGGTCATTTGCGAGAACATCGAGTTCAGAAACACGGCTTCGAAATCCTGCGCCTGTGTCCTGGCTTTCTTCTGCGCTTCGGGCGATACCTTCGCCAGCGCTTCGGTCAGCTTGATATCCTGGCGGCCGTTGATGGCGGGAAGCTGGAAGGTCGATGGGATGCTGCTCATCACATCACCTCGATGTCGGCCTGGATCGCGCCCGCGGCCTTGATCGCCTGCAGGATGCTGATCAGATCGCGCGGGCCGATGCCGAGCCCGTTGAGGCCATCGACGAGTTGCTGCAACGAGACGCCGTCCTTCACCAGCGCCAGTTTCTTGCCGTCTTCCTGGACGCCGACTCTCGTGCGCGGCGTGACAACCGTCTGCCCGCGCGACAAGGGTGCTGGCTGGCTGACCTGCGGGCTTTCTGAAATGCTGACGGTCAGATTGCCTTGTGCGACGGCGACAGTGGCAACCCGCACGTCGCGGCCCATCACGATGATGCCGGAGCGTTCGTCGATGACGATCTTGGCCGCCAGGTCCGGCTCGACCTGCAATTGCTCGATCTCGGTCAGGAGTGCAACGACATTGCCCTTGAACTCGGCCGGAATGCTGAGCTGTACGGTCGAGGGATCGACCGGCTCCGCGGTCTTGGTGCCGAGGAAGTCGTTGACCGCGGCGGCAATGCGCTTGGCGGTGGTGAAGTCTGCATTGCGCAGTGCGAGGCGAACGTTCGGCAGACGGTTGAGCGCGAACTCGACCTCACGCTCGATGATCGCGCCGTTGGCGATGCGGCCGACGGTCGGCACGCCGCGGGTGACGCTGGCGGCCGCGCCTTCGGCCGCGAACCCGCCGATCGCGAGCGAACCCTGCGCGACGGCATAGACGTTGCCATCGGCGCCGAGCAGTGGGGTGACGAGCAGGGTGCCGCCTTGCAGGTTCTTTGAGTCGCCCATGGCGGACACGGTGACGTCCATCCGCGTGCCCTGGGTGGCGAAGGCGGGCAGGTTGCCGGTCACCATCACGGCCGCGACGTTGCCGGTGCGGATGGTGGCGCCGCGGATGTTGACGCCCATGCGCTCCAGCATCGCCTGCAGCGACTGCCGGGTGAACGGGATGTTGTTGAGGGTGTCGCCGGTGCCGTTGAGGCCGACCACGAGACCGTAGCCGATCAGCTGGTTCTGGCGCACGCCCTCGATGTTCGCGAGATCCTTGATCCGCGACGTCGCATGGGCCGGGCCGAGGCCGAGCGCCATCAGCACGAGCGTTGTGGTCGCAGCCCGAGTTGCGCGATGAATCACTTGAAATAGCATCCTCTGCTCCCCGCTGAGGTCTTCCGCCGTCGTCCGCCTCTCAAGCTCCCACAAGAGAATTGGACTGCACTGAACTATGCGAAGCCCGTGCCAACGCGGCGGCGAATTCAAATCGCTGATCCGATTGGGGAAAATGAATCGCGCGGCGCACGCGATCGCTGGCCTGCAGCGCCGGTATTGCCGCATGCGGCAGAATTTGCCGGGCGATTTACGCTTCATTAACCATAAAAGGAGAGGTTGCTGGTTGAGGGTAGCTTCGGATCGCGACATCGCCATCGTCGCATATCCGCAATCGACATCCCGGCGGGATCGATCATGCGCATCTACGGACCGAACGGCACCACCATCGGATCGCAAACGGGCGGCGCCAAGCGAACTGGCACCTCCGGCTTCTCGCTGCCCGACCTCGCGTCGGCCAACGATGCCCGGGCCGCCACCGCGCCACGCGCTGCCGGCAATATTGATGCGCTGCTGGCGATGCAGAGCGTCGAGGATCCGGTGGAGCGCCGCCAGCGCTCGGTCAAGCGCGGCCGCTCCGCGCTCGATGTGCTCGACGATCTCAAGATCGGTCTGCTTTCCGGTTCGCTCGATGGCGCGACCGTCCAGCGCCTGCGCAACGCCGCGGCCGATCTGAAGGGCTCGTCCGGCGACACCGGTCTCGACCAGGTGCTGGCCGAGATCGAACTGCGTGTCGAAGTCGAACTCGCCAAGGCCACCGGCCGTCCCTGAGTCTCTGCCAGCCGTCCCCGAACATCCACGGCTTGGCACCGTGACGCCAGTTCCGCATCCTGAAACCCGACTGGCTCCGGACCGATCCCCGACCCGCGCCCAGGTGCTGGCCGGCGGAAATGCCGATAAAGCGGGCCTTTGCGGTTGTATGCCAGGGACAGTATCGCCGGGCCAAGCGGCCCGGTGGGTGCCGGTAAACCCGATATTGTTTGTCACAGGCCACCGCTATATAAGGCGGCGCGCGGGCAGGACTTTCCGGCCTTTTGCTGACACATAGTCGAACGCATTTGGGACCGCACTTGGAAAAGC
Organism: Hyphomicrobiales bacterium; assembly: GCA_021732215.1. Classification (GTDB taxonomy): domain Bacteria; phylum Pseudomonadota; class Alphaproteobacteria; order Rhizobiales; family Xanthobacteraceae; genus SG-bin9. The sequence goes on from JAKFVL010000003.1 coordinate 95,993, forward strand.
TGAAGAACTACCGGCCGACCGAAAAAGAGCCGTTCATGAACGACCGGCAGCGCGATTATTTCCGTGCCAAGCTGCTGGCCTGGAAGGACGAGATTCTCAAGGAGTCGAAGACTACGCTGCTTCAACTCCAGGAAGAGAACGTCAATCATCCCGATCTCGCCGATCGCGCATCGTCGGAGACCGACCGCGCCATCGAGCTTCGCGCCCGCGACCGCCAGCGCAAGCTGATCTCCAAGATCGATGCCGCGCTCCAGCGCATCGAGGAGAACACCTACGGCTATTGCGAAGACACTGGCGAGCCAATTTCGCTGAAGCGCCTCGAGGCCCGCCCGATCGCGACCCTCTCGGTGGAGGCGCAGGAACGCCACGAGAAGCGCGAGAAGGTCTATCGCGACGAGTAGGGACGGGGCCGATTCGTCCTTCTGCCCTGCGATTCCTGTTTTCAAGCGATCTCCTCGTTATTGCCGGGCCGATCCTCCTCCGTCATTCCGGGGCGCGGACGCAAGCTCCACATTCAGCGTCGTCCCTGCGTAAGCAGGGACCTATACCCTCCGTGCTGATCGGGATTTTCTAAAGAAGCCGCGGAGCCACTTCCGTTGTCCGCCAAATGATTGCTGCGGCGTATGGGTCCCCGCCTTCGCGGGGACGACGGCAGAGTTTGACGCCAGCGTCAGCGAAAACCGGCCAGTTCCTCTTCGCTCATCTTGCCCAGTACGTCCTTCGCATGGGCGTGGCCGGCGGCGACGATGTCGTCGTAGCGCCGCCATTCGAGCAATCCGACATCGGCGATGCGCGGCTGGAACAGAAGATCGACCAGCTTGCACATGGTCTGCTGCCGCGCGATCGAACTGATGAACGACGAACTCACCATGATTTCCGGCAGCGTCGGCAGCGGATATATCCGCTTCGCCCGCGGCCGGAACCGGTCGCGCAGCAAAGCCCATGTTCCCGGCGCTTCGTCGAGATCGAAGCTCCGCCGTCCCTCGATCGCCAGATCGACGCCGATGATCTTTCCGGCGCCGGCGCGGATCATCGCATCGACAGGAAAATTGTTGAACGTTGCGCCGTCGAACATCATGTGGCCGCCGATGAAGGCCGGCGGCAATGCGCCGGGAATGGCGTAGCTCGCGATCACATTGCGGGCGAGATCGCCACGCGCCAGCACGGCTTCGCTTGCGGTGGTGAAATCCGATGCGATCACGAACAGGGTCTTCCAGGTGTCTTCCGCGCCGACCGGTCGGCCCGCCGCGTCGATAATCGCCTGCGCCAGCGCTTCGCGCGTGCGGCGGCCCTGGATCAGCGAGATCATCGGCAGATAGTTGTAGTCGCCCGTGATGTTGCCGGCCGGATGCATCAGGAACGCCTTTTTCGCCGCGGCATCGAATTTCTCCGCGGACTGATCGAACGCCACGCACATGCTCATCAATGCGCCGATCGACGTGCCGCCGACGATATCGACCTCGATCCCGGCTTCCTCCAGCGCCCGGAACACGCCGACATGCGCGAAGCCGCGCGCGCCGCCGCCCGCCAGCACCAGGCCGACACCACGGCCCGAAACGATGCGTGCCAATCTCGCGATGTCCCGCGGCAACTCGGGCCGGACGTGAAAATGACGCGAGGCCTTCGGCCGCTCATCCAGCCATTTCGCCGTTCCGGTGGGGCTTCGTACATCGCCACCATGCAGCAGCACCAGCGTCTGGCGTGCGATGGAGACGGGGTGGTCGCCATTAAGCAGTTCGGCTTCGATGTTGGAGAGGGCAGGCAAGCCATTGGCGCCGGCCAGCAGCAAGACTTCGTCGGCATACTGCAGGCAGAACCGTGTCCACGCGCAGTCCCGCGGTTCGGCAACGAGATAAACCGCGCCGCTGCGCGCCTCGATCTGGTCGATATGGCTGGCGACCGCGCCATAGCGATGCCAGGCTGGTTTTTCGGCATTGGTGCCGAAGCGCTCCGCGATCTCTGCAGGCGTCACGATGGTGATCGGCCGCGCGTCCGGCGCGCGTGCCCCGCGCAGGCGATTGGCGAACCCGATCGCGTCGAGGCCGAGCGTGACCGGAAGGAAGCAGATGTTGACAGGCACGACCGGGCTTTGACGTTCGCGCTCCGAGCGGCGAAAGCGCTCGATCACGATCCGCGTCATTGCGATCCCGATCTGCGGCTCCTTTTTCAGCGCACGATCGAGCGTTTCGCGCGTGATCTTCACCACCGAGCTGTCGCGCAGCGCGACGATGGTGGCGGAGCGCGGCTCGCCGGTGAACATCGCCAGTTCGCCGATCGATTCGCCGCGGCCGATCTCGCCGAGGATGCGCATGCCGGCTTTGCCGTCATCGACAGACGCCCGCAGCCGCCCGGACAGCAGGAAGTAGACGTCGTCGCTCATCTCGCCTTGCCGGAACAGCACGCCGCCCGAGGGCAGATCGAGAAACTCGGCGTCCGACTGGATGGTGGCGAGAATGTCGCTGCGGTCGGCGGCCACATGCAGGCGCAGGATCGCCCGGAGCAGATCCAGCCGTTGCGGTTGAGGTGCGCCCGGTTTCAGCATCGCGCAATTCCTGCCAGATCGGCGACTGCGCCGCAATTGCGCGGCGCATCACAAAACGATCGCGGCCTCCTGCAGGGGAGCTACAGGAGGCCGCATCGTACACATTACAACGCCTAGGTTCGCTGCAATGCGTGGGAGCTCGTGTGCGTGATCGGTCTGAAAGCGGGCGTCCGCATTCCGATCATGCGTATCTAGAACGGCAGCAGCACGTCGAGTACCTGCTGGCCGTAGCGCGGCTGTTGCACGTCGGTGATCTGGCCGCGGCCGCCGTAGGCGATGCGGGCCTGCGCGATCTTGCTGGAGTCGATGGTGTTGTCGCTCTGGATATCCTCCGGCCGGACGATACCGGCGACGATCAGTTCGCGGATTTCAAAGTTGACGCGGATTTCCTGCTTGCCCTCGACGACGAGATTGCCGTTCGGCAACACTTGCGTCACCACGGCGGCGACGGTGGTCTGCAGGTTCTCCTGGCGCTGCACCGAGCCCTTGCCATCGCTCGAGGCGGTCGAGTCGGTCGTCAGGATGCGGCCGGGGAAGACCGATGCGGCCGCGCCGGTGACGAGTTTGCTGCCGGCGAAATCCGTGATGCCGGAATCTTCCTTGTTGGTGCGGCTGCGTTGGGTCTGGTTGGCGATATTGGCCTTGTCGGTGAAATTCACCGTGATGGTCATGATGTCGCCGACCTGATTGGCGCGCTGGTCCTTGAAGAAGGCGCGCGAGCCGTTCCGCCACAGCGAGTTCGGATTGTACGAGGCGGCCTGCGGCGTCGGCATCGGCATTTGCACCGGCTTGTAGCCGGGCTGCGACGTCGGATTTTCGATCGCGGCGAGCGCCGGCTTTTCTCCGATCGCGGAGAGCCGTTCGAGCGACGAGCATCCGCACAGGCAACCGAGGGCCAGCACCGTGCCGGTTCGGATCGTTCGCTTCAGGTGGGTACAGGGGGACATGAACTTTACTCGGTTTTTGCTGCTGCGGATGAAGAGTCTGGGATGGTGGCGGTGACCTCGGCGACCGGCGCCGAGGGGACGGGTGCTGCGGATGCGACCACGCGGGCTGCGGGCGCTGCGATCACGATCTGGCCAGGGCCGGTGACCGTGCCCTGCACGACGCGCTTCGACTGCAGGTTCATCACATTGACGACGTCGCCTTCGGCGCCGGCGTCCATCGCCTTGCCGCGAACGGTGAGAGAGATGCCCGGCACTTCAAAGAACAGCGTCACGCTCTGATCGCGCTGCACGAGGTCCGGCTTGCCGAGATCGGCGCCGCGGATCGGCTGACCGGCGCGGATCTGCTTGCGCGCCTGCAGGCCGATGGCGCGATCGCGATTGGCGAGATCGCCGCCGGCTTCGGTCTTCGGGCGGCGCTCGGTGACGATGTCGGCGGCCTTGAGCAATTCATTGCGCTCGATGTTCCGGGTGCTGACGGTGACCGGAATGGTTTCGACGGCTGTGCCGGAGAGCCGCAAGCGAGTGGGCGCGGCCCCGGTGTTGCTGCTGATTTCAAGGGTGACGTCGAAGCGTGCGGCGCGCGGATCGAACCGCACCGCTACCGGGCTCGGTTCGCCGGTGAAGCTCGCATCGAGTTGAAGCATCCGCACGTCGCGCTCGAACGTCAAGGCGAGATCGTCCGCGTCCCCGAGGCCGTTGCGCCGCTCCAGTGCGAGGCCGACCGCGCGCTCGATGTCCCTGACGGAGATCACGCGCGAGGCCCGCGTCACCGACACTTCGCGGATATCGCGGGTATCGACGCCGATGACGCGGTGATTGCGCAGCGTGGCTACGATCTGTTCGGCGGGCAAGGTGCCCGTGGTTCCGAGGTCGGGCGCGCGATAGATCGCGATCTGCGCGGCCGGGCCTGCGTTGTCGATCACGTCGCCGATCCGGACGATATCGCCGGTGACGGTTACGCTGGGTCGCAGCGCAGGCACCGCGATCGCGTTGTCTGCCGATTGTCCGAAGGCATTCGCCGTCAGGGCCATGAGCGTGGCTGCTGCGATAAGAGTCGAGCGGATCGTCATCGTCTTTGTCCTTAGCGGAAGATGTTGGCGGTCGATTGCAGCATCTGGTCGGCGGCGCTGATGACCTTGGCGTTCATCTCGTAGGCGCGCTGGGCCGCGATCAGGTCGGAGATTTCAGACACCACCTCGACGTTGGCCTGTTCGAGATTGCCTTGCAGCAGGTCGCCGTAGCCGGCCGCGCCCGGCACGCTGTTCTGCGGCGCGCCGGAGGCGGGTGTTTCGAGATAGAGATTGTCGCCGATCGCGGAGAGGCCCGCCTTGTTGATGAAGATCGTGCTTTCGATCTGGCCGAGCACCGTCGGCGTTGTGGTGCCGCCGGGCGTCACGCTGACCTGACCTTGCGAATTGATCGACAGTCCGATGGAGTTCTGCGGCACCGTGATGCCGGGCTGCACCAGATAGCCCTGCGCTGTGACGAGGCGGCCCTGATTGTCGAGTTCGAACGAGCCGTCGCGGGTGTAGGCGGTGCGGCCGTCGGGCAACTGCACGCGGAAGAAGCCTTCGCCCCGGATCGCGACGTCGAGCTCTTTCGAGGTCGGCAGCAACGTGCCCTGGCTCATGACGCGCGGCGTGCCGACGGTCTTTACGCCGGAGCCGATTTCGATGCCGACCGGAATCACGGTACCCTGATCGGACGATTGAGTGCCGACGCGGCGGACGTTTTCGTAGAGCAGGTCCTGAAATTCCGCGCGCTGCTTCTTGTAAGCGGTGGTGCGCAGGTTGGCGATATTGTTGGAGATGACCTGAACGTTGAGTTCCTGTGCCAGCATTCCGGTCGCTGCGGTATGAAGGGCGCGCATGTTCGGATCTCCTTAGTTCGGTACTTCGGAAATGCGTTCGAGCGCGGTCTTGCGCAGGTCGCCTTGCTGTTGAACAATCGCCGAAATCTGCTGGTAGCTGCGCATCGCCTCGATCATCTTGCTCATTTCGGCGACCGCGTTGACGTTGGACTTCTCGATGAAACCCTGACGGACCTGCGCCTGCGGATCGGCCTGTGGTGCGACACCGGCCGGAGCCACGAACAGCGTCGCGCCTTCCTTGGTCAGACGCTGTGGCTGATCGAAACGCACCAGGCGCAGCTTGCCGCGGATCGATGCGGTGTTGGTAACCAGACCTTCACGCACGCTGACGTTGCCATCGGGCGCGATGTTGATGTCCTGATCGCCGGACTGAATGGTGATCGGTCCGCCGGTTCCGAGCACCGGATTGCCACCCGCGGTGACGAGCTGGCCTTGCGAGTTGATCTGCAGCGCACCGTTGCGGGTGTAGCGCTCGCCGGCCGGCGTCTGCACGACAAGGAAGGCGTTGCCGGTCAGCGCAACATCGAGCGGGTTTTTGGTCGGCTCGATCGAGCCTTGCGCAAAATCGTGGATCGTGCCGCGATCATGAACATAGCTGACCCGGCGGTCACGGCCGACGAAGCTCTCGTCGCGTGCGGCCGGAGCCAGAAATTCCTCGAACAGTTGCCTGTCGGCCTTGAAACCTGTCGTGTTGATGTTCGCGATATTGTTCGCGATCACGTCAACATGACGTTCAAGCACGATCTGGCGCGACAATCCGATGAGGAGTGCGTTCTCCATCGGCGGTTCTCCCCTGAGTGATTCCGCCGTTGCCTCTCCCAAGGCTCCGAGGGAATCTGCGAACCGCTCAAGCTCTCCCAAGCTCGCGGTTCGGGAATACCTGAAGCGAAGGCCGTGCCAACTCGAATTCGCAAACCAAAACAGGGACTTGATTCAAACGGCCGATCGCAACGACCCGGCAGAAAGGAGTTGTTGACCATATCCGTCGGCAATTTTTTCCCACTTGAGCGGTCGTGGAAAGAAACCGTTAACCATTGAGACCTTAGCGTCCGAGTGCCCAGTTTCCGAAGTTTGTGAATCGTCGAGGCGACCCCTCACGCAAACTTCGGAAACCAAAGGGCACTCGCAAATCTAAAGTCCTGATGCCGCTTATCGATCTGAAGTTCCGATATCAGATCGCATCAACGGCGCAGGAACTTCAGATCGGCGGCACCAGATCACAGGGCGCCCTTCGCGCCGACGGCAGTTCGTATCGCGTCATAGCCTCTCGGCACACAAGGGCCACTCCTGACCAAAGGGGCGGGCGAAAATGGCGGACGGCGAACAACAGGTGGATGAGGCGGATGCCGAAGACGGCGCCCCGACACCGAAGAACCGTTTCAAGATCATTGTCGTCGCTGTCGCAGGCCTGCTCATCGTCAGCGCAACCGGCGGATATTTCTTTTTCTTCCACGGCAAGAAGGAAAAGATGATGGCCGAAGCGCCGCCGCCGCCGAAGCCGCCGGTGTTCATGGATGTGCCGGAGCTTCTGGTGAATCTCGCCAACCTTCCGGGCGAGCGGGTTCAATATCTCAAGATGAAAATCGTGCTCGAGGTGAAGGAGCAGCCGGTCGTCGCGCAGATCACACCGTCGATGCCGCGCCTCACCGACATCTTCCAGACCTATCTGCGCGAGCTACGCCCGACCGATCTCAACGGCTCGGCCGGAATCTTCCGGCTCAAGGAAGAGCTGACCCGGCGCGTCAACGTCGCCATCGCGCCGACCCAGGTGAACGCTGTGCTGTTCAAGGAAATCGTCATTCAGTGACGGGACGTATTCGGCCACGACGGACTTAGAAACATGGCGCCAGGCGATCCAGTCGATCAAGATGCGATAGCCGCCCAATGGGAGGCGTCGCTCGACTCCGAGGATCCGGTCGCGGCTGCCGAGGAAGCCGCCGCGAACGAAATGACGGAGGCGATGGCGGAGCAATGGGCCGCCATGGTCGACGACAGCCGCGGCATGTCGACCACCAGCGGCGAGCGCGTGCTGTCGCAGGAGGAGATCGACAACCTGCTCGGCTTCAGCGTCGGCGATGTCAATCTAGACGACAATTCCGGCATCCGCGCCATCATCGATTCCGGCATGGTCTCCTACGAGCGCCTGCCGATGCTGGAAATCGTCTTCGACCGGCTGGTCCGGCTGATGACGACATCGTTGCGCAACTTCACCTCCGACAACGTCGAAGTGTCGCTCGATCGCATCACATCGGTGCGGTTCGGCGACTATATGAATTCGATTCCGCTGCCGGCCGTGCTGTGCGTGTTCAAGGCCGAGGAATGGGACAACTTCGGCCTCGCCACCGTCGATTCCAGCCTGATCTATTCGATGATCGACGTGCTGCTCGGCGGCCGCCGCGGCCAGGCCGCGCTGCGCATCGAGGGCCGGCCATACACCACCATCGAGACCAATCTGGTCAAGCGGCTGATCGAGGTCGTGCTGGCCGATGCGGAGCACGCCTTCCGGCCTCTGTCGCCGGTCAAACTCAATATCGACCGGCTGGAGACCAACCCGCGCTTTGCCGCCATCAGCCGTCCCGCCAACGCCGCCATTCTGGTGCGACTGCGGATCGACATGGAAGATCGCGGCGGCAACATCGAACTGCTGTTGCCCTACGCCACCATCGAACCGATCCGTGGCGTTCTGCTGCAGATGTTCATGGGCGAAAAGTTCGGCCGGGACTCGACGTGGGAGCAGCATCTGGCCAGCGAGATCGGCCAGGCCCAGATCGGCGTCGACGCCGTGCTCTACGAAGCGGACCTCCCGCTCAAGCAGCTCATGAGCCTCAAGGTCGGCGATACGCTGCCGCTCGAAATCCGCGCCGACGCCACTGTCGCCGTACGCTGCGGCAGTGTGATGCTGACCGAGGGCCGCATGGGCCGCGTCGGCGACCGCGTCGCGATCCGCGTCACCAAACCGCTGCGCAGGCCGAACACCACGCTTGCGATGTTCGAGAAAGCCGACGAGCAAACCAAAATGATGGAGGCCCAATGACACACTTCACCGGACTGATGATCGAGAGCCTGGTCGCGATCCTGCTGATCTTCACGATCGCATATTGCATCATGCTCAACAGCAGGCTGAAACGGCTGAAGGCCGACGAAAGCTCGCTCAAGGCGACGATCGCCGAACTCATCACCGCAACCGAGATTGCCGAGCGGGCCATCGGCGGTCTCAAGCACACGGTGCGCGACTGCAACGAGAATCTGGGCAGCAAGATCGCGGCAGCCAACGACTTCTCGATCAAGCTCGCGCAGCAGGTTCAGCAAGGCGAGGATATCCTGCGCCGGGTCTCGAAGATCGCCATGGCCGCGCGGGTCAACCAGGCGCGTGAAGCCGAGGTCGTTGCTGCGCCATCCAGTCCGAAGGCGATCGTCGCAGCAGCGCAGGCCTTTTCCGAACGGCGAAGGGCCGGCAGCGTCGCGGCATGAAGTCATTTCGCAATATACGGATCATTCCCATTGCACTCGTCGCGGTCGGCGCGCTTGGCGTGCTCAAGATCGCGGGCCTGATGCTGGAAGGCGGCTACGTTTTCTCGCCGGCGGAGCAGCCGCCGGTCAAGCTGTCCTGGGCGCAGGAGATGTTCAATTTCCCCGGCGGTAACCGCTACGATCCGAACGACATCACGGGTGCGACGGCGGCCAAGAAGGAAGAGCCGCCAAAGCCTGCGCCGGAGCCGCCGAAGCCTGCTGACAATGTCGTCAACGTCGCCGAGCCGCCGAAGAGCGTCTCGGCGTCCGAGCGGGCCTTGCTCGAGCGCTTGCAGTCGCGGCGTCAGGAACTCGAAACGCGCGCCCGCGAGGTGGACATCCGCGAGAGCCTGCTGAAGTCGGCCGAGAAACGCATCGAGGGGAAGGTCGAGGAGCTGAAGAGCGTCGAGACGCGGATCACCGCCGCTCAGGAACAGAAGGCGGCATCGGAGAGCGTCAAGTTTAAGAGCATCGTCACGATGTACGAGGGCATGAAGCCAAAGGACGCGGCGAAGATTTTCGACCGCCTCGACATGGCGGTGCTGATCGAGGTCGCATCCCAGATCGCGCCGCGAAAGATGTCCGATATTCTCGGGCTGATGACCCCGGAGGCCGCCGAGCGGCTGACGGTGGAATTGGCCCGCCGGGCGGGGGGCGAGCGCTCCGCAGCAGCCACCGAGCTTCCCAAGATCGAAGGCCGGCCCCAGCGCTGAAACCGCAATCGGTCCGTTCTGGTTAACGCCTCCTTAAACGCCCGCCCATAGACTGGACAACCGAACGGGCTGTGCGCGTCGCGCCATGCGACGCTGGCTGAACGATTGGCTTGCGAGACTGCGAGAGACACGGGATGGCGCGAATGGCTGCCCAACGACGTCGGCTGCAGGATGCGCCGCGCTGGCTGGCTCGTCTTGCCGTCGCGGCCGCTTGTCTTTCCGCATGCGTTGCCGCCGGGCTGCCGTCGCCGGTGCTGGCGCAAGCGCAGCAACAGCCCCAGCCGGTGCGTGCCGAGGCGACGTTGACCGGAACCGGCGGCTTCGCACGGCTGCTCATCAGGTTTGAAGAGGACGTCGAGGCCGAGGCGGTCACGGCGGGCTCGGTTCTCGTGATCCGTTTCAAACGGCCGGTTGCGCTGTCGATGGACAAGGTCGCAGACGCGCTGCCGGACTATGTCGGATCGGCGCGGCGCGATCCCGACGGCCTCGCGGTGCGCCTCGCGCTGTCGCGCAAGGTCAGCGTCAACACCATGGCCGCGGGCGAACGGCTGTTCGTCGATCTGCTGCCCGACAACTGGACCGGCGCGCCGCCGCCGCTGCCCGCCGATGTCGTGCGCGAACTGTCCGAGCGCGCGCGTGTCGCCGAGCGGCTGCTGCGCGAGCGCCAGCTTGCATCGGAGCTGAAGAAGCGGCCGCCGGTGCGGGTCCGCGCATCGGTGCAGCCGACCTTCATCCGCTTCACGTTCGAATTGCCGGACGGTTCCGGCGTGTCGTCGTCGCTGAACGCGCAGAAGCTGTCGCTGCTGTTCAACACCGCGTTCAACTTCGATCTGGCCGACGCCAAGATCGCAGCACCCTCCAACATCTCCTCGATCGACCAGAAGATGGAGGGCGATACGTCGACCGTCGAGATCACGGTGGTCGGCAACGTCGACGTGCACACCTTCCGCGAGGAAAAAAGCTACGTCGTCGATATCGGATTTCAGCAAGCCGACCGGCCGCGCGCCAATGCGATCCCCGAGGTCAGACCGCCGCCCGCCCAGACCGCCCCCCAGCAAAGGTCCGATGCGGCGGCTTCGCCGCCAGCCGTTGCGGAGACCAGGCCGGACATCAAGCCAGAGCCGAAGGCCGCGGAGGCTGCGCCCGAAAACGTGGCCCCGAAGGTTGAGGTCGCGACACCCGCCGCAGCGTCTGCAACGCCTGCGCCTGTGATCGCGGCGCCGGCGGCCGTGCCCGCGCAAAGTGCGCCAAGGCCAGCGGCGGTGGCCGCCGCAGAGGCTGCGCCGATGCCCGCATCGCCGGGAGAAACCGTTCAACTCGATGCCAAGCGCCGCAGTGAAGGCTTCTCGCTGTCCTTTGCATTTTCATCGCCGACACCGGCCGCGCTGTTCCGGCGCGCCGACACCGTCTGGCTGGTGTTCGACAAGGCCACGCCGGTCAATCTCGACGTCATTCGCCAGGAAGGCGGATCGCTGATCGCCGACGTCAGCACGATGCCGTTGCCGCGCGGGCAGGCGATCCGCGTCCGGCTTAACCGGCCGCAGGTGTTTTCGCTCAGCGGCGACGAGCGGACATGGATCCTGACCATGGCGGATGCGACCCAGCAGCCGCCGCAGCCGATCTGGTCGACGCGCAACGTGGCCGATCCGGCGCGCGCCAACCTCGCGGTGCAATTGCTCAATCCGGGTCTCGTACATCGCATCGTCGATCCCGATGCCGGCGACAACATCTTCGTGGTAACCGCGAGCCTGCCCGCGCGCGGGTTCATCCGCCGCCAGGATTTCGTGGAGTTCACCCTGCTGGATACGGTGCATGGCGTCGCCGTGCTGCCAAAATCGGAAGACGTGTCGGTCGATACCAGTGCGGGCAACGTCATCATCAACCGGCCGGGCGGGATGACGATCTCGTCGGCAAACGTCGGACCGGAGCGGGCCACGGCCAGCGTGCGGCCGGTGTTCGACAACGCCCAGTGGCGCGAACACCAGCAGGATGACTTCTTCAAGCGGCGCGAGCAATTGATCCACGCCGCCTTCACCATCAACGACGAGGCGAAGCTCGCGGCGCGGCTCGATCTCGCACGCTTCTACATGGCGCGGGGCTTCCACCGCGAAGCGCGCGGCATTCTCGATCTGGCGCTGTCGGATCAGAAGACCGGGCAAGAGGATGCGACCACGCTTGTCATGCATGCGGTCACCAGCGTCCTGATCGGCCAGCCGGAACAGACCCTGAAGGATCTCGCCAATCCCGCGGTCAACGGACACGCCGATACGCAGCTCTGGAAGGCGATGGCGCTGGCAGGTCAGGAAAAATGGGCCGATGCACGGGAGAAATTCAAGAACTCGGAATTTGCGATCACGGCTTTGCCGTTCGATCTGCAGCGGATCGCGCTCGCGAATGCGATGCGTGCCGCGATCGAGGTGAAGGATTTTGCCAGCGCGGGCAATCGCAGCAACGAACTCGACCTGGTGGGCACCACGCCGGACATGCAGCCGATGGTCGCGCTGCTGCGCGGGCGGCTCGCGGAGGGTCTCAACCGCGAGAAGGATGCGCTGCGTGAATACGGCACGGCGGCACAGTCGCAGGACCGCGAAGCCGCCACCGAGGGCAGGCTGCGCGAGATGGCGCTGCGGCTGAAGCGCAACGAGATCGCCGACGACGACATTATCAAGGAACTCGAGACGCTGGCCGTGATGTGGCGCGGCGACAGCCTCGAAATCAAGACGCTGCAGATGCTGTTCCGGATTTACGCCAGCCGCGACCGCTATGCCGATGCGTTCGCGACGGCGCGCACCGCGACGCGGCTTCAGGCCAATGCGGCCGTGACGCGCGAGCTGCAAGACGAAGCGGCGTCGATTTTCTCGCAGGTGTTCCTGACGGCCAAGGGCGACGACATGCCGGCGATCGAGGCGCTGGCGCTGTTCTACGACAATCGCGAGCTGACGCCGATCGGCCGCCGCGGCGACGAGATGATCCGGCGGCTCACCGAGCGGCTGGTGAACATCGATCTGCTCGATCAGGCGAGCGAGCTGCTGCAGTATCAGGTCGATCACCGGCTTGAGGGCGCCGCGCGCGCCCAGGTGGCTTCGCGTCTCGCCATGGTCTATCTGATGAACCGCAAGCCGGACCGGGCCGTCAGCGCCATCCGCTCGACCCGCATCGCCGATCTTGCCGGCGAGTTGCGGCAGCAGCGCCTGTTGCTGGAAGCGCGGGCGCAGAGCGATATCGGCCGTCACGATCTTGCGCTCGACATCATCTCCAGCAGTAACGGGCGTGAGGCGGTGCGGCTGCGCTCCGATATTCACTGGGCGGCGCGGCGCTGGCGCGAGGCCTCCGAACAGATCGAGCTGTATTACGGCGATCGCTGGCGCGATTTCACGCCGCTCAACGCTGTGGAAAAGGCCGACATCGTGCGCGCGGCGATCGGCTACGCGCTCGCCGACGACACGCTCGGCCTTGCGCGCTTTCGCGAGAAGTATGCGCCGCTGATGAGCGGCGAGGCGGACAAGACGATGTTCGATCTCGCAAGCCAGCCCGCAACTGCCTCAAGCGCAGAATACGGCCAGATCGCCAAGATCGCGGCCAGCGTCGATACGCTCGAAGGCTTTCTGCGCGACATGCGCACGCGGTTTCCCGACACGGTCGCACGCATGAATGCGCCGGGCCAACGCCCGGATCCGACGCCGACGGGGAGCTTGCCGCAGATCAAGGGCGTGACGGCGTCGCGGCGGTAGCTGTCGTCATTGCGAGGAGCACCGGCGACGAAGCAATCCATTCTTCGCACCAGTCTGGATTGCTTCGCGGAGCCTGTCATCGGGCTCGCCGAAGGCGAGACCCGGTGACTCGCAATGACGATGATTGAAAAATCAGGGTAACTAACTGCCGCCGTAGCTCTGCACCAGACTGCCGGCCACCAGCGACCAGCCGTCCACCAGCACGAAAAAGATCAGCTTGAACGGCAGCGACACCACGATCGGCGGCAGCATCATCATGCCCATCGACATCAGCACCGATGCGACGACGAGGTCGATGATGAGGAACGGCAGGAACAGCAGGAAGCCGATCTCGAAGGCGCGCTTCAGTTCCGAGATCATGAACGCCGGCACCAGGATGCGCAGCGACATCTCCTCGGGCGTGGCCGGCGCCGGTTCGCGGGAGAGATCGAGAAACAGCCGCAGATCCTTCTCGCGCACGTTCTTGAGCATGAAGCCGCGCAGCGGACCCGAGCCGCGCTCCAGCGCCTGTTCGGTGGTGATCTCGTTGGCAATCAGCGGCTTGACGCCGTCGTCATAGACCTTCTGCAGCACCGGTCCCATCACGAAGGCGGTGAGAAACAACGCCAGCGCGATGATGACCGAGTTTGGCGGCGCGGTCGCGGTGCCGAGCGCGGTGCGCAGCAGCGACAGCACCACGACGATGCGCGTGAACGACGTCATCATGATCAGGATCGATGGCGCGATCGACAGCACCGTCAATAGCGCGATCAGCTGGATGGCGCGCTCGGTGACGCCACTGCCGCCCTGGCCGAGATTGATGCTGATATCCTGCGCCGCCGCTGGCGAGACCAGCAGCGCGGCGGAGAGACAAACAAGAAGGGGAAGGAGAACTCTACGCGGTGAGGGGGCGGCCCTCACGAGGTGTTCTTTGGACGGCCCAACAAACTCGCCATCTCTTCTTCGAGGTCTTCGAACGATGCCTTGGGCGACGCGACCGGAGGCGCCGAGGATGTCTCGGCGGCGGCGGGCATGGATTCGACCTTCACCTCGCTGATGGAGCGTGCAGGGCGTCCGGCGTTTGCATCCGGGGCCATGGGAGGTGACGTGGGAGCTGACATGGGAGGCGAGGCGGGACGCGGATCGCCGCCGGGACGGCGAAGGGCGGCTTCGAGCCGCTGCGCCATCTCGGCCAGATTCTGATCGGCCGACGATGCGGCTGCTGCCGCGACGGCGGGCGCGGCCGCTGCTGCCGGAGCCGCGCGTTCCGGTGCACGCACGGGTGGCGCTTTCAGGGGGGCAGGCTCGGTGCTCCGGACCGGGCGCGGCATCATCGGCTCGCTCCGTGCAGGACGCGAAGGTGGGTCGGGACGAATCTCGGGCGCGGGGCGCATCTCGGGAGCGCGCATGTCGGGCGAAGGCCGCAACATCGGCTCCGGTACGAAGCCGCCGAAATTATCGCCGCGAGCATCGCCGCGTTCGCGCCGCTCCGGCATCGCTGCCGGTGTGCGGCGTGCTTCCTCCACGAACGAGGGACGCTGCGGGCGCGGCGGTGGCGGTTCAGCCATCGGCGGCTCGTTGAAGTCGAGGCTCTCGGCGCGGGGCGGATCGTTATCCGCCCAGTTTGCCGGATCGGGAAGCGCGGATGAGCGCGATTGATCGCGTACCGGAGCCGCGCGCACGATGTTCGGTTCGACAACGATGTCGGTCGGGCCGCCGATCATCAGCAGATGCTCGACGTTGTCGCGGCGGACCAGCACCAGACGGCGGCGGCCATCGACAGCGGTTGCGTCGATCACGGCGAGGCGTGGCAGTCGTCCGCCCTTGGCGGTCGCTCCCAGGCGATTGCCGGCGAAGCGCCGTACCAGCCACGCCGCCGCACCGATCAGCGCAAGGACGACGATGAACGCAAAGAAAAACCCAAGTGGTCCCTGAAGCATGCCTTGTCCCCGGCAACAAGCTGCGAGTCCGGTTCAGGATTCGCAGCTTCGCATGTTTGAGAATACTACAACCGCCGGATAACGGTGAAGTTTTGGCTCTATTTGTTAACAGCGGCGCCTCGCGTTCGTATTCGCCGCTGCCGTTCGCATCCCATCCGCCATCTTCTTAACCCAGGAATCGGTTGCGCCCAAATCGGCCCGGGTTCCACCAGGGTCTTTATCGCTAATGTTTTCAACGGGTTTCATGCCCCTAAAAGCCGGCCGCAAAATCTTAACCCGCCATTAACCATACACGCGGCAAATTCTGCCTAGTTCGGTTTGCGCCGCATCGCCGAACGGGCGGAGGTTTTCGCGATGGCTATTAACGATCTTCCCGGCCTCTCGGCTCTCAAGACCCGCATGCAATGGCACCAGGAACGTCAGCGGGTGCTGGCGAACAACGTCGCCAATTCCGACACACCCAGTTTCCGGCCGCGCGATCTGGTCGAGCCGAAATTCGACCGTGGCGGCCGCAGCGTCAGCGCTCCGGCTGCCGCCGTGCGGGTCGCCGTCACCAACGCCGCCCATATTTCCGGTTCCGCGAGCAGCGAAGGCGTCGGCCAAAGCCGCAAGGCCGGCTACGAGACGAGGCCCGCGGGCAATGCGGTCAATCTCGAGGAGGAGATGATGAAGGTCTCCGCCAACCAGATGGACTATGCGGCGGCGACCACGCTCTACAGCCGCAGTCTCAATTTGCTCAAGACCGCCATCGGCAGGCAGCGCTGACGATGCCCGCTATCCGCTGCAACAAAGTTGAATCAGAGTTATCGGCATTTCTTTGGTTTGAGCATGATCTTGATCCGGAAACCGGCACCCGCTTTTCGGGATCATGCTCCAGGGAGAGCGAACGATGAACGACCAGGTTTCAGACTTCGCGCGATCGATGGGGATCGCGACATCCGGGCTCAAGGCGCAAGCCGGACGCATGCGCGTCATATCGGAGAACATCGCCAATGCTGACTCCACCGCGAAAACTCCGGGCGGCGATCCGTATCGCCGCAAGGTCCCGACTTTCAGCTCCGAGCTCGACCGCACCCTCGATGCTCGCGTCGTGGCGCTCGGCCGCGTCCGGCCCGACAACTCCGCGTTCCGCATCCGCAACGAACCCGGCAATCCGGCCGCCGACGCCAACGGCAACGTCAAATATCCGAACGTCAATTCCGTGGTGGAAATGACCGACCTGCGCGAAGCGCAGCGATCCTACGAGGCCAACCTCAACATCATCGGCGCGACCCGCCGCATGATCCAGCGCACGCTCGACATCCTCAGGGCCTGACCCAGAGCCCGATCCGGAGACATAGATCATGGCATCGCCGACCATTGCAGCCAATGCCTACGCCAATCTCGCCAAGCTCGTCGATGCAACGGGCGCCGGTTCGAAACCGGAAGGCGGCGGTCCTTCGTTCGGCGCGGTGCTCAAGGACGCGCTCGGAAGCGTCATGGAGGCCGGGAAGAAGTCGGATGCGCAATCCGTCGCGCTCGCATCGGGCAAGGCCAACGTCATGGACGTCGTTACCGCCGTCGCCGAGACCGACGTCGCGGTCTCGACCCTGGTCTCGGTGCGCGACCGCGTGATCCAGTCCTACGAAGACATTCTCAGAATGCCGATCTGATTCAGATGGTCATTGCGAGCGCAGCGAAGCAATCCGGCTGCGAGGAAATTTCTGGATTGCTTCGTCGCTATCGCTTCTCGCAATGACGAGCGTGTGTAGTTTCCAGTTCTGAGGCAAGGAGTTGAAATGACCGGTCCTGAAACGCTCGATGTCGCGCGCGACGCCATCTGGACCATCGTGGTGGTGTCCGGGCCGCTGATGGGGATCGGCCTGCTGGTCGGCGTCGCCGTTTCGCTGGTGCAGGCGCTGACGCAGATCCAGGAACAGACGCTCGTGTTCGTGCCGAAGATCGTCGCGATGTTCCTGACCTTGCTGGTCGCGCTGCCGTTCATGGCGGACGCCATGTACAGCCAGATGATGAGGATTTCGTCGCGAATCATCGGGGGTTGAGCGAAACTCACAACATCATGCGCCTCGATGTCTCGCTGCTTCCCGCTCTCGCCGCCGCCTTCATGCTGACGTTCGCCCGCGTCGGCGCGATGGTCAGCCTGATGCCGGGGTTCGGCGAGATGAGCGTGCCGGTCCGCATCAAGCTCGCGATCGCTCTGGCGCTGACGCTCATCATCGTGCCGCTGCACCGCACCGCCTATCAGATCGACATGAGCTCGATGACGCCGCTGCTGGTGTTGATCGTGCATGAAATCCTGATCGGCCTCGTGCTCGGCGCCACCGGGCGGGTGGCGTTGTCGGCGCTTGCGGTGGCGGGCTCCGTGATCGCGCAGCAACTGGGCCTCGGTTTTGTGACTGCATTCGATTCGTCGCAGGGCCAGCAAGGCGTCGTGATCGGCAACTTCCTGAGCATTCTCGGCCTGACGCTGCTGTTCGCCACCGACATGCATTACCTGATCATCGCCGCGCTGAACGAGAGCTACAGGATCTTCGCGCCGGGTGCGTTTCTGGGCACCGGCGACGTCGCGGCGCTCGCGACCAAGGCGTTCGCGCTGGCCTTCAAGGTCGGGACGCAACTGGCCGCGCCGTTTCTGGTGTTCGGTCTGGTGTTCAATCTCGGCCTCGGCGTGCTGGCGCGCATGATGCCGCAGATGCAGGTGTACTTCGTCGGCGTGCCGCTTTCGATCGTGATCGGCTTCATGATCTTCGCCGGCGTGATCGTGACCATGATGAGCACCTATCTCGAATACTTCGGCAGCATCATGCAGCAACTGATCCCGGTCAGGTGAGCGCGACATGGCCGACGACAACGATTCCTCCGAAAAGACAGAAGACCCGACCCAAAAACGTCTCGACGATGCGCACGAGCGCGGCGACGTCGCCAAGAGCCAGGAGGTCAACACCTGGTTCATTATCGCGGGCGCGACGCTGGTGCTGGCGACGTTCTCCCAATCGATCGGTAACGGGATTCAGATGCCGCTGCGCAACCTGATCGCCAATGCGCATGCGGTGCGCGTGACCGGACCCGATCTGCTCAGTTTGATGGGCAGCCTCGAGCGCGTTCTGCTGATCGCGCTCGGCGTGCCGTTCGGGCTTTTGATGCTGGCCGCAATCGCGGGCAACATCGTGCAGCACCGCTTCGTCTGGTCGGCCGAGCAGATGAAGCCGGCGTTCAGCAAGATATCGCCGCTGGCCGGCTTCAAGCGCGTGTTTGGCAAGCAGGCGGCGGCGAACTTTCTCAAGGGCCTGTTCAAGCTCACGGCTCTCGGCGCGGTCATGACGGCGCTGCTGTGGCCCGAGCGGCACCGTCTCGAAGCCATGATCCTGTTCGATTCGGCGGCGGTGCTGAGCGCGACGATGAACTTCACGCTTCAGCTGATGGGCTCGGTGGTCGCCTTGCTCGCGGTGGTGGCGATCGCCGACTACCTGTTCCAGTACCGGCAGTGGTATGAGAAGCAGAAGATGTCGCTGCAGGAGATCAAGGAAGAATTCAAGCAGACCGAAGGCAATCCGCAGGTCAAGGGGCGGCGGCGGCAACTGGCGCAGCAGCGCGCCAAGAAGCGGATGATGGCCGCGGTGCCGAATGCCTCGGTCATCATCACCAACCCGACCCACTATTCGATCGCGCTGAAGTACGAGCGCGGCATGCCTGCACCGGTCTGCGTCGCCAAGGGCGTCGACCTCATCGCGCTCAAGATCCGGGAAGTCGCCAAGGGTCACGACATTCCCATCGTGGAGAACGTGCCGCTGGCGCGCGCGCTTTACGCAACCGTCGAAATCGACGATGAGATTCCGGTCGAGCACTACCACGCGGTTGCCGAAATCATCGGCTACGTCATGAAGCTGAAGCGGGGAGTGAGGGGGCTCGGCTAGGATGTGGACTGCCCGTGACAAGCCAACTTGAGACCTGTCAATTCATCTCAATTCCGGCTGAGCGGATCACGCGCGCGTACTTCTCCGTCTCCTGAGCGATGAACTCGGCAAATTGTGCTGACGAACCGGCGATCCTCGTTCCTCCGAGTTCTGCCATTCTGGCCAGCATGCCGGGATTCTCGAGCGCGGCATTGATTTCTTTGTTGAGCCTTTCGAGGATGTCCTTCGGCGTCATCCTCGGCGCGCCGATCCCAAACCACGAACCTGCCTCGTAGCCAGCAATAGTCTCGGCGGCGCTCGGCACATCCGGCAGGGCTGCCGACCTGTTTGAAGTTGTTACTGCAATCGGGACCAACTCGCCTCGCTTGATGTGTGCGATCGACGACGGCATGGGGTCGAACATCGCATCAATTTTGCCGGCCAGAAGGTCTGCAAGCGCAGGCGTTGAACCAAGATAAGGGATCAATGCCGCATCAATGCCGGCCATCGACTTGAACAGTTCGATGCCAATGTGCTGCGGCGTGCCTCGCCCGGCAAAACCGATCTTGAGCTTCCCCGGGTGAGCCTTTGCATGAGCGATAAATTCCGCAGTCGTTCTGACCGGAACGGAGGGATTGACCTCGATCACCAGCGGGACCCGATACAAGGGTGCAACCGGCGCGATATCCCGAGTGAAATCGAAGTCGAGACCTTTGAAAAGGGTCGTGTTAATGGTGTTCACCGGTCCACAAATGAGAAGCGTTGTCCCGTCGGGTTCTGCTGTGACAACGGATTTCGTCGCCGTGTTCCCACTCTGACCCGGCTGGTTTTCGACAACGAACTCACGAGCGAGTTTTTCGGATAGCCACGGGGCGATAAAGCGACCGGCGATGTCGACCGGTCCTCCGGCGGGAAACCCCACGATGAGCCGGACGCTTCGCGACGGATAGGCTTGTGCAGGAGCTGTCCGCGGCAGGATCGATGTGCTTGCCGTCGCCAATGCGGCTTTCAGAAAATCGCGCTTCCCCAGTCGCATGTCGTTCTCCCTGTTCTCTTCGACTGAACGACTAATGCTTCAAAGAACATTCCGATATGATATGTTGGGATTGATTTTGATACCTTCTGGGTATGCCATGGACCTGCGTCATCTCCGGTATTTCGTCACGGTTGCCGAAGAAGGGCATATCACCCGCGCTGCGGAGCGCCTTGATATGCAGCAACCGCCTCTCAGCCGGCAGATCGGCCTGATAGAACGAGAGTTAAGTGTTCAGCTTTTCCGCCGCACGTCTCGTGGCGTCGAAATGACCGTTGCGGGTCAGGCTCTGTTCAAGGAAGCCAAAGCCGTTCTTGCGCAGTTCGATCGAGCTATGGAGTCGACGCGGCGGGCGGCGCGCGGAGAACAAGGCGCCCTGTGCATCGGAATCGCGCCGACCGCGTCCTTTAATCCGCTCGTGCCCGACGCAATTCGTTCATTCGGAGAAGCCAACCCGCTCGTCTCGCTGGTCTTGCAGGAAGGGCTGAGCAACGAGATCGTTACACAATTCAACAACGGCCAGATGGATGTCGCCTTCGTGCGTGCGCCCCGGATTCATGCAGACGGAGTCATCGTGGCTCCGCTTCAGGAGGAGGCTTTGGTCGCAGCTTTGCCAAGCCGCTTTCGCGCGTCGACAACCAAATCGAAGGCCGTTTCTCTCAAAAGCCTTGCTGGCGAACGGTTCATCATAATCGGTCCAGCCGGAACAGGCTTGCATGACGAAACAGTCGCGGCCTGCCGCAGGGCGGGATTTACGCCTCGCTTTGGTCAGCCAGCACCTAGAATTACATCCGCACTCGGTCTCGTGGCGGCTGGACTGGGCATCGCGCTGGTGCCTTCAACGATGCAGAGTGTACGCATGAAAGGGATCACTTATCTTCCTGTTGCGGATACCTCTGCGAAGGCTTTCCTCGGCTTGACCTGGCGGCGAGACGATCCATCGCCGGTACTCAAGAAATTTTTGACTCTGGTGCGGGCGATGGCAAAGACGAGGTCTTCGATCTGACGTCGCCCGTCTGCCTTGGTCCAAACCGGGAGCGCTCAAGCCTAACCGACACCATAGTTGGCTTTGATAGGTTCGCGTTTTGGGTACAAGCCTTCATATAGTGAGGGTTTGACCGGCTCGGGCTGCCTTCGTGCTTGCCTTGTGAGGTGCGATTCAGGCACTCAGGGACGGGCGCTGGTGGCTGCGTTGGCCCGATTTCGGCAAGGTTTCGCGTTAAAGGCACTTTCCTCCCACCGGCTGCACGACCCATTATTATGGCCACCGACAAGACGACCGACCTGCAAGCCCCGGCGATTGCTGCGCACGATCCGCCGCAGCGGAGCGGAAGCATTCTGCTCGTCGTCGGCGTCGCGGTGGCCATCGTTGCCGCCGCCGTGCTCTTTATGACACTGGGGCGGTCGCAGGCGCAGCCTTATATCCTGGGGCTTCTTGCGCTGCTGGCGATGGTCGGGCTGTTCTCGCTGTTCGCGTTTGCCGCCGGGATCGTCCGGCTGGCCGACAAGGCCGCGCAGGACCCGATTGCCCGGCCGATCGCCGATCATGCATTCGACGGTCTCGCCGTCACCGATCCGCAGGGCCATGTGGTCTATGCCAACTCGGCTTATTTCGCGCTGACCGGCGCGGAAGGCATGCAGGATGTGCGGCCGGTGGAGCGGGTTTTCATCGGCAACCCCGACGTCTCGGAGGCGGTGTTCCGGCTGCTCAAGGCCGCGCGGGAAGGCAAACGCCTCCAGGAAGAGGTTCGTGTCGCCAGTGCGGACGGATCGCAGGCGCGCTGGCTGCGGATGCGCGTGCGCCCGCTCGGACAGCAGAAGAAGGCGTCACGGCTGGTGGTGTGGTCGATCGCCGACATCACGCGCGATCGCGAGCGGCAGGAAGATGTGTTCCAGGAGCTGCAGCACGCCATCGAATATCTCGATCATGCGCCATGCGGATTCTTCTCGGTCAGCCCTGCGGGGGATCTGGTCTACGTCAATGCGACGCTGGCCGGCTGGCTCGACCATGATCTGGCGGAAATCGGCTCCGGCGGGCTGAAGCTCGGCGATATCGTCACCGGTGACGGCGCGGCGCTGCTCGGCTCGGCGACGCCGGCGCCTGGCGAAGTGAAGACCGAAGTGTTCGATCTCGATCTCAAGACCCGCAACGGCAAGACCATGCCGGTGCGGCTCTATCACAAGCTGGCGTTCGGCGCCGACGGCACGCCTGGCAGTTCGCGCACTCTGGTTATCAGCCGCGCGCGCGACGAGCGCGCCGATCCGCAGCGCGCTGCCGAAGTGCGCTTCATGCGGTTCTTCGATCATACGCCGATGGCGATTGCCACCGTGGACAAGGCGGGCGCGGTGGTGCGCGCCAATGCGCGGTTCGCCAAGCTGGCGCAAAGTCTCAGCGCCGACGGCGCGGTGAACCGGTCGATCCTCGCCGCCGTTCACGAGCGCGACCGCGCGGAATTAAAGACCGCCATCGACAAGGCGGCGCAGGGGCAGGGCGACATCACTCCCGTCGAGGCGACTCTCGAAAGCAGGCAGGAACGCTGGGGACAGTTCTTCGTCACCTCCGTGGAGGAAGACGAGCGCGACACCGAAATCGCCATCGTCTACATGCTGGAGACGACCGAGAAGCGCACGCTGGAAAACCAGTTCGCGCAGTCACAGAAGATGCAGGCGGTCGGCCAGCTCGCCGGCGGCATCGCCCACGACTTCAACAACGTGCTGTCCGCCATCATGATGGCGAACGATTTCCTGTTGAGCGCGCACAAGCCGACCGATCCGTCGTTCCAGGACATCATGCAGATCAAGCAGAACGCGACCCGCGCCGCAGCGCTGGTGCGGCAGCTGCTGGCATTCTCGCGGCGGCAGACGCTGCGTCCGCAGGTGCTCGATCTCGGCGATGCGTTGTCCGATCTCAATATGCTGTTGAAAAGACTGGTGGGCGAGAAGGTCAAGCTGGAAACCTTGCACGGCCGCGACCTGTGGCCGGTGAAGGTCGACGTGTCGCAATTCGAACAGGTCATCGTCAATCTCGCGGTCAATGCGCGCGATGCGATGCCGGATGGCGGCAGGCTGACGGTGCGCACAGCGAATGTCTCTGCGCAGGATGCCGAGCGGCTCGCCAACAAGGGCATGCCTGCGGCGGACTATGTGAAGATCGAGGTGGCCGACACCGGCACCGGCATCCCGGCCGAGATCGTCGACAAGATTTTCGAGCCGTTTTTCTCGACCAAGGAAGTGGGCAAGGGCACGGGTCTCGGGCTCTCCACCGTGTACGGCATCGTCAAGCAGACCGGGGGCTTCATCTATGCCGATCCGGGCGAGGGCGGCGGCACTGCGTTCCGGATCTTCCTGCCGCGGCATATCCCCGGCCGTGACGACGTTCCCTCCGAGCCACCGCAACTCAACGGCGCGGCGCCGCCGATCGCGGCCGAACAGCCTGCGGCGAAACCGAAATCAGCCGATCTCACCGGGCAGGGCACCATCCTGCTTGTGGAAGACGAGGATGGCCTGCGCTCGCTCAACGCGCGGGGCCTGCGCTCGCGCGGCTACAACGTGATCGAGGCTGCGAATGGCGTCGAGGCGATGGAGGCGATCGACGAGCAGAAGGGTGGAATCGACCTCGTCGTGTCCGAC
Source organism: Hyphomicrobiales bacterium (assembly GCA_021732215.1). Taxonomy (GTDB): domain Bacteria; phylum Pseudomonadota; class Alphaproteobacteria; order Rhizobiales; family Xanthobacteraceae; genus SG-bin9. The sequence goes on from JAKFVL010000003.1 coordinate 119,781, forward strand.
GTGGTGATGCCGGAAATGGACGGACCGACGCTGCTGCGGGAAATGCGCGCACGCAACCCCGATCTCAAGATCATCTTCGTTTCGGGATATGCGGAAGATGCCTTTGAAAAGAGCCTGCCGGCGAACGAGCAATTCGCCTTCCTGCCAAAACCCTTCACCCTGTCGCAACTGGTTGCGGCGGTAAAAGAAACCATGACAGACGCCTGACGCTTTTGGCGCTGGGCCGCGACCGAGGGCCGCAGGCTGGGCCCCAACTTCCTGTGTTTCTTTTCACCTCGCCGTGACCATCTTATGGGCAACCCCATGCCGGGGGAGTCGAGGAAACGACCATGAGAATTTCACAGCTTTTCAAGATGCTGGCGGTCGCCATGGCGCTGGCCATGCCGCTTGCCGTCGCGATGTCGGAGGCCGACGCGCGCCCGGGCGGCGGCGGTAGCGTCGGATCGCGCGGATCGCGCACGTTTTCGGCGCCGCCGCAGACGCGGACCGCGCCGGGCACGACGCAGTCGATGCAGCGCACCATCACCCAGCCGGGCGTCACCGCGCCGGCAGCCGCGCCCGCGGGCGGCGGTTTCTTCAACCGTCCCGGAATGGGCATGCTCGGTGGCCTCGCCGCCGGCTTCCTCGGCGCGGGTCTGCTCGGCGCGCTGTTCGGCGGTGGCCTGTTCAGCGGCCTCGGCAGCATGGCGTCGATCTTCGGGCTGATCATCCAGCTCGTGCTGGTGTTCTTCATCGCGCGCTTCGCCATCAACTGGTGGCGGCGTCGCAACGCGGGCAACAACACCGCCTATGCGTCGGGTCCATCGAACTTCGAGGCCCAGCAGCAGCCGCAACAGCCCACGGGCTCGCCCTATTCGGCGCCGCTCGGCGGCGGCGCGGGTGGCGGCGGTTTCGGCTTCAACAACCGCCCGGTTCCGTTGCAGATCAAGCCGGACGATTACGATGCGTTCGAGCGGTTGCTCGGCGAGGTTCAGGCAGCATGGTCGAATGAGGACATGGCGAAGCTGGGCGAACTGGCGACGCCGGAGATGGCCTCGTACTTCCGCGAAGACCTTGCCGCGAACAACAGCCGTGGTGTCGTCAACAAGGTCAGCGGCGTGAAGCTGCTGCAGGGCGATCTTGCCGAAGCATGGAGCGAAGGTCCGACCGACTATGCGACGCTGGCGATGCGCTTCGCTCTTGCCGACAAGACGATCGATCGCGCGAGCGGCCGTGTCGTCGAGGGCAGCGAGACGCCGACGGAAGTCACCGAGGTGTGGACGTTCACGCGCCGCCAGAACGGCCCGTGGGAATTGTCGGCGATCCAGCAGACAAGCTGATCGTCTCTCCGGTCTGAAACATCAAAGGCGCCGCATTCGTGCGGCGCCTTTTTGGTAGGGCGCTATCGTTCAAATTGAGGCATGGATTCGTGCAAGTGCTTCCGCCTTGAAGCGGGCAAGGTCCTTATCCACTGCGCCGGGTTCGATGATCATTCGCTCTTCGACTGTGAAATTGCCTGTCCAAAACAGCCCGATATTGGCTTCATCGGGCGTTAGTTGTCGGCCGGCTTCTTCGACCGTTATGAAGAAATTTCGTGAGAATAGCGCGTTATTGGTCTTCGCTGTGAAAACGAGACCAGTGTCGGATCGTTCACAAAGCCAGCGATGATGCTCCCAGCCGACGCGGATGGGGCGGCCAATAATCCGCCGCCAGAAATACCCGCGCTTGTAATGAAAAGACTCTCGCATGCGCGACGGCACTTCCACGTAGCCAGCTTTGGATACGCGCATCAGTTCCTCTGCAGCTCCAATTGGGTCTCGCACATCTTCCAAGGTGTGAGCGCAAAAGGAATAATCAAAAAACTTGTCAGAGAATGGCCAAGGCTTTCGGCAGATATCGAACTGTGAAAATGTCTCAGCCGAGAATCGTGTAGGCCGATTTGGATCGAGCGGCCCCCGCAACGAGCCATAGGGCATCACGTCGACAATGTGAGTGGCAGTGTTGAGTGGAGAGAAAATTCCGCCAACGTCCAAGACCCGCGGCAATGTTTCCGTTTCGGCAAAAATTCGGTCAAGATTGCCGCGTAGCATCACGTCGAAGAGCCCTCGTTCATGCGTTGCTATGAAAGATTAAATTTGCCGTCTCAACTACCAAAAGTGGCAATTGCCAAAGCTGCAAATGCATTGAGGCCGATCAAGTTCCGGACGCTTGCGATGTGCTTCGCTCTTGCCGACAAGACCATCGATCGCGCCAGCGGCCGCATCGTCGAGAGCAGCGAGACGCCGACGGAAGTCACCGAGGTGTGGACGTTTACGCGCCGCCAGAACGGCCCGTGGGAATTGTCGGCGATCCAGCAGACAAGCTGATCGTCTCTCCGGTCTCAAACATCAAAGGCGCCGCATTCGTGCGGCGCCTTTTTGGTTGCCTGCGTGGCTACTCGCCCAGGGGCGTCATTGCCGGCCTTGACCCCGATCCATGTCTCAGTGAAGTGAGAAGATGGATGCCCGGCTCAAGGCCGGGCATGACGAGATTTAGGGACGACATGCCCCGGAATGACGGCTGAGAAATTCAGGCTGCCGCGACCTGTGCGTCCGTTTGCTGAACGGTGGCGGTCTTTGCAGCAACGCGCTGAAGCATCTTCGCCATGGCGTCGGGAATTTGCGCCAGCGGCACGGGCTTCGCGAACAGATAGCCCTGACCTTCGATACAGCCTTCCTTGATCAGGAACTGAAGCTGGTCTTCGGTTTCGATGCCTTCCGCCAGAACCGGCACGTTCATGCTGCGCCCGAGCGCCAGCACGGTCTTGACGATCGCCGCAGCAAGCAAGTCGTCGGGCACCCGACGGACGAACGACTGATCGAGCTTGATCTTGTCGAACGGGAAGGCGTGCAGGGTGCCGAGCGAGGAATAGCCGGTGCCGAAATCGTCCATCGCGATCGGGACGCCCATGGTTTTCAGCTTGCCCAGAATCTCCAGGCACCGGCTCTGATTGGACATCAGCATCGATTCAGTAACTTCGATCTCGAGCCGGCTCGGGTGCAGGCCGGTTTCGGCCAGAATGCCCTTGATGGTCTCGGCGAGGTCGCCGTGATTGAACTGCAGCGGCGAAACGTTGACCGCGATCATGCCGGGCAGTTTCCCCTCCGCCGCGGCGCGGCACGCGGTGCGCAGCGCCCATTCGCCCATCTCGACGATGGCTTCGGTTTCTTCCGCCAGCGGAATGAATTCGGCGGGCGAGATCATGCCCCGCACCGGATGACGCCAGCGCATCAGCGCCTCGGCGCCGCAGACGGTGCCGTCGCGCAACAGCGTCTGGAGCTGATAGTGCAGCTCGAGCTGACCATTCTTCGTCGCGCTGAGCAGATCGCGCGCCAGCGCGCGGCGCGCACGCGCCGCATCGTCCATGTCGCGGTCGTAGCGGCAGATGTTGCCGGCCTGATGGGCCTTGCCGCGATGCATGGCGAGCTTCGCATTGCTGACGAGGTGGTCGCGCTCGCGGGTATCCAGCGGGAAAACCGAGTAACCGATCGAGGCGGTGAGTTTGACGTCGGTATCGCTGACCTTGAACGGTTCGGACAGAATCGTTCCCAGTTTCTCGGCAAACGCCTGCGCGTCGGCCGGATGGTTGCTCGACATCTTCAAGGCAAGGAATTCGTCGCCGTTCTGGCGGGCGACGAATTCGCCTTCGCCGACCGCGTTGCGCAAGCGTTCCGCGACCTGGATCAGCACGAGATCGCCGGCGCTGTGGCCGAACACGTCGTTGATGTCCTTGAAACCGTCGAGATCGATCGAGAAGGCGGCGAGCTTCTGGCCCTTTTCGTGCGCGTCCGAAATGTCGAAGGAGAGCCGCTCATTGAAGGCGATGCGGTTCGGCAGTCCGGTCATGGTGTCGTTGAACGAGAGCTGATGGATGCGCTCGGCCGACTCGGTGCGGGTGCGCAGGTCGATCACGTAGGACGAAAACCCCGAGCCCATCACCAGCAGCACGGCGCCGACGACGGCGAAGCAAAGCATGTGAGCGGGGATCAGGTAGCCCGGTAGATCGAGCGACGGATCTGGCATTGTGGTGGCCGACGCCGTCAATGCGTAATGCATCGCGCAGATCATGAACGCCAGCACGATCGCGGCGCCATGGCGGCAGTAGCGTGTCACCGGGCGATTGGCGCGGTTGACCGACAGCGCGCTCAGGCTGAGCCCGAGCAGAAGGGTCAGCACAAGACCGTAAACGTTCCATTGGATCGTGCCCTCGACGTGCCAGGCATGAAGCCCGACAAAATGCATCGCCAGGATGCCGACGCCCATGACAAGGCCGCCAAGCTCGGGCGCCAATGCGGGAAACGGACGGCTGCCGATCTGGAAGCCGGCAAGGCAGGAAACGATCGCGATCAGCAGCACGAGACTCGTCGCAACCGGCTCGAAGCCGCTTTTGAGCATCGGATCGAGCGCCAGAATTGAAATGAATGTCGAGGCCCACAGCGCCACGCCGGTCACGACCGACGCCATGAAAAGCCAGCCGAGCCGGGTCGATCCGGCGGTCGCGCGCGCGCGGGCGAAATGGCGCATGCCGACCCATGTGCCGAACAGGCAGACCGCCCCCGCGATAACGACGAGGATCTGGTGGTATGCGAATCCCAGGCTTTCTGCGTAAGGCATGAAACGAATTCCCCCGAGGTTCCAGGATAGGGGTGTGAGTATTAATCCGGAGTGGAACCGGGTCTGGATGCCGCTGAAACCGTTGTGATTTGCCGATCAGGGTTGAAATTTACTGAGCGTGGCGGCGCTGGATCGGATCGCCGCAGGCCCGTTATGGTTAGCAATGCGTCAACGGCTGTGATGTCTGCGGAAAGGTTGGGCAATGCGCTACGATCTTTACTATTGGCCAACCATTCAGGGCCGCGGCGAGTTCGTCCGGCTGGCGCTGGAAGAAGCTGGCGCCGACTACCGCGATGTCGCGCGGCGCAGCGGAAGCGGCATGGCTGCGATGATGAAGCTGATCGACGGCGCCGGCGATACCCCGCCATTCGCGCCGCCGATTCTCAAAGCGGGCTCTCTGCTGATCGCGCAGACCGCCAATATTCTGCTGTATCTCGGCCGGCGTCACGGCCTTGCACCGAAGGCGGAAGCCGGGCGGCTGTGGGTGCATCAATTGCAACTCACCGTCACCGATCTGGTCGCGGAAATTCACGACACCCATCATCCGCTGGGAACCTCGCTGTACTACGAAGACCAGAAAGCGGCGGCGAAAAAACGCGCGGCCGAATTCTGGTCGGCGCGTGCGCCAAAATATCTCGGCTATTTTGAAGGCTTGATGTCCGGCGATGTGGCGTATCTGACAGGGCGGAAACTGACCTATGCGGATTTGTCGCTGTTCCAGATCGTCGAGGGGCTGCGCTATGCGTTTCCGAAGCGCATGGGCCGGTTCGAGCGGAAAATTCCGCGCCTGATCGAACTGCACGACCGCGTCGCGTCGCGGCCGAACATCAAGGCGTACCTGGCCAGTCCGCGCCGGATCGCTTTCAACGAGAACGGGATTTTCCGCCGCTACAAGCCGCTCGATCGCTGAACGTCAGGCGCTGAAACGTCAGAATTTGCGCCCGTCCAGCGGCGTCATCCTGAGCCTGGCGAGTTCGATGCCGTCGATGCAGCTCACATTCACCGCGATGACTTGAGTTCCATCGGGCTTCGCGCCTCTGGCGAAGGTCTCGACGCCGCATTCGACACAGAGCTGATGCTTGATGGCGTGGCGATTGAAAAGATATTCCTTCAGTCCGTCCGCGCCGGCGCGCAACTGAAAGCTCCTCGGCGCAATGAACGAAAAATGCAGGCCCTTCTTGGTGCAGATCGAGCAGTTGCAGGTGGTGACGGTCGAAAGATCGGCGGTGCATTCAAAACGCACCAAGCCGCAATGGCATCCGCCCGTGTAGGTCACAGCCCTCGTCATGATCTGCCCCTTGCTGAATGTTCTTCGGCCGCAGAATCGCGCGGCATCGCGGCAAAAAATGGGGCCAACGATGGCAGAACCCGGATATCCGGGAATGGCAACAGGGCTGGCGACGCCGGCCGCGGACCGAACATCGCCGGGCGCTGGATCGCTGTACGTAAATGAGTCTGGATCGCTGACTCATTTTGAATCACCTTTGGGATGCGTCATCGCATCGTCTTGACCTCGTCGTGATGAAGTCTGATTCTGCGTGCAACAAGCGGATAAAGAAGCTGACACGGAGGTGCGCCATGGCCACTGACTTCGTTGCGTCTTCATCCAACTCGCCTTCATTCAACTCGTCTTCATTCAACTCGTCTTCACTCCCATCGCATGAGTCGCCGCATCATAATCCTTGTGCCCAGTGCGGGCAGAGGATCGCGCACCCGTCGTGGTCGGAAGGCGACGAGCATCGCATGGCGTTCATCTGGTCGTGCGACGACTGCGGCTACGAGTTCATGACCATTGCGATGTATCCCGAGGATCGCGATCATAAGAAGATCGCGGCATAGGCCGAGCGCTCCGGGTGCTCCGGCAGATGATACCGGCCGCCGCCCTGAAAATCGTGCGATCCACGAAACCCTCGGCTTACCTGGCCGGTACATGACATGCCGGTTGATCCATCCGGTGACTTCTCGTCCCCGGAGTACGGTTTGTCTCTCACGCGCCGATCTTTTCTCGCTGCTCACGCGATTCTTGCCGCTCCCGCTTTGCTGGCGGGCTGCACGCCGCTCGGCGTTCTCAACAGCGTGGTTCCCGCTGATGCCGGCGTGCGCAGCGCAGCTTCCGGCGTCGCGTATGGCCGCAGCCCGCGCCAGAGCCTCGATGTTTACGCGCCGGCGGGGGCGGGTGGCCGCTCGCCGGTGGTGGTGTTTTTCTATGGCGGCTCTTGGAGCAGCGGCCGCAGGCAAGATTACTCATTCGTCGCCTCGGCGCTGTCGTCGGCAGGATTCGTCACGGTGCTGCCTGACTATCAGTTGTTTCCGTCAGTGCGATTTCCCACTTTCCTGGACGATTGCGCGCTCGCGTGCACGTGGGTGGAAAAGAACATCGCGGAGTTCGGCGGCGATCCGTCCCGTGTTTTCATTGCCGGGCATTCGGCCGGTGCCTACAACGCCGCGATGGTGACGCTCGACCGGCGATACCTCGATGCGGCCGGAGGTTCGCCAAACCTGATCAAGGGAATGGCGGGGTTGGCGGGGCCTTACGACTTCCTGCCGCTGGATACACGCACCACGATCGATGTGTTCGGCGAGGCGCCGCGGCTGGATCAGACCCAGCCGGTCAATCTCGTCCGTCGCGGCTTGCCTCCATTCTTTCTTGCGACCGGCGCCGATGACACGCTGGTTCTTCCGCGCAACACGCGCGCATTAGCACAGCGTTTGCGCGCGGCATCCGTGCCGGCCACTGAGAAAGTTTATCCCGGCGTCGGCCATCCCGGGATTTTACTGGCATTGAGTGTGCCATTGCGCAGCCGCGCGCCGGTGCTGGCGGATATCGCCGGATTTTTTAACGGCGCAGCTGCGTGAATCCGGGAGGTTGGCCGCGAACTTCCGTCATTGCGAGCCGAGCGAAGCGATCCAGTGAAGTTTCCGACGAAGCATGGATTGCTTCGTCGCAAGAACTCCTCGCAATGACGAACTCTGTCCTGCCGTATCCTACGTTGCAGTGCGGTGACGCCGCTCTGTGGTGATGTTCACCGCCGTCGGACGTTGCCCCGGCAACCGAAGCTCCCTAAGGTTCCGCGCCTCAATGCCTGCGAGAACCCGTTGACCCGCCGCGCCAAAAACATTCTATTCATCATGTGCGACCAGTTGCGGTTCGATTATCTGTCGTGCGCCGGTCATCCCACGTTGAAAACGCCGAACATCGACGCGCTCGCGGCGCGCGGCGTTCGCTTCACCAACGCCTACGTGCAGTCGCCGGTGTGTGGCTCGTCGCGGATGTCGTTCTATACCGGGCGCTATGTGCAATCCCACGGCGCGGCCTGGAACGGCTTCCCGCTCAAGGTCGGCGAGATGACGATGGGCGATTATCTGCGGCCGCTGGGTTTGCGGACCGCGCTGGTCGGCAAGACCCACATGAAAGCCGATGCCGAAGGCATGGAGCGTCTCGGCATCGATCCGCAGTCGATCATCGGCGTGCGCGTATCGGAATGCGGCTTCGATCCCTATGAGCGCGACGACGGTCTTCACGGCACCGGCCCCGATGGCCGCTACGATCCGCAACTGCCGCGCTACAACCGGTACCTCAACGACAAAGGCTATGGCGGCGACAATCCCTGGCACGATTACGCCAACGCCGCGCAGGGCGAGAACAACGCGCTCGCCTCGGGATGGGCGATGCGCCACGCCCGCAAGCCTGCGCGCGTGTCAGAGGAAGATTCCGAGACGCCGTACATGACGCGGCGTGCGATCGACTTCATCGCCGAGGCGGCCGATCAGCCATGGTGTCTGCATCTGTCCTATATCAAGCCGCACTGGCCCTATATCGCGCCGGCGCCCTACAACGACATGTACAGCAGCGACGATCTCATTGCCGTCGTGCGCAGCGAGGCGGAGCGTGCCGATCCGCACCCGGTGTATCGCGAGTTCATGGCCCATCGTGTCGGTCAGGCCTTCGCGCGCGATGAAGTCCGCGAGGAGGTCGTTCCGGTCTACATGGGGCTGATCAAGCAGATCGACGATCAGCTTGGTCATCTGTTTGCGTTCATGCGCACGCGCGGACTGCTCGACGACACGCTGATCGTGTTCACGTCGGACCATGGCGATTATCTCGGCGACCATTGGCTCGGCGAAAAGGACTTGTTTCACGAGCCGTCGGTCAAGGTGCCGCTGATTGTCTGCGATCCGTCGCCTGAGGCAGACGCAACGCGCGGCGCGGTCTGCGATGCGCTGGTCGAGTCGATCGACCTTTTGCCGACCTTCATCGACGTCGCGGGTGGCGATGCGAGGGATCAGTCGCACCGGATCGAAGGCCGCTCGCTGCTGCCGTGGCTGCATGGCGAAACGCCAACCCAATGGCGGGCGTTTGCGTTCAGCGAATATGACTATTCGATGCTGCCGGCTTCGGCGAAGCTGAAGGTCGCCCCGAACGACGCGCGGCTGTTCATGGTGCGTGACAAGCGCTGGAAATATGTCCACGCGGTCGGTTTCCGGCCGATGCTGTACGACCTGAACAGCGATCCGAACGAATTCATCGATCTTGGTGCGGACGAGGCCTATGCCGGCGAACGCGACCGATTGGCTGCGGCGCTGGCCGAATGGGGATTGCGGCAATCGCAGCGCACGACGCGATCGGAGAAACAGATTTCCGCCGCGCGCGGCAAATCGCTGCGCAAGGGAATTCTGATCGGGGTCTGGGACGAAAGCGATCTGCCGGATGAACTGTGGAGCGGTTATCGCGGGGAGTAATTTGAAAAGTATTCGCTCGTCATTCCGGGGCGCGAGCGCTTGCGGCTTCCGGAATGACGAATAAAACGGAGGAAACAAAATGAAGCGATGGTCTATTGCGCTTGTCGCGCTTGCTGTTGGAGCACTGGCGACAACCACGGCGCAGGCGCAACTGGTCGAGCAGCCGGTCCGGATCGTATTCCCGTTCGGCGCGGGCGGCACCGGCGACGCGCTGGCGCGTCTGCTGGCTGAGAAAATGCGTGCGGGCCTCAATCGTCCGGTGATCGTCGAGAACCGTTCGGGCGCAGCCGGCCGTCTCGGCGTGCAGGCGGTGAAGGCCGCTCCCGCCGACGGCATGACGCTGTTGCTGACGCCGATTGCGCCGGTTGCCGTTTATCAGCACGTCTACAAGTCGCTGGGCTACGATCCGATCGCCGACCTCGATCCGGTGGCGCAGATCAGCACGTTCGATTTCGGCATCGCCGTGGGCAATCACGTTCCGGCCAAATCGGTCAAGGAACTGGTGGAGTGGGTGAAGGCCAATCCGAAGGAAGCCAACTTTGCCTCGCCCGGCGCGGGCACGTTGCCGCACTTCCTTGGCGTGTTGCTGAGCCAGCGTGCAGGCCTCGATCTCAAGCACATCAGCTATCGCGGATCGGCGCCGGCGCTCACCGATCTGATCGGCGGGCAGATTCCGATCATCGTCACCACCGTCTCGGACCTTACCGAGATGCACAAGGGCGGCCGCGTCCGTGTGCTTGCGGTGTCAGGGGACAAGCGGTCGCAGTTTCTTCCCGACGTGCCGACCTTTGCCGAGACCGGATACGATCTGAAAGCCAGCGGATGGTACGGCATGTTTGCACCGGCCAAAACGCCTGCGGATATGATCGCGACGCTGAACAAGGTGATGGTCGATGCGGTGAAGTCGCCGGAGGTCATGGAGCGCCTGCTGGCGATCGGTCTGCAGCCGACCGGCACCACGGCGGCCGAAATGGCGGCGATCCAGAAACAGGATTCCGCGTTCTGGGCTCCGGCCGTGAAGGCGTCGGGTTTCACGGCGGAGGAGTAGAGCCCGAATGTTACGCCGTCATTGCGAGGAGCGGTAGCGACGAAGCAATCGAGTCGAGCGCGCGGACTGGATTGCTTCGCTTCGCTCGCAATGACGACTAACTCACACGCCCGCCGCGATGCGCCGGCAATGATCGAGCGCGGCGGCGATCAGGTTGTCGCTGGCTTCCGGCGTGCGAAACGCCGAATGCGCCGAGAGCGTGACGTTGCGGATCGTCGTCAGGCGATGACCCGCCGGCAGCGGCTCGGTCATGAACACGTCGAGACCGGCGTGGCGCAGATGCCCCGATTCCAGCGCGTCGCACAGTGCTTCCTCGTCGGTCAGTCCGGCGCGGGCGGTATTGATGAACACTGCGCCCGGCTTCATCTGCGCAATGCGCTCGCGCGAGAGAAAGCCGCGCGTCTCGTCGTTCAGTGTCAGATTCATCGAGACCACGTCGCTCTCGGCCAGCAGCCGGTCGATCTCGACGAAGGTCACGCCGCTCGCGGTCTTCGGTGTCCTGTTCCACGCCAATACCTTCATGCCGCCGCCCGCCGCGATGCGCGCAACCTCCGCGCCGATGCCGCCATAGCCGATCAGCCCGAGCGTCTTGCCGGTGAGCTGCAGGCCATCCTCGCGCAGCCACTGGCCGCCGCGCATCTCGCGATCCATCAGCGCGATGTTGCGCGCGGCAGCCCACATCAGCGCAATGGCGCTTTCCGCAACCGCCGTGTCGCCGTAACCCTTGATGATGTGAACCTCGATGCCGAGTTCGGCGAGCTCTTCGACGTTCATGTAGCTGCGCGGACCGGTACCGAGAAACACCACGTGTTTCAGGCCTGCACACTGTTTCGCAATCGGCGTCGGAAAGTACGTGTGATCGACGATGGCGATGTCGGCGCCGAGCAATATCTCGGGCAGTTCCTCCGGTTTCACATCCGGGTCGCGATGGATGACGATCGGCGGATCGCCGGGCCTTTTGAGGCCTTCCATGATGAGCGCGAGCGCCTCGTTGGCATCGACAAAAACTGCGGCTGCCATGTTACTCGCTCTTGTCGCGGGAGACGGTGACGGTGGTGCCGCCGGTCTTGCCGATACGGGTGCCGGTACAACTGATGTCGAGGCGGCGGTAGCGGGTGACGATGTTGGTGCCGCGGACGAGGCCGATGCGGCCGTAGCAGCGCTTGACGCCGCGATCGGTATCCTTGATCGGGATCGTGAAGACGAGGGCCGAGGCCTTGGCCAGGAAATCAAAGAATTCCGGTTTTGGTTTGCGGTCGTCGGTGGAGGCATAAATCTGGTTGGAAGCATTGCGGCTGGAGCAGCCGAGCGAGGCCTGCTTGACGGCGGGATGCTCGAGATAGATCACGCCCGCGACGGTCTTGCCGATCTTCACGCCCTCGATCTGGTCCCTGATCTGCTTGGCCAGCGCATCGCAGCGATCGGCATGGGCCGATGGCGCGCCCATCAGCACGAAGGCCGCCAGTGCGGTAAATACGAATCGAATGTCGGCAAATTTCATCAGGACACCCCCGCGCCATTCAACCGTGGCGCGGCGCAATTCGCAACCATTGGATCGCTTAGAATCCGACGATCAGGACGGTGAAAAAGAACAGAACGCCTATGGTTTGCGTATACAGCGTCGAGAATCCGGTAAGAGCGGTCGCGAGCCAGAGCTTCTGATTGCGTGCGGCAAGGACGATGGCGCCGACGGCCATCAGCGGGAGCGCGATGACGCGCACGCCCTTCTCGTTGGCGCTGGAGGCAAGGCCGAAGCCGTCAGCGAAAAGTGTCGGTATGAACCTCAGACACGCCATCAATGCGATGACCGCGAGCACCATGATCGCGACGCGAATCCGGCCTGTCAGCGCAAGGATAATCACCGCGAAGGCGAGGATCGGCTGGATAACCATATGCGCCGCCACGAGCGCGCGGACGATGCCGGTGCCGGCAATGATCTTCGTTTCGCCGCCGAGCATGATCTGGTAGGCCAGCACGCCGTCGAGCGCTTCCATCGCGCCGAGCAGGACCAGCACGATGCAGAGTCCAATCCGGAGCCAGCGGGGCGGGGCCCCCGGTTGAACGGGTGCCGGGGCGGGTTGCTGTTCGAGTGTGGCGTCGGACGTCATGGCTCGGGACCTTCGAAATTCGCCGCGAAATATCAGTGGTTTCGGGACGAGGGCGCCTGCAACAAACGCATGAGGCGGCCACCGGCTGGGCATCTTCCCTTTGTCGCAAAACAGCTTAGAACGGTTCAATCTTTCCCGGCCTGCGGGTTTAGAACCGCGCCAAACTCAGAGCCTCCCGATGAACGCCCCCACCAAAGTCCCGGCCCCGGTTCCACCCTACAAGCACACGCCGCTGTTTCCGCTGGGCCACGACGACACGCCCTACAAAAAGGTGTCGAGCGAGGGTGTCCGGGTCGAAAAGATCATGGGCAAGGACATGCTGGTGGTGTCGCGCGAGGCGCTGCGGGCGCTGTCGGAGGCGGCGTTCGGCGAGATCAATCACTACCTGCGGCCGGGGCACCTCAAGCAACTGAAAAAAATTCTCGACGATCCGGAAGCGAGCGACAACGACAAGTTTGTCGCCTTTGATTTTCTGAAGAACGCCAACACATCCGCCGGCGGCGTGCTGCCGATGTGTCAGGACACCGGCACCGCGATCATCATGGGCAAGAAGGGCAGCAACGTCCTCTCCGAGGGCGACGACGAGGCCGCGCTGAGCGAAGGCGCACGCGATGCATATCTGCGCCGCAACCTGCGCTACTCGCAGGTGGCACCCTTGTCGATGTTCGAGGAAAAGAACACCGCCAACAACATGCCGGCGCAGTGCGAGATCTACGCCGAGGGTGATGACGCCTACAAATTCATGTTCATGGCGAAGGGCGGCGGCTCGGCCAACAAGGCGTTTCTGTTTCAGGGCACGCCGTCACTGCTCACCAAGGATCGCATGCATGCGTTCCTGAAGGAGAAAGTGCTGACGCTCGGCACCGCCGCTTGCCCGCCGTATCACCTCGCCATCGTCATCGGCGGCACCTCCGCCGAATTGACCATGAAAACGGTGAAGCTCGCCTCCGCGCGTTATCTCGACGCGCTGCCGACGCAAGGCTCGGAAGCTGGCAATGCCTTCCGCGATCTGGAAATGGAGCAGGACGTTCTCAAGATGACGCAGTCGCTCGGCGTCGGCGCGCAGTTTGGCGGCAAGTATTTCTGCCACGATGTGCGCGTGATCCGGTTGCCGCGTCATGGCGCGTCGCTCCCGATCGGCCTCGGCGTGTCGTGCGCCGCGGATCGGCAGGTGCTCGGCAAGATCACGAAAGACGGCGTCTATCTGGAAGAGCTGGAGCACAATCCGGCGCAGTACCTTCCGGAAGTGGAAGCCACGCTCGGCGGCGAGGTGGTAAAGGTCGATCTCAACCGGCCGATGAAGGAGATGCTGGCGCAGCTCTCGCAATATCCGACGAAGACGCGGCTGTCGCTCACCGGCACCATGATCGTCGCGCGCGATTCCGCCCATGCGAAGCTGCGCGAAAAGCTGGATAAGGGCGAGCCGCTGCCGGATTATTTCAAGAATCATCCGATCTATTATGCGGGCCCGGCGAAAACGCCGGAAGGCTACGCATCGGGCGCGTTCGGCCCCACGACTGCGGGCCGCATGGATTCGTTCGTCGACCAGTTTCAGGCGGCGGGCGGCTCGATGATCATGGTGGCGAAGGGCAACCGCGCGCCGGTGGTGCGCGAGGCATGCAAGAAGCATGGCGGATTTTATCTGGGCTCGATCGGCGGCGTCGGTGCGAACCTGGCGCAGGACTGCATCAAGAAAGTCGAGGTCGTGGATTATCCCGAACTCGGCATGGAAGCGATCTGGCGCATCGAGGTGGTCGATTTCCCGTCATTCATCATCGTCGATGACAAGGGCAACGACTTTTTCAAGGATTTGAATCTGGGGTAGGCCGTCTCTAACCTCGCCCCGCTTGCGGGGAGAGGTCGGCGCGCAGCGACGGGTGAGGGGGAATCAGCAGCACCTCAATAAAATCGTCGAAAGCGCCCCTCACCCAGCCCTCTCCCCGCAAGGGCGGGGCGAGGGAGTATTCAGCAGACTTTGATCCGCAGACTTGGAAACCAGTTCGCTGGCTACGCCCGCGTTCCCGAGAACGAGAACGAGCCCATCATGCCGATGCCCATGTCGCCGGACATGGTGTCGCCCGAGACCTTGCCGGTGAAGGCGAGCGTCAGCGGCATCGGGTTGGTGATGGAAATTTTCCAGGCCACGCTGTCGCCGTTGACGGTGCCGTCCTGAATCTCGCCGGTGTTGCCTTCGGCCGATTGCGTGCCGGTCAGCGTAGAGCCCGCGCTTTTCAGCGACAGCGTCGCGTTGCGCTCGCCCATCGGGGTGCTCATGGTGAGATTCCAGTTTCCGTCCACTGACATGGTCAAATCTCCGAGGGGGAATATCGAGGGCAGGTGAATTGCGTCTCGATATCCCGGATCGGGGAACGGCGGAAGCATTTTTTCAGCGTCGGCGATAACGGCGTGCGGAAATGCCGCCGCCCGCGGTTCAGGATGCGGTGACGGCGTGCGACGGTTTGCGGGTTGCCCGGTCGCAGACGTGAGCTTCCGGCGCAAGCGGGGCCTCGTCGTCAAATGCCGTTGTCACGACCGCATTGTGCTGGCGCTGCTTGCCAGTTTGCGGCGCGAAGTGAACGAGGGTCGGCGCGGTGACAAGCTCCGGGACGCTTACCGCCACAAGCGAGCTAGCTGCGCGGACATCGCGGGCCGTTCTGGTCTGGCTCACGGCGCGCATCGCGCGGCGATAGTGACGGCGCCGGCGCTCCTGGCGCGCGTTATAGGACGTGTATGCGCCGGCCGTCGCATCGATGGCCTTGGCGAAGGTCGTCGCGAGCGAGGCAAGAACCTCTCGGAGCAGGGCTTCGACGGTGAGATCGTTGGCGCGCCGCTCACTGCGGATGGCGCGATAGCATTGGAGAGTGAGGCTGGGAGAGTTCAATGGTCTATTCCTGTCGTGCATTCGAATGTGTGGTCGCGTTTCTTGATGTTGTTGGTGGCTGGTCTCGTTGAGATACGGACTCCCCTGTTAGTGGTTGCATCGCAATATATGGTTCACGATGTGTAAACTTCCAAAGCACCTCCCGTTTTTGTGATGATTCTTAGGCCTTTGCAGCCTGTGCCGCTTTTGCGGTCAGCCTTCTCCGGATCGCAGAACGAAAAACCAAATACACGACGCCAAACGCAATTATTTTCGCACCAATTGCCACAACCGACACATAAAATGCCCAGAGTTTGAGATCGCCGGTCCATGCGACCGCGATATTGCCAAGGCCGATCGCGAACATCAGCGCAGCCCAGGCGTAGCCGGCCTTGCGCGCGAGATCGGGAATATTGTCGGTCACGATCGGCGGCGTATAACGCAGCATCCAGCCGGGGCGGAGCATGATCGCGCCGATCGCAAAGTGTGCGATGCTCGGCTTCATCAGCACGAACCGCGGATCCTGCGTAACCAGTGTGGTGCCGCCGAGCACGAGTACGAGAGCAAGGCTCGCCCAACTCATCAGATCGAGCGAACGTCCCTTGCGGCGCGTATGAATGAACTGCGCGATCGCAGCAGCGATGGCCAGAACGGTTGCGATCACCACATTGCCGGTTGTCAGGAACACGGCCAGAAACAACAGCGTGGCGAGGAAATCGGTCCCGATCTGGGCGAACACGTTCTTCATGGCGTTGCGGCCTGGCCTGTCTGTTTCGGCTTCTTACTGCGCGCTTGCAAATCCGCCCGTCGTGGCCGCGGCTTTCGCCTGCGCGCCAGCATCTTTGCGATATTGCGCATACCAGTGCGTGAACCAGATCGCGGCGTTGCGCACGCCGAACACGGTCACAAGCGCGGTCCAGAGCGGGAGCGTCGGCATGTAGATCACCGTCAGATTCGCCGCAAGCATCAGAACGAATGCGGTGGCCCACATCGAGGTCAGCACATAATTGGCCTGAACGAAGCCGGGCAGGGCGGCCGTCTCTGCATCGACCGTTTCCCGGGCATACTGAATCGTGAAGGGGAGGCGGATCGCGAGCGAGAACAGCGAGATTGCAAGCAGGCCGCAATCCACCGCCATCCGGAGCGTGCTGTCGCTCCAGACGTCACCGCTGCTGAAAAGATACACGCTCATGCCGCCGAACATCAGTAGCGTGCCGGCCGCGAGGATTTTCACCGGGCGCTTGCCGATCACATCGAAGATCACCAGACCTGCAGCGAGGATGGCTGCGGCAAACGCCGCTACGGCGGATGCCGTCACCATCAACAGCAGACTGAACGCGCCGAAGGGGGCAAAGGTGAAAAAGATCGCCATGGCACAGGCTCCGCGAGATATCTTTACATCGTCAAGATAACGTTTAGGTGTGTCTGGCGTCGTGGTCAAGCGAAATCTTGACGATGTAAAGATAAAAGTGCATGATGCGATCATGGCATTGAAAAAAGCCCCGAAAAACAATCACTTGAAAGTCCGGCTGGGCAAGAAACCGGGCAAGGCGCCCGGCCGCGGGCGTCAGCCTGCGACGAGGACGCCTGCCGCGACCTTGGCCCGCTATCACCATGGCGATCTGCACAGCGCGTTGCTTGCCGCGGCCGAGCGGGTGCTGGAGCGCGACGGATTGCAGGGGCTCACCTTGCGCGCCGCCGCGCGCGAAGCCGGCGTGTCGCATGCCGCGCCAGCGCATCATTTCGGCGACCTGACAGGACTGCTCAGTGAGCTTGCCGCTGTCGGTTTCCGCAAGTTCAACGACACGATTGCAAAGGCGCGTGCCGCCGACCCGTTGCCGCAGGCTGCGTTCGATTCGACAGGTGAGGCTTACGTGCGATTTGCGCTGGCGCATCCGGGATTGTTTCAACTGATGTTCCGCGGCGAGCGGCTCGACATGCAGCGGCCGGCGTTGCAGGAGGCGCTGACGGCCTCATTCCGTAATTTTGCCGGCGCTGTCGGCGCGATGCGGCACGAGAGCGTCAATACTACCGCGTTATCGTTGCCGCAGGCGGCGGACATGGTGCGGGCATGGTCGATGGTGCACGGCTTTGCGCTGCTGGCGCAGCATGGCCGGCTCAATCCTATTCTCGGACGGTTGCCGCCCGGCACCGACGTGATCGCGCTGCTGCGCGCCGTGCTGGTGTCGAAGACGCCGTTTCCGCACGTCTGAACTTTCCGGCTTGAACTGTTTTGCCGGGCTCGCGTTATTTGGCGATGGCAACGAAACGCGCACCATGGAAGCGGGACAATCCGCGCAAGCGAGCGGGCGATGCTGCGAAAAAGCTCAGTCCCAAGGAGAAGTCCGCGGCAAAGGTGCGTGCCCGCCGCGCGGGCCGGGCGTACCCCAATCTGGTGGATAACATGCGCGTCGCTTCAAAAAAGAAAACATCGCGCAAGACGTCTCGCAAACGTACAGGTCGCAAGCGTGCCGCGCATGCCAGCGCGCGCTGAAAAATCCGAAAGGCGGCTTGACCGCCGCTAGCCACAAAGCCTTTGAGCAAAAAGGACGGCGCGCACCTCGGGCCCTGTGTCACGAGCAATCCGGCATGACGCCTTCGGACATGCGGAGGAGGGGAAGCTCGGCGGTGCGATTCTATGGCCGCAATCGATGCCGCCATTGGTCGACGGGAGCGGGAAACCGATACGGCACGCGCTGCCGGCCCATTCATGGAACGAGCCGGCGCCGAAAACGGTGGCAGCGGCGCGGCGAATTGCGGCGAAAGGCAAGCGATTGCTGGCGCGCTACAAGGCGCTCAAGCGTACCTGACCGGCACTCTCTCGGAACCCGGATTTGCCGGAACGAATTCGTGCCGCAGCGATTTTATCTGAATCGCCAAGCATGTGAAATATCATGGATGGAGGCTTCAGATGAGGTCGCTCATTGTTCTGGGATTCATCATCCTGTCGTCGGCTGCATATGCGCAGCATTCAGATGAGCAAGCGCGGTTGTGTACCGGCGACGCGATGCGCCTGTGCGGCGCATACATCCCGGATGTCGACAGGATCACCGTCTGCATGCGCCTGCAGCGGGAGAACCTGAGCGCGCCGTGCAAGAGCGTATTCGAGCCCGCCATCCAGCCGGCATCGTCCCGCAAGTAGCGCTAGCCCAAGTCACGTTAGTCAACGTCATTGACACGCGCTGCCTGGCTTTTGCTAAGTCGCGCGATGGTGATTGTCGGGTTGGATGGATGTCGCGGAGGCTGGGTGGTTGCCATTATCGATGGCGCGAGCCGAAGTCTTTGTTTTCTGACGGCGCTTGAGGAACTCTCGCGGATCGGATTCGATCGCGCAGCGATCGATATGCCGATCGGACTTCCGGATGTCGGCAATCGCGATTGCGATCTCGAGGCGAGGGGATTGCTCGGCGCGCATCGTTCGCGGGTCTTTACCGGCGCGCGGCGGAGCTTGCTCGGGTTTTCGTCCCAACGTGAGGCGAACGCGGCGCTGAAGCAACGCCAGGAGGCCGGCGTGTCCGCGCAGCTCTGGAATCTGGTGCCGAAAATCCGCGAGGCCGACGACTTTATCGCGCGGCACCCGCATATCGACTTGCGCGAGGCGCATCCGGAACTGGTGTTTCGTCGTCTCAATGGCAACGCGCCTTTACCCTCGAAGAAAGAACCTAAAGGTCTCGATCTGCGCTGCGCGATCCTGCGCCGCACAGGGTTCGACCAACTCGACGTCTGGATGACGCAAACGAGGCGGGGGACCGGCGCGAAAGCCGATGACGTGCTCGACGCCTGTGCGGCGGCCATCGCGGCGCGGGATTTCGATCTGGGCCATGTCGTGCCGCGGGGCGATCCGATGCGCGACGCCAAAAGTCTGCCGATGCAGATCTGGTACTAGGCCGCGAGTGTGTAAATCTGCAATGATCGTGGCATGGACCGTAAAGCCACCAGACCCGCGCCGACGCAAGACGAATTGCGGGTCCATGCGTGGGCCGAGGTTCGAGTGCCTCTGGAGCTGCAACTCGCTCCGCTTGGCCGGCGTGCTTTGCGAGCGCTCACCCCGAAGCCCGGTGAGCATGTTCTGGACATTGGCTGTGGCGGCGGTGAGACCGCGGTCGAGCTTGCGTGCGCTGTTGCGCCTGACGGAACAGTGGTTGGGATCGATCGCTCTGCCGCGGTCTTGGCGTTTGCGCGGCTCGCAGCCAAAGGTTGCGAGCGCGTGCGTTTCGTTCAAGCCGATGCGCAGGTTTTCGACTTCGGTCCCGCGCCGTTCGATGCCGCGTTCTCCAGATTTGGGGTGATGTTCTTTGACGACCCGGTGGCCGCGTTCATGAACATTCGCCGCAGCCTCAGGCCGAACGGCAGGCTTGCTTTCGTCTGCTGGCGAGCGCTGGAGGAAAACCAGCTCGATATGTTGCCGCTAAAGGCAGCGCAGGTTCATTTGCCGCCGCAGCCCGCTCACAATCCGGACGCGCCCGGTCCGTTCGTATTTGCAAACCCCGACCGCGTGCGCGGCATTCTGGAAACAGCAGGCTTCGCGGAGATCGAGATCATGGCCCACGACGAACAGGTTGGAAGTGGCGACCTCGAGACAATGTTGGCGGTGTGCTCGCGCGTCGGTGCTCTCGGCAAAATTCTTCGGGAGAATCCCGGGCTCCAGAACTCGGTGCTACCGGGGGTGCGATCTGCGCTTGCCGCGCACGATGGACCTGATGGGGTCAGGCTGAATGCCGCGATTTGGGTCGTGACAGCTAGGGCTTCCCGGCTCTAGCGGGAGGGCAGCGCCAGTGTCTCGCCTTCGATGCTTTGCGCCGGACTGCCGCCGATTTGAGCGGTAACTGCTACGATCAGCGCCAAGGCGGACGCGCGCACAGGCGATGAGACGAAGCGGAGCATGGGTCTTTCCGTTCCATTGTGACGGCCTTTGTCACATGTCGCCGACAGGGTGGGGATGGTTCTCTCCGGCGTGCTGAAAAGCATTACTTTTGTTGCGGAATCGCGCTAGTGTTCTGGTTCGGAAGTTCGCTTCATTGTTGCGGCCGGTTCTTCAAGCGAACTTCTGAACCTGACCACACTAGAAACCCGAATTTTCTGGTGTCCTTTCGAATCCGGAGTTCGCGAGTGCTCTCTGCGGACATGGTGCGAACTCCGGATTCGGGACACCAGAGCAACGACATCCTTGCCGAATCGAAGTGCCAGTTCCCTCATGCCGTCCCAGTTGCCCCGTAGTTACTACCGCATTGGCCGTTCCAGGACAGGTCTCGGCCTTTTCGCCCTCAAGCCGATCAAGAAGGGCACGCGGATTATCCGCTACAACGGCCCGATGCTCGACTCGCGCAACAAGAAAGACGATGCGATCGAGAACAAGTACCTGTTCGAGATCAACGGCCGCTGGACCATCGACGGCTCGGTCCGCAAGAACATCGCCCGCTATGTGAACCATTCTTGCAGGCCGAATGCGGAATCCGACGTGCGCGAGCGCGAGCGCAAGGTGTTTATCCGCGCCATCAGGAACATCCAGCCGGGCGATGAGATCAATTACGACTACGGCACCGACTACTTCAAAGAGTTCCTGAAGCCGATCGGATGTCTGTGCGTGAAGTGTGTGGCAAAGCGCAAGGCTCTGCGCGCCGAGGAGCGCGCCAGGAAGAAGCGCGCGAAGGCGCGGGCTAACAAGCGGGCGCTGAAGGCCAAAAT
Source organism: Hyphomicrobiales bacterium (assembly GCA_021732215.1). Taxonomy (GTDB): domain Bacteria; phylum Pseudomonadota; class Alphaproteobacteria; order Rhizobiales; family Xanthobacteraceae; genus SG-bin9. Next base: position 140,854 of record JAKFVL010000003.1, read on the forward strand.
GAATGGCCACGCGCTGAATGGAGCCGCTAAACCGCGCAAGGCGAAGAAGAAGTAAGAGCTTCTTCTGGAGGCAGTCTCGTTGTCGTCCCTGCGAAAGCAGGGACCCATAACCTCCGCATTCGTTGTAAAAATTTTGGCGGAGCCGCTACCGGCATCCGCCAAATTTTCTATACGGCGTATGGGTCCCCGCGTGCGCGGGAACGACGATTTCTCTCAGCGCGCCGCCACCGCACCTTCGCTCCTGCGCAGGCCCATCAGTTGCAACTCGGCGAACACGCCGACGGCGATCGCCTGCATCGCGATGAAGGCGCTGCCGAGCAGGTTCGGCGTCACCCAGTTCGTTGCGAGCAAGGCGAGGCTGTTGATGGTCCATGCCGCGTTGCCGACAATGACGACCCAGACGAGTGCTTTCGACAGGGTGTCGCGGGTGGCGAGAGTACCGACCAGCGCAGCCCAGACGAACATGAAGAGACCGGTCGGGTGTAGAAAGTTTTCCGGTAGGTGGAGCAACGGCGCCAAATAGCCTGCGCCGAATGTGAACAACACGGCCATCGCGCCGCTGGCGACGGCATCGAGTTGCAAGGCGCGGCGAAGCAGAACGGATGCGTGGATCATGACTGGTCTCCCTCAATGTTGGCCGGATGCCCGGAATGGACATCCGACCGATGCAGGGAGGATGACGGCGCGAGCGAGCCAGTTCGATTACCTCGCAGGTCATGGAACGTGCGGATTCTGCATGGTAGGTTTTCCACCATGAGCACAGCCCAAGCACTCGCCCGGCCGAAAAGCGACCCGGCCAATATCGGCGATCATTTGCGCGAGTGGCGGCAGCGCCGTCATCTGAGCCAGATGGATCTCGCCAACGAGGCCGAGATTTCGACGCGGCATCTCTCGTTCATCGAAACCGGCCGCGCTGCGCCCTCGCGCGACATGGTGATGCGGCTTGCCGAACGCCTCGATGTGCCGTTGCGTGAACGCAACGTGCTGCTGGTCGCCGCCGGCTTTGCGCCGGCGTTTGCGCAACGCTCGCTCGACGATCCGGCCTTGAGGGCCGCGCGCGATGCAGTCGATGTCGTGTTGAAAGCCCACGAGCCGTATCCGGCGCTGGCCATCGACCGGCACTGGAATCTGGTGGCGGCCAACGTCATGGTGATGCCGCTGCTCGCCGGCGTGTCACAGACCTTGCTGACGCCGCCGATCAACGTGATGCGGCTCGGCTTCCATCCGGAGGGGCTTGCGCCGCGCACCGTCAATCTCGCCGAGTGGTGCGGACACCTGCTGGAGCGGCTGCGGCATCAGATCGATGCCACCGCCGATCCGCAGCTCATCAAGCTCTACGAGGAACTGAAAACATATCCAATCCCGGCGCGGGCAGCGCGCGAGCGCAAACCGGCGGACTCGGTCGTGATTCCGTTTCAGGTCAGGTTCAACGCGACTGTGCTGAGCTTCATCTCGACCACCATGGTGTTCGGCACACCGGTGGACATCACGCTGTCGGAACTGGCGCTGGAAACGTTTTTTCCGGCAGACGATGCAACGGCGACAGCGTTGCGTGAGGTCGCGGCGCAACTGAAAGCGGCGAAGGCTTAAGCCTGCATCGCCCATGGCGCCTTGGCGAAATGTTTCGCCAGATAGTCCATCAGCACCTGCACGCGCACGGGACGATTGACGCCGGGCGGCGTCACCAGATGCAAGGCGTTCGGCGGCGGCATCCAGTCGTCGAGCACGGTTTGCAGCCGGCCGTCCTTGACGTCTTTCCAGACAAAGAACTCCGGCAACGCGGCCATCGCCATTCCTGCGCGCAGCATCGGAATCACGACGTCGCCGTTGTTGGTGCGCAGCGAGCCCTTGATATTGACCGCGTAGTCGCCGTGACGGGCGTGGACGAAGCGCAGCGTGTCTGGCGTGCGGGCATAACTGTAGGTGAAGATGTCATGGGTCGAGAGATCGCGCGGATGCTTCGGCCGCCCGCGTTTCTCGAGATAGGCCTTTGAGGCAATCAGGATAAATCGCGACGTGCACAGCCTGCGCGCCAGGAGGCTTGAATCCGCCAGCGTGGAGATGCGCAGCGCCACGTCAAAACCCTCGCTGACCAGATCGACGAGCTGATCGGACAGGCTGAGATCGATCGAAACCTCGGGATACTTCCGGAAGAAATCCGGAAGCGCGGGTCCGAGATGCTGGATGCCGAACGATGTCGGCGCGGACATCCGCACCAGCCCGCGCGGCGCCACCGATTGCGCCATCGCTTCCTGCTCGGCGGCTTCGCCCTCGGACAGGATGCGGCTGGCGCGCTCCAGCGAGGCGCGGCCAGAGTCGGTCAGTGACAGTCTGCGCGAGGTGCGGTGAAACAGCGGCGCGCGGAGTTTCGCTTCAAGCCGGGTGACGGCCTTGGACACTGTGGCCTTGGAGAGGCCAAGGTCGGCGGCCGCGCGTGTGAATGACGAGGTTTCGGCGACCTTGGCGAAGATCGCCCAGGCTTCGAAGTCGGGCAGGCGGATTGTGCTCATATTGGAAACAGTCCGTTTCGATCATTTCTATTTTAATGCACCCGGTAAATCCCCATTGTCAACGTCAACAACGCGCGTGATCCCGAAAAGCATGTCCTCGGACGTGATCCGGGGATGGACACCGGTTTTCGGATCAGATCACGCGCAAACACAAGGCGCGAGAGCGCCGCAGGGCAAGACAAGGAGAACCATCATGATCGAACGCAGGGCTTTCGATTCACTCGGCGGAGCCAATCACGGCTGGCTCGATGCCAAGCATCACTTCTCGTTCGCGGATTATCGCGACGCCAGCCGCGTGCACTGGGGTGCGCTGCGGGTCTGGAACGACGACACCATCGCGCCCGAGAGCGGCTTCCCGCCGCATCCGCACGCCAACATGGAGATCATCACCTACGTCCGCGAGGGCGCGATCACGCATGAGGATTCGCTCGGCAATCGCGGCCGCACCGAGGCTGGCGACGTGCAGGTGATGAGCGCCGGCACCGGCATCCGTCACGCCGAGTACAATCTGGAAAAGACCACGACCAAAATCTTCCAGATCTGGATCGTGCCGAACGAGACCGGCCATGCGCCATCGTGGGGCGCCAAGCCGTTTCCGAAAGGTGCGAGCGCCGGCAAGTTCATCACGCTGGCGAGCGGCATCGCAGGCGACAGCGATGCGCTCCCCATTCGTGCAGATGCGCGGGTGGTCGGCGCGACGCTGAAAGCGGGAGAGACGGCGGAATATCCGCTCGGTTCGTCGCGTCACGGCTATCTCGTGCCGGCCAAGGGCAAGATCGACGTCAACGGCGTCGTCATCAACGCCCGCGACGGCGCGGCCGCGCACAACGAAAACGTGCTCCGCGTCACCGCGCTGGAGGATTCGGAAATCGTGCTGGTGGATGCGGCTTAAGCGCGCCGATTACGATTCTCTCTATCTTAACCTCTCCCCGCGTGCGGGGAGAGGTCGCGAGCAAAATGCGAGCGGGTGAGGGGCAATGCCTGTCTCTGCCCCTCACCCGGAGACTTCGCTCACGCTCGTCTCCGACCTCTCCCCGTTAACGGGGAGAGGTGAGCGATCAATCACCTTCGACAAAGGAATCTCCCATGCCCAAAGTTCTCGTTCTTTACTATTCCACCTACGGCCACATCGAGACGATGGCGAATGCCGTCGCCGAAGGCGCGCGCGAAGCAGGCGCAATTGTAGACATCAAGCGCGTGCCGGAACTGGTGCCGGAGGAGATCGCCAGGAAGTCGCACTTCAAGCTAGATCAGGCAGCGCCCGTCGCGAAGGTCGAGGAGCTTGCGAACTACGACGCGATCATCGTCGGCACCGGCACGCGCTTTGGGCGGATGTCATCGCAGATGGCGAAGTTTCTCGATCAGGCCGGCGGCCTGTGGGCAAAGGGCGCGCTGAACGGCAAGGTCGGCGCGGCGTTCACCGCGACTGCCACGCAACACGGCGGGCAGGAGACGACGCTGTTTTCGATCATCACCAACCTGTTGCATTTCGGTATGGTGATCGTCGGACTTCCTTACAGCTTTCAAGGCCAGATGACGCTCGACGAGGTGACCGGCGGCGCACCGTATGGCGCAACCACCATCGCCGGCGGCGACGGCTCGCGCCAGCCCAGCGCCAACGAACTCGCCGGCGCGAAATTCCAGGGCAAGCTGGTGGCGGAAACGGCGAAGAAGATTTTTGGGTGATTTTTCTTATCCCTCCCCCTTGCGGGGAGGGTGATGAGAATGAGCAAAGCGAATTCGAACCGGGTGGGGCAAGTTGGCGATTTGTAGCGCGAACCCCACCCCGGCCTCCGCTTCGCCATAGCCGACGCAAGCGTCGGCTTTCTTTCTTTAAGACGGCGGCCTGAAGGCAGCCTATGCGACCCTCCCCACATGGGGGAGGGATAATCTCCCGCTCGTGACTTGCTGGCACAGGTCCTGATGCCTAGTTTGAATGTCACAAAGGAGATTCCGCCCATGTCCGCCCTGAAACCGCTTGTGCTCGATGTCGTGTCCGACGTGGTGTGTCCGTGGTGCTATATCGGCAAAAAACGCATCGAGGATGCGTTGGCGCTGGTGCCGGACGTGCCGGTGCAGGTGAACTGGCGGCCGTTTTTCCTCAATCCGTGGGTGCCGCGCGAGGGCATCACGCGCGACGAATATCTCACCGCGAAGTTCGGTTCGGTCGAGGCCTACAAGGGCATCGCGGGCCGTGTCGGCGAGGCGGCCCGGGCCGAGGGTCTGGAATACAATTCGCAGCTGGTGAAGCGTCAGCCCAATACCATCGATTGCCATCGGCTGATTCACTGGGCCGGCGCGATCGGCAAGTCCGCCGAGATGAAGCAAAAACTCATGGAGCTTTACTTCCGCGACGGCGGCGACCTGACCGACGCCAATGTGCTGGCGCAGGCGGCGGCTGATGTCGGTCTCGACGGCGATGATATTCGTAAGCGCCTTGCCACCGACGAGGACGTCGAGCTGATTTCGGGCAACGCCAGGGAAGCCAGCGACAAGGGCATTTCCGGCGTGCCGACGTTCGTGTTCGCGCAGAAGTATGCGGTGTCGGGCGCGCAGGATGCGCAGAACCTCGCGAAGGCGATCCGTCAGGTGTCGGCGGAAATCAATCAGGCGGCGTGATCTTTATCCCTCCCCCTTGTGGGGAGGGTGGCGCGTTGTGAGCACAGCGAACAACGTGACGGGTGGGGGTTTTGTGCGCCGCTCACCCCACCCCGGCCTTCGGCCGACCCTCCCCATCAAGGGGAGGGATTCAGCTTACGCCCTCGCAGTTGCCGCGCTTTCCGCCGTCGGCTGCGGCAGCTTGGCCGGCAAACATGCCACCGCTAGCAGGATGACTGCGGCCGAGCACGCCATGAAGCGGAACAGCATGTCGAAGCCGTACGTCTCGTAGATGAAGCCGATCAGCGGCAGCGTCGCGGCGAGTGCGGTGAAGCTGACCACATATCGCACGCCGTAGATGCGCGCGCGGGCTTCGCCGCTCGCCATCTTGCCGATCATGAAATCGTTGATCGGGATCTGCCCGAATGCGCCGAGCATGAATCCGAGTGCCACGGCCAGCGCCCAGCCGTCCTTCAGTCCCGGCATCAGGCCGAAGAAGGCGATCTGGATCGACGCGGCGGTGAGGAACACGTTGCGCGGACCGTACTTGTCGAGCGCGCGGCCGACGACGAGCTGCGCCAGTGACGCGACCGCGAACACGGTGAAGGCGAGACCGCCGACGACGGTCGCGACATCACCCGAAGCTGCGACGCCGCCGGCGTTGAGCCACGATGTCAGATCCCTGGCAAGGTTCTGCATGCGCTCGTCGAAAATCTTCGGCAGCGCGAACGTGGTGGACTGGAACACGATGCTCGACACGGCGGTGGTGAAGAACACGATGATCGAGATTCGCAGCATGATCGCCCTGTAGTCGGCGCTCATCATCGGGCCGTTGGTGGCGGCGACCTGCGCCGGCGTCTTCTTGTGCGACACCTCCGGCCATTGGTGGATGGTGTAGAGAACGCCGATCACGATGGAGACGATGCCAGGCACGACAAACGCCGCGCGCCAGCCGCCATTGTCGATGAAGTAGCCGGTGATCAGTGCCGCGCTGGCAACACCGAGATTGCCCCAGATGCCGTTGAGCGCGAGGCGCATGCCGGTGTTCTTCCACTTCTGCGTCACGATCGCCAAGCCCACCGGATGATAGATCGCGGCGAACACGCCGATGATGAACAATCCGATGCCCATCTGCAGCGGCGTCTGCGCGAACGACGTCGCGATTGACGAAATGCCGATGCCGACAAAGAACACCGCGATCATGCCTTCGCGGCTCCACTTGTCGGCGAGCCAGCCGGAGGGCAGCGAGAACAGTCCGAACGCGAAGAAGCCCGGCGTTGCGTATTTCAGAAGCTCGCCATAGCTCAGCCCCCATTCGCGCGTCAGCGCGAGCGCCGCGACAGTGGCGAAGATCAGCGTGAACAGGTGATCCAGATAATGACCGACGTTCAGGAACAGGAAGTGGGTGCTGTCGCGGTTCATGGTGGGTGTCCAAATCAGAAGGTCTGAGGCTCAAAATACCCTTGGCGGATTGGCGCTGTCATGCCAAAAATCATCGAAATTCTGCCAGACGGGTTTTGAGACCAATGGCCCCCCGAACCAAGCCGGTTGCGCAATCCAGCAACCAGAGCAAGGCCAAGCGCAGCACCAATGCCGCCGACTACCAGTTTCTGCCGCGGCCGCTGGCAGCCATGGCAAAGCGTTTCGCCGACGGGCACGAAATCGAACCGCACACCCATGAGCGCGATCAGCTGGTCTATTCGCTGACCGGTGTCATGCGTGTGCGCACCACAAGCGAGGCATGGATCGTGCCGCCGGATCGTGCGGTGTATCTGCCGTCGCAGACCGTGCATGCCATCAGCATGCGCGGCGACGTGGAGATGCGCACGCTCTATATATCGCGCGATGCGCATGACGACTTGCCGTCCGCGCCGGCGGTGCTGGAAGTGTCGCCGCTGTTGCGCGAGCTGGTGCTGGCGCTGATCGATGAGCCGGTAATTTATGACGAGCAGGGCCGCGCCGGGGCAGTGGCGTTCTTGATTTTGGCGGAGATCGCGAAAGCGCAACGCTTGTCGCTGGTGGTCCCGATGCCGCGCGATGCGCGATTGTTGCGGCTGTGCAGCGCGCTGCTGGACGATCCGGCAAGCCGCCTTACGCTGGACAACTGGGTGGATACCGCGGGCGCGTCGGCGCGGACGCTGGCGCGCCTGTTCGAGGCAGAACTGGGAATGAGCTTCAGCACGTGGCGGCAGCGGGTGCGCTTTCACAACGCGCTGGAAGCGATTGTCGCGGGTGAGCCGATCGCACGCATTGCCGAACGCAACGGCTATCGCAGCGCCAGCGCATTCTCGTCCGCTTTCCGCAAGGCGATGGGGCAGGCGCCGTCATCGCTGCGGGTGGAGGCTGAATCTTAGTTTGTCGTCATGGCCGGGCGTAGCCGTTCGAAGAACGGCGTCGCATTCGCTTGCTTAAGTCCCGGCCATCCACGTCTTTGCCGCAATCGAAGGAAGACGTGGATGCCTGCGACAAGCGCGGGCATGACGACGAGGTGCTAGCGGGAACGCTCTCACGCATCCTTCAGGTAATAATTCGCCTTCTTGCCGAGCGCGATACGGCGCAGCACCTTGCGGATTGCGAACGAGGAGCGCAGCGGGTTCACGATCGCCAGCACGCTGCGATAGAAGGCGAGCTTCACCGCGTCGAACATGGGGTTCTTGCCGGGCGCCTGCTGCGGCAAACCGATGCCGCGCAGCATCGAATTGAAGAAGTGCAGGTCGTTGTTGCGGCGGACCTCGCGCGTCTTCCAGGTGATCGCCATCGAGATCGAATAGCTGTCAGCCGTGCGCACCCAGTGCGGCCACTGGTACGGCACGTAACAGCCGTCGCCGCCGAACATGCGGAACTCGGTGGCGCGCGGCGCGAAGCTCTCATCGAACTTCAGATTGCGGTGCTTGGTCATCGAGCGTTCGATTTCGGCGTCGTCGGCGATCGAGCGGTCTGCGTTGTCGTAGATTGTGAAGAACTTCTCGCCGTGAATCTGGACGAAGAAGTTGTCCTCGCTGTCGAGATGGAACGGCGTGGTCGATTTCGGCGATGACACGAACAGGAAGCCTTCGAGCTGTTCGAAGCCGGCGTCGGCCAGACTGTTGAAGCCGCGGGCTTTTGCCACCGACAGCAGCGTATCCTCGAGCAGCTTCTTGTATTCTTGCGAGTTCTCGATGCGCTTGAGCACCATCCACGCGCCGGCGGTTTCGATGCGCTTCACCACCTCGACCGGATCGAGATCGACGGTCGGGATCGCGTCGGGGTCCTGGCTGATCGCGACCTTGCCCGAGTTGTATTCGATCAGGTCGCGCGGCAGCTCGGAGGCGAGCTGGGCGATGCGCGGCAGCATCAGCAGCGGATGGCCGACCAGCTTGTGATGGATCGCAAACGGCTTCAGCGGAAAATCCCGCTTCAGCGACTGGTTGTCCGCGGTGATCACCGGCGCGACGTTCGATGCGGCGTTCATGGGCGTTTCTCCTTGAAATCTCGAAAGACCTTGATGAAATGACGGATGGGTTCGCGAACCGCGCGGCGCAGTGCGAGGCTGGCGCGGATCAATGCAAAAACCGGATCGTTGCGGCGGAGCGGGATCAGCATGTCGCCGATCGCAAGCCGTCCGCGCCAGATCGGATCGATCATCGGATGACCGGGGGCTGCCGTGGAGTCGACGGTTGCGATGTCGGGATCGGCGCAGAGATAGCGCGTCAGATCTATGGTCAACTGCACGCCCGGCGACAGTCTGGCGTAGCGCTCGTCGACGCCGAGCTTGAAATAGAACGCGCGGTCCAGATGCCGCAGAACAACCGCGGATGCGACCGGCGTGGCGCCGGCCATCAGCGTCACGATCTCGCAGCGGCCCTGAGCCGAAAGTTCAACGGCTGCGCGGCGGATAAATGCACTGTCGCCGCCGTGCTGCAGCAGTGCGGTGCCGCGTTTGGCCTTCCAGCCGCTCGATTCCAGCACCAGGAACGTGTCGAGCGCGCGGGCGACTTCATCCGGCGTCCGCGAGATGACGAAAACAACCTCGCCCATTTCAGCGAGACGATTGCGCTGACGGCGCAGTTCCTTGAGTTTCTTTGCGCCGAGCGCGTCGCGCAGCAATTCCTCGGCATCGCGCGTCGCATCGAGACAGGCGCGCTTGTGAGACTGGATGATCGCGGGCTGCAGACCCAGCGAAGCGAGCGCCGCGCGAAACGCATCCGCGGCGCGGCTTTCGATCGCAACATCGCGAAGCAGCAAGGCGTGCGTGCCGGACGCCCGCGCCTCGGCGATCAAGGCGTTCGCGGCCGCCACAGGGTCGTTACGATCGAGCAACGGCGTGCCAAGCGTGCCGTAAGGATCGGCGCTGGCAAGACCGGGCAGCGGAATGCGGTAGGTGCGCCACAGCGAGATCAGGGGGATCAGCCCCAGCAGACGAGGGCGCGCCTCGGACCTGTCCCACGCGCAGAGCGCATTGGCGCCGATGCGGCCGCGCGCGGTTGCGCTGACAGCCGACAGCCATTCGGGCAGGTAATATCCGTTGGGCTCGGTGGCTCGCTCCGCGAGAGCTTCCCAAGCCTCGTCATCGAGATCGGCGATCGGACAAAGCTGCGGCGGCATGCCGGCGCCGATCGAAGGCTTGCGCAACAGCTGCGCCTGCCTGAGGGCAGCGGTTCCGTCTGGCAATACCGTTCGGGTCGAGTTGGCAGTCTCGCTCACGTTATTCTTTCCCACACCTACGGCATATTCGCTGCTGCGTTAAAGCATGCGCAGCGTTTGCCTGATCGATCCCGTTCACACGCTAAATGCGAGATCGAAAAATATCATGCGGGTGAAGTATTAAATGGTAGTTGCGCGATTAACGTTGCGTTTACCGTTAACGCTTCGTTGAGCATGAGCGCCGAATTCGACCGTGTTGATGCATACGTGTTATTCGCAGACGCGGCCTGTTAAGGCTTTAAGGCCCCCTCTCACCGCATAATCCGCAGGATTTTGCCCCGTTTCGGGCGAATTCAGAGATTCGAAGCAGAATGCTGGACGAGGATCGATCCGATGAGCGATGCACGAGAGCGCATCAACATGACAGACAGCGACATCGTGGCGCACTTCGCGCGCATCGGTTATCGCGTGCTGGCTTCACAGATTGCGTACGTGGGCGAAACCGTCGACGATTTTCGCGAGGCCCGTTCCAAGAAATGGTACAAGGCTGGCCGCATCAGCCGGAACGAGCCCGGTCTGCTCATCATCGAGGAATGTCAGCCGCGGCCAGGTCAGCGCACGCGCGATGTGGTTGTGGTGAGTTTTGGATCCGCGCGCGCGGTGATGGGCGTCGAGATCAAGCCCGGCGCGCCGCCGCTCAAGCCCGGCGACGCGACCTGCCGTTACGCACCCACCATGGAATGGGCGAAGCCGGAAGCGCCCAAGGGCAGCATTCCGAAGGGCAAGGCCGTCAAGCGCGCTTGATTCAGCCGGAGCGGGATCGCTCAGGCAAACGCGACGCCTGCGCGCTGATCGGTGCGCCATCTCATCTCGCAACGCCTGATGACGCGGTCGGCTTCCAGCACCAGCGTAAATGACGGCGGGACCGCCTGCGAACCCTCGATATCCAGACCGGCGCCGCCGTCCGACATGTTGCGGACGGTACAGCTGACGCTTCGGCCCTGAAATGCAATCAGCGCGCCCTTGAAGACGCGATGCCGCGGCGTCCTCCGCCTGTCCTGAATTACTTGTTGCATCGCTTCACCTCCTGCGACTTTCGCAGTTTCATGAGGTGCAACATCGCATGCGCGCCTTACTTGCAGTTGAAATCGACCGCACGGAGACGGGGCAGGGATTTAACGTTTGATTCAGGATATCCGCGCGTTCCACGAGGGGAACTTTTGTGCGCGCCAGGGTGTTGGACGTCAAAGGATCGTCGATGTTTGATCTCGCGGCGTCGGACCAGGACGATCTGCACGGCGGAAGGACGCCATGGCAGCCCCACGCTCGCCGCGTGCCAATGGCGCATCTGCACGAGAGTATTCGCTGCGATGTCGTTGTGGTTGGCGCAGGCATCACCGGCGCGCTGGCCGCCGAGAATCTGACGCGACAGGGACTGGATGTCTGCATTGTCGATCGCGAGCAGCCCGGTCTTGGCTCCACCGTCGCCAGCACGGCGATGCTGCTCTGGGAGATCGACAGGCCGCTGCGTGACTTCGTGATCTCGCATGGCTTCGAGCGCGCCGCGACTATCTATCGCCAGAGCGCGGCTGCCGCGTCAGGCCTGCTTGCGCTGATTTCGGAACTAGCGGTCGATTGCCATGCCCGCGCCAATCCCTCGCTGTATCTGGCGGCGGGCGAAAGCGGTCCGCAGATCCTGCTCGAAGAGCACGAGTTGCGCAGGCGCGCGGGGCTGCCCGGTGAATTCCTCGATCATCAGGCCGTGTTGTCGCGCTTCGGCATCGGGCGCGAAGCGGCGTTGTTGTCGCCGGGTTCGGCCGACGTCGATCCGGTGATGTTGTCGCAGGGCCTGCTTGCGATCGCAGCCTCGCGCGGCGCGCGGCTGTTCGACGCCCAGGCGTGCGATTTCGATTCCAGCGCGACGGAAGCGGCCATCGAACTCGACAACGGAAGGGTCGTTGCCGCAAAATGGATCGTGCTCGCCACCGGTTATGCGTTGCCCGACGTCGTGCGCTCCGATCTCCATAGCCTCGCATCGAGCTGGGCGATCTGTACGCCTCCGCAACGACGCTCCGCGCTCTGGCCGGAGGACGCGCTGATCTGGGAGGCGTCGGAGAGTTATCACTACGCACGGACCACGACGGACGGACGCATCATCATCGGCGGCGAGGATGAGACCGACATCGTCGAGCCGGACGCGCGCGATGCGCTGATTGCCGCAAAGACCGGGCGGCTGCTGTCCGAATTGCGGCGTCTGCGTCCACAGGCGAAGCCGGTCGCGGAGTTTGCCTGGGCCGGTGCATTCGGAAAGACCATCGACAGCCTGCCGATGATCGGGCGCGTGCCCGGACAGCCGCGCATGCTCGGCGCCTACGGCTACGGCGGCAACGGCATCACGTTCAGCTTTCTCGCCTCGCGCGTGATTGCGGATACGATCGCAGGCAACGAGCGCGCGGACTACGATGCGTTTTCGTTCGAGCGCGACAGGATCGGATAGGCGATGAGCGGCACGCCGTTGGCGCGTGATATTGCGTGCTTAGCGCGCGATCTTCCAGGGATCGTATTTGTCCTTGGATTCGGGGATGCGTTTCAGCGCGTCGTTGTAGGCGTCTTCCCGGGCCTTCTTCTCGGCCGGGCTTTCGGTTTTTTCCGCCGGCAACGTGGGACGCCCCGGATCGCCCTTGCGCTGCGCATGCGCCGGAGAGAGGGCAATGCTTGTGGCAACGACGACGAACGCAATCACCCAGGCGCGCATGGAAGGCTCTCTGTTTTCCGCTTGCCCGAAAACTATCCGGAAACCCGGATCAGCGAAAGCTCAGACCGCGCGGGATGCCTGGCATCGCAACGAAAGAGGCCGCCAACCAGGGCGGCCTCGGCTTTTGGCATCCAGACGGGCTTGGATTTAGAGAGGCTTGAATTCGCCGCCCCGCGGTTTGCCGCGCCATACATTACCGGCAGCGTCTGAAATGATGCAGGTCTCGTTTGCGCCGCCGTGTGACGACGAGCATGCCACCGAGAACGGGGGCAATCCCTGTATCCTTCCGCCCGAGCCTTTGCCGCCTTGCGTGCCGTCGACATGAAATACATTTCCGTAATCGTCCACGACCACATAGACGCTGTTGACGCCAGATACCCCAGCCATAGAACCCTCCAGAGTGTGCGCAATTGCACAACCCCATCGTAATCTTGGCCATGTTCGACACTCTACCTGCCAATTCTGGTAATCAAGCACCGCTAGCAAGAGTCATTTGACTGAAAGGTCGTTGGTCCGCGACGGCGGTTCAAGCGCCGTTGCCGTTCTCAAACCTGCCAATGGTGTCCGAAACAGGCAATGACCCGTGGTTCCAAAAAGAACATATTGCGAACTGAGAACAAATGGGGTACATTGCTGGCACCTGATTAAAGCCAGCCCCAAGCCGGATTCGAACGAGAATTCGATTTTGGCGTGCGGCGAATCCCGTTCATAAGGAGCGCGACCGATGTCCCAGGCCAATTTGCGTATCGTCGAAGGATCTTCCATGGACAAGACCAAGGCCCTGGCCGCGGCGCTCTCCCAGATCGAGCGCCAGTTCGGCAAGGGCTCGGTGATGAAGCTCGGCAAGAACGACAAGTCGATGGATATCGAGACGATTTCCTCGGGCTCGCTCGGGCTTGATATCGCGCTCGGCGTCGGCGGGCTGCCCAAAGGGCGGGTGGTCGAGATTTACGGACCGGAATCCTCCGGCAAGACCACGCTGGCGCTGCATTGCGCCGCCGAGGCCCAGAAGAAGGGCGGCATCTGCGCCTTCATCGACGCCGAACACGCGCTCGATCCGGTTTATGCCCGCAAGCTCGGCGTCAATGTCGATGAACTTCTGATCTCGCAGCCCGATCACGGCGAACAGGCGCTGGAAATCGCCGATACGCTGGTGCGCTCCGGTGCGGTGGATGTGCTGATCGTCGATTCGGTGGCGGCATTGGTGCCGCGCGCCGAGCTCGAAGGCGAAATGGGTGACGCGCTGCCCGGCCTGCAGGCGCGGCTGATGAGCCAGGCACTGCGCAAGCTCACCGCCTCGATCAACAAGTCCAACACCATGGTGATCTTCATCAACCAGATCCGCATGAAGATCGGGGTGATGTACGGCTCACCGGAAACCACCACCGGCGGCAACGCGCTGAAGTTCTACGCCTCCGTCCGTCTCGACATCCGCCGCATCGGCGCGATCAAGGAGCGCGACGAAGTGGTCGGCAACCAGACCCGCGTCAAGGTGGTGAAGAACAAGCTCGCGCCGCCATTCAAGCAGGTCGAGTTCGACATCATGTACGGCGAGGGCGTCTCCAAGATGGGCGAAATCCTTGACCTCGGCGTCAAAGCGGGAATCGTCGAGAAATCCGGCGCGTGGTTCTCCTACGACAGCCAGCGGCTCGGTCAGGGCCGCGAGAACTCCAAGGCGTTCCTCAAAGCCAATCCGGAAATGACGGCCAAGATCGAGGCGTCGATTCGCCAGAACTCCGGTCTGATCGCCGAACAGATTCTGGCGGGCTCGCCCGAGCGCGACGCCGACGGCGAGGAGCCGTCCGACGACTGATCGTCCGTTGCTGCTGACAGTTTCCGAAGCTCGGGTTGTGAGAGTGCTTGAGCCTCGGTGAGGCGGCAGGAATTGCGAGAGGTGTGTTGCCCACACCTCGCAGTACTTGCCGCATCCCATTCCAGCGTGGTGTTGCGTACGGCAGATCATGCCGATCGAGTGTTGGTTGATGGAGTGAAAAGCCGCGACGGCCGTCGCGTATCCCGCAAAAGGATGCGTGCATAAGGCCGGCTCGCGGTTTTTTGCTGTACCGGCCTTTTTTTGTCATGGCCGGGTTTGTCCCGGCCATCCACGTCCTGCTTTACGACATGCATTTAAGACGTGGATGCCCGCGACAAGCGCGGGCATGACGATGACCTGCTACTCCGCTGCCTGCGCATAGTCCGACACCGGCGGGCACGAGCACACCAGATTGCGGTCGCCGTGGACGTTGTCGACCCGTCCGACCGGGCTCCAGTACTTGTCGGTGCGCGACGAGCCTTCGGGAAAACAGCCCTCGGCGCGCGTATACGGCCGCTGCCAGCTGTCGTCGGCGATGTCGTGAACGGTATGCGGTGCGTATCGTAGCGGCGATGCGGCGATCGGGTAGCGCCCGGATTCGACATCCGCAATCTCGCGCCGGATCGCGATCATGGCATCGCAGAACCGGTCCAGCTCCACTTTCGATTCGGATTCGGTCGGCTCGATCATGAGAGTTCCCGCCACCGGGAAGCTCATGGTCGGCGCATGGAAGCCATAATCGATGAGCCGCTTGGCGATGTCATCGACGGTGACGCCGCTGGACGATTTCAGCGCGCGCGGATCGACGATGCACTCGTGCGCGACGCGGCCGCGCGCGTTCTTGTACAGCACCGGAAAATGCGGATCGAGCCGGGCCGCGATGTAATTGGCGTTGAGGATCGCCATCTGCGTCGCGCGGGTCAGTCCGTCGCCGCCCATCATCGCGATGTAGATGTAGGAGATGGTGAGGATCGACGCCGAACCATAGGGCGCCGCCGACACCGGTCCTACAGAGATTTGGCCGACTGGCGTTGTTCCGCGTGCCGACGGATCGCCGGGCAGGAACGGCGCGAGGTGCTTCTTCACCCCGATCGGGCCCATGCCGGGGCCGCCGCCGCCGTGCGGAATGCAGAACGTCTTGTGCAGGTTGAGATGGCTGACATCGGCGCCGTAGTCGCCGGGCCGCGACAGTCCCACCTGCGCATTCATGTTGGCGCCGTCGAGATAGACCTGTCCGCCGTGCTCATGCGCGATGTCGCAGATGTCGCGGATGTGCTCCTCGAACACGCCATGCGTCGAGGGATAGGTGATCATCACCGCCGCCAACCTGTCCGCATGCTGCTTCGCCTTGGCGCGCAAATCATCCACATCCACGTCGCCGCGCGCATCGCAAGCCGTTACCACCACCTCCATGCCGGCCATGTGCGCGGACGCCGGATTGGTGCCGTGCGCAGAGGAGGGGATCAGGCAGACGTTGCGGTGATCGTCGCCGCGCGAGCGGTGATAGCTGCGGATCGCCAAGAGCCCGGCGTACTCGCCCTGCGCGCCGGAGTTCGGCTGCAGCGAGATCGCGTCATAGCCGGTGATATCGATCAGCCACTTCTCGAGCGCTGTGAACATTGCGTGGTAGCCCTCCGCCTGTTCGCGGGGCGCGAACGGGTGCAGCGCGCCGAACGCGGGCCAGGTCAGCGGAATCATTTCCGTGGTGGCGTTGAGCTTCATGGTGCAGGAGCCGAGCGGGATCATGGCGCGGTCGAGCGCGAGATCGCGGTCGGCCAGCTTGCGCATATAGCGCAACAGCGCCGTCTCCGAGCGATGGGTATGAAACACCGGATGCGTCAGGAAAGCCGTCGTGCGCTTCATGGTGGCGGGAATGGCGTCGCGCGCTTCCAGCTCGATATCCGCGTAGGTCAGCGTGCCGCCGAACGCGCGCCAGACTGCCTCAACGATCTCCGGCGTCGTGGTCTCGTCCAGCGCGATAGAGACTAGGTCGCCGTCACTGCGCAGATTTATGGTCTCGGCAGCCGCGCGTGCGAGAATCTCGGCGCGTTTCTCTCCCGCGCTCACCGTCACCGTATCGAAGAAACTCTCGTCCCGTGGCGCGAAGCCGAGCTTGCGCAGCCCCGCCGCGAGCACAGCCGTGCGGCGATGGACGGTGCGCGCGATCTGGGTGAGACCTTCGGGGCCATGATAGACTGCGTACATCGCGGCGATCACCGCGAGCAGCACCTGCGCGGTGCAGATGTTCGACGTCGCCTTCTCGCGGCGGATGTGCTGTTCGCGGGTCTGCAACGCGAGGCGATAGGCGGGTGCGCCGCGCGAATCCACCGACAACCCGACGATGCGGCCGGGCAGCGAGCGCTTCAGTGCATCGCGAACCGCCATGTAGGCCGCATGCGGTCCGCCGTATCCCATGGGCACGCCGAAGCGTTGCGTCGAGCCGATCGCGATGTCCGCGCCAAGCTCGCCGGGCGAGGTCAACAGCGTCAGCGCCAGCGGATCGGCAGCAACAATCGCGAGCGCGCCTCTGGACTGCAAGCCTGCGATCACCTCGCGCAGATCGCGCACCGCGCCGTGCGTGCCGGGATATTGCAACAGCGCGCCGAATACGTTCGCGTTGTCGAGATCGCGCTCCGGATCGCCGGTGACGACGCTCCAGCCGAGCGGTTCGGCCCGCTGGCGCAACACGGCAAGCGTTTGCGGATGAACTTCGTGATCGACGAAGAACGTTGTCGCCTCCGACTGCGACGCGCGTTCGGCCAGCGCCATGGCTTCGGCTGCCGCGGTCCCTTCATCGAGCAGCGAGGCGTTGGCGACATCGAGTCCGGTCAGATCGCAGATCATGGTCTGGTAATTGAACAGCGCTTCGAGCCGTCCCTGGCTGATTTCGGGCTGATAGGGCGTATAGGCCGTGTACCAGGCCGGATTTTCCAGAATGTTGCGCTGGATGACCGCCGGCAAGATCGTTCCCGAATAGCCCTGACCGATCAGCGATGTGAAAATCCGGTTCTGTGCGGCAAGTTCGCTCATGTGCGCGAGCACCTGCGTCTCGCTCATCGCAGGGCCAAGATCGAGCGGTGCCTTCTGACGGATGGATGCCGGCAGCGTCTCGCTCATCAGCGCGTCGAGGCTGATGGCGCCCACCGTCTTCAGCATCGCTTCGGTTTCGCGCGCTGACGGGCCGATGTGGCGCTGTGCGAACGTGGTCGCGGGTTCAGAGATTTTCGTCATGCTCAAAATCCTTCGCGCCTACTGTCCTCTGCCTCATCCTGAGGAGCGATCCTCTTGGATCGTGTCTCGAAGGATGAAGGTATCTTTGGCCTCTTGGTTCGACCGCTTCGCGGTCTCCTCACCATGAGGGTCAGGCTATCCTGTGTGAGCCTTGTAAGCGGCTTCATCCATCAGGCCGTCGAGTTCGCTCTTGTCGGCGATACGAATCTTGAAGAACCACGCCTTGCCGCCGGCATCGGAGTTGACCAGCGCGGGGTCCGCGACCAATTCCTCGTTGACCTCGGTCACTTCGCCAGTGATCGGCGCGTAGACATCGGAGGCGGCCTTGACCGATTCGACCACGGCGACGGCCGCGGCCTTCGTCAACTTGCTGCCGACTTTCGGCAATTCGACGAACACGACATCGCCGAGTTGCGACTGCGCGTAATCGGTAACGCCGATGGTGGCAATGTCGCCATCGATGCGGAGCCATTCGTGATCGGTCGTGTACAGGGTCGTCATTGGAAATCCTCAGCGTTTGTATGTGTTGGCGACGAACGGCATGGCGGACAGTTTCAGCAGCAATTTCTGCCCGCGCACTTCGGCGAACGACATTTCGGCGACGCCCTTTGCGCCCGGCGATTGCGGCTTCGGCAGATAGCCCATCGCCACCGGCGCATTCAGGCTCGGGCCGAACCCGCCGGATGTGATCTTGCCGATCTGCGCAGTCGACATACTGTCGGCAAACAGCGGCGCATTTTCGCGTACCGGCGCGCGGCCTTCGGGACGCAAACCGACACGCCGCCGTGATGCACCGGTTTGCAGTTGAGAAAGAATGACGTCCGCACCGGGAAATCCGCCGGCCCGTTCGCCGCCGCTACGGCGGATTTTCTGGATCGACCATTCGAGGGCGGCCTCGACCGGCGTCGTGGTCTCGTCGATGTCGTGGCCGTACAGACAAAGCCCGGCCTCGAGCCGCAGGCTGTCGCGTGCGCCAAGGCCGATCGGCAGCACATCCGGATGATCGAGCAGGGCGGTCGCGAGCAATTCCGCATCGCCAGCCGGGATGGAAATCTCAAAGCCGTCTTCGCCAGTGTAGCCGGAGCGCGACACAAAGCAGGCGAGCGGGTTCCCATTCACCGTGATCGTTTGCGGACCGGCATCCATGAAGGTCATCGATGCGACTGTGGGCGCGAAATGCGCCAGCACGCCCTCGGCCTTTGGCCCCTGCAATGCGATCAGCGCGCGATCGATCAGCGGTTCGATGTCGCAGTCGCCGGAAAGATGCTTGCGCAGATGCGCTTCGTCCTGCGCCTTGCATGCGGCGTTGACCACGAGAAACAGGTGGTCGCCGAAATTCGCCACCATCAGATCGTCGAGAATCCCGCCGCTGTCATTGGTGAAGAGCGCATAACGCTGGCGATTGGGCACGATGCCGAGAATGTCCTGCGGCACGAGGCGCTCCAGAGCCAGAGCGGCGTCCTCGACGCGGCCGGATTTCGGCCGCAACGCGATCTGGCCCATATGGGAGACATCGAACAGGCCGGCGCGGCTGCGCGTATGCAGATGCTCCTTGAGCACGCCCGCGGCATATTGAACCGGCATGTCATAGCCGGCGAACGGCACCATCTTGCCGCCACGCGCCACATGCAGATCGTGGAGGGGAACCCGTTTCAGCGATTCTGGTTCGCGAGCAAGCATCACAGGGCTCCTGACGGTTCTCGGACCTGTTCCGAAAACCTGTCGAAGCCCCATCTGTCTTTGTGCCTGAGAGTATTATCCCGTCGGCGGACGCCGCACCCGCTCTTTTACATGGAGCGGGCCGCGTCTCTTTCCAGATATCGAACGATCGCGCGGTCCGTTTGCCTGAGAGTTTCCGGGGCGGTTGCTCCTTCGGCGCCGGCGCGAAGCCGGTCTCTCCCAACGCGATGTAATTCTCAACTATATGGGACGGAAACACGGCCGGACCAAGACTGTCAACGCGGGCCGTGCCGCTTTTCACGGCTATCTCGTGGTTGTGTTGAACAAAGTTGCCGCAAACTGCTGCCTGCGGATGCGGTGCCGTTGCCCCGTCACATCGCTGTCGTCTGGGCGCTGCATGTCAAACGCACCCATTCCGGCGACCCCAGGAGATATCGATGGCGACCGAGACCAATAATCTGGCGCTGCGCGAACGCATCAAGCAGGATATCGCGGACACGCTCGATGAGGAGCTTGAACTGGAACTCGACGACGGGCGGCTGGATGCGCTCGCCGGAGACGCCGAGGGCCTGTCGGGCGGTCCTTCGATCGATCGCAGGGTTTACTTCAACGAGCTGTTCCGCCTGCAGGGCGAACTCGTCAAGCTGCAGGACTGGGTTCAGCACGAAAAGAAAAAGGTCGTCGTGCTGTTCGAGGGCCGCGATTCGGCCGGCAAGGGCGGCGCCATCAAGCGTATCACCCAACGGCTCAATCCGCGCATATGCCGGGTCGCAGCGTTGCCTGCGCCGAACGAGCGCGAGCGCACGCAATGGTATTTCCAGCGCTATGTGGCGCATCTGCCAGCCGGCGGTGAAATCGTGCTGTTCGATCGGAGCTGGTACAACCGCGCCGGCGTTGAGCGCGTCATGGGCTTCTGCACCGAAGAGCAGTATCAGGAATTCTTCCGCTCGGTGCCCGAGTTCGAGAACATGCTGATCCGCTCCGGCACCATTCTCATCAAGTACTGGTTCTCGATCACTGACGACGAGCAGCAATTCCGCTTCACCATGCGAATCCGCGACCCGCTCAAGCAATGGAAGCTGAGCCCGATGGATGTCGAGGCGCGCAGCCGCTGGGAACAATATACCAAGGCCAAGGAAGCGATGCTGGAGCACACCCACACTCCGGAGTCGCCGTGGTGGATCGTCGATGCGGTGGACAAGAAGCGCGCCCGGCTCAATTGCATCGCGCATCTGCTCGACCAGATGCCCTACAAGGAAGTGGCGCATCAGCCCGTGGTCCTGCCGCCGCGGGTGCGAAACCCTGATTACCTGCGCGGACCGATCCCGCCGGAAATGTACGTCCCGTCGCGCTTCTGAGCCGTCGCCAGACGGACTGGCTTTGACCCTCCCATGCAACCCAAGGACTTCGGTCCTTGGCGTCCATTGCGTTGTTTTGCCTGTATCCGGCTTTCTGGACAGGGCAATCGGCGGCGTCTAATAAGCTCAATCGGGATGTTTCCCGTATCAGCACGACATTGCTGGCAGACCCCGTGAGCGCTGGATTCAGAGTGCGGGTGCAGAAGGACGATTGGACGACGATGAGCGGCGTTAACGAGATCAGATCGGCATTCCTGAATTATTTCGGCAAGAACGGCCACGAGATCGTGCCGTCATCGCCGCTCGTGCCGCGCAACGACCCGACGCTGATGTTCACCAACGCCGGCATGGTGCAGTTCAAGAACGTCTTTACCGGACTGGAAAAGCGGCCGTATCAGCGCGCGACGACGTCGCAGAAATGCGTTCGCGCCGGCGGTAAGCACAACGATCTCGACAATGTCGGCTATACCGCGCGCCATCTCACCTTCTTCGAGATGCTGGGCAACTTTTCGTTCGGCGACTACTTCAAGGAGCGCGCGGTCGAACTTGCCTGGAACCTTGTCACCAAGGAGTTCGGGCTGAAAAAGGACAAGCTGCTCGTCACGGTCTATCACACCGATGACGAGGCGGCCGGTTACTGGAAGAAGATCGCGGGCTTCTCGGATGACCGCATCATCCGCATCCCGACGTCGGACAATTTCTGGGCGATGGGCGACACCGGCCCGTGCGGTCCGTGTTCGGAAATTTTTATTGATCGCGGCGAGCACATCCAGGGTGGGCCTCCGGGCAGTCCGGAGGAAGACGGCGACCGCTTTCTTGAATTCTGGAATCTGGTCTTCATGCAGTACGAGCAGGTGACGAAGGAGGAGCGCGTGCCGCTGCCGCGACCTTCGATCGACACCGGCATGGGGCTGGAGCGCATGGCCGCCATCCTGCAGGGCGCCGACAGCGTCTTCGAGACCGATCTGTTCAAGAACGTCATCGACGCCACTGCTTCTGCCTTGGGGCACGGAGCGACCGCGCAGAACGTCGCGTCGTTCCGTGTGATCGCCGATCATCTGCGTTCCTCGTCGTTCCTGATCGCCGACGGCGTGCTGCCTTCGAACGAGGGCCGCGGTTACGTGCTGCGCCGGATCATGCGCCGCGCGATGCGCCATGCGCAGTTGCTCGGCGCCAAGGACCCGCTGATGTACCGGCTGGTGTGGGCGCTGGTGCGCGAGATGGGTCAGGCCTATCCGGAACTGGTGCGCGCCGAATCCCTGATCGAGGAAACGCTGCGGCTGGAAGAAACCCGTTTCCGCAAGACGCTGGAGCGGGGCCTGTCGATTCTCGATGAGGAAAGCCGGTCGTTGAAATCCGGGGATCGCCTGAAGGGCGAGACCGCGTTTACGCTCTATGATACTTACGGCTTCCCGCTCGATCTCACGCAAGACGCGCTACGCTCGCGCAACATCGATGTCGACCTCGATGCGTTCAACGTCGCGATGGAGAAGCAGCGCGTCAAGGCGCGCGCATCGTGGGCAGGCTCGGGCGATACTGCATCCGAGGCCGTGTGGTTCGGTCTGCGCGAAAAACATGGCGCGACCGAGTTTCTCGGTTATGAGACCGAAAGCGCCGAAGGCGTTGCGGCCGCGCTGGTGAAGGATGGCGCGGAAGCAAAGGAACTGAAGAAGGGCGAGAGCGGGTCGGTCGTTCTCAACCAGACGCCGTTCTACGCCGAGTCGGGCGGTCAGGTCGGCGACACCGGCATGCTGGTTGGCGAAGGCGGTCTGCGTTTTCGCGTGACCGATACGCAAAAGAAGGCCGGCGACCTGTTCGCGCATATCGGCACTGTCGAACAAGGCACGCTGAAACCTGGCGTTGCGCTTGCGTTGGAGGTCGATCCGGCGCGGCGCGGCGCGATCCGCGCCAATCACTCGGCGACGCATTTGTTGCACGAGGCGCTGCGGCTGGTGCTGGGTGATCACATTGCCCAGCGCGGGTCGCTGGTATCTCCGGAGCGGCTGCGCTTCGACTTCGCGCACACCAAACCGATCACGCCAGATGAACTGCGCAAGATCGAGGACATCGCCAACGATGTCGTGGTCGAGAACGGCGCGGTCACCACGCGGCTGATGGCGGTGGACGATGCGCGGGCCGCCGGCGCGCGTGCGCTGTTCGGCGAGAAATACGGCGACGAGGTGCGCGTCGTGTCGATGGGCGCCGGGAGCGGCAATACGCTCGGCTGGTCGGTGGAATTGTGCGGCGGCACGCATGTGAAGCGCACCGGCGACATCGGTCTGATTTCGATCACCGGCGAGAGCGCGGTGGCCTCCGGCGTGAGGCGCATCGAGGCGCTGACCGGCAAAACCGCGCGGCACCACGCCAACAGCAACATCCAGCTTGCTCGCACGGCGGCTGCCGAATTGAAAACGACGCTGGACGACATGCCCTCCCGCGTCGCCGCATTGATCGAGGAGCGCAAGAAGCTCGAGCGCGATCTGGCCGACGCACGCAAGAAATTGGCGATGGGCGGCGGTGCATCCGCCGGCGGTAGCGCACCCGCGACCGACATCCGCACCATCGGCGATGTGAAGTTTTTCGCCCGCGCCGTACAGGGCATCGAGATGAAGGATCTCAAGAGCCTCGCCGACGACGGCAAAAAGCGTGTCGGGCAGGGCGTCGTCGCAATCGTCGGCGTTACCGAAGACGGCAAGGCCGGTGTTGTCGTCGGCGTCACGCCTGATCTCACGTCGCGCTATAGCGCGGTCGATCTGGTCAAGGTCGCCTCCGAGGCGCTTGGCGGCAAGGGCGGCGGTGGCCGACCCGACATGGCGCAGGCCGGCGGCCCCGATGGTTCAAAGGCGGATGCCGCGCTGGAAGCCATCGCGAGCGCAATGGCCGGATAATCATTTGAACGCAGGCCTCCGCTTCGCCAGAAACGCCGCGATGCCTTCTTTCGCGTCCTCTGTCGTCGTGGTGTTGGCGATCTCGCGGCCCTCAAGCTCCATCTGCTCTTCGAGGCTGTTGCCGAGCGTGCACAGCAGCAGCTTCTTGACCACGCCGTTGGCATGCAGCGGGCCGTCTGCGAATTTCCGGGCGAGGGCCATCGCCGACGCCTGAAGCTCCGCATCCGGCACGATGCTGGTGACGACGCCCCAGTCACAGGCCTCGCGCGCGCTCAGCACGCGGTTGGTCAGCATCAGTTCCTGTGTGCGGCGCATGCCGATCAGGCGCGGCATGTAGTAAGTCGAGCTGCCGTCCGGGCTCAGCCCGCCCGCGGTGTAGGCCATGATGAACTTCGCGGATTCGGCTGCGATCACGATATCCCCGATCATCGCGAGACTGAATCCCGCGCCCGCCGCCGTTCCGTTCACCGCGATGATGACCACAGGCGTCATCCGCGCGAAGGTCGAGACCGCCTTGTGCAGTTCGTCGGCGACCTGTTTGATCCTGAGACGGGTCTCGTCTCCGAAGGTCGCGAACGATTTCAGATCGCCGCCGGCGCTGAACATCTTGCCGTTGCCGGTGATAAGAACGACCTTCACGGACTTGTCGGTGTCGCAGATCAGCGCGGCGCGCGAGAGGTCTGTCGCCAGCGCCAGATTCATCGCATTGGCGGCGTCGGGGCGATTGAGCGTGATGCGGGCGATGCGATCGGCGATATCGAGCGTGAGCGTCTCAAAGGCTGGCATGCGTTTCCCCATAACCGATGCGTCTGTGCGCATCTGCGGAGCGATGCTAACGCAGGCAACGCAGGTGTAAACAGCGCGTTTCGGTCACGCGAAACGTGGTGCGGCCCCCTTGAAGGGACCGCGACCGGCATCGATGGCGGCTGATGGCTCAGGGCTTCTTCGAAAACACGTAGTCGGTCGAATACGCCACGCTCTGCAACTCGCCGGCCTTGGCGCAGGTCCCGCTGGCCTTGCCGCCGACGGTGTTGATGCGCTGGATCGTCGTCGCGCCCGTCAGCTTGCCGGTGCCACGGCTGGATGCGACCGCGAGCTTGACCCACGGCACATCCTTGTCGCCCGTCGGGGCGGGAACGACCGCGAGAATCTTGCCGGTGAGGGAACTACCATCGGTGAGATCCCACGCCGGGCCGACGCCGTGCCAGCCCACGGTCTTGCCATCGAGAATCAGGGTCGCGATCGGCTCGCGGCCGGCCCAGCCGAGCTTGCCGTCCTTTTCCTTGCACTCGTAAACCTGCGCGCCTTCGGCATGCAGCGTCAGGAACGCGGTTTCGCCCGCAGCCTCGATTTCCGCCGGCAGCTTGGTTTGCGCGGCAGCGATTGATGCGAAAGCCATTGGCGTGGCAACCGCCAGAGTGGCAATCAGGATGTGTCGTTTCATGTGGCGCTTCCTCCCGTTGTTTCGGGAGTCTTCGCTTCCGGGCAGCGGGACGTTACGCCGTTGCTTGGGCCATCACTTGACGATCATTTCGCCATCGCCGCCGTCAGGTTCACCGCCACCTTGTCGAGGAACCCGGATGTCGAGAGCCAGCGCTGGTCCGCGCCGACCAGCAGCGCCAGATCCTTGGTCATGAATCCGGCCTCCACGGTATCGACGCAGACCCGCTCCAGCGTCTTGGCGAAGGTCATCAGATCGTCGTTGCTGTCCAGCTTGGCGCGGTGGGCGAGGCCCTGCGTCCACGCGAAGATCGAGGCGATCGAGTTGGTCGAGGTTTCCTTGCCCTTCTGATGCTCGCGGTAATGCCGCGTCACTGTGCCGTGGGCGGCTTCGGCCTCAACCACCTGACCGTCAGGCGTCAGCAGCACCGAGGTCATCAGGCCCAGCGAGCCGTAGCCCTGCGCCACGGTGTCGGACTGCACGTCGCCGTCGTAGTTCTTGCACGCCCACACATAGCCGCCGGACCACTTCAGCGCGGACGCCACCATGTCGTCGATCAGCCGGTGCTCGTAGGTCAGGCCCTTGGCCTCGAAATCCTTCTTGAACTCGGCGTCGTAGATATCCTGGAAGATGTCCTTGAAGCGGCCGTCATAGACTTTGAGAATGGTGTTCTTGGTCGAGAGATACACCGGATAGCCGCGCGACAGCCCGTAGTTGAGCGAGGCGCGGGCGAAATCCTTGATCGAGCCGTCGAGATTGTACATGCCCATGGCGACGCCGGATTCGGGCGCCTTGAACACTTCCTTTTCGATCACGGTGCCGTCCTCGCCGACGAATTTCATCGACAGGGTGCCCTTGGTCGGGAACTTGAAGTCGGTGGCGCGATACTGGTCGCCATAGGCATGACGCCCGATGATGATCGGCTTGGTCCAGCCCGGCACGAGGCGCGGCACGTTCTTGCAGATGATCGGTTCGCGGAAGATCACGCCGCCGAGAATGTTGCGGATGGTGCCGTTCGGCGACTTCCACATTTCCTTGAGGCCGAATTCCTTCACGCGGGCTTCGTCCGGCGTGATGGTGGCGCATTTGACGCCGACGCCGACCGTCTTGATGGCGTTGGCCGCGTCCACCGTCACCTTGTCGTTGGTCTTGTCGCGATACTCCATGCCAAGGTCGAAATACATCAGCTCGACATCGAGGAACGGCAGGATCAGCTTGTCCTTGATGTATTGCCAGATGATCCGGGTCATCTCGTCGCCGTCGAGTTCGACAACCGGGTTCTTGACCTTGATTTTCGCCATGGGGAAGGGGGCCTTACCTTGGAGGGCGTAATGACGGGCGGGGAGGGCCGCAAGCGGCCCGATGGGCTGCCTATAGCATCCGGACACGAACGCTGGAAGGAGGATTGAAGGCAGCCTAACGTCGCGTAAAGCGGCTTTGTCACCAATCCCACAGCGAGGAGGTCGCGAGCATCTCGAGCGGCAAACTTAACCTCGCAATTTTTCCAGTAACGGAAGCTCTGCAATCAAGTCGTCTTCAACGCCTCTGTTTGTTTGAATTTTCCTCCGATTACCACTCAGACGATCTCTCGCCAAACTGCAGTAATCAGCGCTGACATCAATTCCGATGAAATGTCTGCCCAACTCGCGTGCAACTTTGCAAGTTGTGCCACTACCGCTCATTGGATCCAAAACGAGGTCATCTATGTTTGACCAAGAACGAATATGATCTCGAGCCAACTCGCAGGGGAACGGAGCCGGATGTCCTTTGGCTTCCTGATCTTCGGCGTTTTTCCCAACCACGTATTCCCAAATGTTTCCTTTGATTTTTTGACTTTTGACTGGGTTGGCCATCTTCTTTCGCTTTTGTTGCCCTTTAGAATAATTCTTGTATGTCGTACTCTGAAGCTCAAGTCCTGCATGAAGGCAATCAATCATAATTGGGTTATGGGTTTTCACGACGCCTTTGCTAAACACGAACATGTACTCAAATTCATTATTGTAGCGACGGCGATAAATTTGCGGGATTGGATTTCGTTTTCGAAAGATCATCGTGTCGTGCAGATTGAAGCCGACTTTCTGAAAATGCAGAGCTTGCCTAAAGCTACTACCTGTCTCTGATCCAGCGATAGTCGCATCCCCCACAACCCACACTACAACGCTGCCGCTCTTAACTACGCGATATAGTTCGGTCACCAGGGCTTCGAATGGAAAACTGTAGCCTTCGTAAACTCTCAGATTGTCGTAAGGTGGCGATGTCAAAACCATATCAATCGAGGCATCCGGAAGTCCTTTCAGGACGTTCACGCAATCATCTTGAATGATTGTATCGACCAATCGAGCCATCGACATGTTCATGCAAATCCCAAAATGCCATTTTCGCTGACATTGCGAATTACGCGCTCTTTGCTGTCAATCTTATGCACTGAGATCAATTCGCGTAAGGCGTCTTCGTGGCTCATACGCATGATTCTTTCACGTTGTTGCGCTAGAAAAGTAAGTGCTTCGTCTTTAGCAATTTTGATCGACTCAATCGCTGCCTGCTTTTCTGCCGTCCAAAGTTCGCCAATGCTTGTTGAAAATCCGAGCATAGGTCTATTGACGGCTGACCAATAGGAGTGCGCCTCTTTGGATGGATTTAGAGATTCAACCGATTGAAAGATACTGAGCAAAAGCTCTTCCGCTCTATTTCGGCCCTCCTTAGCTGAATACTTCACAAGCACAGACAGATGAGAGTAGGTGAAGATACAAACATTCAACGAAGTTGCTTGCTGGTAGATTTGGCTGCTCTTTGAAGGAAGTTGATAAATTGGGCATACAACCATCGCGTGGGGTTTGCCTCGTTTCCAAACGTTCATCGCGGAAACTTTGAAATCTTTTTGATTCTTTGCCGTGCGACTTAGGCGGAACGTCTTCGCGTCTGCCACAAAACTGAACTTAGTAGCGAACGCCTCCACGTCGGATGAATCCCCACGTTCTGCAAGGACGAGACTCTTTAGGCCTATAAATTTATACGCTTCGCATAGGAGGGCGTCGGTGTATTTAGAATACAATTTTTCTTCAGATGAATCGTGAGCATATGATTCCGGAATGTCGCCGCAGAGCCGCAGATGGTCTAGCAAGGATTGAATGCCGTCTTTTTTTATTTCGGCACTAAGTTCTCGCTCCATTCTTGAAGAGTCATCTACAAAACTCCCGCTCAGCTTCCGAAGTTCGTCGATCCAGTAACGACGTCTCTCGATCGCATTCGTCGAAATTAAAGCCGTCGTTCCTACCTCGTGCTGCGGAAAGAATCCTACCCGTCAGCTTGTTAGCCGTTTAGATCACAAATCCGAAGTCTTACAAGATTCACGAAACGCAAAAACTGTCTGTTGACATGTTCTGAGACAGGATTATAATCCTGTCATCCCGTCCCATGATGAGGGGCGATACGCGATCGTCACGGATTGCGGGGCGGGGTGCGGTGGACGCGGCAGCGTCAGGCGCGGACGTGAGGTGGTTGGGGATGTCTGCTCTCTCCTTATCGGAGACACCAGACGTCTATGGACCCGCTTTGCTGAAGCGCGGACGACGGCGCTGCGCGTTGCGGGCCAGGGCGGAGATGCGCCCTACCTGCGACGCCTTGCGCGCCGGCCCAAGTCGTGTGGTCCCGAGGCCCGCCGCTGGCCTCAAGGGAGCGGAGCGCCTGCATTGCCATCCGGCACGCGGGAAACCACCGGAGTTGTTCCGGACAGCTCAATCCCGACGGTGACGACCCAAAGCGTATCAATCGCCACCGGGGCGAGCACGAAGCAAGCCGAAAAAACCATCGCGTGCGGAACGCCGGGTGACACTGGCGAACCCGTGGTGACTAACTCGTGTGTCTAAACTCATTTTACACACGAGGCTGCGGGTGCGTCATGCGCCCGGCGTTCCGCGCGCCCTCATCAAGGGGCGAGAGATGGAAGGCGAGTTTGGGAATACGGCGAACCCCGCGCCGATAAGAACAGGGGTGATGATGCGTGTCTGAATTTCAGTGTCGTCCCTGCGGACGCAGGGACCCATAGCCTCTGTGCCAATTGGGAATCGCAAGAGTCGCCTGGTCACTTCCATCATCCGCAAAACGCCTGCTGCGGCGTATGGGTCCCCGCTTTCGCGGGGACGACATAGAATGTGACGCTTGCGTCCGCGCCCCGGAATGACGGAGGTAGCGAACTGCGCTCCCACTCTCGATCGTCATGCCCGGGCTTGACCCCGGGCATCGATCTTTAACAGGAGAAAAACGGCCGCCTCACCCTCCGCACGAGATTCAAAAGAATGGCCTAGGCCCATTATTTTGCTTGAGAAATTGGTGCGGACGCGCGAACGAAGGCGCAGGTCAAGGCGGGCGCTGGCCGGGCTCAGAGGTTGAATCAGAATCTTAACAACTTGAATCAGAAGGCGAGCGGAAAGCGAACAATGTCCGGCACGGACAAGACCAGGATTGCGAAGGCGTTGGCGGGCCCAATCGTCGTTCTCGTGGAGCCGCAGCTCGGCGAGAACATCGGCATGGCCGCGCGGGCGATGGGAAACTTCGGCCTGACGCGGCTGCGCATCGTCAAGCCGCGCGACGGCTGGCCGAGCCTCACCGCGCAGCGCGCGGCGGCGGGCGCGGATTTCATCCTCGACAAGGCCGACCTGTTCGAGACGCTGGAAGACGCCATCGCCGATTGCACGCTGGTGTTCGCCACCACCGCGCGAGCGCATGACCAGGCCAAGCCGGTGATGGGGCCGGAGGCGGCGGCGCAGGAGACGGTCGCGCACATCGCAAGTGGCGCGCTGGCCGCGATCCTGTTCGGCCGCGAACGCGCCGGGCTGTTGAACGAGGAGGTCGCGCTCGCCAACCGGATCGTGACATTTCCGGTTAATCCGGCGTTCGCCTCGCTCAATCTCGCGCAGGCGGTGCTGCTGATGGGCTACGAGTGGTTCAAGCTCGCCACACAGGCCGAACTGCCGTTCGATATGCCGCAGCGTTCGGAGCCAGCGTCGCAGCATCAGATGCAGGCGTTCTTCGACAATCTGGTGCGCGAACTCGACAAGGTCGAATTCCTGCGTCCGCCGGAAAAGCGCGAGACCATGCTGGTCAACCTGCGCAATATTTTCTCGCGGATGGACCCGACCAAGCAGGACATGCACACGCTCCACGGCGTCGTCATGGCGATCGCCGAGGGCCGCAAGGGTCCGGCCAAAGGCGGCGTGCTCGACAGCGAGGGCGCGACGCGGCTGCGCGCGCTTCTGGCCGAACACAGCGAGGGCCGCTCATCCAATGACTCGAGTACGGTGCGAGGGCTGGCGCGGTTGCTCCGGCGTAATCCCACCGATGCCGAACGCGCGCTGTGGCAGGCGCTGACGAAGGACCGCCGCTTCGCCGGGCAATTCAAGCGGCAGACCCCGGTCGGGCGGCACATTCCGGATTTCGTCTCGTTCGTGCAGCGCGTGGCGGTCGAACTGATCGTTCCGGGCGAGAGCGAGGCGATCGTCGCCGATCGCCTGTCGCGCAAGACGTGGCTGGAACAGCGGGGCTATCGCGTGGCGCTGGTGAAGAGCGAGGAGGTGGAGCGGGATCTGGAAAAGGTGGCCGAGAAGATCGAACAAACACTGCAAGGCGAGCGCAAATGAGAAGTCATTCGTCATTGCGAGCGGAGCGAAGCAATCCAGCCAAATTGGAAGATTGGATTGCTTCGTCGGCTGCGCCTCCTCGCAATGACAAGAACTACGCTTTCGCGCCCTTAACGATCCCCAACGCCTTCATGCGCGACGCCAGCGTGGTCGGTTTGATGTCCATCAGTTCCGCAGCGCCGCCGCGTCCGAACACCTTGCCGCCGGTGGCCTGAAGTGCCGCGAGAATGTTGGCGCGCTCCTGCTCGCGCATGGCCTCGTCGGTCAGCACCGCAGGCCGTGCGTCGGCGCGGGGACGGCCCGATCCAGTGGTCGGATTGAAGCCCTGATGATCGGGCAGGTCGATGCGCAGCCGCCCGTTCTGCGCGAGAATTGCCGCGCGCTCGATCACGTTCTGCAATTCGCGGACGTTGCCCGGCCAGTCGTAACGCGACAGGCGCCGCGCATCGCCCTCGGACAGCCGCAGATTGGCTTTGAATGCCTTGCCTTCGCTGATCAGAAAGTGCTGCGCCAGAAGGGGAATGTCCTCGCGCCGCTCACGCAGCGGCACCGACTCGATCGGAAACACGTTGAGCCGGAAATAAAGGTCTTCACGAAAGCGGCCGCGCGCGATCTCCTGCTTGAGGTCGCGATTGGTCGCAGCGATCAGGCGGACATCGACGCTCCGGGTCCTTTCCTCGCCGACGCGCTCGAAGTGGCCTTCCTGCAGCACGCGCAAAAGTTTGCCCTGCAGTTCGAGCGGAATTTCGCCGACCTCGTCGAGAAACAGCGTGCCGCCGTCGGCCAGTTCAAAGCGCCCGATGCGGTCGCGCACCGCGCCGGTAAACGCGCCTTTGACGTGACCGAAGAATTCGCTCTCGAACAGTTCGCGCGGAATGGCCGCGCAGTTGACGCGAATGAGCGGGCGATCGCTGCGGCCGCTGGCTTCGTGGATCGCGCGCGCGATCAGCTCCTTGCCGGTGCCGGATTCGCCGGTGATCATGACGTTGGCGCTGGTTGGCGCCACGAGCTTGACCTGCACCAGCGTTTTTTGAATCGCATCGCTCTGGCCGATGATGCCGCGCGGATTGGTTTCGATCCGGATTTCTTCCTGCAGATAGGCGTTCTCAAGTTCGAGGCGCTCGCGGAGGCGATCGACTTCAGCCAATGCGGCGCGCAGCTTCTCGTCGGCCTCGCGGCGCTGGCTGACATCGCGGAACACGATCACCGCGCCGACCACGAGGCTGCGATCGCGGATCGGCGTCGATGTGTATTCGACCCACACCGGCGATCCATCCTTGCGCCAGAACACCTCGTTCTCGACGGTGTGGATCGAGCCGTCGCGAAACGCCGCGTAGATCGGGCAGTCCTCGTGCGGATAGTGCCGCCCGTCATAATGATGATGGTGGACCTTGGCATGAATATCGGTGCCGACGAGTTCATCGGCCGTCCAACCCAGCATGCGCTCAGCGGCAGGGTTGACGAAGGTGGTCTTGCCCTCGGCGTTGACGCCGTAGATGCCTTCGCCGGCGGCGCGCAGGATCAGCTGGTTTTCACGCTCGATGTCACGGAACACGCGCTCGACGCGCTGCCAGGCCGCGATGCCGCCGCGCATGTGATCCTCGGCGACCGCATCGATGTTGCGGCGTTGGCGCTGCTCGAGGTCACTCATGGTCAGCAGCAACAGTTGCGAACCGTCGCGCGGAACCAGCGTTGCCGCATACTCAAGCATCAGCGTCTTGCCGGTGGCATGGCGCGGCGTCAGCGACGTGGCCCAGTACGAGCCTTTGGCGATGACGGCCTGGGTGAATACGATCAGCGCTGGCAGTTGCCCCTCATGCAGCGTGCTGATCCTGGTCTCGAGCAACAGCGCGCGGTCGTAGCCGAGCAGGGTGCAGGCGGCGGAATTTGCATCGACAATGCGATCGGACTGCGGGTCGAGCAAGAGCGCTGGCTCAATCAAGAATTCGAACGCAACGGAACGCAAGTCCGGTGGTTCGGCGATCCGTGCAAACGTCTGGAAAGAAGTGTCCATCGTCAGGCCAAAATTACGAGGATTCGTGATTGAATTACGATACTTCGTATATCACGAGATTTCGTGATTGCCAACTTGCCGCAGAGCTACTGTGATTATTGGTGATTTTGTTTTTGCCTTTGCTGGCACGCCTCTTGCTCTGATGTGATGAAAACTCATGCAGGAGCGCGTCATGTCGATCTTCGATAATCCGTTCGATCCGAACCGTCCGCTGAACCGCTCCGGCTGTGCGTGCGGGCAGCACGCAAGCGCCGCCGAGCATGACGCGGAAATGCAGCGTCAGTTGCAGGTGGCGCAGGAGAGCGAAGAGAAGCGCTACGAGGGCGTAATCGCCAACGCCGTGATGCGCGCGATATTTCCGCAGGATGCCGCGCGCCGCTCATTCCTGAAGGCTGTGGGTGCATCCACCGCGCTCGCCGCGCTCTCGCAGCTCTTCCCGATCGGGACCGCGACCGATCTGTTCGCGCAAGGCGCGCCGCTCGAAAAGAAAGACCTCAAGGTCGGCTTCATTCCGATCACGTGCGCCACGCCGATCATCATGGCGGCGCCGATGGGTTTCTACGCCAAGAACGGCCTGAACGTCGAAGTCATCAAGACGGCCGGCTGGGCGGTGGTTCGCGACAAAACGATCAACAAGGAATACGACGCGGCCCACATGCTGTCGCCGATGCCGCTGGCGATTTCGCTTGGCGTTGGTTCCAATCCGATCCCCTACACAATGCCGGCAGTTGAAAATATCAACGGCCAGGCGATCACGCTCGCGGTCAAGCACAAGGACAAGCGCAATCCGAAGGACTGGAAGGGCTTCAAGTTCGCGGTTCCGTTCGATTACTCGATGCACAACTACCTGCTGCGTTATTACCTTGCCGAAGCAGGCATCGATCCTGATGTGGATGTGCAAATCCGTTCAGTGCCACCGCCGGAAATGGTCGCGAACCTGCGCGCCGACAATATCGACGGCTTCCTCGCGCCCGATCCGGTCAACCAGCGAGCGGTGTTCGACGGCGTCGGCTTCATTCATATCCTGTCGAAAGAAATCTGGGACGGTCATCCTTGCTGCGCTTTCGCGGCGAGCAAGGAGTTTGTAACGCAAAGCCCGAATACCTACGCTGCGCTTTTGAAGTCGATCATCGAAGCGACGGCGTTTGCGAGCAAGTCCGAGAACCGCAAGCAGATCGCCGAATCGATTGCACCGGCGAACTATCTCAATCAGCCGGTCACGGTGGTCGAACAGGTTTTGACCGGAACCTACGCGGACGGTCTCGGTAACGTGAAGACCGATCCGAAACGCATCGACTTCGATCCGTTCCCGTATGAGGGCTTTGCGATCTGGATTCTCACGCAGATGAAGCGCTGGGGACAGATCAAGGGCGACGTCGATTACGCGACCGTCGCCAAGAATGTGTTCCTCTCGACAGACGCGACCCGGCTCATGAAGGAGGCGGGACTGACGCCGCCGACGACGGCCAAGAAGATCACGGTCATGGGCAAAGCGTTCGATTCGGCGAAGCCAGAGGAATACCTCGCGAGCTTCAAGATCAAGAAAGCAAGCTAACACCGTCCGTCACGACCCTTATCCCCTCGCGGGGATAAGGAAGCAAAGAGGCAGACCTCGCCATGACCAGTTCTCTCCGCGCGCGCGCCGCCCTGATGTCGGTGCTGATCTTGGCCGTGTTTCTCGGAACCTGGCATCTTGCAACCCGAGGAAGCGGCAGCGTCGCCAACCTCAATCCGGAATATGCCAAACTGCTGGGTGCGACCGCGACGCAGGGCAAATCCGCGATGCCCGGCCCGGCGGATGTCGGAGCCAAGTTGTGGGAGCACATCAAAAGCCCATTCTATGACAACGGTCCGAACGACAAGGGACTTGGCATCCAGCTCGGCTACTCCATCGCGCGCGTGCTGCTTGGCTATCTGCTTGCCGTGGCGGTCGCCATTCCGCTCGGCTTTCTGATCGGCATGTCGCCTCTCATGAGCAAGGCGCTCGATCCGTTTATCCAGATTCTGAAACCAATTTCGCCGCTCGCGTGGATGCCGCTGGCGCTTTACACCATCAAGGATTCCAGCATTTCCGCGATCTTCGTTATCTTCATCTGTGCGATCTGGCCGATGTTGCTGAATACGGCGTTCGGGGTTGCGGCCGTGCGAAAGGAATGGATCAACGTCGCTCGCACGCTCGAAGTCGGCACTGTGCGCCGCGCCTTCACCGTGATCCTGCCAGCCGCGGCGCCAACGATCCTCACTGGCATGCGGATTTCCATCGGAATAGCTTGGCTCGTGATCGTCGCGGCGGAGATGCTCGTCGGTGGAACGGGCATCGGTTATTTCGTCTGGAACGAATGGAATAATTTATCGATTACGAATGTGATTATTGCGATTTTCGTGATCGGGCTCGTCGGCATGATCCTCGACCAGTTGCTGGCGCAGGCGACGCGGCTCGTGACGTTCCCGGAGTGATGCGGATGATGGCGGCCAAGACAGGGATCAATTCCGCGACGCGGCGTATGACGATTGCGGGCGCCGCGATGAGCAACACCACGACCCGAGTGATCCGATGACCGACAAATTCATTTCCATCGAGGCAATCGCCAAGCGCTACCCGGCCAAGGGCGGCGGCGAGACGGCCGTGTTCGAGAATCTCTGGCTGTCGATGAACCGCGGCGAGTTCGGCTGCATCATCGGCCACTCCGGCTGCGGCAAGACCACCGTGCTCAACATCCTCGCCGGCCTCGACGAGCCGAGTGAAGGCACCGTGATCGTCGACGGGCAGGCGATCGAAGGCACGTCGCTGGACCGCGCGGTGATCTTCCAGGGACACGCGCTGTTCCCGTGGCGCACCGTGATGGGCAACGTCGCGTTCGCGGTGAAATCGAAGTGGCCGAAGTGGAGCGCCGAGCGCATCAAGGCGCACGCGCAAAAGTTCATCCAGCTCGTCGGCCTCGGCGGCTCCGAGCACAAGCGCCCGGCCGAACTATCCGGCGGCATGAAGCAGCGCGTCGGCATCGCGCGCGCGCTGTCGATCACGCCGAAGATCATGCTGATGGACGAGCCGTTCTCGGCACTCGACGCCTTGACGCGCGGCACGCTGCAGGACGAGGTGCGCCGCATCTGTCTGGAGACCGACCAGACCACGTTCATGATCACGCACGACGTGGACGAGGCGATCTATCTCGCCGACAAGATTTTCCTGATGACCAACGGCCCCGGCGCGGTGCTGGCGGAAATCCTCGAGAACCCGCTGCCGCGCGACCGCGCCCGCATCGATCTGCACCGCCACCCGCTGTATTACCCGCTGCGCAACCACATCGTGGATTTCCTCGTCAGCCGCAGCAAGACGTTCACGACAGACGTGCCCGATTACGACCCGCGCAAGGTGCCGGTCGTCAAGCTCGCGCTGCCGGAGCCCGTGATCGCGACGTCGGCCAAGTCGGTGCCGAGTGCGGCGACCGCCAGCACCCAGGCCAGCGCCTGACATCTTTCTCGACTGACCCCATTCTCAACTGCCCCATTCTCAACTGACCAGGGAGAACAAGAACATGAAGCGATCCGATCTCACCGAGAAGCTGCTCGACATCAAGCGCGAGAAGGGCTGGAGCTGGAAGCACATCTGCGACACCATCGGCGGCATGTCGCCGGTGATGGTGACGGGCGCCGTGCTCGGCAATCACAAGATGACGAAGCCGATGGCGGCGCAGGCGGCCAAGCTGTTCGGCCTCTCGCCGCTGGAAGAGAAGCTGCTCAACGAGGTGCCGAACCGCGGCGAGGGCATGACGATGCCGCCGACCGATCCCCTGATGTACCGGTTCTACGAGCTGGTGCTGATCAACGCGCCGGCCTGGAAGCAGCTGATCGAGGAAGAGTTCGGCGACGGCATCATGTCGGCGATCGATTTCGACATGACGATGGAGCGCCTGCCCGACGCGAAGGGCGACCGCGTCAAGATCGGCATGAGCGGCAAATTCCTGCCGTTCAAATACTACGGCGCCACCGGCAACGACCAGATGCTGGGTTATAAGGAGGGGTGAGGTTTTTGCTCCCTCTCCCGCTTGCGGGGGAGGGTTGGGGAGGGGGCATTTGCGAGGCGCGCCTCTTTGCGCGAACCGGCCGGGCAGCGATGCCCGGCCGGTTTTGTGTTTGAGACTGGAAATTCGATCCGCTGACCGAAAGCTCAGAACAAGTCGTCATCACCGGGCATGGCCGTTCGAAGAACGGCGTCGCTTCGCTCGGCTATGACCCGGTGATCCATCCTTCGCTCGGAAACGTAAGATCGATGCCCGGAGCAGTCCGGGCATCAGAAGTCACGCCCCGGGCGTTCGGCCATCCGCAGAGCTTCGCTTGCCATTCGGCTGCGCCGCTCACGCCGTCCACACCTTGAGTTTGGAATGCTCCGCGATCCGCCGGAAATCGTTGTCGGCGGTGAGCATGGTCAGCCCATGGCGCACGCAGAGTTGCGCGAACAATGCATCGATCGTGCCGGTTTGAACGCCGTTGCGGCGGCAGTGATTCCGCAAGCTCGCGGCGGCGATATGATCGGTGCGGTCCGGGACGACCAGCGGCAGCGCGGCAAAGCGTTCGACGATCCGGTCTGCCGCCTTTGGGCCATTGAAACCCTGCAACAGCTCCTGCAGAACGAGGCCGGTGGTGGACAGCGTCTCCCCGTGATCAATGGCGCGGGTCAGCATGGCGACTTCGGCGCTGTCCTGCGGCGCGTCGCGCCGGAACGCGAGCGACCACACGCTGGTGTCCACGAACAGCGTCACGCGCGGTCGCGCTCGGCCTTGTAGTCGTAAGCCTCATCCCATTCGAGGGCGCCGAACAAATCACGCAGCCGTTTCTGGCGGCGGCGGGCGATGAATTCCTGCAGGGCCTTGGTCACCGCGGCTTTCTTGGTGCGTTCTCCGCTCACTTCCAGCGCACGCTCGATCAGTTCGGGATCGATGGAAAGATTTGTCGCCATGTGTGAATCTCCACACATGTGTTGACACATCAAAGCTCGGCGGTCAAACGGGGCCGGCGTTGGAGGCATCATCTCTTCGTCATGCCCGGATTTGATCCGGGCCCCCACCTTATTTCGCAACGAAAAATGGATTGCCGGGTCGAGCCCGGCAATGACGATAAAGGCACGAACCGGAAGGGCGACCGCGTCAAGATCGGCATGTCCGGCAAATTCCTGCCGTTCAGATACGACGGCGCCACCGGCAACGACCAGATGCTGGGTTACAAGGAGGGGTGAGCTTTTTGCTCCCTCTCCCGCTTGCGGGGGAGGGTTGGGGAG
>JAKFVL010000018.1 GCA_021732215.1 Hyphomicrobiales bacterium
GTCCGGGAGGCGGGCGACCGCGTTAGTGATCCAGGGCGCCTGCATGAAGGGCGCGCGGCGGCCGAAAGAGCAGCTAACCCATGAGCAGTGTATCCGAACCGTTCATCCGCAGGCCGATCGCGACTTCGCTGCTCGGCATCGCGCTGTTGATCGGCGGAGCGATCGGTTATTGGGCGCTGCCTGTCTCGGCGCTGCCGCAGGTCGATTTTCCGACCGTGCAGGTCACGACGCGCTTGCCGGGCGCCAGCCCGGATGTGGTCGCTTCGCTTGTTACAGCGCCGCTCGAGCGCCAACTCGGTCAAATTCCAGCGCTCACATCCATGAACTCGACCAGTTCGTTCGGCGTCAGCCAGATATCGCTGCAGTTCGATCTCGGCCGCGATATCGACGGCGCGACGCAAGACGTGCAGGCCGCGATCAATGCTGCCGCCGGAACGCTCCCGCGCAACCTTCCGTATCCGCCGACCTACGCCAAGGTGAACCCAGCCGATGCGCCGGTGATGACGCTGGCGCTGACCTCCGAGACCGTCTCGCTTCGCGCGATGAGCGATCTGGCGGATACCCAGCTGGCCCAGCGCCTCAGCCAGATTTCCGGCGTCGGCCGCGTTTCGGTTCTGGGTGGATTGAAGCCGGCGGTGCGGGTGCAGGCGGATCTTGCCCGGCTCGCTGCCTACGGAATCTCGATGGAGGATCTGCGGACGGCGATAGCGAGCGCGAACGTGTCCGGCCCCAAAGGGGCGCTGGACGGTGCGCAGCAGGCCTACACCATTGCCGCCAACGATCAGATTGCAGCCGCCGATGCCTACAGGCCAATCGTGATCGCCTATCGCAACAATGCGCCGGTCACCATCGGCGATGTGGCGCGCATCGTCGACGGCCTCGAGAACGACAAGACTGGTGGCTGGTTCCAGGGCACGCCAGCCGTCATCATCGACATCCAGCGCCAGCCCGGCGCAAATGTCATCGAGGTGGTGCGCCAGATCCGCGCCGAAATTCCGCGGCTGCAGAACGCCGTCCCCGCCGCGGTCAAGCTGACCGTCGTTAGCGATCGCACGGTGACCATCCGCGCCTCGGTACACGACGTGCAGTTCACGCTCGTTCTCAGCGTAATACTCGTCACGCTCGTCGTGCTGCTGTTCCTGCGTTCGATGCGGGCGACCATCATTGCGGGCGTGGCGTTGCCGCTGTCGCTGGTGACGAGCTTTGGCGTCATGTACTTCGCTGGTTTCAGTCTCGACAACCTGTCGCTGATGGCGCTCACCATCGGTACCGGCTTCGTCGTCGACGACGCCATCGTGATGATCGAGAACATCGTTCGGCACATGGAGAACGGCGACAACGCGATGGATGCGTCGCTCAAGGGCGCTCGCGAAATCGGCTTTACCGTGATTTCGCTCACCGTTTCCCTGATCGCGGTGTTCATTCCGCTACTGTTCATGTCGGGTCTTGTCGGGCGGATGTTCCGCGAGTTTGCCCTGACGCTGACGATCGCAGTCGTCACGTCGATGGTTGTTTCGCTGACGCTGACACCGATGATGTGCTCGCGGCTGCTCAAGCATCACAGCGAGGAATTCGCCATTCCGGGGCTTGCGGCCGTCAGCCGTTTCATTGACCGCACGGTCGAAGCCTATCGTCGCACTCTGCTCTGGGTTTTGCAGCGTCAGCGTGCGACGCTGATCGTCACCTTCCTCACGATTGCCGCGACGCTGATCCTGTATGTGATCGCGCCAAAGGGCTTCTTGCCGCTGCAGGATACGGCTTCGATCACAGCCGTGACGGAAGCCGGGCCCGCGGTGTCGTTCGATGAAATGAGTAGCCGGCAAGCCAATATCGTTGCGGCGATCCGGGCCGACCCTGATGTGACAGGGGTCGTCTCGGTGGTCGGCGCGGGTACTGTCAATCCGACCCTGAATGTCGGCCGTCTCGTCATCAATCTGAAGCAACGTGGCGCGCGGGATGCCGGCGTCGTCGAGATCATCGAACGATTAAAGCAGCGCGTCAGCACGGTCGCAGGCATGACCGTGTATTTCCAGCCGGTGCAGGACATCCAGATCAGCACCCGTGCCAGCCGCTCGCAATATCAATACACGCTGACCGCGACCGATCCCGCAATGGTTTCGGAATGGTCGGCAAAGCTGGTCCGCGAGCTACAGCGCGACCGGCTGTTTCGCGATGTGTCGTCCGAATCCCAGGAAGGCGGGCTCAGCCTGGTGCTCGATGTCGATCGTCAGCGCGCAGGTCAGCTCGGCGTATCGGTCCAGGGCGTCAACGACACATTGAACGACGCTTTCGGACAACGGCAGATTTCCACCATCTACGGCCAGGCCAACCAGTATCGCGTCGTGCTCGAGGCGTTACCCGAATATCAGCGCGATCCATCGGTGCTGTCGAAGCTGTATGTCCCGGGCGCGGCGGGCGCGCAGGTGCCGATCGAGGCGGTCGCCACGTTGACCCGTTCCACCGCGCCGCTGGCAATTTCGCATCAGGCGCAGTTTCCCTCGGTTACGGTCAGTTTCAACCTTGCACCTGGCGAAGCGCTCGGCGACGCAGTCAACGCCGTCAAGGAAGCCGAAAAGAAGATCGGCATGCCGACGACGATCATCGGGCAATTCTCCGGCGATGCTGCCGAATTCGCGCGATCGCTCTCCGGGCAGCCTTGGCTGATCCTCGCGGCCATCATCACGATCTATATCGTGCTCGGCGTGCTGTATGAGAGCTATATTCACCCGATCACCATTCTGTCGACGCTGCCGTCCGCAGGCGTCGGCGCGATCCTGGCCCTCATGCTGTGCGGGCAGGATTTGTCGGTGATCGGATTGATCGGAATCATTCTGCTGATGGGCATCGTCAAGAAGAACGCCATCATGATGATCGATTTCGCGCTCGAGGCGGAGCGCCATCGCGGGATGTCGTCCTATGA
This sequence comes from Hyphomicrobiales bacterium, assembly GCA_021732215.1. Classification (GTDB taxonomy): domain Bacteria; phylum Pseudomonadota; class Alphaproteobacteria; order Rhizobiales; family Xanthobacteraceae; genus SG-bin9. The sequence goes on from JAKFVL010000018.1 coordinate 2,921, forward strand.
CGCCATCGTGGAAGCGTGTCTGCTGCGCTTTCGCCCGATCATGATGACGACGCTGGCGGCCTTGTTCGGCGCGCTTCCGCTGGCGCTGGAAAGCGGGACGGGATCGGAATTGCGGTTTCCGCTAGGCGTTTCCATCATTGGCGGATTGATCCTCAGTCAGTTGCTGACGCTCTATACGACGCCTGTGATCTATCTCGCGCTGGACCGGCTCAATCGCCGGGTCGAGACAGTGCTGCCGCCGGTCGATCCTTCGTCCGCTCCGCCGATTGCCGGAGCGACGGAAGGAATTCAGTGATGTCAATCTCCGAGCCTTTCATCCGCCGGCCGGTCGGCACCACGCTGCTGGCGATCGGGTTGTTTCTGGTCGGGCTCGTCGCCTATTCTGTTCTGCCGGTCCAGAGCATCCCGAATGTGGAGTTTCCGTCGATCTTCGTGTCGGCGTCGCGGCCCGGCGCCGATCCATCGGTGATGGCGGCGACTGTCGCGGCTCCCCTGGAGCGGCGACTAGGTGAAATCTCGGGCATCAACCAGATCACATCGACGAGTTCGCTGGGATCGACCCGTATCTCGCTGCAGTTCGACATCAACCGCAATATCGATCGTGCAGCGCGCGATGTGCAGGCCGCGATCAATGCATCGCTCTCCGATCTGCCGTCCGATCTTCCGTCCCTGCCGACGTTCCGCAAGGCCAATCCGGCCGCATCGCCGGTTCTGATCCTTGCGTTGACCTCGCAAACCATGCCGACCAGCGCCATCTACGATGTCGCCGATACCGTGATCGCGCAGCGCATCGCGCAAGTTACCGGCGTCGGCGAGGTTAACGTCAGCGGCGCCGAGCAGCCTGCGGTCCGCGTGCGGCTCAATCCCGGTGCGTTGGCAAACGCCGGAATTTCGACCGAAACCGTGCGGCTTGCGATCGTCAACGCCAATCCGCTGGCGCCGTCCGGAATCTTCGATGGCACGCGGCAGAGCGAGACCATCGCGCTCAATCCGCAGATGCGAACCGCCGCCGAATTTCGCGATATCGTGGTCAGATCGACCAACGGCAACACGCTGCGGCTGTCCGACATCGCGCAGGTCGACGACGCCACCCGCAACAGCCGATCGATCGCGTGGTTCAACAAGCAACCGGCGGTCTTGATTCTGATCACCAAGCAAGGCGACGCCAACGTCATCGAAACCGTCGAGCGGGTCAAAGCGATCCTGCCGGAGCTCGGCCAATGGATTCCAGCCGGCATCGAGTTCTCGATCCTGTCCGACCGGACCGGCACCATTCGCGCCAGCGTCGAGGATATGGAATGGACGCTGCTCGCGACCGCGGTTCTGGTGATGGCGGTGGTTTTCTTGTTTCTGCGGCGGGGCATTCCGACCATTGCGGCGGGCATATCCGTTCCGCTGGCGCTCGCTGGAACGTTCGTCGGCATGTGGATCGCCGGTTTCTCGGTCAACAACCTCTCGCTGATGGCGCTTGCGATCTCGGTCGGCTTCGTTGTCGACGACGCCATCGTGATGATCGAGAACATGCACCGCAATCTCGAAGCGGGAATGCAGCCTTATCGCGCGGCGCTGGAGGGAGCGAAGCAAATCGGCTTCACGGTTGTTGCGATCAGTTTGTCGCTGATAGCGGCATTCACGCCGCTGATCTTCATGGACGGCATCGTCGGAAAACTGTTCCGTGAATTTTCCCTGACGCTGACGTTCGCCATCGTGGTTTCGACCATAGTCTCCCTGACCGTGACGCCGATGATCTGCGCGCATTATATCAAGGCCGCGCATGGCCGCGAGAACTGGTTCGATCGCGCAGTGGAAGGCAGTCTGGATGCAATCGTGCGCTCCTACGAGCGCACGCTGCGCGTTGTACTGGGGTTTCCTGTCCTGACGATGATTGTGTTTGTCGCGACCATCGCGGCGACAGTTGCGCTCTACATCAAGACGCCGAAGGGATACTTTCCGAGCGACGACAGCGGGCTGATTATCGGATCGACGCGAGCGTCGCCCGAAGTCTCGTTTCAGGCCATGCTGCCGTTGCAGCAGCGCGTCGCCGAGATCGTTCTTGGCGACCCGGCGGTTGCGGGGTTGGGCTCGTCACTGGGCGGCAGTGGAGGACCGGGCGGCGGCTCCAATCGAGGCCGTATGTTCATCAGCCTGAAACCGCTCGCCGAACGTGACGGCGGCGTGACCACACAGCAGGTGATCGATCGTTTACGCCTGAAGCTGCTTCGCGTCCCCGGTATTCGCCTGTTTCTGTTTGCGGCCCAGGATGTACGCGCCGGAGGCCGGCAGAGCGATTCCGATTACCAGTATACGCTGGTGAGCGCCGATCTCGATTTGCTGACCAAATGGGCGCCGCTGGTCTCGAAGCGGATGGAAAGCATCCCCGGTCTGACCGACGTATCCAGCGATCGCGATCCAGGCGGGCTGGAGCTCAGACTGGTCATCGATCGCAAGATGGCATCAAGCCTTGGCGTCAAGGTCCAGGATATCGACAACGCCTTGAACAACGCTTTTTCGCAGCGGCAGATTTCAACGGTCTACACCCAGCGCAACCAGTACAAGGTCGTGCTCGAGGTCGATTCCAGATATCAGCGCGATCCCTCCGACCTCGCCAAGATTTATGTGTCCGGTGCGGACGGAACGCAAATTCCATTGTCGGGACTCGTCCGCTTTGAGCGCGGGTTGTCGCCGCTGGCAGTCTATCATCAAGGCTCGTTGCCGTCCTCGACCGTGTCGTTCGGCCTGTTGCCTGATGTGACGCTGCAGGACGCCACCGCGCGGATTCAACAGGCGGTCAACGAAATGCATATGCCCGAGGGCATTCGCGGCTCCTTCGACGGCAATGCCGGTGATTTTGCCCGCACCACGGGACGGCAGCCGCTGCTGATCCTCGGGGCACTGATTGCGATGTATATCGTGCTCGGCGTGCTCTACGAGAGTCTCCTGCATCCGCTGACGATCATTTCGACATTGCCGCCAGCGGGGTTGGGCGCACTCGTTGCGCTTCAGTTGTTCAACACGCCGCTGACCGTGATCGCATTCATCGGGATCATTCTTCTGATCGGAATCGTGAAGAAGAACGGCATCATGATTGTCGACTTCGCCCTCGAAGGCGAGCGCCATCGCGGCCTGTCATCGCAGGAAGCGATCTTCGAGGCCAGCATCGCCCGCTTCCGGCCGATCCTGATGACGACGATGGCGGCGTTGCTCGCAGCCGTGCCGTTCGTGATCGCTGTTGGTCCCGGCACCGAGTTGAGGCGGCCGTTGGGTATCACGATCATCGGGGGTCTGATCGTGTCGCAGATCCTGACGTTGTACACGACGCCGGTGATCTACCTGCTGATCGACCGGTTGAGGCGCAAGCCATCGCCAGAGAAGACGCCTGCGGCTGCTCCTGCGGAATGAGCGACCGTCCAGCTAGCCGTTGTCGTGCCTCGCTGCGAGGCGTATAGGCCGCTGATGTCCAATGATCCGGCGCCTGACCTTACCCCATCGAATATAGACGTACCGCGGGAATGCGGGCGCTGCGGCAAGCCCCTGGAGCTTTGCGTTTGCGACGGTGTCGTCCCGATCGATAATCGCATCGAGCTCTTGATCCTGCAGCATCCGCAAGAGCAGGACAGGGCGCTCGGCACCGCGCGGCTGACGGCGATGCATTTCGCGAGGTCGATCCTGAAGATCGGGCTGTCGTGGCCCAGTCTCTCCAAAATCCTCGGCCGCTCCGTGGATCCCGCGCGATGGGCCATCCTCTATCTCGGCTCGTCGAAGGTCGCCGCCCTCGAAACCGATCGCGATGTGGTCGTGCTCGATCGCAAGGGTGAACTGGAAGACAATCAGACGGCGTTGTTGAAAGGCATCGAAGGCGTGATTGTCCTCGACGGGACATGGAGCCAGGCGAAAGCGTTGTGGTGGCGCAATGCGTGGATGCTGAAATGCCGCCGGGTGATCCTTGGGCCAGCGCAGCCTTCGCGTTACGGTAAGTTGCGACGCGAACCGCGGCGCGACGGGCTTTCAACTCTGGAAGCCGCCGCGATGCTGCTAAGCCGGCTTGAGCGCCGCGAAGAGATCGCGACCTCGTTGCATGCGAGTTTCGACCGGCTACTGGCGAAATATCGCGCGGCGCAGGCTGCCGGCTCGGACGTTGCGCCGAAGCCGGTCGCGCGGCGATCGGGACGCGGGCGGCGGCGGAAATAGGTATTTCTTGAGCGAGTTAAGGCGCTCCAGTTGGCCGCAGGCCGTATGGTTGCCGGGTCATAATCGGTACTGTATATGCAAGGCGGGTTCGCCGGTTTCCGGGTCGCCCGGATGGCCACGTGGCGGAGTGGTTACGCAGCGGTCTGCAAAACCGTTTACACCAGTTCAATTCTGGTCGTGGCCTCCACTCGCGATTTCAATCGCGCCGAACCTTTTTCTCAGCAGGTTTGATACGCTGACCGCCGTCAGCAGGATGCTTCCCATCCGGCCGGGAACGGGATGTCGAGCCAGTTGACCGGTTGATTGTCATTGGCCGGGAACGGCAATTCGTACTGAAAATCCTCGACAAAGTCGGCCCCGATCTCGTCGCTGACGGTCTCGATCAGGCGGTCGTAAGCTGCGTCGGTCATGGCAAATCCCTCGGTCCTGAGGAACACTGCCAGACAAGATTTTGGATCGCGTTGCGGGGATTGCTAAGATTTTAGGGAAATGCGCGAATCCGGATGGCAGGGGACTGCGGCCGGATCGCAACCCGGCCTGAACCAGCCGTAAAACTCCGCGCCATGGTCCCGGCAACCAAGCCAAAACCTTGGTTAGCCTTTCGTTTCCGCCCTGTTAAGACCACGGATGTAGTCTCCAAATCGCTTTGCAATGGATCGGGCCTTTGTTATACGCGGCCCTGCTTCGTTAAGCGCTGTTCCTCGGTAGCTCAGTGGTAGAGCATTCGACTGTTAATCGAATGGTCGCTGGTTCGAATCCAGCCCGGGGAGCCACTCCATTTCATCGAAATTCACGCTCTTGAGCCCGCGCTAACACAGATCGCGCGCCCTTTGCCGTTCGACTGCGGCTCGGTTGCCTTTGGCAAATCGATGCCCAAGGATAGCCGCGACCGGTCTTCCAGGGCCGCACGATTCGAGGGACGTCCGATGTCTGATTTTGCCGTGGCGCGACGCCGAATGGTCGATTGCCAGGTCCGGCCCAGCGACGTCACCGACCTGCGGATCATCGACGCGATGCTTGAAGTTCCGCGTGAATATTTTGTCCCGAAGAGCCTGCAATCCTTATCTTATCTCGATCAAGATTTGAACGTGAGCGAGTCGGGCTTGCCGCCGCGCGTCCTGCTGAAGCCTGCATTGCTCGCCCGCATGCTGCAGGCGGCGGCTGTGACCGAAAACGACAACGTTCTTGTTGTCGGATGCGCCAGCGGTTACGCCGCGGCCGTGATTGGAAAGCTCGCCAGCAACGTTGTCGCGACGGAAGCCGTTCCTGAGTTGGTTGTCTGGGGCAATGAGGCATTGTCGCAGGCGGGTGCAACGAACGTGACCTTGAAACAGGCTCTGTCCGAAGCCGGCGATCCGGCGAACGCACCTTTCGACGTCATTTTGCTGCAGGGCGCATCACAGGTGTCCCTGGCAGCGTTGCAGCAGCAGCTTCGGCTGGCTGGCCGTCTGGTGTGGGTCGATGCCACCGCCACCGGTCTGGCGGACCGGGCGGTGCTGTTGACCCGCTCTGAAGCCGATTTCGGCAGCCGGGTCCTGTTCAATGCAACCGCGCCGGTGCTGCCGGGTCTGGAGCGCCGAGCTGCCTTCGTGTTCTGACGTTTCAGGCTGAATCGTTACACAATTTCAAAAGTGTGGCTTGGATGTCCCACTTCCGAAGTCTTTTGGATGCGGGGCTTACGCGCGGGGTGGGCGGTGCCATATGGTGGCGTGACAAGACTCAACGGGACCGTTGCCGGACCCCGGTTTTGGTCTGCGCTGGTTTATGCCAAGCCGGCGATGGGGAAGAGTTGGGAATTGGAATGGCTGTGACGCGTGGGGCGAAGCAGATTCTTGGTGGGCTGGTTGCGGGGCTGCTTGCGACCTCGTCTCTGGTGACGTCGGCTCGCGGCGACACGATCGAGAGCGCGCTGGTGCGCTCGTATCAAAACAATCCGCAGCTCAATGCCCAGCGTGCATCGGTGCGCGCGACCGACGAGACCGTGCCGCAGGCATTGTCCGGTTATCGTCCGCGTGTTGCGGTGACGGCGAACGCCGGCGGTCAGTATTCGGACTTCAAGACACAGAACACCACGGCGACCGGCACAACGACGTCCGTTCTCAACGGCGTGACCTATCCGCGCAGCGTCGGAGCCACCATCAGCCAGACCATCTACAACGGCCAGCAGACCGCCAATCGCACCCGCGCGGCCGAGAGCCAGGTCTCCGCGGCGCGCGAAGCGCTGCGCGTGCTCGAGCAGACCGTGCTGCTGTCGGCTGCGACGATCTACATGGACTATCTGCGCGACGCGGCGATCGTCGAGGTTCAGCGCAGCAACACGCGCGTCCTGGAACAGACGCTCAAGCAAACCCGCGATCGCTTCAACGTCGGCGAGGTGACCCGCACCGACGTGGCGCAATCGGAATCCCAGCTTGCCGCCGGACGCACCCAGCTTCTGACCGCGGAATCCAATCTGACCACGACGCGCGCGAACTTCCGCCGCATCATCGGCAACGATCCGGAAGCCCTGGCGCCGGGCTCGCCGGTCGATCGTTTCCTGCCGGCCACGCTTCCAGCCGCGATCAATCTCGGTCTGGTCGAGAACCCCAACGTGACGGCTGCAATGTACGGCATCGACGTCAGTCATCTGCAGGTCAAGGTCAACGAAGGCGCGCTGTTTCCGACGCTGACGGCGCAGGCCAGCGTCCAGCAGGCCTTTGACGTCTCGCTGACCATCCCGCGCCAGTTCAGCGCGGTGGGTTCGGTTCAGTTGTCGGTACCGATCTATCAGGGCGGCGCGGAATACGCCTTGATCCGCCAGTCGAAGGAAACGCTGGCGCAGCAGCGGCTCAATCTCGAACAGGTGCGCGATCAGACCCGCGCCACCGTGGCTCAGGCGTGGGGACAGCTCGTGGCCGGCAAGGCGCAGGTCATGTCGGCGCAGGCCCAGGTCGCGGCGTCCGAGATCGCGCTGAACGGCGTGCGCGAAGAAGCCCGAGTCGGTCAGCGCACCACGCTCGATGTCCTCAACGCCCAGCAAGCGCTGGTCAACGCGCGCGTCGCGCTGGTGACTGCCCAGCATGACCGCGTTGTGGCGTCCTACAGCGTGCTCAACGCCATCGGCCGGTTGTCGCCGCAGGTGCTCAAGCTCAACACCACGATCTATGATCCAAGCGTCCACTATCATCAGGTCCGCGACAGCTGGTTCGGCTTGAAGATTCCCGACGGGCGATAGGTTCTCGCAAAGCGTCATCGAAAACCGTGATGAACGCCGGTGTCAGCGGCCGCATAGCTTGCTTTCAATTATTGCCCTGACATAGCCTCGCGAGAGGATTCGGATCGATTCGAATCGCGCTGTTCGTTGGCGGCGGGTTCGAGCGGTTTGGCCTTCGGGCGCACGGCGCGGGGCCGCCGACAATTGCGGCATGCGCCAATGAATCCAGTTCGGCTGGCCGTGCAGTAGCAAAGAGTTGCCGATGAGGTGGGGTCGGAAATGACACAGGCGGCCAAAGCGCAAGAACCCTCGATGGAGGAGATTCTTGCGTCGATCAGGCGCATCATTGCCGACGACGAAGCCAAGCCGGTAGCCGGGGAGGCTGCATCTGCGGCGAAGCCGGAACCCGCGGTCGCGCGCCCGCAGGCTATGACCGGTATTCCGCCATCCGCCGTCAAGCCTGCCCGTGCACCAGCGCCGCCTCCGGCTGCCGCCGCTCCGGCGCCGGCTGCATCCAACAGCCAGGACGATATCGATGCGATGCTGGCCAGCCTTGAGGCCGATACGTCGGAAGCCGAAGTGCGGCCGGCTCAAGCCGAACCCGAGGCCGATGTATTCGAACTGACCGAGCAGATGGCAGTGCCGGCAGCAGAGGAGCAACCGGTCGAGTCGGACGACGATATCGAGTTTTCCGAGCCGCCGGCCGAAACGCCTGTGTACGCCCGTCACCATGAAGCGCCTCCTGCCGCCGCGGCCGCACCGGCGCCGGCGGCAATGCTGTCGCAATCGACCGTTTTCGCGGTCGAATCTGCCTTCAATTCCTTGGCCAGCACGGTGCTCAGCAACAATGCCCGCACGCTGGAGGATCTCGTCAAGGAGATGCTGCGGCCGATGCTAAAATCATGGCTCGACGACAATCTGCCCAATCTGGTGGAGCGCATCGTCAAGGCCGAGATCGAGCGCGTCTCCCGAGGCCGCTGAACGGCCATCGCGGCGGAGCATCTTGAAATGCGCGCTTTAGGTGCCGGGCGGGTTGACTTGCTTCCCGCCTGCGGGGTTTAACCCACATCCATCAAGCCTTTTCCCATTTGCCGATCAGCGGGCCGTGTCGGTCGCGCTGTCGGCATCCTGATCTGTGAACGATGCCGCGATGATCGAGAAAACCTACCAGCCCGCCGAGATCGAAGACCGCATCGCGCGCGCTTGGGAAGAGGCGGGCGCGTTCAGGGCCGGACGGCCGGAGCGGCGCGATGCAAAGCCCTACACGATCGTGATCCCGCCGCCGAACGTGACCGGCTCGCTTCACATGGGTCACGCGCTCAACAATACACTGCAGGATATCCTGTGCCGGTTCGAGCGGATGCGCGGCCGCGACGTGCTTTGGCAGCCGGGAACCGACCATGCCGGTATCGCGACCCAGAATGTGGTCGAGCGGCAATTGATGGAACGGCAGGAGCCCGGCCGCCGCGAGATGGGCCGCGCGAAATTTGTCGAGCGCGTGTGGGAATGGAAGGCGGAGTCCGGCGGAACCATCGTCAATCAGCTCAAGCGGCTCGGCGCATCCTGCGATTGGTCGCGCGAACGCTTCACGATGGATGAGGGGTTGTCGCGGGCGGTCGCGAAAGTCTTTGTCCAGTTTCATCGCGACGGGCTGATCTACAAGGACAAGCGGCTGGCCAACTGGGATCCGAAGCTGCTTACCGTGATCTCCGATCTCGAGGTGCAGCAGGTCGAGGTCAAGGGCCATCTCTGGCACCTGCGCTATCCGCTTGAGGGGAAAACGTTCGATCCGGCCGATGCATCGACTTACATCGTCGTCGCAACCACGCGGCCCGAGACCATGCTCGGCGACACGGCCGTCGCAGTGCATCCGGAGAATGACAAGCTCAAGCACCTGATCGGCCGGCACGCCATTCTGCCGTTGGTTGGCAGAAAAATTTCCATCATCGGCGACGACTACGCCGATCCGGAGAAGGGCACCGGCGCGGTCAAGATCACGCCTTTGCACGACTTCAACGACTATGAGATCGGCAAGCGGCACGGCTTGCCGCAGATCGGCGTGCTCGACACCGAGGCGCGCATCGCGCTCAAGGACAACGAGGACTATGCGCGCGGTCTGCCCGAGGGGGCGGACGAGTTGATCGGCGAGTTGCACGGCATGGATCGCTTTGCCGCGCGTAAGGTGCTGGTGCAGCGCTTCGAGGATTTCGGATTTCTCGACAAGATCGAGCCGCATACGCACATGGTGCCGCACGGCGACCGCTCAGGCGCCATTATCGAGCCTTACCTCACCGACCAGTGGTACGTGGACGCCAGGACGCTGGCGCAGCCGGCGATCGCAGCGGTGCGCTCCGGCGCGACGCAGTTCGTGCCGAAGAGCTGGGAGAAGACTTATTTCGAGTGGATGGAGAATATCCAGCCATGGAACATCTCCCGCCAGCTTTGGTGGGGACACCAGATTCCAGCGTGGTACGGCCCGGACGGCAAGGTCTTCGTCTTCGAGACGGAAGAGGAAGCGGTCAGCCACGCGCTCGGCTATTACGCCGAGCAGGGCGTGATCACTGCGGAGCAGGGCGCCGAAATGGCGACCGATCCGGCCAAGCGCGCCGGCTTCATCACCCGCGACGAAGACGTGCTCGACACCTGGTTCTCGTCGGCGCTGTGGCCGTTCTCGACGCTAGGCTGGCCGGACGAAACGCCGGAGCTTGCGCGCTACTATCCGACCGATGTTCTGGTCACCGGGTTCGACATCATCTTCTTCTGGGTTGCGCGGATGATGATGATGGGTTTGCATTTCAGGAAAGAAGTGCCGTTTCCGACCGTCTACATCCACGCCCTCGTCCGCGACGAGAAGGGCGCGAAGATGTCGAAGTCGAAAGGCAACGTCGTCGACCCGCTGCATCTGATCGACGATCTCGGCGCCGACGCGCTGCGATTTACGCTGGCGGCAATGGCGGCGCAGGGCCGCGACATCAAGCTCTCGACCCAGCGCGTCGAGGGATATCGCAATTTCGCGACCAAGCTCTGGAACGCTTGCCGCTTTGCCGAGATGAACGGCTGCGCGGTCATGCCGGATTTCGATGCGACGCAAGCCAAGGAAACGCTGAACCGCTGGATTGTCCATGAGACGCTCGCGGCCGCGCGCGAGGTGACGGAGGCAATTGAAACCTACCGGTTCAACGACGCGGCGAATGCGATGTACCGCTTCGTCTGGAACGTCTATTGCGACTGGTATCTCGAACTCGCCAAGCCCGTGATGATGGGGCCGGACAACGCCGCCAAGGCGGAGACCCGCGTCATGGTGGCGTGGGCGCGCGATGAAATCCTGAAACTGCTGCATCCGTTCATGCCGTTCCTCACCGAGGAGCTGTGGGCCGTAACGGAAAAGCGCAACGGGCTTCTGGCGCTGGCGGAATGGCCGCTGCGCGTTGCGGATCTGACTGCGCTTGAAGCCAGTGCCGCGGTTGCCGACCCGATGATGCCGGCGATGCTCGTCCCGACGCTGGCTTTGCAGGATTTCACCGATCCGGAGGCCGAAGCCGAGATCGGCTGGGTGATCGATCTGGTTTCCGCGATCCGTTCGGTTCGCGCCGAGATGAATATCCCGCCGGCAACGCTGCTGACGTTGACGCTTGCAGGCGTTTCCGAGGCAACGCAGGGCCGTGCGGGCCGATGGAGCGATGTCATCAAGCGGCTGGCTCGTTTGTCGGATGTCTCGTTCGTGCCGAAGGCGGCCGATGGCTCGTTGCAGCTGCTGGTGCGAGGAGAGATCGCCGCCTTGCCGCTCAAGGGCGTGGTCGATCTGGCCGCCGAGAAAATGCGGCTCGAAAAGGAGATGGCGAAGGCGGAAGCCGACATCAAGCGCGTCGATGCGAAACTCGCCAACGAGAAGTTCGTTGCCAACGCCCCGGAAGAGATTGTCGAGGAAGAAAAAGAAAAACGCTCCGAAGCCGAGGCGCGCAAGGCAAAGATTCTCGAAGCGATTGAGCGGTTGAAGGCGGCGGCGTGATTGTCATTCCTGGGCGCGCGATGTGCGAACCCGGAATCCATCGTTCAGCGTGTTGAGCCATTGGAGAGATGGATTCCGGGTCTACGCCTGACGGCGCATCCCGGAATGACATCCTAGAATTTCTTGCTCAGGAAACGCGATCCCTTCAGGCCATAGCGCCAGGGCAGGTCCGCCGCTTTGGTGATGCCGATACGAACGCCGGTGACGATCTCCGGTTTGGCGGTGCGGGCATGAAAGGCAAACGGCGGTGTCAGCAGCGACAGTCCGTTATGCTTGATGCTGATCGCCATGGCCTCGCAGAGCTTGCCTGGACCGGAACACAGCATGCGTTCGTCGTGCAGGCCGCGTCGCCGGCGCATCGCCGCAACGCCGTGGGTCGGCTCGATCGCCCGTATCAGCACCGCGCTGGCAGACCCTTCAGCCTCGCAAACGATATTGACGCACCAGTGGATGCCGTAGGAGCGATAGACGTAGGCAAATCCCGGCGGCCCGAACATCACCAGATTGCGTGGCGTGGGGCCGCGAAAGGAATGCGCCGCCGGCTCGGTGTGATGATAAGCCTCGACCTCCACGATGATCCCGCCGATGCCGTCCACCAGTATGGTCGCCCCGATCAGGTCGGGCGCAACGTCGTGGACGCTACGGGCGAAGAATCGCTTGTTGAGGGGCTTTCCAGGCGAAGGCGGTGGCTGATGCATGAAACTGGTGCGGCGAGCCGATATGTCTGTGGTTGCGGCGGGGTCTATTGAGGATTACTTAGAGCATGATCCCGAAAAGTGGGTACCGGTTTTCGGATAAGATCATGCTCTCTCAAGAAGAGAGACCTATAGCGCTTGGATAGGCCATGGTCGTCGTTCTCGATACAATTTCACCGCAGGCCGTGCGCCCCCGGCACCCGGAAAAGGCGCACCGGCCGGATACGCCGTTGATGCCGAAACCGGACTGGATCCGGGTTCGCGCGCCGAATACGCGCGGCTATGCCGACACCCGCAAGATCGTCCGCGACAACAAGCTGGTGACGGTTTGCGAGGAGGCGGGTTGCCCAAATATCGGCGAATGCTGGGACAAGAAGCACGCCACCTTCATGATCATGGGCGACACCTGCACCCGCGCGTGCGCCTTCTGCAACGTCAAGACCGGTATGCCCGGCGCGCTCGACGCCAACGAGCCGGACAACGTCGCCGAGGCGACCGCGAAGCTCGGACTGGCGCATATCGTGATCACGTCCGTCGACCGCGACGATCTGCCTGACGGCGGGGCCGAGCATTTCGCGAAAACCATCCGCGCCATCCGCGCGCGCTGTCCGCAAACCACGATCGAGATTCTGACGCCGGACTTCCTGCGCAAGGAAGGCGCGCTGGAAGTCGTCGTTGCGGCGAAGCCAGACGTGTTCAACCACAACCTCGAAACCGTGCCGTCGCGTTATCTGACGGTGCGGCCGGGCGCGCGCTATTTCCATTCGATCCGTTTGCTGCAACGGGTCAAGGAAATCGACCCGACGATCTTCACCAAGTCGGGCATCATGGTCGGACTTGGCGAGCAGCGTCACGAAGTCCTGCAGGTGATGGACGACCTGCGCTCCGCCGATGTGGATTTCCTCACCATCGGCCAGTACCTGCAGCCGACGCGCAAGCATCATGCCGTGATGAGCTATATCACGCCCGACGAGTTCGGGGGCTACGAGAAGGTTGCCTACGCCAAGGGCTTCCTGATGGTGTCGGCGAGCCCGCTGACCCGCTCGTCGCATCATGCCGGCGATGATTTCGTTAAACTCCAGGCGGCACGCGCGGCGCGAGCATGATCCCGAAACGCATGCCCTCGGGCGATTTGAAGCGACCCGAGGGTGGATGCCGATTTTCGGATCAGATCATCCTCAAAGATAGATAAATGACTCGCTAAATTCTCATGCCGCAGTTTGCCAACACGCGCCGCGTCCGCCATCGCGCGGATCAGATGTTCGACCTTGTCGCGGATGTCGAGCGCTATCCGGAATTCGTGCCGCTTTGCAAGTCGCTGAAAGTGCGTCAGCGCAAGTCGGGTGAGGATGGCCGCGAGGTCATTGTCGCCGACATGACAGTGTCATTCAAACTGGTGAAAGAGAGCTTCACCAGCCGCGTAACCCTCGATCGCCCGAACCTGAAAATTCTGGTCGAGTACCTGAGCGGGCCGTTTTCGAAGCTGGAGAACCGCTGGACGTTCACGCCGAAGGGCGACAGCGCCAGCGACGTCGGCTTCTTCATCGCCTACGAGTTCAGGAGCCGGATGCTGGCAATTCTCATGGGCGCGATGTTCGACGCCGCGTTCCAGCGGTTCGCCGCGGCGTTCGAGGCGCGCGCGGACGCAATCTATCGGCCACCTCGCGGGGACGCTTGACCGGCGGCTTTGCGGGGCCGCGAGCAAGCTCGGTCAAAAGTTTCAATGCCTCGACGACGGAACGCTGGCGCACGGTGCTGCGCCCGATCGCGCCGAAACGAAATTCGCGTGAGACAATGCGCCCGTCGCGCGCGGCTGCGGCGAAGTGGACGAGGCCGACGGGCTTGCCCGGCGTAGCGCCACCCGGTCCCGCGATACCTGTGATCGATACGGAAAGACCGGCTCCTGCGCGCTCCAGCGCGCCGACGGCCATGGCAACTGCAGTTTCCTTGCTGACCGCGCCGAACGCCGCGAGCGTTGCTTCCTTGACGCCAAGCATCGCGCGCTTGGCATCGTTGGAGTAGGTCACAAACCCGCGATCGATGACGTCCGACGATCCGGGAATGTCGGTTAGCGCCGCCGCCACAAGCCCGCCGGTGCAGGATTCGGCGGTTGCGATGGTCAATTTACGGGAACGACACAGGTCGAGCAGAGATCGGGCGAGGGCGCGAGTGCCACCACTGACATCGCTGCCTCTCATCTCAGTTGTCCCAGGGCAGGCGGATAGTGGCACTGCCGATGGCGGCGATGCCTTCCTGCCGTCCGGTGAAGCCGAGCCGCTCGCTGGTGGTTGCCTTCACCGATATGCGCGAGACAGGGAGGCCGGTGATCTCGGCGATTTTCGAACGCATCACGTCGCGCAACGGCCCGATCTTCGGCGCTTCGCACACCATGGTCACGTCGAGATGTGCGACGCGGCCGCCGCGTTGGGTGACGCGCTCGATGGCGTACCTGAGGAATTGATCCGACGCCGCGCCCTTCCACTTCGGATCGCTCGGCGGAAAGTGAGATCCGATATCGCCGTCGGCAAGCGCACCCAGAATAGCGTCGACCAGCGCGTGCAGGCCGACGTCGCCGTCGGAATGCGCCAGAAATCCGCGGCTGAACGGCACGCGAATCCCGCACAGCATGACGTGATCGCCGTCGCCGAATGCGTGGACGTCGTAGCCGGTGCCGGTGCGCACGTCTCCGAGCGATGCGGCAAGGCGCGCTTCCTCGCGTTGAAAGTCTTCCGGATTCGTCAGTTTCATATTGGCAACATCGCCTTCAAAAGTTGCGACCGTCAATCCCGCCCATTCGGCGATGGCCGCATCGTCGGTGAAGTCGTCGCGGCCATCGCGCGCGGCCCGGCGATGCGCTTCGAGGATCGTTGCGAAATGAAAGGCCTGCGGCGTCTGCGCGATCCGCAGCGTCGCGCGATCGGGCGTTGCCACGATATGGCCCGCCGCGTTGACGACCTTGATGGTGTCCGTCACGGCGACAGCAGGGATCGCAGCGCCCGTGATTTTCGCTGCATCGATCGCGCGGGAGATCAGCGCGCCGGTCACGAAGGCGCGCGCGGCGTCGTGGATCAAGACAATGTCCGGCGGATCGGATGCGAGCGCTTCAAGCCCGGCGCACACCGATGCCTGGCGAGTGGCGCCGCCGTGAACCGGACTTTGGAATTTCAAACCCTGCACCGCGCCATTGAACATGGCGATATCGTCCGGATTGACCACAGGCTGGACCGCAGAAATGCGGGCATGAGTGCAGAATGGCTCCAGCGATCGGGCGATCACCGGCCGGCCGCCGATTGTCCGGTATTGCTTCGGGCCGCCGGCGCCAGCCCGGAGACCGCGGCCGGCAGCGACGATAATGGCGGCGTTTCGATCAGTTTTGGCCATGCAAAGGCAACAAGGCTGGTTCGTTCGAGGATTTTCTTGGCGGGATAAGGCCCTGCACTTACCATGTTTGCCAGCGAAAACAGGATGATTCCGCACCTGTGGGCATATCGACGATCTTGCTGCGCTGCACTTGCAAGTTTGTTGTTTTTGTCTAAACTCTAGGCAATGCGTTTCTATGCCTAAGTTTTAAGCGAGAGCCGCAGCAACTAGGCGAGGCGACGGTTCGGTAAAGCGAGAAAATAGTGACCAGCCCGGCACAAGCACGTCCAGCGGCACTCAGGATTGGCGCGACCAACCTCGCCAACCGAGTCATTCTCGCTCCGATGTCCGGAGTTACCGATGCGCCGTTCCGCCGTCTGGCCGCATCGCTCGGCGCGGGACTCGTTGTATCCGAAATGACCGCGAGCGAAGACCTCGTGCAAGGCCGGGCAATGTCGCAACTGCGCTGTGAAGCTGCAGGCGCTACTCCGCACGTCGTACAGCTTGCGGGCTGCGAAGCGCGCTGGATGGCGGAAGGTGCGCGCATCGCTGAAGCCGGTGGCGCGGATATCATCGACATCAACATGGGTTGTCCCGCGCGTCATGTGACCAGCGGCGCGTCCGGCTCGGCGCTGATGCGCGATCTGGATCACGCGCTCACGCTGATCGATGCGACGGTTTCCGCTGTCGACGTGCCTGTGACGTTGAAGATGCGGCTCGGCTGGGACGAGCAGAAGCTCAACGCGCCTGAGCTGGCGCAACGGGCCGAAGCTGCCGGCGTGCAGATGATCACGGTCCACGGACGCACCCGCTGCCAGTTCTATAAAGGAAATGCGGATTGGAACGCTGTGCGTGCGGTGCGCGACGCCATCGCCATTCCGCTTGTCGTCAACGGCGATATCACGTCATTTGAGAAAGCCGAGACGGCGCTTGCCGAGTCCGGCGCCGATGCCGTGATGATCGGCCGCGGTGCGCAGGGGCAGCCGTGGTTGCCCGGACAGATCGGCCGTCAACTGGACGGCGCCGCCCCTGAATCCGCGCCGAGCCTTCACGACCAGTTTCATCATGTGCATGAGCTTTACGAGAACGCGCTCGATCACTACGGCTTGCGGATCGGCGTCAGGCATGTGCGCAAGCATCTGGGCTGGGCACTCGATGTCGCGGCGAAAACCGCCCAGGCGCCTGTTGAAACGCTGCGGCGCTGGCGTTCGGATATTCTCACGACCGAGTCACCCGATCAGGTTCGCCGGAGCCTGCGCGATGCCTTCGATGATTTCGCTTGGAAGGCGGCCGCATGAAGAGCGTCGCTGAACATCGCTTGCCGCCGTCCTCCGATAGCGATGCGCTCCTCAATGCGTTGCCGAATCCCGTGCTTCAGATCGCGCCGGACGGCAAGATCATGGATGCGAATATCGCGGCGGAATCGTTTTTCGAGATTTCGGTGCAACTGCTGCGGCGGCAATCGCTGAAGGAGCTCATTCCGTTCGGCAGCCCGCTGCTGTCGCTGATCGAGCAGGTGCGCAGCTCCGGCTCGCCGGTCAACGAATACAAGGTCGATCTCGGAACGCCGCGCATCGGCGGCGATCGGCAGGTGGATATTCACGTCGCCCCGCTCAACGAGCGGCCGGGCTGCATCGTGGTGATGCTTCAGGAGCGCACCATCGCCGACAAGATGGACCGCCAGTTGACCCATCGCAGCGCGGCGCGCTCGGTGACGGCGCTGGCCGCCATGCTGGCGCACGAGATCAAGAATCCGCTCTCCGGCATTCGTGGTGCTGCGCAGCTATTGGAGCAGGCGGCATCTGCGGAGGATCGCACGCTGACCCGGCTGATTTGCGACGAAGCCGACCGCATCGTCACGCTGGTGGACCGGATGGAAGTGTTCGGCGACGAACGGCCGGTGCCGCGCGATGCCGTCAATATCCATTCAGTGTTCGATCATGTGAAGCGGCTCGCCCAGTCCGGCTTTGCACGCAACATCAAGTTTGTCGAAGAGTACGATCCATCGCTGCCGCCGGTGCTCGCCAATCAGGATCAGCTGATCCAGGTATTCCTCAATCTGGTGAAGAACGCAGCCGAAGCGCTGACCGATCTCGGCAGCGACGGCGAAATCCAATTGACGACTGCATTCAGGCCGGGCGTGCGGCTCTCGATTCCGGGCAACAAGTCGCGCGTATCTCTGCCGCTCGAATTTTGCGTGAAGGACAACGGTCCCGGTGTGCCGGACGACCTGTTGCCCAATCTGTTCGACCCTTTCGTGACAACCAAGCCGACGGGAAGCGGTCTTGGTCTTGCGCTGGTTGCCAAGATTGTCGGCGACCATGGCGGCATCATCGAATGCGAGTCACAGCCGCGCCGAACCGTTTTCCGCGTTCTGTTGCCCATGTACAGCTCCGGGAAAAAGCCGACTGCCAGTAACAGTGGCGAGATGCCGGGCTCGCCGCTGCACACCTCACATGGTGAACGATGAGGACCAACAATGCCCGCAGGTAGTATTCTCGTCGCCGATGACGATACCGCCATTCGCACCGTGCTCAATCAGGCGCTGTCGCGCGCCGGTTACGAGGTGCGTCTGACCGGCAATGCCACGACGCTCTGGCGCTGGATCAGCCAGGGCGACGGCGATCTCGTCATTACCGACGTGGTGATGCCCGACGAGAACGCATTCGACCTGCTGCCGCGCATCAAGAAGATGCGGCCGAACCTGCCCGTCATCGTGATGAGCGCGCAGAATACGTTCATGACCGCGATCCGCGCGTCCGAGCGCGGCGCCTATGAATATCTGCCGAAGCCGTTCGATCTCAAGGAACTGATCGGAATTGTCGGACGTGCGCTGGCCGAGCCGAAGGAGCGCGCCGCTGCCGTGCACGAGGAGGGCGAGTTCGACTCGATTCCGCTGGTCGGGCGTTCGCCGGCGATGCAGGAAATTTACCGCGTGCTCGCACGGCTGATGCAGACCGATCTGACGGTGATGATTTCAGGCGAGTCCGGCACCGGCAAGGAACTGGTCGCTCGCGCGCTGCACGACTACGGCAAGCGCCGCAACGGGCCGTTCGTTGCGGTCAACATGGCGGCGATCCCGCGCGATCTGATTGAATCGGAATTGTTCGGTCACGAGCGCGGTGCGTTCACCGGCGCCAACACCCGCGCATCGGGCCGCTTCGAGCAGGCCGAGGGCGGCACGCTGTTCCTCGACGAGATCGGCGATATGCCGATGGAGGCTCAGACCCGGTTGCTGCGTGTGTTGCAGCAGGGAGAATACACCACCGTCGGCGGCCGCACCCCGATCAAGACCGATGTGCGGATCGTCGCGGCGAGCAACAAGGATCTGCGCATCCTGATCCAGCAGGGACTGTTCCGCGAGGACCTGTTCTTCCGTTTGAACGTCGTGCCGCTTCGGCTGCCGCCGTTGCGTGAGCGCATCGAGGATCTGCCCGACCTTATCCGGCATTTCTTCTCGCTGGCCGAGAAAGACGGTTTGCCGCCCAAGAAGCTCGACACCCAGGCGCTCGAGCGCATGAAGCAGCATCGCTGGCCGGGCAACGTGCGTGAACTGGAAAACCTGGCGCGGCGTCTGGCGGCGCTCTATCCGCAAGACGTCATCACCTCGTCGGTGATCGACGGCGAGCTTGCGCCACCCGCGGTTGCCGCGGGAGCCAGCGCTCCGCAAGGCGTGGACAATCTTGGCGATGCGGTTGAGGTTTATCTTGCGAGCCATTTCGCCAGCTTCCCCAATGGCGTTCCGCCGCCTGGGCTGTATCACAGGATTCTGCGCGAAATCGAGGTGCCGCTGCTGACGGCGGCGCTGGCCACCACCCGGGGTAACCAGATCAGGGCGGCCGACCTGCTAGAGCTGAACCGCAACACCCTGCGCAAGAAGATCCGCGATCTCGATATTCAGGTCTATCGCAGCGGCGGATAGCGAGATTTTACCGACGGACTCGTAGTGGTGGGTGGGGATTGACGCGCGTCCGTGCCTGACTTGGGTACCTTCCAGGAACTGACGCCGCGGAATTGTCGCAATTGAGCAACAATGTTGTATGATTGCATCAGTCAGCGGTATGGCGTATCCGCCACGCTGGACCAATGCCAATTGTGCTCATTGTACCCATCGAATGACAACCGCAGACCCGCCGGCCACATCGTTCGATCCGACGTTTGCTGAGACGCCAAAGCGGCAGTTCGGCCGGCTGCTGGTGCCGCTGGCGGTCGGCTTGGCGCTGCTGTCGGCATTTCTCACCTTTGTCGTGCTGACGGGGTTGGGGCCGATTGCCCCGACCCATAATGTCGTCATCACGTTTCTTCTGATCAACGCCGCCACCGTGCTGCTGCTGGTGGTGATCGGCGGCAGCGAAATCTTCAAGGTCGTGCAGGCGCGCAGGCGAGGCCGGGCTGCCGCCAAGCTGCATGTCCAGGTCGTCAGCCTCTTTTCCGTTATCGCGGTACTGCCGGCGGTGCTGGTTTCGATCGTGGCCAATGTCACGCTCGATCGCGGTCTCGATCGGCTGTTCTCGGTCCGCACCAAGGCGGTGATCGAGAATTCGCTGATCGTCTCGCGCGCCTATCTCAACGAGCACGCCCAGTTGATCCGCGGCGACATCATGGGCATGGCCGGCGATCTGGCCCGCGCGCGTCCGCTGTTCGATCAGGATCGCGGCACGTTCCGTCAGTTGATGATCGCGAGCGCGGGCGTGCGCAACCTTCCGTTCGTCATCATGCTGGACAAGGACCGCAACGTTCTGGAAACCTCGTCCAACGGTCCGCAGCAGAATTTTGCGACGCCCGCCCCTGACTTTCTCAGCAACGTCGACGAGACCGAGCCGCAGATTGCGGTATTCATCGAGGCCAACTACGTCGCCGCCGTGATCCGGATACGCGCATTCCAGGACACGTTTCTGTACGTCGCCCGATTGCTGGACCCCCGTGTGGTCGCGCAGTTGAAGCAAACCCAGGCCAGCGTCGCCGAATACGCCGACATCGAATCGCGGAAGCTCGGGATTCAGGTCGCGTTCGCGCTGATGTTCACCGTTATCGCGCTGACGGTGCTGATGTCGTCGGTGCTGATCGGCATCAATTTCGCCAACTGGCTGGTAGCGCCGATCCGCCGCCTGATGGGCGCGGCCAATATGGTCTCGACCGGCGACCTGCACGTCCAGGTGCCGGTCATCAAATCCGAGGGCGATCTGGCTCAGCTTGGCGCGACCTTCAACACGATGACTCAGGAACTGCGAACCCAGCGCGACGAACTCGTCAGCGCCAGCGGACTGATCGACAGCAGGCGGCGTTTCATTGAGGCCGTCCTGTCGTCGGCGAGTGCGGGGATCATTGGCGTCGACGGCGCGAACAAGATCGGGATTCTCAATCGCTCCGCGGAGAAACTGATCGGACATCCGGAATCGGAAGCGCTGGGCCATCCGCTGTCCGAGGTCGTGCCCGAACTGAACGAGCTGATGGCCACGGCGCGTGAAAGCGCGCAGCGGCTCGTCCAGGGCCAGATCACCATCAGCCGTGACAACGAGGAGCGCAACCTGTCGGTTCGCGTCAGTGCCGAGCAAACCGGCGAATCGCGCGACAGCTACATCATCACGCTCGACGACATCACCGAGCTGGTGTCGGCGCAGCGGACGTCCGCCTGGGCGGACGTCGCCCGCCGCATCGCGCACGAAATCAAGAATCCGCTGACGCCGATTCAGCTTTCGGCCGAACGGATCAAACGCAAGTTCGGCAAGGTTATCGTGGAAGACCGGATGATCTTCGACCAATGCACCGATACGATCGTGCGTCAGGTCGACGATATCCGCCGCATGGTCGATGAATTCTCGAAATTTGCGCGGATGCCGAAGCCGGTGATCGAAGGCGAGGATGTCGCTGACACCGTGCGCCAGACCGTGTTCCTGATGCGCGTCGGCCATCCGGATATCGATATCGAAACCGAGATCAAACACGATCCGATGCCGGCGAAATTCGACCGCCGCCTGATCTCGCAGGGATTGACCAATATCATCAAGAACGCGACTGAGGCGATCGGCGCTGTTCCGTCAGATGAACTCGGCCGCGGTCGCATCGATGTCATTGCCGCGCGCGAGACTGACGACATCATTATCGATGTGATCGACAACGGCGTGGGGCTGCCCAAGGAAAGCCGCTCTCGTTTGCTCGAACCTTACGTGACGACCCGCGAGAAGGGCACAGGTCTCGGTCTCGCCATCGTCGGTCGCGTCCTTGAGGATCACGGCGGCAAGATCGAACTGAACGATGCGTCGGCGATCAGGCCGGGAGCACGAGGGGCGTGGGTGCGGCTGCGTTTTTCAGTCTCCGGACAACAGCCGTCGGCCGATGAGAAGACTGGTGAACTTTCTGCAGCGAAAACCGACGAAAACAAGAGCAATGAGACCCACAGCGATGCCGGCAATGTTCAGCAGCCGGAACAACAACAAAAAACCGAAGCCGTTGACGGCAATTGAAAACAGAACGGGCGTAGCATATGGCGAACGACATCCTCATCGTCGATGACGAAGCCGACATCCGCGAGCTGGTGTCCGGCATTCTGGAAGACGAGGGCTTTCAGACGCGCACCGCGCGCGACAGCGATCAGGCACTGCAGGAGATCACCAACCGCCGTCCGAGCATGGTGTTTCTCGATATCTGGCTGCAGGGTAGCCGTCTGGACGGGCTGCAGGTGCTCGAGCACGTCAAGCAGGACCACCCGGATGTGCCGGTGGTGATGATTTCGGGTCACGGCAATATCGAGACGGCCGTCGCGGCCATCAAGCGCGGCGCGTACGACTTCATCGAGAAGCCGTTCAAGGCGGACCGGCTCGTGCTGGTCGCGACGCGGGCACTCGAAACCTCGCGGCTCAAACGTGAGGTGAAGGAGCTCAAGCAGCATGCGCCGTCGTCGGGCACGATGATCGGGCGTTCGGCCTGCATGAACCAGTTGCGCCAGACCATCGACCGCGCAGCCAAAACCAACAGCCGCATCATGATCGTTGGCCCCTCGGGCGGCGGCAAGGAGCTAGCGGCGCGCACGCTTCACAATACGTCGAGCCGGGTCAACGGTCCCTTCGTTGTCATCAACGCGGCAGCGATCACGCCGGAGCGGATGGAAATCGAGCTGTTCGGCGTCGAGGGCTCGAATGGAGAGCAGCAGCACAAGGCCGGTGCACTGGAAGAGGCCCACGGCGGCACGCTGTTCATCGACGAAGTGGCCGACATGCCGCGCGAAACGCAGAACAAGATTTTGCGCGTGCTGGTCGATCAAACCTTTCAGCGGGCAGGCGGCGCAACCAAGGTCAACGTCGATGTGCGCATCGTGTCATCCACCTCCCGCAATCTCGAAGTCGAGATTTCAGAGGGGCGTTTCCGCGAGGACCTCTATCATCGGCTGTCGGTAGTGCCGATCCGGATTCCGCCGCTCTCGGAGCGCCGCGAGGATATCCCCGAACTGGTCGATCATTTCATGGACCAGATTTCGCTCTCGACCGGCTTGCCAAAGCGCCAGATCGGTGAAGACGCCATGGCGGTCCTTCAGTCGCACGTCTGGCCCGGCAATGTCCGCCAGCTTCGCAACAACGTCGAGCGCGTGATGATCCTGGCCGGCGGTGAACCGGAAGCGACGATCACGGCGAGCATGCTGCCGCAGGATGTCGGATCGATGATCCCGACCATGCCGACCGGCAACAACGGCGAACACATTATGGGCCTGCCGCTGCGCGAAGCGCGCGAGGTGTTCGAGCGCGACTATCTGATCGCGCAGATCAGTCGTTTCTCGGGCAACATCTCGCGCACCGCCGAATTCGTCGGCATGGAGCGCTCGGCGCTGCACCGGAAACTGAAGGCTCTGGGTGTCGGCTAACAAGCCCTGAGCGGAACAACCGATGTCCAGAATTGCCTATGTGAACGGACGCTACGTGGCGATGCGCGACGCCAGCGTCAACGTCGAGGATCGCGGCTACCAGTTTGCCGACGGCGTCTATGAAGTGTGCGAGGTGCGCGGCGGCCGCCTCGTCGATTGGCCTCGTCATGGCAAGCGCCTGCAGCGCTCGCTTGGAGAATTGCGCATCGCCGAGCCGATGCCGCTCAACGCGATGAGTCTGGTGCTGCACGAGGTGGTCCGCCGCAATCGCGTGAATTACGGGATCGTCTATCTGCAGGTCACCCGCGGCGTCGCGCGCCGGGACCATGCGTTTCCGTCCGCAAGCACCAGACCAAGCATCGTGGTGACGGCCCGGAATGCCAATCCAGAGAAAAACGAAAAGACAGCCCTTGACGGTATCAAGGTAGTTACATTTCCAGAAAATCGCTGGCCACGAGTTGATATCAAATCGACCTCGCTACTCCCCAACGTGCTGGCCAAACAGGCGGCGCGGGAGCAGGGCGCGCAGGAGGCATGGTACGTCGATGGCAACGGCGAGGTGACTGAGGGTTCATCAAGCAATGCATGGATCGTCACGAAAGACGGTCGTGCCATCACGCGGTCAGCCGAGACCGGCATCCTGGCAGGCATCACCCGCGCCGTGCTGATAGAAGAGTTGGCGGCGCTCCAGATCAGGCTGGAAGAGCGGCCTTTCACGCCGCAGGAAGCAGCGGTTGCGGCGGAAGCGTTTATCACGGCGGCCACGATGATCGTGATGCCTGTGGTCAGTATCGATGGCCATGCCGTTGGCGACGGCAAACCGGGGCCGCTTGCGCGCCGGCTGCGCGAACAATTCCATCGCTTTGCCCATTTCTCCTGAACCCCGTTCGTCAACGCGGTTTTCTAGGGGTGGTCCGGTTCCGGCCTGCGGAATGGTGGTTTTCGTTCGGCCGATTTGGTCTATCGGACAAGGCAGAAAACTCCCGGGATGCCTCTGGCTGGTCTTGCCTAAGGAGCGGGCCTGCCGTCTAATTGCGCTGCCGCTTCCAGGAGGGGGATCTCAGGGAGGAGGGCAGCCGGCCGATGTGTCCAAAAGAGTCGCGCCGCCGGTGAAACTACCTTTCAAAAATGAACACAAGAAACTGCGGGATAAAAAAAATGGCGGCAGACCGCGCACAAAACCTACAAGACACTTTCCTGAATCACGTTCGAAAAACCAAAACGCCACTGACGATCTTTCTGGTGAATGGAGTGAAGCTGCAGGGCATTGTCACCTGGTTCGACAATTTCTGTTTGCTGCTTCGGCGCGACGGTCACTCGCAGCTTGTCTACAAGCATGCGATCTCTACCATCATGCCCGGCGCTCCGATCCAACTGTTCGAAGGCGGCGAGGACGCCCCGGCGTGAACTTGAACTCTGGATTGAACTGATTTGGAACCCCGCACGTTCGATGGGGGCGCCGACCGTCCGCGGTCGGCAGGGGCACAGGCAACGGGCCGCGTCATTGTGGTCGGCCCTTATCTGCGATCGCGCCGCTCCGGCACCGGTGCGGCGGAGCAATCCGTGTTGCGCAATCCAGAGGCGCGGCTTGAGGAAGCCGTAGGTCTCGCGCGTGCCATCGACCTCACGGTCGTGGATGCCGTAATGGCGCCGGTGTCTGACATTCGCCCCGCGACCTATATCGGCAAGGGCAAGGCCGACGAGATCGCAGCAAGCCTTGCCATGCATGAAGCCGGCATCGTGGTGATGGACTGCGCGCTGTCGCCGATCCAGCAGCGCAATCTGGAGAAGGCGCTGAACGCCAAGGTGCTCGATCGCACCGGCCTCATTCTCGAGATTTTCGGCCGACGCGCCAAGACCAAGGAAGGATCGCTGCAGGTCGAGCTTGCACACCTGATCTACCAGCGTAGCCGCCTGGTACGGTCATGGACCCATCTCGAACGCCAGCGCGGCGGCTTCGGATTCATGGGCGGTCCCGGTGAAACGCAGATCGAAGCGGACCGCCGTCTGATCGGCGATCGGATCACGCGCATCGAGAATGAAATCAAGAAGGCGCAGGCCACGCGGCGGCTGCATCGGGCCGGCCGCAAGCGCGTGCCGTACCGGGTGGTGGCACTGGTCGGGTACACCAACGCCGGCAAATCGACGCTGTTCAATCGTCTGACCCGCGCCGAGGTGCAGGCCGCCGACATGCTGTTCGCGACGCTCGATCCGACGCTGCGCGCGCTGACGCTTCCGCACGGCGGCAAGGCGATGCTGTCGGACACGGTCGGATTCATCTCCGATCTGCCGACCATGCTGGTCGCTGCGTTCCGGGCGACGCTGGAAGAAGTCACCGAGGCCGATGTTATCCTGCATGTCCGCGACATCTCGCATGACGATGCAGACGCCCAGCAGAATGACGTCGATGCGGTGCTGCGCCAACTCGATATCGGGCCTGAATCCGGCCACCGGATCATCGAAATCTGGAACAAGATCGATCGCTTCGACGAGGAGGCAAGGCAGCAACTGGCGAATACGGCCGCGCGGCGGCCGCCGGACCAGCCGTGTTTTCTCGTATCGGCCGAAACCGGGGAAGGCGTCCCGCAATTGCTGTCGGCGATCGAGGACAAACTCGCCGCCACGCGCAGTACGCTGGACCTGTCGATCGACGCCTCTGACGGTGCCGGCGTGAGCTGGCTGCATCGCAACGCCGAGGTGCTCGACAAGAATCTTGCCGATGGCCGCTATGCCATGACCGTGCGCGTCGACGAGACCAAGCGCAATATCGTCATCGAGCGCTACGGCGCGACGTTGCACGTCGATTAGACCGTTTACCCAAAGAACGTTGACGCGCGGCGAGGGGAGTGAGGGCCGGTCAGTCCGATGTGGATCAAGCTCGCGCGATGTCTTGAAAGACAATGGACAAAACCGTTGCCACGGCAGAGTTCAGGTTTATAGACTGGCAATCCGGGGATATAGCAGCCTCCCCGTCAGACATTTCGTCCAAGCTCTGCGTGACACGATTTTCGTGGAGCAACGCATATGGACGCCAATAACCCGTCATTCGGCAGGACGATAGCAATCCTCTGGCGCGGTGATGCCGATGCCCGGAAAGACGCTACACCGCAGAACAGCCGTTTTGTTCGCGTGTTCGAGGCCCTTGCGTCTGTGGGCATCAACGCACAGCCAGCTGTCTACGACGAGACCTTTGCGGATGTCGTGCGTCAGCAGTTGCTGACGGTGGACGGTGTGCTGGTTTGGGTCGATCCCATCCATCAGGGCAAAACGCGCGCTGCGCTCGATGAGATGTTGCGTGACGTCGGATCGCGTGGTCCATCGCGTGGTCCTTGGGTCAGCGCGCATCCCGATGTGATCCTGAAAATGGGGGTCAAGGATGTTCTCTACCGCACGCGCCACCTGGGCTGGGGTGCGGATACCCATCGCTACGATAGCGCCGCGGCCCTGCGCTCGGAATTCCCGTCGCGTTTGCGGTCTGCCGGCCCTCGCGTGATCAAGCAAAACCGCGGCAATGGCGGGCAGGGCGTCTGGAAAGTTGAAGCGCTTATGGACGGCGGTGGGCAGGTGGAAGTCCTGCACGCCCTGCGAGGAAGCCAACCCGAGCGGATGTCACTGGACGCCTTTATCGACCGCTGCGAGCCATATTTTGGCTGGGGTAGCTGCATCATCGATCAGCCGTTCCAGCCAAGGCTGCCCGAGGGGATGATCCGCTGCTACATGAGCGGAGGCAAGGTGGCGGGTTTTGGTCATCAACTCATCAAGGCGCTCATGCCCCCGCCGCCGCAAGGGCCGGAATCAGTCGAAGCCCAGCCCGGGCCACGCATCATGCATTCACCGGAGGCGCCTGCGTTTCAGACGTTGCGGCGTTTGATGGAAAACGAATGGACGCCCCAGATGATAAAAGCGCTCGATATTCAGCACTCGTCGCTTCCGGCGATCTGGGATGCGGATTTTCTTTACGGGCCGCGCGATGCCTCCGGGGCCGACACCTATGTTCTGTGCGAGATCAACGCCAGTTCATGCTTCGCGATTCCCGACCAAGCGCCGCAGGCGATTGCCCGAACGGTCATGGGTCGCTTTGGGGGCGTGTTCGTGGGTAATCCGTCATCCTGAGGCGCGAGCGGAGCGAGCCTCGAAGGATGCACGGCCCGAGCGATCGCGCCACCCTTCGAGGCGCGAGCGCGCACCTCAGGGTGACGCTCCGATAGGCCGGGAATCACAGCATCATTCGTTTTGCTTCGCCTCGTGCCAGAGCCTGTCCATCTCCTCGAGCGAAGCGCTGTCGAGCGAGCGGCCGGCAGCCCGTAGCGTCGTCTCGATATGGGCGAAGCGCCGCTCGAATTTGGCGTTGGCCTTGCGCAAGGCAAGGTCCGGATCGGCGCCGACGTGACGCGCCAGATTGACCAGAACGAACATCAGGTCGCCGACCTCGGACTGAATCTCTTCTTTATCGCCGCTGTCGATCGCCTCGCCGATCTCGTCGGCCTCCTCATGAATCTTGGCCAGCACCGCTTTCGGGTCGTTCCAGTCGAACCCGACGGTTGAAGCCTTGCGTTGCAGCTCGATGGCGCGGGTCAACGCTGGCAATCCAGCCTTCACGCTCGATAGCAGTGAGGATTGAGCGTCGCTTTCGGGATGCCGCGCAGCGCGCTCGGCTTTCTCCTCGGCCTTGATCTGGCCCCACGCGCCCTTGACCTGCTCGGGCGTGAGCTTTCCGGCCTGTTCGCCGAACACATGCGGGTGACGCCGGATCATCTTGGTGACGATCGCCTCGACCACGTCAGGGAAGGCAAATGCGTTTTCTTCCTCGGCCATGCGGGCGTGATACACGACCTGCAACAAGAGATCGCCGAGTTCATCCTTGAGATCGCCAAGGTCGCCGCGCGCGATGGCGTCCGCGACCTCGAAGGCTTCTTCGATGGTATAGGGAACGATGGTCTCGAACGTCTGCTCGATATCCCACGGGCATCCCGTCTTCGGCGTGCGCAGGGCGGCCATGATGTCGAGCAGCCGTGCTATGTCGCGGGAGGATGTCATTTCTGATAAGCCTCTACTTTCCTTCGTCATGCCCGGCTTTATGCCGGGCATCCACGTCTTTGTTGCCTTACAAACAAGAAAGACGTGGATGGCCGGAACAAGTCCGGCCATGACGAGCATGGCTCAATTTCCGTCACGGACGAAAATGATCTAGCCTCTGACCCGTGATGGTTTCTCTCAAACCCAATTCCGCCCTCGTGCTGTTCTCAGGCGGGCAGGATTCAGCGACGTGTCTCGCGTGGGCGCTGGCGCGGTTCGATCATGTGGAGACCATCGGGTTTTCCTACGGTCAGCGCCATATCATCGAGCTCGGCTGTCGCGAAAAGCTGCTCGACGGCATCCGCGCCATCAGCAAGGATTGGGCGAAACGGATCGGCGAAGGTCACACGCTCGACATTCCGACGCTGGGAGCCATTTCCGAGACGGCGCTGACCCGCAATGTAGCGATCGAAATGGGCGAGGACGGCCTGCCCAATACGTTCGTGCCCGGCCGCAACCTGGTCTTTTTGACGTTTGCCGCCGCGCTGGCCTATCGCCGCGGCATCAGCAACGTCGTCGGCGGCATGTGCGAGACCGATTACTCGGGCTACCCCGATTGTCGTGACGATACGATCAAGGCGCTCAATACTGCGCTCAATCTCGGCATGGCCCGCGCCTTCGAGCTGCACACGCCGCTGATGTGGCGCGACAAAGCGTCGACGTGGGCGCTGGCGGACGAACTTGGCGGCCAAGAGCTGATCGACCTGATCCGCGAGCAATCCCACACCTGCTATCTCGGCGAGCGCGGCGCGCGGCACGATTGGGGTTACGGTTGTGGCAAATGCCCGGCCTGCGACCTGCGGGCGAAGGGATGGAGCGAATACAAGAAAAGACAAGGGAGGCGAGAATGAGCGAAGACTCAATTCTGATCGAACGCGACGGACCCGTGACCATCGTGTCGATCAATCGTCCCGCCCGCAAGAATGCGGTCGATGGCGCGACAGCGCGGAAGCTGTTCGATGCCTTTCATGCTTTCGATGCCGACGATACGGCGTCGGTTGCCGTGTTCACAGGAACAGGCGGGACGTTTTGCGCCGGGGCGGACCTCAAGGCGGTCGCCATCGGCGACATCGAGAAACGCCGCGAGCTTGGCGGACACACCACCATTGCCCCAATGGGGCCTAGCCGTTTGCGGCTGTCCAAGCCCGTGATCGCAGCGGTCGAAGGCTTCGCAGTCGCGGGCGGCATGGAGCTCGCGCTATGGGCCGACATGCGCGTGGTCGCTGAAGGCGCGACGTTCGGCGTGTTTTGCCGCCGGTTCGGCGTGCCGCTGATCGATCTCGGAACGATCCGCCTGCCACGGCTGATCGGTCACTCGCGAGCGATGGACCTGATCCTCACCGGCAGACCTGTCGATGCGCGCGAGGCCTTCGATATCGGGCTGGCCAACCGGCTTGTTCCGCGCGGCGAGGCAAGGGCGCAGGCTGTTGCGCTCGCGCATGAGCTGGCGAAATTCCCGCAAAGCTGCCTGCGCAACGACAAGCGCTCGGCCTTGCGCCAGTGGGATCTCGAGGAGGAAGACGCAATCAACGACGAAATGACCGGCGGCCTCGCAGTCATCGGCTCCGGCGAAACGCTGGCGGGCGCGAAACGCTTCGCCAGCGGCGAAGGCCGCCATGGCAAGTTCGAGTAAGCCGATCATGAGCAAATTTGTCACTATTGAAAAGGGCCTTGGCCCGGAAGGCCGGATCGCCGTCGTCCGTTTCGATCGCGGCGACGGGATCAACGCGCTGTCGCCCGAGGCGTTGCGGCAATTGACTGACGCGGCGCGCAGTTTCGAGGACGATGCAGAGACATCGGTTGTCGTGCTCGCAGGCCATGCCAAGGCATTCAGCGCCGGCTTCGATCTGAAGGATACGGAAGGCAGGTCACGCGCGTCGATGGATCTCGGCGCGCTGCGGCGCCACCTCAAGCTCGGGCCACGACTCACGCGGGCCTGGCAAGAGATGGAACAGGTGACGATCGCGGCGATCGAAGGCTTTTGCATCGGCGGCGGCGTGGCGCTCGCGGTCGCTCTCGATTTCCGTGTCATGGCGGAAGGCGCGCATATGCGCGTGCCGGAGATTGGCCTCGGCATGAACATGAGCTGGCAGAGCGTGCCGCGCATGCTGCACCTGATGGGTCCGGCGCGGACCAAGCAGGCGGTGATCCTGGCCGATCAGCGCATCTCCGCTCAGGAGGCTTACGAATGGCGGCTGGTCGAGCACCTCGCCGATGACGGCAAGGCATTTGATGTCGCCATGGGATTCGCGGAAAAGATCGCAGCACAGCCGCCGCTCTCTGTCGCGATGACAAAACTGACCGTGAACCGGCTCACTTACGCGCTCGACGATCTCGCAAGCCACATGGACGTCGATCAGTTCGCGCTCGCGAGCATGAGCGAAGATCACAAGGAAGGCGTTGCGGCGTTTCTCGGCAAGCGCAAGCCGAAGTTCAAGGGGCGGTAATCGCTGCGGCTATGGAGGTTATCGTCATGGCCGGGCTGACCCGGCCATCCACGCCTTGAACCGCATGACGCTAGAGCCTTGTGGCTCGCAGCCGTAGTGCATTGCCGACCACGCTGACCGACGACAGCGACATCGCCGCTGCAGCGATCATCGGCGACAGCAGAATGCCGAACGTTGGATACAGCACACCCGCAGCGATTGGCACACCGGCGGCATTGTAGAGAAACGCGAAGAACAGATTTTGCCGGATGTTGCGCATCGTCGCCTGCGACAGCTTGCGGGCGCGCAAGATGCCGCCGAGATCACCTTTGAGCAACGTCACGCCAGCGCTTTCCATGGCGACATCAGTGCCGGTACCCATGGCGATTCCGACGTCGGCCGCGGCAAGGGCAGGGGCGTCGTTGACGCCATCGCCCGCCATCGCCACCACGCGCCCGGCCGCTCGCAGTCGTACGACGATCTCGCGCTTCTGATCGGGCAGGACTTCGGCCTCGACGTCGGCGATGCCTAGCGCTTTCGCCACAGCGTTGGCCGTTGTCCGATTGTCTCCGGTCAGCATAACGATCCTGATGCCTTCTGCCGAAAGAGCCTTCAGCGCGTCGGGCGTCGACGCCTTGACCGGATCGGCTATCGCAAGCAGTCCCGCAATGCGACTATCGATCGCAACAGAAATCACAATTGCTCCGTCGCTGCGCAGCGCATCGGCTCTTGCCTCCAGCGACTGCGTGTCGATGCCGGAGGTTTTCAGATAGGCGCTGCTGCCTAGCAGAACTGTTTTGCCGTCAACTTTCCCCGTCGCACCTTTGCCCGCGGGCGCGTCAAACGCAGCGACTGTTGAAAGAGTGATGTTTCTCTCATGCGCCGCACTGACGATCGCATTCGCAATCGGATGTTCGCTGGCGCGCTCCACGCTGGCAGCGAGCCGCAGAACTTCGGCTTCGTCGAAGCCAGGGGCAGGGATGATCTCCACCACATGCGGTTTGCCCTCGGTCAGCGTTCCGGTTTTGTCGACAACGAGCGTATCGATCTTCTCCAGCCGCTCCAGCGCTTCGGCGTTGCGGATCAGAACGCCGGCCTGCGCGGCGCGGCCGACGCCGACCATGATCGACATCGGTGTGGCGAGACCCAGCGCGCAAGGGCAGGCGATGATCAAGACGCTCACCGCGGCAATCAGGCCAAAAGCCAAACGTGGTTCGGGGCCGAATGCATACCATCCAGCAAATGCTGCAATCGCAGACGCCAATACAACCGGCACGAACCAGCCCGAAACCTGATCGGCCAGACGCTGGATCGGCGCGCGCGAGCGCTGGGCCTGCGCCACCATTTGCACGATCTGTGCAAGCAGGGTTTCGCGGCCGACTTTCTCGGCGCGCATGAGAAAGCCGCCGCTCTGGTTGACCGTGCCGCCGATCACCTTCGCGCCGGCGTCCTTGACCACCGGCATGGATTCGCCGGTCACCATCGACTCATCGAGCATCGAGCGGCCCTCGACGATCACGCCATCAACGGGCACTTTTTCTCCCGGGCGCACGCGCAAGCGATCGCCCGTCTGCAGGCTGTCGAGCGGGACGTCCCGTTCGCTGCCATCCGGGCCGAGCCGACGCGCGATCTTCGGCGCCAGGTCCAGCAGCGCCTTGATCGCGCCGGAGGTCGCCTCGCGCGCGCGCAATTCGAGCACCTGTCCGAGCAACACCAGCACGGTGATGACGGATGCCGCCTCGAAATAGACCGCGACCGTGCCGCCGTGTTCGCGGAAGTTTGCCGGAAACAGGGCGGGAGCCAGCGTTGCGACAACGCTGGTGAGATAGGCGATGCCAGTGCCGATCGCGATCAGCGTGAACATGTTGAGGTTGCGCGTGATCAGCGATTGCCAGCCGCGCTGAAAGAACGGGGCCGCCGCCCACAAGACGACAGGCGTGGCGAACGCGAACTGAATCCATTGCGACAGGCGTGGCGGCACGAGACCGTGGCCGCTCGAAAAATGGGCGCTCATGTCGAGGATCAAGACGGGCAAGGTGAGCGCCAGCGCGATCCAGAACCGTCGCGTCATGTCGGCGAGTTCTGGATTGGGTGCGGAATCGAGCGTGACGAGTTCAGGCTCAAGCGCCATACCGCAGATCGGGCAGCTTCCGAGGCCGATCTGTTTCACCT
Source organism: Hyphomicrobiales bacterium (assembly GCA_021732215.1). GTDB lineage: Bacteria > Pseudomonadota > Alphaproteobacteria > Rhizobiales > Xanthobacteraceae > SG-bin9. The sequence goes on from JAKFVL010000018.1 coordinate 35,895, forward strand.
CCGGATGCATCGGGCAGGTGTAGACCGCGTCCTTCGGCACGTTGGCGGGCGGCGCGTTGCTCCTGTCGAGATAGCGCACCGGATCGGCTTCGAACTTGATTCTGCAACCGGCGCAGCAGAAATGGTACGTCTCGCCCTTGTAGTCGAAGCGCGGCTTGCCTGCGTTCGGGTCCACAGTCATGCCGCAAACCGGATCGACGGCCTTCACCGGCTCGCTGCCGTGTGCACAGTTTGGTGAGGGCGCGTGGTGGTCGTGAGCGTGCATGCGGTCCGGTCGGTCCTTGCGGATGATACCCTATAGGGGTATATAGGCCGCATGCGAAAAGACATCAAGGCGTCGTGCGAGAAGCGATTGAACCGGATCGAGGGCCAGGTGCGCGGCCTCGCGCGCATGGTCGAGGACGACCGCTATTGCATCGACATCGTCACGCAGATTTCCGCGGTTCGCGCCGCGTTGCGCAAGGTCGAAGAGGAAATCCTCAAGGATCACGTCGCCCATTGCGTGGAGCACGCGATTACCAGCGGCAACAAGGCTGATCAGCGCCAGAAGATCACTGAGCTGATGGATGTGGTCGGCCGCGCCAATCGTTGAACGAACGAACTCGGCCTGCCGATTCAATCCTCCTGAAAATAGGGCGGCATACCCGTGGTCCAGGTCTCGCCCCAGAGCTGGCCGCCGCCATCGACCGTCAGTGTCTCTCCGGTGACGAAATCGCCCGAACCGGCAGTGAGATAGACACAGGCTTCCGCGATGTCCCACGGCGAGCCTGAGCGCTTCATCGGGTTCGATCGCGGAGCTGAAGCGCGAACCTCCGGCGTGTAGACTTTCCAGCCCTCGGTCATGATCGAGCCCGGCGCCACGCAGTTGACGCGGATGTTGAGCGGCGCCCATTCCACGGCGACGCTGCGCGAGAGACCCATCACACCCGAGCGGGCGGCAATCGAATGCGCGATGCCGTAGAGGCCATGCGTTGTGACGACGACGATGTTGACGATGCTGCCGGGACGTTTTGTGTCGCGCCAGCGCCGCGCGGCGGCCTGCATCATGTACCAGGTGCCGTTGAGGTTGGTGTTGATGACGGCGTTCCAGCCTTTCACCGAGAAATCGATCGCGGCCTGCGGGAATTGCCCGCCGGCGCTGTTGATCAATCCGTCAATGCGTCCGTGATCTTTCCAGACTGCGTCGAACAATGCAGAGACCGCGTCGGCATCGCGGATATCGGCCGCGTGCACAGATGCCTTCAGTTTGGCGGCGGTGAGGGCGGATATCAGGGCATCCAGCTTCGCCTGATCACGGCCCACAAGGACGACATGAGCGCCGAGCCGCGCCATCAGCCAGACAATGGCGCGGCCTATGCCGCCTGCCGCGCCCGACACCATGATGACCTGATCGCGAAGCAAATCCGGCGCATAGACGGTCTTGTGGGCCAATAGCTCGTCGTCGCTCAGTCCGAGCTTCTCGTCTTCGGTCGCATGAGCGTTGTCGCTGCCCGTCATCAGACGATCATCCGGCGAACCGGCGATCAGGGCAAGACGGCTGCGAGCGTCACGCGCAGCTTGCTCAAAAATAATAGAAGGCCGCTCAACGGAGCGGCCTTCGCAAACAATACCCTGTACGGTTTCCGTTAGCGGATTACGGCCGAGGTCGCGCCGGTCGCCATGACCGGTTTGTTGGTGGCCTTGACGACGCCGGCCGTCTGGGTCGTGGACGTCAGATCATTGACGCGCGCGCTAATACCAAAGCCTGCGAGCGCAATGCCAACCACGAGTGCGACGGCGACGACCTTGAGGTGCGTTGTGCGGTCTGCGCTGTAAATTGAGTGGTTCATATGAGCCTCCGGCATTTGCCAGTCTTGCTGAGCGCGAACATTTGCCGCGCTTATTGAACACCGTTCTAGAACCGACTCGTTTCCACCGTTTTGCGCTCAAAGCGGAAAACGGTTTCGTCGGGCAGGAGATTTGTTTCAGTTGTGTTTCGCCAGCTCGTGGCCAGCCAACATAGTCACGCCGCGCAATCCCGGATTCGCATAAGGTATATTATGGAATATTTATCTGCACTCAGAATGCCAGATGCGGCAATAGCTTACGCCGGATCCGGTGTCTGCAGGCCGGCTGCAGCAAAGCCGCCATCCACATTGAGCACATGCCCGGTAATAAATCCCGAGCGGCTGCCGTCCAGGAGAAACGCGGCTGCGTTGGCGACATCCTCGGGCGTCCCGTAGCGCGTTTGCGGGATAGCACGCAGCCAGATGGCGCGATCGGATGGCGTGTGCAACTGCTTGACCATTGGCGTATCGATCGGACCCGGCGCGATCGCATTGACGCGAATGGCGGCCGCCGCCAGTTCCACGGCCATGGCCTGGGTCATCGCGATCACCCCGCCCTTGGATGCGCCGTAAGCCGTGCGGCCTGGATTGCCGCGCTGGCCCGACACGGACGAAATGTTGACGATGGCGCCGCCGCCATTGGCGCGCATCAACTTCGCCGCTTCGCGTGCGACAACGAACGAGCCGACCAGATTGATGTCGAGAATGCTGCGGAACAGCTCGGCGCTGGTATCGAAAAACGGTACATCGCGGGCGATTCCGGCGCAGTTCACGAGTCCGTGCACCGGCGCGGCGTCGCGCTCGCAGTCAGCTATGGCTGCGACGACCTCGGACTCAACGGCGACATCGAACACCAGCGTTTTGAGTTTGCTGCTGAATGCATTCAGGCCGCTGGCGGCGCGCTCAAGTCCATCGCGCGAGCGGTCCGCGATCACGACGCTCCAGCCGTCGCCGAGAAGCTGTTTGGCGACGGCGAAGCCGATCCCTGATGCTCCGCCGGTGACGATTGCAGCGCCTTTGTCCGCCATGTCGTTCGCCTCAGGTCATGCGCCCGGCTTTGAGTGCCGGTTGGTGCAAGCGTCGATTTTCTCAAACATCTGACAAATCAGAATCTTAAGATTATTTGAGAATCTCGTCTTGGAGAAAAGGTCTCTATCATTGTGATACATGAGATTATCCAAGTATAATACTGAAGTTATTGATCTAATTTGATCGAAATAGACCTGGCTCCTCTGGCAAGCCAATCACGGATAAGATGGCCAAAACCAAACAACAAAACAAACGAACGGGGACGAGACGCAATGAGTATCGCACCGAGCCAATACGACGTCGGGCTCGCCAAGACCGCCGCCAACTACGTACCGCTGTCGCCGGTGAGTTTTCTGAAGCGAACGGCGGCGATCTACCCCGATCGGGTCAGCACCGTTTATGAGGAACGCAGCTTCACATGGGCGCAGACCTACTTGCGCTGCAAGCGCCTCGCCTCGTTCCTGTCAGCGCGCGGCATCAAGCGCGGCGATACGGTCGCGGCGATGCTGCCGAACCTGCCTGCGATGAACGAGTTGCACTTCGCCGTGCCGATGGCGGGCGGGGTGCTCAACACGCTGAATACGCGGCTCGATGCCGCCGCCCTCGCCTTCATGCTGGAGCACGGCGGTGCCAAGATTTTGTTCGTCGATCCGGAATTTTCCGGCGTGATAGTCGATGCGTTGGCCGCGATGAAGACGCCGAAACCGCTGGTGATCGACGTGGACGACGTCACGTTCACAGGCGGCAAGCGCATCGGTGAGCTGGAGTACGAGGCCGTCCTGGTTTCTGGCAATCCGGACTTTGCATGGGAGCACACGCAGGACGAATGGGATGCGATCGCGCTCAGCTACACCTCGGGCACCACCGGCAACCCCAAAGGCGTGGTGACCCATCACCGTGGCGCCTATCTCAATGCAGTCAGCAACATCCTCGCCGGTAACCTCGGACAGCACCCGGTCTATCTCTGGACGCTACCGATGTTCCACTGCAACGGCTGGTGCTTTCCATGGACCATAGCCTTGGCCGCAGGCATCAATGTCTGCCTGCGCAAGGTCGATCCCGCGAAGATTTTCGAGCTCAACGCCAAGCACGGCGTGACCCACATGTGCGGCGCGCCAATCGTCTACAATACGCTGATCAACGCGCCCGGCGCGAAGCGCGGCAAAAGCCCAATCGTTGGTTTGATCGCGGGCGCATCGCCTCCAATGGCGGTGCTGGCGGGCGCCGAGACCATCGGCATCAAGCTGACCCACGTCTATGGGCTGACCGAGGTCTATGGCCCCGCCGCGTTCTGTGCCGAGCAGGAGGGCTGGGATGACCTTCCCGCCGACGAACGCGCCAAGCTGACGCGCCGGCAGGGTGTATCCTACCCCCTGCAGGAGAACGTTACCGTGCTCGATCCGATCACGCTGAAGGAAGTGCCCCGCGACGGCGAGACCATCGGCGAGGTCATGTTTCGCGGCAACGTCGTGATGAAGGGCTATCTCAAGAACGAGAAGGCGACGAAGGAAGCCTTCGAGGGCGGCTGGTTTCACACCGGCGATCTCGGAGTGCTCGATACCGACGGCTACGTCATCATCAAGGATCGGTCCAAGGACATCATCATTTCCGGCGGCGAGAATGTCTCGTCGGTCGAGGTCGAGGATGTGCTCTACAAGCATCCGGCCGTGCTGTTCGCGGCCGTGGTGGCGAAGCCCGATGCAAAGTGGGGCGAGGTGCCCTGCGCATTCGTCGAGCTGAAGGACAGTGCCAAGGCGAGTGAGGCCGACATCATTGCCTTCTGCCGCGACCAGCTTCCCGGCTTCAAGACGCCAAAGGCCGTGGTGTTCGGCGTGATCCCGAAGACATCGACCGGCAAGATACAAAAGTTCCTGCTGCGCGATCAGGTCGGATCAGTGAAGGCGATCAGCGCCTGACAGCCGTCATTGCGAGGAGCACTTAGCGACGATGCAATCCAGCCTCGTGCAAGGATTGGATGGCTTCGCTTCGCTCGCAATGACGGTCACAACTCGATCCGCATCCCGTCGTAACCCGGCACGACGTGCGGCGGCAGCTTTGTCTTCACGGCCTCGAAGTCAAGGTCGGCATGCATGTTGGTCAGAACCGCACGTTTCGGCTTGAGCCGGTCGATCCACTGCAACGCATCAGCCAGGCTGAAATGACTGACGTGCGGGTGATAACGCAGCGCATCGATGATCCACAGATCGAGGCCATCCAGCGCGGCCAGGCTTTGCTCGGGGATATCATGCAGATCGGGCGTGTAAGCGGCGCTACCGATGCGAAAGCCGAGCGCCGGTATCTTGCCGTGCTGGACAAGAAGCGCCGATAACGTCAGCGGTCCGCCCTTCCCGTCGATGGTGTGGACCTCGCCCGCCTCGACGCTTCTGCGATCCAGGATAGGCGGATAGTCGCTTCCCGGCTGCGCTTCGAAGCAATAGCCGAACCGCATCATCATGTCGCGCGCGGTCCATTCGCTCATGTAGACCGGAATCCGCGCCCGCATATGCAGCACGACCGAGCGCAGATCGTCGATGCCGTGGGTCTGGTCGGCGTGCTCGTGGGTGAGAAACACCGCATCGAGACGGTCGACGTTGGCATCGATCAGTTGCTCGCGCAGGTCCGGCGAGGTGTCGATCAGCACGCGCGTAACGCCGCCCGGCGATGTCCGCTCGACCAGCAGCGAGCAGCGCCTGCGGCGGTTCTTCGGATTGTTCGGATCGCATGCGCCCCAGCCCAGCGCCGGACGCGGAACGCCGGCCGACGACCCGCTGCCGAGTATCGTGAGCGTCGTCGTCACGCGGCCTCTCTGCGCATGATCTGATCGGAAAACCGGTTTGCACTTTGCCGGATCATGCGGCCATATCCGCTGGCTTTGGCACTTTGCTGAACAGCCGGAAGAAGTTTTCCGTGGTCTGCCGCGACATCTCCTCCAGCGACACGCCGCGCGTCTCCGCCAGCACCTTCGCCGTCTCGACCACGAACGCCGGCTCGTTGCGCTTGCCGCGATGTTTGCCCGGCGCGAGAAACGGCGCATCGGTCTCGACCATGATGCGGTCGGCTGGAAGCTCGGCTGCGATGTCGCGCAACGCCTGCGACGCCTTGAAGGTGAGGATACCTGTGAACGAGATCGACAGGCCGTGGGCAATGGCTTTCATCGCAAGATCGCGTCCGCCCGTATAACAATGGAGTACGGCCTTGAATGGGCCCTTCGCTATTTCCTCGTCCAGAATTTTGCCGCAATCCTCGTCGGCGTCGCGGGTGTGGATCACCAGCGGCAGTCCGGTCTCGCGCGCCGCCTGGATGTGCGCGCGAAAGCCCCTCGCCTGTGCCTCCGGCGAGCCGTGCTTGTAGAAATAATCGAGCCCCGCCTCGCCGAGTGCGACCACTTTCGGATGCTTCGTCAGCGCCACAAGCTCGCTCGCAGGAATGCCGTCTTCTTCGTCAGCCTGATGCGGATGGGTGCCGACCGAGCAATAGACGTTGGGAAACCGCTCGGCGATCGCGCGCAACCGCTCGAACTGCCGAACGCGCGTCGAGATCGTGACGATGCGCCCGACACCGGCGGCTTCCGCGCGCGCGACGATGCCGTCCAGATCGTTGGCGAAGTCCGGAAAATCGAGATGGCAGTGGCTATCGATCAGCATGGCATCGTTTCTTAAACTCAATTTAGTCGTTGCGAGGAGCAATAGCGACGAAGCATTCCAGTCTTTCTCTTGGCTCTGGATTGCTTCGCTTCGCTCGCAATGACAGCATTAGCTATTTTCCGCCTCCACATAGCGCGGAAACACCGGCGCAGGCGGCGGCAGCTTGCTGCCAGGCGCGATCCGTTTCGCGCCACCGACAAACGCAAACGTGCGCTCGCTATCCGGCACGCCGAGAATGTCGAGCATCTTGCCGCACGATGCCGGCATGATCGGCCAGGCGAGAATGGCGATCTGACGCACCACTTCCGCGGTCACGTAAAGCACCGTCGCCTGCCGCTGCGGATCGGTCTTGGCGAGCGCCCACGGCGCCTCGCCCGCGAAATAGCGGTTGGCCTCGGCCACGACCGCCCAGATCGCATTGACAGCGTGATGGATCTGTTGCGTCGCCATCGCAGTCCGCGCCAGCGCCAGCATGCCGTCGGCCTGCGTCAGGATCGCCATGTCGTTTTCGGAGAATGCACCCGGCTGCGGCAGCACGCCGTCATATTGCTTGGCGATCATCGACAGCGAGCGCTGCCCGAGATTGCCGAAATCATTGGCGAGGTCCGCATTGGTGCGGGCGACGATTGCTTCATGATTGTAGTTGCCGTCCTGCCCGAACGGCACCTCGCGCAGGAAGAAGAAGCGCAGTGCATCGACGCCATACTGATCGGCCAGATTGAACGGATCGACCACGTTGCCGACCGACTTCGACATCTTCTCGCCGCGGTTGAACAGGAAGCCATGCGCGAACACGCGCTTCGGCACTGGCACGCCCGCTGCCATCAGGAACGCCGGCCAGTACACCGCATGAAACCGGATGATATCCTTGCCGATGATGTGCACATCCGCCGGCCAGTAACGCCAGTTTTTGTCGCCGCTGTCGGGATAACCGACGCCGGTGATATAGTTGGTCAGCGCATCGACCCAGACATACATGACGTGCTCGGGGTCGTTTGGAACCTTGACGCCCCAATCGAACGTGGTTCGCGAGACCGAAAGATCCTTCAGCCCGCTTTTGACGAAACTCGTGATCTCGTTCTTGCGCGAGTCCGGCCCGATGAAGTCTGGATGCGTTTCGTAGAGCTTGAGCAGCTTGTCCTGATAGGCGGAGAGCTTGAAGAAATAACTCTTCTCCTCCACCCATTCGACCGGCGTACCTTGCGGCCCGCGGCGCACCTGATCGTCGCCGAGCGTCGTTTCATCCTCGGCGTAATAGGCCTCGTCACGCACGGAGTACCAGCCGGCGTAGCTGTCGAGATAGATATCGCCGTTTGCCTTCATGCCGTCCCAGATCGCCTGACTGGCGCGGTGATGCGCGGGCTCCGAGGTGCGGATAAAACGGTCGAACGAAATGTTCAGCCGCTCGTCCATCTCCTTGAAGCGTGCGGCATTGCGGGTTGCCAGATCGAACGGCGTCATGTTCTCGCGCTGCGCGGTCTGGATCATCTTCTGGCCGTGCTCGTCGGTGCCGGTCAGAAAGAACACGTCCTTGCCATCGAGCCGCTGAAAGCGCGCCAGCGCATCGGTTGCGATTGCCTCGTAGGCGTGGCCGATATGCGGCGCGCCGTTCGGATACGAGATCGCGGTGGTGATGTAAAAGGTCGAGCGTGAAGCCGGGACCGCTGCCGACGGTTTCAGAGCTGGTGCTGCCTTGGGCTTTGACACGGCCGGTTTTGGCTTTGTTGCCGCCGGAGCCTTCGTCTTTTCGACGACAGGCGCAGCGGCGACCGCCTTCTTTGCAGCCTTCTTTGCAGCCTTCTTTGCGGGAGCGTTCTTGGTGGAGCCCTGCTTCTTGGCGCTCGATGTCTTTCCGCTTGCCGCCTTCGATTTTTTGGCTTTGGATTTTTTGCCCGCCTTTTTCGCAGCCTTCGCGGCTTTCTTCCTGGAGGCGGCGCGCGTCTTCGACGCCGTCGGCTTGCCGCGCCTGGCTTTTGCAGGACGTGCGGCGGCCTTGACCTTTGTGCGTTTGCTTTTTGATTTTCTGGCCGCCATGACGATATCCTTCGAACTTCAAATGCTGAGCATGAGCAAAACCAGCCCGGATACTCTTGTGGATGCGTGAGTGGGTTGGAACGGCCAGAACGCGAGCTTACCGCGTCGCCTCCGCGAGCATTCCGAAAACCGAGAACACCAGCGGCTTTCGCTCAAGGTTGTAGTCTGCGGTATCCCGTGCAACGCGCACGATCTTTTCCCATACCTCGGCAAGCCGTGCAAGGCGCGGCAGGCTGGCGTCGGGGCGGTGCAATCGCTCGTTCAGCCAGCGCTCGACGGTGTCCACGAAAGCCGACAGCGCCACGCGGTCGCTCAGGCCGAGCGCATCTCCGAGCGCATGCAGCGCCCGCTGGTCGAGCTGCGGCAACTGCTCCAGCAGCGCCGTGGTTTGCTGCTTGAGACCGAGCGTCTCGCCGCCGACGAGATCGAGCGCCTGACCGACACTGCCGTCGGATACATTCGCCGCCTCGATCAGTTTCGCATCGGCCTCGGACAATTGGCTCGCCAGCGCCGCCGCACGGATCACATCGGCGGTTTCCAACGGCCGCAGCATCAGCTTGCGGCAGCGCGAGCGGATGGTCGGCAGCACGCGGGCAGGCGCATGGCTGAGCAGCAGGAACAGCGAGCGCGCCGGCGGCTCCTCGATGATCTTGAGCAGCGCGTTAGCGGCGTTCGCGTTCAACTCGTCCACGGTATCGACCACGCAGACCCGCCATCCATCGACGGCCGCAGTGTTGCCGAAAAACGAGATCGTCTCGCGCGATTCATCGACCGTAATGACGGTGCGCAGCACGCCCTTGTCGTTGGCGGTTCGCTCCAGCGTCAGCAAGCCGCCATGCGCGCCGGACGCCACTTGCCGTGCGACGGAATGGTTGACGTCCACAGCGAGCGATGTCGCTTCGCTCAGGCCTTTTGCAGAAGGGATTGGGTTCGCGAGCACGAACCGCGCCATCCGGTACGCCAGCGTCGCCTTGCCGATGCCCCGTGCGCCGCCGATCAGCCAGGCGTGAGCAATCCGCCCACTGCGATAGGCATCCAGCAAGGTGCGCTCCACATCGCCATGGCCAAACAGCATTGTGGTTTCGCGCGGCCTGGCGATCTCGCGTTCGTCGCCAGTGCGTTTGCTCATGCGGAGATCGCTTCCGCTGCTGGCGCCTGTGTCAACAGGCGATCGCGCAGCGCCGTCCAGACCCGGCCGGCGACGATCGCGGGTTCACCTTCCGCATCGATCAAGACGCAGCGATCGGGTTCGCGTTCGGCAATCTGCCGGAAAGCATCTCGCAGCTTCTGGTGAAAGCCTGCCGCTTCGTCCTCAAACCGGTCAGGTGGGCCCTTGCCGCGCCGTTCGGCCGCGCGGCGCATGCCGGTCTCGATGGGCAGATCAAGAATAATGGTGAGGTCCGGCTTGAGATTGCCGATGGTCACGCGCTCCAGCGCGTCAAGAAATTTTGGATCGACCTCGCCGGCATAGCCCTGATAGGCGCGCGTCGAATCCGCAAAGCGGTCGCACAGCACCCACATCCCCCGTTCCAGCGCGGGTTCGATCACCAGCTTGACGTGATCGGCGCGCGCTGCGGCAAACAGCAACGACTCGGTCGCCGATCCCAGCAGCTTGCCCATGCCGGACAGCACCAGATGCCGCATGATCTCCGCGCCCGGCGATCCGCCAGGCTCCCGCGTAACGACGGTGCGCAATCCCGTCGCGTCGAGGCGTTCGGCCAGCAGCTTGATCTGCGTGGATTTGCCCGCACCTTCACCGCCTTCAAAGGTGATGAAGCGGCCACGCGCGGACGTCGCGAGAGATGCGGCCATCATCAGAGTTTCTCGCTATTGCCGCGAAACAGGCCGATGAACAATTCGCTGACGCCGTCGAATGCGCGCCGTGTCGTCGAGCCGACGGCGATGCCTTGCGATGTCTGCAACGGCGCCTCGACTGCGATGTTCGCTCCGCGCCAGACTTTCAGCACGCCGACACGCCTGCCCGGCTCGATCGGCGCCTGGACCGGCCCGTTATAGACGATCTGGGCGCGCAGCTTGTCGGAGCCATTCCGTTGCACCATCAGCTTGACTGGATCGGGGCTGGCCAGCGTGACCGAGCGGCTTTCGCCGCCGAACACGCGCGCATAGCCGACAAGCTGATTGGCCGCGAACAGCGTGCGTGTCTCGAAGTTGCGGAAGCCCCATTCCAGCAGCTTCCTGGCTTCGGTGACGCGGTCATCCGGATCGTCGACGCCATTGACCACCACGATCAGCCGCTGGCCGTTTTGCACAGCGGACCCCACCATGCCGTAACCGCCCTCCTTGGTGGCGCCGACACTCATGCCATCGGCGGACGTCATCACTGTCGGCAGCGGATTGCGATTCTGCTGCTTGATCTTGCTCCAGGTGAATTCGCGCTCGTTGAAGATGCGATATTGCTCCGGATAGGTCAGTACGATGTGGCGGGCGAGCCTGGCGATCTCGCGGACCGACATCTTGTTGTTCGGATCGGGCAGACCGGTTGCATTGGCGAAGGTCGATCGCGTCAGGCCAAGCTCGCGCGCGCGCTTGGTCATGCGTTCGGCAAACGCCTGTTCGCTGCCGGCCATGCCCTCGGCAAGAATCATGCAGGCGTCGTTGCCGTTCGACACGATCGCGCCGCGCAGCAGGTCGTCGACGATGATCCGGCTGTTCAGCGCGGCAAACATGGTCGGTCCACCGGAGGGCGCGCCACCCTTGCGCCAGGCATTCTGGCTGACCTTGAAGTCGTCGGAAAATTTAAGGGTGCCAACGAGGAGCGCGTTGAACACGACTTCCAGCGTCATCAGCTTCTGCATGCTCGATGGCGCAGTGAGCTGGTCGGCGTTCTTCTCGAACAGAATGCTGCCGCTCGTGGCCTCGATCAGGATCGCGGTGGGCGCATCGGTCTCGTAGCCGCCCTCTTCCTTCTTCGGCGCGCCCTGCACGCTGTTGTTGGCAGCGTGAACCGCGCCGATCGAGACAGCCACAGTCAGCAGCAGCGCCGCGACGGCGGCGCGCCGGGTCAGACCTGATCGCTGGAGCTTATGGCTCAGGTTACGGCAAAACATACTGTTCCTCGAGACCTGCTTTCTATCAGCCGCACGGTGTCCGAACAACGCCGCTGCTGCTGAGCATTCCGGTCGGCCGACATTGCGACGTCAGTTTGACCGACCTATTCTGCTGCCGGACCGTAATCAGAAAACTCAAAAAACAGGGCGGAAAAACGATGGCGGCATCCCGGACCATCAAGGCCAACGGAATCGATATTTTTGCCACCGAGCAGGGTCAGGGGCCGCTCGTCATCCTGTGCCACGGCTGGCCGGAATTGTCTTACTCGTGGCGGCATCAGATGGGGCCGCTGGCGGATGCTGGTTTTCATGTGGTCGCGCCGGACATGCGCGGCTTTGGCAAAACCTCCGCGCCACTGGATATCGCGGCTTATTCGATCTTCGATACGGTCGGCGATATGGTCGCGCTCGTGACGGCGCTCGGCGAAAGCAAAGCGATCATCATCGGTCACGATTGGGGCGCGCCGGTCGCGTGGCATGCGGCGCTGTTTCGCCCCGACATGTTCATGGCGGTTGCGGGCCTCAGCGTCCCGCCGCCGTTTCGCGCAAAGGGGCGTCCGCTCGAAAAACTGAAACAGGACGGTATCGAGAACTTCTACTGGCAGTATTTCCAGACGCCCGGCGTCGCCGAAGCGGAATTCGAGCGCGATGTGGATCATGCGATGCGCGCCATGTTTGCCGATGGTTTTGGCGACGGAGCGAATTCGCTGTTCGTGGATCCGGGACGCGGTTTTCTCGGCAACCGGCCACCAAATCCGAAGCTGCCGGCATGGATTACCGAGGCCGACCTCGCGCACTTCGTCGCGAACTACAAGGCGTCTGGATTTCGCGGCGGCTTCAACTGGTATCGCAATCTCGATCGCAACTGGGATCTCACAGCGCCCTGGCATGGCGCGCAGGTGCGTCAGCCCTCGCTGTTCATTGCCGGCTCGAAGGATTCCGTCATCACCGGCTTGATCGGCGCCAAGCGCGTCGCCGAACTCGACAAGGTGCTTCCCGACCTGCGCGGCAAGATCATCATCGAAGGCGCCGGGCATTGGGTGCAGCAGGAAAGCGCAGACGAAGTCAACGCGGCGCTGCTCGCATTCCTCAAAGACGTGCGCGGATCATTTCCGGGATCGTGAAGGCCTCAATAGAGGCCGCGGCCGCTCAGAAGATTGCCGATTCCGTCCTGTGACGAGGCCGGAGCGTAGGCCGACACCGGTCGGGTGCGTGCCACAGGATGGCCGTCACTTTCGTAAGTGACCGAACGGGGGTTTTCCAGCAGTTGTCCCACTGAGCGCGCACTGCGCGACGCCGAAACCTCCGAGACGGACCGGCTATCGTTGCCAAGGGTGTAGGGCCGCCCTTCCGGCAAGGGAAATTCGCCGCGGATCGGCGCGGATCGCGACGGGAGTTCCGGCACGAAGCCGCCAGCGGCCGCAACCCGAACCAGCGAAGGCGCCGGAGCCGGTTCCCCGGTCCGCAGCGTGGCCAGAAGCTGGCGGTCGTCCGAGCCTTCGAGGGGGGCGCGGCCGACGTATTCGACGCGCACTCGCCCGATTCCATTACTATGGAATCCCAACAGCTTGGCGGCGTTATTTGAGACATCGATGATGCGGTTGCCGTGGTATGGGCCGCGGTCGTTGACGCGCACGATCACCGATTTCTGGTTGGCCGTATTGGTGACGCGGGCGTAGCTTGGCAGCGGCATGGTCGGATGCGCGGCGGTGAGCGAAGTCATATCGAACACTTCGCCATTGGCCGTCAGGCGGCCATGGAAGTCATCGCCGTACCACGATGCCAGTCCCTCCGCGCGATAATTGACATTGTCCTCAGGCACATACGTGCGCCCAGCGACTGTGTAGGGCTTACCTACCCGGAAGGTGCCGCCACCCTTTGGAACCGGCTCGCCGAATTCGACCACGCGCGGACTTGCGGAGACGCCGTATTTGGGATCGACCTTGCGGGCGAATTTGTCGGACGACGCACAATTGGCGAGCACGGCGCACGCACAGCCGACCGCCGCCACGCGCAGCGTCTGGCCCGTCGCCCCTGCTTTCCAAATCCCCATCAGTCCCAAATACCACTGCAGATGCGGCCTGCTGATGTTCCAGCAAACCCGATCGGCGCCACCCTGTTTATTCTAACCCACGTGGGGCTGTTAGGAAATGACCCTGCACCCCGGTGGTAAACCATTGGTTTCGGACCGGCGATCGGCTCGATCACGAATCGCCCGTCATGTCGCCTTGCATTCCGCAACCGCATCCCTCATGAGGGCGGGATGGAAAGGTGGCCGAGTGGTTTAAGGCACCGGTCTTGAAAACCGGCGTGCCTGCAAGGGTACCGTGGGTTCGAATCCCACCCTTTCCGCCAGCACCTGCCTCGCGACCGGACGCTAGAGAATCAGCCCGCCATCCACGACGATGGTCTGCCCCGTAACGTATGAGGCCAGCGGCGACGCGAGATACAGCGCCGCTCCGGCCATGTCCGCAGGCGTGCCAAGCCGCTTCAGCGGAATGCTCGCAATCGCGCCCTCGCGCCGTTTCGGATTGTCGGTCGTGACCTTCGTCAGCTTGGTATCGACGAGACCCGGCGCGATGCCGTTGACCCGAATGCCATCCTCCGCCCACGCCTGTGCAAGAGTCCGTGTCAATCCGACCGCACCGGTCTTGGAGGCGTTGTAAGACGGATTGCCTTTGGTGGCGTGATAGGCTGCGGTCGAACTGACGATAATCAGGGTGCCGTTGCTTGCCTTGAGCATCGCGTGGAATTTGGTGGCGCACGCCATCAAGCTCATCAGGTTGACCTCCATCACCTTGCGGAAGCCATCCATCTCGAACTCGCCGCGGCGATAGATCACCGTGCCTTGCGCCAGAACCAGAACATCGAGCCTGGAGAATCCGGGCTCGAACGCCTCGATGCTGGCGGGATTGCTGACATCGAGCTGCGCGTAATTCAGTCTAGCGAGATCGGAGCCCTCCTCCGCCGCATAGTCCGACGCTTTTGCGCGAGTGCCGCAGACATGAACCTCGGCGCCCTTGGTGCGATAGGCCCGTGCGATGCCGTTGCCTATGCCGCTGGAGCCGCCGATGATGAGAATTGTCTTGCCGGTGAAATCCAGTTCGTTCATCGCGGCCGCCCGTGTTGTTGCAACAAGCAGCAACCGCGCGACGCAAAATGTCAATCCGGCAGAATGCAGGGCGCGGGCCAAGGTCTACGCCGTCCGCAAGACGTCGCAACGTTGCTGAGGCTAGAACAAGCTCAAGCCCGCATCATCACCCGCAGCATTCCGACTATCACGACGACGCTGAGAGCAATCAGCAACAGTCGCGGCTGTTCGCAAAAAATGCTTGTTTGCGCGCAGAGCTGATCGGCCCAGACCGATCCGCGATTTCGGACCGCACCTGCGTAGTAGAACAGGCCGACGATTCCGGCCAACACCACAATCAGCAGCAACATGACGATCTCCTGTCATCGCCGTATTCTGAGTGGGTAATCCGTAAAGCAATGCTTGTTGCGGTCTCAGAAAGTCTTGCCTATCTGCATATTTCATCTTTGTGCTCGACGGCACCGCGTTGGAAGCCATAAGCTGCGCGCATGAGTATACGAAAGTGAACATGAGCCAGAGCCACAACGGGTCGTCTGAATTCGCCACCGACGCCGACATCGCCATTCCCTACATGCAACGCACGCGCGAGTACTACGCGGCGATCGGCTACGACACGCCGTATCGCTGGGCGCACCATGCGGATGCGCCGTTCACGCCCCTGACAAAGCCGCTGGCGCACTCGCGCGTGGCGATCGTGACCACGGCCTCGCCATTCGATGCGGCCAAAGGCGATCAGGGACCGGGCGCGGCCTACAACTCGGCGGCGAAATTCTATCAGGTCTATTCCGCCAGCACCGAGAACCCGCCAGACTTGCGCATTTCCCATATTGCGTATGATCGCACGCACACGACGGCGACCGACAGCAACACCTGGTTTCCCCTACCCGCGCTCAAGCGGCTGCTGGCTGCGGGACGTTTCAGCTCGATCGCGTCTCACTTCTTTGGCGCGCCGACCAATCGCAGCCATCGCGTCACCATCGATACCGATGCGCCGGAGATTTTGGCGCGTTGCCGTGCCGATCGGGTTGATGCCGCGGTTCTTGTTCCGAATTGTCCGGTGTGTCACCAGACCGTCAGCCTTGTCGCACGGCATCTGGAAGCCAACGGCATCCCGACAGTGGTGATGGGATGCGCCAAGGACATTGTCGAACACGCCGCCGTGCCGCGGTTTCTGTTCAGCGACTTTCCGCTCGGCAATTCAGCCGGCAAGCCCCATGACGTCGCGTCTCAGGATATGACGATTGAGCTCGCTCTTCGTGTCCTGGAGTCTGCGCCCGCCGCGCGGACCACCGTCCAGTCACCGCTCCGCTGGAGTGCGGATGCGTCATGGAAGCGCGATTACAACAACATCGAGCAGATGAGTCCGGAAGAACTGGCTCGCCGCCGCCGCGACTTCGATGCCCAGAAAGCCATTGCGAACACTGTCCGCAACAGCGCGGCATAGTCAGCCAGCAATGTATCAGCCGACCGGTTTGCCGTAGTCCTCGTCGGTGACCTTTTCCATCCAGGTCACGGCCGATCCCTTTTCAGCCTCCTGAATCGCGATGTGAATCATTCCGTGGTGTGGTGATGCGCCATGCCAGTGTTTTTCGCCGGGCGGAATCCAGATCGCGTCGCCCGGCCGAATTTCAACGATCGGCTGGCCCTTGGTCTGGAATCTGCCGACGCCGTGAAGAACGTAGAGCGTCTGTCCAAGCGGATGGGTATGCCAGGCGGTTCGCGCGCCAGGCTCGAACGAGACGCGCGTCGCCACCACGCGCGCCGGCGCTTCCGCGACAACGATTGGATCTTGCCAGACAGTGCCGGTGAAATAATCGGCCGACGCCCTGCGTGTCGGGCGCGAACCCGCGCGATGCATGTCCATATCGTCTCCTCCGCTCTTTCGGATCGCTACTTTTTCTGGCTTGCGGCGTAGCGTGCCTTGGTTTCCGCATTCATCGGGTAAAGCCCCGGCAGCACCGCGCCGTTGTTCACCTCGTTGACGATCCAGGCTTCCATCTTTTCCTGTCCCGGACCTTCAGCCAGCACATGATCGAGCAAAGCCTGCGGAATGACGACCGCACCATCCTGATCGGCCACAATGACATCGTTGGGAAAGATCGCGACGCCGCCGCAACCGATCGGCTCGCCCCATCCCACGAACGTCAATCCTGCGACGGACGGCGGGGCGGCAACGCCGTCGCACCAGACCGGCAGGTTGGTTGCGAGCACACCTTCGACATCGCGCACCACGCCGTCGGTGACCAGCGCCGTCACCTTGCGCTTGACCATGCGCGCGCAAAGAATGTCGCCGAACACGCCCGCGTCCTTGACGCCCATGGCATCGATCACCGCGATGCAGCCTTCCGGCATCGCCTCGATCGCGGTGCGCGTCGAGATCGGCGATGACCACGATTCGGGCGTGGCCAAGTCTTCGCGCGCAGGCACGAAGCGCAGCGTGAAGGCCGGACCCACAAGACGCGGCAATCCGGGCCGTAACGGACGGGTTCCGCGCATCCATATGTTGCGCAGGCCCTTCTTCAGCAGCACCGTTGTTATGGTCCCCGTCGAGATGTGCTTCAGAGCGTCTGTGGCTTCTTTTGTCAGGGCAACTTCTTTTGTCAAAGACATCGTCGGGTGGTCTCCACTTTGCAGTCGTTACCGGTCAATTGTGCGATCCGGCCTTATCGCGTCAATAGATTCCGCTTATCGCAGCAGGATTTCTCGTCATCACATTTTCGATTGGCGTTGCTATTTGGGTGTCGGTATCGGACAACTCGGGTTCACTGACGCTTCGTAACAAGCGTGACGATGCATGGCCGGTCAAGCACTCTCTTCACCTCGCATCCTGCTGTCGGGCGACGCCGCGCTGACAGTCGAATTCTCGACAAAGATAGACCCCGAGGCCAACCGCCGGGTGCTGGCGCTGGATCGCGCCATAGCCGAGAGCAATGTCGCCGGCATCCGGGAGACCGTTCCGACTTACCGGTCGCTGCTGGTGCACTACGACCCTGTCATTGCCGACTACGACGGCATCCGTCAAAAGATTCTCGAACTCGCAAAACGCCCGGCGCCGGAAATTCCACCCGGCCGGCGTTGGCGCATTCCAGTGGTCTACGGCGGCGAGTATGGCATCGATCTCGAAGATGTCGCCCGCGCACACGATATGACACCGGACGACGTCGTTCGTCGCCATATCGGGGGCGACTACTGCGTGGTGATGCTCGGATTCATGCCGGGCTGGGCCTATCTCACGGGCCTTGACCCTCTGCTTGCAACGCCGCGCCGGCAAAACCCACGCACGTTTACGCCGCCCGGAACCATTTCCATCGGTGGCGTGCAGGCGGGCGTGCAATGCCTTGCAGCGCCGAGCGGCTGGCATCTGCTCGGACGCACACCGGCGCGGACATACGACATTCATCGCCAGCCGATCTTCATGCTTGAGCCGGCCGATATGGTGAACTTCTACGCGATCCCGGAGAGCGAATTCGCAGACATGAGCCGCGCGGCCGAAGCCGGCGAGCTTGTCGCCGAGCAGGTGACATGATGGCGAAACTTGTCATCGGCACCGTCAGCCCCGCGACGTCGGTTCAGGATGCCGGCCGTTTCGGCGCGCAGCGCTATGGCTTGACGCAGAGCGGCGCGATGGATGCGCTTGCCCTCGCCTGCGCCAATACGCTGGTCGGCAATTCGCCCTTCACCGCAGCTATCGAGGTCGGACCACTGGGCGGGACATTCACCGCGCGTGGTGGTGCGCTCCGTGTGGCGCTGAGTGGCGCGCTGCGACAGGCGAGCGTCGGTGCGCGAGCGCTGCCGCTCAACGAGAGTGTGTTGCTTGCAGACGGCGAGTCGCTGACGCTTACACCGGCACGGACGGGCTCCTTTACATATCTGGCGCTCGAGGGGGGCGTTCAGGGCGAGCCGGTGTTTGGCAGCCTGTCGGTCAATATGCGCTCCGGCCTTGGCAGTCCCTACCCGCGCCCCTTGCAAGCCGGCGACGAAATCAACGTTACTGACGCGCAGGTGCTCGTCCACGAGCGCAAGCTCGAACTGCCCACCACATCCGAGCAGCCGATCCGCGTCGTGATGGGCCCGCAGGATGATGAGTTCGGCCAAACAACCGAGCTGTTCCTCACGTCTGACTGGACGCTGTCTGCTGCGAGCGATCGCATGGGCTTTCGCCTCGAAGGTCCCGTCATCAAACACAACGGCGGCCACAATATTGTATCTGACGGCACGGTGAGTGGCAGCATTCAGATACCCGGCAACGGACAACCGCTTGTGCTGATGCCGGATCGCGGCACGACTGGCGGCTATCCCAAGATTGCGACCGTGATCGGTCCGGATCTCGGACGCCTTGCCCAGACGCAGGTCGGGAAAAAGCTGCGCTTCAAGGCGATCACCATTGCTGAAGCTCATGCGGAAGCGCGCCGGTATGCAAAGTTTCTCGCTTCGCTTCCCAGCCTGCTGCGCGAGACGAGAGGCTCGGCGTTCAATCTCGACGCCCTGCAATCCGCCAATGTCGCAGGCACGGCGGTGAGCGCGATGGACTCTACGACGTGGCAGCCGTTGCGCGCGAACGACCTGACAACACCCTGAGAAGACGAGGCCTGTGCCATGACCATCGATCTCAACTGCGACCTTGGCGAAGGATACGGCGCATGGCCGATGGGCAATGACGAGGCGATGCTCGGCATCGCCACCAGTGTCAACGTGGCGTGCGGCTTTCACGCCGGTGATTCCGATATCATGCTGAAGACCGCGCGGCTCGCGAAACAGAACGGCGTCAGCATCGGAGCGCATCCGGGATTTCGCGATCTGCATGGCTTCGGCCGCAGGCCCGTTCCCGGCATCACCGCATCCGAGATTGAAACGCTGATCGCCTATCAGATCGGTGCGATGCAGGCTGTTGCCGCGCTGGCCGGTCACAAGGTGACCCATGTCAAGGCGCATGGCGCGCTGTCGAATGTCGCTTGCGTCGATGACATGACGGCGCGCGCCATCGCCAATGCCATCAAGGCGGTTGATCCGAAGCTGATGTTCGTCGTGCTGCCAAACAGCGCGCTGGTGCGTGCCGGCGAGGCCGCCGGCCTCAAGCTGATCTATGAGGTGTTCGCCGATCGAACCTACGAGGACGATGCGCAACTGACACCCCGCAGCAAGTCCGGGTCGGTGTTGCACGATGCGAACGAGATTGCTGCGCGCGTGGTGCGCATGGTGCAGGATCGCGCCGTGTTCTCGACGTCAGGCAAAACAATCAAGGTCGATGTCGATACCGTCTGCATTCACGGCGATACGCCGGGAGCCGTTGCGATTGCCGGCGCAGTCAAGCAAGCGCTCAACAAGAGCGGCATCGAGATCGCGCCGTTCGGGGCATGATCCTGAAAAGTGGAAAGCGGCTTTAGCTCGCAGCGGATTCGAGCGGCCGCTGCTCGCTGACAGGCGTCTGTGCGATCAGCCGTTTCAATTCCGGAATGCACGATCCGCAGTTGGTTCCGGCTTTGAGCTTTCCACCGATTTCAGCGGCCGTGCGGGCGCCTCCCGAGATCGCATCGCAGATGGTGTTGCGGCCGACGCCGAAGCAGGCGCACACCGTCGGCCCGGCATTGGCCATGCCGTTTGCTGACTTCCCGGACAGCAGGATGCTGCACTGGTCATCGTCGAGATGCTCGTTCGCGAACAGTTCCCTCACCGCTTGCCAGTCGAACGCAACAGCCGATGGTCCAACAAACAAGCAGGTTTCGAGACGCCCCTCTTTGTATGCGGCGGCACGATAAACCCCAGCCGTGCTGTCTTCGTATTCGGCCAGATCAGAACCGTGAGCAGCCACCCATGTTTTCCAGGTCGCCACGTCTGCATTTGCAGCCAGCAGATAGCCGAAGCCACCTCCGATCGCGACACGCGCCCACCAGGCATCCGGGGGCAATGCGACGGGATCGCGCGTCAGCAGGAAGCCATGTTGTGCGTAAGTAACCGCCGATATCGCAACCGGTGTCGCCTTGTTCTCCGGTTGACCGGAAAACGGATCGATCAACGGTGCGACGAGCGCCCCGACGCGCGCCGACGATGCATTCTCCTGGCTCCAGTGGATCGGAGCGAACAGCATGCCACGCTGCTGGCGATCCGTGATCGCAACCCTGAGCACGCACGCGCCATACTCGGTCGAGATACGCGCAAAGCCCCCGTCGCTGACGCCGGCCACTGCGGCGTCGGCCGGATGAATTTCGGCGAATGGCTCCGGAATGTGCTGCCCGAGACGCTGACTTTTGCCGGTGCGCGTCATGGTGTGCCACTGATCGCGGATACGGCCAGTGTTCAGGCGCAGCGGACGGCTTTGCGACACCGTCGTGCGCAGGCTCGGCATATCGACGGCGATGAAGTTCGCCTTGCGGTCACAGGTAAAGAACCCGCCGTTTTCGAAGAAGCGCTGCTGTTCGTGATCGTGGCTCTTTCGCATCGGCCACATCACCGGCGGCATGATGTCGAACGCATCATCCGGTATCCTGTCGAGCGCGCCGATGTCGAAATCGCGCTTGCCCTCGTTCTCGAACGCAGACAACGCCGCGTGTTCGCGGAAAATGTCCGCGGCTGAGCGATAGTGAAAGGCCTTCTCATATCCGAGGCGCTTCGCCACTTCGCTGACGATCCACCAGTCTGGCCGCGCTTCGCCGGGCGCCGGGATGAATGCACGCTGACGCGAAATCCGCCGCTCCGAGTTGGTGACGGTGCCGGACTTCTCCCCCCATGCCAGCGCCGGCAACAGGGCGTGTGCGCCGACATTAACCGTGTCGTTGGACAGAACATTTTCCGAGATCACCAGCAAGTCCAGTCCGCGCAACGCCGTGCGGACGTAGTCGGCGTTCGGCAGCGACACCGCAGGATTGGTGCCCATCACCCACAGCGCCTTGATCTCGCCGCGGTCGATCGCCTCGAACATCTGCACGGCCTTGAGGCCCTCATGCGTCGCCATGTGCGGCGCATTCCAGAACCGCCGCACGCGATCGATGTCAGGCGGATTGAAGTTCATGTGCGCGGCGAGCTGATTGGCCAGACCGCCAACTTCGCGGCCGCCCATGGCGTTAGGCTGTCCGGTCAGCGAGAACGGCGACGCGCCAGGCTTGCCGATGCGCCCGGTCGCGAGATGGCAATTGATGATGGCATTGACCTTGTCGGTGCCTTGCGCCGACTGATTGACGCCTTGGGAGTACAGCGTGACGACGCGCTTGGTGTTCTGGAACATGGCGAAGAACGCCGAAACGTCGGCTTCGCTGAGACCGGTTGCCAGCGCGGTTGCGGCCGTACCGCCTGCGATCCGGCGCGCCTGCGCCAGTGCCTCGTCAAAGCCATTGGTGTTCGCGGCGATGTAATCGCGGTCGAGCGTGCCGGTATCGGCCAGATGCGCCAGGAGGCCGCTGAACAGCGCGGTATCGGTGCCGGGCTTCAGCCCAAGAAACAAATCGGCATCGTCGGAGGTCGACGTTTGCCGCGGATCGATCACGACAATGCGCGCACCGCGTTCCAGCTTGTTACTCAGCATGCGCTGGAACAGCACCGGATGGCACCAGGCTGCGTTCGAGCCTACCAGCACCAGCAAGTCAGCATGATCGAGATCGTCATAGCATCCTGGCACCGTATCGGCGCCGAACGCACGGCGATGGCCGGCGACAGATGACGCCATGCAAAGCCGCGAGTTGGTATCGACGTTCGCCGTGCCGATGAAGCCCTTCATCAGCTTGTTGGCGACATAGTAGTCCTCGGTCAGCAACTGGCCGGACAGATAGAACGCGACCGAATGCGGTCCATGCTTGGCGATAATGTGCTGAAGGCGGTTGGCGACATGATCGAGCGCATCGGTCCAGGCCACTTGCTCGAGCTTGCCGGTGCTGCAGCGGATTAGCGGATGCAGCAGGCGGTCGTCGAGCGACAGCGTCTCGCCAAGCGCCGAACCCTTGGAGCAGAGCTTTCCGAAATTCGCCGGGTGATCCGGATCGCCGGAGATCGCAGCACCGCCCTCGGCATCGGGCGTCGCCAATACACCGCAACCGACCCCGCAGTACGGACAGGTGGTCTTGGTTGTCTTGAGGCTGGTATCGATCGCCGTCATCCGCGCGGTCTCCGCGCGCGGCGATCAGCCGTTCGGATCAGAACGGGCGATAGGGCAACGTGATCACGAGAATAACTGCCATGAACGACAAGGCGCTGTAGAAGGTCACCGTGTCCAGACGGGCGTCGGGATCGGCGGCCTGTGGCGTCGAGAAGCGGAAAAGCCGGCGAAGGGCGCGCATGGGGGTCTGACTCCGAAAGTCCTCTTGACCTCCAGAAGAAATACTTTTCTCCAAAAATGCAATATT
Organism: Hyphomicrobiales bacterium; assembly: GCA_021732215.1. Classification (GTDB taxonomy): domain Bacteria; phylum Pseudomonadota; class Alphaproteobacteria; order Rhizobiales; family Xanthobacteraceae; genus SG-bin9. The sequence goes on from JAKFVL010000018.1 coordinate 58,917, forward strand.
TGTCAAAAAAATACGATAGAATTGCCAAAAAATGGCGCTGAGTAGATAAAATAAACTGCTTTTTAGCTTTCCCGGTCAAAATCATTCGCTTGCTCCCGATCGCTTGTCCGCCTCAGTAGACGTCGAGCTGGAACCGTCCCTTCTTTTTGAGGTCGCCGACGAATGCGACGGCCTCATCCGTAGAGCGCGCGCCGAACTGGGCGACGACATCGACCAGAGCCCGCTCGACATCCTTCGCCATGCGCTTGGCGTCGCCGCAGACATAGACGTGAGCGCCGTCGGCCAGCCACGACCACAGATCCCGGCCCACCTCGCGCATGCGGTCCTGCACGTAAAACTTTTCATTGCCGTCGCGTGACCAGGCGAGCGACAGCCGCGTCAGAAACCCGGACGATTTCATGGTGTTGAGTTCGTCGGCATAGAAGAAATCGCAATCGCTGCGCTGATGGCCGAAGAACAGCCAGTTGCGGCCCGGCGCCTTGGTGGCTTCGCGATCTTTCAGGAAGGCCCGGAACGGGGCGATGCCGGTCCCCGGCCCGATCATGATAATCGGCGTACCCGGATCGGCCGGCAGTGCGAAGCCATGTGCCTTCTGGACATAGACCTTCAGCTCTTCGCCCGGATTGATCCGATCGGCCAGAAACGTCGATGCAAGACCGAGACGCTTTCGCTTGTTGATCAGGTAGCGGACCGTATCGACGGTCAGGCTCAGTCTGCCGGGTGTTGCGTTGTTCGACGATGAAATCGAATAGAGCCGCGGCTGCAATGGTTCTAGCGCTTCGATGAACGCTTCCGGGTGCGGACGCACGCCGCCGAATTTCTGCAGCGTAGCCAGCACGTCGAGGTTAGCAGCATCGCCATCCGGATCCTCGCCCTGCGCGAGCTTTCTCGCCTTCTCGCGTTGCGCACCGCCGGTGATGAATGAGATCAGTTCGAACAGGCTATCCGGCGCGGGCGACAACGACACGTCGTGCAGCAAAACATCGCGCAGCGGCTTGCCGTTGATCGGCGTCGTATGCAGTGCACCGAGTACGGCGATGATCTGGTCGACCAGTCCCAGATCGTTGCGCGCGAACACACCAAACGAATCGCCAACGACATAATCGAGACCGGCCTTTTCCAGATCGAATTCGATATGATGGGTTTCCTTCTCGGAACCCGGTTTGTTCAGGAGACGGCGCGACAGGAACGTCGCCACGGCCGGATTGTCGCGCGAGCGGCCGACGGGCGCGCCCGGCGCAGGCCCTGGTGCGCCCTCGGGAGCTAACTTAGGTGTATCAGCCTTGATCGCCGGTGCGCTGTCGAGCTCGGCATGGAGCGCCTTGAGCATACGGGCGGTTTCCTTGCCGCCTGGAACGCAGAGATTGAGGCGCTCTTCGGAGCGCGCCGCGATCGCGTCCGAGTAGTCGTTGCAGTTGTAGCCGCACTGGCCGCAGTCCTGCTGCGCCATCGCCGCCATCATCTTGCGGCGGATGGGCCGGCCTTCGGCCAGCTTCATGCGCTCGTCCATCGGCAAGGTCTGGTCGTGCCAGGGCGCCTCGCCGTCATCGCCATCGCCGGTGACGCCCTTCATGACGGCGGCGCCCTGCTCCGCCGACAGTGGGGTCACCACGTTGTCGAGCGATACCAGACCAGCGAAGAAGCCGTTGAGCCACGAACGCTGTTCGGCCGAGAACGGCGCAGTGTCGGGAATCAAGTCAAAGTTCGGCGCGGGTGAGAGCTGGTTCATATCGAAACCTCCTCAACCATCTTCTTCAGTGCTTCGGGATCATGACGGTTCGCAAAGGCCGCAAACGTTTCATTCGCCGAAGCGCGGTTCCTGGTGAAAGCGGTCAGCATGTTCTGAACCAGCTTCGGGGCGTCCTCCGACCTGACGTTCTGATAAAGCTCGCGAGCCATTGCACCCTGCTCGCCATATCCGCCGCCAACCAGCACATGGAAGCCGTCCGCGGTATCTCCGTCGTCATTGATCGGAACGCGCGCGCCGATCATGCCGATGTCGCCGATGTAGTGTTGTGCGCAGGAATGATGGCAGCCGGTCAGATGAATATTGACCGGCGCGTCGAGCGCGACCTTATCCTCGCACCAGTTGACTATCTCCTCGGCGGTTTCCTTGGTGTGCGCGGCCGCGAACCGGCAACCGGTTGCTCCAGTACAGGCCACAATGCCGGCGCGGATCGGCGATGCTGATATCGCAAGTCCGAGCGCCTCGATGGCGGCTGTAGCGAGCGGAACATTGGTATCCGAGACGCCGGAGATCAGCAGATTCTGCCACACGGTCAGGCGAATATCGCCGTCGCCGAGATCCTGCGAAATCTTCGCAAGTCCGCGAATCTGCCCGGGCGACAGCCGCCCGAGCTTCAAGGTGACGCCGATCCAGTTCAGGCCGGCTTGCTTCTGCGGATGAACGCCGATGTGTGCTAGTCGGTCGAACAGCGGGCGCGGCGCGATGGCCTCGGCGGAAACACGCACCAGCTTGCGGCCGAGCTTGTCCTCGACTGCGGCGAGATACTTGTCGAAGCCCCACGCATCGAGCACGTACTTCATCCGAGCCTTGTTGCGGTTGGTGCGGTCGCCGCTCTCGATGAAGACGCGGATGATGCTGTCGGCGACCGCGGTCGCCTCCGACGGTTTCAGGATCACGCCGGTGTCGCGGGCAAGATCATGGTGGCCGGTGATGCCGCCAAGCGCGAGGCGATAGTAGATGCCGGGCTCGACGCCGTGACCGTCCAGAACCTCGACGGCCTGAAAAGCGATGTCGTTGGTGTCTTCGAGCGTCGCGATGCGCCCCGCGCCGTCAAACGCCACGTTGAACTTGCGCGGCAAGCCATACAGCGAGCGATCGTTGAGAATGTGATTGTGCCAGGCTTTTGCGTGAGTCCGCGTATCGAGCAATTCCTGCGGGTCGATGCCGGCGGTGGATGAGCCCGTCACGTTGCGGATGTTGTCCGCGCCCGAACCGCGCGAACACAGGCCGAGGTCCTGAATACCCTCGATGATGTTGATCGCGTTCTTTGGCTCGATCTCGCGCAACTGCAAATTGGCGCGAGTCGTCACATGCGCATAGGGCCCCGCGAAATTCTCGGCGAGATCGGCGACGCCGGCAAACTGCCAGTGCTTGAGAATGCCGTTCGGAATCCGCATCCGGCACATGTAGGAACTCTGCGTCGGAGCAACGTAGAAAATGCCGTAATAGCGCCAGCGGAAATTGTCCGCCGGTTTCGGCGCTTCGTTCTTCGCGGCTTGAGCGACCAGCCGCGGATAGGCGTCGAACGGATGCTCGTCGCGCTTGAACTTCTCCTGATCATTCAGCTTGCCGCCAGCGGCAACCGTGCGATCCTGCGCCTTGAGATGAATGGCGTCGGGACCGACGGGCTCGGACTTTGCAGACGTACCGGTCCGCGCAATGCGCGACGCGCTAAGGCCGGAGACAAAGCCTTCCAGATAGCGCTTCTGATCGGCGTTGAAATCGCCTGACATCGCTCATGCCGCTTTCATTTCTGCCATCGACCGTCCGAACATCAGATCGCCGCGCATCGTTGCGACGGGCGTTCTGTTGCGGATCAGTTCGAGGTACCAAAGCGCCTCCCGGGTGTCTCCGACGAGAACCGCACCGGTGAGTGCACCATCCGCCAGAACGAGCTTGCGATAAACGCCGCGCCGGGGATCGTTGAGTACGACGACTTCGCTGTCGTTCGTGGCGAGAAAGTCTCCGGCTGAGAATACGCCGACGCCGGAAACCTTGAGATTGGTCGCAACGACGCTGCCGCCGTATCCGGCGGTACGTCCTGCGAGATGTTCGGCGAGGATCGCCGCTTGTTCGTAGGCCGGTTCAACCAGCCCATAACATGACCCGCGATGTTCGGCGCATTCGCCGAGTGCGTAGATATTCGGAAACTGCGTCTCGAGCCGGTCGTCGACGACGATACCGCGATTGACCGGAATACCTGCGTCCTTTGCCAGTGCCGCATTCGGCCGGATGCCGGCGGCGAACACCACCGCGTCGGCTTGCAACACCCGGCCGTCTGCGAGTTCGATGCCCTCGACGCGATCGTCGCCGAAAATCCTTGCCGTGCTGGCGTTGAGCTCGACGCGGACGCCCTTGCGCTCGACAAGCTGCTTCAGCAACGCCGCCGCAGGTGCATCGAGCTGGCGCTCCATCAGCCGATCCATCAGATGGATCAACGTCACGGTGGCTCCGGCTTTGGCGATGCCGTACGCAGCCTCCAGACCTAGCAATCCGCCGCCGATCACGGCGACGCGCTTGCGGCTGTTGGCGAGTTCGATCAGTTGATCGACGTCGTGGCTGTCACGGAATGTATGAACGCCCGGCAGCTCGGCGCCGGGAATGTTGAGCCGCAGCGCGTTTGAGCCAGTTGCAAAGACCAGCCGCGAATAGCCAACGCGCTTCCCGTCGGCGAGTGTGACCTCACGCGCAACCGTATCTACCGCGGTTGCCGCGCAACCGTAACGCACGGTGACGCCGTGATCTCGCCACCAGGCGCCGGATTTCAGCTCGATATCCTGGGACGTCGCCTCGCCTGCCAGCACCGACGACAACAGCACACGGTTGTACGCCAACCGCGGTTCATCGCCGATCACAGCAATCGCATAGCGGCCAAGTGCGCGTTTGCCGAGCTCATCAACCAGACGCGCAGCAGCCATTCCATTGCCGATGATGACGAGCGCTTCGCTCATCGTCCCCGACCCGCGTCAAGCCGCTTCGACGAAGCGATGACGCTCGTACAGGAACTCAAGCACGCGCTGACGGCACTTCAGATACGTCGCGTTCGACGCCAGTTCGAGGCGCTTGCGCGGCCTCGCGAGCGGCACGTCAAGCACTTCGCCAATCCTGGCGCTTGGACCGTTCGTCATCATCACGATGCGATCCGACAGCAACACAGCTTCATCGACGTCGTGGGTGATCATCATGATCGTGTTACCGAGCTTCTGATGCAGCGCCATAACCGAATCTTGGAGGTGGGCGCGGGTCAGCGCGTCGAGCGCACCGAACGGTTCGTCGAGCAGCAGAACCTTTGGCTCCATCGCCAGCGCGCGGGCGATGCCGACACGCTGCTTCATACCACCGGAGATTTCCGACGGGCGTTTGTCCTTGGCATGGGTCATCTGAACGAGGTTCAGGTTATACAAAACCCATTCGTCACGCTCGGCCCTGCTCTTGGTCCTTGCAAAGACCTTGTCGACGCCGAGTTTGACGTTGTCGTAGACCGTGAGCCAGGGCAGCAGCGAGTGGTTCTGGAACACCACGGCCCGATCCGGCCCCGGTTCGTTGACCTCACGGTTTTCCAGCAGCACGCCGCCCTGCGTTGCCGTGGTAAGGCCCGCCACGATGTTGAGCAGCGTGGACTTGCCGCAGCCCGAATGGCCGATGATCGAGATGTACTCGCCTTTATCGACCGTCAGGTTGATGTCCTTGAGGACTTCCGTCGACGAATTGCCGCGGGTGAACACCTTGTCGATGTGATCGAGCTTCAAATAAGCGGTCATTGTCATTGACTCCTTAGCTCGCTGCCGTGCCGCGCGTGACGATATTCGCAACGAATGCGACGATACGATCGAGGATGAACCCGATCATGCCGATGTAGACGAGTGCGACCACGATGTCGGACAGGCGTGAAGAGTTCCAGGCATCCCAGATGAAGAAGCCGATGCCGACACCGCCGGTCAGCATTTCCGCGGCGACGATCGCAAGCCATGACAGCCCGATGCCGATGCGCAGGCCGGTGAATATGTACGGCGCCGCCGACGGGATCATGATCTTCCAGAAGAACTCAAGGTGGTTCAGCCGCACCACAGCCGCGACGTTTCGATAGTCCTGCGGGATGTTGCGGATGCCGACGGCCGTGTTGATGATGATCGGCCAGACCGAGGTGATGAAGATCACGAAGATCGCCGACGGCTGACTGTCACGGAACGCCGCGAGCGAGATCGGCAACCAGGCCAGCGGTGATATGGTTCGCAGCACCTGGAAGATGGGATCGAGACCGCGCATCGCCCAGACGGACTGCCCAATGATGGTGCCGAGCATGATGCCGATAATGCCGGCAAGACCGTAGCCGATCGCCACACGCTGCAAGGACACAAGCACCCGCCAGCCGAGACCGATATCCTGAGGGCCGGCGACGAAGAACGGATCGAGAATGAGATCTTTGGCTTCCGCCCAGATCTTTGTCGGCGCTGGCAAGGTGGCGCCCGGTTTCATGCAGAGCAACTGCCAGACGCCAAGGATCAATGCCAGCATGATGATCGGCGGAAGAACGTTCGCAGCAGCGTTCTTGAGCTTCGGAACGATGCGTGTCGTCAGATAACTCGGCTTCACGGTCGGCAGCGAAACCACGCTTGCGCCTGTGCTCTCTATCGGGGCGGAGGCTGCAATGCTGGTCTGGAGAACGGGCATGTTCATGAGATGGCCTCGGTTCGTTTGATATGGGGCCGCCCGATCGGGCGGCCCCAGTTCTGTGTCAGACTTCGATACGCTTGATCGAAAGCGACTTAAGGTACGCGGACGGATTCTCGGGGTCGAAGACCTTGCCGTCAAAGAAGGTCTCCTTGCCGCGCGAGGTCGATGCCGGAATGTCGGCGGCTGCGACACCGAGCGACTTGGCAGCTGCTTTCCAGAGGTCTTCGCGGTTGACCTTGTCGACCATCGCCTTGATGTCGGTTGTGGGTTCGAACTTGCCCCAGCGGATATCTTCGGTGACGAACCAGGAATCGTGACTCTTGAACGGATAGGACGCATTGTCCTGCCAGAACTTCATGAACTGCTTGGTGCCTTTTTCGACCCGGCCGTTGCCGTAGTTGATGTCGCCATTGGCGCGGCCGATGATGTCGGGCACCGGCACGTTGAACCACTGCCGCTTGCCGACGATCTCAGACATCTCCGCGCGGTTCGCAGGCTTGTCGCACCACTGCTGCGCTTCCATCACGGCCATCAGAATGGCCTGTGTCGCCTTCGGATACTTGTCGACGTACTCGGCGCGCATGCCGAGCCCCTTCTCCGGGTGCTTGCTCCAGATTTCTCCGGTCGAGCAGGCGGTGAAGCCGAAACCCTGGTTGACGAGCTGCTCGCCCCACGGCTCGCCGACACAGAACGCATCCATGTTGCCGACTTTCATGTTGGCGACCATCTGCGGCGGCGGCACAACGATGGTCGACACGTCCTTGTCGGGATCGATACCGCCGGCTGCAAGCCAATAGCGTATCCACAGGTCATGGGTGCCGCCGGGGAAGGTCATCGCGACCTTCACTTCCTTGCCTTCGCTGCGTTTTTTCGCGAAGGCAGCTTTCAGCGCGGATGCATCGTTGGTGACCTTGAGATCCTTGTATTCGTTGGAAACCGAGATCGCCTGCGCATCGAGGTTGAGGCGGGCGAGGATGTACATCGGTGTCGGCACATTGTTCTGCGTCACCTTGCCGGCCGAGATCAGATACGGCATGGGCGTCAGGATATGCGCACCGTCGATGCCGTTCCTCTCGCCGCCGAGTACAATGTTGTCGCGCGTGGCGCCCCAAGATGCCTGTTTGCTGACCTCGACATCACCGACGCCGTATTTGGCGAAAATTCCCTTCTCCTTGGCAATGACCAAAGGCGACGCATCCATCAGCGCGATGTAGCCAAAGATGGCTTTCGTCACCTCCGGGCCTGATCCTTGGGCGAACGCGCCGGCCGGGAAATTCATCCGGGCGGCCGCCAATAGAGCCGCGGTGCCGGCGCTCGCCTTCAACAGCGAACGGCGGCTGAACTTTCGGCCTGCTCCAGCGTTGCTCTTGGTCTTCGTCATCGTCTGTCGTCCTTTCGGCGTATCCCTGTTGAAGCCTTCACAGCGGGCGCTCGAACCCGATCTGCTCTCCGAAACAAAAATGCCGCCCAAGGCACGCGACATCGCGTGTTCCCCTGACAGCGGCATTGCTGTTCGATCCGGATGGATCTTGGCGGCCTTCGTCTCAGCCTGATCCTAGATATTCAAATGTCATGCCAATTGTGTGCAGCGCACAAACAATAGATTTTTCAATGATTTGAAAAAATGGCTCGATATTCCGAGTCTCGGTCTCGCGCCTCCGCCATTTGCACTTGCATGCAAATTATGCGGTGCACAATAATTAGGCGGGTTCAGTTCTTGATGAAATCCAGCGCTGGTTAGCGGCGAAAAATCGCAAAAGATTTCAGGTGCGCGGCGATATCCGAGGGGTCAAAAACAGGACCGACAAACGCACCGATACCGTCGGTAACTGAATGGCCGTTACCGCCCTTGATTCCGATCGCTGTGTCGTAGAGATCAGGGCGGAAGACGGCCAGCGCCGTCTTGAGACCGGCTTCGGTGAGCTTGGTCTGTCCCCAGCGCACCATCTGGGCGTAAAGCCAGGCCGCCTGCACTGGATCGGGCCGCGCTGCTCCCTCACGTCCCACCAGCAGATAGCGCTGGCTCGCGCGCAGGGTGCCGTCCGGGGAAATCTTCAAGCGGCCATCCAGCGTCCGCCCGATCACCTCCGCATCGACGTTGATGCGATCCGCACGCGAAAGCACTTGCGCGGCTTCGGCCCGGTTGGCCGGGTCTTCGATGAAGTCGGCAGCCCGCTGGTGTGCGCGAATGAGCCGGACCAGCACGTCGGGGTTTTCCTCGGCCCACTTGCCCCGAACAGCCAATACTTTCTCTGCACCACGTTTGAGGATGTCAGCGGCAAAATGCAGGATATGGCCGATGCCGAGGTCCACGGCGACCGAATTCCACGGAGCGCCAACGCAGAACGCATCGACCAGTCCATTGGCAAGGCTCTCCACCATGTACGGTGGCGGCAGAACCACGAGTTGCACGTCCTCGTCCGGATCGACACCGCCCGCGGCCATCCAGAACCGCAGCTGATAATTGTGAGTCGAATACGGGAACGTCATGCCGAAGGTAAGCGGTTCCTGACCGGCTTTCTTGCGTGCGGCGACGACTTGCGCCAGCGCCTTCGCTGTCACCATCGGATCGTCCGGATCGCCATCGGCCTGCGCCATCAGCGCCGCATGCAGCGCAGGCGAGATTGTGATCGCATTGCCATTGATGCCGAGGTTGAACGGAGCCACGATCGGCACCTTGATATGGCCGAGCCCGAGGCTCGAGGCGATTGCGACCGGCGCCAGCAGATGCGCGGCATCAAACAATCCGATGTTCAGCTTGTCGCGCACGTTCGACCAGGAAACCTCGCGCACCAGCGTGACATCGAGGCCTTCGGCCGCCGCAAAACCCTTGTCGACCGCCACGATCAGCGCCGAGGCATCGACCAGCGGAATGAAACCTATGCGAAGCGGATGCCCCGTCATTTGAGAATCTCCGAGGCTGTGATGATCGACTGAGCGATCTCGCCGATCCTTTTCTTTTCCCGCATGGCCGTTGAGCGCATCAGCACATAGGCTTCGTCTTCGCTCAGACCCTTGAGCTTCATCAGGAGCCCCTTGGCGCGGTCGATGACCTTGCGCTCCTCAAGTGCGGATTTGGTCTTTTCGAGCTCGTTCTGAAGCCGGGCAAATGCGTTGAAGCGCGAGATGCACAGATCAAGCACCGGCTTGATGCGTTCTTTCTTCAGGCCGTCGACGATGTATGCGGACACCCCCGCGTCGACTGAAGCCTGGATCGACGCCGAGTCGCTTTGATCGACGAACATGGCGATCGGCCGCTTCACCGCGCGGCTGACCTGGAACATCTGTTCCAGCACGTCGCGGCTGGGATTCTCCAGATCGATCAGGATCACGTCCGGATCGAGGGCATAAATTCGCGCCAGGAGATTGTGCATGTCGCCGATCCGCTCGACCGACGTGAAGCCGGCCTCGCGCAATCCTTCCTCCAGGATCGCGGCCCGGATCGGCGACTCGTCGACGATCACAATCTTGAAGAACGGTTCAGCCGGCATTGCCTGTTCACGTGACGCCACATCGCGGCTTTTGGTCCGCTTCGATCCCGTCGATTTAACCTAATCAGTTGATCCCGGACACACCACCGGCGCCGGCGTGCCGCAAGTGTCCTGTTTGCCTTGAAATCATCGTTGATCAAGGCTAGCCATCCGCTTCTAGCCGGACAGGTAAAAATGAACAAGGCCGCCGCGCCAAAAGTCAGTTTTGTATCGCTGGGATGCCCGAAGGCGCTGGTCGATTCCGAGCGCATCATCACGCGGCTGCGTGCGGAAGGCTATGAACTCGCGCGCAAACATGACGGCGCCGATCTGGTCATCGTCAATACCTGCGGTTTTCTCGACAGCGCCAAACAGGAGTCGCTTGGCGCGATCGGCGAAGCGATGGCGGAAAACGGCAAGGTGATCGTCACCGGTTGCATGGGCGCGGAACCCGAAGCCATTGAGAAAGCCTACCCGGGCGTGCTCTCGATTACCGGACCACAGCAATACGAGAGCGTGCTCGACGCGGTCCATCGCGCGATCCCGCCGCTGCACAATCCGCATCTCGATCTGGTGCCGCCGCAGGGCATCAGACTGACGCCGCGCCATTACGCATACCTCAAGATTTCCGAGGGCTGCAACAACCGCTGCACGTTCTGCATCATTCCAAAACTGCGCGGCGATCTGGTTTCGCGTACTGCAGCCGACGTGCTGCGCGAGGCAGAGAAACTCGTTGCCGCCGGCGTCAAGGAATTGATGGTGATCTCGCAGGACACCTCGGCTTACGGTGTCGATCTGAAGTATTCAGAAAGTCCGTGGAAGGACCGTAGCGTCCGCGCGCGCTTTCTCGATCTCTCGCGCGAGCTTGGCGATCTCGGTGTCTGGATCAGGCTGCAATACGTCTACCCCTACCCGCACGTCGATGATGTCATCGAACTGATGACCGAAGGCAAGGTGCTGCCATATCTCGACATCCCCTTCCAGCATGCCAATTCCGAAGTTTTGCGGCGGATGAAACGTCCGGCCGCGCAGGACAAGACGCTCGCGCGCATCAAGTCATGGCGTGAAGCCTGCCCTGATCTCACCTTGCGCTCGACGTTCATCGTCGGCTTTCCCGGTGAGACCGACAGCGAGTTCGCCGACCTGCTCGATTGGCTGGACGAAGCACAGATCGATCGCGCGGGCTGCTTCAAGTATGAGCCGGTGGCGGGAGCGACCGCGAATGCGCTCGGCAGTCCGGTGCCCGAAGAGATCAAGACCCAGCGCTGGAACGCACTGATGGCGCGCCAGCGCAAGATTTCCGCGCAACGGCTCAAGCGGAAAGTCGGTACCCGGCAGCAGGTGATCGTCGATGAAGTTGGACCGACGGTAACGAAAGGTCGCTCGCAAGGCGATGCGCCGCAGATCGACGGCGCGGTCTACCTCTCAAGCCGCCGCGCATTGCGCATCGGCGATGTCGTCACCGCCAGGATCGAGCGCGCCGACGATTACGACCTTCACGGCTCTGTTGCAGGATTTTGATTCTGCAGTCGTCCGGGGCGAGGCGAGCGAGACCCGGCACCATACTTCGTGAGCTGTCGATACGGCACGGCTGATGGATCCTGCTTTCGCAGGGACGACAGTCATCAGCCCTACGGCTTCAACACCGAAGCACCAGTGGTGACCCGCGCTTCCAGATCGCGATGGGCCTTGACCGCATCTTTCAGCGCGTATGCGTGATGAATGGGGACGTGCAGCGTGCCGTTAAGCACGGCGGCAAACAGCGCGTCGGCGCCTTCGATCAACTCATGCCGCGTTCCGACATAGTCGTTGAGTTTGGGCCGTGTCGCGAACAGCGAGCCATTGTTATTGAGTTCAGCGAGCTGGAACGGCGGCACCGGTCCCGATGCATTCCCGAAGCTGACGAACAATCCGCGTTTCTTCAGGCATGACAGCGAGCCTGGGAAGGTATCCTTGCCGACACCGTCATAGACGACGTCGCAGAGTTCGCCCCTGCTGATCTGTTTGACGCGCTCGACGAAATTTTCCTCGCGGTACAGAATGACGTGATCGCAACCGTTCGACAGCGCGAGATCGGCCTTCTCCTTGGTTCCAACCGTGCCGATGACGGTCGCTCCCAGCGCCTTCGCCCACTGACATGCGAGCAACCCGATACCACCCGCCGCTGCATGGATCAGTACGCGGTGGCCAGGTTCGACCTTGAATGTCTTGAACAGCAGATAGTAGACGGTGAGACCCTTGAGCATCAGCACGGCAGCTTGCTCGTGCGTGATGTGATCGGGCAGCTTCACCAGCTTGTCTGCCGGAATGTTGCGTTCGGTCGCATAGCCGCCAAGGTTAAAGTAGTACGCTGCGCGATCGCCGGGATGAAAGTTGGTGACACCCGGCCCGACGGCCACGACCTCGCCTGACGCCTCGTTACCGGCGATGAACGGCAAACCAGGAGCCTTGTAGAGGCCGGTCCGGAAATAGGTATCAATGTAATTCAAACCGATGGCGTGCTGACGCAGTCTGACCTCGCCGGGTCCGGGTGCCGGGAGATCGATATCCTCGTAGGTCAGGACTTCCGGACCGCCGACCTGATGAACCCGCACTGCCTTCGTCATTCGTCTCACTCCCGCATCCAACCGGCGACGTTCCGCCGCGCCTTTGAATCAAGCGAAGGCCAATGGCAGAGCCTTGTCAAGATTTGGCGATGTCAAGATTTAGCGCCGTCAAGACGACGGCGGTGACGTCGAAGAAGCTGCGGTTTGCTTCGATTTTCTGCGATTTCGATACGCCAGGATGTTGAAGGCTTCGACAGCCATCGCGAAGGCAATCGCAAAATAGATGTAGCCGCGCGGAATATGTTGCTGGAATCCGTCGGCCACCAGCGCAACGCCGATCAGAACGAGAAACGCCAGCGCCAGCATTTTCGTCGTCGGATATTTGATGACGAAGCTCGCGACGGGCCCCGACGATACGTACATCACCAAACAGGCGATGATCACCGCGGCGACCATGATCTCGATGTCCTGCGCCATGCCGATCGCGGTAATGATCGAATCCAGCGAGAACACCATGTCGATCACGATAATCTGCATGATCACCCAAAAGAAGGCATCGGCCGGATTGGTTTCCTTGCCATGACCTTCCCGCGCCTCGACTTCACTATGAATTTCATGAGTCGCTTTCGCGATCAGGAATGCGCCGCCGCCGATCAGGATGATGTCGCGCCAGGAAAAGGCGTTTCCGAAAGCCGTGAACACCGGCTTGGTTAGGCCGATGATCCAGACCAGCACCGACAGCAAGGCTATCCGGAACACGAGTGCCAGCGCGAGACCGATCTGCCGCGCGCGTGTGGCCTGCGGCTCGGGAATCCGGGAGACCAGCACCGAGATGAAAATGACGTTGTCGATGCCCAGAATGATTTCGAGTACGGTCAACGTTACGAGTGCAGCCCAAGCCTCCGGGCTGGTCAGAAGTTCGATCATGATTTTGCTCTTGCCAGTAGACGAAAGACGGTATCGCTCAACAGTACATAAAGCGCGATCGCGCACAGCGCTACGCTGACGGGCGCCGCGACCTTGAAATCCTGAGTGAGCGCGAAAATCGCGAGCATGCCCCAAATCACGATCAAGGCGAGATTGAAAGCCCGAAATCGGATCGTGCGAACCGGATGCATGACACTAAACGGCACGAAGGTCAGCACGACGAAGACGGCCACGATTGCGGTCGCGACCCATGGATGTGGCCTCAGAACAAACAGGTGAAACGCGATAGCGTTCCAGAGAGCGGGAAAGCCGCGAAAATGATTGTCATCGGTTTTCATCCTTTTATCGGCAAAATAAAGCGCGCTCGTGACGACGATTGCGACGCCAAGCACCGTGCCGGAAACCGGAGGCAGCAGATTGCTCGCCGCAATCGCATAAGCCGGGATGAAAACGTAAGTCAGGAAATCGACCACCAGATCGAGCGTGTCGCCCGACAGGTTCGGTTGCAGACGCGCTACGTCAAAGGTCCGTGCCAAGGGCCCGTCGATACCGTCGATGATGAGAGCCAGCCCGAGCCAGCCAAACATCGCTGTCCAGTGCTGACGCACCGCTTCCAGCATCGCCATCAGGGCGATACCGGCGCCAAGCGCGGTGAACACATGAACAGCAAGCGCGGCCGCGCGGGCTGCTCCCGTGTTGTCACCATTATTCTGTTTGGGAGGACTCATGATCTTGCGCCCTGTTATCAAATTCACCGGCCTCATCTATACGCAACATTGCGGCGTTCAGCCGCGCGGCAGAAACGCCTATTCGGGCGTTGACTTGATCTGTTTGCCACAAACGGCGAAAATACGGGTCAAATCAGATTATCACACATGAGCGATCATTCCGGGCGACATCCAGTTCAGCCGATTGCCGTGGTCGGCGGCGGTCCCGTCGGGCTCGCGGCGGCGATTGCGCTGGCGTCCACCGGCGAGAACGTTACGCTTGTGGCGCGGAAAGTGCCCTATGTGGACAATCGCACAACCGCGCTGTTGGGCAAATCGATTGACTTTCTCGACGATATCGGTGTCTGGCGGCTTTGCGCGGACAAATCTGCGGCGCTCAAAGTCATGCGGCTGATCGACGACACAGGGCGTCTCGTGCGCGCGCCGGAGGTCCGTTTTTCGTGCGAGGAGATCGGCCGCGCCGCGTTCGGCTACAACATCGAAAATCGTTTGCTGATCGCAGCGCTTGAACAGCGGGCGTCTGAGTGCGCATCGCTGACGCGGATCGACGACGATGCGGCAGGCATCATACCTGGCGATGCCGCTGTCAACGTCATAGCAAAAGGTGGTCAGCAACTTAACGCGCGGCTTGTGGTCGGTTGCGATGGCCGACATTCGCTTTGCCGCGAAGCTGCAGACATCGCCGTCGAGCGGCGGGATCTGGGGCAGACCGCCCTCACCTTCAACGTGTCGCATACTCGTCCGCATCGCGACACCTCGACCGAATTTCACACGCCATCCGGTCCCTGCGTGTTCGTACCGCTACCGGACCAGCGCTGCAGCGTGGTTTGGGTGTCGCGGCCTGATGAAGCGGCTCGGCTTTCCGCGCTCGGTGATGCCGAGCTGGGACGCGCAGCCGAGCGGCAGGCGCATTCGATCCTCGGTGCGATGAGCGTTGAGGGGGCGCGATTCACTTTCCCGCTATCGATCGAGCGCCCGGCTCGACTCGCCGCCAAACGGATCGTGCTTGCCGGCGAAGCGGCCCATGTCATCCCGCCGATCGGCGCGCAAGGCCTGAACATGGGCCTGCGCGATGCGTCCGATCTCGCTGAACTTGTCGCCGAATGCTTGGCGCTTGGCGGCGATCCCGGTTCGGATGATGTCCTGGCGGGCTATCAGCGCAGCCGCGGGGCGGACATTGCCAGCCGGACATTCGCCATTGATCTCGCCAACCGTTCGCTGATCAGCGATTTCCTGCCGGTGCAGCCTGCGCGTGCGATTGGGCTGGGTCTGATCGGATCGATCGGTCCGCTGCGGCGGCTGGCGATGCGCGAGGGATTGTCGCCATCCTGGCGCAATAATTTGTTGCGCATGATGTGACCGGAAAACCGAGTTCTCGCGTTTCCGGATCTAAGGCATCGCGATCTGGTTGGTCTTCAGAAGCCACAGCATGGTTGTGAGTGTCACCACGGAAACCAGCGTTCCGATCAGAACGGCGGCTGATGCGGCTTCCACCCACGTATCGTATTGCCGGGCGATGACGAACACATTGAGCGCCGGCGGCAGTGACGCCATCAGCAATGCGGTTGCGGCCCATTCGGTCGTGAACGGCCCGAGCCACCACAACAATACGAAGACGATGACCGGATGGATCAACAGCTTGACCGCGATGATCCACGGCAGTTCCCATGGCACCCGGCTGAAGGGTCGCAGCGCCACAGTCACACCAAGCGCGAACAGCGCGACGGGCGCAGCGGCGTTCTGCAGGAATTGCAGGGTGCCATCGATCGCGACCGGCAATTCGATATGAAATGCTGCTGCGGCCGCACCGAAATACGATGCGACGATCAGCGGATGCAACAAAATCTGCCCCGCCACGAGCTTGATGGTCGCACCGAGTTTGCCATGCTCGCCGCCCGTCATGGCCATCAGGATCGGGACCAGCGAAAACAGAAAAATGTTATCGAAGCAGAAGATCAGCGCCACGGGCACCGCAGCTTTCGTGCCGAGCGCAGCCAGGGCGATACCCGGTCCCATGTATCCGATGTTGCCGTAGCCGCCTGACAAGCCGGCCATGACCGCCTCGCGGGCGGTGGTCTTGCCGATCAGGCGAGCGCCGAGCGCGCACAGGGCAAACGCAAGGCTGGTTGCCAAGGTCGTGGCGACGATAAACGGCAGGTTGTTCAATTGCTCGAAGGGGGTTTTGGACAGAATCCGAAAAAACAGCGCCGGCAACGAAATGTAGAGCAGGAAGAAATTCATCCAGGCGAGCCCCTGCTCAGGCAGCGATTTCAGCTTGCCGCAGGCAAAGCCGATGAAAATCACTCCAAAGTAGGGAAGCGCGAGATTCAGCACATCAATCATGGCAAACGCTGCAATTCCTCAGGAATGCCACAACTTCAACGCCGTGTCCGACACACCATGGCGAAGCTGGTCGAGCTTCGATTCACTGCTTTGGTACTAGCATCGGCCACAATCCTGGTCTATTCCGACTCGTATGGCGAAGATGCGCACTGCGAAGTTCCAGATCGGACAGATCGTCCGGCACCGCATTTTTGCGTTCCGTGGTGTGATTTTCGACATCGATCCGGAATTCAACAACACCGAGGAATGGTGGCTGTCGATCCCTGAGGATGTTCGCCCGCACAAGGATCAGCCGTTCTACCATCTGCTCGCCGAGAACTCGGAAACCGAGTATGTGGCTTATGTTTCCGAGCAGAACCTGCTCCCGGATGAATCAGGAGAGCCGATCCGGCACTCGCAGGTGGCAGAGATTTTCGTGAAGGACAAATCCGGTGGCTATCGGCCACGGAATCCGTCGTTGAATTAATCGTCAGATGCTTCAACCAGTTTAATCGGCGATTATCACAAGCGCCTGATCCGAATCAAAAAAGCGCGCAATGCTGCGCGCTTTTTGTTTGATGACCAGCTTTCCTCGGCTGAGCCTGATCGGCTGCGTCTATTTGGCTGCGGGATTCGCCGGAGCACCGCCCTGCTGCTCCAGCTTCTTGCGGGTTTCTTCCGCGCGCTTTTGCAATTCTTCCTGCAGCTTCTTCTGGGTTTCCTCGAACTGCTTCGGATCGGTCGGTGGCCCGTCATAGGCTTTCGCGAATTCGTTCACCAGTGGCAAACCAAGCGTCAGCGGCGCGCCGTTGGAATTGATCGCCTGCACGATCAGGTTCTGACCCTTCTTCAGATTGGCGATCATTTCCGGGGTCGCCTCATAGTCGGACATGCATCCGTTCTGGAAGCAGATCACGTACTGGCTCTGCGCCGGGGCGTTATTGTCAATGATGATGCGGGTGCCGTGCACGAGCTGCATGCCGAGCGGCAGGGTCACGCGAAGAATCTTCTTCGGCTCACCTTCCGGCTCAATGATCACCGCTGCGACCACGGGCTGACCGGATTCGATCCGGCCGTCCTTGCCGGTGAAGCAAACCTGCTTTGCATTGGCGTCCTGCCCCTTCAGGCAGAACTTGGTCCAGGGAGCGTATATCAATTGCACCTGATCGGCAGCCTGCTGCGGATTTTGCGCCGGGGCCTGGGCCGCAGGAGCCGGTCCCTTTTGGGCAGGAGCCTGGGCTGCGGGCTGCTTCGGCGCCGGGGTGGCTTTCGGCGCCGGGGTAGTAGCTTTCGGTGCACCGGGCGCAGGAGCGGGTTGCTGGGCGTGGGCTATGGACAGCATCAGGGTTGCTGCGGTCAGAACGCTACCTGTGGCAAGCGCCAGCCCGCGCAGTTTGTCATGCGCAGACGAGTAACGACATTTCATACGAGAAACCCTTTCTGAACCGGTGCGTCTGGCCGCGTCCGAGCGGATGCACCGTTATTTCGCGGCTGTCTCGGAGCCAATTGAGGCGTTACCGTGACAAGCGACTTCGACATTCTGGAATAGACCGCCTTTTACAGCGGCGGGCGGAAAGATCAATGCCGACAGCCGTCTTTCACGGCCTCCGGCGCGGCTGGCCATGGTAAATTTGAGCGTGTTCAGCGCCGAATCAGTGTGGGTCAAACGGACGCTCCGGATCAGCCGGGCCTGGTCGCTGGGCGTTGTAGCATCGGCCCTTGCTGCCGGCTGGGTTGCCGCAGCGCAACCAACCCCGCATGGCATCGCGATGCACGGTGTCCCGGCCCGCCCCGCGGCATTTGCCTTTATGCCTTACGTCAATCCGGATGCTCCGAAAGGCGGGCGGCTGATCGGCGGAATCGCCGGCACTTTCGACAGCCTCAATCCGCTGATCGTTCGCGGGGTCGCGGTCCAGCAGGTGCGCGCCTACGTCATCGAAAGCCTGATGACCCGCGGCCAGGACGAGCCTTTCACGCTTTACGGCTTGCTGGCGGAGAGCATCGAGACCGACGACGAACGCAGCTTCGTCACGTTCCGGATCAATTCCAGGGCCCGCTTTTCTGATGGCAAACCTGTGGCAGCCGAAGACGTGCTGTTTTCCTGGCAATTGCTTCGGGACAAGGGCCGTCCAAACCATCGGCTCTACTATGCCAAGGTCACCAAAGCCGAAGTGCTCGATCAACGCACGGTGAGATTCGATTTCGGCGGCGTTCCAGATCGCGAACTGCCGCTGATCCTCGGGCTGATGCCGGTTCTGCCGAAACATGCGGTCGATCCGGCGACGTTCGAGGAGACCTCGCTGACGCCGCCGATCGGCTCCGGCCCCTACACGATCACCAACGTCCGTGCCGGCGCGAGTGTGACGATGACCCGCGATCCGAACTACTGGGGCCGCGATCTGCCGGTCAATCGCGGCCTGTGGAATTTCGACGAGGTGCGGCTCGATTTCTACCGCGAGGCCAACGGCCAGTTTGAGGCCTTCAAGCGCGGGCTTTATGACTTTCGTATCGAACACGAGCCGTTGCGCTGGCACGAAGGATACAATTTCCCGGCGGCGCAACGGGGCGAATTGATCCGCGAGGAAATCGCGACCGGCCTGCCGAAACCGACCGACTACCTGGTGTTCAACACCCGCCGCGCAGTGTTCGCCGATATTCGTGTGCGCGAAGCGCTGTCGCTGCTGTTCGACTTCGAATGGATCAACCGCAATTACTTCTTCGGCCTCTATGGCCGCAGCGGCGGATACTTTCCGACCTCCGAACTGTCTGCATATGGCCGAATGCCCGATGCAACCGAGCGCACGCTGCTGCGCCCGTTCTCCGCAAGCGTTCGCAGCGACATTCTGGACGGCACCTGGCGTCTGCCGGTCAGCGACTCCAGCGGCCGCGATCGCGAGGCGTTGCGGCGCGCGCTCGCGCTGCTTGGTGATGCCGGATATCAGCTCGACGGCACCGTGATGCGCAACAGGACGACGCGCGACCCGTTCACGTTCGAGCTTCTGGTGACGACGCGCGAGCACGAGCGGATCGCCCTGGCGTTTGCTCGCGACGTCAAACGCGCCGGCATAGAGGTGACGATCCGCACTGTGGATGCGGTGCAGTTCGACCAGCGCCGACTGTCCTATGATTTCGACATGATCCAGAACCGCTGGGACCAGTCGCTGTCGCCGGGCAACGAGCAACTGTTCTACTGGGGCTCGGAAGCCGCCGACGTGCAAGGCACCCGCAACTACATGGGCGCGCGCGACAAGACGGTCGACGCGCTGGTGACCGCCATGCTGCAGGCCCGCGACCGGCCGCCGTTCGTCTCGGCAGTGCGGGCGCTCGACCGGGTGTTGATGTCGGGTTTCTATACAATTCCGCTCTATAACGCCGAGCGGCAATGGCTGGCGCGATGGAATCGGATAGAACGGCCCAAAGCCGATGCGTTGTCGGGCATCCTGCCCGAGACGTGGTGGACATCAATGCCGGCAACGAGCGGCGCCCGATGAGCAAATGGCCGAGCCCGATCCGATGATGCAGAGTTCGACATCTCCGACGCTCGAAGACCTGCTTCGCCGCATCGCCGCGCGCAAGCCTGACGGGCCTGCACTGATCGACCCGGCCGACAAGCTGCGCATCACTGGCCAGCCGTCTCGAACCATGACCTTCGCCGAGGCCGATAGCGCAATCACCGCGATCGCGACGCATTTCATCGACAGCGGATTGCCCTCAGGATCTGTGATCGCCATCCAGCTCCCCAACACCATCGAGTTTTCGCTGACCGTACTTGGTGCTTTCCGCGCGGGCCTCGTGGTGACATTGCTGCCCCAGCTCTGGCGCCAGGCCGACCTCGCGATGGCGCTCAATCGCACAGGCGCACGAGCCATCGTCACCACGAGCCGGATCGACGGCGTCAGCCATGCCGAGATCGCGATGAATGCGGCGGCCGAAGCGTTCTCGATCCGCCATGTGTTCGGCTTCGGCGACAACCTGCCCGAAGGCATGGACTCGCTGGACCGGGTCATCGCCAATCCCGCTTTGCCAGCGCTGTTTCCGGCGATCGATGCGCGGCGGCCGGCGATCATCACCTTCGACATGACGCCGGAAGGCTGGCGTCCTGTCCCCCGCTCGCACATGAGCCTGATGGCGGCCGGCCTCGCGCTGTTCCTCGAGGGCCGCCTGCCGCAGGGCGCACGCATTCTCTCCACCATCGCGCCTGCATCGCTGGCAGGCATCTGCGGCTCGACCGTTATCTGGCTCCTGAGCGGCGGCACGCTAAGTCATCATCATCCGCTCGATATCGATGCGCTTGGTGCGCAACTCCAGCGCGATACCTGCAATGCAATCGTCTTGCCGGCCCAACTGGCGTTCAAGCTGGCTGAGAGCAACAAGCTGCAAGGGCTCGCACCACCGGCAGAGATTATCGGTCTATGGCGAACACCCGAGCAAGTCGCGGCAAGTGCGGCATGGACCAGCCCGGGCCAGCGCATGACCGATGTCTACCTGTTCGGCGAGACGGGCCTGTTCGGCTCCCGGCGCGCCGATAACGGCTTGCCCGTGCCGATCAAGGCCGGACACCACCGCGCACCCAGCGATGTACCGGGTGCGACGGTGGCTTGCGAAATCCTTGTCACGCCACACGGTACGCTGGCCATGCGCGGGCCGATGGTTCCGGTTGCCGCCTATGCTCCGCCATCCTCCGAGAGGTCGCTGACGGCGCAGCCCGCCGTCGACTACGTCGATACCGGGTTCGCCGCGCGGCGCGATCGTACATCGGGCGAGATCAGGATCACCGCGCCGCCAAACGGTCTCGTCAACGTTGGCGGCTATCGTTTCCTGGCCGACGATCTCCAGCAATGGGCCAGACGCCTGTCGCAGGGCGCTATGCTGACCGCGCTTCCGGACCGGATCAACGGACACCGGCTGGCGGGGCGCGCCATCGACAACGCGCGGGCGCGCGAGGCGCTGGCCGAACTCGGCCTCAATCCACTGATGAGCGAAGCGTTTCGCGATCGAACCGCAACCTGATTGTGAACACGCGGACGCCGTTCATTTCCCAATCCGCGTGCGGTTGCAAATCTGCGCGTTTTATTGACCTGCCATTAAGGCCGACGCCCTAGGCTTTCCGGAATTGCAATCCTGGATCCGCAAAGCAGTCCGAAAGCCGATGTCCCAGCAAGGTCCGATTCTTTTCGTCTCCGGCACGGAGCGTCTGCCGCTCGCCATAGCCCTCGATGACTGCAAGCTGTTTCCGCTGATCGACAGCAACTGGGCGGACGCCGCCGACGCCGTCGAACGGCTGATGCCCGCGGCCGTGATTGCGGACCTTTCCGGTTCGGATGACTTCTCTCTCAAGGCGCTCGCTGACAAGGCCGGCTCCATGCCGCTTTATCTGCCCATGATCGGCATCGATCCGGTTGGCGAGGTGCCCGCGAACATCCTGCCCTATTCGAGCGGGCGCGGTTTCGACGGCTTGCTGGCTCGTCTCAATGCGGCGCTGCGAGTCCGCACCCTTCACGCAACCATCGAGCGTCGGCTGAACGACGACAGCGCGATGCCAGTGCGAATTCCACACTCCGATCCGCTGGACGACGCAACGGTGCTTCTGGTCGGCCGCGGTGCATCGTATCCGTCCCTCTCGGTGGCGCTCGGTGAGCGTGTCGCCGTCATCGGCTCCTT
Source organism: Hyphomicrobiales bacterium (assembly GCA_021732215.1). GTDB lineage: Bacteria > Pseudomonadota > Alphaproteobacteria > Rhizobiales > Xanthobacteraceae > SG-bin9. The sequence goes on from JAKFVL010000018.1 coordinate 80,992, forward strand.
GAGCCTTGAAGCCGCGATCAGCCATCTCAACGCGCGCGATCTCGACGGAGTGGTGATCGGCGCTGGATTCAGCGCCCGCGTGCTGGACAATTTCATCACAACGCTCGCCGACGACACCCGCTTCCGCCATCTGCCGGTGATCGTCAGTGGCCTGCCGCTGGACGCGATCGGCAAGCAGCCACTCGCCAATCTCGAATTTGCGTCCGGCGATGCCGCGACGGTCGCCGCGATTGCCTTGCCATTCATCCGTCAGCATGCGCTCGATTCGCGACTGGCGCGAACCCTGAAGTCGATCGAGTCTGGCGGGCTGCTCGATCCGCGCAGCGGGCTGATGACCGAGAGCGCATTTGGACGGGAATTCACATCAGCAGTGACCGACTCGATCTCGCGGGGCGCCGGCTTGTCGGCCGCGCGTTTCCTGTTCGATCAGGCGAGCGAGCGAACCCGTCTCGACGCGGCGCGGATTCTCAGCCGCCTGATGCGGCGTTTTGATTTTGCCACGCTTCACGCGGATGGCTCGATCACAGCTGCCTTCGCGGAGACCGATTTGCGCGAGGCCCATGTGATCGCCCGCCGGATCGCCAGCGTCGTCAAGCACACCATGCACGCATCGCGGCGCGAAGCTCCGGCCGACCCGCACGTCAGCGTGGCAACGCTGCTCGCGAAAGATACGCCGGACAGGCTGCTCGCAAGGCTTCAGGGCAACGACCAGCGCGCGGCGTCGTAGCCAATCCCGTCGTCTCCGCTAAAGTGGGGACGACAATACAAATCACGCCGCCTTGCGCGCCTCAGCGAGGTTGGCGAGGTCGAGCAGAATCTGCGTCACGCCCATCATGCGCTCTTCCGGCGTATCCCATTCCTGGAAGAACACGACCCTCATGTCGGGGCGCACCTTGGCCGCCTGACCGTGCTGGCGGATGAAGGCCACCAGCCGATCCGGCTGCGCGAAACTGTTGTCGCGGAACGAGATTACCGCTCCCTTCGGTCCGGCATCGACCTTCTCGACATTGGCCCGGCGGCAGTAAGTCTTGATCGCGGCGATCTTGAACAGATAACGTACCTCGTCCGGCAGTGGGCCAAAGCGGTCGCGCAACTCCGCGCCGAAATTCTCGATGGCGTCGTCGGTCTCCAGGTCCGCGAGGCGGCGGTAGAGCGACAACCGCACCGCCAGATCGGGTACGAACTCTTCGGGAATGAGCACCGGCATGCCGAGCGTGATCTGCGGCGACCAGCGATCGGCGACCGGCTCGACGATGCCGGCCTTGAGATTGACGATCGCCTCCTCCAGCATCGACTGATACAGCTCGAAGCCGACCTCCTTGATGTGTCCGGACTGCTCCTCGCCGAGCAGATTGCCCGATCCGCGAATGTCGAGATCGTGCGAGGCAAGCTGGAAGCCCGCGCCCAGCGTATCGAGCGATTGCAGCACCTGGAGCCGGCGTTCGGCCTGTGCGGTGATCTTGTGCGACGCCGGCAGCGTGAACAGCGCGTAGGCGCGCAGCTTGGAGCGCCCGACCCGGCCGCGTAACTGATAGAGCTGCGCGAGACCGAACATGTCGGCGCGATGCACGATCATGGTGTTGGCGGTCGGAATATCGAGACCGGACTCGATGATCGTGGTCGACAACAGGATGTCGTACTTGCCATCGTAGAACGCCGACATGATGTCCTCGATCACGGTCGGCGGCATCTGGCCGTGAGCAACCGCCACCTTCATCTCAGGCACGTGCTTGTCGAGGAAATCCCTGGCCTCGGCGAGATCATCGATGCGCGGACACACATAAAACGCCTGTCCGCCGCGATAGCGCTCGCGCAGCAACGCCTCACGCACCATCAGCGGATCGAACGGCGCCACGAAGGTGCGCACCGCGAGCCGGTCGATCGGCGGCGACGCGATGATCGACAGATCGCGCACCCCGGTCAGCGCCAGTTGCAGGGTTCGCGGGATCGGCGTGGCCGACAGCGTCAGCACATGCACCTCGGCGCGGAGCTGCTTCAGCCGCTCCTTGTGCGTGACGCCGAAATGCTGTTCTTCATCGACCACCAAGAGACCGAGGTCGCGGAACTTGATCGCCTTGCCGAGCAGCGCATGGGTGCCGATCACGATATCGACCGACCCGTCGGTGAGACCCTTCTTGGTCTGCGTCAATTCCTTGGACGACACCAGCCGCGACGCCTGCGCGACATTGACGGGGAAGCCCTTGAAGCGCTCGGTGAAAGTTTTGGTGTGCTGCCGCGCCAGCAGCGTGGTGGGCACCACGACCGCAACCTGTTTGCCTTCGAGCGCCACGGCAAACGCCGCGCGCAGCGCCACCTCGGTCTTGCCGAAGCCGACGTCGCCGCAGATCAGGCGGTCCATCGGACGGCCGGTCTCGAGGTCTTTGAGAGTCGATGTGATCGCTCCCAACTGATCCTCGGTTTCCTCATAGGGGAAACGGGCGCAGAATTCGTCGTAGGTGCCAGCCGTCGGCACGAACTTCGGCGCTTCATGCAACTGCCGCTCGGCCGCAATCTTGATGAGGTCGCCCGCGATCTCGCGAATCCGGCTCTTGAGCTTGGCCTTGCGCGCCTGCCAGCCGCTGCCGCCGAGCTTGTCGAGTTCGACGCTGGTCTGCTCCGAACCATAGCGTGACAGCAGTTCGATGTTCTCGACCGGCAGAAACAGCTTCGCGCCCAGCGCATAGTGCAGTTCGAGACAGTCGTGCGGCGCGCCCGCGACATCGAGCGTCTGCAGGCCGATAAAACGCCCGATGCCGTGTTCGACATGGACGACCAGATCGCCAGTGGTCAGGCTGGTGACTTCGGAAATGAAGTTTTCCAGCTTGCGGCTGGCCTTGCGCGGCCGCACCAGCCGGTCGCCGAGGATGTCCTGCTCGCTGATGACCGCGATGGCATCGGTCTCAAAACCGGACTCGAGGCCGACGACCGCCAGCATAGTTTCGTTGCGCGGCGTTGCCTGCACCACACGCCAGGTGTTGACGGAGGTGAGGTTCAGCAGCTTGTGGTCCTTGAGCATCGAGGCCATGCGTTCACGCGAGCCTTCGCTCCACAACGCGATGACAACCTTCTTGCGCGCGGCTTGCAGGCCGTTGACGTGGGCTGCGACCGCCTCGAACACGTTGATCGTGCTGTCGCCGCGCTCCGGCGCGAAGTCACGCCCGGCCCGCGCGCCAATATCAATCACATCGGTCGAATCCGGCATCGCGAACGGCGTGATCCGCGCCAATGGCATCGCGTCGAGGCGTTTGCTCCACTCGGCCTCAGACAGATACAGCCGGTCCGGCGGCAACGGCTTGTACGGCGCGCCGCCGCCCGCCATGCCCATCGTCTCGCGGCGGGCCTCGTAGTAATCGCTGATTTGCTTGAAACGTTCGCGGGCGGAGTCCTCACCCTGGGATTCGATCGCGATCGGGGCAGCCCCCAGATAGTCGAACAGCGTATCCATTTTGTCGTGGAACAGCGGCAGCCAGTGCTCCATGCCGGGATGGCGGCGGCCCTCGCTGACGGCTTCGTACAGCAGATCGCCGCGCTCCGGCGCGCCGAACGCCGCCACATAGCCCATGCGAAAACGGCGGATGGTTTCGGTCACAAGCTGGAACTCGGACACCGGCACAAGATCGAGGCCGCGCATGTCGAGCAGCGTGCGTTGCGTTTCCGCGTCAAAGGTGCGGATCGATTCCAGCGTATCGCCGAAATAATCGAACCGCACCGGTTGATCCAGACCGGCCGGAAACAGGTCGAGGATGCCGCCACGCACGGCGTATTCACCGCTTTCGCGCACCGTCGAGACGCGATTGTAGCCGTTGTGCTCAAGCCACGCGGTGACCGAGTCCATCGGCACGCGATGACCCGGCGCGACGGAGAGCGCCTGTGCCGCCACCACATCGCGCGCCGGCACGCGCTGAACAATGGCGTTGACGGTCGTCAGCACGATCAGAGGCTTGTCGCTGCCGACCAGCCGCGACAGCTTCGCCAGCGTGGTCACGCGCTGCGCCAACACGCCGCCATGCGGCGAGACGCGGTCATAGGGTTGGCAGTCCCACGCCGGGAACTGCATCACGCCGATGTCCGGCGCGAAGAACTCCAGCGCGCGGGCCAGTTGCGCCATGCGCGGCCCGTCGCGGCACACGACGGCGAGGCTGACGGCGGGCGCATTGGGTTTCGCAGCAACCGCGCGCGCAAGATCGGAAACAATCAGTCCCTCCGCGCCCTCCGCGACATTGGCGAGCGTGAGCGCGCGGCCGGGCGCGAGCAATTCGGCGGGAGAACGGGGCTTCGCCATCACAGCGCCATCACAGTGCCGCCGGGCGGAACGCCTTGATGCGCTCGAACATCGCGCCCGCGAACTCCGGTCCCGGCTCGGCTGTTCCGGTCAGCGCCGCGTAGAGATCGGGGTCGGTTGCCTCGATCAAATGCTCCAGCTGATCGACCTCGCTTTCGCTGAGATCGCCGATATGGGCATCGGCAAACCGGCCAAGCAGCAGGTCCATCTCCCGCGTTCCGCGATGCCAGCAGCGGAACAACAGCCGCTTGCGCCTGACATCCAGCCCGTCGCTCGATCGTGTCGTCCCGGTCATCGTGTCCCGCTTCTTCTTTTTGCGCATGATCTGGTCCGAAAACCGGTCCCCACTTTTCGGGATCATGCGCGATCCCAACGGCAAACGCCCGGACGTGCCGGGCGAGCATGCATATACGGGAAATCCAAAGTTCTGCCAGCGTTTCGTGTCGTCATGCCCGGCTTTATGCTGGGCAACCGCGTCTTTTAGTCGTGCCTGACAGCCGCTAAGACGTGGATGGCCGGAACAGGTCCGGCCATGACGCTGAATTTGCAAGCTGATGCGCCCGGATATTCTACATAAGCTCTTTGCGCCGGTCACGAGCCTTTCCGGCGTCGGGCCGAAGCAGGACAAGCTGCTGCGCTTTCTGCTGAGCCACGACGAGACGCCGCGGCTGGTCGATCTGTTGCTCCATCTGCCTGCAAGCGTGATCGATCGCCGGGCGCGGCCGAAGATTCGCGATGTCGTTCCGGGCTCCGTGGTGACGCTGGAGGTGACCATCGACCGGCACCGTCCGACCCCGCCCGGCCGCTCGCGCGTGCCGTATCTGGTCTACGCCAGCGACGACACCGGCGACGTGGTGCTGACCTACTTCCGCGCCAAGGCCGATTACGTCGAGAAGCTCTTGCCGGTCGGCGAGAAACGCTACGTCTCCGGCACCGCTCAGATGTACGACGGTACGTTACAGATGACGCATCCCGACCGTGTAGTCAGCGAGGCAGACCTTGCGAAGCTCTCGCTGATCGAGCCGGTCTATCCGCTCACCGAGGGTCTCGCGCTTGGCTCGCTGCGCCGCGCGATCGCGCAGGCGCTTTTGCGACTGCCCGCCATGCCGGAGTGGATTTCCGAGGAGGTGCTGCGCCGCTGTAAATTCCCGGCCTGGAGCGAGGCGCTGCATCGCGTTCATGAGCCGCGCGAACTCACCGACGTGTTGCCGCAACAGCGGTATTGGTCGCGACTGGCGTTCGACGAACTGCTCGCAGGTCAACTGGCGCTGGCGCTGGTGCGTGCGCAATTGCGCCGTCCGGCGGGTGCGCGCCATACCGGCGACGGCCATTTGCGGCGAAAAGTCATCGATGGACTGCCCTATGCGCTGACTAAATCGCAGCAGGACGCCGCTGCCGCGATCGCCGACGACCTGCAGAAGCCGCTGCGAATGTTGAGGCTGCTACAGGGCGATGTCGGCTCCGGCAAGACCGTGGTCGCGTTGCTCGCTGCTGCGGCCGTTGCCGAGGCCGGCAAGCAGGCGGCCATCATGGCGCCGACGGAAATTCTCGCCCGGCAGCATATCAAGACCATTACCCCGCTCGCTGAACGCGCCGGCATTCGCGTGGCCATCCTCACCGGCCGCGAGAAAGGCAAAGAACGCCGCGCGATACTATCGAAGCTCGAAGCCGGCGAACTCGATTTGCTGGTCGGCACCCATGCGCTGATTCAGGACGACGTCGTATTCAAGGCGTTGGCGCTCGCTGTCGTCGATGAACAGCATCGCTTCGGCGTGCGCGAGCGGCTTGCGCTGACGCAAAAAGGCGAAGCGGTGGATGTGCTGGTGCTCAGTGCCACGCCGATTCCACGCACGCTGGTGCTGACTTACTTCGGCGACATGGATATTTCCGAACTGCGCGAAAAGCCCGCGGGGCGCCAACCGATCGATACCCGTGCCGTCCCCGCAAACCGCCTCAATGAGGTGATCGACGCGGTCGGCCGCGCCATCAAGGCGAAACGCCGGGTCTACTGGATTTGTCCGCTGGTTGAGGAAAGCGACAAGATCGACAACCTGATCGACGCCGAACAGCGTTTTGCCGGTCTGCAAAAACGCTTCGGCGATCACGTCGGCCTCGTCCACGGCAAGCTGAAAGGCGCGGAGAAGGACCAGGCGATGATGCAGTTCGCGTCCGGCGAAATTTCAGTGCTGGTCGCAACGACCGTGGTCGAGGTCGGCGTCGACGTTCCGGCGGCCAGCGTCATGGTGATCGAAAACGCCGAACGCTTCGGCCTCGCACAATTGCACCAATTGCGCGGCCGCATCGGGCGCGGATCTGAAGCCTCGACCTGCATCCTGCTGTATCGCGAGCCGCTGTCGGAGATGTCGAAAGCGCGGCTGAGCGTCATCCGCGAGACGACCGACGGTTTTCGAATTGCGGAGGAAGATCTACGGTTGCGCGGCGAAGGCGACGTGCTCGGCACGCGCCAGAGCGGGCTGCCCGGTTTCCGGATCGCGCGGGCCGAATTTCATGCGCAACTGATCGCGCAGGCGCGCGACGAGGCGTTGCGCATCATGAAAGACAATCCGAGACTGACCGGCATGCATGGCGAGGCGCTGCGCGCCCTGCTCTATTTGTTTGAACGTGATGAGGCGATCCCGCTGCTCACGGCGGGATAGCCAGAACGAGCAAAACACATGGAGACGATCCGTCCGACAACCCTGTATCTCTTGTGCGGCAAGATCGCCGCTGGAAAGTCAACGCTTGCGCGCAAGCTCGCGGAGCGTCCCAAAACCATACTGGTCGCGATGGATGATTGGATGTCGCTGCTGTTCCCGTCGGAGAACAGGACGATCGAAGATTTTGCGCGCCTGTCCGCCCGGCTTCGCGCCGCCATGGCCCCGCACATCGTCGCCATCTTGCGGCAGGATGTCTCCGTGGTGCTCGATTTCCCGGCCAACATGGCGAGTTGGCGCAGCTGGATGCGATCGCTGATCGCGCAAGCCAATGTCGCTCACGAGCTTCACCTGCTCGATTTTCCCGATGACATCTGCAAGCAGCGGCTCGATCGGCGCAATGCGGATGCGAACCACCCGTATCAGATCGATGTCAAAACCTACGACCTGTTCACGGGCTATTTCGCTCCGCCAGAGCCGGACGAGGGCTTCAATATCGTACGCCACACGATCTGAAGGAGTTCGCTACAGGCTTGCGCGCGTTACGGCGCGTCCGCACCAACCGGCGGCTTCGCCTGATTGACGCTCGCGCGTTTGGCAGCCGCTGCCATATCCGCAAGTGCCGAGTTGCGTTTCTGCGGATCGTTGCCGGGCTGCACTACTCCCGCCGACATGATGAGCGTGGCCGCATCTTCGGCGCTCATGTCGATTTCGATGATCTCGGCCTTCCTCACGTAAAAGAAGAACCCCGTGGTCGGATTTGGCGCGCACGGCAGAAACACCGAAATGTACTCGTCCTGGCCCGGCAAGCTCTTGGAAACATCCGCGCCCGGCGATTGCGAGATCAGCACGATCGACCACATGCCCGGCGACGGAAACTCGACAAGTCCGACTTTACGGAAACTCGAGCCGTTCCCCGAAAACAGCGTTTCAAAAACCTGCTTGAGGCTGCGATAGATCGCACGCACGACCGGCATGCGGCCGAGCAGATTTTCGCCAAGTTCGACCAGCGTTCGGCCGATCAGGTTTGCCGTCAGGAAACCCAGCAGCGTCAGCCCGAAGAACGCAACGATCAGGCCGGAACCTGGAATGTTGTACGGCAGTTCGGGGCGGTATCCGGCCGGGATCAGCGGACGAACCAACCCATCGACCCAGGTCACAAACCACCATGTCAGGTAGGCCGTGATCGCAACCGGACCGGTGACAATCAGCCCGGTAAGGAAATAGGTCCGAATGCGAGCCATGAAGCCGCGCGGTGGCGCATCGGCTTCCTGATCGATCAAATTGCTGTCGCCGGGCTCGGGGGCTTGCGGCAGATCATTCCGGGTCATCTTGTCCGAATCATCCAAGGTCGCGGGGTGTTGAACTCGACGCTCACTGCGCAGCCGCAGTCTAGCATGAAGTCAGGACAGCCGTATTACAGACCTAAGTGGGGTCGCTGCGGCGCTTTGTCTATTCGACCGTGACCGATTTCGCCAGATTGCGCGGCTGATCGACATCGGTGCCCATCACCACGGCGGTATGATAAGCCAGCAACTGGACAGGAATGGCATAGACCATCGGGGTAAAGGCTGCGGCCATATCGGGCAGCACAATGGTTACCAGCGAGTCAACGGTCGCCTCTTGCGCGCCCTTGGCGTCGGTCATCAGGATGATCTTGCCACCCCGCGCGGCGACTTCCTGCATGTTCGACACCGTTTTCTCGAACACCCGATCGAACGGCGCAATCACGACAACCGGCATCTTCTCATCGATCAGCGCGATCGGTCCGTGCTTGAGTTCGCCGGCGGCGTACCCTTCCGCATGGATGTAGGAGATTTCCTTGAGCTTGAGCGCACCCTCGAGCGCGAGCGGATAGCTGGTGCCGCGGCCGAGATAGAGCACGTCCTGGCTCCTGGCGATATCGCGCGCGAGCTTCTCGATCTGCGGCTCGAGCTTGAGCGCCGTTGCCATCAGCCGCGGCACCTCGATCAGTCCACGCACGAGTTTCGTCTCGTCCTCGAACGACAACAATCCGCGCGCGCGACCGGCGGCAACCGCCAGCGTCGCCAGCGTCATCAACTGGCAGGTAAAGGCCTTGGTCGACGCAACGCCGATTTCAGGGCCGGCCAGCGTCGGCAGCACGACCGAGCTTTCGCGCGCGATGGTGGATGTTGTGACGTTAACGACAGAGACCGTATGGAGACCCTGCTCTTTCGCGTAGCGCAGAGCGGCCAGCGTGTCGGCGGTCTCGCCCGATTGCGAAATAAACACGGCGAGGTCGCCCTTGCGCAGCGGCGCTTCGCGATACCTAAACTCGGAGGCCACGTCGATCTCGACCGGCAGGCGCGCAAAGCGCTCGAACCAGTATTTCGCGATATGCGCGGCATAGCTCGCCGTACCGCACGCCGTCATGGAGACGCGCTCGATCTTGCTCCAGTCAAACGGCAATTTAACCGGCATAGAAACGGTTTCGGTCGCCATCTCGACGTAGTGTGCGAGCGTGTGACCGACCACATCGGGCTGCTCGTGAATCTCCTTGGCCATGAAGTGGCGGTAATTGGCCTTGTCCACCATGAACGACGATGCGCCGGACTTCAAAACATCTCGCTTGACCGGATTATTCTGCGAATCGTGGATCGCACCGCCCTTGCGATTGAGCACGACCCAGTCGCCGTCCTCGAGATAACTGATGGTGTCGGTGAAGGGCGCCAGCGCGATCGCGTCCGATCCGAGATACATTTCGCCTTCGCCGAAGCCGATCGCCAGCGGCGAGCCCTTGCGCGCGCCGATCATGAGATCGGGCTGGTCCTCAAACACGAAGGCCAGCGCGAATGCACCGCGCAGCATCGGCAAGGATTCCTTCACGGCGTCCTGCGGACTCTTGCCCTTTTTCATTTTCGAGCTGACGAGGTGAGCGACGACTTCGGTGTCGGTCTCGCTGGTGAAGATCGCGCCGTCCTTCTGGAGCTGATCGCGCAATTCCTTGAAATTCTCGATGATGCCGTTGTGAACCACCGCAACGCTGGCGGCGGCATGCGGATGGGCATTGGATTCCGTTGGTTTGCCGTGCGTGGCCCAGCGGGTATGGCCGATGCCGATATGCCCGGACAGCGGCGACGTCTTCAGCCGCGCTTCGAGATTCTTCAGCTTGCCTTCCGCCCGGCGACGGGCGAGCGTAGCGCCCTCAAGCGTGGCAACGCCCGCGGAGTCGTAGCCGCGATACTCCAGCCGCTTCAATGAATCGACAAGCTGATCCGCAACCGGACCGCGCCCCAGAATCCCGATGATGCCGCACATGCGGTCGATATCTCCCCTTGAGCACCTAGTACCCTGTTTCCGAAGTTCGTGAGTCATTGCGGCAACCCTGGACGCGAACTTCGGAAACCACAGGGTACTAGCAAATCTATGATTCTAGTGTCCGCTTCTCGATCTGAAGCTCCTGAGACAAATTTGCAGCAGCCGCTGTAGGAACTTCAGATCGGCGGCACTAGAACGCTCAATTGCCCCAACAGCCGGTCACATTCGGATCAAATGCCGGTCTCTCTTAACGAGAAATGCGAAGGCCCTGTTACTCAATAATTATTGCCGATTGAAACAGCGTTAAGTCGAAGCCGTTGCGCGACGGCTTCCGGCAGGGCTTCCTTAACTATGGCGCTCGTCACCGCGCCGCTCCTTGACCGTGACGCGCTACTTCGTCCGCTTGCGCGCGGGCTTTCCGCTCGCTGACTTGCCGGCTGGTTTCTTCGATGGGCTCTTGTTCGCTTTCTTGGCCGGCGTTGCCGCAGACTTGATTTTTGTCTTGCCATTCGTCTCGGCGGGTTTTTTACCCATCCCGGATTTGACGCCAGTCTCGGATTTGACGCCAGTCCTCGCCTTGCCGCTCTGCTTCATCTCGCGGAAACGCCGGGCCCAACCCGGACGCATCGCCTGTTCGCTGCGCTCGAGCGCCAGCGCATCGTCCGGCACATTGCGTGTGATCACGGAGCCCGAGCCGATATAGGCACCGGCGCCGATCTTCACGGGCGCCACCAGCGACGAGTTGGTGCCGATGAAGGCGCCCGCGCCGATCTCCGTGCGGTGCTTGTTGAAGCCGTCATAGTTGCAAGTGATCGTGCCAGCGCCGATGTTGGCGTTCTCGCCGACGCTGGAATCGCCGATGTAAGCGAGATGATTGGCCTTGGCGCCCGCGCCCAGCGTCGCTGCCTTTACCTCGACGAAATTGCCGATCCGCACGCCATCGCCAAGCGAGGTGCCCGGCCGCAACCGTGCGTAGGGGCCGACAGAGACGTTCCTGCCGATGCTGGCGTTGGCGATGTGCGAAAACGAATGAATCACCGCGCCGTCGCCGATCGTGACCCCCGGGCCGATCACCACGAACGGCTCGATCACGACATCGTTGCCGAACCTGGTGTCGGCGGCGAGGAACACCGTTTCCGGTGCGATGATCGTGACGCCTGCATCCAGCGCCTGCTGACACAGGCGGGTCTGCATCACCTGCTCGGCCTCGGCGAGCTGCGCCTTGGTGTTGATGCCGCGCACTTCGTCTTCGCTTGTTTCAATGGCCATGGCTTTCAGCCCGAGTTCGTTGGCGATGGCGACCGCGTCGGGGAGATAGTACTCGCTCTTTTTGTTGGCGTTGCCGATGCGATCGAGAATTTTGAGTGCGGTCTTCCCGTCCAGCGCCATCACGCCCGCGTTGCACAGATTAACCCTGCGCTCGGCGTCGGAGGCGTCGGCCTCTTCGCGAATCGCAATCAGCCGGTCGCCGTTCAACAACAGGCGGCCGTAACCGGTCGGATCAACAGCACGAAAGCCGAGCACAACGACCGCCGCGCCGTCATTTAGCGGTTTGCGCATCCTCTCCAGCGTCGATGCGGAAATCAGCGGTGTATCCCCGAATGCGATCAGGATATGATCGACGCCCCTGGCGATCGCAGCACGAGCGGCTAGCACCGCATGCGCCGTTCCGAGCCGATCTGTCTGGACGAATATTTCCGTATCGGCGCGAACGCGACGCGCCTCGTCCGACACGTCCTGACGATCTGGTCCGACCACGACCGCGAGCGAGGTGCCCCTTCCTTTCGGCGCGGCGCCGACGACATGCGCGAGCAGCGACTGTCCTGCCACCGGGTGTAGCACCTTCGGCAGCCTTGAGCGCATCCGCGTGCCTTCGCCGGCGGCGAGCACGATTGTCAGACTGCTTTTATCGGGCATCAAAATCCTCTGGAATGCTCAAGCTACATCCGCGCACGAAGCGGTGGCCGGTTCCGGACGCCCTCTTAGCCGACGATCCGCAACGGCAAAAGGGGTTTGGGCGATTGCAGCGGACAGCACCGGCGACCCGGTTCCTGTTAGTCTTCGGCAATGATTCGCGCGGCCGCGGGAGGGGCTGGGTTCAATCAATGGCGAAAAAGCGGGACGATATGGCCGACGGCATCATGGCCGACGACCGCGAAGGCTGGCTTGCAAATTTGCTGGCAGATGAAGAGCCATACGATCGCCGCAAGCTGTGGCAGTTGGGCTCATGGGCGGCGGCCACGCTCGGCGCGCTGTCGTTTGCCTTCCTTGCTGCGCAATCGTCGAATGCAATGCGCAGCGACCTTGTCGCAGCCAACGGGCTGGTTCTCAAGAACCTGCAACTCGCCGAGGCGGCGACGGAGCGGGAAACCGAGGCGCGGCGCTTGACGTCGGCCATCGACATCCTGAATGCGGATCGCGACCGGCTTTACGCGCGTGTCTCAGGACTCGAGCAGGGGCTCGACTCGGTGACGGGTTCGATCAAGCGAAGCGCTCCATTGGGGCCGCTTCCGTTTGCGAGCAGCGCACCGCCGATCATCGGCGTGCCCGAGACCGTCCTTGCGCAACCGGCTCAATCGCAACCGCTGTCCGCACCACCGGCTCGTGCGGCCGTCGACGACAAACCCGCGCTGACAGTAAAGGACGCGGCAATAGCTCAATCACCAGCCACGTCATCAGCCACGGCTCCTGAAGCAACAAAACCGCAGGAACCTCCCCAGGCAACACCGGTAACTTCCGGCAACGTTGCCACGTCCGCACCGGCCCCTGCACCGTCCGCGATCGTCACTGCCGCGCTTCCTGCTGCCGAACCGAATCCGGACGAAGCCGTGACGGAAGTTCCCGCAACCAGGATTGAATTCGGCGTGGATCTTGGAACCGCAAGCTCGATGGAAGGTTTGCGCGCGCTATGGCGTGGGGTTCAGAGTTCGAACAAGACGCTGATGGCGCCGTTGCGGCCGATCGTTGCGTTGAAGGAACGCAGCGGCCTTGGCATGCAGTTACGCCTCGTCGCGGGTCCGCTGTCGGATGCAGCCGCCGCAGCGCGCGTCTGCGCAGTGCTTACCGAGAACGAACGCCCGTGCGAAACCGCTTTCTTTGACGGACAGCGCCTCGCGGCCGGTCCCGAGATTCGTCCCGACATACCCGCCGCAAAACCGGCCCCGCCGCGCCGCAAGCGATCGAGCGTGCGGGCGAGCCGCAACAGCGCCGCCGTCGCCCCACGCCCGCAGCGCACCGGATTTTCGTCGTTTCTGGGCAGCAACTGACGGTTCTCAAGCGGACGCCGCCGCGATATGTTGCCGGCCGACGCTGCACATCCTTTTTTGGCATAGACTGAGCCCATGAAGAAAACTCCGTTCCGGCTGACCCCTTATCAAGTGCAATGGCTGATGCTGGTGGGCTTCCTCAGTCTCGGCTATGCGTTTTACGTCCGTTACCTGATGATCGAGTTCTCGCAATTCGCGCTCGCGTGCGACGCGGCGGCGCTGACGGCGTCGTGCACCATTCGCAGCGTCGCAACCTATCTCTTCAAGAATTCGGTGTTCGGGATTTCGGCGCTGGCGATCGCAATGCTCAACCTGATGCGACCGTCGATCGTGCTCGTCACCGGCGCGCTGATCGCCGCCTGCTTCGGCATCGTGCTCTACAACATCGCATTGTCGGGTGTTGCCGTCGGCGTCCTCATTCTCGGCTTTGCCCGACCCGCGCCTGCCACAGCGTAAAGCCGAGCAGCAGATAGACCGCGCAGGTCCACAACGATTGCCAGTTCTTTGGCCCTTCGTTGACGAGAACGAAGACCGCGGACGCCGCCAGCAGCCCCGCAAATGTAGCTTCCGCAATCGGCCGAAGTCCTTCCTTGGGCCGATTGAAGAGCATCAGTCCGACCATCGGCAGCACGGCCATGGTCAGCGCGGCAAACTTGAAATCGCGATAGCGCGGATCGAACACGAAACCGAGTGCGGTTGCTGCGGCAATCACGGCCACGACGGCAAGCACGATGCCGAGCGCGTAGCAGGCCCACGCGGTGCGCCGCTCGCTGCGCGGTCCGATCAGTTCGACAAACGTCGGCAATGCCCTGCCCGCCATCAGCGCATAGGTGGCGAGCAACGGCGACAGCACCGCCGCCGCAAGCAGAGCACCGTTTTGCAACCAGCCGCCATAGCCGAGGCTCTCATACAAGAACTTCTCGATTGCGACGCCGAGCAAGGCGCCGCCCGCGGTCGCCGATGTAAATACAGCGATCCATGCCGTCGGTCGCGGCTGCCATGGCCGGCGCCGGACCGTCATTAAGGCGACTGCGAAAACCGCGACGCTCAATGCAAATCCCGCAGCCATCAAAGGCTTCCAGTCGGGATAGTTCGATACCGGCTGGCCGACCGGATACTTCAGTTCACGCGGCGTATCGCCGAACAATCCCCAATATCCGCCGACAGTCCCTTCGAGGCTGCGCTTCCAGGGCTGGTCGTAAGCCTCGATCAGATTGACCCGGAACTGCTCGCGACGTGCAAGGTCGAGAATTTCGGAGACAACACGCGCCTGGTTGGCCCGCGACGGCAGCGCCCCTTCCCGCATCCGGCCGGTGCTCGGCCAACCGGTCTCGCCGATCAGGATGTCCTTCGCGGGGAACGCCACCGCCATCCGCTTGCGGATCGAATTGACGTGTGCGGCGGCATGCCGCGCCCGCACAGGGAAATCCTCCCAGTACGGCAGAATATGAATGGTGACGAAATCCACCGCCTCGTAGACATCGCGGTTGCGTAGCCAGAACTCCCAGACGTCGGCGTACGTGACAGGAATTGCCGCGGGAATCTGTGCCTTGACCAGCCGGATTGTCGCAGCCAGATCGGCTGCGGCCATTTCACCGCGTAACAACACTTCGTTGCCGACAATAACTGAAGAAATTACGCCAGAATATTGTTTTGCCAACGCAATTCCGGTCTGAATTTGCAGGCGGGTTTTGATGCGATCGCTGCTTAACCAGATCCCCAGAATGACTTTCAGGCCGGCTTTCTCGGCAAAACCCGGAATGAGTTCGAGCCCGCTGTCAACCGAGTAGATACGAACGCAGTCGGTAATCTTGGCCAATTGAGCGAGGTCTTCGCGAATCTGCTCGGGGGTGATCCGGACCGAGGGATCGAGCGGAGACTGCAAGCCTCTGAACGGCGCATATGAGACGCATTCCAGCTTGCGTGACGGATCGATCGGTGCCCGCGCCAGGCCCACAGGCGTGGCAATCCACCACCAGACGGCAGCGATCGTACCTAATGAAGCAACGAGAAGTGCCAATGGCGCGCGATAGGAAATCGGTTCAGTCCTCCGGGAGCTGCCGTCGATTACCTGCTCGCTCCCGCGCTGCCAAGGGGCCGATAAGGGTTACCTCGATACTGGCCACAGATGCACGCGCCAGATCAGGGGCTGACTTTACCACAACACGATAAAGTTGCTGGCTTGCTGGACAAAATTCCAATTCTCCGCCAATTCTCCAGAACAGGATTCTTGAACGTGACTGTTCCGCGCATCGCCGTATTGGGGACCCAATTGGGCGGCAACAGACAGTCACTTCCGTTCGGCGAAGCATGGATCGTGCCGACGGGACTATCGGGGACTTTATGCGTCGCTTGTTGTTGAATCTGAGAAGCCACCTGTTCCGTTGCGTTGCCATGCCAGGGGCGGCCCTGTTCATCGGAATTGGCGCCGCCATTGCCCAGAGCGGCGATTTACGAGCCCAGGATCAGGGCCGGCAGCCGCCCGCCAATGCCCCTGCGGCAGCGGCCGACGCCGCCCGGGATGGACAGAAGCGCGCCGACGAATTCGCCGAAGCCGCCCAGGTTCTGAACGGACCGGCTGGCAATCCCGAATGTGTCTGGCTTGGCCGCCGGTTTGTGCGCCTGATGTGGCTCGACGATCTCGACACGGCTTTCCGCCATCTCGACCTCTACGATCGCTTCGGTTGCCCCGGCGGTCATGTTCAGGCCAGCTTCCGATGTCTGACTAAATTCGGCGGATTAATCGACAGCAAGGTTGCGGACAGCCTGTCCAGCCGCGTTCACGCCTGCTGGATCAACCCGAACGCGCAACCGCCGGCTCCGGCGGCAGCCGCTGCCCCCGCTCCGGCTCAACCCGCCAGCGCCCCGCCAGCGGCAGCGGCGCCGCCGGCAGCTCCATCGGCCGGTACGGCAAAATAGCAGCGGCGGCAGGTGCCTGAACCGCCGATGAACGGCAAAGTTCGACGGCCACAGGAACGAAAATAAAAACTCTTCGTTTCGATCGTGTCGCGCCCCGAAAACGACATGGCGTCATACGAGTTGTTAAATCGCGTGGCATAGATAAGCTCGACGCCGCCGCCGTTGGCGAACCGAGGGGACAGGTTCGCTTTCTGCCATTCCGCCCCAGATGGTCAAGTTGCGATGCGCGTCATCGTTGCCGTTCTGCTGTGTGTCGCATCCGTGCACGCCGCGCTCTGGGGATTGTTACAGGAAAAGCAGCAGGCACCGGATTTCCGAGGCATCCTGCCGAGCGTGTCTTATGCGCCTTTCGACGGCACCGGTCATCCGGACGTCGACAATATTCCGACTGCCGAGAAGATTCGCGCCGACCTGAAAAAACTCGCGCCGCTGACGCGCGCGATTCGTCTGTATTCGTCGACCGGCGGCGTCGAACTGGTGCCGCCGATTGCCGCCGAGTTCGGATTGAAGGTCACGGTCGGCGCCTGGATCGACAAGAACAACGAACGCAACGAGCGCGAAATCCAGTCCGCGGTCGATCTCGCCAAGAAGAATTCGAACGTCATCGGTATCGTAGTCGGAAACGAGACGATCTACCGAGGCGAACTCAAGGTCGAAGAACTGCAGGAATTGATCCGCCGGGTGAAGCGGCAGGTCAGCATCCCCGTCACCACCGGCGAAATCTGGAATATCTGGCGCGACAATCCGTCGCTCGCCTCGTCCGTCGATTTCATCGCCGCGCACGTTCTGCCGTATTGGGAAAACTTCAAGGACACCCAGGCTGTCGAACAGGCGGTTTATATTTACGGCCTGCTTCGCGAGAACTTCCCCGGCAAGCGCGTGACCATCGCCGAATTCGGCTGGCCGAGTGCCGGTTACAATCTGCGCAACGCCGAGCCCGGACAATTCCAGCAGGCCGTCGTGCTGCGCAATTTCGTGGCCCGCGCCCAAGCCATCGGCATGGATTACAACATCGTCGAAGCGATCGATCAGCCCTGGAAATATTTTGAAGGTAGCGTAGGCCCTTACTGGGGCATTCTTGATGCATCGCGCGAACCGAAGTTCGCCTGGTCCGGCCCTGTCGTGAACGAGAATTACTGGAAGCTCGGCACCATTGCGGTGCTGGTCGGCATTCTGCTTTCGCTCCCGATCTTCCGCCTGTTCCGCCCGACCGTCATGCAGGCAACCGTGCTTTCCGCGACCGCCAATCTCGTTGGCGCGTGGGTCGCCACCATCTTTGCCTATTGGACCGTGCACTATTTCGTCTGGGGCTCGGCCTTCGCCTTGATCCTCGGTCTGACATTGCTGGTGCCGCTGGTCCTGATCGCGATGGCGCGGGTGGAAGAGATCGCCACCATCGCTTTTGGCCGCGCGCCAGCGCGCCTGATCGCAAGCGGCCTGCCCGCGCCTGCCGACGGTATCGCGCCGAAAGTCTCGATCCATATCCCGGCCTACTTCGAGCCGCCGGAGATGCTCAAACAGACGCTCGATGCCGTCGCGCGGCTGGATTATCCGAACTTCGAATGCGTGGTGATCATCAACAACACGCCGGATCCCGCGTTCTGGCAGCCGATCCAGGATCACTGCCGCGCGCTCGGCGAGCGGTTCGTGTTCATCAATGCCGAGAAGGTCCAGGGCTTCAAGGCGGGCGCGCTGCGCATCGCAATGGAGCGCACCGCACCCGACGCCGAGATCATCGGCATCATCGACGCCGATTATGTGGTGACGCCTGACTGGCTGAAAGACTTGGTGCCGGCGTTCGCTGACCCGCGCGTCGGCCTCGTGCAGGCGCCGCAGGATCATCGCGATCAGGACCGGTCGCTGATGCACTACGCCATGAACGGCGAGTATGCCGGCTTCTTTGACATCGGCATGGTCCAGCGCAACGAATTCAACGCCATCATCGTCCACGGCACCATGTGTCTCATCCGCCGCGCGGCGATGGACATGGCGGGCGGCTGGGCTGGCGACACGATTTGCGAGGATACTGACCTCGGTCTTGCCATTCAGGAGCACGGCTGGCTCACGCACTACAGCAACAAGCGCTACGGCTATGGCCTGCTGCCCGACACATACGAAGCATTCAAGAAGCAGCGCCATCGTTGGGCCTATGGCGGCTTCCAGATCGTCAAGAAGCACTGGCGGCGGTTCCTGCCCGGCGCGAGCCGGCTGACGCCAGACCAGAAGCGCGAATTCTCCGTCGGCTGGCTGAACTGGTTAGGGGCGGAAAGCCTCGGCGTGCTGGTTGCGATCCTCAACCTGATCTGGGTGCCGATCGTGGCGTTCGCCGATATCGCGATCCCGGACAAGATTCTGACGCTGCCGATCATCGCGGCGTTCGTCGTCACCCTGATCCATTTCGTCGCGCTCTATCGCCTGCGCGTGCCGATCAAGCTCGGGCAGATGTTCGCCGCGATGTTCACGGCGATGTCGGTGCAGTGGACGGTGTCGCGCGCCGTTGCCGACGGCCTGATCAAGGATCACCTGCCGTTCGCCCGCACCTCCAAGGGCGGCCTGTCGCTGCTGTCGGTCGAATTCCAGGCGTTCTGGGAGGCAGTGATCGGCGTGTTGCTGCTGGTCGGCGCGGCCGTGCTGGTGGTGATGAACTCGTTCAAGGAAATCCGCGAGATCTATATCTTCGCGTTCGTCCTGGTGCTCGAAAGCCTGCCGTTCCTCGCCGCCGTCGGCATCGCGCTTTTGGAAAACTCGCGCATCAACGCATTCGCGTTCTGGCGCAACGCCCGCATCCGTTCAGCCGAGCTGATCGGGCTGCGCCCGATGTCGCTGCCTGCGCCGATCGCCCCGCCAGCCGGCGTGACGGCGGACCTGCACGCCGACCGGAGCTGACGGCTCTCGGCGTGCTCCCGTTGGCAAGATGTCCGGAATCAATGGTGAGCGCGGAGGGACTCGAACCCTCGACCCCATGATTAAAAGTCACGTGCTCTACCGCCTGAGCTACGCGCTCACGTGGGCCGCTGTGTAGGGGGCGGACACCATCGGGTCAATAGCGCGCAGCGCCCGTCCCGCGACGGTGGAAAACCAAGATTTGGCAGGGATTTGAGCCGCTTCGGATACGCCGTTGATCATCTCGTGAACGCCGGTTCCGATGCTGCAGGTCGTCTGTCAGGCGCTATCGCGAGTACCGCTTTACGCGGCGAGCGCGCGGGCGATCGACCTGCTGCTGCTGCAGATACTGCTCCTGGTATCGCTTTCGCGATTCCGCGAGCGCGCGCTGATAGCCCGGACTGTTCATGAAATTGCCGCCCCCACGCCGCGCTTCGGCGGGCGAGGTCATCGTCACGACAGCAATCGTCACGACTGCGGCAAACATCGGAATCGAAAGCAGATCAATCCTCATGTGCCGGACCATGCCATCGATACGCCAGCAAGTCTCGGCTGCAGAGTATCAAATCTTCGCGTCTGAGCTGGCCGCAACGGTTCCATCACCGCTTGAAGCTGTGAATTCCACCGTCTAGATTCGGATGCAGCCACATTTGGGGGGACTCGAAATGCTGAAAACAGCACTGTCGGGCGCATCTCTGTTGTTGTTCGGGATCGGTCCCGTGCTGGCCGACCAGTGTGTCGCAACGATCCCGTCCGTCAACATTTGCAAACGCTGCCGGACACCGCTTTCGGCCGCCACCACTGCGGGAACATCGTGCTTCGGCGCACCGCCGCCGCCTCAGATGGGGCGTCGCGTCCTGCTCGAATCCAAGGTTGCCAGCCAGCCCAAAAACGGGCGGGTGACGATCTCGGGCGCGACCTGGACCTATACGCCAAAGTCCGGATTCACTGGCCGCGATCCCTTCGTCATCGAGCGCAATTACATCGAAAGCGAACAGCTGTTCGTGATCTACCTCGATGTGAATATGGATGTTCGTCCGCGCTAGCCGCTGGCGCAGTCGCCTATGCTGTGGACAGTTGCGCTGCCCCGCCCCGCAATCCGTTGACGCATCCCCTCCCCGTCGCTTCAAATGGTGGTTTGGGAGTACGGAATGACAATAACAACCATGCCCGAAAATCGGGCTCTTCAAGGCGATGCCCGCGCCGAGATCGAACAGCGGGTTGAGGCCTTCAGACAGCACCAGGCCAAAATGCAAGCCGAGCGCGAGCGGCGCTGGGCGCGGATCATGACCGAGACGCGGGCTACGATTCAGCGGACCATCCGCTGAAACCGTGAGCGCGTCACTGCTGTCATGCGGTCACTCAGCCCGAAGATGCCGCCGCACGGCCGCAATCGAATTGCCGACCTCGGCGATCGCGCCGAGCAAGTCGCCGCGAGACACGTTGAGACGCTGCGCCGATCGATCGCGGACGCATCGTGAATGTTGATCGACGGCGCTGGCTTCACCTGCGAGAGCACGGAGGCCACTGTCACAAGCTGGATCATGAGGCGAGACTTTCGAGGAAACCGGGCTGTCGCTACGGACCTTCACCAAGGCTTAACGACTGGGTTCCGGCATGAAATGCGTCACGGCTGCCGGATTGGGAGCAAAGGCGAACGCCGTCTTTTGAGGCAACTCACGCGACGGCAAGCATCAGCCGGGTGCTATCCATGACCGCGGCAGCATGGCAAAATAAATTTCCACGCGCTGGGGACAGCGCTCCCCGCGGGGGACACGGGACAGACGATGTACAACGGGCTTTATTCGATTCACGTCGCGACACTCGATGGCCATGGCGGCAAGGGCAGCGGTGTGATCGCGTTCCAGAACGGCCGCATCTTCGGCGGAGATGCATACCTTTATTACAGCGGCAGCTATGAGCTGACAGCCTCCAGCTTCAAGGGCGAGGTCGTCGTCAGCCAGCATACCCGGGCGATCGACGCCAAACCGCTGTTTGGCGGCAGCGGCTCCAGCCAAAACGCCCAGCCGGTCGGCATCGGTGTATCAGGTACCTTCACCGAGAGCGGCGGCGAGATGAACGGCGCGGCATTTCAGAACAAGCAAAGCCTGCTGTTCAAGGCGACCCTGAAAAAGCTCATCGCGCTCGATTGAACACGGCCAGCCTTCGCGGTTACCAGCGCCACTGGCCTTCGTCGGTCCAGCGCGAGCGATAACCCAGCATGCGGTCGAGCACGGTCACGATCTGGTCGAAACCGTTGATGTAGTTGCACGCTGAATCCCGTCGCCAGCCGCGCAGATCGCGCACCTCGGCGATCCCGACTTCGTTGGCATAGGAGTGGAGCTGCAACGCCTTGTTCGGATCGTCGATCTCGCCGCGATTGGTGATCAGTTCGCGCTCGAGCTTGTTGTAGATCACGCAAGGCGTACTGGCATACGTCCGCTTCTCGCCATCGGCCAGAACGCGCGCGTTGTCCGGCGCCAACTCGACGCTATAGAGAAACAGCAGCGCCATGGTGACGATAGACGCCACCACCACGATGATCGCAGCCGCGATCTGCTCGTTGACCGTGCCCATGAATGCAAGCCGGCCAGGCGGAAACGCTTGCCGAAGATTGCTCATGCCCGAACTGAAAGCCCGTTAAAAATTCAACTGAAAAACAGCTTATTGAAAACGCGATTCAATTTGATCGCAAGCCTTAAACTTGCAGGCCATCAACTTCGGACCCTGGATTTATTTGCCAGCAGCCTTCCTCAGCGCATCGTTGATCCGGTCCTGCCAGCCCGGACCGCCCTCCTGAAAATATTCGAGAACGTCCTGATCGATACGCAGCGTAACCTGCTCGCGAATGTTGGGCACCGCTGCCCTTTTCGGCAGGGGCTCCGGCGCCTTGACGGTGGCTTTCTTGAAGGCGGCTTCGGCTTCGGTCCGCGCATCGTTCAGGGTGCGCGGACGGCGTGGCGGATCGTTGCTCAAATGTCTGACTCCTAGATTCCCTCGAACAGCGCCGTCGACAGATAGCGCTCCGAAAACGAAGGCACGATGGCAACGATGATCTTGCCGGCGTTCTCCGGCCGCTTGCCGACTGCAAGGGCCGCGGCAATCGCGGCGCCCGATGAGATGCCGCCAGGAATACCCTCGTTGCGCGCCAGCGCGCGTGACATCTCGATAGCGTTGGGTCCGCTCACCTTGACGATCTCGTCGATCACCGCGCGGTCGAGGATGTCCGGCACGAAGCCCGCACCGATGCCCTGAATCTTGTGTGGCGTGTGGGTGCCGCCCGACAGCACCGGACTTTCTTCCGGCTCGACCGCAACAACGCGCAGCGACGGCTTGCGCGGCTTCAACACCTGCCCGACGCCGGTGATTGTGCCTCCGGTGCCGACGCCCGCGACGAAGATATCGATATTGCCGCCGGTGTCGTTCCAGATTTCCTCCGCCGTGGTGCGGCGATGAATTTCGGGATTGGCGAGATTCTTGAATTGTTGCGGCATCACCGAGTTCGGCGTGGTCCGGATCAGTTCTTCCGCTGTCGCGATCGCGCCTTTCATGCCCTGTGCGGCCGGGGTTAGCACCAGCTCTGCCCCGAGAAACGCCAGCATCTTGCGGCGTTCGATCGACATCGAATCAGGCATAACCAGTTTCAGGCGATAGCCTCGCGACGCCGCAGCGAATGCCAGACCGATTCCGGTATTGCCCGAGGTCGGCTCGATCAGAACGGTATCTGCCTTGATCGCGCCGGCTTTTTCGCCGGCCACGATCATCGCCGAACCGATACGATCCTTCACCGAAGCCGACGGATTGAAATATTCAAGTTTGGCGAGAATTGTCGCGTTGACGCCATGCATCTGCGGCAATTTACGCAACTTCACGACGGGTGTGTCACCGATCGCATCGACGATGCTGTCATAGATGCGGCCACGGCCGGGCTTATGTGAGGAATTATTGATTGACGAGCCTTCCATGACGATCCTCCGGGCGATCTCTGATATTTTTCGAAGCGGCGTTGCTCATTGTTGTTCAGCAAGCAGCGTATTCAGGCTCCAAGCATCCTTACGTTTTGGGTACTGCAATGCAATATGTGAAACATCAAAGAAACGCATTTGTGTTGCGACATCGTCAAACATCGCGGGCATAGTCCGGGCAGTCAATCGTTCGAGAGGAGGCCTAGATGTCAGCTATCGCTGAAGTCCTGTCATCCGATCTGAATCATTCCGAGTTGCATCGCCCGGCCCCGCGCGGCAGTGATCTTCCGTCGTGTGCGGTATGCGCCGATACCATGGTTGCGGCGGAAGCGTCGGCCTTTCTCTCGGATGGCGTCGTCAGCTATCTGTGGAGCTGCGAAACCTGCGGATACGGTTTCGTCACCAAGCATGCCTTGAAGCGGATTGTATGCATCTGACTAACCCGGACCGTCGCGGTCGGTAAGCGCATTCCAGCGTAACCAAAAAAGATCAGCGCGGAGCGATATCGCCTCGCGCCCAACTGTCTTTGATTTGTGCGCGGAAGTTTTCGAACCCGCTTTCGCGAACGGCGCTGCGGATATCGCCCATCAGGCTCTGGTAGTATGCGACGTTGATTTCGGACAGCAGCATCGCGCCGAGCGTTTCCCCTGATTTGATCAGGTGATGCAGATACGCACGTGAATATGTCCGCGCCGCCGGCCAGGTGCTGTCCTCGTCGAGCGGCCGCGGATCGTCGGCATGGCGGGCGTTGCGCAGATTGACCGGCCCTCGCCGGGTAAACGCAAGGCCATGACGGCCGTTGCGGGTCGGCAGCACGCAATCGAACATGTCGATGCCACGCGCGACCGCTTCCAGCATATCGTCCGGCGTGCCGACGCCCATCAGGTATCGCGGACGCTCTTCCGGCAGGATCGGCGCAACCTCGTCGATCATCGCCAGCATGACCTCCTGCGGTTCGCCGACCGCCAGGCCGCCGACTGCGTAGCCGTGAAAACCGATCTCGATCAATCCGCGCGCACTGGCGTGGCGAAGCGGCGGTACGTCACCACCCTGCACGATGCCAAACAACATGTGTCCGTCGGGCGCAATCTCAAACGCGCGCTTGCAGCGCTCGGCCCAGCGCAGCGACAACAGCATCGCGCGTTCGATATCCGCTCGCTCCGCCGGCAATCGCACGCACTCGTCGAGCTGCATGGCGATATCCGAACCAAGCAGCCGCTGGACCTCGATGGCGCGCTCGGGTGACAGTTCGACCGACGCGCCGTCGATATGTGAGCGGAATGTCACAGCCTTCTCGTTGACCTTGCGCAACTGCGCCAGCGACATCACCTGGAAGCCGCCGGAGTCGGTCAGCATCGGTCCGTTCCAGCCGGTGAAAACTTGCAAACCGCCCAGCGCCGCGATCCGCTCCGCGCCCGGCCGCAACATCAGGTGATACGTATTCCCGAGCACGATATCCGCGCCCGCGTCCCTCACCTCGCGCCAGTGAATGCCTTTCATCGCGCCGAGAGTGCCGACCGGCATGAAGGCCGGCGTGCGCACCTCGCCATGCGGTGTGCGTAACACCCCGGTGCGGGCCGCGCCGTCCTGTCCAAGCAGCGTAAAGTGGTTGGCGACGGTCATGGCCTGGAATCGGTCCGAAACAACAGCGATGCGTCGCCATAGGAATAGAACCGGTAGCCGGATTCAATGGCGTGAGCATAGGCGCGCTTGATAGTATCAACGCCGTTGAACGCGGACACCAGCATCACCAGCGTCGAGCGCGGCAAGTGAAAGTTGGTCATCAGGATATCGACGGCGCGAAAGCGATAGCCCGGCGTGATGAAAATGGCGGTTTCGCCCGCGAACGGCCCAATAACGCCATCCTCGGCCGTCGCACTCTCCAGCAGCCGCAGCGAGGTGGTGCCGACCGCGACGATGCGCCCGCCCTTCTGCCGCGCGGCATTGAGTGCGGCTGCGGTCTCAGCGGTCACGATGCCGAATTCCGAGTGCATGACGTGATCGGCGGTGTCGTCAACTTTGACCGGCAGAAAGGTCCCCGCGCCGACATGCAGCGTGACGCGCTGCAAGCCGATGCTCCTGGCCTTCAATACCGCTTCGAGCTGCGGCGTGAAATGCAATCCCGCGGTGGGCGCAGCCACGGCGCCGTCATTGACGGCGAACATGGTCTGATAGTCCGTAGCATCCTGATCGTCAGGTGTGCGTTTTGAAGCGATGTAGGGCGGCAATGGCGGCGAACCCAGTTCAGCAACCGCCTGATCGAGCGCCGGACCATGAAAGACGAACGCGAGCATCACCTCCCCGCTGTCGCCTTTGTGTTCGACAGTGGCATCGAGATGACCGAGAAAGCAAACGCGGCCGTCATTGCCAAAGCGGATAACATCGCCCTCAGACAGCTTCTTTGCGGGCTTCACCAGCGCCCGCCAGCGAGAGCCGTCGATCCGTTTAATCAGCGTGGCATCGATATGCGGTTCGGTGTCCCGGCCGATCCGGCGGCCAGACAACTGAGCTGCAATCACCCTGGTGTCGTTAACGACCAGCACATCGCCGGCGCGCAGGAATTGCGGCAGGTCGGAAACAAGATGATCGGAATACGTGCCGTCTGCCTCGACCACGAGCAGTCGCGCGGAATCGCGCGGACTTGCCGGGCGCAGCGCAATGCGCTCGGTCGGCAATTCGAAGTCGAACAGATCGGTGCGCATGGTGCCCTTCTCCCTCACCCCGTTTACGGGGAGAGGGTGGAGTGAGGGGCAACGTCGATGCTCGCAAAAGCCCCTCACCCGCCGCCTGCAGTGGCGACCTCTCCCCGCGCGCGGGGAGAGGTACTTTACGCCGCGTCAGCCGCCATGTGCGCCTTGACGATCTTGTCAGGGTTCTGCACAGGCTCGCCGCGCTTGATCTTGTCGACGTTCTCCATGCCCGAGGTCACCTTGCCCCAGACCGTGTACTGGCCGTTGAGGAAGCCTGCGTCGTCGAAGCAGATGAAGAACTGGCTGTCGCCGGAATCCGGACTGGCGGCACGCGCCATCGAAGTGGTGCCGCGCACATGCGGCTCCTTGTTGAACTCGGCCTTGAGCTTTTTGCCCGAACCGCCGGTGCCGGTGCCCTGGGGACAGCCGGTCTGCGCCATGAAGCCGTCGATCACGCGATGAAACACGATACCGTCGTAAAACCCTTCGCGGACCAGTTCCTTGATGCGGGCGACATGGCCCGGCGCCAGATCCGGACGCATCTCGATCGTCACCGGTCCCTGAGAGGTTTCAAGGATCAAGGTGTTTTCAGTATCGGCCATAGCAAATTCTCCCGTCTCTCAAGTTGATTTGGTTCGGCGGTTGTCAAACTTTACTCGCAGCGGACGCCCCGCGACCGCGTTACCGAGCGATTCTGTAAATGGCAGCGGCGTACAGCGCTCCAATGCTTCCGCCAATGCAGTCCGATACAAAAGGCGGTCGTTGTCGCTGGCGTATTCGCTCTCATAGGTGATCCTGGGCTTGCCAAGAATATCTCCCGTCCGATTGAAGGTGACGAGAAAGCCGATTTCGAGGCCCGGATGATCCGGCGGTAACTGCGGCGGCTTGAAGCACTTGCTCAGACGGGCCACGACCTGCGCCACCGAACTCACCGTGTCCGCGGGTTTGTCCTGCGCATGCCCCTCGCCAACCTGAACCGACCAGCCCAGCAGCGCGGCAGCCACGATCTGCAGGAATGTCCGCCACATGCCATTCGCCTCAAGCAACCGGTGCTGCGCGGATCATTTGATATCGGATGCGACCTGCACCTTCACCATCTTGTCAGGGTCGGCGACCGGCTCGCCGCGCTTGATCTTGTCGACCACGTCCATGCCCTGCACCACCTCGCCGATCACGGTGTACTTGCCGTTCAGGAACGAGCCTTCGGCGAACATGATGAAAAACTGCGAATTGGCGGAATTCGGATCGCCGGCGCGCGCCATGCCGACGATGCCGCGCTTGAACGGCACGTTGGAGAATTCGGCTGCGACGTTCGGATACTTCGAGCCGCCGGTGCCGTTGAAATTCTTGCCATCGCCGGTCTGCGCCATGAAGCCGTCGATCACGCGATGGAACGGCACGTTGTTGTAATAACCCTCGCGAGCAAGCAGCTTGATGCGCTCGGCATGCTGGGGCGCGATGTCGTTGCGCAGCTTGAACACCACACGGCCCTTGGTGGTGTCGATGACAATGGCGTTGGCTTTGTCGAGATTGGCCGGAAGCGGCGCCTGCGCCAGGGCGGGCGCGGCCGACAACAATGCGGCGATGACAGCGAGAATGCGGATCATGACAACTCCAGTGAGATGAGCGCACCTGGCCGTGCGCTTGAGGAATGGACCTTGAAAACTATTTCGCGAATTTGGACTTCAGGCGTGCGCCGACGGCTTTCGGCACGAAATTCGAGACGTCCCCGCCCATACCAGCGATCTGCCGCACCAGTGTGGCGGTGATCGGGCGAACGGTCGCCGACGCGGGCAGGAAAATCGTGCGCACGTCCGGCGCCATCGTCTCGTTCATGCCGGCGATTTGCATTTCATAGTCGAGATCGGTGCCGTCGCGCAGGCCGCGGATCAAAACGTTCGCGCCGACGCGCTGCGCGGCCGTCACGGTGAGATCGTCGAACGTGATGCAGTCGAGCGCGCAATTGGCCTTGGCCGCGACCGGCGCAAAAACCTCTTTTACCATCTCGAGGCGTTCCTCCGTCGAGAACAGCGGCTTCTTGCCGGGATGGATTCCGATCGCAACGACGATGCGATCGACGAGGCTGACGGCCTGGCGCACCACATCGAGGTGGCCGTTGGTCACAGGGTCGAACGACCCCGGATAAAGGGCAATACGCGGCATGGCTTCGTCTACCTTGCCGGAAGATGGCCCGCAAGCGGCCCAGATATCGGCTGCCGACCGAAGGTTCCGGCTAAATCCTTCAAAATATGCGATTTATTTGATGTCCGGTTTCGAACCCGAAGCGGCCGTTGCGCGTCTACTGCCCGAGCGGCCTCGGGGACGGCCCAGCGGAATGTTTCGTCCCCAAGCCAGCCACGAAACAATTCAGGCGTCCGACGAAACCATATTCCCGGGCGACGCAGACACCCTGAAACCGGACGGGACTAAACCTCGCGTCAACAGGGACAACGGGCCGAACGGCCAAGTCGGTAACCACCGGCGCAGAAGACAGGGGACCAACATGATCAAGGCTCTTTCCGCAGTCGCAATCGCCGCTTTTATCGCCGCCGCGCTGACTGTTCTGCCGGGATTTGCTCCGCAGGTGGAAGCGAGCGTACCGGTCGCCATGACCAAGGCTGACCGTCTCGATATCCGCCCGATCGGCAAGGATTGTTCGCAGCAGGCTTGGCCCAACTTCGAATCGAGCTGCCTGCGTAACGCTGGCACCAAGACCATCGTAATGACTGAGGCGCGAATCGTAACAGCGACTCGTTAATGAGGTTTCAGGCTACCTTCCAAACACTTCCAAACTCCAATTTTGCTCCAAGTTGAAAGCCGCAGGGATGCCCCCCGCGGCTTTTCTTTTTGTGATTGAGCAAAACTCGGCATCGTGAGCGCGTTTGTCGCAGGCGCGTAGGCAGCCTGACGATCGATCGCTCAATGCCCGTTCCCGTTACCGTTCTCGGCTTCCTCGGTGAGATGCTCGACCGAGACCACATGCTCATCGTCGGCGGTGTCGAACACGATCACGCCCTGCGTCGAACGTCCAGCGATGCGGATATCCTCCACCGGACAGCGGATCAGTTGTCCGGCATCGGTGACCAGCATGATCTGATCGGAGTTCTCGACCGGGAACGACGCCACCAGCTTGCCGTTGCGATTGTTGACGGACATGGCAACGATTCCTTTGCCGCCGCGGCCAGTGGTGCGGTACTCGAACGACGAGGTTCGCTTGCCGTAACCGTTGACCGAGACCGTGAGCACCACCTGCTCGAGCGCCGACATTTCGGCATAGCGATCCTGCCCGAGCTGGATCGAGGCAGAGGCCTCCTCGCCGTCACTCTCGGCAGCCGCCTCCGTATCGCCCTCACCCGATACCGCACGGCGCATCTTGAGATACGCAGTGCGTTCGTCGGACGTCGCTTCGACGTGGCGCAGGATCGAGAGCGAAATCACCTTGTCATCGCTGCCCAGCGCGATGCCCCGCACGCCCATCGATGTGCGCCCCTGGAATACGCGCACGTCCGTCACTGCGAAGCGGATGCACTGACCGCCGGCAGCCGTCAGCAGCACATCGTCGCGCTCGGTGCAGATTTGCACATCGACGATCGCCTCGCCCTCGTCGAGCTTCATGGCGATAATGCCCGAACGCCGCACATCGACGAAGTCGGAGAGCTTGTTGCGGCGGACGTTGCCGCCGGTGGTGGCGAACATCACATCGAGCTCGCTCCAGGTGGATTCATCCTCCGGCAACGGCATGATGGTGGTGATGCGCTCGCCCTGCTCCAGCGGCAGGATGTTGATCAGCGCCTTGCCGCGCGCGTTCGGCGCCGCCATCGGCAGCCGCCAAACCTTTTCCTTATAGACCTGACCGCGCGAGGAGAAGAACAGCACCGGCGTATGGGTCGAGGCGACAAACAGCCGCGAGACGAAATCCTCGTCGCGGGTCTGCATTCCGGAGCGGCCCTTGCCGCCGCGGCGCTGTGCCCGATAGGCCGACAGCGGCACGCGCTTGACGTATCCGGCGTGCGACACCGTCACCACCATGTCTTCGCGCTGGATCAGGTCTTCGTCCTCGACCTCGCCTTCCTGCTCGATGATCACCGTGCGCCGTGGCGTGGCGAATTCAGACTTCACATCGTTGAGCTCGCCCTTGACGATCGATTGCACGCGCGCACGCGAGCGCAGAATATCGAGATAGTCGGCGATTTCCGTCGCGAGCTTGTCCAGTTCGGCGGAGATTTCCTCGCGTCCCAATGCGGTCAGGCGCTGCAGGCGCAGATCAAGGATGGCCTTGGCCTGCTCCATCGACAGCCGCGCGGTGCCGTTTTCGGCGAGGCGATGGCGCGGATCGTCGATCAGCGTGATCATCGCGGCCACATCGGCTGCGGGCCAGTCACGCGACATCAGCGTGTCGCGCGCGGTGTTGGGATCGGGCGAGGTGCGGATGACGCGGATGATCTCGTCGATGTTGGCGACCGCAATGGCAAGACCAACCAGGATATGAGCGCGATCGCGCGCCTTGTTGAGCAGGAACTTGGTGCGGCGGGTGACCACCTGCTCGCGGAAGGCGATGAAAACCGTCAGCAGGTCCTTCAGGTTCATCACCTGCGGACGGCCGGCGTCGAGCGCCACCATGTTGGCGCCGAAGCTCGATTGCAGCGGCGTGAAACGATAGAGCTGGTTCAGCACCACATCGGCGACCGCGTCGCGCTTGATTTCAATCACGACGCGATAGCCATCGCGATCGGACTCGTCGCGCAGATCGGAAATGCCTTCGACCTTCTTGTCGCGCACCAGTTCGGCAATGCGCTCGACCATCGAGGCCTTGTTTACCTGATAGGGAATTTCCGAGACGACGATCGCCTCGCGATCCTTGCGGATGGTTTCGATCTCGACCTTGCCGCGCATCACGATCGAGCCGCGGCCGAGGTGATAGGCCGAGCGGATGCCCTGGCGACCGAGAATGATGCCGCCGGTCGGAAAATCCGGCCCCGGAACGATGTTGATCAGATCGTCGATGCCGAGCGCCGGATTGTCGATCAGCGCAATGCAGGCGTCGATCACCTCGCCGAGATTGTGCGGCGGAATGTTGGTCGCCATGCCGACCGCGATGCCGCCCGCGCCATTGACCAGCAGGTTCGGGAATTTCGCCGGCAGCACCGCCGGTTCGCGTTCGGAATTGTCGTAGTTGGCCTGATAATCGACCGTGTCCTTGTCGATGTCGTCGATCAGCGACTGCGCCACTTTAGCAAGGCGCGATTCCGTGTAACGCATGGCTGCGGCTTGATCGCCGTCGACCGAGCCAAAGTTGCCCTGCCCGTCGATCAGCGGCAGGCGCATGGAGAAGTCCTGCGCCATGCGGACAAGCGCGTCATAGACCGATTGATCGCCGTGCGGATGATATTTACCGATCACGTCGCCGACGGTGCGGGCCGACTTGCGATACTGTTTGTTCCACTCGAACCCGTTCTCGTACATCGCGTAGAGAATGCGCCGGTGCACGGGTTTGAGGCCGTCGCGCGCATCGGGCAACGCGCGCGCCACGATCACGCTCATGGCGTAATCGAGATACGAGCGTTTCATCTCGTCGGTGATGGAAACGGGCCGGATATCGGAAGGCGCCGGCGGCTCTCCCGGCTTGGTATCGTCGTGATCTGACAAGGTAAAATCCAGCGTGATTCAGCTCAGAATCATATAGCGCATCCGCTGCCACAAACCAAATAAAACGGCCCTTTTCAGAGGGCTTTTCCGGCTGAAATACCAAGAGGTTGCAAGCGCGATTCAAGGACCGAAAGCGACCGCGTGCATGATGCGTCCGGGAACGAACGTAAACAGCCCAGCGATGATGAGAGCCCCTGTGAAAAGCCCGACCATGGTCTTGCTGTGTGCGCTGACCTTGTGCCGGTGCGCGAACCAGAGCGCTGCCGGAAGCATGAAGAGCACGAGGACCGACAGCAGGTGGATCGGACTGAACGGCCCCGCCAGCCTGATGCTGTCGCCAGTGATCCAGAACGAACTGATCGCGATGATCAGCATCAGCGCCGCCCAGATCCAGCCCACCGTCCGGTGCGGCAGCGTCCCCTTCGGGCTTGCGAATTGCACAATGCCGAGAACAAACGCACCCATCGCCGCGAACGCATGAAGCTGAATGGCGAACGGCGCATTTAGCAGCGGTGCAAGACTCATGCAGTCCTCCGGCGCAATGAATATCCAGTCTTCAATGTAAATATTATTTACTTTTATCTTTCCGCTGTCAAGATAATGTCGTTGTCGAATGTATCGCCCTGTCAAAAAAGCGCCCTTGCCGCAAGCAAGAGCGCTTTTTTTTGCGAAGATGATTGAAGGCCTGAGCGCAGCCGGCGATTGTCGGCCTTAAAACTCAGAACGGAATCTCGTCATCCATATCGCTGCCGCCACGGCCACCGCCGCCGGCCGCCACCGCACGGCGTTGTCCGCCGCCACCCGATGAACTTCCGCTGGAGACGTAATCGTTGCCGCCTCCACCATCGTCAGACATGCTGCTGCCGCCACCGCTGCGGCCATCGAGCATGGTCAGCGTCGAGTTGAAGCCCTGCAGCACCACTTCGGTCGAGTACTTTTCGACACCGCTCTGGTCGGTCCATTTGCGCGTCTGCAGTGCGCCTTCGATATAAACCTTGGCGCCTTTCTTCAGATATTGCTCGGCGACCTTCGCCAGACCTTCGCTGAAGATCACGACGCGATGCCACTCGGTTTTTTCCTTGCGCTCGCCAGTCGCCTTGTCGCGCCATGTGTCCGATGTCGCAACCGTCAGGTTGACGACGGGATTGCCATTCTGCATGCGGCGGACTTCCGGGTCCTTGCCGAGATTGCCGATCAGAATGACCTTGTTCACGCTTCCCGCCATTTGCGGTCCTCCACTAAAAACTGTGATCCGGGCGAACTTGGCCGCCGGTCCTTGGGGAGGACCCTATACCGGGCCGCCATCCGGCGGCGGCATCCCGCCCGGTTATCCACACGGATCGGAAGCCACCATATGTTCTATTTTTGTTCTTGTGAAGATAGCATCAGAATGGAACTTCGGGTTTTCCCGGAACAAATGTGGCTGCACACCGTTGAAGTGTGGCGGGGGTGTGGTCGAATCGTGCGGCAAACACCAAAATAGTCTAAACAAATCCTTACCTTAGGCTGTGACACTTCTCGTCTGACTGTTGCATTTCGGCGACGGTATTCTTCGCAGGAATCGCTATAGTACAACTCATCACGGTGCGTATGGGCGCCGGCTTTGAAGAAGAACACCGCCGGTCGGGACGACGAGGCGGGTCGAACTTGGAGAACTAAAATGAAGAAATTTCTGCTGGGTACCGTCGCTCTTGTTGCGCTCGGAATGTCCTCGTCGGCGTTCGCTGCCGATCTGGGAGCGCGCGTTTACACGAAGGCTCCCCCGCCGCCGCCGGCTCCGATCTACAACTGGACCGGCTTCTATATCGGCGGTCACGTTGGCGCAGCGTTCAGCGGCAACAACAACAATATCTTTGGCAACAATAATGACGCGCGCTTCATCGGCGGCGGCCAGATCGGCGCTGACTATCAGTTCGCTCCGAACTGGGTTGTCGGTCTCGAAGGTCAGTACAGCGCCGTTGCCAACAGCAACAATGGCCTGTTCCGCGAGAACGGTCTTGCTTCGGCGACCGGCCGCCTTGGCTGGACCTGGGGTCCGGGCCTGCTCTACGTGAAGGGCGGCTACGCCTATCAGGACCGCTCGAACAACATCGGCGTGGTCGGCAACACCAGCCGTGACGGTTACACCGTCGGCGCCGGTCTCGAGTACATGTTCGCTCCGAACTGGTCGGCAAAGGTCGAGTATCAGTACTATGACTTCGGCAACATCAACTTCGCCGCCGTTCCGGTCGTTGGTGGCCCGGCTGTCGCCGGCCGCTTCAACAACGACGAGCATACCGTCAAGCTGGGCGTGAACTATCGCTTCGGCTGGGGTGGACCGGTCGTCGCCAAGTACTGAGATCAAAAGTACTGAGATCAGATACAGTCTCTGACTACGGAAAGGCCGGCGGTTTCGCCGGCCTTTTTGTTTGCGTGGACTTGCCCATTCAAACCAGCGGTTGATGATTTCCGGAAGCACTGGAAATCCCGCACCGTTCTGCCTATGTTCTGGAAAGATCATGACATCTGCTGACAGATGCTGACACTTCCTGGCGGGAGAGTACGGCCTCTTTCAGCCACCGGAATGCACTCATGGATGAAGTCATCAAGGCGAGCCGCAAGCAGAATGCGGCCACAGGTTCGCGCAACATCACCATCCGGGGCGCGCGCGAACACAACCTCAAGAACGTCGATCTCGAGATCCCACGGGACAAACTGGTGGTGCTGACCGGCCTCTCCGGTTCCGGCAAGTCCTCGCTCGCGTTCGACACCATCTATGCCGAAGGCCAGCGCCGCTACGTCGAGTCGCTCTCTGCATACGCCCGGCAGTTTCTTGAGATGATGCAGAAGCCGGACGTCGACCAGATCGACGGCCTGTCGCCCGCCATCTCCATCGAGCAGAAGACCACCTCGAAGAACCCGCGCTCGACCGTCGGCACGGTCACCGAGATCTACGACTACATGCGGCTGTTGTGGGCGCGCGTCGGCGTGCCGTATTCGCCAGCCACGGGTCTGCCAATCGAAAGCCAGACCGTGTCGCAGATGGTCGATCGCGTGCTGGCGCTGCCGGAAGGCACGCGGCTCTATCTGCTCGCGCCGATCGCGCGCGGCCGCAAGGGCGAGTACAAAAAGGAATTCGCCGAGTACCTGAAGAAGGGTTTTCAGCGCATCAAGGTCGACGGCGCATTCCATGAGCTCAACGACGCGCCGACCCTCGACAAGAAATTCCCGCACGACATCGACGTGGTGGTGGACCGCATCGTGGTGCGGCCCGACATGGCGCAGCGGCTCGCGGAGTCGTTCGAGACCGCGCTGAAGCTCGCCGAGGGCCTCGCGGTGATCGAATATGCGGATGCTGCTCCTTCACCTCCCCTTGAAAGGGGGAGGTCGACGGCGAAGCCGTCGGGTGGGGGTCAATCTGACGGTGCTGACCCCTCCCCGGCGCTGCGCGCCGACCCTCCCCTTACCGGGGAGGGTGCAAAGAAAAAAGTCGCTAAAATCCATGACAAGAGCGGCCCGGAACGCATTCTGTTCTCGGAAAAATTCGCTTGCCCCGTCTCTGGCTTCACCCTGCCGGAGATCGAGCCCAGACTCTTTTCTTTCAACAACCCCTATGGCGCCTGCCCGGCCTGCGGCGGCCTCGGCGTCGAGCAGCACATCGATGCCGAGCTGGTGGTTCCGGACAAGGAACTGACGCTGAAGAAGGGGGCGATTGCGCCGTGGGCCAAGTCGTCGTCGCCCTATTACATCCAGACGCTGCAAGCGCTCGGCAAATTCTACAAGTTCACCCTCGACACCAAGTGGAAGGATCTGCCCAAGAAAACCCAGACCGCGATCCTGCACGGCTCCGGCGAGGACGAGATCAAGTTCTCCTACGAAGACGGCGTGCGCTCGTATGACACCAAGAAGCCGTTCGAGGGCGTCGTCACCAACATCGATCGCCGCTTCCGCGAGACCGAGAGCGAATGGGCGCGCGAGGAGCTCGGCAAGTACTTCACCGACATCCCGTGCGGCGGATGTAACGGCCACAGGCTCAAGCCCGAGGCGCTGTGCGTCAAGGTCGGCGGCAAGCACGTCGGCGAAATCTCTGAACTGTCCGTGCGCCGCGCCGGCGAGTGGTTCGAGGAGCTGCCGAAGCATCTCACCAAGCAGCAGATGGAAATCGCCATCCGCGTGCTCAAGGAAATCCGCGAGCGGCTGTCGTTCCTGCTCGACGTCGGCCTGAACTATCTGACGCTGGCCCGCGCCTCCGGCACCCTGTCCGGCGGCGAAAGCCAGCGCATCCGCCTCGCCTCGCAGATCGGAAGCGGCCTCACCGGCGTGCTCTACGTGCTGGACGAGCCATCCATCGGCCTGCACCAGCGCGACAACGCCCGCC
Organism: Hyphomicrobiales bacterium; assembly: GCA_021732215.1. Classification (GTDB taxonomy): domain Bacteria; phylum Pseudomonadota; class Alphaproteobacteria; order Rhizobiales; family Xanthobacteraceae; genus SG-bin9. Next base: position 116,933 of record JAKFVL010000018.1, read on the forward strand.
TGCTCGATACGCTGCGCCGCCTGCGCGATCTCGGCAACACCGTGATCGTGGTCGAGCACGACGAGGACGCGGTGCGCGCCGCCGATTACGTGGTGGATATCGGCCCCGGCGCCGGCATGCATGGCGGCCACATCGTGGCGCGCGGCACGCCCGACGACATCATGACCAATCCGAACTCGCTGACGGGCAAATATCTCACCGGCGAACTCGCCGTGGAAATTCCCGAGCGACGGCCGCCGAACCATCGCCGCACCATCAAGGTCGTCAACGCGCGCGGCAACAACCTGAAAAACGTCTCGGCGGAAATCCCGCTCGGGCTGTTTACTTGCGTCACCGGCGTCTCCGGCGGCGGCAAGTCGACGCTGCTGATCGACACGCTCTACAAGGCGATCGCGCGCAAGCTCAACAACGCCAGCGAAGGCCCCGCGCCGCACGACCGCATCGAGGGGCTGGAGCACATCGACAAGATCATCGACATCGACCAGTCGCCGATCGGCCGCACGCCGCGCAGCAACCCCGCGACCTACACCGGCGCGTTCACGCCGATCCGCGAATGGTTTGCCGGCCTGCCGGAAGCCAAGGCGCGCGGCTACGAGCCGGGGCGTTTCTCGTTCAACGTCAAGGGCGGCCGCTGCGAGGCCTGTCAGGGCGACGGCGTCATCAAGATCGAGATGCACTTTTTGCCGGATGTCTACGTCACCTGCGATACCTGCAAGGGCAAGCGCTATAACCGCGAGACGCTGGAGGTCTTGTTCAAGGGCAAGTCGATCGCCGACGTGCTCGACATGACCGTGGAAGAAGCGGCGGACTTTTTCAAAGCTGTGCCGCGCGTGCGCGAAACCTTCAAGACGCTGCATCGCGTCGGCCTCGACTACATTCATGTCGGCCAGCAGGCGACGACGCTCTCGGGCGGCGAGGCGCAGCGCGTCAAGCTCGCGAAAGAGCTGTCGAAGCGCGCGACCGGCCGCACGCTCTACATTCTCGACGAGCCGACCACGGGCCTGCATTTCCACGACGTGGCGAAGCTGCTCGAGGTGCTGCACGAGCTGGTGGCGCAGGGTAACAGCGTCGTCGTGATCGAACACAACCTCGAAGTCATCAAGACGGCAGACTGGGTGATTGACCTCGGCCCCGAGGGCGGCGACGGCGGCGGCGAGATCGTCGCCTGGGGCCCGCCGGAAGACATCGTCAAAGCACCCCGCTCTCACACCGGAAAGTTTCTGGCGCCCGTGCTGAAGAAAGCCGGCGGCAAGCGAAAAAAGATCAGGACGGAAGCGGCGGAGTAGCAATGGCTTGGCAGAACCTCGATCAGCAAATGGCTCGATGGTCTGCGCGGCTTGTTCTCGAGCTAAAAATCACAGAAGTCGAAAGTCAAAAGCTGGCAACGAACATCGCCTCTGAGGTTAGATTTCTGCCAAAGGATGCCAAGGACTCGATAGCTGCTGCTTCTCCTGTCCCCCTAGCTGATCGACTGCAAGAACTCCAAGCATTTCAGGGTTGGATGGATACCGCCCACCGGCTTCCAAAATCTCCTTTCATAGTTCGCGCACAGGTTATTACCCAGAACTACATTTGCTTCGTGTATTTGCCGGAGGCGTGCTTTCGGATTCTAAGTAAAGTCGCACCTATCGGCTCTGTGACCCGACGATGTTCGCAATATTTGTCTGACAATCCGGTAAGAGCATTTCGTAATTCCATAGCACACGCGAATTGGACTTATCGCGATGACTTTGGAGCCGTTGTTTATTGGGCTCGAAAGGGCAGCGATCCAACAGAGCCGATGCATCGATTTGAAGTCGAGCAAGAAGAACTATCCTACTGGCAAGAGCTAAGCAGATGTGTTGCCTACGCGGCGTTTTCGAATCTCTGAGTTATTGACAAGTCTTGTGGCCGGAAGGTCTGTCTCATCAGCCACTTTGAACTCCCCCACCCCTCCGCGCGACCAAGCCCGTAGCCCGTAGGGCGGATTAGCGCAGCGTAATCCGCCATTGACCTAATCGGCGGGTTACGGCGTCGCCTAACCCACCTTACCAGTCTTCACGCCACCTCCGCCGGCCTCGCACGCTTCGCGATCTCACGCCCAGCGCAACAAACGCGACCGCAATCGCCGCTCTTCGACAACGGTGTAGCGTTCAAGGAGAACGTCTCCGTAACGATCGACCGCCGCCATCAGCCGCAACAATTTCGTTTCGGATTGCGTCGGGTCGATGCGCATCAGAACCAGACCGGAAACAGGATGTTTCCTCCGAAAAACAAGTTCACCGAAATCCTTGTCTTCCGTGAGCAGAAGCCGCGACTCGCGAAACGCCAGCGCGATCACGTCCGCGTCTCTCAGCCCGCGCGCACCTTCGGCAACATACAGGACATCGTGACCGTTCATACGCAGCGATGCGACGAGCGCCGCCGCGACGCATTCGTCAGCGAGCCAACGCATACTCGCTAACCGTAAACGACATCTTCGTCGGCCAGGTAGTCAGCGGCAAAGGCTTGCGCAGCGTGGATATCGTCGAGCGTCAGGCGCGGATGATCTGCGATGATGGTCTCTGCCGATAGGCCGGCACCGAGCTTGCGCAGGATCAGTTCCACCGGAACGCGCGTTCCGCGGACAACCGGCTTGCCATCCATCACGTCGGGGCTTGATGTAATGAGCTCATGCTGCATGGCGACTTGTCCTAATGAATAGCATCAAACACGAGCGTGGCATCGATATCCGCGCTTTCCAGATACGGATAGTCCCGCAGGATCGTGTCGCGCGATTGCCCTGCTGACAGCACGCCGAGTACATCGGCAACAGTGATGCGCAGGCCGCGAATGCACGGGCGACCATGCACCTGTCCGGGATCGATGGTCATTCTGGCCAGAAGGTCTGACATCAATCCAGCTTATCAGCGTAGCTGATGCTTGTCAGCGGCATGATCCGTGATCAGCCAATTTGAACTCCCCCACCCTTCCGCACGACTAAGCTCCGAGACCCCGGAGCATCGCATGCCAGCCCGCCGGCAACTTCTGCACCTCTCCATCGCTGCGGGAGACGCACGATGATCGTGTTCGCGCTCGCCGCCGCAATGATCGCCGTCATCCATCTGGTCGCGGGGTGGCAGCGGCGGCGTCTGGCCGTGATCGTGCCGGGTATCCTGTGGCTGGTCTATGCCGTCTACGAGTATCTGGTCGCGACCGGTGTCCTGTGCGACGCGAACTGCAACATTCGCGTCGATCTGTTGCTCATCTTTCCCATATTGGCGCTCGCAAGCCTCCGCGCTTACCAATCGTACAACGCTTGAACGCACCCGCCCTCGGTGCGACATCTGGAGCATCCGCGCGATCCTGACGGAGTCGCTGAGGTAGTGACTCTCGTCATTCCGGGGCGTGCCACTTGGCACGAGCCCGGAATGACGGTGGAGAGGTCGAATGTAGCCCGGATGAAACGCAGCGCAATCCGGGATACGATGGCCGGGACTCCCGCATTCCGCTGCGCTGCATGCGGGCTACGGCCCGCGCGCACCTCAGGATGACGAGAAACTCCGATCTCATTCATCAACATTAAATCACGCCCCGAGTTATCCCCGGGTACCCTGACCTCGCTTATGATGCGCGTGTCTCGCTCATGAGGGGCGTCTTCCGGAGACGTTCTGAAGATGGAGCGGGATGCGGCGCCTGCGCGCGCGATGGGACGTCCATCGCGCTCCCGGGAAGCCGGGGGTCACCGTCCGAGCCGACTACGAGGCTCTGCCTTCAATGGCTGGACGCGGGCTGGATGAAGGCGGGCGAAAGTCTGCCGGATCAGGTGGGGTTATCTCAATCGTCCTCGCCCCGGAAGCACGGTCCCCCGGACATAAATCGCCGCCGTAGCGCGCCGAAAGGCGATGCGCTTTTCGTAACGCCGTTCGCAGCGGCGATTGCGGAAAGCGAGACGCTACCCTTGCGCCTTTCGGCGCGCTGCTCCCCTCAGTGCGAGGGACTCCAGACGACGGCGTTCCCGCGCCGCAAATAACAGGGATGCAATCGCGTGGCTGTTTGAAAATCGAATGAGTTTGACTTACGCGCGCCTCATCGCGTCCAGCACTGCCGCCGAGGTGCTGACCCAGCCAAAGATCCCGCCCTGCGCCTTGATCATCGCAAGACCCGCCTCGTGAAAGGCTGGAAAATACGACGCACAGCAATCGGCGAGCACGATGCAGCGGTAGCCCCGATCGTTGGCCTCGCGCACTGTGGTGTTGACACAAACCTCCGTCGTCACGCCGCAGACCAGCAGCGTGCCGATGCCGCGCGCGCGAAGCAACGCATCCAGCTCGGTGGCGTAGAACGCACCCTTGCCCGGCTTGTCGATCACGATCTCGCCCGCCGCAGGATACAGTTCCGGCACGATATCGTGCCCCGGCTCGCCGCGGATCAGAATGCGGCCCATCGGCCCCGGATCGCCGATCCGCAGCGACGGCGCGCCGCGCTCGATTTTGGCCCTCGGGGCGTCGGACAAGTCAGGCTGGTGACCTTCGCGGGTGTGAATGACCGCAAGCCCGACCTCACGGGCGGCAGCGAGCATCTTGCGGCAGGGGCCGACGGCAGACGCGAGCAGCGACACGTCATTGCCGAGCGTCTCGCCGAAGCCGCCGGGTTCGAGAAAGTCGCGCTGCATGTCGATGATCATCAGCGCCGTTGTCCCCCAGTCGATCTCGACCGGGCCCGGCTCGGCCGGCAACATGCTGGCTTTGGATGGCATCGCAGGCTCCAGTTCCGTGACGCGCGCCAAGGAGGGAACGCTCACGACAACGCGAGCAAGGGCTATGCCAGGCAGCAGCCGATTATGGAGACCGGGCCAGCGGAGCAACCCCCGCACACGACCACTGTTCGTTCGCGACGCAGGAGAAGCCCGGGTTCGAACACGTAAAGCTGTCGGCTCCGGCAAAGCAGGTCTGGCAGCCGTCGCTCAGCACCCCGCACGACGGATTTTGCGCGACGACCTTGCGCCACCATTCCTCGCCGCGCTTCGCGGGTTTGAAACCAGAGCTGTCGATCTGCCCGGTCCACCAATCGGCGCTGGTGGTTTTGCCGGCTGCCGGATCGGCGGCAACTGGCTCCGATGCATTGGCCGCAAAGGCCAGCATTGTGCCAAGCGCGATCACACCGAGCCACCGTCCGAACATAACGAGTCCGATCATGGGGAAAATCATGACTCTCCTCAGGTGTATGTCAGATTAAAGGCCGCCTCACCTCACCCCGGTGCCTTTGCAGCGCTGGCACTTCACGACGTTGTCGCCCTTTTTCACCAACCCCTTGCCCTCGCAGTTCTTGCATTTCTGTTTCTTCTTGATGTTGGGGCCTTTTTCGTTGGACATGGTCGTCTCCGGCTGCTGCGATGCATCGGCAACTCATAGCACCGATCGGCCGCAAGCGGACCATGCCCTCATTACACCGGCGGCCGGGCATGTTCAGAGTCAGATGCAGGCCCGGGTGAATGCGCCTGCGTTTGCCAACGCGCGGCGGCCGTCGCTGAGCTTCGCGTTCCACAGCGGCCATGCGTGGATCATGCGCGGCCAGATTTCCAGCGTGGTACGAACGCCCTGCTCGCCCGCTTTCGCTGCAAGGCGCGTGGCATCCGCAAGCAGCGTCTCGTCCGACCCCACCTGAATGAGTAGCGGCGGCAGGCCCGAAAGGTCGGCAAACAGCGGCGAGACGCGCGCGTCTGTACGGCCAATGCCTGCGGGCACGAAGGCGGCCGCCAACTCCTCCAGATACGCCCTGTGGATCAGCGGATCGGCTGTTTCCTTGCTCGCCAAAGTGTCCCCGCTCATCGACAAGTCGCTCCACGGCGACACCAGCCAGGCGCAGCATGGCAACGCTTCGCCAAGTTCACGAAGCCTGAGCATCAATGCGAGACACAGGTTGCCGCCGGCGCTGTCGCCGCCGATCGCGATCTGCCGAGGCGCGATGCCTTGCGCGAGCGCATAACGCCAGACCGCCAACGCATCCTCCAGCGCCGCGGGATAAGGATGCTCAGGCGCGAGCCGATAGTTCACCGCCAGCGTGCGGATGCCCGCGGAGCGGCCGGCCTCGGTCACCAACCTTCGATGGCTCTTGATCGAGCCCGAACAATAGCCGCCGCCGTGAAAGTAGATCAGCACGCGCGATGCATCGCTGCCGGGCGCACTGCTCCACTCGCACGGAACACCGTTGCAATGGGCCGGCATCAGGGTCACGTCATCCGCCACGGGCCACGCGGCGCCAACTTCCTCGATCCTTGCACGGCGCTCGGCCCAACCGACCGGGCGCGGTTTTGAACCGAGCAGCGCGCGAACCTTATCAATTTCGCTCGTATCCATCACCAGGCTTTCTGCATCCTGTGCGAGATTACGCAGGCATGCAGACTTCGCAACCGAATGCCATCGGGGGTTATCCGGTGCGGCAGGGGTTGCCCGCCGCAACTCGAATATGCAGATTTGTCGGCAAGATGAGGTGACCATGACCAGCGCCGTCCGCAACAACACCGCCCTCTCCCGCTTCGAGCTTGACGAAGACGGCGCGACCGCGTTCGTGAATTATCGCATCGATGGCGGGCGGATCATCTTCACCCACACCGAAACGCCTCGTGCTCTGCGCGGCCGTGGCATCGCCACGCGGCTCGTCGAGGGCGCGATCGCACTGTCGAACGGCATGGAACTCAAGGTCGTTCCCGGATGCTCGTTCGTCGCCGATTACATGGCCAAGCATCCGGCCTGACTTGCCACTCTGTGTACTGGCATTGCAGACCTTCACAGGTGCGCTTGCCCACATCGGAATCGTCCGTCTCCCTACAATCCGGCACGATACCAATCCGGCTCCTTTCCAGTCCTTTTTTGGACCCTTCAAGCGGACGCCGCCCCGCCGATTCGGGCAAAATATTGACGGATTCTTGTAAGGCCGGTAAAAAAGTAGGGGTCCGCGACCAGGCCCGCTGAATATCCGTGGAGGACTTGAAAGGGCCTGGCGCTTCGGGGTTGGTCAAACAGACCAGGGGCTGGCTGATGGTTGTCAACTATGCGTTTGGCGCCGTGGGCGCAGCCTATGCGGGTGCCTTCACCTATCTCTATCTCCGCTGCAACGACCGGCTGCCGCTGCACAAATATTTCTCCAATCATGTGCTGCTGCTGGCGCCGCTGAATTTCCTGTTCACGTTCTTCATCCGGGGGCGGAAGTCGTCCGTGTTCGACACCGGATCCGTTCCCGGCCTCAAGAAAATCAAGGCGTCCTATCCGATCATTCGCGCCGAAGCCGAGGCCTTGCTCGATTCCGGCGCGCTGCAGCGCCCGCCTTCGGTCGATGAACCCGGATACAATACATTCGAGAAGGGTGGATGGCGCATGTATCCGCTCAAATGGTACACTGACAAGTGCGGCCCCGCTGCCGTTCGGGCATGCCCTAACACCTGCGCTGTGATGGATTCAATTCCAGCGGTGCGCTCCGCAATGTTCACCGTATTGCCGCCGGGCGCACGGCTGGGCCGGCATCACGATCCAGTCGCGTCGTCGCTGCGCTATCATCTGGGCCTGCTGACGCCGAATTCCGACGAATGCGCCCTGACCCTCGATGGCGTGAGCCATGCCTGGCGGGACGGCGAAGACCTGCTGTTCGACCAGACCTATCTTCACAGCGCCGTCAATCGCACGGATGCGATCCGGGTCATCCTGTTTTGCGACGTGGAGAAGACGCAGCTCCGGAGCGCCATCAGGCACGTCGCCGAAGCCGTCAACTACGCCCTCGTTGCGAAGTTCACCGGCGCCAATAACGGCCGCGAGCTGTCGTGGGTTTCGCGCGCCTACAAGCCGATCTACCGGGTTCGCTCCTACGTCAAGGAGCAGATCAAGCCGCGAAGCATGCTGGCGTATAACATCATCAAGTACGGCACTATCCTGCTTGCGCTGGCTTTGCCCTATGTGGCGTTGAACTCTCTGGGCTGACTTCTAGCTTTGAAACGGTCGGGGAGCGTCAAACGACCTTGATCGAGATTCTCGTTTGAAAGCGGATTTCTGCTTCACCGCTGCAGGTGAGCGAGACCGGAGACAGATTCCGCATCGCATCGCTGACGCTAAACATCGATGCCCAATTGGCTCCATACACAGAAGCATCCCACGGCCAAGCGAGCTTGAACGACTTGCTCGCCCGCGCGCCGTTCACACGATCCTGATCGACATGTCGGGCAGGCCTTCGATCTTGCACAGCAGAGTATCGCCCTTCACCACCGGGCCGACGTTTTCAGGCGTTCCCGAATAGATGATATCCCCGGCCTTCAATTCGAAGGCATCCGACAGTTTCGAGATTTGTTCGGCCACGTTCCAGATCATCTTGTTCAGATCCGAATTCTGCTTCACCGTGCCGTTGACCGCGAGCGAGATAGCGCCCTTGGCGAAATGACCGGAGCCGCTGGCCGGATGGATCGGCCCGATCACGGCAGAGCGGTCGAAGCTCTTGCCGATCTCCCAAGGTTTCTTTTCGTCGCCCATGGCGCGCTGCAGATCGCGCCGCGTCATGTCCAAACCGATCGCGTATCCGTAGACGCAATCGAGCGCCTTCTCGGCGGGAATGTTGCTGCCGCCGGATTTCAGCGCTGCGACCAACTCTACCTCGTAATGATAATTCTTGGTCAGCGATGGATAGGGATGATCGGCCACCTCGCCGACCTTGACGTTTTGAATCGCATCCGACGGTTTCTGAAAAAAGAATGGCGGCTCGCGCGTCGGGTCGGAACCCATCTCGCGGGAATGCGCTGCATAATTGCGGCCGATGCAGTAGATACGCCGTACCGGAAAGACTTCCGGAACGCCCACGATCGGAATATTCGCGGCTCCAATCGGGAAGATCGCCTTCACACCCAATTGCGCATCAGCGGTCTCGCTGCCGAGCGTCGCACCTGCGAAAGCAACACCGGCTCCGGCAAGAATTGTCCTGCGATCGATGGTGTCCATGATGTTTCTCCCGTTCGCTTGTTGTCTGGTTCCGGAGTCCGACGTTAGCGGCCCTCTGATTCACCGTTCGCTGATGCTGCGAACGGTTCAGGAACGTCAAGTCGGTCGCACTAGTTTGCGGGCTCGAGCCCCTTACTCTTTATCGCCGCCGCGCCCGCGCCGCTGCGGATCAGATCGATCAGCGCCTGCGCCGATGCCTTCTGGGTTCCGTCCGCCGCAATCCCGACCGAATATACCGTAAAATTCTGGATCTCGCGAGGCAGCGGACCCACCAGCACCACGCCTTTCACCGGCAGAATTTCGCTGATCTGGTGGAGCGCGATCTCCGCCTCGCCGCTGGCAACGCGCTCCGCGACATAGCCACCGCGCACCAGCAGCGACTTCGCCTTGACCTCGGCACCGATGCCGAGTTTCTCCAACAGGCTGGCGAGATAAATGCCGCTGCTGCCGCCAGAGGCCGGATCGATATAGGCGACACTCTTGGCCATCAGCAGCGCCTGCTTGAAAGCCTCGACCGTGGCAATATCGGGTTTCTGCGCACCCGCGCGAACCGCAACCCCGACGCCGACTCTGGCCAGCTCTGTCGTGCCGCCTGAAATCTTGCGGGAACTCTCCAGGGTCCGCAGCGCAGAAGGCGAAGCAATCACGATATCGAAACGCTCGCCGCCCTCGATGCGCTTGACCAGATTACCCACAGTGTCGTTCTGCCATTGCAGTTGATGGCCGGAGGCTTCAAACGCCGGGATCACTGACAGTAAAACCTCCTTGAACGCACCGGCAGTGAGCACCTTGAGTGGTTCGGCTTGCGCAGCACAAGACAACAGAGCCGTCGCCAGCACGAGGGCAACAACAGTGCAAATGTTTTTCATTGTATCGCTTCCGCTATCACCCTGAATCACCAAAGCGAAGCCGGGACCGGATCGTTGATCCGGTCCCACCTTGCTTGTTCCGGCATTACTTCGGCGCGTCGGCGCCCTTGATCGCAGCGACGCCGGCCTTGGCGATCTGTTCGTCCTGCGCCGAGGTCACGCCGCTGACGCCGATCGCGCCGATGATGATGCCGTTGGCGAAAATCGGCACGCCGCCCTGCAGCAGGTTTTCGCCGAGCGTCGCCAGCGCCGGACGGGTCTTGATGGCCTCTTCAAACAGCGCGGAATTTCGGTTGAAATTCGCCGAGGTCCGCGCCTTGCCCTGCGCGATGTTGATGCTGCCTGCCTGCACGCCGTCCATGCGCTCAAGCAGCACCAGCCGGCCGGCGTCGTCGGTGATGGCGATCACGACCTTCCAATTGTTCTTGACCGCTTCATCGACCGCAGCCTTCATCGCGTTCTTTGCCGCGACGTTGGTCAGCATTTTCCGATCGGCCAGATCGGCATTGGCGGAACCGGCCATACCGCAGAGTGCGAGCGCAGTCGCGAGCGACAGCGCGGAAACAGAGAACTTCATCGTGTGGCCTCCAAAGCCAATGTTGGTGATGCGTTATGAGAGACGATCGACGTAGCAGCAGTGGGTTCGCGTTCGGCCGAGAGGCTTGCCAATCCCGTTGAGGGTCAGCCGGTATCCACCGTGCTACTGACCCCATCGGCGCATGCTTATTCCAGAATGAAAAGTAAGATTACGTTGAATCCATCAAACGGTATCAAGATGCGACAGGTGAACGCATTTGCAGCAATCGAATAACTGCACCGCAACAAAAAAGGCCCGCGAAACGCGGACCTTTTATCTACTGCATCTTGCAATGCGATGATGCGACGCCTGATTGGGAAAAGAACCGTTAGTTCTTCAGATCGTCCGGCACCTTGCCGCCGTTTTCCGCGAGCTTCTTCATCACCTGCTTGTGCAGCCAGATGTTCATTGATGCGGAGTCGTTCATATCGCCGGTATAGCCGAGCTCCTTCGCGAGTTCCTTGCGCGCGGTCAAACTCGAGTCGAGATCGAGCGCCTTCATCAGATCGACGATGGAGGTTTTCCAGTTCAACTTTTCCTTCTTCGCCGCGACCGCGGCGTCGAGGATCGGTGTAACGTCGATAGCAGGCTTGGCGCTTGCTCCACCCGCCGCACCGGCCGTTGCGCCACCCGCAGGAGCCGCCTCGGCCTTCGTGCCGAAAATTGCGCCCATGATCTTGCCGAAAATGCTCATCGTGTCGCTCCTACTTGAATAATATGTCGCTGCGTAAGCCAGCCGCGGACAAGTCTAGACGGGCCGCAATCCCTTGCCAATGCATATCCCAGGTATGCTGCAGCACGTCCGTCAGCCTGACAGCGTTCCGTGACAACTGCCTGACGGCACATCGCCATTATACATAATACAAACGGCGCTGCGGCAGTCCGCGACAAAAACTCTCTCAACCGTGAGAGCAGGCGACAGCATGTTGTGCTATGATTGCTCAACAGGTCGCGGCAAGTCTGGCTGTTCTGTTCTCTTGTGCCGCTCGGCTTGACCCGCGACCGCTCTGTTTGAAGGGAGCTCGCTCATGGCCGCCTCATATCCCGGCTCTTATCCAGATAACGTCACTCCGTTGACGAACCGCAAAAGCGGCTCGGCTGCAGGTCCTGCAATTCGCAAGATTGGATTGTCGGATCTGCTGGACGCGCTTCACAAAGGTTGGGACGATTTCAAAGCGGTCCCAAGTCACGCTCTTGTTCTGTGTGTAATCTATCCTGTTCTCGGTCTGGTTCTGGCCAGAATGACCCTTGGCTATTCTGTGCTGCCGCTGCTGTTTCCCCTCGCGGCAGGTTTTGCATTGCTCGGGCCATTCGCGGCCATCGGCCTCTACGAACTCAGCCGGCGTCGGGAAAACGGCGAACAGCCCACGGTTTCTCAGGCCATCAGCGTGCTCAAATCACCCTCGTTTGGAGCCATGTTGGGACTTGGTGCGATCCTCCTGACGTTGTTCGTAGTATGGATTGCTTCGGCGCAGGCCATCTACACCGCGACATTCGGTTATGCACCCGCCGCCAGCATTCCGGATTTCGCACAACACGTTCTGACCTTGCCCGAAGGCCGCATTCTGATGCTGGTCGGCTGCAGCGTCGGGTTTGTGTTCGCACTGGTCGCGCTTTGCATCAGCGTCGTCTCGTTTCCGCTGATGCTCGATCGTCATGCCGGCATCGCCGATGCCATCCTCACGTCCATCCGGGTCGTCATCGCCAATCCGGTCGCCATGGCGTGCTGGGGACTGATCGTTGCCGCGCTGCTCTTTATCGGATCGCTGCCGCTCTTCATGGGACTCGCCGTCGTTATCCCGATGCTGGGCCACGCAACGTGGCACCTGTATCGAAAGGTGATCGGCTAGCGGCGGACCGCTACGCACAGAACGCGCCGCACAAGCCTTCCGCGGTGCGGCAATTCTGGTAGAAAGCGCGTCGATGTACGACGCGATCGTTTTTGCCGGAGGCGGCAACCGATGCTACTGGCAAGGCGGCTTCTATGAGGCCGCCGCCGAACGCCTCGGTCTTGAGCCGCGATTGGTCGTTGGCGCGAGTGCCGGCGCTTTCGCCGCCACTTATAGCCTGCTCGGCCTCGGTCCCGAGGTTCGCCGCAGTGTGATCGGCGCCTGCGGCTCGCATTTGAAGAACTTCGACTTCGCCGCCTGGCGTCAGGGCGAACCGCTCTGTCCTGTTGGATCAATGTATCAGGAATTGCTGGACGCAACCGTCGATGCAGCCGCGCTTGAACGGATCAATGCGATCACCGATTTCCGCATCGCTTATTCAAGGTTGCCGCGGCGCTTGTCGCCGAAACTCGGGGCTGCCATTGGCATCGGCGCGTATCAACTGGAAAAACGGCTGTTTCATCCCGTGCATCCGCGCTTCGGACGTGCGCTCGGCTTTCGCAGCGGCTTCGTCTCCACTCGCAACCTCAACGATCCACAGTTGATGCGCGAGGCGCTGATCGCGAGCGGAGGCATTCCGCCGTTCATGCCGGTGACATTGATCGACGGCGAGCCTGCCTTCGATGGCGGCTTGGTCGATAACGTTCCCGTCGAGCCGCTTCTGCCGGTCGAGGCGCAGGGCGGGCAGACGCTGGTCCTGCTGACCCGCCGTTACGCAAGCCTGCCGGCGATCGCAAACCGGACCTATGTGCAGCCATCGCAAAAGATCGAGGTCAGCCAGTTCGACATCACCAACCCGGACGGCATCCGCAAAGCCTTCGAGCTCGGACTGAAGGACGGCGACGCATTTGTGCGCTCGCTCGGACGCTGAGCATAGTCGTCAGTGGTGCTTGTGATCGGACTGACCTCGGCTGGTCGCACCAATGGCGCCAATATTGAACATCACATCGACCTTGCCGGCCTTCTCGAATTGCAGCGTGGTTTTCACAGCCTCGCCCTGTTTGAACGGTCGGGTCAGGTCCATGAACATCATGTGAAATCCGCCGGGCTTCAGTTCAACGGTTTCGCCGGGCTTGATCAGAAGCCCTTCGTTGAGCGGACGCATCTGCATCACACCGTTGGCCATCGACATCTCGTGAATTTCGACCTTGCCGGCGGCGCTCGTGGCCGCGTTTACAAGCCGGTCTGGCGCGGTTCCGTTGTTGGTGATCTTGAGATACCCGCCAGCAATCTTGGCTCCGCCGGGGGTCGCGCGGCTCCATGGAGCTGCGATGGTCAGATTGCCGATCGTGTAGGTATCGGTCTCCGAACCCGCAGGTGCTTCCTGCGCCGTCAGCCGCGTGTCCGACACCAAGCGCAACGAAGGCGCGGGTGATTTCAAGTCGCGCGCCGACTGGCCTTTCGCCGGAATCTCGGTCCAGCGCGCCTCGCCTTTTGTACAGACTTGAACCGTCGGAAAGTAAATTTGCTGGCCGGCCGGGACGTCAGCCGTTACGAACGCCGTGAACACGAACTCATCGTAAAACTCGTCGGCAAGGTCTCCGCCGGACCAGGTGATTTCCCTGACGCCTTCGGCCACCGGTTTGCCGTGACTTTCGTAGGCCTTGGCGTAAGGGCCCTTTTGGGTCGTCAGCGTCCAGCCCGGTTTTGGCATCGGCTTCACGCCAATCACCCCCTCCGGGATTTGGACGCGGATAGACCGGGTCGCCTCTCCGTCACAGCCGTGCGGGATTTTGAGCGCGCCCCTGTAATAACTGCCGGGCTTGGTCTCACCAGCAGCCAAGGTGACGTGGGCCTGTGCTGCGCCGCCAATGCAGGCTGCGATAAAGGGGAATGCGACTGCGAGGACGACTCTGTTGCCGCTGAAACATCTCATCGCATCCTCTTGCGTCTGGAAAACAGCCTGACGCGCGCTATGCGGACACCGGCCATGAATTTGTCTGGGAAAGTGATGCCATAACGGTCACCGGGGTGCCATTGACTTCTCCCAAATTACCCCGACTCTCTCCCACTCCACCAAACTATGAACGAAAATCCATACTCTAATGCATTAGAAACTTTTAGATGAAAACCCGTTTAATATATTGATATATATCGCCTTTAGTAAGATATCAGCTTTCCGATTCGAATAAGATATCCGAATGACGATTTGATCTTACGCCAGATCATTAAGCGAATATGACTTTAGATATGCATTTTTCACCGAGCTGCATCGCAACATTTCCTCTGCTGTGACTTCATTTGCAGTTTTATATTCACTTCAACGATTGAGTTGTTCAACAACTGAATCACGATTGCAAAGGAACATTACAATGCTGCTATCCATCATCCGCTTCATCCGTGAAGTCCGGGATTTTCAGCGCAACGTGTCTGAACTGTCCCGGCTCAGCGATCGGGAACTTGCCGATATCGGCCTCGATCGCTCCGACATCGTCCGGGTTGCTTCCGGAGACTACAAGGGCTGATTCCCCGGCCCTTCATCGATGAACGGATAACGCCCGCCGAAAGCGGGCGTTGTCGTATTCGAAGTGGCGCTGATCCGGCCTCAAACGGGGATGCCCTTACCGCGCAAATCCGCTACCTGATGGGCATGACCCATTCACAGAACCAGCTGCCGGGCCGCAATTCGAAAAAGCCGATCGTGCACGTGATCGGAGGCGGCCTTGCCGGCTCAGAGGCAGCCTGGCAGATCGCCAGCCGTGGCGTGGGCGTCGTTCTCCACGAGATGCGGCCGATCCGGACGACGGAAGCCCACCGGACCGAGGGATTGGCAGAGCTGGTCTGTTCCAACTCCTTTCGCTCCGACGACGCCAACACCAACGCCGTTGGTCTGCTACATGCAGAGATGCGGCGGATGGGATCGCTGATTATGCGCGCTGCCGACGCCAATCAGGTGCCGGCTGGCGGCGCGCTGGCGGTTGATCGCGACCACTTCTCGGCTGCCGTCGAGGGCGCGCTGCGCAGCCACCCGCTGATCGAAATCCAGCGCGGCGAGATCGATGGCATTCCACCGTCCGACTGGGACAACGTGATCGTGGCGACCGGGCCGCTCACGTCCGCGCCGCTGGCGACCGCGATCCGTTCCCTGACCGACGAAAGCGCCCTCGCCTTTTTCGATGCGATCGCTCCGATCGTGCATCGGGATTCCATCGACATGTCGCTGGCCTGGTTTCAGTCGCGCTACGACAAGGTCGGTCCCGGCGGCACCGGCGCCGACTACATCAACTGCCCTCTAACGCGCGAACAATACGATGTATTCGTCGATGCGCTGATTGCTGGCGACAAGACCGACTTCAAGGAATGGGAGACGAACACGCCTTACTTCGATGGCTGCCTGCCGATCGAGGTGATGGCCGATCGCGGCCGCGAAACGCTGCGTCACGGCCCGATGAAGCCGTTCGGGTTGACCAATCCGCACAATCCGACGGTGAAAGCCTATGCCATCGTTCAGCTCCGTCAGGACAACAAGCTCGGCACGCTCTACAACATGGTCGGATTTCAGACCAAGTTGAAGCACGGCGAGCAGACGCGCATCTTCCGCACCATTCCCGGCCTCGCTAAAGCCGAATTCGCGCGGCTCGGTGGGCTGCATCGCAATACATTTCTCAATTCGCCAAAGCTACTCGATCCGCAGTTGCGGCTGAAAGCCCAACCGAGGTTGCGTTTCGCCGGTCAGATGACGGGCTGCGAAGGATATGTGGAATCGGCCGCAATCGGATTGCTCGCGGGCCTATTCGCCTCATCGGACGCGACTGCAACGGATGTGGCGGCACCGCCGCCGACCACGGCCTTTGGCGCCCTGCTGGGCCACATTACCGGCGGCCACATCGAAACCATCGATGCGGGGCCGCGCTCGTTTCAGCCGATGAATATCAACTTCGGTCTGTTTCCGCCTTTGGCAGCCGCACCAACCAAGAAGGCGGATGGGTCACGTCTGCGCGGCCCGGAAAAGACAATCGCGAGGAAGCAGGCGTTGAGCGCGCGTGCGCTCGGCGATATCGATCTCTGGATCGCAACGATGCCCCGGATCGCCACAGCTGCATAACGATCAGAACTTGGCGCGCCACAGCGTCCAGAGCGTACGCAATCGCGAGCGCTCAACAGGCTGGAATGGATTATCCGGATTTTCTGCATCGAGCTCGCGGCGGAGCAAGGCCAACAGCAAGAACGCCGGGCGGGCTGTTTGAGGAATCGCCGCAAGCAAAGCGATGGCCGCATCCAAATGGGATCGCGCGATGCCGCGAAGGTGCCCGATCAGCTCGAGCAGTTCAGGCGTCGTTTGTCCGGCAAAGACCGTTTCGGGTTCAACATCGAACCTGCCGATCTGGTCGGCGGGAAGAAACAACTGCCGGCGAGATGCGTGGAGCGGAAGCAGTCTGATTGTCCGCGCAATGCCGATCGCCCGCCCCGCCCGCCGCGCCAGCAATGCGACCTGCTCCGAACTCGCACCAAGAATTTGCGCGCCAAGCGCGAGCAATGCTCCGTCTGTTTGCTCCGCGTAGTTTTCCAGTTCGATCAGCGTTTGCATCGGATCGTCGTAAAGATCGAAACGATGCGCATCGATCAGCGAATCGATCGTGCCGGCAGGCAGGTGATGCTCCGCGATCGCGCGCAGCAGTTCAGCGGCAACCGGGTTGCCCCCAACCTCGCCGTGTTCCTTCCCCGCCACTGCATCGGCCCACCACTGCAGCCGGATTTCGCCTGGCAACGGCTGGCTGACCATATCGCGGACCCGCGACACCTCAGTATTGAAGGCATAGAGCGCGAGCAAGGCACGGCGGTGTTCTGGCTCGGTGAACAGCGTCAGCGCATAATGCTCGAAATCTTTCAAACGCACATCGTTCGCACAGAGATCCGCATCGCTGACCGATCCACTCATGGCACAGCGAGCAACGCAGCAGCGACGCGACGCCGTTCGCCGATCATCACATTGAAGGTGCGGATCGCTGGACCGGTCTGCATCGCATCGATCCCGATATGAAATTTCCGGAACACGTCGCGCAGAACCTCGGACGGCTGCCAGATTTCGGTTCCTGTGCCGATCAGCAGTGTATCGATGTTGCTGGAACGTTCAATCACGCGCGCAAGGCTGTAACGGTCGATCTGGCCGGGATTAGAGATGTCCCACGCCCACATCGAATCGGGCAGGCACAGCAACGAGCCGCGATGCGACATGTCGGCAAAGCGAAATCCGCCGTTGCCGTAGGCGTCGATGGGCGCGGACCTCGGAAGATGCGGGGCGTCCGGCGATCCCGGCATGGTCAGGGTCTGGACGGTTTCTCGGGCGCGTCGCGCGTCGTGCCGACGCCGAGATAGATCAGCAACGGAGCCGCAATGAAGATCGACGTGTAGGTGCCGACGAGGACCACGCCGAACATCATGGTCGCCGAGAA
Source organism: Hyphomicrobiales bacterium (assembly GCA_021732215.1). Lineage (GTDB taxonomy): Bacteria > Pseudomonadota > Alphaproteobacteria > Rhizobiales > Xanthobacteraceae > SG-bin9. Next base: position 134,597 of record JAKFVL010000018.1, read on the forward strand.
GCTGTGGATGGCCTTGCCGCCGAACAGCAGCAGCGCGAACAACGCCAGCGTTACGGTGACGTGGGTGATGATCGAGCGCGACAGGGTCGAGTTGATCGACTGATTGAGCAGTTCGGGCATCGGCATCTTCTTGTAACGCCGCAACAGTTCGCGGATACGATCGTAGATCACGACCGTGTCGTTCAGTGAATAGCCGAGAATCGTCAGCAGCGCCGCGATACTTGTGAGATCGAAATCGATCTGCGCGATCGACATGAAGCCGATGGTGAGCACGATATCGTGTATGTTGGCGATCATGGCGCCGAGCGCAAACTGCCACTCGAAGCGGAACCACAGATAGATCAGAATTCCGAGGATCGCGAGCATCAGTCCGAGCACGCCGAATGCCAATAGCTCGCTCGACACGCGCGGGCCAACGACCTCGACGCGGCGGTAGTCGATATCATTTCCCAGAGTAGCGCGAACCTTCTGAACCGCCACCTGCTGGGCGGCATCGCCGCCGGGTTGCTCCGCGATCCGGATCAGCACGTCATTGGGGCCGCCGAACTGCTGGAGCTGAACGTCGCCCAATCCCAACGTGCCGAGCTTTGTGCGCAAATCGGCAATATCTGCGGGGCCGGATTTAGTCTGGATTTCGAGCAGCGTTCCACCTTTGAAGTCGATGCCGAAATTGAGGCCGTGGGTGAAATACAGCGCAATGGCAATGATCGAGGCGATCGCCGAGATCGGAAAGCTGATGCGGCGAAAGCGCATGAAATCGAACGTCGTATCGTCCGGAACAATACGCATCGACGGCAGCCAGCCCATGATGCTCACGATCGTCAGAACGACAATGAACACCGCAAGCGCAATGACAATCCAGGTGGTCACGACTGATCAAACTCCCTTAGATCGGCACAGCCTGGGGCCGCTTCCAGCGGACCCAGGTGGCCACGATCAGGCGCGTGACCGTGAATGCAGTGAAAACCGTGGTGATGATGCCAATACCCAGCGTCACGGCGAATCCGCGCACGGGCCCGGTGCCGATATAGAAAAGAACCGCTGCGGCAATAAACGTCGTGATGTTGGAATCCATGATGGTCGCGAGCGCGCGCGTAAAGCCGGCATCGATAGCCGAAATAGGCGTCCGGCCGCTGCGCAGTTCTTCACGGATGCGCTCGTAGATCAGAACGTTGGAATCGACCGCGATGCCGACCGTCAACACGATGCCGGCAATGCCCGGCAAGGTCAGCGTCGCATTGAGCAGCGAGAGGATACCGAAAATCATCGCGACATTTATCGCAACCGCCACGTTGGCAAAGAAGCCGAACAGGCGGTAGGTCAGCAGCATGAACACCACGACCAGAACCGAGCCGACGTAGGACGCAAGCTCGCCCGCCGCGATCGAGTCTTGGCCGAGACCCGGACCGACGTTGCGCTCTTCGATGATCGTCAGCGGCGCTGGCAGCGCACCGGCGCGCAACAGGATCGCGAGATCGTTGGCCTGCTGCACCGTGAAATTGCCGGAAATCTGCCCCGAGCCGCCGGTGATCGGCTCCTGAATGACGGGCGCCGAAATCACCTCGTTATCGAGAACGATGGCAAACGGCTGCTTGACGTTCTCTGTGGTTGCGACGGCGAACTTGCGTGAGCCGGACGTATTGAATTTAAAGGAAACGATCGGCTGGCCGCTGCGCTGATCGAACCCGGGCTGCGCATCGGTCAGGTCGCCGCCCGAGACGAGAACCTGCTTCTTGATGACATACGGCTGTTTCGGAGCCTCCGCGCCCTGGAGGATCTCGGAGTCCGGCGGCACCCGCCCCTGCCCGATCTGCTCGGGCGACACAGACGTGTCGACCATGCGGAATTCCATCTTCGCCGTTTTGCCGATGATCCCCTTGAGCTGGGTCGGGTCCTGAAGGCCCGGCACCTGAACGAGAATGCGGTCCAGCCCCTGCCGTTGAATCAGCGGCTCGACGGTGCCTAGTTCGTTGACTCGACGCTCGATGATCTGGATCGACTGCTCAACCGACTGACGGATACGGTCGTTGATTGCGGCCGGTGGAATCGTAAGACGGACCAGACCTCCGCCCGCGTCGGTCACCTCCGCTGTCCGTTGACCGCTGGTGCCGAGCAGACCGCCAAGCGGCTGCGACAGCTCGCGTAACTTTGGAAGTGCGGCCGCAAGGTCGGTGTCCTTGACGCGAACTTCGACCGTATCGCCACGAACAGCCAAGCCCGAATAACCGAGCTTTGCGTCGCGCAGCACGCGCCGGACGTCGTCACGCACCTGCTCGAGTTTTTCTTTCTTCACCGCGTTCGAATCGACGGCCAGCAAAAGATGCGAACCGCCCTGCAGATCAAGGCCAAGCACGAGATGGCGTTGCGCCCATTTCGGCCAGGTCTTGACGGTCTTTTCCGGAAAGAAGTTCGGAACTGCGCACAAACACACGATGAATGCCGTGAAGATGATCGCGAGCGCTTTCCATCGCGTGAAATACAACATCGATCAGACCCGTCCGGTGAAAATGAATCAGGAGGCTGGCGCAGACGCCTTTAAGCGTCGTCCTTGGCCGGCTCGCCCTTGGTGCGCACGCCCGAGATCAGTTGGCGGACCTGACGGACGCGGACGCCGTCAGCAATCTCGACTTCGATCTGCTCGTCATCGACCACCTTGGTCACCTTGCCGACCAAACCTCCGGACGTCACAACCGTATCGCCGCGGCGCACGTTCTTCACCAACTCGTTATGATCCTTGATCTTCTTCTGCTGCGGGCGGAGGATCAGAAAATACATGATGACGAAGATCAGCGCGAAAGGCAGCAGCGACATCAGCATCGAGTTGGCGTCACCGCCAGCTGCGGCCTGGGCGTAGGCAGGGGAAATCAGCATTCAGCTATCCTCGTGAAGCGGCGCTCATTGGCTCTAACGCATTGGCGTCAAGCGTATTTGGCGCGAATTCGCGCGGACTATAACGGTCGCGGTCCCAATTGCAACGCCGCCAGTCCTGCTGTTTTCGCAGGCTTTTTTCGTCCTGCAAGCCTTGACTTGGAAGCCATCCGTCCCGATTGATCGGGCATCATCTCAAGCCTGCCTCACCCGGTTTCGGTCAACAAAATCGAGACTTCAGTGGCAGGTTGACGTCGCCCGGATGCCGCTTCGGATACCAACGCCATGTCGAAAAAACCAACAAAACCGACGACGGCGCGCCGAGCTGCCGCAAGCAAGCAACCGGCGCGCGCGACAAAACGTCATGCGGCCAAAATGCTGCCTGGAAGCAACGAGCGCATGATCCGCGCCCTTGAGGCCATCGCAGCTCATCTCTCAGGTCACGCCACGTCGTCCGACGATACAGAGACCTTGGCAAGCGCAGACGCATTCGTCTGGCATCCGAACGGACGCCTCGCGCCGGTACCGCACGTCAGCCGGGTCGATCTGACGCTGCTCAAGGGCATCGACCGGATGCGCGACATCCTGATGGAGAACACCGAGCGCTTCGCCAAAGGACTGCCCGCAAACAACGCGCTGCTCTGGGGCGCGCGGGGCATGGGCAAGTCGTCGCTGGTAAAGGCCGTTCACGCCAGCGTCAATGCGCTAGCCAAGGTGCGCGGGTGCCTCAAGCTGATCGAAATCCACCGTGAAGATATCGAAACTCTTCCGATGCTGATGACGTTGCTGCGCGGCTCGAATTACCGTTTCATCATCTTCTGCGACGACCTGTCGTTCGACGGCAACGATGCATCCTATAAGTCGCTGAAGGCGGTGCTCGAAGGCGGTATCGAGGGGCGTCCTGATAACGTCATCCTCTACGCCACATCGAACCGGCGTCATCTGCTGCCGCGCGACATGATCGAGAACGAGCGCTCGACCGCAATCAATCCCGGCGAAGCGGTTGAAGAGAAGGTATCGCTGTCAGATCGTTTCGGTCTCTGGCTCGGTTTTCATCGCTGCAGTCAGGACGAATATCTCGCCATGATCCATGCGTATGCGAAGCACTTCCGCCTGCGCATCGACCAGGACGAACTGGAACGCGAGGCTCTCGAATGGTCGACCACCCGGGGATCAAGATCCGGCCGCGTGGCATGGCAGTTCATTCAGGAACTGGCTGGACGACTTGGCGTAAAACTGACGACGTGACCGCGGCACCGCTCACGCCGATGTCAATCTTCGCGTTATCTCAGGTCCCGTTGAGGAACTGGAGCGGATCGATCGGCGACGATCCCTTGCGGATTTCGAAGTGAAGCTGTGGCGAGCTCACTCCTCCGGTCTGGCCGGATTTGGCAATGGTCTGGCCGCGCTTGATCGTATCGCCGCGCTTCACCATCAACTCGCTCGCATGGGCATATGCGGTAACGTAGCCGTTGGAGTGGCGCACCAGAACCAGGTTACCGTAGTCCTTCAATTCGTTACCTGAATAAGCCACGACGCCGTCTTCGGCAGCCTTGACCGGGGTTCCTTCCGGAACGGCAACGTTGATACCGTCATTCTGCTTGCCGTTCGCCTTCGCGCCGTAGCCAGCGATCACCCGGCCGCGTGCGGGCCAGCGGAACGACGGCAACGCGCTTGTCGTCTCGGTCGCCTTCGCGGGCTCCGCTTCTGGAACGTCCGGCGTCGCACTCGCAAGCCGGGCCTTCTGCTGAGGCTCCGGCACGCCCGGCTTTGCCTGAGGCGCTTGCACGGCAGCGACTTGAGCAGGCTTGGTTTCCGTTGCCGGCTGCGCCGCGGTCTTCGCACCCGGAACGACAACCTTCGATCCGATCGCAAGCTGCGATGTCGATGTGAGTTTGTTGGCCTTGGCGAGTTGAGTCAGCGTCACATTATAGCGGCGCGAAATGCTCATCAGCGTTTCGCCGCGATTGACGACATGCACATTCGAAGCTGTCTGGAACGGCGCGGGCGCCACAGCAGGCGAAGCGGCGACTTGAGGCGCGGGCGCGCGGGGAATGATCAGTTGCTGACCCGGCTGAAGCGCCCGCGGCCCCTTGTAACCATTGGCCTGAAGTATCGCGGCGCTGGAGACGTTGTAGCGGCGCGAGATGCTTTCCAGAGTGTCGCTGGTACCAACAATGATCGTGGTGCCGCCGTTCTGGTTCCACGCCGGCTTGGTCGCAGCCACAGAACGCGGCGCGACAGTGCCGGTTGACTCAATTGGCGCAGCCGGCGGCGTGTAGGACGATAGCCCCCGCCCACCGCCCGACACACCCTGATGCTGCGGATAGGATGGGTAGCTCTGCGGCGCGGACACCGGCGGCGGCAAAGGCGCCGAGGAATACTGCTGCGATGGAGGCTGTGTAGCTGGGCGATTGTACTGCGGAAGCTGCTGCTGCGGGACAGAAGCAGTCGTGTCCTGCCGGGACGAAAATGGATTGGAGAAACTGTTCTGCGAGAAGCGCGTCTGGGTATCTGCGCTGCATCCGGCAAAAGCGACAGAAATAAGCGCCAAAGCCGCGACTTGCGGCCTGCGGCGCGAGCAAAGCAACTCGGCTACGCTGGACATGGTTACTCACTCATACGCAACAAACATACGCAACTATTGCAAATTTGAGTAAACACGCCGGTAGTAAAGAACCCTTTAACCGCCGGGAAAGCGCTTCAAAGGCTGAATGAAACGGCGATGCGGGCCTTACGTTTCGCGAGCAAGCCCTGCCAACGCCGGCACGAAACGAACATCGAGCAGATCCTTGACCTCCTGCCCGGCTGCCGTGAGCCGCAACCGGCGAAGCGTCTGAATGCCATGAGGCGGTCCAACCGGAGCAACCAGCACGCCGTCCCGAGCCAGCCGGTCGATCAGCGCAGCCGGAATCGTTTCCAGCGCAGCGGTGACCATCACCCGATCGAACTGGCCGAGCGGCAAGTCCGCTGACAGGCCATCGCCGACCTGAACATCGACGCGGTCACAGCCCAGCTTTGCGAGCCGTTGCTTCGCCGCATCAGCCAGCGTGCGAAAGCGTTCGACCGTGACGACATCGCGCGCGAGGCGCGACAACACGGCGGCCTGATAGCCAGAACCCGTTCCGATTTCGAGCACGCGATGCTGCGGCTTCAGCTGCAATTGCTCGGTCATATAGGCAACTACAAACGGCTGGCTGATGGTCTGCCCGCAATCGATCGGCAGCGCCGTGTCGCGGTAGGCGCGATCGCGGTCGTCCGACATCACGAACACTTCGCGCGGCACGTCTTCCATCGCCCGAAGCACTGCCTGATCGCTGATTCCCCGCTGCCGCAACGTAAGCTGGAATTTCATCTTTTCGGATGGCTGGTCGGCAGCTGGCATTCATCGCCTCTTTGCAGGCCGGATCGCGACCCTCGGCCATCGCCCCATGAGGGAAAGACCCCAAGTTGTCCCGGTTTCCGGGAATTTGGTCATCACCTTGTTCCATTCACAAGGCCGCTCCCGCGCAATTGCTTTTGCCCGGAGCGGGGTTCTGTTCTAGGATTCGTTTCAGGCCTGATTTGGGGCAAGGGCAGCCGGAATGATGACGCTGGACGCGCGACGCAGTTCTGTCCTCGTGGTTGAGGACGAAGTCATGATCCGGATGATGGTGGTCGATATGCTGGAGCAGCTCGGCTATCACATCGCTGCCGAAGCCGGCGACATCGACGACGCGGTTCGCCTTGCAAACTCTGCCGAATTCGACCTCGCGATCCTCGACGTCAACGTCAACGGCCGCCTGATTTCGCCGGTCGCCGAAGCGGTCGAAGGCCGCAACCGCCCGTTCGTATTCGCAACCGGCTACGGCGTCCAGGGCTTGCCCGAAAAGTATCGTAACCGCCCGCTGCTGCAAAAGCCGTTTCAACTGGAAACCCTGTCGCGAGTCGTTCAAGGCGCGCTGAGCGGCACGGCGAACTGAGATTTGCCACTTGGTTATCGTCATGGCCGGGCTTGTCCCGGCCATCTACGTCTTTGTCACGACCATTCTGCAAAGACGTGGATGCCCGCAACAAGTGCGGGCATGACGTATCACTTCAATATATCCGTCAGCTTTTCCGAAAATGCCTCATCGGTGCGGTTGAGCCGCAATGGCGTAACCGACACATAACGCGCGGCGAGCGCGGCGAGATCGGTGCCTTCGCCCGGCGGATCGATGTTGGCGAGCTTCTCGAAGCCGATCCAGTAGTAGGGATTGCCGCGGCCGTCGTGGCGCGCGTCGATGCGCAAGAAGCCCTGATTGCGCTTGCCTTGCCGCACGACGGCCACGCCCTTGATCTGGTCCGGCGGACACGCCGGGAAATTGACGTTGATCACCGTATCCTTCGGCACGCCTGCTTTCATCACGTTGCGGATCACGTCGGGTCCGAACTTGAGCGCCGATTCCCACAACGGACTTTTGCGGGTCTCCATGCTGAATTCCTGCGACAGCGCGAACGACGGAAATCCGAGGATGGTGCCTTCCAGCGCGCCGGCGATGGTACCGGAATAGACCACGTCCTCCGCGACGTTGCGGCCCTTGTTGACGCCGGAGAGCACGAGGTCCGGCCCCTTCTCGCCAAGGATGTGACGCGCGCCCATGATGACGCAGTCGGTCGGCGTCCCTCTGACTGCAAAGTGGCGCGGGCCGATCTCGCGCAGCCGCAGCGGATCGTTTAGCGACAGCGAATGCGAGACGCCGGATTGATCCATCTCTGGCGCGACGATCCACACGTCATCGGACAATTGCTTGGCGATCTCCTCGACGATCTTGAGGCCCGGCGCATGAATGCCGTCGTCGTTGGTGCAGAGGATGCGCATCTTCAAGCCTTGTTTTTGTTTGTCATGGCCGGGCTTGTCCCGGCCATCCACGTCTTCTTTGGTTTGTGCTTACAAGACGTGGATACCCGGCATAAAGCCGGGCATGACGCCGTTATACGCGTTAGCCGACCCGCTCAATCACTTTCAAGCCGCCCATGTAGGGCTGCAAAACGGTTGGCACGGCAATCGAGCCGTCCTCTTGCTGATAGTTTTCGATCACGGCAATCAGCGCACGGCCAACCGCTGTGCCCGAGCCGTTCAGCGTGTGCACGAAACGCGGCTTGCCGTCCGGCCCGCGATAACGCGCATCCATGCGCCGCGCCTGGAAGTCGCCGCACACCGAGCAGGATGAAATCTCTCGATAGGCGCCGCCTTCCCCTTGGCTTGATGTTTGGCCTGGCATCCACACCTCGATGTCGTAAGTCTTCTGCGAAGCGAAGCCCATGTCGCCGGTGCAGAGCGTCATCACGCGATAATGCAGATCGAGCCGGCGCAGCACTTCCTCCGCGCACGACAGCATGCGCTCGTGCTCGTCCTTGCTGGTTTCCGGCGTCGTGATCGAGACCAGTTCGACTTTGGTGAATTGATGCTGGCGGATCATGCCGCGTGTATCGCGTCCCGCCGCACCCGCTTCAGCACGGAAGCAGGGCGTCAGCGCGGTCAGCCGCATCGGGATTTCTTTCTCGTCGAGAATGGATTCGCGAACGAGATTGGTCAGTGGCACTTCGGCGGTGGGGATGAGCCAGCGACGAACTCTCGCATCCTCCATCATGTCCGAGAAGAGCGTCTTTGCCCGATTATCAGCTTCGGAATAATCCAGCGCAGCATCTAGTTTCGCCAAAGAAACCTCGGAAGCGTCTATTTCGTCTTCAATTGCGCGATGTCTAAGCGCTTCCGCTAAGCGACGAACATTAAAAGAACCTGCGGCTGCAAAAAACTGATCGTCCTCGAACTTTGGCAACTGCGCCGTTCCGAACATCGCATCGTCGCGAACGAGTAGCGGCGGATTGACTTCCATGTAGCCGTGCTCGTTGGTGTGCAGATCGAGCATGAACTGGCCGAGCGCGCGTTCGAGCCGCGCCAATCCGCTTTTCAGCACGACAAAACGCGCGCCGGATAACTTCGCCGCCGTCTCGAAGTCCATCTGCTTCAGCGCTTCGCCAAGATCGAAGTGCGGCTTCGGCGTGAACGCGTAGTTCTTCTTCGCGCCGAACTGATGATGCAGCACATTGCCATGTTCGTCGGTGCCGTCCGGCACCTCGTCGAGCGGCAGGTTCGGAATGGCCGCAAGCCTTTCGACTAAATCGTAATCCTGCTTCTGTGCGCGCTCTTCATAAGTTGGAATTACCAATTTCAGTTGCGCAACCTCGCTCATCAGCATTTTCGCGCGAGCATCATCGTTGGCCTTCTTGGCTTCTCCAATCTCCTTTGAAGCGGTATTTCGACGCGCGAGCGCCGTTTCCAAAAGAGTGATCGCCAATCGGCGCTCTTGATCCAATGAAATTAAGTTTGCCGCCAACGGTTCAAGCCCGCGCCGCTTCAGCGCCGCGTCGAATGCGTCGGGGTTGTCTCTGATCCAGCGAATGTCGTGCATCGAAATAGTCCTGTCATGGCCGGATAGCCGTTTGAAGAACGGCGTCCCTTCGGTCGCCTATGCCCGGCCATCCACGTCTTCAGCGGTCTGTAAAAGACGCGGATGCCCGGGACAAGCCCGGGCATGACGAATCAGAACGCTTCGTAACGATTGTATCGATGGTCAGCGTGCAAAACGCGCCCTATTCCGCCGGATTGGGCGGCGGCGACGCGGGCGGCGCCGATGGCGATGCGCCGGTCATCTGGCTGGCGGCCGCTTTTTTCTCGACGATCCGAACCGCGAAGATCGATCCCTCATAGAGCAGCATCAGCGGCACCGCGAGCGAGATCTGGCTGATGACATCCGGCGGCGTCAGCACCGCGGCAATGACGAACGCAGCGACGATGAAATAGCGGCGTTTGTCCTTCAACTGCTGCGAGGTCAGCACGCCGATGCGGCCGAGCAGCGTCAGGATCACCGGCAACTGAAACGCGATGCCGAACGCGAAGATCAGCGACATCATCAGCGAGAGATATTCGCCGACCTTCGGCAGCAGAGCGATTTCCGCCTGCCCTGCTTCTGGCCCCTGCTGCATGCCGACGGAGAAGCGCACCAGCAGCGGCAGCACGATGAAGTAGACCAGCATCGAGCCGAGCGCGAAGAAAAATGGCGTCGCCACCAGATAAGGCAGGAAGGCCTTGCGCTCGTTGCGATACAGACCCGGCGCAACGAACATGTAGATCTGCGTCGCTACAACGGGAAACGAGATGAAAGCCGCGCCGAACATCGCGAGCTTAAGCTGGGTGATAAAATATTCCAGCAGCGCGGTGTAGATGAATTTGGAGTTCTCGGGTCCGGCAACCCAGACGAACGGCCACACCAGCACGTTGTAGATTTGTTTGGCGAAGAAGAAGCAGACGATGAAAGCGAGGCCAAACGCGAGCAGCGCCTTGATCAGCCGCGAACGCAGCTCGATCAGGTGCTCCATCAACGGAGCCTTGGTGGCTTCGATGTCTTCCGCGCTCATGACGCCTTCGCCTCGCCAGCTGCCGGCGCGGGTTCTGATGCAGACTCCGGCACTGGCATGGCTGACGTACTTGTGGCCGGCTGCACATCAGGCGCGGACACGGCCGCGGGCGCGGATTCTGCGGCAGGGGTATCGCGCGAGGTATCGAGTTTGAGCGCCTCTTCAACGTCCTTTTGCGCGCCACTCAACAAGTTACCGCCGGTGAAGTCGTGTGCCGCCTCCTTGATATCGTCGAATGATTTTTTGACGTCGGCCATTTCGGCCTCGCGCATCGCTTCCTGGAACTGGCCCTGGAAGTCGGCCGCCATGCGGCGCGCCTTGCCCATCCACTGACCGACCATGCGCAGCACGCCGGGCAATTCCTTCGGGCCGAGCACGACGAGCGCGACGACGCCGATCAGAACCAGTTCACTCCACCCGATGTCGAACATGGACGCTTCCGCTTACGAGGCCGAGTGGCCCGATATCTCTCCGCATCGCCGCAACGTCTCACCGCCTGAGCGGCCGGCGCGTGATGAGAACCGACCTCGCATGTCTTGTGGCGTCAGCCAACCTTGGTCGCATCCGTGCGCGCCGGCTGGCCCGGCGCGTTGTCGATGGTCTTCATGGGCTCGGGCGGCTTGTCCGCAGCCACGTCCTCGTCCTTCATGCCCTTCTTGAAGGCCTTGATGCCCTGAGCCATGTCGCCCATCAGATCGGAAATCTTGCCGCGGCCGAACAGCAGCAGCACCACCACGATGACGAGCAGCCAGTGCCAGATACTCAACGAACCCATAGCGCAATCCTCCAAAACCGCACGGCCGGGGTCACCGGCCAAATCTTGCTGCGAAACTAGGCGCGGGAGGTGTCAAAAACAAGGACTTAGCGACGCTTGACGCGCGGCCAAACGTCTTGTTGCCGCTATCGTTACCGGCGATCGCGCTAGCTTTTGTTGCCGCTTTCAGGCTCGGGCGCGGGAGCAAGGGCGAGGTCCAGATCGCCCGGATCGAGCGGGTCTTCGTCCTCGCGCAGGGCTGGATCGTCCGACGGCATCGGGATGCTGAAACTCGACGGCAGCCGCGGATCGAGCAGGCCCGTGCCCCGCAACTCATCGAGACCCGGCAAGTCGCCCAGCGCCTCGAGGCTGAACTGCGACAGGAATGCTTCCGTCGTCCCGAAAGTCAGCGGGCGGCCCGGCGTCTTGCGGCGGCCGCGCGGCCTGATCCAGCCGGTCTCGAGCAGGACGTCGAGCGTACCCTTGGAGGTGATCACGCCGCGAATTTCCTCGATCTCTGAACGGGTGACCGGCTGATGATAGGCGATGATCGCCAGGGTTTCGATCGCGGCCCGCGACAACCGGCGGGTTTCCGTGCTTTCGCGGGTCATCAGCCACGACAGATCGTTGGCCGTGCGGAACGTCCATTTGTTGCCGATCTTGACCAGATTGACGCCGCGCAGGGCGTATTCGGCCTGCAACTGCGCCAGCGCTTGCTTGATATCGATGCCATCGGGCATGCGCTTGGCAAGCGCCGCCTGATCGAGCGGCTCGCTGGATGCGAACAGCAGCGCTTCGAGCAGCCGCAATTCTTCGGGCCGCGCGCCGGGTTGCTCGGAACCTTCGGCAACATCGACAAGACGTTTTTCGGCCAGGCTTGCCATGGCTTCTTCTCCTTCCACCTAGAACATGGTCCCGAAAAGCGGATACAGGTTGTCGAAACGGGTCATGTTCAACTCAAATCCTAGTTTGCCGGGCCGTCAGGCGCCGCAAACGCATCCGGCGTTACTTGCGGCGGGCGCTTGCGAAAGAACAACGGTGCGAAGGCTTCCTGCTGATGCAGGTCGACCGAACCATCACGCACCAGTTCCAGCGCCGCGGCAAAGCTCGACGCAAACACGGTTGCCTTCTGCGAAGGATCGACGACGTAGTTGATCAGGAACTCGTCAAGTCGGCTCCAGTCATCGGCCATGCCGACAAGGCGCTCGAGCGATGCGCGCGCCTCCGACAGCGACCACACCGTGCGCCTGGCCAGATGAACGGTCGCAAGGACTTTCTGCTGGCGCTGCGCGGAATAGGCGGTGAGCAGATCGAACAGCGTGGCGGTCCATTTCGGATGCCTGATTTCGGCGATCGCCTCGGGCTGCCCTCGCGCAAAAATATCGCGGCCCAACTGGGGGCGGGTCATCAGCCTGTTCGAGGCCTCGCGGATCGCTTCGAGCCGCCGCAGCCGGGCAGCCAGTGCGGTAGCGAGGTCTTCGGCGCTGGGTCCATCCGTTGAGGCCGGCTCGGGAAGCAGCAGGCGCGACTTGAGATAGGCCAGCCAGGCTGCCATCACGAGATAATCGGCGGCGATTTCCAGCCTCAGCTTTCGCGCCTCTTCGATGAAGACGAGATACTGGTTGGCCAGCGCCAAAATGGAAATTTTGGAGAGATCAACCTTCTGCTGCCGCGCCAGCGCGAGCAAGAGATCAAGCGGTCCTTCGTAACCCTCGACGTCCACCACCAGCGAGGGCTCGTCATCCGGACGCTCGCCCGCAGGGCGGCCGGTTTCAAATGAAAGAATTTCCGCGGTCATGCGATTGCGGTCCCTGCCCGTGCGATCAGTTCATCCAGTTCAGCGCGCGCCTTGATGCGATCGAAGGGCTGCGGCGGCTTGCGTGACGCCAACGCGCGATCTGCGCGCCTTAACGCTTCACCTGCAAGCGGCGGCGTCCTTGCAGCAACCTGACGCATCTCATCGAGAATTCCGTTGCAATGCAGGACCATGTCGCATCCCGCTTCCAGCAGCGCCTGGGTCCGATCGGCGATCGACCCATGCAGGGCATTCATCGACACGTCATCACTCATCAACAAACCCTGGAACCCGATACTGCCGCGAATCACGCGCTGGATCATTGTCGCAGAAGTCGTAGCCGGTTGAACGGGGTCGATCGCGCTAAACACAACATGGGCGGTCATTGCCATCGGCAGATCGGCCAGCGTCTTGAAGGGCGCGAAATCCGTGACCGCAAGATCCGCTTCAGGGGTATCGACGACCGGCAGCTTGTGGTGGCTGTCCGCCGTGGCCCGTCCATGACCGGGGATGTGCTTCAGGATCGGCAGCACCCCGCCGTCCTGTAGCCCTTCGGTGACCGCACGACCGATTGCCGAGACCTTTTCGGGCTCGGTTCCGTAGGCCCGATCGCCGATCACCGCGTCCGATCCCGCGACCGGGACATCTGCCAATGGCAGGCAATCAACGTCGATCCCGAGTTCGGTCAGGTCCGCCGCAATCAGCCTGGCACTCAGTTTCGCCGCCTGAAGGCCCAACGCCGGCTGGATGTCATAGAGCGCCGAGAAAACTGCTCCACGCGGATAAACCGGCCAGTTCGGCGGACCCAGCCGTTGCACCCGCCCGCCTTCCTGATCGATCAGGACCGGCGCGTCAGAACGGCCGACAACTTCTCTAAACTCCCTAACCAAAGCAGAAACTTGTGCAGGACTATCCACGTTTCGCTTGAACAGGATAAAGCCCCATGGCCGCTCCGAGGCCATAAATTCTCGCTCCTCGGCCGTAAGGCTGAGGCCAGAGACGCCGGAGATGAATGCGTGGTTGGTCATGTTGCGCGGAGGTAGCCCGCGCGACCCCGCAGGGTCAAGGAAACGGCTCCGATTTCCTTGGGACGGGCCGGGTCATACCCGGAACGCCGCAATCAGTTCCGCATGATGTTGCACTGGCCGCCGGCGGCCTTCAGGCTGTCGCAAAGCCTCGTGGCGTCCTCGGACGAGCCAAACGGTCCGACCATGGCGCGGTAATATACGCCCTTGTCGCCCAGATCGGCGCGGCGAATCGCGGCGCTCCGGGAGCCGAGAACCGACGGATACTTGCCCTGCAAGGCCCGGTAAGAGGCTTGGGCATCGGCCTCGCTACGTTGCGAGGAGACCTGAACGACGTAGTTTCCAGAGCCGCCTGATGGAGCCGTTGAAGCCGTTCTGACAGGAGGCGCAGCCTGCTGAGAGGGCGGCGAGAGCGACACAGGCGCATTTGCCGACGCATTGGCGTTGGCCGGCGGTGGTGGCGATGCCACGCGGGGCGTTGGCTTGGCGGGCGCCGGTGCCGGTGCCGGTTCTGCCTGATCGGGCCGGATGCTCAGGGTGCGAACGCGGCGAGGTTCCTCGCTTTGTGCCGAGGCCGCCGGAGGCGCGGCAGCAACGCGAGTCCCCGCCGCCGGCGTTGCTGAACCAGCCTGATTGAGTTGCGGAAGCACGACACGCGCGCCAGATTTCGAATTGACGTCGAGCGGCTGTTCCTCGCGTGACACCACGCGCTCCGCAGCACCGCCCTGTCCGATTCGATCGTAAATCAGTTTGGAGCCATCGGCGGACTGATTGGTTGGCGGCACGATCTTGGTCGGCCCGGTATCCGCCTTGATCACCGGAGGCTCACCGCTACGCGGCGAACTGACGAATGAGCGATAGGCGTAAGCCCCAACGGTGCCGACGATGCCAAGCGCAATAACTGCGACAACGGTCAGCAAGCCGCCGCGCCGCTGCTTTCGCTCAGGCTCTGCTTCGCCTTGCGCGCCGTAATCATCCAGCTGGTAGCTGTCAGGCGCACCAGCAAAATTGGGGGCCTGGGCATGCCCCTGATCGGGATGCTGTGCGTAACCTCGGTCGGCGTCGCCATACAACACATCGTCGTAACGTGATGGGTGATGTTGCGCTTCGGCCGCTGGGGCAAACGGCGGCGATTGCCGATAAGACTCATCTTCGGCGTATGTCTCGGGCGGCGGCTCATGGCTTGCAGCGGCCTGATGCTGCTGCATGCGCTGCATCCAGGCCGGCGGGCCCGAAACCGACGGGGCATCGTCCCGATCGCCAGAATCCCGATCATCTGCATGATGACCGAAACTGGTGTCCCGGGTCGGTGCCTGACGTCCGTCGCGGCCGAAATTATTGAAAGGATCGGCCTGACCGATCAGCCGCGCGAGCTCGGCCAAAGGATCACCTTCACCAGACTGCCGGCCTGGCTGATGTCCCTGACCGGAGCCGTCATCCGCAGGATAGGCTGCTCTGTTTTGGTATCGATCCGCCATCGTGATGCCGCGTCCCCTTCGGGAAAGCCGCCTTTCACCCATTCTGGCTCAAGGCTGCTACCGCTCACCGCTGCCGCTTGTCCCCAACGGCAACGTATCCCCCCGATTATCGCATTTCGTCTGGCGCACCGACACCGAGAATTGTGAGGCCAGACGCCAGAACCGAAACGACGCCCTGAACCAAGGCCAGACGCGCCATCGTTATCTCTGCATCATTAGTGATAATGAAGCGTAAATAGGGCAAATCCCGCCCTCGTGTCCACAGGGCGTGAAACTCGCTGGCGACATCGTAGAGATAGAACGCGATTCGGTGCGGCTCGTGGGCGAGTGCCGCCGCCTCGATCACCCGCGGGTAGAGTGCCAGTTGCTTCATCAGGGCAAGCTCGGCCGGGTCTTCCAGACGCTCCAGATTGGCCTTGCCGAGGAAGACCAGACGCTCCGCCGAATGTTGCGGCAATCCTGTGACCGCCTCTTCGCGCGCATTGCGGAAGATCGAGATGCCCCGCGCGTGCCCGTACTGGACGTAGAACACCGCGTTGTCCTTGGACTGCTCGATCACCTTTGCCAGATCGAAGTCGAGCACCGCATCGTTCTTGCGGAACAGCATCATGAATCGCACGGCGTCGGGGCCGACTTCCTCGACCACCTCGCGCAGCGTGATGAAGTCGCCGGAGCGTTTCGACATTTTCACCGGTTCGCCATTCCGCAGCAGCTTCACGAGCTGCACGATCTTGACGTCGAGCGCGCCCTTGCCGCCGGTCACCGCCTTGATCGCGGCCTGCACCCGCTTGATGTAGCCGCCGTGATCGGCGCCCCACACATCGACCATATTGGCGAAGCCACGGTCGAACTTGGTCTTGTGATAGGCGATGTCTGACGCGAAGTAGGTGTACGAGCCGTCCGACTTCAACAGCGGACGATCGACATCGTCGCCATAGGCCGTGGCCCGAAACAGCGTTTGCTCGCGGTCCTCGTAATCTTCGACCGGCGCACCCTTCGGCGGCGGCAAGCGGCCTTCGTACACGTCACCCTTGGCGCGCAGAAAGCCGATGGTCGCCGCGACGCGATCGTCTCCGCCCTCGATCAGCGACCGTTCGGAAAAGAACACATTGTGCTGGATATTCAGCACGGCGAGATCGCCCTTGATCTCGTCCATCATCATGGCGATGGCTTTGGCGCGGACCACGGGAAGCCATTTGGCTTCGTCCAGCTTCGTCAGCTTGTCACCGTGTTCGGCCTTGAGCGCTTCACCGACCGGCGTCAGATAATCACCCGGATACAGCCCCTCCGGAATTTCGCCGATATTTTCCCCGAGCGCCTCGCGATAACGCAAGAAAGCGGAGCGGGCGAGCACATCGACCTGCGCGCCGGCGTCGTTGATGTAGTATTCGCGGGTGACATC
The DNA here is from genome assembly GCA_021732215.1 of Hyphomicrobiales bacterium. Lineage (GTDB taxonomy): Bacteria > Pseudomonadota > Alphaproteobacteria > Rhizobiales > Xanthobacteraceae > SG-bin9. Next base: position 151,359 of record JAKFVL010000018.1, read on the forward strand.
GTAGCCCGCAATCGACAGCAGGCTGGCGAGCGCATCGCCGAACACAGCGCCCCGGCAATGACCGACATGCATCGGTCCCGTCGGATTGGCCGAGACGTATTCGACATTGACCTTCTCGCCCGCGCCGATGGCGCTTCGGCCGAAGTTCTCTCCCTCGCTTAAAATCGCGCGAAGTGCATCCACCCAGACCTGCGGCTTCAGCCGGATATTGATGAATCCCGGCCCTGCGATCTCGACGGCGGCGACCAGATCATCCGCACCTAGCTTGTCCGCGATCTTGTCGGCGAGGTCACGCGGCTTTGCCTTGGCGTCTTTCGCCAGCACCATCGCGGCGTTGGTCGCCATGTCGCCGTGAGTTGCATCCTTGGGCGGCTCGACGACAACGCGCGACAGATCCAGACCGGCCGGCAGCGCGCCATCTTTCACGAGCTGGCCGCACACCGCATGCACGCGCGCGAGCACGTCGGCAAAGAGATTATGGGATGAGACTGCGGTGGGCATGAAAACAGGCCGGATATTGTGGAGAACAGCCGCCGCCTAAAGCAATTCCGGGGTCGAGTCAAAGAGCCGTCCATGCTCGGTCAGCGCGAACCGGTCGGTCATTCCGGCAATGAAATCGCCAATCCTGCGTTCGTTCGCAATCGCCGGAGCGCCGCCGTCGGGCAACCATTCCGGCGGCATTTCGTCAGGATCGCTGCGATATCGCTTGAAAAGATCGCGGACCACCGTTTCGGCCTCACCCATGATCCGCATGATGCGATTATGGCGGTACATCCGTTCCCTGAGAAACGCCTTGATCGCGCGCTCCGCGGTTGCAGCGGCCGGCGGGAAACCGGCAACCGGCTTTCCCAGCGACCGAACGTCGTCGACCGACACTGGTCTTTCCGCATCGATGCACCGCTGCGTTTCCGCCGCGACCGCCGAGATGAAATATGAGATGATCTCACGGATCAGTTCGGCGCCCCTGCGAGCTTCATCCAGAGCCGGAAACCGGGCATCGATCGCCTCGATCATTTCGGCAATCGCCGGCACAGCCCGCAGATCGTCAATTTCAAACAGCCCGGCCCGCAAACCGTCGTCGATGTCATGCGCGTCGTAGGCGATGTCGTCGGCGAGCGCCGCGACCTGCGCCTCGATGGACGCATGGCTCCACAGTTCGAGATCGTGCTTGCGAACATATTCGGCGAGCGCCATCGGCACGCCGGTTTCGCGATAACGCCCGATCGCGTTGCCGACGCGGTCGGTCAGCGGTCCGTTGTGCTTGACGATGCCCTCGAGCGACTCCCAGGTCAGGTTGAGGCCGTCGAATAAGGGATAGCGCCGCTCCAGCGTAGTGACCACCCGCAGGCTCTGCGCGTTGTGATCGAAGCCGCCAAAACCCTTCAGGCAGGCGTCCAGCGCGCGCTCCCCCGCGTGGCCGAACGGCGGATGCCCGAGGTCGTGGGCGAGCGCCAGCGTCTCGGTCAGGTCTTCGTCGAGGCCGAGTTGCCGCGCCAGCGCGCGGGCAATCTGGGCGACCTCGAGCGAATGGGTGAGCCGAGTGCGATAGTGATCGCCTTCGTGAAACACAAACACCTGCGTCTTGTGCTTGAGGCGACGGAAGGCAGTCGAATGGATCACCCGGTCGCAATCGCGCCGGAAGGCGCTGCGGGTCTTGCTCGGCGGCTCCGGATACGCACGGCCGCGGGTCTTGTCCGGATCGCAGGCATAGGCCTTGCGGGAGCTGGTACCGCCGATCTGAAGTTCCTGCACCATTCGAGGCCAAATCCCATTTCAGGACTTCAGATCGAGAGCGTCACCAGAATCCTTAGTTTGCTAGTACCCTCTGGCTTCCAAAGTCTGCGTAACCAGATGGCGGCGATGACTGAACGAACTTCGGAAACCGGGTACTGGTCATTCCGGCCGGCACGTTCAATCACACCCTTTTGGCATTTGATTCTTAAGCCACGGGCACTTAACTATAGGGGTAGACGAGATTCAAACGGAACACCGCCATGACCGATAACGTAACGATCAGCGAACGAGCCGCCCGCCGGATCGGCCAGATTCTGAAATCGGAAGGTGCCGGCGCTATGCTGCGGATCAGCGTTGAGGGCGGCGGCTGCTCGGGATTCCAGTACAAGTTCGACGTCGAACGCACCCAAGCGGGCGATGACCTGGTGATCTCGCGGGACGACGCGGTGGTGCTGGTCGATCCGGCCTCCGTTCCGTTTCTCGCAGGCTCCGAGGTCGATTTCGTGGACGACCTGATCGGCGCGTCGTTCCGGGTCAACAACCCGAACGCCACCGCCTCCTGCGGCTGCGGGACCAGTTTCTCGATCTGAACGGGCTACGCACCGTTTTTTGGCGCAAGGGCCTTCAACTCCTGGCGCAGATTATAATAGTGCCGTCCGAAGTGATCGAAGAACCGTCTCGTCTTGCCCACGAACGTGATCAACGTCGACTTGCTCTCCCAAATTCGGGTGCTCGACGACGTGTCATCCCCCCAAAAGAACGGATAGGGGCGTAAGGCCAGACTCGGCAGACCGTGCGACCAGAACCGATCGACGTACCGGTCCACCGGCTCGCGCCAGCACTCCGCGCCAGCGAGCAAGGTTTCCGCCCCGCGCGGCGAGATCGCGTAAGACTGCAAGCCGGCCGGCCCTCGCAAAAACCGGATCAGCGTCATGCCATCGACGCTCCGCACCTGGCGGAACGGCCGTTCGTTCAAACCGAAAAGGCGGATCAGTGGATACTCCGCCATCAAAGGCTTCAATATCCCGATCGTGCGCCGAAAATGTGGAAGGGCTGCCACGTCATCTTCCATCACAATAATCGGCTTGCCAACTTCAACGCAGCGCTGCCACGCGAGATAGTGGCTTCCGAAGCAGCCGACAGCACCCGGGGTGAGCGGTTTGCCATAGTACCAGATGGACTGCGAAGGATCGTAGTGACTCATCAGCGGGTGATCGCCACGCGAGCCATCGACCGCCGTCAGGAACTCAAACGGTATATTTGAATCCGCAAACTGCGCGACAATGCTCTTGCGGCGATTGGCCGCCCGCTCAAGGTTGATGACCACGATTGGCATCGTGTCATCGGTGACAGATGCAGCCGGTTTGGTCATTCCGCAGCGGCGGCGCGCGGCGCTTCGGCGACCGGCTCCTGGAAATCAGGCTCGAGGCGGCGCTTGAGGCGGCGATCGATGCGGTCAAGATAGATATAGATCACCGGCGTGATGTAGAGCGTCAGCAATTGCGACAGCAGCAAGCCGCCGACCACGGACACACCGAGCGGCTGGCGCAGTTCGGCCCCCGCGCCCGCGCCAAGCGCGATCGGAAGCGTTCCGAAGATCGCCGCGAACGTCGTCATCATAATGGGGCGGAACCGCATCAGCGCCGCCTCGCGGATCGCATGCTCCGCACTCAGACCCACTTGCCGCCGCTCGATGGCGAAATCGACCATCATGATGGCGTTCTTCTTGACGATGCCGACCAGCATGACGATGCCGATCATGGCGATCACCGACAGATCCATCTTGAACAGGATCAGGGTCAGGATCGCACCGATGCCCGCCGATGGCAGGCCGGAAATGATGGTGATCGGGTGAATGAAACTCTCGTAGAGGATGCCGAGGATCACGAAGGCCGCGAATACGGCGGCAAGAATGAGAACGCCCTGCCCGCGCAGCGAATCCTGGAACACCTGCGCGGTTCCGGAGAAGCCCGTGAACACGGTCACCGGCAAGTTCGACGTCCGCTCGATCTCCGTGATCTTGTCGACCGCATGACCCAGCGAAACGCCTGGCGCGAGATTGAACGAGATTGTCACCGCAGGCTGCTGGGCCTGGTGATTGATCTGCAACGGTCCGACCGTCGGCACCATCCGCGCAACCGCCTCCAGCGGTATCATCTGGCTGGCGGCGGTCTTCATGTACAGCTTCGACAGGTCGGAGGGATCAGCCTTGAACCGGGGCTGCACCTCCAGAATAATCTGATAGTCGTTCGACGGCGTATAGATCGTGCCGACCTGCCGTGCGCCGTAGGCATTGAACAGCTGATTGCGAACCTGGTCGGCGGTGATGCCGTAGACAGCCGCCTTCTCGCGGTCGATCTCGACGGTAAGCTGGGGATTTTTCAGATACAGATCGGCGGTGGCGTCGAGAATCCCATCCACCTTCTTGATCTTTTCGAGAAGCTCCGGCGCCACGCGATACAGCGTTTCGGTATCGCCGCTTTGCAACACATACTGATACTGGCTCTTCGAGGGCCGGCCGCCGATGTTGAGATTCTGGATGCTCTGGAAAAACGCCTGAATGCCCGGCACCTGCAGCGCCTTCTGGCGCAGGCGGGCGATCACCACCGGCGCCGGATCGCGCTCCTTGGCCGGCTTCAGGCCGATAAACAGCCGCCCGTTGTTGTTGGTCGCAATGATGCCCGTCACGCCGACCGTGCTGTTGACGAAATCGACAGCCGGATCTGCCTGTAAAATCGCAGCCAGCGCGCGGTGGCGCACGCTCATCGCCTCGAACGAGGTATCGGTCGCCGATTCCGTTGTGCCAACTAGAAAGCCGGTGTCCTCCTGAGGGAAAAAGCCCTTGGGCACGATGGTGTAAAGCCAGACCGTACCGGCCAGCGTCGCAAGCGTGACGAGCAGCATGACGCTCTTCCACGCCAGAACCTTGTCAAGCGACCATTCGTAGGCGCGCAGCCACGCCGCAAACATGCGTTCGAATCCGCGCAATACGACGTTCGGCCTGTGATTCGGATCGTGAGCTTTCAGAACCCGCGCGCACAGCATCGGCGTCAGCGTGAGCGAGACAAAACCTGACACCAGAATCGCGACCGAGATCGTGACTGCGAATTCGCGGAACACGCGACCGACGATGCCTCCCATCAGCAACACCGGAATGAATACCGCGATCAGGGAGAAAGTGATCGAGAGGATCGTGAAGCCGATCTCGCGGGCGCCCTTCAACGCAGCCTCGTAAGGCTTCATGCCCTGCTCGATATGACGAACGATATTCTCCAGCATGACGATGGCGTCATCGACCACGAAGCCGACCGACAGCGTCAGAGCCAGCAGCGTCATGTTGTTGATCGAATAGTCCAGCACGTACATCACGGCGCAGGTGCCGAGGATGGAAATCGGCACCGCCAGCGCCGGAATGAAAGTCGCGGACGCCGAGCGCAGGAACAGGAAGATCACGACGATGACGAGGCCGATGGCGATCAGCAGGGTTTCCTGCACGTCGGCGACCGACTGGCGCACGGAAACGGAGCGATCCAGCGTCACGGTCATTTCCACCGACGCGGGAATCTGCGCCCGCAGCGACGGCAGCTTGGCGCGGATGCCATCGACAACCGCAACCGCGTTGGCGTCGGGTTGCTTCTGGATGCCGAGCACGATCGACCGCTGGCCATTGAACCAGGTCGCGACTTTGTCGTTTTCGACGCTGTCATAGACTTTGGCGACTTCGTCGAGTTTGATCGGCGAGCCGTTACGCCACGCGACAACGACCTGGCGATAGTCGGCCGCTTTGTCGAGCTGGCCAGAGGCCTGCAACGCAACGTCCTGACTGGGACCGTTGATCGTTCCGACCGGTGTCGAGGAATTGGCGCGCGATACAGCAGTACGGATATCCTCAAGCGCGAGACCGCGCGCCGCGGCCGCCTCCGGATCGGCCTGCACCCGGATCGCGAACTTCTGCGGCCCGAAAATCTGGACCTGGGCGACGCCGGGAATCTGCGACAGCGATTGTCCGAGAACGATGTCGGCGTAGTCGTTGACCGCGGAGAGCGGAAGCGTGGAAGACGACAGCGAAACAAACAAGATTGCGAACTCCGCCGGATTGACCTTGCGGAAGCTCGGCGGCGTAGTCAGTTCGATCGGCAACCGGCGCTGCGCGATGGTAAGCGCGGTCTGCACATCGAGCGCGGCCGCGTCGATGTTGCGGTTGAGGTCGAACTGGATGGTGATCGCCGTGGTGCCCTGCGCCGACGTCGACGACATCGACGTGATACCGGCAATGGTCGACAGCTGACGCTCGATCGGTCCGGCAACCGACGCAGCCATGGTGTCGGCGCTGGCGCCCGGCAGCGTTGCGGTGACGGCGATGGTCGGGAAGTCCACTTTGGGAAGCGCGGAAACCGGAAGCAGCCGGAAGCCGAACACGCCGAACGCAATGATCGACGCCGTCATCAGGGTCGTCATGACCGGGCGGCGGATACAAAGCTCGGAGAGGTTCATCGCCTACACCCCGGCCTTGCGCTGCCGAACCTCGACCTTGCTGCCGCTCGTCAGCAGAAGCTGGCCGTCGGTCACAACTTCCTCGCCGCCGTCGAGTCCTTTGGAGATCACCGAAAGGCCTTGCAGCGTGCGGCTGACATCGACCGGCTGCACCGTCGCCGCGCCGTTCTTGACCAGGAACACGAAATTTCCCGACTGGCTGCGTTGGACCGCCGCCGAGGGCACAACGACAGCCTCCTCGGTGCGAACCGTCAGCTTGGCGGTGACCAGCGTTCCGGGCCAAAGAAGTTCGCTCCGGTTGTCCATCATGCCGCGCACCGTCACCATGCCGGTCTGTGCGTCGACGGTGTTCTCCACCATCGCGATCTTGCCGCTTTCGGATTTGCCGTTGCCGGGCACGGTCGCCAGCACGCTGGAGAGGCCGGCACCCATGCCGTCGCGCAATTCGCCCAGCACGCGCTGCGGCACCGCGAAGGTTACGTAGACCGGCGCCATCTGATTCAGCGTCGCCATCGGCGTGAGATCGGCCGGCCGCACGAAGTTGCCGATCTTGACCGCGGCCGCGCTGATGCGGCCGGAGAACGGCGCGCGGATCTCTGTGTAGCTCTTCTGCACACGGAGGTTTTCGAGAAGCGACTCGGCGGCCTTGATGGTGCCGGCGAGAATATCTGCCTGCGTCCTGGCGTTGTCGACGTTGACCTGGGTGGTCGCGCCCTTGGCAATGAGTTCGCTGAAACGTTTCAGATCGCGCTCTGCGCCCGCCAGCTGCGCCTGATCGCGTGCGAGTGTGCCTTCGGCCTGCGCGATCTGGGCATCGATCTGCCGGGAATCGAGCGTGAACAGCTTGTCGCCTTCCTGGACGCGGGCGCCGTCTTCGAAATGAACCCCGACTATGGTGGTCTCGATGCGTGACTTGATCGCGACACTCGCAATCGGCGTCACCGTGCCGATGGAATCCACTTCCATTGGCACAGTTCGCCGTTCGGCCTTCGCCGTCTCGACAGAAATCGTTCGGACACGCTGTTGCGGCGCCTGCGCGTTCGCTCCGGCGCCGAGCCATGACGAGCGAGTGGCGAACGCAGCCGCGGCAACGCCTCCAACAATAACAACGGCCAGCAGCCAGCTACGTCGCGTCATGACTTTTCACGTCCAGCAACCCATCTAGCACATGCCGGATTTTCCAGGAGCACCGGATCGTACCGTTAACCCCTTGAAACCAGCTTTATTTCGTTGGTGTATCGAGTCTCGACGGTTTATCACAGCGCAGACCGCCGGGGTATGCCCGGCTCATGAATTATAGCTAATGTTGAAGCGCGTATGATCCGCATCGCAACATGGAATGTGAACTCAGTCAGGCAACGGCTTGAGCATCTGCTGCGCTGGCTGAAAGACACCTCGCCCGACATCGTCTGCCTGCAGGAAATCAAATGCCTCGATGAGGCGTTCCCGCGCGAACCGATCGAGGCGCTCGGTTACAACGTCGTGACGCACGGCCAGAAGACCTTCAACGGGGTAGCATTGCTCTCCCGCCTTCGATTCGATGAAACGAAACCGCGGCTGTCCGGCGACGACGAAGACGTTCAGGCGCGTTTTCTTGAGGGAATCGTTCCGCTCAAGCACGGAGTGTTGCGCGTCGGATGTCTCTATCTGCCCAACGGGAACCCGGTCAACACCGAGAAATATCCATACAAACTCAAATGGATGTTGCGGCTTCTTGAGTATTCAAAGGAACGCCTGGCGAACGAGGACACCTTCGTGCTCGCCGGCGATTTCAACGTCATCCCCGACGAACGGGATGTTTACGATCCGCGCGCATGGCTCAACGACGCGCTGTTCCTGCCCCAGACCCGTGAGCGGTTTCAGTCGTTGCTGAATCTCGGTCTGACCGACGCGCTCAGGGCAACAACCGATGCCGCCGGTCAGTATTCATTCTGGGACTATCAGGGCGGCGGCTGGGCCAAGAACAACGGCATCCGGATCGATCATCTTTTGCTGTCACCGCAGGCCAGCGACCGCCTGTCGCAGGCCGGGATCGACAAGCATCTCCGCGGCTGGGAAAAAGCCTCCGATCACGTTCCGGTGTGGATCGATCTCGATCTGGAAGCGGCCTAAGCCGCAGCATCGATATTTTCTTTTACGCGCGTATTCTGATCGCAAAACCGGTATCCACTTTTGCGGAATACGCGCTTAATCGCGCTGGCCGCGGACCCAGCGCTCAAGCATCTGCAACGCCATGGTGCGGTCGTTCTCCGAGGCCTTCTTCATCGCGTTGCTGTAGCTGTCCCTGATCCAGGTATCGCCCGGAGCAGCGCTGTCACGGGCCAGCGTCAGGAACATCAGACCCTTCGCAGCCTGTCGCGGCAGGTAATCGCCGTTGAACATCAGCTGCCCCATCAGCGCCTGTGCCTGATAGTGGTTCTTCTGGACCGCAAGGCTCAGCCAGCGGACGCCCGACTTGGCATCACGCGGCGAAACCGAATTGTCGAGGAACATACGCGCGAGATTGTACTGCGCATCTGCATTGCCAAAGTATGACGCCGCATAGTGGAACATTTCGCGTGCACGATCCGGATCGGCCACCACCTTCGAATTCGGGATGCCATCGAGGTAATAACGGCCGAGCGCGACAAATGCCCGGGCGACGATGCTTGCCTGCGGCGCAGACGGACTGTCCTCGGCGTGCGCGCTGGCGATACGGCTGAAATATTCGAACGCACGCATGTCGTCCTGGGCAACGCCGTCGCCGACCGCATACATCTGGCCGAGCTTCCACTGCGCGATCGGATGACCACCTTCCGCAGCGTATTGAAGCGCAGACAACGACGGATTGATTGCAGCCGCAACCGGCGGCGTGGCTTTCTTAAGCGCCGGCGCGGTGCCGGGCTGGGGAGAAGCAATGGGGAGCGCCGCATCGGGCCCGGTGACCGGATTGCCTTCAAATGCAATCGAAGGAGACGCCGCGACTGCGACGCCAGCCATCAATGCAACAGCAATGAACCGGTTAGAGGTCCGCATAGGCTGTTTTCTCACCTGCGCCGCCCGGATGGGTCACGGCGCCATACAAGGCAGGTCCGACCTGCTGGGCATATTTCCAGATCGCGCCCGAGCCATAATTGTGCTCGCGCGGCTTCCAGCTCTTCTTCCGTTCGGCCAGTTCAGTGTCCGACAGCCGGACGTTGATAGTGCCGATGTCGGCGTCGAGTTCGATGATGTCGCCGTTCCGGATCAGACCGATCGGGCCGCCAACCGCGGCCTCAGGACCGACATGACCGATGCAGAACCCGCGCGTGGCGCCCGAAAAACGTCCGTCGGTGATGAGCGCAACCTTGCCGCCCATGCCCTGCCCGGTCAGCGCTGCCGTGGTCTGAAGCATCTCGCGCATGCCTGGACCGCCCTTCGGTCCCTCGTAACGAATGACAAGCACTTCGCCTTCCTTGTACGTCTTGTTCTTCACGGCCACGAACGCATCTTCTTCGCAATCGAAGCAGCGCGCTGGTCCGGTGAATTTCAAGTTGGACATACCGGCGACTTTCACGATCGCACCATCGGGTGCGAGATTTCCCTTGAGGCCGACGACGCCACCCGTGGCGGTGATCGGCTTGTTCGCAGGACGAACCACATCCTGGTTAGGATTCCATTTCACCGACTTCAGATTCTCGGCAATCGTGCGTCCCGTGACCGTGATGCAATCGCCATGGAGATAGCCGTTGTCGAGCAGGGTCTTCATCAGAATTGGAATGCCGCCAACCTCGAACATGTCTTTGGCGACATAACGGCCACCCGGCTTCAAATCCGCGACATACGGTGTCTTTTTGAAGATTTCCGCCACATCGAACAGATTGAACTCGATACCGCATTCGTGAGCGATCGCAGGCAGATGCAGCGCTGCATTGGTCGATCCACCTGAGGCCGCGACAACGGCGGCTGCGTTTTCCAATGACTTGCGCGTGACGATATCGCGAGGGCGGATATTGAGCGAGATCAGCTCCATGACTTTTTCGCCTGCAGTCGTGCAGAACGCATCGCGGATTTCGTAAGGCGCGGGCGCGCCGGCCGAATACGGCAGCGCGAGGCCGATGGCTTCCGAAACGGTCGCCATGGTGTTGGCGGTGAACTGCGCGCCGCAAGCACCAGCCGATGGACAGGCGACGCGCTCGATTTCATCGAGGTCTTCGTCTGACATCTCGCCGATCGAGTGCTTGCCGACAGCCTCGAACATATCCTGCACTGTGACTTGCTGGCCGCGGAAATTACCCGGCAGGATCGAGCCGCCATAAATGAAAACCGATGGCACATTCAGGCGAACCATCGCCATCATCATGCCCGGAAGGGATTTGTCGCAACCGGCCAAACCCACCAGCGCGTCGTAGGCATGGCCGCGCATCGTGAGCTCGACCGAATCGGCAATGGCCTCGCGCGATGGCAGCGAAGAGCGCATGCCGTCATGGCCCATAGCGATACCGTCGGTCACGGTGATGGTGCAGAACTCGCGTGGGGTGCCGCCGGCAGACGCTACGCCCTTCTTGACCGCCTGGGCTTGCCGCATCAGGGCGATATTGCAGGGAGCCGCTTCATTCCAGCACGATGCCACGCCAACGAATGGCTGGTGAATCTGCTGGGTGGTCAGACCCATCGCGTAGAGATACGAGCGATGCGGCGCCCGTTCCGGGCCTTCCGTCACATGGCGGCTCGGCAGTCTCGACTTGATGTTGGTCTTGGCGTCCATCTGTTCCGTACCCCACAGCCACTGAAAAACGCGGAAAATCGGGATAATTTTCCAAAACCTTCAACGCGGCTGGGCGATTAGCCTGTGAAGACATGATTTCACGAAGCCGTGTGGCTAAATCGCGGCGCAAGCAAGCGCCCGATGCGGCGACGGTTAAATGTTCAGGAAGTGTGGTAAGGAAGCAACATTCGTTGCACGCCTGCCACCCGCTCTCGTTACCTTCGCCCTTAGGAACTCAGCGGGCTCGCAGCATCCGCCAGGCGAACAGGATGATGATGGCGCCGATGCTGGCGGATATCAGCGTCTGCCAGAAGCCGAAGATCGTGATCTGACCGATCTCGGCGAGCTTGGCGCCGACGAACGCGCCGGCAATGCCGACAAGAATGTTTGTGAACAGTCCATGATCCGAAGCGGTAACCCGCTCGGCGATCCAGCCGGCGATGGCGCCGATCACCAACATCGAAAAGAAGCCGACGCCCGGCTGACTGAAAAACGCCTGTGCTTCATTCATGGCAGTCCCCGACTATCGCGGCCGCGGCAACGGCCAGTAGATTATTATACCGCCCGACTGCATTCGATTGAAGGGCGCACGTCATGCATCGCCGTCATGCCATGAAAGGGATTTCGACCAGCAGCGTATAGCCGTTGATCATCAGAACCGCGCCGACAATGCCGATGGCTCCGCCCAAAAAAGCCAGCCACGGCAGCGTCGCCACGATCGACACCGAGATCAGGACAATGGCGATCTGCAGCAGCGCTTCCGCATAGTCGAAGTAAGGATCCTGCTTCAGCGCGTGGTCGCGCTTCTTCTCGAACTCCTTGGCCCGGACCAAAAGCTCCTTCTTGCCCTCGTTGGTGTCGGGCTCCGACTCGTAGCGCGCCGCCGTCTTGCGATAGGCTTCGGCCTTGGCCTTCAGAGCCACTTTCGCCTGCTCGTCGAGACCAGAATCCTTAAGAAAGGCCAGCTCGATCGTATCGGCCGCAAGATTGAACTCGGTCTGACGAATGTTCTTGGCCTGAAAGAACGAATAAATGTTCGCGGCGTAAATATTGTTGTTGGTGGCTTCCTTGCCCGCGTTCGCGCCGCCGAGCCCGGTGATCGCCAGCAGCATCGCCAGAATGGCGATGCCCACAGCGGCGCGCTGTTTGAAACGGTCGTTTTGACCGTCCTGATCGATCATCTCGGCTGCGTCTTCGGCCTTCATCACGCGCTCCTTTGCTGACGGGCAAACCGATAGCAAAGAGAATACGACGATTGCACGACCAATCGCGCGGTTGCGGCGATTATCCGCAAAGGATTTGCGGCTTACATGTTCAGAACACGGCCATAGGCGTCGAGCACGGCTTCCTTCATCGTTTCCGAAATCGTCGGATGCGGGAAGATGGTGTGCATCAGCTCTTCTTCGGTGGTCTCGAGATTCATCGCCACAACGAAGCCCTGGATCAATTCCGTGACTTCCGCGCCGACCAGATGCGCGCCGAGCAACTGTCCGGTCTTCTTGTCGAAGATCACCTTCACCATACCCTGATCCTCGCCGAGCGCGATCGCCTTGCCGTTGCCGACGAACGGGAAACGGCCGACGCGAATGTCACGCCCCGCTTCCTTCGCTTTCGCCTCGGTGATGCCGACGGACGCGATCTGCGGATGGCAATAGGTGCAGCCGGGGATCAGGCTCTTGTCCATGGCGTGCGGATGGAGCCCCTTGATCGCTTCGACGCAGATCACGCCTTCATGCTCGGCCTTGTGCGCCAGCATCGGGGGGCCGGCGACGTCGCCGATGGCATAGATGCCCGGCACGTTGGTCTTGCCGTAACCATCGATGACGATGCAGCCGCGATCGGTTTTAACCCCGAGCTTTTCGAGCCCGAAGCCCTCGACATTTCCGACGACGCCGACTGCGGAGATCACGCGGTCGAATTCGACGGTTTGCAGCTTGCCCTTGCCGTCGTCGATGGTGGCGACAACGCTGTCAGCCTTCTTGTCGAGCTTGGTGACCTTGGTGTTGCTCAGAATCTTGATGCCCTGTTTCTCGAACGCCTTGCGCGCGAAAGCTGCGATCTCCGCATCCTCGACCGGGAGAATCTGCGGCAGCACCTCGACCACGGTGACGTCGGTGCCCATGGTTTTGTAGAACGACGCGAATTCGATGCCGATCGCGCCGGAGCCGACAACGAGCAGCGACTTCGGCATCTTCTCTGGCGCCATCGCTTCGAAATAGGTCCAGACCAGTTTCTTGTCGGGCTCAAGCCCCGGCAACGCGCGTGGCCTCGCGCCGCTGGCGATAATAATATGTTTGGCTTGATAGCTGCCCGGCGCAAGCGAACCCTTCGGCGCTTCGACGCTGGACGTTTTCACGCTGATTTTGCCGGGCGCGTAGATGGTCGCCTCACCCCAGATCACCGAGACCTTGTTCTTCTTCATCAGGAAGCCGACGCCATTGTTCATGCGCCCCGCGACGCCGCGCGAACGTTTCACAACGGCCGCCGGATCGAACTTGATATTGTCGGCGGAGAGCCCGTAATCCTTGGCGTGTTGCATATAGTGATAGATTTCCGCCGAGCGCAGCAGCGCCTTGGTCGGGATGCAGCCCCAGTTCGAGCAGATGCCGCCGAGGAACGACCGCTCCACGATCGCGGTCTTGAACCCGAGTTGTGCCGCGCGGATCGCGGTGACGTAGCCGCCCGGCCCGGAGCCGATGATAATAATGTCGAACGAGGTTTCAGACACCAGTCACTCCCTTGGCACGCCGTTTGTGCAGATAGACTCTCACCGCAACTTCAATCAGTGCAAGGACCCCGACGATTCCGAGCGCGCTGAAAAGCACCAGTTGTGCAAGAGCTCTCGCCAGTTGTTCTCCGGCATTGAAAGATTTATCGATCAAGTCCCAGCCGAAGGGAGTCAGGAAGAAAATCATCGCTGCACCAAGCGTGACCCAAGGCACGAGGCGCAAGATTACACCACCATCATCACCGGATTTTCGATCAGCAGCTTGAAGGCGGCAAGAAGCTGCGCGCCGAGAGCGCCATCCATCGCGCGGTGATCGCAGGTCAGCGTCACGGTCATGACGTTTGCGATCTCGAGCTTGCCGTTACGCACCACCGCCCGCTCCTCGCTCATGCCGACGGCAAGGATGCTCGACTGCGGCGGGTTGATGACGGCGGTGAACTGCTTCATGCCGTACATGCCGAGGTTGGACACCGCGGTGCTGCCGCCCTGGTATTCGTCGGGCTTCAGCTTGCGTGCCCGCGCACGCGCCGCGAGGTCCTTCATGTCGGCGGAAATCTGTGACACCGATTTCTGATGCGCGTTGCGAATGATCGGCGTGATGAGCCCGGTCGGGATCGACACGGCAACCGACACATCGGAGACCTTGTGATGCAACATCGCCTCTTCGGTCCATGACACGTTAGCGTCGGGGACGCGCTGCAGCGCCAGCGCCAGCGCCTTGATGACGAAGTCGTTGACCGAGAGCTTGTAGGCCGGCTTGCCGTCCTTGTCCTTTGGCGCGAGAGCGTTGATCTCTTCGCGCGCCGACACCAGTTTGCCGATGTCGCAATCCGCGGTCAGGTAATATTGCGGGATGTCGCGATCAGACGCCGACAGCCGCTGCGCGATAACCTTGCGCATCTGTTCGTGCGGCACCGCTTCGTAAGTCTCGTCCTTGAACAGCGCGCGGATCTGCTTGTCCGACGGACCGGGCGCTGACGCGGGTGCAGCTGCGCCTCCACCGGCAGGCGCTTTCAGCCCCTTGCCGGATTTCGCCTGCTCGACGTCACGCGCAACCACGCGGCCGTGCGGGCCGGAGCCATTGACGCGGCCGATTTCGATGCCTGCTTCTTTAGCAAGACGCCGCGCCAGCGGCGAAGAGAACACGCGATCAGTTGTCGCGCCGTTGGCTTGAGGCTGAGCCCCCCCACCCGGCGCAGCTTTCGCTGCGCCA
>JAKFVL010000020.1 GCA_021732215.1 Hyphomicrobiales bacterium
TCAGAAACCGGAGCTAAAACCCTCCCCCCAGACCCCCCACCCGGCGGTTGACCCGGTGGGTCCACAGGAACCTCCCACGGCCGGCACCGCCAGCGCTTGAGGGGGGCGCGCGGCGCCGGCCGTGGGTCCCTCCTATGGACTACCGGGACAACCGCCCCCCAACCCGCAAAGGGGGTCCCTATTGCACGCCGATATGGGGTCCCGGTTCGACGCCTATTTACACCGCAAATCGTGTAAGAGTTTGGCTTGCTGTCTATGCTCCGCGCACATATAGATGCGGCAATGGATGGACCTCGAGATCGCAACATTTTCGGGGCGTTCGCACTCATGATCAGCGACGACATCGTTCGCGCTAGTTCATCGCGGGCGCCGGAAGCTGGCCCTGCTGCCTCTGCATTGGCGCTGCTCGCGCACAAGCCTGGGCTATCTATTCGTATGCTCGCGGTCGGCGTGGGCCTGTCACACGCAGGAACGGTTCGTCTCGTGGACCGGCTAGCGGCCGAAGGGCTGATCGAACGCCGGGGTCATTCAACAGACGGACGCACGCGGTCTCTCTATCTCACTGAGTCAGGGAAGGTTGCGAGCGACGGCGTGCTCGCATCGCGGGACGAAGTCATCGCCGAGGGTCTTTCGATCCTCGATCCTGCCGAAGTGAAGCTCCTGTGCGATATCGCCGAACGCGTCCTCCGCGCTCGTTTGGAGAACCTCGAGCACTCATATCGGATTTGTCGGCTCTGCTGCTACGATGGCTGCACCAACTGTCCAATCGACGCCGAACTGCACGAAAGAGGCGTGGATCGAGAAGGCAGCGACGGCGCGTAACCAGCTTGTTGACGTGGCGGCGTCAGTGCTGCGCGATCAAATAAGCTGCGAGGAAGCCCACAACGGTTATGAAACCGATGAACGGAGGCGCCTTTTCGAAGGCTTCTGGAATCATTGCCTCAGCCAGCATCGCGATGACCGCGCCCGCAGCGAAGGAAAGAATTGCGGGAGCTTGCGTATCGGCCGAACCAAAAAGCAGATTGCCCAAAGCTGCTGAAATGCCCACGAGAAGTGGGATGCCGATCCAGATCGTGAAGATGTAGCGTCGAGATCGCCCGGCGACTTTCATACCCGATGTACTCGACAGACCCTGCGGCACGTTTGCGAGAAAGAATCCAGCGATCACCGCAACGCTGATCGCGCCGCCGTTCGCGACCGACATCCCGATCACCATCGCTTCCGGGATGCCGTCAAGGACGCTGCCGAGCGCGATCGCAGCGCCGCTCCCGTGCTGCTCGCCCTCACGCGGCTGCTCGGTGCATTCACCGCATCGCTTGCGATTCTTCGCGCCACGCCGAGACAGGTAGAAATTGGCTCCGCTGAAGATCGCAGCGCCGGCAAGCAGCGCGATGACCGCTGTGGGCCCGAGATCGTCCGAGACCCGTTCTCCAATGAGCTCGGTGGCTACAACTGCTATCAGAACACCGCCGCCAAAGCCCATGACGGCTGAAATCATGCGGTGAGTGAGCTTGCCAAAGAGGGCATCCGCGACGATCGCGCCGACAAGCAGCCCACTGCCTGACAGCAATCCCCACAGGCCCGCGATCACGTACTCAGGCATCACGACCTCGCTTCGCATCGCGAGACGCGAAGCCGAACATGAGACAAAGCCGCGCCAGTTTGGAACTCATCGATCTGACCTGTCCAAGCGCCAATTCGCTCGCTCGAAATGGCAGCTATAACCCTGGGGATTCCGGGCGAGATAGAGTTGGTGCTCAGCTTCCGCCTCCCAGAACGGCTCCTCCGGGTTGATTTCGGATACCACCGGGCCAGGCCAGCGGCCTGACGCTTCGATCTCGGCGATCGTTTTTAAGGCCACGTCCATTTGGGCCTGCGACGTGTAAAAGATCGCCGAACGATAGCTTGGACCGACGTCGCTACCTTGCTGCTCGTAAGTTGTCGGGTCGTGGATCTGGAAGAAATATTCCAGGATCTTGCGATAGCTCGTCACCGCCGGATCAAATGTGATCTCAACCGCTTCCGCATGGCCATGATGACGAGCATATGTAGGGTCAGGCATCTCTCCGCCTATGTAGCCAACGCGCGTGCCTACGACCCCCCTGGCTCGCCGAAACAAATCCTCCAAGCCCCAGAAACACCCACCAGCAAGGATTGCGCGTTCTCGACGCATGGTTTCGCTAACTGATTGACCGTGACTTTTTGCGGAAGTCACGATTACGGCTCCACCTTCGTGGGCGTGATGAATGCTAATCCGTCTATCAACTCGGTTTGCACATCCGACCCTCGGAGGAGCGTCAAGTCCACCGGACAGCGATCAGCAATCTCAAGTATCCGCGCACGCTGCTCATCACTCAACGGCCCCTCCAGAACGACCGTCCGTTTGAAGCGATCGGGGGGCATCATATCTGCCACTTTCATGTGCTCGACGGTCGTGCTCGCGCGCTCAAGCGGAAATCCCTTGCGGTTCGCGTAAAGTCGCATCGTCATGACGGTGCAGGCCGCTAGACCGGCTGACACCAATTCATAAGGGGACAATCCGCTGCCAAGTCCGCCGACCGACGGCGGCTCGTCCGCAAACAAAGTGTGCTCGCCGCTGCGCACCGTAAGCTGGAACTTTCCGGCTAGCGTCTCCGTGGCGCTCACGCCCTTCGCCGCTTCAACTTGCGGGAGGTCGTCCACGAGTGGCGGAAGAAAGCGGTTGGCCCAGGCAGCGACCATAGCGGCAGCGTAGTTCGCGTCGCCTGCATCGCTGAGGAGGTGATCCGCCGTATCAAGCGATATGAAGCTCTTTGGGTGGCGCGAGGAGACGAAGATGCGCGACGCATGGTTGATCCCAACCACCTGATCGACCGGGGAGTGCATAACCAGCACCGGACGTCGTAGTGAGTTGATGGCCGTCTCCACATCGATTGCTTGCAAAGACTCGATGAAGCTACGACTGATCACGAATGATCGACCGGCGATTTCGACCGAGGCTTCCCCGTCTTCCCTGATGGCGTCGAGGTCATCTTGCTTAAAGATGCTCAGGATATGGTGCAGGTCCGCCGGCGCACCGATCGTTGCCACCGCAGCGACATCTGGTAGCTCTGACGCGGCTACGATTGCTGCAAGGCCGCCAAGACTATGCCCGATAAGAAGAGAGGGGGTCTTACCGGCGGCCTTCATCGCCTTTGCGCCTGACCTGATATCCTGAACGTCCGAGGCGAAGTTCAAAGCATCGGCGGTCGGCTCGCCGATCCCAGCGCCGGCAAAGTCAAATCTCAAGACGCCGATGCCCGCGCGCGACAACGCGCGCGATATGTGAACTGCGGCACGGTTGTCTTTTCCGCAGGTGAAGCAATGGGCGAAAATCGCCCAGCCGCGAGGTGTTCCCTCCGGGGGTTCTAGCCGCCCGGAAATCCGTGAACCTGCCGCGTTGAGAAACGTGAACGCAGTGCCTGCCATGTCTTCGAGCCTCCCACACGCCGCGGTGCGAGCGTGCCAGCGCGCAAACTCGGCCGAACCGATCGACATATTCGCGACCAAACCCAGCACCGCAGGACATCTCTTTTATATGCGTGGCGCATATAGACAAGCCCCTCGGTCATGATTATATGCGTCGCGCATACTTCTGTAGGGCGTCCGCGGGGGACGTTCAGTCAGCGGTAGCATCTGTCAGGCGCACGGGCCGAAGGGCTATGGAACTCAATCAGGTCAGCTATTTCATCAACTTGGCCGAGACGCTGAATTTCACGGCAGCTGCTCGTCTTAGTGGTGTCTCCCAACCAAGCCTGACCCGCGCGATCCGCCGCCTGGAGGAAGAACTTGGTGGACCGCTGATTTATCGTGACGGGAAGAACAGCAGGCTCACCGGCCTCGGTCAGGATGTCGAACTCGAGTTCCGCCGCATGCTGGTCGCGATGAAAAGCGTAAGGCATCACTCGGAAAACTGGGCCATGGGACGACACCGCGTTCTCGATGTCGCGGTCGCTCCGACGGTCGGCCCAAAGGCTTTCACGACATTTTTCGACAGCGCCTTGGAAGAGGTTCCGTCAATCGAGATCAAACTGCATTCGCTACAGTCGAGCGAAGACACGTCGGAGGTGCTCTCAGGTAAGTACCATGCTTGCATCCTACCCCGCGAATCGAGACCGGACCGCAAGCTCGATGTCCGGCCCCTGTTCAAGGAACGGTTCGTGCTGGGCTGCTCCGTCAATCACCCTTTAGCGGAGACCGACACCGTTCGCGGCGAAGACCTCCTGGCCTTCCCGTTCGTGGATCGGCTGAAATGCGAGTTCCGCGATCAGATCCTCGATCACTTCGCTCGGCGGGAGGTGCTCGTCCGCCCTCGTTTTCGCTCAGATCGAGATGATTGGGTCCAGCGTGTCGTCGCTGAAGGGCGGGGGATTTGCATTCCGCCTGAACGATCGGCTGCCGCGCCTGGCTTGGTAACCAGACCGATTGAGGGTTTCGCCCTGGAACGTGAGGTGGTGATCGCGACCGTTTCAGGGTCCACGGCGCCGGTCGAGATACGGAAAATTGCACAACTCGCAGCGCGTTACGAGTGGAGTTGACCTCGCAAGCAAAGTGCACGGGCGGTATCAAAACTATACACACGACGTATTGGATAAAAACTGGAGCCGCTGCGATAGTTGAGGCGACCACCGCAAAGATAAACTGAACGTAGTGTGCCTGGACCTCTAACTAAGTATTGGAGACCATCATGAAGTTTGAGAAATCAAAGGAAGCAATTGAGCGCCTGACGCCGGAACAGCGCCGGGTCACCCAGCAGGACGGCACCGAGCGGCCCTTCACCGGCGAGTACAACGATAACAAGGAGGCGGGCATCTACGTCGACGTCGTATCCGGTGAGCCGTTGTTCGCGTCGACGGACAAGTTCGAGTCGGGCACCGGCTGGCCGAGTTTCACCAAGCCGATCGTCCCGGCGCACGTCAACGAGGTTCGAGACAGCTCGCATGGGATGGTACGGACTGAAGTTCGCTCAGTACACGGCGACAGCCATCTCGGTCACGTGTTTCCGGATGGTCCGTCCGACCGCGGCGGCCTGCGCTACTGCATCAACTCAGCAGCGCTTCGCTTCATCCCACGCGATGAGATGGAAGCCGCGGGCTACGGTGAATATCTCGATCAAGTAGAGGAGGCCTAACATGCAGCAGCGCGCTGTTCTCGCAGGCGGGTGCTTCTGGGGTATGCAGGATCTGATCCGCAAGCAGCCCGGAATCGTCTCGACCCGCGTGGGTTACACCGGTGGCGACGTGCCAAACGCCACCTATCGCAATCATGGCACGCATGCCGAAGGGATCGAAATCATCTTCGACCCCGAGGTGACGAACTATCGCAACATCCTGGAGTATTTTTTCCAGATCCACGATCCGACCACGAAGAACCGTCAGGGCAATGACCGCGGACTCTCATACCGGTCGGGCATCTACTACGTCGACGACGAACAAAAGCGCGTCGCAGAAGACACGATCGCTGATGTTGACGCATCCGGACTGTGGGACGGCAAGGTGGTCACCGAAGTCGAACCCGTTGGGGATTTCTGGGAAGCAGAGCCAGAGCACCAGGATTATCTGGAGAAGCGGCCGGGTGGCTACACCTGCCATTTCCCTCGCGCAAACTGGGTGCTCCCCAAACGTAATGACGCTGGCGACACTCAGCGCACCGCCGGAGAGGCAGCGGAATAGCTGCAACGGCCAGCGCGGCTAAGCCCCTGGATCGTAAGCATCGGGACCGCATCGACCAGCGATGCGGTCCCCGAGCCAGCCAATCAGGCGGTCACGCTTCTTCGCTGAAATCACGTTGTGGGATCGCCCAGCATGCCAGACCTTTCATCGTTTCCGATCACTCAGCGCTGGCCCGCCTCCAACACTGATCTGTTGCAGCTCTATGCGGCTCCGACGCCAAACGGCGTCAAGGTCTCCATCATGCTGGAGGAGACCGGCCTCCCATACGAGCCGCACTTCATCGACATCAGCCGGAATGAGACCAAAGACCCGGCTTTCGTGTCTCTAAATCCCAACGGCCGCATACCCGCGATCATTGACCCATCCGGTCCGGACGGTGAGCCGCTCGGTCTTTGGGAATCCGGTGCGATCCTCGTCTATCTTGCCGAGAAGACCGGCCAACTGATCCCAGCGGCGGCAGCCAGGCGTTACGAAGCGCTCAGTTGGGTATTTTTCCAAATGTCGGCGATCGGCCCGATGTTCGGTCAACTGGGTTTCTTCCTGCGTTGGGGCGGCAAGGACTATGAGGACAAGCGGCCTCAGCAGCGGTTCGCCGACGAGTCCAAGCGCCTCCTGGGGGTGTTGGATCGCCAGCTCGAAGGGCGCAACTGGATCGTCGAGGACTACTCCGTCGCCGACATTGCGACGCTCGGCTGGGTCAATGCCCTGGTCGGCAGCTATGACGCCGGCGACCTGCTGCGCCTTGACGATCACCGGAACGTCCGAGCGTGGCTAGACCGCGGCCTTGCTCGGCCAGCTGTGCAGCGGGGCCTGCTCATCCCGGCGAGGCCGGCATGAGCGTCATCGCCGCGTATTACTACAACGAGGGTCGGCGGATCCGCGAAGTCGCGATCGACGAGCGCGTCGAGCTCGACAAGAGCCGTTCGGGCTTCTGCTGGATTGGGCTCAGCGAGCCGTCAATAGGCGAACTGAAGACGCTTCAGGCGACCTACAATCTGCATCCATTGGCGATCGACAACGCGATGCACCCGATGTGCCCGCCGAAGCTCGAAGTTTACAATGGCGAGCTTTACGTCGTCGCCCAGACGGCCGAGCTGGTTGGAGATCGCATACGCTACGGCAAAACGATGTTCACTGGCCATAACCACCTCATCACCGTGCGCCACGGCAACGCCGGGGCATTGGGCAATCTTCGAGAGCAACTGGAGGGCTCGCCCGCCCAGTTCGGAAAGGGCGTCGATTACGTCCTTCACGCGATCCTGCACCGGATCGTAGATCAGTATCTTCCCATCTTCGAAATGATCGAAGATGACGTTCTCGAGATGGAGAGGCGGTCGCTCGACGATTTCCTCGGGCGAGAGGAAGTCGCCCGCATCTTCGGCTTACGATGCGAGCTAACGCGCTTTCAGCGTACGCTCGGCGCTATGGCGGAGCTGGTGCGCAAGCTCGTGCGCGGACACTTTCCATGCATCAGCGCTGAAGTTCGCCCCTACTTCAACGACGTCGCGGACCATGTCGATCGCGTTCAGTCCATGGTCGACGGCCTCCTCCAGGTGTTGTCCACTGTTTTCGAATTCAGCAGCCTGCTGGAAGCGCAGAGAACAGGTGTCATCACGCGCCAACTCGCGGCCTGGGCGGCCATCCTTGCGGTCCCGACGGCCATAGCGGGGATATACGGGATGAACTTCAGGAACATGCCTGAGCTGGATACAGCCTACGGCTACTTCGTCGTGCTCGGACTGATGTTGACGTTCTGCCTGTTCCTGTTCGTGCGCTTCAAGCGAGCAAAATGGCTATGACGGAAGCCCACGCTTCGCGCGCTGATTGGTCGATGCGCCATTGCGTGCTCTCCGCCCTGGCGCGATCCTTCCAATGCGAATTCGAGGTGCGTTTATGCCGACCCAAGTGACAGACGTTCTGGATGCCGTGCAGTCCTTCGTGGCGAAAGGCTATGACCGAGAATATCGCGTGAAGGACGGCGCTCTCGTCGATCTCGAACTCGGATCAACGCTCGATCCATGCAGCATTCGCGTCGACGCAGCATTGCGTCTCGAAAGCGGGGACGGGGCCGAAGACGCGTCCAACATTTACGCCATCACCGATCCGGCGACCGAGCACAAAGGCCTGCTGATCGATGCGTTCGACGTATTTGACGAGATATGTCACCGCGACCTGTCTGAACGGCTTATCGAGCACCGCGAGACAGCCCCGGCTGGCGACGAGGACGTCCCGAGCAAGCATGGGCTGCGCAAGGTCTATAAAAGCGAGTTCGATCGCGATCCGGAGCGCTACGTGTTGAGAGAGGGCTTTCCGGACTTTCCAGCGTGTCCGTTCGGGGGCGCATTCAGCATCCTCGGCTTCGATACTGCAGAACAGTCCTACGTTTGGCTCGTCACGAGCATCATTCGGGACCCTCGGCTAATCAGAATTCCCTACCAGGGCGAAGACGTCATTAGCGACGAATGACTCGTTCGCTGTTCGCGGAGACCGCTTCTCGAGCAATCGCCCAGGATGTGCGTCGGCTCCAAATCACGAAGTAACGAGGACAAGATGGACTGGAACAAAGACCACATTCGGGAGACCATGCTGTCGCTTGAGACGGCCGCACTACACAGCGCTCGAGACAACTATCTCGATTACGTTTCCACCGCGCGCCTCGATCGGAGCGAGCCGATAGAGAACGACGAGCAGGCGCAAGCCGAGGTCGCAAGCGATTTCGCTGAAGCGCTCGACGACACTCTCGATGATTATGCGGATAAGCTCGACAAGCTGCGTGCGATCGATTTCGGGCCGAAGTCAGCCGTTGCGGAGGGCGCCGTCATCAAGCTGTCCGGCAAGTACTTCGTGATCGCAGTGTCGACGAGTAGGTTTACCTGTCATGGGCGTGAGCTCATGGGTATTTCCACGATGGCCCCGATCTTCGAGGCGATCGAGGGTGCGCGGGCGGGTGAAACCGTGCAGTTCAACGGCCGGGACCTCACCGTTGAGGCCGTTGCCTAGGCGAGGACCCGCCGTGCTGCATTATGCAGCCCCACAGAAATTCAATCCGGATCTTAGGCGGCCGCGGCCCAGCGGTTGGCACACACAACATCTGGGGGGTGAGGCTGCGGACAGATAGCGTCAAAAGCCTTGCCGACCCAACGGCTATCTCCCGGGGCCGTTACATCGAACCGATGTTGAGTTTATGCCCCTAGAGACGCTCATGATCCCCACGCCCCACCACGGAAAGCCTACCTGCACAGCCAGAAGACCGAAGGCCATGCCATACACGCTGGCTCCCAACGCCAAGGGAAGGATGGCAAGAGCACCCCGCTTCATTTCATGGGCCCCGCTTTGAGCGGGAGCACACACTGTCTCGTCCATGGCGGGCTTCGCTTCGTTTGGGCCAAGCGTCTGCATCAGCTGACTGGCCTTCGGCCGCGAATGATCATTTCTGTGGCTTAGCTTGCGTTGTTATCATCGCATCGAGGGATCCGGTGATCATCGCCGTGCTTGGGCAGCGTATGGCGCGTGTCTCGATGGCGCGGTGAGTACGCCTGCGCGCACCGGCCAACACCGCCAGCGCAGTGAGCAACGCCGCCGCGTAGAGAAACAAGCCGCCGGGCCCCACTAAATCCATCACTACTCCCCCGATGAGCGGCCCAGCAGCGGTCCCGATACCGTTGAGCAGAAGAAGCCCGCGAGCTGTGCCCAGAAGCCGACCCGCAGGAAGATCGTCGTTGGCGACGGCTAGACATAGCGAATAGATGGGAATGCCGAAGCCGCCGAACAGCG
Source organism: Hyphomicrobiales bacterium (assembly GCA_021732215.1). Lineage (GTDB taxonomy): Bacteria > Pseudomonadota > Alphaproteobacteria > Rhizobiales > Xanthobacteraceae > SG-bin9. The sequence goes on from JAKFVL010000020.1 coordinate 9,465, forward strand.
CGCCCGCGGCGAGTAGCAGAGGCAGAGGCGCGTCCGCCGCCATCGCTACGGCGATAGCGGACGCTGCGGAAGCCAGGGCCGCGCCGGCGATGACGAGGTTTCGCGACACCTGGTCCGATAGCCATCCGAGAGGCCATTGCAGGGCGAGCGTCCCACCAAGGACTGCCGCCATGAACGCGGATATGCCGCCCACATCGAGGCCGATCCTCTGTGCAAAGTTAGGTCCCAAGCCCCAGAAACCGCCTATGGCCAGGCCCGCCAGGAAGACGCCGACCGATGCTAGAGGCGAGACCGCGAAAAGATCGCGGAAGGCGACGGGTTCCTGTCGAACATCGGCCGGCGGATGGCTGGGCAGCAGAGTGACTGGGACGACCGCCGCCGATATCAGCAGTGAGACGATCAGGAACAGGGTCACGTCTGCAGGTGGGGCCACGTTTAGAAGTGCTTGGCCAAGAGCCCACGAGCCCATCGAAACGACGCCGAAGATCGACAAGAGCTGACCGCGTGTGGACGGAATAGCGTGAGCGTTGAGCCAACTCTCAGTCGCAAGGATCATGCCGGCATAGGCGAAGCCGGTTACAAGCCGAAGTGGCATCCATGCGCTCGCGTCTACGAATGCGACATGGAGGAGAGAAGTCATCGAAGCGATCGCCGCGAAGCCAGCGAAGGTCCTGACGTGACCGACAGACACGATGATCCGGGGCAAAACCAGCGCGCCGATCGTGAAGCCCGCGAAATAAAAGGACATCATTGCGCTGATCGTCCCGGCCGAGAAGCCTTCCTGACCAGCTCTCACAATCAGGAGAGTACCCAGCAGACCATTGCCCAGGAGCAGTGTGGCGACACTTAACAACAGCGCCGCAACCGGAGCCAAAACGAGTCCCCGCGCGCACGCTGCCTTTACGTCGTCCATCGCCTGGCTCATTTCCGAGCCTGACGCGGAGGCTGATACTCCGCGGAACTGATGAACTGAGCAAAGGCTTCGCACCAGATGACAACGGTGCTGTAGTCTCGAACATCGATATCGGCGGGCACCTCTACGATGAAGCCGTTGAACGTTTTCACATCGCCCACCCGAGCGGATGCGTCCTTGATCGCGAGGAACGCTTCCTCTGTGTCGACGAAGTGTGGGGTGAGATAGAGCTTGTAGTCCGGCCCCGGCGAGAGGCGGCCGATGTGCGCGATCCGGAGAGGCAAGACCCGCACTTCACCTTCGCCCCAATGCAGCAGGTCGCTGCCGGCGAGATCCCGAACAAGCCTTCCGGAATAAAGCGCTTCAGGCGTCGAGCTGCGCAGGACAGCTTCGGTCGGCGAAACCGGCGCGGTCAGGATCGGGAGCATGTAGATGCCACCAGCAAAGCCTGCGGCGGCGGCGGCGATATGGGTGGCGGCTAGAATGAGCCAACGTGGCATCTTTCACGTGCTCTCCAGTTCCGCCACCAAACGATCCGCGTCGAGATGAAAATCCGAGAAGACGATGCGACCGTTGGCGTTGATGACGGTAAACCACGGCGTTCCCCGTGTTCTGTAATCTTCCATGAATGTGGGAAAAGCCGCGCCAGCTGGCGGCTCGTCATGCCCGAAAGCAATGGGGAGATTGTATTCGACTTGATTGATGCGCAGTTTCTCGAAGGTATTTTCGTGGGCACCTTCGAAGACCGTTTGGATCACTGCAAACCCGACACCTCTGGATTCCAGCGCTCCGTGCAATTTCTGCAGAGTGGGAAATCCATGCAGATGGCAGCCACGGCACCAATGCTGAAACGCGAACACGATCTTCGGGCCTACGCCCAGATCCGATAGTTGGATCGGCGTGGCGAGGTTGCCGCCATCTACACCGATCCACCGTTGCACACGAAGCTGAGGAGCTTGACGTTCGGCCGGGCTCATTCTTCTCTCCAACCACGATGCAGACACCCGATGCCTGGCGAAACATCGCGTCCACAGCGGCTTTGCTATGCGTTACTGCTCCCTGAGCCAGAGGGTCGCGTGGTCGATGAGACCAATGCTCTTCTCAACTATACCCATCGAAACAAAGCGTTCGCGTGATCGACTATGAATTCCCACGCTGAACTTTTCCAATAGCGACGTGACATAGTTTCTATATCTTCGACGGGAGCAAATCGGAGCGTGCGTTCGACCTGGGTGACGTCAAATCTGGAAAGCGGGCGCAGCAGGTAGCTTACGTTTGTGGGCTGTCGCTCGGTACGCTTCTTCGATTGTCTCTACAGCCGTCGGCGCCACGACGCGTCCCTCGAGGTAATCGTCGATCTCATCGTAGGTCACGCCGTAGACATCCTCATCTGGGCGCAACGGCATGAGATCGTCCAAATCCGCAGTCGGAACCTTGCCGATTATCTCAGGCGGGGCGCCAAGGTGAACCCCAATCGCGCGAACACGTCGCTTGTTGAGACCCGCGAGAGGCAGAACATCCGCGGCGCCATCGCCAAATTTGGTGAAGAACCCCATGACCGCTTCCGCTGCATGGTCCGTACCGATCACTAGGCCACCCAGGCTTCCAGCGAGCGCGAATTGAGCAATCATGCGCTGGCGCGCCTTGACGTTACCTAGCGCTCTGCCGCGGTCGTGAGGATCAACTGGATCGTATCCGGAGTACGTCAGTTCCGCCCAAAGAGCGTCCGTTGCGGGCCTCACATTGATCGCCACCGTACGGTCAGGCTTGATCGTCGAGAGAGCAAGTTGAGCATCGTGCTCATCCGACTGAATGCCATAAGGTAGCCGCACCGCAAGAAACTCGCACTCGTACCCGGTGCGGCGAAGCTCCTTCACGGCCGATTGCGCCAGCAGGCCCGCGGTCAGGGAATCGACGCCCCCGCTGATTCCAAGCACATACGCTCGCTGGCCAGACCTTCTCAAATAATCGCGAAGGAAGCCGATACGGCTCGCGGCCTCTTGTTCAGCATCGAACGTTTGAGAGACGCCGAGCGCTGCGATGATTTCAGCATGAGCGTGCATGGCGACCTCATGACGTGAACCGCAAGCAGGCGATGACCGTGCCTTCTCCGTCCGACAGCCGGCGGCGTTCGCCTAACATCCCACGGGCGCACATACGCGTGCAACGCTGGTCGGAAGGTATTGAAACTATAGCGAGCAGACATTGGGCAAAGATGCTGCTCTACCGCTATAGTCGAGGTGCGATTAGCGCGATTCATAGTGATGATAAACAGATCTATACTGATACGGCATTCGGTTGTCTGAGTTTCAGCCTGTCGATCCATTCGGCATCATGCAAGTGCGAAGATCATCTACGCAGTAGCCTGAGATTAAGTCGGTTCCGGTCTGTCGTGACGAGCAAGGGGGTTCGGCATGGTCACCAGAGGTTTCACCGGCCGCGGTTCAGGCGGCGACCACGATGGCCGCATTCCGCCGGGTCAACATCTCGTAGAAAATTTTCCCGTACTGACCGCGGGACCGACGCCACGTATCGAGACATCCGACTGGAAGTTTACGGTCAAGATCGGTCCAAAGCCGATCAAGGTCTGGACCTGGAGCGAGTTTAACGCCCTTCCGAAAACCAACGTAACTAAAGACATACACTGCGTTACGTCATGGTCGAAGCTCGACACCAAGTGGGAAGGCGTGCTGATCGAAGACATCCTCGCGGATGCAGGACTCGAGCGGCCCACCGATTTCGTCTTGGCCCACTGCTACGATGGCTATTCGACCAATGTCCCGCTCGCCGACCTTCTGGCCGGTAAGGCGATGGTCGCGACTGGGTATGCGGGCGAGCCGCTTCCCCGTGATCATGGCGGACCGGCGCGCCTGCTAGTACCTCATCTATACTTTTGGAAGTCCGCCAAATGGGTGAATGGGCTGCAGTTCACGACGCGTGATGAAGCTGGCTTCTGGGAACTGCGCGGCTATCACATCTACGGCGATCCGTGGCGCGAACAACGGTACACCCATGACTGAGATCGACGCGCAACCCGCGTCGTGGCAGTCATGTGTGATCGACGAGATCGTCCAGCAGACCCCAAGTATAAAGAGCTTTTTCCTGCTGCTACGGGAGCCTTTCTTCCATACCGCCGGCCAGCACGTTGACGTGCGCCTGACCGCCCCCAATGGCTATCAAGCGATGCGCAGCTATTCGATTGCATCGTCGGCTGCCTCGTCCCCGATCCTCGAGTTGGCAATAGAGCGTCTGCCCGATGGCGAAGTCTCGCCGTTCTTCCACGACGTCGCCGCTCCTGGCGACGAAATCGAACTTAGAGGTCCTCTCGGTGGCCACTTTTTGTGGCCCGAACCTGCTGACGACCCGGTGCTGCTGATCGGCGCAGGTTCGGGCTTGGTCCCACTGATGGCAATGATCAGGCAGCGCCAAGCACTGGCCCAGGCCGTTCCAGTTGCGCTGCTCTTGTCCGCTCGGACCAGTCGCGACGTACTCTTCTCCAGCGAACTTCGCTCGATCGAGATGCGTGATTCTGCGTTGGTCCTAGCCGTCGCGATAACGCGCGAAGCGCCAATGCGCGCCTCGGACTTTGGCCGACGGATCGACGCCGAGATGGTCAAGGAGACGATCGCCCGCCTGGGTCGAGATCCTGCCCACGTGTTCGTTTGCGGGTCCAACGGTTTCGTCAACATCGCGACGGACGGCGCGTTAGCGGCCGGGCTCGACGCCTCGATCATTAAGACTGAGCGCTATGGAGGGTAGAGGCAGCGAAATGGTCGAATCCCTCCAGACGAAAGCGCTCAACTACGGCCCAGGCCGGGGAGCCTGAGCGCACTACGCCGCGTCGCTTATTCGAACCTTTGTCTTTCGGGAGACCACTGTGAGCCGCTTTGCAGAACCAGTTTTCGTAGCCGCAGGCCTTCGGACCCCTTTTGGGCGCGGCGGGGGAGCACTGGCGAATTATGACGCGGTCTCCTTATCCGTGCCCGTCGTTCAGGAGATGGGGAAGCTTGCCGAGCCCGACCTCGTTGTCTGGGGAAGCGTCATCCCAAACCTGGGCTGGAGCAATATCGCTCGTGAGGTATGGCTAGACGCGAAACTCAATCCCAATGTCCCGGCATTCTCCGTTGTTCTTGCGTGCTCAACCAGCATGACCGCGTGTTTCGCTGCGGCCGGCATGCTCGGTGGCGGCCTTAACTTGATCATGGTCGGCGGCTCTGAGGTCATGAGCCGGCCATCGCTCGCGCTTACCCCCGAGGCATCAAAGCGGCTCACCGATTTGTTCGCGCAGGATGCCGCAGCAGCACTTGCCGCCTTGGGGGCGCTGGCTCCTACCGACTATGTGCTCCCGACGAAGGGATGGGCCAACCGCCTTACCGGCAGGACGATGGGCGATCACATGGAGGAGACCGCCAAGGCGTGGCGGATCTCGCGTGAGGCACAGGACGACTGGGCTCTCAAGAGCCACCAGCGAGCGATCGCCGGTTGGGACAGCGGTTTCTTCGATGACCTCGTGATTGCACTGCCGGAACTTGCCCGCGATGCAAACCCGCGTGCGGACACGTCCGCCGAACGGCTGTCAGGTCTGAAGCCGGCCTTTGATCGCGAGAGCGGCATGGGTAGCCTGACAGCTGGCAACAGCTCTCCGATCACAGATGGGGCGGCCGGCTGTTGGGTGTCCAATGAAGAAGGTTTGCAGAGGCTCCCCGAAGGCACGGCTCACGTGCGGCTCGTCGACTTCGAAATATCTGCGGTCGACCTCCACACGGAGGGGCTTCTGATGGCACCGTCATATGCCATTCCGCGTCTGCTCGCGCGACATCAGCTGGCATTCTCCGACATTGCCCTTTGGGAGATCCACGAAGCCTTCGCGGCACAGGTCTTGGCCAATGTCGCAGCCATCACCGATCCGAATTGGGTCCGAGAGAAGGCCGGCGTCTCGCCCGAGATGGGTAACTTCGACTGGGATCGCGTCAATCCCAACGGCGGTTCGGTAGCTATCGGGCATCCCTTCGGCGCGACTGGCGCGCGTGACCTCAGCCAAGCCGTCAAAGAGCTGTGGGCCATGCCGGTCGGGTCTCTCGGGATCGTCAGCATCTGTGCCGACGGCGGTCAAGGCACCGTCGCCCTCCTCGAACGCGTCTGATTGGGGGGTATGAGATGAAGGCGATCCGCTTCCATGAGTTCGGCGCTCCCGAGGTCCTCCGCTATGAGGATGCGCCACTAGCTGTCGCGTCAAGCCGGCACGAGGCTTTCCTCCGCGAACTGGGTGCTGACGAGTTCATCGACTACACGCAGACCAAGCCCGAAGACGATGTGCGCGACGTCGATCTCGTCGTCGACGCTGTCGGCGGCCCGGCCGCGAGCCGCTTTCTGCAGACCATCCGTCCGGGCGGCGCGCTGTTCCCGATTTTTCCCCTCGGCTTTGCCGGACATGACGAGGCTGCCGGCCGGGGGGTGACCGTTTCGGCGACTCAGGTTCGTTCCAACGGCGATCAGTTGGCCAAGCTAGCTCAACTACTCGATAGCGGTGCGGTTCGCGTCGCCGTGGACAGCACATTCCCGCTTTCCGAAGCGGCTGCCGCTCATCATCGAGCAGAGGCAGGCCACATCCAGGGCAAGATCGTTCTGACTATTGGTGCCGCCGCCGATCAGAGCCGCGACACGGGGGGCCCGTCATCGCAGTGGCCGCCGCGCGTGAGGGGGCACTGACGTGACTAAGCCAAAGCGCATGATCGGCCATGTTCAGGCTTCAAGGCCCCGACCGGGAGAGCTCTGGTGAGCCTGAACTCTGACAAAACAGATTTCGGGCCGGCACAGCGGGCGAAGGCGCTTGCGGACCTCATGGTCCTCGACACGCCGGAAGAGCAAGCCTTCGACGATCTCGTTTTCGTCGCGGCAAAGGCTTGCGACGTTCCGATCGCGCTCATCACTCTCCTCGACACCGACCGTCAATGGTTCAAGGCCAAGTACGGGCTCGAGGTGTGCGAGACCGAAATCGAACACTCGGTCTGTCGGATCGAGATCGATCAGGGCGACCTCTTGGAAATCGTCGATCTCACAAATGACGCGCGGACCAAGCGCAATCCGCTCGTCACCGGCGTCAGGCACTTTCGCGCCTACGCTGGCGCACCGCTCATGCTGCGATCCGGCGCGATCGTTGGTCGGCTCTGCGTCATCGATACCGCTCCGCGGCCTAAAGGGCTCAGCGAAGCGGAAAAGGCGATGCTTCAGGCACTTGCTCGCCTCGCCAGCGAAAATCTTGAACTGCGCCGTGTCGCCAACGCGAGCGAGCGCCTCACGGGGCTGCAGACAGCCTTGGTCGAGATCGGCGAGACCATACGAAGCAGTCACGACACCGCCGAGATGGCGTCGGCTACCGCCGCCATCGTGGGCAGGGCGCTTGCCACGGACCGGGCCGGGTTCGGATCCGTCGACGATGACGTCGAGACCATTGACGTCGAAACAGATTGGACGGCGCCCGGGATTATGAGCATCGCCGGCCGCCACCGTCTCGAAGAGTACGGAAGCTTGCGCAAGCCGCTCGTCGGTGGCGACCCCCTGATCGTTTGGGACGCCCTAACCGACGACCGCACGCTCCATAATCTCGAGAGCGCAGTGCGTGTCGGCGTTCGGTCTCTGGTCGACATGCCAGTGAGAGATCGAGGCAAGACCATCGCCGTCTTCTTTGTCCATTCGGCGCACCCCCGACCGTGGCCAGCAGAAGAAATCTCGTTCCTGCGGAGCGCGGCGGACCGGCTCGAGGCTGGGGTCGCGAGGCTCCGCACCGAGCAGCAGCAAGTCATCGTGAATGGTGAGATCGCTCACCGCTTGAAGAACATGCTCACTATGGTTCAGGCCATCGCGAGCCAAACGTTGCGAAACGTCACCGATCGCGATGCAGTCTACGCCTTTGAGCGCCGTCTGATGGCTCTTAGCGCGGCGCACGACGCCTTGCTTCAAATGAGTTGGACGCAGGCTGACTTGCAAACGATCGCCGCGACCGTGATTGACGCGATAGGATTCTCGGATCGGGTCGACATGAGTGGCCCTACGGTGGCCCTTGGGCCGCGAGCGGCGCTCTCTTTTTCGCTGATAGTGCACGAGTTGCTGACCAACGCCTGCAAGTACGGCGCGCTGAGCAATGATCACGGCGAGGTGTCTCTGACGTGGGGCATACTGAACGGGCAGGAGAGCGATCTTCTAAGCATCCAATGGCGTGAGCGCGGGGGACCACCCGTCGTCCCGCCGACGCGCAGAGGTTTTGGTTCGAAGCTGATCAACATCGGCCTTGTCGGCACAGGAGGCGTCGATGTCCGCTACGAGCCCTCCGGGTTAGCTGCTGATCTACACGCCTCCATGCGTCACCTGGTTCAAGGTTGATGGGAGTATGCGTGGAATGGTGAAACCCGTGGTGCTCGTCGTCGAAGACGAGCCACTCCTTCGTCTGTTCGCATCGGACATGATCGAGGAAGCAGGATTCGAAGTGCTTCAGGCGTCGGATGCGTCCGATGCGCTCGTAACTTTGCAAGATCGGCTCGACATCCGTGTCGTCTTCACTGATGTGAACATGCCCGGCGGCATCGATGGAATCATGCTCGCCATCCGCATTCGCGAGCGCTGGCCCGCCATCCAGATCATCATCACGTCCGGCAGGCCGTGGCCGGAAGCAGCGGTCGTGCCGCAGGACATCGTCTTCTTTCAAAAGCCTTATCGCCGGGACCGCGTCTTAGACACGGTCCGAAGGATGGCAGCGTGATGGCCCAACTCATCCGCAATCGGACTTTCGAAACCGAAACCCTTGAGCCCGCCGCTCGGTCCCATGCCTACACCTTCGCAGAGGTCGACGTCCCCCAAGCATCGGCCGCAACCCCACACATGAACGATCGGAGACGAGGAAATGAAACCAGACATCCTCCTTTACACCACGAGCTGGTGCCCGTTCTGCCGTCGCGCGAAGGCACTTCTCACTGAAAAAGGCGTGCAGTGGACCGAGCACGACATCGAGTCCGACCCGGCACACCGAAAGACGATGATCAAGGCGTCGGGCCGCAGCACCGTGCCCCAAATCTTCATCAACGGAACGCACGTCGGTGGCTCCGACGATCTCGCCCGGCTCGATGCCGATGGCGAACTGGACAAGCTTCTTGCGGGCGGGGCGCCCGCGAACTGACTGGGCTTCGCCTCGGCCTGCCGGCCCGAGGGCGATAGGCGACACAGGAGGTTTTTATGGTCTCAGCAATTTGGAAAGACGCCACCATCGCTACGAGCGACGAAACGGTAGTCGTCGACGGCAATCACTATTTCCCGCCCAAAGACGTCGACCACAGCCGGCTCGAACGGAGTGAGCAGACTTCGGTCTGCCCTGTGAAGGGATCCGCCCACTATTTCCACATTCGTGTAGGCGGCGAGCGCAACCTAAATGCCGCTTGGACCTATCCTGACCCAACGGCCAGCGCTGAAGCGATTAGAGGCTACTTTGCTTTCTGGAAAGGCGTGGATGTTGCGTAGCGGTCGGTCATTTTCCAACGCTCACAAAGCTGGGTTTCTTTGGGATGATAACGTGCGGATGACGCTTGGCCGACATTAGAAGTCTGAGCGCGGTCGGCTGACTCTGGACTCGTTGGCCGTTAGGGAAACAACGGGGTTCAAACCGTCCTTCAGATGAGTGTGGTGGGGTCGGATGGAGCGGGCAAAGTTTGATGCGGCCTTCAAGGAACTGCCGGAAGGTTACAGCGAAGGCATCTACGACGGTCGACGGTTCGGCGTGACCGTGCGTCGATCGAAGGATGGACGACGGAACAGTCTTTTCGCCCGGGAGTTGGCAGGCTCAGACCTTATCAGCTTCAATCTTTATCGCGTCTCTTCCGGGAAGGCGTCGCTCAAGCCGTGTGAGATGTCGGCGGATAAGGTTGTAGCGTTCGTTCTGAGCTATCGACCGGACGCCTGAAGAACAAGGCGCTCGCAGCGTCCCTAGGCATCGAATTTCAGCAGCGCCTTTCGGCTCCACCAAGGATATCGAAACTATAGCGACGATTTATTGGACGGGATCATTCAGTAAATCCTTCTTCTACACCGCAGCGTCAGAGGAGGCACGACGCTGATATCCCGCAGAATATTCAATCGAGGAAGTCCTAGCGATGACGAAATCTAGTTCCGCACCCGCTCCGACGCCATCTGACCTCGACGAAAGCGCGGCCATGACTGTCGCCGATGCTCTCAAGATCATCTTGGCGAACAGCTATGCTATTTACCTGAAAACGAAGAACTTCCATTGGCACGTCTCCGGGCCATATTTCAGGGATTATCACCTGCTCCTCGACGAGCAGGCGGCCGAGATACTCGCTGCCACTGACGCGATCGCAGAGCGCGCCCGGAAGACGGGTAACACCACGCTACGATCGATCGGCGATATCGCTCGCCATCAAACGATCAAGGACAACGACGCGGATTTCGTGACGCCGCAGGACATGCTCGCTGAGCTGCGCGCTGACAACCTACACATGGTGGAGTCACTGCGTCGCGCCAAGGACGTGGCGGACAAAGCCAAGGACAACGCAACTTCCGGCCTGATCGACACCTGGACCGACGAGGCGGAGCGACGCGCCTGGTTCTTGTTCGAAGTCGGTCGACCAGCCTGAAGCTCGATCTCACGGGAAGGGAAACTCGATGGCCTCGTCTCTTGTCCGCACCGAGTACATTGAGGTCGACAGCGGCCGTATCGCCTTCGACGACACCGGCGGTCCGGGGCACATCGTGCTGTGCATTCCAGGGATGGGCGATCTGCGATCCGAATATCGGCTCCTAGGGCCCGACCTAAAGCAGGCAGAATTCCGCGTCGTCACGATGGATGTGCGGGGATTCGGCGAAACGTCAGCGCGATGGACTGACTACTCCGCCCGGTCAGTGGGCCTGGACGCAATCTCTATCGTGAGACGCTTGGGCGCAGGCCCTGCCACCATCACTGGCAACTCTTTCGCGGCCGGGTCAGCTCTATAGGGCGGCGAGAGAGAGTCCGGACCTGGTCCGCAGTGTCGTGCTCCTCGGTCCGATAGTCCGAGACCTTCCACTGACGAGCGTCCAGAAGCTCGTCCTTTCGATAGGGTTCGCCGGGCCATGGCGGACGTGGTTTTGGACGACATACTGGAGCAGCCTCTATCCAACGAAGCGAGCTTTTGACCACGAGGCGATCAAGTCGGCCATCGCTCGAAATCTCAGAGAGCCGGGACGGATGCAGGCGCTGCTGACGATGCTCTCGCTTTCGAAAGCCGACACGGCCGCCATTCTAGATGACAGCGCCGTTCGCGCGCTTGTTGTGATGGGGACGAAGGATCCGGACTTCCCAAACCCGGTCGAGGAAGCTCAGAACCTAGCAAGCCGGCTGCATGCCGAGACAATGATCGTGGAAGGTGCCGGCCATTATCCCCACGTCGAAATGGCCGACCAAGTGGCGCCGCGGATCATCTCGTTCCTCGGCAGCTTATCGCCCGCGCCGGCGGCGGCCGGGATCACCCGACTGCATAGGAGCTGATGAATGGAGAAAGTCGGCTTCGGCGGCGGATGCCACTAGTGCACCGAGGGCGTCTTTCAGGCGCTGCGAGGCGTCTCCCAAGTCGATCAGGGCTTTCTGCAATCAGAAACGCCGGCCGACACGTGGGCCGAAGGTGTGGTCGTAAGTTTCGACCCTGCGGCTATTGGATTGGCCACGCTCGCCGAAGTGCATCTAAGGACGCACTCCGCCACAAGAGCTCGCTCACCGCGCGGAAAATATCGAAGCGCCATCTATGTCTTTGAAGTCGGTCAGCGGATAGAAGCCGAGAAGGCAATCGCGCAGTTTGCCGCTGAAACAGACAAGGCTGTCCACACTCTGGTGCTCCCGTTCAAGGGTTTCAAAGCTTCGGACGAGCGCTATCAGAACTATTATCGCACCGATCCAAGCAGGCCCTTCTGCCAGCGCTACATCGATCCAAAGCTGGATTTCATCCGGAAGCATTTTTCGGAGATCGCGTTGCCGCGATGAATGAATAATTGGGCTGTCGTGCAGGTCGCGATCTCATATCCCAACTGTCTGTAGGATGCAGTCAATCAGCTTTCCGGGCAGCGGAGGACTTAGGCGGCGATCGGGAACGGGGTTCCTTACGAGACAACGTCTCTCATCACCCATTTAGGGTGCCGCTTTGGGTAGATGGTGCGGGCGGTCGGATTCGAACCGACACGTATTTCTACGGCGGATTTTGAAGTGAGTCGCGGCTTTCATCGGGCTGCTATTCCACGGATGACGGCGCTTCAAACAAGAACCCAAGGGTCAGCCGACACTCCTAGATGGCACTTGCCCGTTGAGACGGCCCGTCCGATGTGCACGCTATAGCCCGATATTACCGCATCCCTTCACGCGGCGGCTTCAAATCGGAAGATCTATCGCCTTCTATCTCCACAAGAGTAAAGAAGTGGAGATACGGTATGAGCGTTGCGCCGCATGTCGCCCGCAGGACAATTCGCCGGCATCAGCTACGAGAGATCGTGCCGCTTGCCGACAGCACAATCTACGACATGGAGCAGCGAGGAGAATTCCCGCAGCGCTTCTATCTCACCTCGCGTTGCGTCGTCTGGGATCTGGCAGAAGTCGAAGCTTGGCTTGACGCTCGACGCCGTGCCTCTCGGGCCAATGCTATCGAACGCGCTCCAAGCCCCGACGTGAGATTGCGCCGCTCTCGGCCTGTCAAACACTAGGCTCGAGCTCAAGCAGCTCCATCGTGGCCGGGAGCAGGGTCGGCACATACTTCCGACCCGCGACCCAAGCGTCCACCAGGTTGGACCACTCCTGCATCATATGCCGGCGCTGGTGCTCATACTCCGCCTTGTTGTAGACGCCACGCGAGGACCGTCCGTCCTCATGCGCCAAGCACTTCTCGATCCAGTCGCTGTTGAAGCCGAGTTCGTTCAACAAAGTGGACCCGGTGCGTCGAAGATCGTGAACAGTGAAGGGCTCAAGTGGCAGCCCCTCCTTTTTCGCTCTAGCGACCACGGCGGTCGTGATCCGGTTGAACGTCGCCCGCGACATTGGCGCGTCAGCGTCATATCGCGACGGAAGGACATAGCGCGAATTGCCGGCGCAGGTTTTCAACGCGATGAAGATGTCGATGGCCTGCTGAGACAGGTAGACGTTGTGTGCCTTCGACCGCTTCATTCTTTCCTTGGGTATCGACCAGACGGCGTTCTCAAAATCGACCTCATCCCAGGTGGCATCCTGGAGCTCGCTCTTCCTGACCATCGTCAGGAGGAAAAGCTTCATTCCCAACCGTATGGTCGGCAGTGTCGGCACATGCTCAAGCTGACCGAGCATGACGCGGATCTCCGCGGGCGATAGGGACCGATCCTTCGGCACGAAGGTCGCGATGGACGCAGGCCCAACCTCATCCGCTGGGTTGGCGACCTTCTCGCCATGCAGGATGGCGAATGCAAAGATCAGCTTCACGATATCGCGCACATGGACGGCCGTGGCTGGAGCGCCGCGATCCTTCACTTTCCCACACATCATACGGAGATCGTCCGGCGTGATCTCCGTTAGGAGCCTGTTTCGGAATGTCGGCAGAATGTCGCGCTCGTAGATGGAGCGCCGCATAGCCCGCGTGCTGTCCGCCATGCGCGACTCCTGGAACCACTTTTCGCCGAACTCGCCGAATCGCTTCGCCTCCTTCAGTCGCCGCTTGTCATGCTGCTTCTCTTGAGCAGGCGACCGCCCCTCTGAAATGGCCCGCTTCGCATCGATCAGCTTCTCGCGAGCCCTGGCAAGTGAGAGGCCGTCAGGGCCATATCGGCCGAGCGTCAGCGTCTCGCGCCGTCCGTTGAGTCGATAGTCGTACCGAAACACGATCGCCCCGGACGGCTGGACCACGACATACATACCGTCACGGTCACTCACCTTGTACAATTTCTTCTGTGCTTTCAGCGCCTTAATCGCTGTGTCCGTGAGCATGGAGACCTCCAAATCTGTCCAAAAACAGCAGAGAGGCACCGATTATACCGTCAGCCCAAAACTGGGGTCACTGAAAGTGAATTTCATTCGCTCTTTCAATGCCTTAAGGCCAAAAACTATACCGTCAGCAGCTCTCTTGGCCATGACGGTATAGCGAAATCTCTAACCGAACAAGTTCCCCCATACCGTCCACTATACCGTCAAACCGGAGCACTGTCCCTCGATAGATGGCGATAGACGATGACAGTTTTATCTTTGTTATTCAGATACTTATGCCGTACCCTGGCGTACAATCGGATACTGCCGGAGGGGCAAAAATCATTCCCACTCGATCGTGCCCGGCGGCTTCGACGTCACGTCGTAGACCACGCGGTTGACGCCCTTCACCTCGTTGATGATGCGCGTCGCGACAGCGCCGAGGAATGTCATGTCGAACGGATAAAAGTCGGCGGTCATGCCGTCGGTCGAGGTCACAGCGCGCAGGCCGCAGACGAAATCGTAGGTGCGGCCGTCGCCCATCACGCCGACCGTCTTCACCGGCAGCAGCACGGCGAATGCCTGCCAGATGGTGTCGTACAAACCGGCCTTGCGGATTTCATCGATGTAGATCGCGTCCGCCTTGCGCAGGATGTCGAGCTTCTCCACCGTGATCTCGCCGGGGCAGCGGATCGCAAGTCCCGGCCCCGGAAACGGATGGCGGCCGACGAACACGTCTGGCAGGCCCAGCTCGCGCCCAAGCACGCGCACCTCGTCCTTGAACAGCTCGCGCAAGGGTTCAACCAGTTTCATGTTCATGCGCGCCGGCAGGCCGCCGACGTTGTGGTGCGACTTGATCGTTACCGACGGGCCGCCGGTGAACGACACGCTCTCGATCACGTCGGGATAGAGCGTGCCTTGCGCGAGAAATTCCGCGCCGCCAATCTTTTTCGCTTCCGCATCGAACACGTCGATGAACAGCCGCCCGATGGTCTTGCGTTTCGCTTCCGGGTCTGTGACGCCCGCGAGTTCACTCAAGAATTGCTTCGATGCATCCACATGCACCAGCGGGATGTTGTAGTGATTGCGGAACATATCGACGACGGTCTCGGCCTCGTTCAGCCGCAACAGACCGTGATCGACGAACACGCAGGTGAGCTGATCGCCGATCGCCTCGTGGATCAGCACCGCCGCCACCGCTGAATCGACGCCGCCCGAAAGTCCGCAGATCACGCGGCCCTTGCCTACTTGCGCACGGATTTTCTCGATCGCGGATTCGCGAAACGCCCGCATGGTCCAGTCGCCCTGAAGCCCCGCGACCTTGCGCACGAAATTGCGGATCAGTTTGGCGCCATCCGGCGTGTGCACCACTTCGGGGTGGAACATCAGCCCGTAGTATTTGCGCTTCTCGTCCTGGATGATCGCGAACGGCGCGTTCGGTGAGGTGCCCGCGACCTCGAAGCCCGGCGGCATTTTGGTGATACGGTCGCCGTGGCTCATCCACACCTGATGCTTCTCGCCGACCCGCCAATCCATCTCGAACAGATGGCTCGACGATTTCACCTCGACATCGGCACGGCCGAATTCGCGGTGATGGCCGCCCTCGACGGTGCCGCCGAGTTGCGCCGCCATGGTCATCTGGCCGTAGCAGATGCCGAGCACCGGCACGCCGGAATCGAAGATCGCCTGCGGCGCGCGCGGCGAGCCGGCTTCATGCACCGACTCCGGCCCGCCGGAGAGGATCACGGCTTTCGGCTTCATCGTGGCGAAGGCTTCGGCCGCTTTCTGGAACGGCACGATCTCGGAGTAAACACCCTCCTCGCGCACGCGCCGCGCGATGAGCTGGGTCACCTGCGAGCCAAAATCGACGATGAGAATGGTTTCGTGCTCCGCCGCCGCGGCAGGGGCCGCAACACCGGTTGGGGAGGCTTTCTGGGCTGCTGTCATCAGCAGGAAATACGCGACCGGGAACTGGCTCGCAAGCCTCCGAAACCCCGTCATTGCGGGCAAAGCGGAGCAATCCAGAGCTTTTGTAGGCCCGGCCGGCACATTGCTGCCACGAACCGGCTGCCGCTCGTTTTAAAGGCCGGTTCCGCCACATTGTCCATGAACTCCCCACGCGCGAAAACGTTGTCCTCACAGCATTGAAAGAAAAGAGCCGATTTTGGTTCGCTCATCTCTTTCGCTTTCGATACACCTCGACCTGTTTCAATCGATGAAGGGATAAGCCATGAGCAAGGATCACGGCGCAGTCTTCAAGCCTGAATTGATCGGAGCGATGGACGACGCGCTGCAAAAGACCGTCGCGACGCTGCCGGAACCGGTCAGCTCATCGGTGGTGCAGGAGATTGCGACATCCATCCTGCAACATGCAAAGGACGGAAATACGAAACCAGACGACATGAGCCGCCTCGCGCTGCTCGAATTGCAGTTACGATAGTCTCCGTCATCCTGAGGTGCGAGCGGCAGCGAGCCTCGAAGGATGAGCAGATCCCGATACGTTCTTCGAGACGCCGCCTCGCGGCCCTCAGGACGACGTTAGCCGCGTCAGCACCGATACGAAAAATCCATCGGTTCCGGTACGGCGCGGCGTCATCAACAGCCC
Organism: Hyphomicrobiales bacterium; assembly: GCA_021732215.1. GTDB lineage: Bacteria > Pseudomonadota > Alphaproteobacteria > Rhizobiales > Xanthobacteraceae > SG-bin9. The sequence goes on from JAKFVL010000020.1 coordinate 25,932, forward strand.
TTCGGGCGCTATCATCACCGCCTCGGCAAAATCGGCGCTGCGCTCGCCGAGCGCTGTAACAGACTTCGCTGGCGCAACAATCCCGAACTGCGGATGCCGCGCAACGAAACTCTTCACCTGCTCGCCATTTTCCTGCGCCAGCACCGAACATGTGATGTAGGCAATGCGGCCGCCGGGCTTCACCAGCGACGCCGCGCGATCCAGCACCGCCACTTGATCCTTGATGCGAACCTCGAGCGCGCCGGGACGCATGCGCCATTTCGCATCCGGATTGCGCCGCCATGTGCCGGTGCCGGTGCACGGCGCGTCGATCACTACCAGATCGGCGGAGCCGCTGATATCCGACAGTGTATCGTTCGGCCCCTTCGGCGTGCGCACGTCGCAATTGTGCACGCCCGCGCGGGACAGCCGCTCGTAGATCGGCGCGAGCTGACGCTTGTCATGATCGGTCGCGATCAGCCGGCCCTTGCCGCCCATCATGGCAGCGAGCGCCAGCGTCTTGCCACCCGCGCCCGCGCACAGGTCGATCACCTGCTCGCCGGGCTTCGCCGCTGTCAGCAGCGCCGCCAGCTGCGAGCCTTCGTCCTGGACTTCGACAGCACCCTTGATGAAATCTTCTTCCGAATGAACGCCCGGATTGCGTGCGTCCGGATCGAGCACGATGCGCAGGCCGAGCGGCGACCACGGCGTCGCATTGGCGCCGAGATGCGCCAGAGATTTCTGCGCCTTGTCGCGATTTGACTTCAGCGTGTTGACGCGCAGATCGAGCGGCGCGCGGTGCGCCATGGCAATCGCCTCCTCCGCGCGCTCGTCGCCGAACACGCTGGCCAGATGCGGATCGAGCCACTCCGGATAGTCACCGGCGATATGCGCTGGCGCACCATCGAGCGAACGCGACGCCAGCGCGTGATGCTCGGAATCACTCAGCGCATCCGGCGCGAAGCGGGCGCCATCGCATAGCGTCGCGATGGCGTCGACGTTCAAGTTTCGCTCGACCTTGAGCATGCCCAGGATGCGCGCGCGCGGCGTGTCGTCATCCATTACCCACGCGCTCGACGCGCGCCGGCGCAGCACATCGTAAACGAGGCCGGAGATTGCCGCGCGATCCCCGGAGCCCGCGAAGCGGTGCGCGGTGCCCCATTCCTTCAGCGCGTTGCCCGCGGGCACGCGCTGACGATCGATGGCATCGATAACTTCAATGGCTGCGGACAGCCTCGCTGCGGGCGTCATTCAATTGGTCCTGGGAATGGACGCCCGCGTTAACGCAAGCGGCCTCAGATCACAAGCAGGATGCGCAAGGCGAAGTAGATCCACATCGCCATCAGCACCAGCACACCGGCGAAGTAGGCGCTGAAGCGTGTGGGTACGTGATTGCTGGTGATGAAGATATAGGCGTGTGCAAAGCGGCTCACAACGAACACCCAGGAGAGCAGCACCATCACGAGGTCCATCTGCCGCAGCGGCAGAGCCAGCGCGACCAGCGCGTAAAACAGCACCGGAATCTCGAACTGGTTGCTGAAGCAGTTGCTGGCTTTTGCAGCATCTTCCGGCCAGTTCGGCTGATTGAGCGCGATGTCACGAATTTTCAGGCCGCTTTGCAGCGCCCTGCTCCGCACGCGCCCCATATAGAACATCAGTCCGATGGTGAGAAGCACCATCAGGAAAACCGGCAGCAAAACCATCTGAACCGACATGAGATTCCCCCTTCATGCGTGAGCCGGCGCGCATGCGGCCGACCTTGTCAGCAAGCCTTGTTGCGCAGCGTCTGTCAAACCATGCGCGACGCGCCGCACGCGCGGCACGACGTGTCATATTGATGCTCGCGGATTAGCGTCACGTCATTGCGAGCCCTCGGTCTTGCCTTCGGCAAGCCCAAGGACAGGCTTCACGAAGCAACCCCGCGCCACCCGAGGACTGGATTGCGTCGTCGCGGAGCCTGCGCCCGGACGGTGCTGCGCGCCGATCCGGGTGCTCCTCGCAATGACGGAACGTAAATCAAGTTTTGTCCGGGCCGACACGCACCAGTTGCTTGCCGAAGTTCTTGCCCTTCAGAAGTCCCATGAACGCTTCCGGCGCGCTGTCGATGCCTTCGGTGACGAACTCCCTGTACTTGACCTTGCCTTCGCGCATCCATTGCGGCATCTCGCGCAGGAAATCCGGGAACTTGCTTTCGAAATCCCAGACGATGAAACCACGAATGTTGAGCCGCTTCACCAGGATCGCGCGCATGATAGAATTCGCCCATTTCGGCGTCGGCGTGTCCGGTCCGAAAATTGTGTTATAGTCGGCGATCAGGCCGCACACCGGCATCCGCGCGAACGGGTTGAGCAGCGGAAACACCGTCTCGAACACCTTGCCGCCGACGTTCTCGAAATAGACGTCGATGCCCTTCGGGCATGCTTCTTTCAGCTTCGCCGCGAGATTGGGATCGCGGTGATCGAGGCATTCGTCGAAGCCGAGTTCGTCCTTCACGAACTTCACCTTGTCCGCGCCACCGGCGATGCCGACCGCGCGTGCGCCCTTGATCTTCGCGATTTGTCCGACGGCCGATCCGACCGCGCCGGAGGCAGCAGCCACCACCACCGTTTCGCCCGCCTTCGGCTTGCCGATTTCGAGCAACCCCGCATACGCGGTCATGCCCGGCATGCCGAGAATGCCGACGGCGGTCTGGATCGGCGCCATGGACGGATCGAGCTTGCGCAATCCCTTCGCGTCGACCGCGGCATGGGTCTGCCAGCCCGAGTGCGCGAGCACGATATCGCCCTTCTTCAGGTTCGGGCTTTTCGACTCGATCACCTCATTGACCGTGCCGCCTTCCATCACGCCGTCGATCGGCACCGGCGCTGAGTATGACGGGCCATCCGACATCCGGCCACGCATGTAAGGATCGAGCGACAGCCAGATCGTGCGCAGCAACACCTGCCCTTCGCCGGGCGTCGGCACATCGTAATTCTCGATACGGAAATTCGCAGGCGTCGGTTCGCCCATGGGTCGCGAGGCGAGCACGATACGTTTGGCTGACGCGGACATGGGCACTCTCTTTTTCTGACGGCGTTTCCTGTGAGGGCGAAACCTACTCCCGCTCGGCGCAACGCGCCAGCGCTCAGCGAGACGCACGTCGGGGGCGATTTTCGCAATGCGGAACACAAGGCTTCAAGGCAGACCGGCTAAGGTTTCTGCCACCAAACGCCGCTGTCGTCGATCTTGTGAATATCGACCTTCAATCTGTGCTGATCGAGATAATCATGCACGGCCTGTCTGCAGTTCTTCAGCCCGCTATAGTCGTCGATGATGGCGTATCCGCCGCTCGACAGCTTGTCGTACAGCCCGTTGAGCGCGTCCATGGTGGACTCGTACATATCGCCATCGAGCCGGATCAGCGCAAAGCGGCTGTGAGCCGACAATGTCGGCAGGGTGTCCTTGAAGAATCCCTTCAGGAACACGACCTGATCGTCGAGCAGACCGTAAGTCTCGAAATTCTTGCGGACCTGATCCACCGAGACAGCCAACTCCTCGAAGGCGAACAGCCGATCGCGCTTGTCGGCGGGGTATTTCGCGGCATCGGGCCTGGGCAGACCTTCGAAGGAATCCGACACGATGACCTTGCGGTCGGTGACACCATGAGCCGCGAGAACGCCGCGCATCAGAATGCACGCACCGCCGCGCCAAACGCCGGTCTCGATGTAATCGCCGGGAATGTTGTCCGTGAGCGTTCGCTCGACAAGATCGCGCAGGTTGCGAAGCCGCTGCGGACCGATCATCGAATGCGCGCGGGTCGGCCAGGGAAACGCGCCGCGGCGGGTGAGATACGGATGCCGCACGCGCTGCAACCAGCTCTGGATCTTCATCTCGACCTGGCTTTCGCCATGAATCGCGTTTTGCAGCGATCGCTCGAGCAGGTCGAGATAAAGCGTCCGGCTGTCAGCAGCGGAATTCATACTCATACGTTACCCACAAGACTGTTGCCGTGCGTTACGCGCCGCCCGGATAGTTCGGGCTTTCGCGGGTGATCGTCACGTCGTGAACGTGGCTCTCGCGCAGGCCCGCACCGGTGATGCGCACGAACTGCGCCTTGGAATGAAATTCCTCGAGCGTACGCGCGCCGACATAACCCATCGCCGCGCGCAGGCCACCGGCCAGCTGATGCAGCACGTTGGCGACCGGTCCCTTGTACGGCACCTGACCTTCGATGCCTTCAGGGACGAGCTTCAGCGTATCCTTGATGTCCTGCTGGAAATAGCGATCCGCCGAACCCCGCGCCATCGCGCCGACCGAGCCCATGCCGCGGTAGGCCTTGTAGGAACGGCCCTGCCACAGGAACACGTCGCCCGGGGTCTCGTCGGTGCCTGCCAGCAGCGAGCCCACCATCGCCACGTCCGCGCCGGCCGCGAGACCCTTGGCAAGATCGCCGGAATACTTGATGCCGCCGTCGGCGATCACCGGCACGTTGGCTTTCTTCGCGGCTTCCACCGCGTCCATGATCGCGGTGAGCTGCGGCACGCCGACGCCCGCGACGATGCGCGTGGTGCAGATCGAACCCGGACCGATGCCGACCTTGATTGCGTCCGCGCCGGAATCGATCAGCGCCTGCGCGCCTTCCATGGTCGCGACGTTGCCGGCGATCACCTGCACGGCGTTGGAGCGGCGCTTGATGCGGTTGACCGCGTCCAGCACGCGCGAGGAATGGCCGTGCGCGGTATCGACCACCACGATATCGACGCCGGCCTCGATCAGTTTCTCGGTCCGCTCGTAGCCATCGTTGCCGACGGTGGTTGCCGCCGCAACGCGAAGCCGGCCTTGCGAATCCTTCGAGGCGAGCGGATGCGCCACCGCCTTCTCGATGTCTTTCACGGTCACCAGCCCGACGCAGCGATACTGGTCGTCCACCACCAGTAGCTTCTCGATGCGATGCTGGTGCAAGAGCCGCTTGGCTTCGTCCTGGCTGACGCTCTCGCGCACCGTGACGAGGTCTTCGTGAGTCATCAGTTCCGACACCTTCTGGCGCGGATCGGTGGCGAAGCGCACGTCGCGGTTGGTCAGTATACCGACCAGCTTGCCGGGCTTTCCCGCGGCGCTGCCGGTCACCACCGGAATGCCGGAAATGCCGTTGTCCTTCATCAGGCTCAGCGCATCGGCGAGCGTCGCGTCCGGCGCAATCGTCAGCGGATTGACGACCATGCCGGATTCGAACTTCTTGACCTGGCGCACCTGCGCCGCCTGCCCGTCCGGATCGAAGTTGCGATGGATGACGCCGATGCCGCCGGCCTGCGCCATGGCGATCGCCATGCGCGCCTCGGTCACCGTGTCCATCGCGGATGCGATGATCGGAACGTTGAGCGCGATCGAGCGGGTGATGTGCGTGCGGATGTCGGCTTCGGAGGGCAGGATGTCGGACAGGCCGGGCTTGAGAAGCACGTCATCGAACGTGAATGCTTCGCGAAACGCCGAATATCCCTGCACCACAGCCATCGCCAACTCCGTTCGGCGGCTCTGCGCCGCGCATCATGCCATCGAGTAAGAGCTTCCCGTCTGGCGCCGGGGTGCGGCGTCATCGAATCGAAGCCCGTCAATGGGGTTGGCGGTGGTCGATAGCATGCCGCCCCCATGAATCAAAGGGTCCGGCCGCCCCTCAGATTGTTTTTAGGGCTGTTTTCAAGGCTGAAATATCAGCGATTTCCGGATTTTCCGCGCTCTAGCGCGGATAGCCCGGCGGCGGGCCATGCTTGCGGATGGCATCGACCACCTCCGCATGCTTGCGGTCTTCCCGCTTCATGTGCACAGCAATCAGCGCGTGCGCGGACGGCACCAGAAACAGGATCGGAAAGATCAGTCCGAAGATGATGCAGACCACGATCAGGACGACGTTGAAGATCGCGGAAAACGGCTGTCCGTTCAGCAACAGACCGAGCGGCGGCAGCAAAGCGGCAAGCACGTAGATCATGATCGGGCCTCCGGCCTGAAAGTTACCCGCTGAATGTAGGTACGCCTGCGCGCCCTGCAATGGTCTGCTACAGGTGGAGCGTGCTAGCAGTGAAACCCCACAGTCGTCGTCCCGGGCGAGCAGAGTGAGACCCGGGACCCATACTCCGTGTCCCTATTAATAACGCACGTTGTATGGGTCCCTGCTTACGCAGGGACGACAAGCGGACATCAGTTAACATCGACATGCCTCGCGAGCGCCTGATTCCGCTGATCGTCGCCGCCGCCCTGTTCATGGAAAACATGGACTCGACCGTGATTGCGACGTCGCTGCCGGCGATTGCCGCCGACATCGGCACCAGTCCGCTGACGCTCAAGCTCGCGATCACGTCCTACCTGCTTTCGCTGGCGGTGTTCATTCCGGCAAGCGGCTGGACCGCCGACCGTTTCGGCCCGCGCGCCGTATTCAGCGTCGCCATCGGCGTGTTCATGCTGGGCTCGATCGGCTGCGCGCTCTCGACGTCCGTAACCGATTTCGTTTTCGCGCGCATCCTGCAGGGCATCGGCGGCGCGATGATGACGCCGGTCGGGCGCCTCGTGCTGCTGCGCTCGATCGACAAGAGCGCGCTGGTGAACGCCATGGCGTGGGTCACGGTGCCCGCGCTGATCGGCCCCGTGATCGGCCCGCCGCTCGGCGGTTTCATTACCACCTACGTGTCGTGGCACTGGATCTTCCTGATCAACATTCCGATCGGCCTGCTCGGCATTTTCCTGGCGCTGAAATACATCGAGCCGATCCGCAGCGAGAATCCCGAGCCGTTCGATCTCGCCGGCATGCTGCTGGCCGGTGTCGGCGTCGCCGGCATCGCCTTTGGCCTGTCGGTCGCTGGCCTCAATCTGCTGCCGTGGCAACTCGTCACCGGACTGGTCGTCGTCGGCGTGATCTCGATGACGCTCTACGTCATCCGCGCGCGCACGACGCCCTCGCCCGTGCTCGACTTCTCGATGTTGCGGTTGCCGACGCTGCGCGCCAGCCTCACCGGCGGGTTTCTGTTTCGCCTTGGCATCGGCGCGTTGCCGTTTCTGCTGCCGCTGCTGATGCAGGTCGGCTTCGGGCTGTCGCCGTTTCAATCCGGCCTCGTGACCTTCGCCTCCGCCGTCGGCGCGATGGGCATGAAGACGCTGGCGGCGCGCATCATCCGCACCTTCGGATTCCGCAACGTCATGATGTTCAATGCGCTGATCAGCGCGGTGTTTCTGGCCGCATGCGCGCTGTTCACGCCGGCGACGCCGCTGCTGCTCATTATGATCATCCTCGTGGTCGGCGGCTTCTTCCGCTCGCTGCAGTTCACCGCGGTCAACACCATCGCATATGCCGAAGTCGAACAGCGCGAGATGAGCCGGGCGACGACGCTGGTCAGCGTCAATCAGCAGCTGGCGATTTCGGCCGGTGTCGCGGTCGGCGCGGCGTGCGTCGAGGCAACGATGAAGTGGCATGGCGCGACGGAATTGGCCGCCCGTGACTTCTGGCCGGCCTTCGTCGTAATTTCCGTCATCGCCGCGGCGTCCGCGTTCTCGTTTTACAAACTGCCCGACGATGCCGGCCACGAAATCTCCGGCCGCAAGGCGAGCGATCCGACGCCAGCCAAAGCGGTCGAGGCTGCCGTTCAGGACACCACCGAGGAACACCGCGATCAGCGGCTGGGGTGAGCCGGTCGTCCCTGCGGAAGCAGGGACCCATACCCACCGCGTTCGCGAGGACGACAAGAATGACTACTTCTGCCCCCTGAATCCCAACGCCAGTACATAGCGCTCGGATGAATCCTGCCGGCTCGACGCCGGCTTGACGTGCTTCACGGTGGCGAAGTCGCGCTTGAGCTGCGCCTGAAGGGCTGCGTCCGCGCCGCTCTGGAACACCTTCGCCACGAACGTGCCGCCGGGCTTGAGCACCTCGCAGGCGAATTCAACGGCGCTCTCGACCAGCCCCTGAATGCGCAACTGATCGGTGGTGCGATGCCCCGTGGTATTTGCCGCCATGTCGGACATCACCACATCGGCGTGGCCGCCGAGCATCTCGCGTAATTTGTCAGGCGCGCTGTTGTCGAGAAAATCGAGCTGCGCGAATGTGACGCCGGGAATTTCCGGCATCTCGAGCAGATCGATCGCAACCACTTTGCCCCTGCCGTCCAGCGCGCCGACGCGCCTCGCCGCGATCTGGCTCCAGCCGCCGGGTGCGGCCCCCAGATCGACCACCGCCATGCCTGATTTCAGGATGCGGTGCTTGTCGTCGATCTCGAGCAGCTTGTAGGCGGCACGCGAGCGATAGCCGTCGCGCTTGGCCTGCGCGACATAAGGATCGTTGAGCTGGCGTTCCAGCCAGAGCTTCGACGACAGCTTGCGCTTGCCGCCGGTTTTGACGGTGACGTGCATCCGCCCGGTTGTGTCTTTGGCCATGAAAGTATTGTTTGCCGGTTGCAGCTTTGAGGCCGCTCTTAGCACGCCTGCCGCCGATTACGATACGCGCGCGGGCCGATCCTGACGCATCATTTCGATCAGCATGCCTTCGCGCAGGCCCCGGTCGGCGACGCGCAACCGCGGCAGCGGGAACGCATTTCGGATCGCGTCGAGGATTGCGCATCCCGCGAGCACGAGATCGGCGCGCTCGACGCCGATGCAGGCGTTGTCGGCGCGCTGCTGATAGCTCATGCCGAGCAGCCGCGCGATGGCGCGCGTCACGTCGTCATTCTCCATCCAGATGCCGTCGATGCGGCGGCGATCGTAACGCACGAGATCGAGATAGACACCCGCGACCGTCGTCACCGTGCCCGAGGTGCCAAGCAGATGCATGCCGGCCAGATCCGCGTCGTAGTCCTTTGCGAATGGCGCGATGCCTTCCGCAACCGCAGCGACCATCGCCGCGTAGGACTCCGCCGTCACGTCCCTGCCGCCGAAGCGTTCGGCAAGCGTCACCACGCCGAGCGGCAGCGAGACCCAGCCCTCGATCTTCGGCGCGGCGTCCGGATCGGTCACGTCGCGCGAAATCCGCACCAGCTCGGTCGAGCCGCCGCCGATATCGAACAGAATCGCGCCACGGGCGCCTGGATCGAGCAGCGGCGAGCAGCCGAGCACCGCGAGCGTCGCTTCGGTCTCGCGTCCGATCACCTCGAGCGTGATGCCGAGTTCTTTCTCCACACGCCCGCGAAAATCGTCGGCATTGGCGGCCGCCCGGCACGCTTCCGTCGCGATCAGCCGCAGCCGCGTGGCGTTGCGATACCTGATCTTGTCGCGGCAGATGCGCAGAGCCCCCATCGCGCGTGCGATCGCCGCGTCGCTGATCCGGCCCGTCGTGGAAATGCCCTCGCCAAGACGGATGATGCGCGAGAATGAATCGATGACATGGAAGCTGTCGCCCTCGGGTTTGGCGACCAGCAGACGGCAATTGTTGGTGCCGAGGTCGAGCGCCGCGTAAACCGATGACGGCGCGCGCGGATCAAGCGCCTGCGGCGCAAGCGCATTCGCGCCCGCCGGCCCTCCGGGCTGCAGGCCCTCGCGCGGCAAGGAGCCGCCGCGAAGCCGCGCGTCATCCATCGTCCAGATCCGTATTCGTGTCATGGCCCCGGCAGCGGACACGCCGCCTGACCATCGTTGCGGCAAAGTCTAGCAGTGCGGCCAATCGCTGCAACCGGCACGCAGACGCCGCATTCGCCATTCGTCATTGTGATGCGGTCGGCGGTGTCTTATGTGATGGCAAGCAGCGTTTTCGGCCTGTTTCGCCGCTTCGAACGGCCTTTTCTGGAACACATCATGCAAGATCACGTCTCTCGCCCCTCCGTCGAGAATTCTATTGCAGCGCAAAAGAATGCCGTCGGGCAGCCGGTCCGGCGCAAGGAGGACGACACGCTGGTACGAGGCAAGGGCCAATACACCGATGATTTCAGCCTGCCGGACCAGGCCTATGCGTGGATCGTTCGCAGTTCTCATCCGCACGGCATCATCAAGGGCATCGACACCAAGGCTGCCCGCGCCATGCCAGGAGTGCTCGGTGTGTGGACCGGACACGATTTCGCCAAGGCCGACTACGGCCCCTACACCTGCGCGATTCCGCTGAAGAGCCGCGACGGCTCGTCGCTGCTGCAGACCAATCGCATCGCGCTGATGACCGACAAGGTCCGCTTTGTCGGCGATCCGGTCGCCTTCGTCGTTGCCGAAACGGCGACGCAGGCGCGCGATGCGGCCGAAGCGGTCGTGCTCGACATCGAGCCGCTGCCGGCGGTGACCTCTGCCGAGGAAGCCGCGAAACCCGGCGCGCCGCAGCTCTACGATCACATCCCGAACAACACCGCGCTCTCATTCTACTCCGGCGACACCGAGAAAGTGGCCGCCGCATTCAAATCCGCCGCGCATGTCACGAGCCTCGACATTATCAACACGCGCCTTGTGGTCGCGGCGATGGAGCCGCGGGCCGCGCTCGCATCCTACGACAAGACATCCGACCGGTTGACGATCCAGGTGCCGACGCAAGGGGTAGCAGGCAACAAGCTCAACCTCGCCAAGAACATCATGAAGGTCGCGCCGGAAAAGCTGCGGCTGATCACGTCGAATGTCGGCGGCTCTTTCGGCATGAAGAACGTTAACTATCCCGAATACGTCTGCATCCTGCATGCCGCAAAGGAGCTGGGCCGTCCGGTGAAGTGGACCGACGAGCGGTCGACCAGCTTCCTGTCCGACAGCCACGGCCGCGCGCAGGACGTGCGCGCCGAACTCGCACTCGACAAGGAGGGTAATTTCCTTGCCATCCGCGTCACCGGCTACGGCAATCTCGGCGCCTACATCACCGGCGTCGGACCGCTGCCGCTGTCGCTGAATATCCCGAAGAATATCGCCAGCGTCTACAAGACGCCGCTGATCGAGGCCGACATCAAGTGCGTCTTGACCAACACCACGCTGATGGGCGCCTATCGCGGCGCGGGCCGCCCCGAAGCCAATTACTTTCTCGAACGCCTGATCGATCGCGCGGCAACCGAGATGGGGATCGACCGCATCGCGTTGCGCAGGCGCAACATGGTGAAGCCATCGCAGATCCCGTTCGCGGCCGCGAGCGGGATGAACTACGACAGCGGCGATTTCCCCGCGGTGCTCACCGACGCGCTTAAGCTCGGCGATTATCAGGGCTTCGCCAAGCGCAAGCGCGACAGCAAGAAGAATGGCAAGCTGCGCGGCATCGCGGTCGGCTCGTATCTGGAAGTCACCGCACCCCCGGGCGCTGAACTCGGCAAGCTCGAATTCAACGCCGACGATACCGTGACGCTGGTCACCGGCACGCTCGACTACGGGCAAGGCCATGCCACGCCGTTCTCGCAGGTGCTGTCCGATCGCCTCGGGATTCCGTTCGACAGCATTCATCTGCATCAGGCCGACAGCGACCGCGTTCATAACGGCAACGGCACCGGCGGTTCACGCTCGATCACAGCGAGCGGCATGGCGATCGTGGAGGCCTCCGCGCTCGTGGTCGAGAAGGGCAAGAAGGCCGCGTCGTTTGTGCTGGAGGCCGCCGAAGCCGATATCGAGTTCAAGGCCGGCCGATTTTCCATCGCCGGCACCGATCGCGGCATCGGCATCATGGAACTGGCGAAGAAGCTGCGCGACGACGCGCCGAAAGGCGACGATGTCCCCGCCTCGCTCGACGTCGATCACGTCACCGCACCGGTGCCATCGACGTTCCCGAACGGCTGCCACGTCGCAGAAGTCGAGATCGATCCCGACACCGGCGTGGTGCAGGTGGTGCGTTATTCGGGCGTCAACGATTTCGGCGTGGTGGTCAACCCCATGATCGTCGCCGGACAGATTCATGGCGGCGTCGCGCAGGGCATCGGTCAGGCGCTGATGGAGGCCGTCTCATACGACGAGAGCGGTCAGCCGATCACCGGCTCGTTCATGGATTATGCGATGCCGCGCGCTGGCGACATTCCGCTGATCGAGACCGGCGATCATCCGGTGCCGGCGACCAGCAATCCGCTCGGCACCAAAGGCTGCGGCGAAGCCGGCTGCGCCGGCAGCCTCTCGACCATCGTCAACGCGGTGCTCGACGCGCTGTCAGATTACGGCGTCACCCACATCGACATGCCGCTGACATCCGAGCGCGTCTGGCGGGCGATCCAGAACGCAAAGCAGGCGAAGGCATCTTAGTTCACGCTGTGCTCAACAAACACCTGCCGTCATGGCCGGGTTTATCCCGGCCATCCACGTCTTTCTCTCGGAGATGCCGCAAAGACGTGGATGCCCGCGACAAGCGCGGGCATGACGAGGCAGAAAAGATCATGCCGCCGCCTGTTCCCGTGGCTGATAGATCGCCGTGTGCTGGCAATACGCCGCTGGCACAACGCCATTGGCGACGATGACGCCGTCAAGCTCGACGAACTTGTGGCCCTTCTTGTCGTAGTTGCCGGTCACCTTGGCACGCACCGTCAACACATCGCCGACTTTCGCCGCCGCCAGATGGCGCATCGTGCTGCCGACATGAATCCACGGCCCCAGAATGGCGTTCTCCATCAGCGCCCAGTTCAAGGTGCGCAGCAGCGTTCCCGGATGCACCAGCTTGTCGCGCGCGAAAAGCGTATCGCTTTCCCGCACATCCTTGAGGTACTGCGCGGCGAGCTCATCGCTCAGTGTATAAGGCGGAATGCCGAGCCAGGCATCCTGCCTGTAGGAATCGCCATCCACCGGCTTGCGCTCGCGCACGACAGCGGCGTCCTGAAACTTGTCCAGCTCGATTGCCGGTTTGCTCGCCGGCATCGACGCGCTGCCGGTGGCGCAGAGTTCGCCGCGGCTTTCCGCGCGCAACGACAATCCATTCGCGGTTTCCTCGGCCCTCACCGTGACCTGATCGCCGTCATAGACCGGCTTGAGAAACCGGCCGTCCATCAATCCGCCCTCGAGAAAGGCCCGGCCCCATTTCGCAACCGGCATGTGGCTCATGTAGGCAAACACGTCGACGCCCGGAACCAGCGCACCGGCGAAGCCATAGCGTCGCGCCACGCTGTCGTCGTGCATCTTGTTTTCGGATTGCTTCGCCAGATTGTAGGCGGAGACAGTATAGGTCTCGATCGGCATCGGGCGTCCTCGATCTTCTTGGCTGTTGTGCCGTGAGCCTACGCAAAGATCGTGAAGCTGCAAGCCGCCAATTGGCCTCGCAAATCTCTCCCCGGTGCGCTAGACGCTGCCGCAATGTCCGAGCCCTCCCCGACCCGAATCTATGTCGATGCCGACGCCTGCCCGGTGAAGGATGAAATTTACCGCGTGGCCGCGCGCCACAACCTGCCGGTGAGCGTGGTTGCGGGAAACTTTATTCGCGTTCCGGACGATCCGCTGATCGAGCGCGTTGCCGCGGGCTCCGGGATGGATGCGGCGGATGACTGGATTGCGGAACGCACTGGACCTGCCGACATCGTCATCACGTCCGACATCCCGCTCGCCAGCCGCTGCGTCAAAAAGGGATCGGCCGTGCTGGCGCCGACCGGCAAGGCGTTTACCGAGGATTCCATCGGCATGGCGCTGGCGGTACGCAACCTGATGACGGATCTGCGCGAGACCGGTGAGGTCACCGGCGGCCCGCGCGGGTTCTCGCCGCGCGACCGTTCGGCGTTTCTCGCCGCGCTGGATCAAACCATCCGCCGCATCCAGCGCGCGCGGGCCTGACGCAGCGCCATGGCCCCTCCCCTGATCCAGTTGAAGGACATCGCGCTGACGTTCGGCGGAACGCCGCTGCTCGCGGGCGTCGAGATGTCCGTGTCGGCAGGCGACCGCGTCGCGCTGATCGGCCGCAATGGCTCCGGCAAGTCGACGCTGCTGAAGATCGCGGCGGGTCTGGTCGAGGCAGATCGCGGCGACCGTTTCGTGCAGCCGGGTGCAACAGTCCGCTACCTGCCGCAGGAGCCGGATTTCGGCGAGGCTCCGACGACGCTCGCCTATGTCGAGGCCGGGCTGAACGATGGCGACGACGCCTATCAGGCGCCTTATCTGCTCGAGCAGCTTGGCCTCACCGGACGGGAAGACCCTGCACATCTGTCCGGCGGCGAAGCGCGCCGCGCGGCAATTGCGCGAACGCTTGCGCCCTCGCCCGATATTCTCCTGCTCGACGAGCCGACCAACCATCTCGATCTCACCACCATCGAATGGCTGGAGGGCGAACTGACCCGCCGCCGCTGCGCGCTGGTGATGATCAGCCATGACCGGCGCTTCCTCTCCAATCTGTCGCGCAGCACGGTCTGGCTCGATCGCGGCAAGGCGCGGCAGATTGATCGCGGCTTCTCGGCATTCGAAGCATGGCGCGACGAGGTGCTCGAAGAGGAAGAACGCGAACAGCACAAGCTCGACCGCAAGATCGTCGCCGAGGAACACTGGCTGCGTTACGGGGTCTCGGGACGGCGCAAGCGCAACGTCAAGCGCCTCGGCAACCTCCACGCGCTGCGCGACCAGCGCCGCAATTATCGCGGCGCGACCGGACAGGCCTCGCTCGCCGCGTCCGAGGCCGATGCATCCGGCAAACTCATCATCGAGGCGATCAAGGTCAACAAGGCGTTCGGCGAACGACCCATCGTCGACAACTTCTCGATCCGTATCCAGCGCGGCGACCGCATCGGCATCGTCGGTCCCAACGGCGCGGGCAAGACGACGCTGATCAATCTGCTCACCGGCGCGGACCCGCCAGACTCCGGCAAGATCAAGCTCGGCGCCAACCTCGAGATGGCGACGCTGGACCAGCATCGCGAAAGCCTCGATCCGAAATCGACGCTGGCGGAAGCCATGACCGGCGGGCGCGGCGATACCGTGATGGTCGGCGGCAAGCCGCGCCATGTGATCGGATACATGAAGGACTTCCTGTTCGCGCAAGAGCAGATGCGTACGCCGCTCGAAGTACTCTCCGGCGGCGAGCGCGGACGGCTGATGCTGGCGCGGGCGCTGGCGAAGCCGTCCAATCTGCTGGTGCTGGACGAGCCGACCAACGATCTCGATCTGGAAACGCTCGATGTGCTCGAGGATATGCTCGGCGATTATGAAGGCACCGTCATTCTGGTCAGCCACGACCGCGACTTCCTCGATCGGGTCGTCACCTCAACCATCGCGCCGGACGGCAACGGCAAGTGGATCGAATACGCCGGTGGCTATTCGGACATGCTGGCGCAACGCGGCGCGGATCTGAAGCAGACGCCGAAACAGGCCGAGCCTGATGCGAAAAAGACGCCGCTGTCTCCCGCTGCGCCGGCACCCGCATCATCGAAGCGGCGTCTGAGCTTCAACGAGAAGCATGCGCTCGAAACATTGCCGAAGACTATGAAGACGCTCCAGGCCGTTATCGCCAAACAGCAAAAGCTGCTCGACGATCCGAAACTCTACGCCTCAGACCGCAAGGCGTTCGATGCGGCATCCGCGGCGCTGACAAAAGCCCAAGCCGAGTTGCAACAGGCCGAGGAGCGCTGGTTGGAGCTTGAAATCCTGCGCGAGGAGCTGGGGGGGTAAGCCTTCGTCATTGCGAGCGAAGCGAAGCTATCCAGTCACAACCTGAGGCTTGGATTGCTTCGTCGCTAACGCTCCTCGCAATGACGGCGATCAATGCTTCAACCACTCCAGCGCCCCCTGGCCCGCCGCCGCCCCCGTCGCGAACGAGGCCTGCAGCAGATAGCCGCCGGTCGGCGCTTCCCAGTCGAGCATCTCGCCCGCGACGAACACGCCGGGCATACGCTTCAGCATGTAACCCTCGTCGATCTCGTCGAACCTTACGCCGCCGGCGGTCGAGATCGCCCGCGCGATCGGCGACACGCCCACAAGCCGGAGTGGTACCGCATTGATCAACGCGGCGAGATCGGCGGCTGACATTTCCGCGAGCTTGCGCCCCGCATGCGCTGCCGCCTCATGCATCAGCCCGATCGCAACAGGCGACAGGCCCGCAGCCTTGCGCAGAAACGTCGCAAGCGACTGCTTGCCGCGCGGCGCCGCCAGTCGCGCGGCCAAGGCATCGCTGGCAACATCAGGGCGCAATGCAATGAAAAGCATTGCCTCGCCCGCGGTCTCGACCGCATCGCGCACAGGAGCCGCAATCGCGTACACCGCGCCGCCCTCGATGCCATCGCTGGCGATCATCGCGTCGCCGCGCACGCTGTGTTCGCCATAGCGCAGTCGAACCGTCTTCAGCGGTTGTCCCGCGAAGCGGTCGCGGAACGTGCTCGACCAGTTGATGGTGAACCCGGAATTCGCGGGGCGCAGCGCCGATACGGCAACGTCCTTGTTGCGGAGCAATTCCGCCCACGCCCCATCCGAGCCGAGCCGCGGCCAGCTTGCCCCGCCGAGCGCCAGCACAAGCGCATCCGGCTTGACCGTCTCGCGGCCGGTCGGCGCTTCGAACACCAGCCATCCGTTGCTGTTCCAGCCGGTCCAGCGATGGCGCAGCTTGAACGCAACGCCCGCATCGTCGAGACGGCGCAGCCAGGCGCGCAGCAACGGCGACGCCTTGAAGGTCTGCGGAAACACCCGCCCGCTAGAGCCGATGAATGTCGGTTGTCCCAGATTGGCCGACCACTCGCGCAGCATGTCCGGCGTGAACGCATCAACGGCCGCGCGCAGGTCGCTCTCCGCTGCGCCATACCGCATCATCAGCGCATCGAGCGGCTCGCTGTGGGTGAGATTCAATCCGCCGCGACCGGCCATCAGAAATTTGCGTCCCGCCGACGGCATCGCGTCGTAGATCGTCACGCGCGCGCCGCCCGCGGCCAGCGTCTCGGCGGCCATGAGACCGGCGGGGCCTGCGCCGATGATGGCGACGTTGTTTGATTGAGATGTCATGCGCAGGGGGTTAACAACGATTCCTCGTCATTGCGAGGAGCAAAGCGACGACGCGATCCAGAAAAATGGCTGGATTGCTTCGCTAACGCCAGCAATGACGGCGTTACAGCTTCACGCCGCGCGCGGCCGCTGCCTGCTGGACGTATTTCATGGTCTGCGCAAACGCCTGCTCCAGCGCCTTGCCGTTGGACATATCTGAAATCTCGGCAAAGCGTGCGGCGATCGCATCGGGCGTCCATTCGGCATCCGGCAGGTTGATCCCTTCGCTTTCGACGATCCTGATGACCGCGAATGTACCGGCACCGGCGCCCATGATCGTCTTCGTCGGAGCGTCCTCGCTCAAAAGATACAGTACCGCCGGCGTGATCGCCTCGGGCTTCATCAGCCCCAGCGCCGCGGGCGGCATCAGTTCCTCGGTCATGCGGGTCGCCGCCGTCGGCGCGATCGCGTTGACGCGGATGTTGGTCTTGCGCCCCTCCTCCGCCAGCACGTTCATCAAGCCGGCCATCGCCGCTTTCGCCGAGCCGTAATTTGCCTGACCGAAATTGCCGAACAGTCCGGACGACGACGAGGTCAGCACGATGCGTCCGTAGTTCTGCTCGCGCATGCCGGCCCACACCGCCTTGCAGCAGTTGAACGTGCCGGTGAGATGCACGCCAATCACCTTGGCGAAGTCCGCGGGCTCCATCTTGGCGAATGATTTGTCGCGCAGGATGCCCGCGTTGGCGACAAGCGCGTCGACCTTGCCCCATTTCTCAGTCGCCTGCGCGACCATCGCGGTGACCTGCTCGAAGTCGGAGACATCCGCGCCGTTGGCAATGGCCTCGCCGCCCGCCGTCCTGATTTCCTCGACCACCGCATCCGCAGGCCCGAGAGACGCGCCTGTTCCGTCGCGCGCGCTGCCGAAATCGTTGACCACGACCTTTGCGCCGAGACTGGCAAGCCCGAGCGCGTGGCTGCGGCCGAGCCCGTTGCCCGCGCCGGTGACGATTGCGACGCGGCCATCAAATCGGATTGTCATACGTGTTGTTCCTGTGAAGCAAAGAAGATCAAGGCGAGCCAGTCGGCGACCAGCGCCGAGCGCTTCTCCCCTTCGACCTCGACGTTCACCGCGGTGCGCGAGAGCAATTCGCCCGGCTTGCGCAGCGTCGCTTCGGTCAGCGTGAAGCGCCCGCGCACACGCGCGCCGGATTTCACCGGCGAGACGAAGCGCAGCCTGTCGAAGCCATAGTTGAATCCCATGGTCATGCCCTGCAGGCCGGGCATCACCTCATAGGACATGATGCTGAGCAGCGATAGCGTGAGAAAGCCGTGAGCCACCGTGGTGCCCATCGGGGTATCTTTTGCTTTCGCCGGATCGACATGAATGAATTGATGATCCTCGATCACATCGGCAAAGGCGTCGATGCGGCTTTGATCGACCACATGCCAGGACGACACGCCGACTTCCTTGCCAACGAGCGCGCGGTAGGCATCGACCGAGAGCGCCGGATTCCTGAAAATGTCGTTCATGAGTGAAAAGGTCCTGTTTGCCAAATCGTCGTCCCCGCCTTCGCGGGGACGCCTCGCATAAATCGTGAGAGCGGCTCGCGCAACGTCATGACCGCCCTCCCTGCAACGAAGCAAAATCCTCCTCGCGGAATTCCTGGCCGCGCAGCGGGTCGCTGCGATTGTTGTCGTGCTCGAGCCGGCGCAATTGCACGCGCCGGATTTTTCCCGAAATTGTCTTCGGCAATTCGGTGACCAGCTCGAGGCGGCGAATCCGCTTGAACGGCGCGAGCCGCGCGTGCGTATGAGCGAAGATCGACTCCGCCGTCGCGGCCGATGCGGCAACGCCGCCGACCAGCAGCACATAGGCTTTCGGCACCGCGAGCCGGATCGGGTCGGGCGACGGCACCACGGCAGCCTCCGCCACTGCCTCGTGCTCCAGCAGGATACTCTCCAGCTCGAACGGCGAGATGCGATAGTCCGACGACTTGAACACGTCGTCGGAACGGCCGACGAAGGTGAGATAGCCGTCGTCATCGACAAACACCACGTCGCCGGTGCGATAGGCATCGCCGTCCGCGCCCAGCGGCGTGCCGCCCTCGCCGAGATAGCCGCGCATCAAGCCGGCAGGACGGTCATCGCCCAGCAACAGGCTAATCTCGCCTTCACTCGACGGATTGCCGTCGGCATCTGCGACACGCACGCGATAGCCTGGCAGTGGCCGGCCCATCGAACCGACCTTCACCGGCTGGCCCGGCGAGTTGCCGGCGAGCGCAGTGGTTTCGGTCTGGCCGTAGCCGTCGCGGATGGTGAGATTCCACGCCGCCTTGATCTGATCGATCACTTCCGGATTGAGCGGCTCGCCCGCGCCGCAGACTTCGCGCAGCGACAGTTTGTATTGCGAGAGGTCTTCCTGAATCAGCAGCCGCCACACCGTCGGCGGCGCGCACAGCGTCGATACCGCGCAGCGTTGGATCGTGCCGAGCAAACTCTTCGCCTCGAACCGCGCCTGATTGGCGATGAAGATGGTCGCGCCCGCGTTCCACGGCGCGAAGAAGCAGCTCCACGCATGCTTGGCCCAGCCCGGCGAGGAGATGTTGAGGTGGATGTCGCCGGGCTGCAGCCCGATCCAGAACATGGTCGTGAGCGCGCCGACCGGATAGCTGCGATGGCTGTGCAGCACGAGCTTCGGCTTCGCGGTCGTGCCCGACGTGAAGTAGAGCAGCATCGGATCGTCGGCTTTGGTCACACCCTCGGGTGTGAACGCCTCGGTTTGCTTTCTTGACTGATCGAACGGCAGCCAGCCCTGCGCGCTGCTTTCGCCGGTCACGATCTTGACGACGCCCGGCGCTTTCAGTCCGTCGAACTTCGCAACCTGATCGGGAGAGGCCACCACGGCGCGCGCCTTGCCGCGATCGAGCCGGTCCTGCAATTCGTCGGGCGTCAGCAGCGTGGTCGCCGGAATGACGATGACGCCGAGCTTGATCGCCGCCAGCATGGTTTCCCACAGCGGCACGACATTGCCGAGCAGCAGCAACAAATGATCGCCGCGCTTGAGGCCCTGCGCGCGCAGGAAATTCGCAACCTGATTGGAGCGCGTCGAGAGCTGCGCGAAGGTGAGCCTGGTTTCCGCAGCCGTAGCCACATCGACGATCCAGAGCGCTGTGCGGCTTGCGCTTTCGGGATGACGCGCGAGGTCGGCGTCGAACCAGTCCAGCGCCCAGTTAAAATTCGCCGCATCCGGCCAGCGGAAATCCTTCACCGCCGTATCGTAATCGGTGCGATGGCGCAGCAGAAACGAACGTGCGTCCTGAAAGGTGGTCATCTTTGCTTTCCGGTATTCGTCATGGCCGGGCTTGTCCCGGCCATCCGCGTCTGTTTTGAAGAAGTCTACTAAGGCGTGGATGCCCGCGACAAGCGCGGGCATGACGCTGAAAGTGTGCGGTTCACGCGATTCCAGATAAGCGCGGCGTCCTTATTTCGCCATTGCACGGACGTGCTGGATGATGCCGGAGAAGTCCACTCCTCCGTGCCCGGCGGCATCGAACGCCTTGTAAAGTTCCTGCGCGTGCTTGCCGAGCGGGGTCACCGCTCCGGCGGCAGACGCGGCGTCCTGCGCCAGTGTGAGGTCCTTCACCATCAGCGCGGAGGCGAAGCCCGGCTTGTAGCCGTTATTGGCGGGCGATGCCGGCACCGGACCCGGTACCGGGCAATAGCTCGTCAGTGACCAGCACTGGCCCGACGATGTGGACGATACGTCGAACAGCGCCTGATGCGACAGGCCAAGTTTCTCGGCGAGCGCGAAGGCTTCGCCGACGGCGATCATCGAAATGCCGAGGATCATGTTGTTGCAGATCTTCGCCGCCTGCCCCGCGCCGGGATCACCGCAATGCACGATCTTCTTGCCCATCGCCTCGAGCACGGGCTTCGCCGCCGCGAACGCCTTCGCATCGCCGCCGCACATGAAGGTCAATGTCGCGTTGGTCGCGCCGCCAACGCCGCCCGACACCGGCGCATCGACCGACAACAATCCGGCCTTGCTGGCGAGGCCATGCGCGGTACGTGCACTATCCACATCGATGGTCGAACAATCGATGATGAGTGCGCCCTTGGTGATCTCGGGAACGATGTCGGTCCAGACCGAGACCACATGCTTGCCGGCTGGCAGCATGGTGATGACAACGTCCGCGCCTTTCGCTGACGCCGCAGCGCTGTCGGCGATCGTCACTCCGCTGGCCTTTGCAGCAGCCTTCGATGCCTCGACCAGATCGAAGCCCGAAACCTTGTGACCGGCCTTGACCAGATTGGCGGCCATCGGCCCGCCCATGTTGCCGAGCCCGATGAATGCGATGGTGGTCATGTTGTTCTCCCTCACGCTCTATTGTTCTTTCGTCATTGCGAGGAGCACTTGCGACGAAGCAATCCACGGCAACCTACGACGTCTACATTAGTTATGGATTGCTTCAGCTATGGATTGCTTCGGCCTTTCAGGCCTCGCAATGACGCGGTATCAAGCTCCTTTGTCGAACACCAGTTCCTCGTCGCCGAGGCTGGTGAAATACGGCGCGATCATCGCCTGCGTAACGCCCGCGACCGTAAGCGGCGACCACATCGGCTTGCGATCCTTGTCGATGACGGCGGCGCGCACGCCTTCGCGGAAATCATCGCTGGCGAACACCGCGAGCGCCGCGCGATACTCGCGTGTCAGGCATTCTTCCAGCGTCGCGGATTCGCGCGCCAGCCGCAGCAATCGCAACGTCACCACGAGGCCGCGCGGCGATTTCTCGTTCAGGGTCTTCAGCGTCGCGAGCGCCAGCTCGGAACCGTCCTGCGTCAGCGCATCCATGATCTCGTCGATGCGACCGAACGCAAACCATCTGTCGATTTGCGGCTGCAAGGCCGCGACCGGCCCGGCCTTCTCAGCCGTCGCGAAACTGCGAAGCAGATCCCAGACGTCGGAATCCGCCGCACCCGGATGAATGTTGGTCAGCGCCTGACGCAGCGTGAACAGCTTCGCCTGCGGCACCACCCAGTCGGCGAATTTCGCGTGGACCGCATCCGGTCCGTTCATGGTCGCGCCGGTCAGTCCGAAATACGTGCCGATCTCGCCCGGCGCATTCGCCAGGAGCCACGTGCCGCCGACATCCGGGAAGAAGCCGAGGCCGACTTCCGGCATCGCGAGTTTGGTTTTATCGGTGACGACGCGATGCCTGGCATGAGCTGAAAGACCGACGCCGCCGCCCATCACGATGCCGTCCATGAAGGCAACGTAGGGTTTCGGGAAATGCGCGATGCGAGCATTGAGGATGTACTCCTCGCGCCAGAGGATTTTACCAAGATCGCCTTTGGCGTGCGAACTTTCCCACAGCGCGCGGATATCGCCGCCGGCGCACAGCCCGCGCTCGCCGGCACCTTCGAGCACGATCACGCTCACCGCCGGATCGGCCGCGAAGCTGTCCAGTGCGCGGGCGACGTCGCGAAACATCTCGAGCGTTACCGCATTAATCGCCTTCGGGCGATTGAGGCGGATGATGCCGGCCGCGCCCTCGCGCATAGCGACGAGATCGCCGTCTATGAAGGCGCCAGTACCCGGTTTCCGAAGTTCGTCCATCACTTCCGCAACCTCATCACGAACTTCGGAAACCAAAGGGTACTGGCAAATTATAAATGACGGTACCGCTTTCGATCTGACGTTCCTGATGAAGGACTCGCCGCAGGGTCTGCAGGAACGTCAGATCGGCGGTATCGCTCATCGCGCGCCCTCGATCAGCTTGCGCGAGATGATGACGCGCATGATCTCGTTGGTGCCCTCGAGAATCTGGTGCACGCGCAGGTCGCGCACGATCTTCTCGATGCCGTATTCGGACAAGTAGCCGTAACCGCCGTGTAGCTGCAGCGCGTCGTTGGCGACCTCGAAGCCCACGTCGGTGGCAAAGCGCTTGGCCATGGCGCACAGCATCGACGCATCCGGCGATTTTGCATCGAGCGACGCCGCCGCCCGCCACAGAAACGTGCGCGCCGCTTCCAGCTCGGTCGCCATGTCGGCAACCTTGAACTGCAGCGCCTGGAATTCGTCGAGCCGTTTGCCGAAGGCCTTGCGCACTTTCATGTAGGCCAGCGATTTGTCGAGCGCCGCCTGCGCGCCGCCGAGCGAACAGGCCGCGATGTTCAGCCGCCCGCCGTCGAGCCCCGCCATCGCGATCTTGAAGCCGATGCCCTCATCGCCGAGGCGATGGGCGACCGGCACGCGCGCATTTTCGAAGATCACCGCGCGCGTCGGCTGCGCGTTCCAGCCCATCTTGCGCTCGTTGGCGCCGAACGACACGCCCGGCGTCTTGCCGTCGATCACGAGCGCCGAGATGCCGCCCGCGCCCTCGGCCCCGGTCCGCACCATCGTCACGTAGATATCGCTGACGCCGCCACCGGAAATAAACTGCTTCTGGCCGTTGACCACGTAATGATCGCCGTCACGCACCGCGCGGGTGCGCAGCGCCGCAGCATCCGAACCCGCGCCGGGTTCGGTCAGGCAATAGCTCGCGACCTTCTCCATGGTGCAGAGCTGCGGCAGCCATTTGCGGCGTTGCTGCAGTGAGCCGAAGCCGTCGATCATCCACGCCGCCATGTTGTGGATCGAGATGAAGGACGACACCGCGGGACATCCCGTCGCCAGCGCCTCGAAGATCAAGGCCGCGTCGAAGCGCGACATGCCCGAGCCGCCGACGTCGTCCTTGATGTAGATGCCGCCGATGCCGAGCGCGGCCGCCTCGCGGATCACATCGAGCGGCAGATGCTTGTCCTCGTCCCACTTCAGCGCGTGGGGCGCGATCTTTTCGTCGGCGAAGCCCCGCGCCATGTCGCGGACGGCGGTCTGATCTTCGGTGAGCGCAAACTGCATGCCGCCCTTGCTGTTCGTTTGGATTTACTTCTTTCGTCATTGCGAGCGCAGCGAAGCAATCCATCGTCAATCCGTAAACTGGATTGCTTCGTCGCTTCGCTCCTCGCAATGACGGAGTTTATCTCAGTTCATCGTCGGGATGACGAACTCCGCGCCGTCCTTGACGCCGGACGGCCAGCGCGAGGTGACGGTCTTGGTCTTGGTGTAGAAGCGGATCGAATCCGGGCCGTGCTGGTTGAGATCGCCGAAGCCTGATTTCTTCCAGCCGCCGAAGGTGTAGTACGCGATCGGCACCGGGATCGGCACGTTGATGCCCACCATGCCGACCTCGACCTTGGCCGCGAAGTCGCGCGCCGCGTCGCCGTCGCGGGTGAAGATCGCGACGCCATTGCCGTAGTCGTGGTCGCTCGGCAGCGCCAACGCTTCGTTGTAATCCTTGGCGCGCACCACCGAGAGCACGGGGCCGAAGATTTCTTCCTTGTAGATCTTCATGTCCCTGGTGACGTTGTCGAACAGACAGCCGCCCATGTAAAAACCCTTCTCGTAGCCCTGCATCTTGAAGCCGCGGCCATCGACAGCGAGTGTCGCGCCTTCCTTGATGCCGGTCTCGACGTAACCCTTGACGCGCTCGAGTGCGGCCGCCGTCACCAGCGGACCGAAGTC
Source organism: Hyphomicrobiales bacterium (assembly GCA_021732215.1). Taxonomy (GTDB): domain Bacteria; phylum Pseudomonadota; class Alphaproteobacteria; order Rhizobiales; family Xanthobacteraceae; genus SG-bin9. The sequence continues at coordinate 50,233 of JAKFVL010000020.1, forward strand.
GGCGGAGGGATCGGTCGAGGGGCCGATCTTGAGGCTTTCGACGCGCGGGATCAGCTTTTCCATCAGCCGGTCGGCGGTGGTCTTGCCGACAGGCACCGCGACCGAGATCGCCATGCAGCGCTCGCCGGCCGAGCCGTAGCCCGCGCCGATCAGCGCATCGACAGTCTGGTCCATGTCCGCGTCCGGCATGATGATGGCGTGGTTCTTGGCGCCGCCGAAGCACTGCGCGCGTTTGCCGGTCGCGGCCGAGCGCTCATAAATATATTGCGCGATCGGCGAGGAGCCGACGAAGCCGACGGCGCGGATATCCGGATCGTCGAGGATCGCGTCCACCGCTTCCTTGTCGCCGTTGACGACATTGAGGATGCCCGGCGGCAGGCCCGCCTCGATCATCAGTTCGGCAAGCCGCATCGGCACGCCCGGATCGCGCTCCGACGGCTTGAGGATGAACGCATTTCCGCACGCAATCGCGGGCGCGAATTTCCACATCGGGATCATCGCCGGGAAGTTGAACGGCGTGATGCCGGCGACCACGCCGAGCGGCTGCCGCATGGAGTAAATGTCGATGCCCGGCCCCGCGCCTTCAGTGTATTCGCCCTTCATCAGGTGCGGGATACCGCAGGCGAACTCGACCACCTCCAGCCCACGCTGAATGTCGCCCTTGGCGTCCGGCACGGTCTTGCCGTGCTCGCGGGCCAGCAGTTCGGCGAGTTTGTCGTAATCGCGCTGCACCAGTTCGAGGAATTTCATCATCACGCGGGCGCGTCGCTGCGGATTGGTCGCGGCCCAGTCGGGCTGCGCCGCGCGGGCGTTGAGCACCGCCTCGCGCATCTCAGCCCTGGAAGCCAGCGCCACCTTGCCCTGCACGTCGCCGGTCATCGGCTCGTAAACGTCCGCCGTGCGGCCGGATGTGCCTGCTACGTTCTTGCCGCCGATGAAATGTCCGATATTGCGCATGTGTTTTCCTGCCTGTGCCCGGGATTTGTTTGTTGTGGTAGTGATACCCCCTCGCTCCAGGAAAACGAAGCCCCACGGATGCGCAACGGCACTGCAAAAAATCGGCAACCGGACCGCCCGGTCGCCGCAAATTTGGACCAGCGGATCCGCTGGGACGACCTGCGCATTTTCCTCGCCACCTGCCGCGCCGGCACCGTGTCGTCGGTGGCGCAGACGCTCGGCATCGACAACACAACGGTGTCGCGCAAGATCGAGCGGCTGGAGAGATCGCTCAAGACCAGGCTGTTCGAGCGCCGCAACACCGGCTACGTGCCGACGCGCTCCGGCGAAAAGCTGTGGCGCACCGCCGAGCGGGTCGAGAGCGCCATCGTACAGGGCGAGACCGAACTCGCCGATCGCGACGTTGCGCTCACCGGCATCGTGCGGGTCGGCGCGCCGGATGGTTTCGGCAGCTTCTTCCTCGCCCCTCGCCTCGCCGGATTTTGCAACACGCATCCCGAAGTCGAGGTGCAGTTGATGGCGACCGCGCGGGTGTTCAGCCTGTCGAACCGGGAGGCCGATATCGCGATCGCGCTGGCGCTGCCGGCGCAGGGCCGCGTCGTCGGCCGCAAGCTCACGGACTATCGGCTCGGGCTCTATGCCTCACGCGGCTATGTGAAGGCGCATCCGAAGATCAAGCGCATCGACGATCTCACCGATCATCTGTTCATCAGCTACATCGACGAGTTTCTCTACACGCCGCTGCTGGATTATGTGCGGATCGTCTCGAAGACAATCGCGCCGCGCTTCAAGAGCGCGAACCTGATCGCGCAGTATCAGGCCACCAAGGCTGGCCGGGGCATCGCGATCCTCCCCTGCTTCATGGCCGATCAGGACAAGGACCTCGTGGCGCTGTTGCGCAACGAGGTGAAGCTGGAGCGCACATTCTATCTGTTGCTGCACGAGGACAACCGCAACCTCGCGCGTGTGAAGGCAGCGGCGGATTTCATTGTCGAGGAAGTGCGGAAGAACCGGCGGATATTTCTGCCGGGGAAGTAGGATAATTATTGATATTTGCGCCGTTTGAATGCCGCAACGTCCGACGCAGTCAACTTAAACCACTCTCCATTTGCACGACGTTCAGCAAATCGGCGGTGCCAGTATGCTTCAATCCCGGCAGGATCGTCCGTTCTAATGGAGTGTTCGAGACTAGCAGCCTCTGGAAGAGAGACGCGAATTTCCTTCACGCGACGTTCCAGTTCATCGCTACGACCAATTTTGAAATGAGAACCCGACTTGATAAGATAGACAATACCTTCATTCGAACGAGCCGATGTTGTTTTCTGTTCAACCTCAATTCCTATCATCATGAAAATATCTTTATATTCCTCTCGACCTTTGACCCAATTGCGCAGGTTATCAACAAGAGCGTTCTTAGAGCCAAAATGCGTATAGAAAGATTTTGGAGTCGGGAAATCTTTTTGCGTTCGACTATAAATTTTCAATTCATCTATGGTTGGCACTCGTGAGAAATGCCGGCACGCTTCTATGAATTTCTCAAATACAAGCTCTTGTTCGTGTTTGCTTTGCCAAGAGTTAGGTAAAAAACCAGCTTCAATGAGGGCATCTCCCCATCTTGCCCAATAAACACCTCTCCAAGCGGTCTCTCGAATACCAGTTTCATTCTCAAACCGTCGGACGCCCGGCGGTTGGCCGTTGCCAGCTTTTGCTAGTTTCTTGATCTCGTCCAGTATCGTCTTTCGCACTTAGGTCGCCTTTCAGCTAATTAAGCTACGGCAATGTATGGACCAGCTTAGCTTGGATAACGCATAGCGTATTTCTAAATGATATTCTCGTCATTCCGGGGCGCGCCACTTGGCGCGAGCCCGGAATCCATACGCCGCAGCAGACGTTTGGCGAAGACTAGAAATGGCTCTGCGACTGCGAATCCCAACAAGCATCGTGATTATGGATTCCGGGCTCGCTCGCAAGTGCTCGCGCCCCGGAATGACGACTGAAAGTCAGCTGGATATCCCGGGAAGCAAATCCACCCACCCCGGATTTTGTTCTTCAATCAAACGAGTCTTCCAATCCCGCCGCCACTTCTTCAATTGCTTCTCGCGCGCGATCGCAGTCAGCGCGTCGTCATAGATTTCAAACCAGACCAGCTTGTTCACACCGTATCGCGCGGTGAAGCCTCCGGCGGCCTTGGCGCGATGCTCATGCCCCCGCCTGACGATATCGTTCGTCACGCCGAGGTACAGCGTGCCATGTTTGCTGCTTGCGAGGAGGTAGACAGTGTATGCCATCATCGGCACTTGGGGTTATGGATTCCGGGTTCGCGCCAAGTGGCGCGCCCCGGAATGACGGAGTTGGGCGAAAAGCACGATCGCGGTTCAAAACTAGCGATGGATCAGGATTCCGCCTATTGACCAGTTCTTGCCATTCGCGGAGCGAGTGCGGCGCGATCTGAAAAAATAATCGTTCGAGTTATCCCCGGGTACCCGAACCTCGCTTATAGTGTTCGCGTCTCGTTCATGAGGGGCGTCTTCCGGAGACGTTCTGAAGATGGAGCGGGATGCGGCGCCTGCGGCCGTGCCTCGTAAGCACGGACTCGGGAGGCCGGGGGTCGCCGTCCGGGCCTACTACGAGGCTCTGCCGCAAGGCTGGACGCGGGCTGGATGAAGGCTGCGCGAAAGCGTGCCGGATCAGGTGGGGTGATCCCCATCGTCCTTGCCCCGGAAGCACGGTCCCCCGGACAGAAAAGCCGCTGTAGCGCGCCGAAAGGCGATGCGCTTTTCGTGCTTGCCGTTCGCAGCGGTGATCGCGGAGAGCGAGACGCTACCCTCGCGCCTTTCGGCGCGCTGCTCCCCTCGGTGAGGGGAAATCCAGACGACGGCGTCCCCGCGCCGTAAACAACAGGGGTGATAAGGCATGACTGAAATTTCAGTGTCGTCCCCGCGAAGGCGGGGACCCATACGCCGCAGCAGAAGTTTGGCGAATGCCGGAAATGGCTCGGCGATTCGATGACTCTTTCAGCAAATCCCAATTGACACAGGGGTTATGGGTCCCCGCCTTCGCGGGGACGACGCCGAATGTGAGGTTTGCCTCGAAACAACGAAGAAAGGAGTCCGGCAATGAGGATTTACCTACGACGGCGTTACCTTCGCCTTCTTCGCCCTCGCCTTGCGCGCCGGTTTCGCCGGCCCGCGTGCGAGCGCCGCGTTGCGGCCCGCATCGAGAATGTCCGAAGACAACGCGCCGTTGCCCGCGACGCGCGACAGAACGATCGATCCGACCATACTTGTCAGCGCCGCAATCGCCTGCTCGCGTGCGTGTCCCCGCGAACCCGGCAGTTGCGCGGACAGCGCCGCAATCATGCGCTCGAGCTGCGCCAGAAACAGTTTGCGCGCCTTCGGCCCCTCGCGAACGATTTCCGCGCCCAGCGCCGCCATGGTGCAGCCGCCGCCCGGATCGTCGCGATGTTTGGCGGTCACATACTGGTTGACCAGTGCTGCAAACTTCTCGCCCTCCGGCGCCTGCTCGGCCGCGTCGCGCCAGCGCTGGCGCGAGCCGTCCATCGCCTGACCCAGCGCCTCGATCACCAGCGCATCGCGCGATTTGAAATGGGCGTAGAAGCCGCCATGGGTGAGGCCCGCTTCCTTCATCAGATCGGCGACGCCGACGCCGCGCGCGCCCTTTTCGCGCAACTGCACCGCGGCGCTCTTGACGATCCGCGCGCGCGTTTCAGCCTTGTGGTCCTTTGCGTAGCGCATCGCTCACCCGCGTTCCATGATATGATCGGAGCCATACAAATAGACCATTTCACCCCGGAAAAGAAGGTTGCGTTTTCAGGCATTAGCCCTGCCAATCCCGCAACCCAAAACACACATCATCACACGAGAACAGCCATGGACATGCTGAACGACTATTGCGGCGTCACGCGCGATTCGCGCGGACTTGTGCGGCTGACGATCTGCAATGCGGGCAAGCTCAATATCCTGGGTTCGGCGGTGATCGACGGCGTCCGCGCCGGGATCGAGGCGCTCGCCCGCGAGCCGGTGCGCGTGCTGGTGATCGCGGGGCAAAGCGAGCGCAGCATGATCGGCGGCGCGGACATCAAGGAAATGGCGACGCTCGATCAAAAAGGCGCGGAAGCCTTCATCACGCGGCTGCGCGATCTGTGCAACGCCGCGCGCGCCTTCCCCGTACCGGTGATCGCCCGCATACCCGGCTACAGTCTCGGCGGAGGCCTCGAGTTCGCGGCGTGCTGCGATATCCGCGTCGCCACCCAGTCGGCGATGTTCGGCATGCCGGAAGTGAAGGTGGGCATCCCGTCAGTGATTCACGCAGCGCTGCTGCCCCGCCTGATCGGATGGAGCCGCACCAACTGGCTGCTGCTGACGGCTGAGAACATCGACGCGAAGACCGCGCTGAACTGGGGACTGGTGGATGCGGTCGTGCCGGATGACGGGCTCGATGCCGCGATCGAAAAAATCGCAGCATCGATTCTTGCCTGCGGCGAACAGGCGATCCGCGCGCAGAAGGCGCTGCTGCGGCATTGGGAGAACGTGCCGCTGGATCAGGCGATCAACGACAGCGTCAAGACCTTCGGTGAGGCGTTTCTCACCGGCGAGCCGCAGCATCACATGGGCGCATTCGTCAATCGCAAGCGGGCATGACGGAACCAATGGCGAGCATCACGGCCGCATCGTCATGGTCGCCACGCCCGGCGTGCGCACAGGTTCGGCGAGCCGCGCGAATTCGCAGATCAGCGAGCGCGTCTTGCGCGGATCGATGATCTCCTCGACCCAGAATTTCTCGGCGGAGCGGAACGGCGAGCGCAGCTTGTTCAGCCGGTCCTCGATTTCCTTCATCTTGGCTTTCGGGTCGTCGGCCGCGTCGATGTCGGCGCGGTACGCAGCTTCGATGCCGCCTTCGAGCGGCAGCGAACCCCAGTATGCGGACGGCCATGCGTATCGCAGCGACAGGCGGTTGGCCGGCTGATGCACCACGCCCGCGACGCCGAACGAATTGCGGATGATGATCGTGCACCATGGCACCGTGGTCTGGTTCACCGCGGCCATCGCCCGCACGCCGTGGCGGATGGTGGCGGCCTTCTCGGCATCGAGCCCGATCATGAAGCCGGGGCAATCCATCAGATAGACCACCGGCAGATGAAAGGTTTCTGCCAGATCGACGTAGCGCACCACCTTCTGGCACGCCTCGGCTGTCCACGAGCCGCCATAGTGGTAGGGGTCGCCGGCGAGCAGCAGCACTGCGCGTCCGTCGAAGCGCGCGAGACCGGCGATGATCGGCCGGCCGAAGTTCTGGCTCATCTCGAAGAACGAACCCTTGTCGACGACGGACTCGATAATAGGGCGCATCTTGTAGATTTGCCGGCGGCTGCGCGGCACGACGCTGACCAGCGCCTCGTCGGTGCGCTCCGGATCGTCGTCGCTTTTGACCGTGGGTGGCAGTTCGAACACCGACGACGGCAAATACGACAAGAAGCGCCGCGCGCAGTCGAAGGCCTCCTCCTCGGTATCGACGGCGTGATCCACTCCTCCGGCCTTGGTCTGGATTTGCCAGCCGCCGAGTTCCTGCTTGTCGAGCGCCTGTCCAAGCCGCGCCACCACCGGCGGCCCGGCGACGAACATTGCGGAGGATTTTGTCATGACCGAATAATGGCTGGCGGCGAGACGCGCCGCGCCAAGCCCCGCAACCGAGCCGAGGCCGAGCCCGACCACGGGAACGCGCGCCATGTTCGCGGTCGTGTACCAGTACCAGCGCGTGCCGCCGACGCCGCCCGGCAAGTTCGAAGCACCCTTGGTTTCGATGGTCTTGACCGAGCCGCCGCCGCCCGAACCTTCGATCACGCGGATGATTGGCAAACGAAAATCGTGCGCCATTTCCTCGGCCATCAAGGGCTTGGCGGAAATCGACGCATCGGCCGATCCGCCGCGCACGGTGAAGTCGTCCCCGACCACAACGACGGGGCGGCCATCCACCTTGCCGCGCCCGAACACGCAGTTTGCCGGCGTCAGCATCTTGAGTTCGCCGGCTTCGTTGTACTCGGCAATGCCGGAGATCGCGCCGACTTCATGAAACGTTTTCGGGTCGAGCATCTTGTCGATGCGTTCGCGAACAGTGAGCCGGCCCTGATCGCGCTGACGCTTAACCTTGTCCGCCCCGCCCATCTCGTGCGCGAAGGCTTCGCGGCGGGCGAGTTCGTCCAGTTCCGGCTTCCAGCTCATGCGAGGTTTCCTCCGTGTTCTTTGTTGTTGCGGGCGCAATCGTTGCGGGCACGGCGATTCGCGAAACAGTCGCATCAGGCCGGTCCGTGAGAAAATCGCCGCCCATCCCGTCGAGTAGTTCGCCGATGTCTTTGCGCAGATCGAGCAACTGCGGGGCAATTTCGCTGCGAAGTTTGCTTTCGTCATACATCGCCGACAGCAGGCCGATCGTGATGACGAGGAACGTTTGATATTGCGGCGACCAAAGCGGCGTAGCGATCCCGCTGATATGCGGATTCCAGAGTTCGCGCGAAATGACGTACCCGTTGTCCTGCAGCGATCGGCGATCGTCTGCGGCCGCCGGGCGCAGATGTTTGGCGTCATCGGGAATCTCGCGCTCCATGTCCGCGAGCAAGCGCTCCTGCGCGGATGGGTCGAGCGCCGCCGCATAGGCGTGACCCGCCGCCGTGCGGGCAATCGAGATTCGCGTTCCCGTGGTCGAGTTGAGGCTCACAGCGTTATAGGCGCGCGCGTATTCGAGATAGACCATGTGGAAACGGTCGGGGATTACAAAGCCGATCGTGCCGGGAATGCGTTCGGCGACTTCCTGCAGTCGCATCCGGATCAAATTGCGGACCTGCAGGCCGCGCATCATCGATGTGCTCATGGCGAGCGCGCTTGGCCCGAGGCGATACTTCTGGTCCTGCGGGAGATAGACGAGCTGGCCCATGCGGGTCAGCGTGTGGGTGAGGCGCGAAACCGTGGAGCGCGGCAAGCCGCAGCGTCTTGCAATTTCAAGATTTCCGAGACGGACTTCATGACCCTCGAAACATCGCAAAACATCAAAGGCGCGCGACACGACCTGGATCACATCGCCCTCACCGACGCTCTCGCCTGCAACACGCCCCTGAAGTCCCAACCGTTCCGAACGCCGACCCATCGAACCTCACTTATATTCCATAAAGCGGAATAACATTCCACTTGCACAACAACGTAACGCGGGGAATTGTCCCGGACAACAAGAAGCCGCAGAGCCGGACCGCACCTCGCCGCGGCGGACGCGAGACCGGGAGAGAACATTTGGCTGAAATCAGGATCGTTACCGAAGTCGCCGGTCGCGTATGCGCGGTTCCGACGGCCGTCGGAAACGATGTCAGCGATGGTGATGACATCGTCCTCGTCGAGGCGATGAAAATGGAAATCCCGGTGCCGTCATCCAGCAAAGGCAGGATCAGGGAAATCCTCGTCAGCATCGACGATGTCGTTGCAGAAGGCCAGACCGTTGCCATTCTCGACGTATGACGATCGATATGCGCGATTTGCGGCGACATACTGTCTTTGAAGCGAAACGCCCCGTTGCAATTGCTAACGTCTTGTCGCGGTGACATGATTGGCAGCTGCACAATCAATAGCTCGGTAAAACGAGCACCAACCCGGAGGAAATGATGATTCGTCGAACGATCTCGCTCGCGCCGATTTCTGCTGTAGTGATGATGACGCTGAGCGCAGCCCAGGCCCAGGATGTAAGGCTTCCTCCGACGCTTGCTTTCACCGCTTACGACACCGGTACCGCTGGTTTCAACATTGCGGTCGGCGTCGGCAAGACGTTCAAGGATAAATACAGCACGGACGTCCGCGTTCTGCCCGCGGGCAACGACGTTGCACGTCTCGCGCCGCTGCGCGCAGGCCGTGCGCAAATCTCGTGGATGGGTTCGGGAATCTATTTTGCGCAGGAAGGCGTGTTCGAGTTCGGCGTCAAGGAATGGGGACCGCAGCCGTTGCAGATCACGCTGAGCGTGGTCGAATGCAACGCCGGAACGCTCGGTGTCGCCAGGGACACTGGCGTGAAAGAGATCAAGGATCTGCGCGGCAAACGGGTTGGCTTCGTGGTTGGCTCACCCGCACTCAACCAGAATGCGCTTGGCATTCTGGCTTATGGCGATCTGAAACAGAAAGATGTGAAGGTCGTCGAGTTCGCCAGTTACGGCGCGATGTGGAAGGGGATGGTCAACAACGACGTCGATGCGGCTTTCGCAACCACGATCACTGGCCCGGCAAAGGAACTGGAAACATCTCCACGCGGCATTATCTGGCCGCCATTGCCTCCGGGCGACAAGGCTGCATGGGAACGAGTGAAGAAAGTCGCACCGTTCTTCTATCCGCACACCGCGACCTGCGGCGCCGGCATCACCCCGCAAAACCCGATTGAACTCAGCACCTATCCCTACCCGATCGCGACTGTCTATGCGTCGCAGGCCGCGGATCAGGTCTATGCGATGACCAAGGCGATGATCGACGGTTACGACGGCTACAAGGACTCCGCGCCCGGCATCAAAGGACTGGCAGTCAAGGCGCAGACCATGAAGTGGGTCGTCCCGTTCCATGCGGGCGCAGTGAAGGCGCTCAAGGAAGCAGGCCACTGGACCGCCGAGGACGAAATCCACAACAACAATCTGTTCAAGCGTCAGCAGGTGCTTGCTGCGGCATGGGCGGATTACATCAAGACGCCGGCTGCAGACGATGCCAAGCACATGGCCGGCTGGATGGAAGCGCGCAAGGCCGCATTGGCCAAGGCCAACTTGCCGAACGGTTTCGAGGAGTAAGAGCGGGTTGCTCACGGGATGACGCGGCCGCCGCGGTCTGATCTGGAGATACTATGACTGTCGCTTCATCCGACACCGTGGGCAAGGCAAGTGCGCTGCCTAAAAAGGTGGTGTTCGACGATCCGCATGGTGCAGCCGGCACCATGCAGGAGGCAGAAGTCACGCGCGTTCGCACTCTTAGAGGTGCATGGCGCTGGGCGCTGATCGTCGCCACTGCTGCGACGATTCTGCTCTGCATCAATCAGCAATTCGCGCTGCGCTTCTTCATTGGATACACACAACTCAACACCGAATATTTTTACCTTTTGATCGCGTTGATGTTGCCGTTCACGTTCCTGATTTTTCCAGGAAGCGAGAAAGCACCGCTCGATCGTATCCCCTGGTACGATCTTGCCCTGTTCCTCGCGACGTTCGGATCGGCCATCTGGCTGATGATGAACATCCGAAAAGCCGCGCAGCTCGGCTGGGAATTCGCGGGCGCCCCACAGCCGGTGATCTATGGCGGCCTCGTGATGTGGTTCGCCTTGATGGAAGCGTTACGGCGGACTGGCGGCTGGAGCCTGCTGCTGAGCGTACTCCCCTTCACCGTGTATCCCTTGTTCGCGGATGCCAGTTGGCTCGGGCCATTCCGCGGCACCCAGTCGACGCTCGATCAGGCGACCTCCTACCATGTGCTGTCCGGAGAAAGCCTGCTCGGGATTCCGATTCAGGCTTTCGCGGACACGGTAATCGGCTTCCTAGTGTTTGGCACCGCGCTGATGATGACCGGCGCCGGGAAATTCTTCATCAATCTTTCGTTCGCGATGTGCGGCACGTTCCGCGGCGGCGCAGCCAAGGTCTGCATCTTTGCCAGCGGCCTGCTCGGCATGATGTCCGGATCTATCATCTCAAACGTGCTGACCGCAGGCACCATGACCATCCCGGTCATGAAGAAAAGCGGTTTTCGCGCATCGTATGCTGCGGCCATCGAAGCCTGCGCATCGACCGGAGCAGTTCTGGCCCCGCCGGTCATGGGAGCAACCGCGTTCGTGATCGCGCAGTTCCTCAACATCAGCTACGCCGAAGTCGCATTGGCCGCCATCATTCCGGCTGCGCTTTATTATCTCGGCCTTTTCATGCAGGTCGACTCCTACGCCGCACGCCATGGTCTCAAAGGCATTCCCCGATCCGAATTGCCTCGCGTATGGGATACGATCAAAGATGGCTGGTACTACGTTTTCGTTATCGCGCTCTTGATCGTGATGCTGCTCTATTTCAAGCGCGAAAGTCACGCCCCATTCTACGCGACGGCCCTGCTACTGGTACTCAACCAGTTATTCTCGAAGGAGACACGCTGGACGGCCGCGACGATCTCCAAGTTTCTCGAGGTCAATGGTCGCACATTCGTGGAACTGGTCGGGATTCTTGCCGGGTGTGGCCTGCTGATCGGCGCATTCTCGATGACAGGCGTGGTTTCGAGTCTTGCAAACGATCTGCTCAGAATTGCCGGCAACGATGTTTTCTTGCTGCTGGTGATGTGCGCATTTACCAGTCTTGTGCTCGGCCTCGGTTTGACGACGACGGCTTGCTATATCTTCCTTGCCATTCTGGTCGCTCCCGCGCTCGAAAAACTCGGCCTCAATCGGATGGCCGTGCACATGTTCATCTTCTATTGGGGAATGCTGTCGTCGATCACGCCGCCGGTCGCGATCGCGTCCTTTGCGGCAGCGGGAATCGCAGGCTCGCCAGCGATGAAGACCGGTTGGGAATCGATGTGGGTTGGAAGTATCATTTACTTCATCCCCTTCTTCTTCGTGCTGAATCCGGCGCTGGTGCTGCAGGGTCCATATCTCGAGGCCGCCGGTCTGACGGCACTGGCCGCTTGTGGAACGCTCTTCATCTGCGGAGGCATCCAGGGTTATCAGGCTTTCGTTGGGGACCTGCGCAGCGCAGGCGCGCTGGAATGGCCGCTCCGCATCCTGCTCGTTATCGGCGGCTTTGTCCTCGCAACGCCGGCAAGCGAGAAAATCATACCATTCTCGCAATACCAGATCACGGGATTGGGTCTGGGAATTCTGATCCCGACATCGCTGATCGCACTGGCTTTCGTCCGCCGGGCAACCGGGCAAACGAAGCCCATATAACGCCATTCAAGAGAACGGGTATTCGACCAGAGCGTCCATCAAATCAGAATCGCGTGGTCAATTGCGTCAGCCATTCGGGCGAGGCTTCGACCAAAACCGCTTCCACTTTTTTGTCGATGCCGGAAAGGATCGCGACGCCGATCAGGACCAGCAAAACACCCAGTGCGGACTTGACCCCGCCGCTGACCGACATCATCCGGTTGCGCATGCTCAGGATGGCCTCTCGCGACAGCATGCCCAGCAACAGAAGCGGAAGCGCAGCGCCGATACCGAACAAAAGCATCGTGACAGCAACCTGACCCAAATTCTGACCTTGGGCAGCGAGCACGGATGCGGCTCCCAGCGTCGGACCGACGCACGGACTCCACACTGCCCCAAGCAAAAGCCCGACTGCAAACTGGCCTTTCAGACCGGTGGTGCTGAAGCCACCAAAGCGGCCTTCGGTCCATGTCGCGAGCGGCCCTCCGGCGACCGCAAGACGGCCCTGCAGCGACGGCAGCATCAGGACCGCTCCGATCGCGATCATGACGACAGCGGCGAAAACACGAAAGACACCAGTGTCCAGACCGATGGCAAAACCTACCGTCGCCACAAACAATCCGATTGCGACGAACGAGACGGCGAGCCCGGCCGCAAGCGCAGCAGGCCCCATCCGATGCTCGGAAGCGGCTGCTCCGAGCACAAGAGGGATAATGGGCAGAACGCAGGGAGAGAGCGTGGAGAGCAGGCCGGCGATAAACGCCAAACCAAACGCAACCATCAAACGCTCTTCCCGAGCAAAGCCGCGATCGAGTCACGCCGCGTATCACCGACGGAGCGACCGACCTCGGTGGCGCCCTTGAAGACAATCAGCGTCGATTGGGCCTGTGCACCCAGCGCCCGTACATCGTCGCGCTGGCCGTCGAAATCGACCCGGAAGACCGCAAGATTCTTGTACTGCGGCTGCGCGATCAACTCACTGATGATCGGCGCCTGGGCACGGCAGGTCGGGCACCAGGATGCATGAACCTCGATCAGGATCGGGCGATTGGCCTTTTGCGCTTCAGCAAAGGCAGACCTGCTGAACGGCGCGCTGGTTGCGGCGAAAGAAATGGAAACGGTGGGGATCATGGCGAGCCCTGCACCGGCGGCTTTCAACATCGTGCGACGATCAATCATTGCTGTCTCCGTGATTCGACCGCCAACTACTTACATCAGCAAAAGCCGGTTCTAAATCACACTGCCCGCCACTATGATCACATTGCTGTAGGTCATAATCGGTTAACGATTTGCGTAACAGCGCTGCCCGAAAAATCGTACCATCAGATGGTGCCACCATCCGGCAGTGCCCCAGCGCCGACGATGAATTCAGAATCATCGCAAACAGGGTAGAGCGCTGTGCGCATGGTGTCACTCCGCTTCGATATCCAGCGGTTTGGAAGGGCTGCGACGAATTCGCACGATTGTAAGTGCCTGATGAAGATATTGAGGCTGCCGCTCGTGAGTGCAGCGCAGTTGACTGGCTGTATTCCGCAAGCTCGCAAGGCAAGCTCCCAAAGGAAGACAGCTCGTCTTGACCCCGCCTTCGCCCCGTGGATTGATCCTGCCCACGTTCGGGAAGAGATGGCATGACAAAGATAAGCGGAGCGGCGGCGGCGATCACGGGCGCTGCAAACGGCATCGGACGGGCGCTGGCCCTCGAACTTGCGGCTCGCGGCTGCGACCTCGCGCTCGCGGACCGCGATGAGGCCGGACTGAAAGGGCTCGCCACGGAGATCAAGGCTACTCATTCACGCAACGTCTCGGTTCATCGCATCGACGTTGCAGAGCCTGCGCAAATCGAGGCGTTCGCACAAGCCGCCATGCAAAGTCACCCTGGCCTCAACATTGTCATTAACAACGCCGGCGTTGCCTTGTTCGGCCAATTTCATGAGATCAGCCAACAGCAGATCGAATGGCTGATGGCGATCAATTTCTGGGGCGTGGTGCATGGCACACGGGCATTCATGCCGCATCTCGAACGACAGCGCGAAGCACACATCGTCAATCTGTCCAGCATATTCGGCATCATCGCTCCGCCTGGAAACAGCGCATATACGGCTGCGAAGTTTGCGGTGCGCGGGTTTTCGGAAAGCCTGCGGCACGAACTGGAAGCGAACAACAGTCCGGTTCGAATGTCCGTGGTGCACCCCGGAGGCATCGCGACGCAGATCGCACGCAATGCTGTCGTGGGAGCGCATATGACCGACAATGTCCGGCGCGCCGAATCCATCGACCGGTTCGAGAAACTGGCAAAGACCCCACCGGCGGCCGCTGCGCAGCGCATCATCCGCGGGATCGAGAAGAACGAGAAGCGCATCCTGATCGGAAACGATGCGCGAACGATGGATATCGTCCAGCGGTTGATGCCGGTCCGTTACTGGAGTTTTCTTGCACGGAAGATGGCAAAAGCGCCCGAGAGCCAGAATTCTGCGGCGAAATAATCCACGATACTGCCGACTTGTCCTGACAGGCCGTTTCAAGTCAGAACGAGGCCTGAAAAGCCGATCCGGCTGTTCACTGGCGCCGACAAAATGCAACATCCTCAGCAATGCCGAATCGAACTGTGGCAGGCTCCGGGGGCGCGTTGGAACAGGTTTTTGACCTCGCCATCGTTGGCGGCGGAATCAACGGTTGCGGAATCGCACGCGATGCCGCCGGCCGCGGCCAATCTGTTTTTCTATGCGAGATGAATGACTTGGCCAGCGGGACATCGTCCTGGTCCACCAAACTGATCCACGGCGGCCTGCGTTATCTGGAGAACTACGAGTTTCGCCTTGTCCGCGAAGCTCTGATCGAGCGCGAAGTGCTCTGGCAGATCGCTCCCCATATCATTCAACCGCTTCGTTTCGTGCTGCCCCATCACGACGGGCTGCGGCCGCGATGGCTGCTGCGGCTGGGTCTTTTTCTTTATGATCACCTTGGTGGACGCAAACGGCTTCCACCGACGCGCTCGCTCGATCTAAGGCGTGATGAGACGGGCAAGCCACTCGTCCCCGGACGCTTCACAAGCGGCTTTGAATACTCCGATTGTTTTGTGGACGACGCACGGCTGGTGGTTCTCAACGCACGCGATGCCGCCGACCGCGGCGCCATCATTCGCACGCGGACGAAAGCCACCGAGATCAAGCAGGCCGACGGGGTATGGCAAATCACGATCGATAATGACGACTTCCACACCCGTGGCACGATCAAGGCTCGCGCATTGATCAACGCAGGCGGTCCCTGGGTCGAAGAAGTCCTGTCGCGTGGCGCCGGCGTCAACGCACGTGCCAGGGTGCGTCTCGTGCAGGGGTCTCACATCGTCGTGCCCCGGCTTTACGATCACGACCGCGCCTACATCTTCCAGAACGCGGATGGCCGGATCGTGTTTGCCATTCCGTATCGGAACGACTTCACATTGATCGGTACCACCGATCGCGACTATGAAGGCGATCCTGCGAAGGTAGTCGCAACGCCGGACGAGATCGCTTATTTGTGCACGTCCGTGAGCGAATATTTTGCTCGGCCCGTTTCACCCGAAAATGTCGTGTGGGCGTACGCCGGCGTGAGACCGCTCTATGACGATGGCGTCAGCGAGGCAAAGACCACGACGCGAGATTACGTGTTCGAGCTGGATACGCCCGGAGGATTGCCGCTACTCTCCATATTCGGCGGCAAGATCACGACTTATCGGCGTCTCGCCGAAGAAGCTCTCGAACGGCTTGCCCCTTATCTCGGCGGCAATGAGAAAGAAGGTTGGACCGCAACGGCGCCGCTCCCGGGCGGCGACCTCGATGTTGCGTCGATGCCTGCCCTGACGAGCGAACTGTCCCGAGACTATCCGTTTCTGGAGCATGCTCATGCCGCGCGCCTCGCGAACGCTTACGGCACGCATGCGCGGCGGCTTCTGGGGACTGCTAAAGTCGCCTCGGATCTTGGCCAATCGTTCGGCGCATCGCTGACAGAAGCCGAGGTCAAATATCTGATAGCACACGAGTGGGCGATGACTGCGGAAGATGTGATCTGGCGGCGTTCGAAGCTGGGCCTGCGCCTCTCAGCCGCTGAAGTCGCAACGCTTGGCGACTGGATCGGGGCCTATCGATCTCAGCTCCGTAGCCCGGGCGCTTCCTGACCCGTGCGCGCAACGTATTCGGTGTAGCCGCCGCCGTACTGGTGAATGCCGTCGGGCGTCAGCTCAAGTACGCGGTTTGACAGCGCCGCGAGAAAATGACGGTCGTGCGAGACGAACAGCATCGTCCCCTCGTATTCCGACAATGCAGCGATCAGCATTTCCTTCGTCGCCATGTCCAGATGGTTGGTCGGCTCGTCGAGCACCAGAAAATTCGGCGGGTCGAACAGCATCTTCGCCATTACCAGCCGCGCCTTTTCGCCGCCCGATAGTACGCGGCATTTCTTCTCGACATCGTCGCCGGAAAATCCGAAGCAGCCGGCCAATGCGCGCAGCGAGCCCTGCCCCGCCTGCGGGAACGAGTCTTCGAGCGATTGAAACACAGTGCGCTCGCCGTCCAGCAGCTCCATGGCGTGTTGCGCGAAATAGCCCATCTTGACGCTGCCGCCGACCGCAACCGTGCCGTCGTCCGGCTCGGTCGAACCCGCGATCAGTTTCAGCAGCGTGGACTTGCCTGCGCCGTTGATGCCCATCACGCACCAGCGCTCCTTGCGCCGGACCTGAAAATCCAGACCGGCGTAGATGCTGCGGTTGCCGTAACCTTTGTGCACATTCTTCAGGCTGACCACGTCCTCGCCGGAGCGCGGTGCGGGCAGAAAGTCGAACTGGACTGTCTGTCGCTGCTTGGGCGGCTCAACCCGCTCGATCTTGTCGAGCTTCTTGACGCGGCTTTGCACCTGAGCGGCGTGCGAAGCGCGCGCCTTGAAGCGCTCGATGAATTTGATTTCTTTGGCAAGCATCGCTTGCTGGCGCTCGAACTGGGCCTGCTGCTGCTTCTCGTTCAACGCGCGTTGCTGCTCATAGAATTCGTAATTGCCCGAATACGTCGTCAGACCGCCACCGTCAATTTCCACGATCTTGGTCACGATCCGATTCATGAACTCGCGGTCATGCGAGGTCATCATCAGCGCGCCTTCATAGCCCTTGAGGAATTGCTCCAGCCAGATCAGGCTCTCAAGATCCAGATGGTTGCTTGGTTCGTCCAGCAGCATGGCTTCGGGGCGCATCAGAAGAACGCGCGCGAGCGCAACGCGCATCTTCCAGCCGCCCGACAGCGCGCCTACATCGCCGTCCATCATCTCCTGACTGAATCCGAGGCCGGCGAGAACTTCGCGGGCGCGTGCCTCAAGACCGTAACCGTCCAGTTCCTCGAAGCGCGCCTGCACCTCGCCGTAACGCTCGACGATCGTTTCCATTTCATCGGCACGCTCCGGATCGCCCATGGCGATCTCGAGCTCCTTCAGTTCGCTGGCGACGGCACTCACTGGACCTACGCCATCCATCACCTCGGACACGGCACTGCGGCCCGACATCTCGCCCACGTCCTGGCTGAAGTAGCCGATGGTGACGCCCCGCTCGGCGACCACCTGTCCTTCGTCAGGCGTGTCCTGGCCCGTGATCATCCGAAACAGCGTGGTCTTGCCGGCACCGTTTGGGCCGACAAGGCCAACCTTTTCGCCCTTCTGAAGCGCAGCGGAAGCCTCGATGAACAGAATCTGGTGGCCGTTCTGTTTGCTGACGCTGTCGAGACGAATCATTTGATCGAATCCGAAGTCCAAAATCGGATCGTCGCCTGAGGAGACGTTCTCCGGGTTGAAGGATATTCCGACATGTGGCGGAGGTTGGCTGGGGAACCTGGATTCGAACCAAGACAAACAGAGTCAGAGTCTGTTGTGCTACCGTTACACCATTCCCCAAGCATGCGTTTGCGATGTCACTCCGGTGCAAGTGGCGCCCGGTTGCGAAACGCTGAAATCGCTTCTTTCCGTCTCGCCCTTCTATCCGCCGCGTTACAGCCTTGGCAAGCTGCCGCTCGACGATGAAACGCCAAACTTTCGAGCTGCGCCTTCAGCAGGCTTCAAAAGATTTTCCTCTGTCATGTTCAGGCAAGGCAAAGGCGCGCCGAAAAGCAAAGCCGTCATATCGGGCCGAGCCAGCAGTATTATGGAACCTAAATCCGGCACAAAGCGCGAATCTCCGAATAATGCAATTACTGGATGTATTTGGCCTTCCTTAACCGTTTGTGCAGCAAGACGGCCGATAATTGGGTTCCCAATATCGCGTTCAGCAGGCGCCCATTGATGACCAGCGCATTCCCACCCACGCAATTCGGGCGTGTGATTTCTGTCCGCGGTTCGCTCGCAAGAATTGGCTTGCTCGAGGCGAGCCGGATGACTCAACCGGAGCTTCGAGCAACGGTCGGTCGATTCGTTTCGATCCACACCACGAGTTCGGTCATCATCGCAATGATTACCGAAGTGTCGTGCGAAAACCTGCCCGCGGCTGATCGCTATATCGCCATTCTGTCTGTCGATCTGCTTGGTGAAATCTACACATCATCTGCAGGCCCGCGTTTTCAGCGCGGCGTTACCAGCTATCCCACGATCGGCGACGAGGTCGGCCTGATTACGAACGAAGAGTTGCGCACCGTCTATGCGCCGTCGCAATCGGATCAGATCAATGTCGGCCAGTTGCAGCAGGATTCCTCGGTGACAGCTTACGTCAACGTCGAGGAAATGTTGAACAAGCATTTCGCCGTGTTGGGCTCGACCGGCGTCGGCAAATCCACCGGCGTATCGCTGTTGCTGAACGAAATCCTGAAGACTCGTCCGAATCTGCGCATCCTGCTGCTGGATGTTCACAACGAATACGGCCGCTGTTTTGGCGCTCGCGCGCAGGTCCTCAATCCGCGCAATCTGAAGTTGCCGTTCTGGCTGTTCAACTTCGAGGAGATCGTCGACGTTCTGTTCGGTGGCCGGCCCGGCGTGCCCGAAGAACTCGATATTCTCACCGAGGTCATTCCACTCGCGAAAACGACCTATACCCAGTACCAGAACTCCGATCGCGTCGGATTGAAGCGCGTCGATCCGCGCGCCAGCGGCTTCACGACGGACACCCCGGTGCCGTATCGCCTCGTCGATATGATCTCGCTGATCGACGAGCGGATGGGCAAACTCGAAAACCGCTCCTCGCGCATTATCTATCATCGGCTGATTTCGCGCATCGATACGGTTCGTAACGATCCCCGCTACGCCTTCATGTTCGATAACGCCAACGTCGGCGGCGATACCATGGCGGAAGCGATCAGCAACGTGTTTCGCCTGCCGGCCAACGGCCGTCCGATGACGGTCATGCAGCTTGCCGGCTTCCCTGCGGAAGTGGTCGACTCGGTCGTATCCGTACTGTGCCGGCTGGCATTTGATTTCGGATTGTGGAGCGACGGCGCATCGCCGCTGCTGTTCGTCTGCGAGGAAGCGCATCGCTACGCATCGGCCGACAGGTCGATCGGATTCGGCCCGACACGCAAGGCGATCTCCCGGATCGCCAAGGAAGGCCGCAAATACGGCGTCTATCTGGGCCTCGTCACCCAGCGCCCGGCGGAACTGGATTCGACGATCATCTCCCAGTGCAACACGCTGTTTGCCATGCGGCTCGCCAACGACCGCGATCAGGCGCTGCTGCGCTCGGCAGTGTCGGACGCCGCCGCAAACCTGCTGTCGTTCGTGCCCTCGCTCGGCACCCGCGAAGTGCTGGCTTTCGGAGAAGGCGTCGCTCTGCCCACGCGCCTGCGATTCAAGGAAGTACCGGCGCATCAACTGCCGCGCAGCGAAGCGACCATCGCGTCAGCGCCGGCGACCGGCACCGGCTACGATATGCATTTCGTCACGTCGGTGCTTGAGCGCTGGCGCGGCGCCACGACCCATCGCGATGTACCGAACGATCCGGGATTTGCAGACCGCCCGCTGGCGCGTCCGAGCCAGCCGTCAAGCAGCCCTCCAAGCGGGTTTTCTCACGCGAACCCGACCGCGCCTCCGCCGCCGAGGCCCGTGGATTCTCCGATGCTGCAACCGTCGCTCGGTCTTGACCCAGATCGCTTCTCACTTCTGAAAAAGCCGCTACGCTAGTCAAGCTGCTGTAACGTAAAGCGCACGCGCTGCGTTCGCTTGCACGCGCGTGCGCCTCCGCTATGGTCCGGTATCGCGCCAGTCGCACCGCCGGAAACGCCATCATGTCCACGACGCCTATCAGCCGCTTTCCCGTCCCCTCGATCGACCAGCTGCCGCAGGACATTCGCGAGCGTATCCTCGCCGTGCAGGAGAAATCCGGTTTCGTGCCAAACGTGTTTCTTGCTCTCGCCTGGAGACCCGACGAATTTCGAGCGTTCTTCGCCTATAATGATGCGCTGATGGAAAAAGACAGCGGGCTCACCAAGGCCGAACGCGAGATGATCGTGGTCGCAACCAGCGCCGCCAATCAGTGCCATTATTGTATTGTCTCGCATGGCGCGATCCTGCGCATTCGCGCCAAAAATCCGCTGATTGCCGATCAGATCGCCAGCAATTATCGCAAGGCGGATATCACCGAGCGTCAGCGCGCAATGCTCGACTTCGCGGTCAAGGTTGCGGTGAATTCGCAAGCGGCCTCGGAGCAGGATTTCAAGTTCCTGCGCGATCATGGTTTCAGCGACGACGATATCTGGGACATTGCCGCGATTTCCGCGTTCTTCGCATTGTCCAATCGAATGGCGAGTGTCTCGGATATGCGGCCGAACGACGAGTTTTACCTTATGGGCCGGGTTCCCAAGTAGCGATCAGGCAAGTTCGTGGCGATTTTCTTTCGGAATACGGTCTCGCGCCGCAGAATCGCCGGATATGCCGATACGCTCTGGCTGTGACGCTCGGTCGTGGTAGACTGGTATGAACTTCTGGAATTGGCGTGCATGAAAGCCGACCGGCCGATTATCGAGATCACCGAGCATCGCGTCCTGAAATTCAGGCCGCGGACGTCGGCGCAGCCGCCACGCGACGTCGCACCTCAAAACCGCTATCTCACGGGCGGCTCGGTCGCCGAAGATCTGTCGCGGTTCGAGCGGCGCGCCGGCGAACCCGACGACTATCGCCATCGCATGCTGGCCAATGCCGTCGCGGTCGCCTTTACGGCAGTGCTGACCGCAATGGGCATCTGGCTTGCAGTGAAGATTGGCGATTTACGCAGCACGCAGGACTGCGTGCTGATGGGCCGCCGGGACTGTGCGCACATCTCTACCCCCCATTCCTGAACCGATCTGACACGCCGGAAGCGGTCCGGTACGATCCCTGATCCGGCCGGCCGCCATTGAACTCCGGGCGGTGCTCCGTTATACGGGCTTTCAACTTGTGACGGGGACCTGGCGGCTGTTACCCTGGCCGCCGTTTGGCGATAATATAGCCAAAATAATCAAAGGCTTATCAATGTCATCCACATTCGATCAGATCGCTTCGATCATCGCGGAAACATGCGATATTCCGCGCGAGACGATCACGCCGGAAAGTCATGCCATCGATGACCTCGGGATCGATAGCCTCGACTTCCTCGATATCGCGTTTGCCATCGACAAGGCATTCGGTATCAAGCTGCCGCTCGAGAAATGGACGCAGGAAGTCAACGACGGCAAGGCAACCACCGAGCAGTATTTCGTCCTGAAGAATCTCGCCGCCCGCATCGACGAGCTGGTCGCGGCAAAGGGCGCGTAACGCCCCGGGATCATGCACCTCGAATATTTTCACCTGATCGATCGTATTGCCGCCATCGATACTGCGGCGCGGACTATCGCTGTCGATGCTATCGTCCCGCGGGAAAGCACCATCTTCGAGGGCCACTTTCCCGGTCATCCACTGATGCCGGGCGTATTGCTGATCGAGGCCATGGCCCAGACTTCGGGCTGGCTTCTCATTGCCGCACTCGAATTTCAGCGCATGCCCTTTCTCGCAGCAGTCAAGGAAGCCAAGATGCGAACGTTCGTCACGCCGGGCGAAACGCTGCGTATCGATGCCAGCATCTTGCATGAAGGCTCCGGGTTTGCGGTCACGGAGGCAAAGATCGGGGTTGGCGGCAAGACGGTATGCAACGCAACACTTACGTTCCGACATGCGCCCTTCCCCAATCCAGACATGCGCGGCCACATGGAAGCGATGGCAAGGCGCATAGGCTTTCCTGAGCGGGAAATGAGCCATGATTGATCGGGACTCGGCAAAACGCGAGGCCTGGATTACCGGAATCGGCATCGTCTCGTCTCTCGGTGAAGGCCTCGAAACGCATTGGGATGCGCTTCAGAACAAGACAATCAACGTGGATACCACGACGTTTGCTCCCTACATCGTGCATCCGATCGCCAGGCTGAACTATGACCTCCAGATTCCGAAAAAGGGCGACCAGCGCCAGATGGAAACCTGGCAGCGGATCGGCACCTATGCCGCTGGTCTGGCGCTCGACTCGGCAGGACTAAAGGGCAACCAGGATATTCTTGCGCGGATGGATATGATCGTCGCGGCGAGCGGCGGCGATCGCGATCTTGCCGTTGACAGTACGATCATGAACGCAGATGCGCGCGGCAACTCACCACCCGGCTTTTTTAACGAACGCTTGATGAGCGATTTGCGTCCCACCCTGTTCCTTGCCCAATTATCAAATCTGCTCGCGGGCAACGTGGCCATCGTGCATGGGGTGACCGGCTCGTCGCGGACGTTCATGGGCGGAGAAAATGCGGGCGCCGATGCCATAAAAATTGCGCTGGCCCGCATCGAAGCCGGACAAAGCGACATCGCTCTGATCGGATCGGCGCATAACAGCGAACGCAAAGACCTGCTAATGTTTTTCGAGTTCGGCGATTTCAACCTCAAGAATGAATATTCACCCGTCTGGGCGCGCGGCGAACGCGATGGCTTCGCAATCGGCTCCGCGGGCGTATTCCTCGTGGTTGAATCGAAAGAACATGCGCAGGCACGCGGCGCGAAGCCCTATGCGCGCCTGTCCAAAGTCGTGACCGATCGTGCGCGACGCGACAAGGGATCGATCATCCCGACGCTCGATGCGCTCTGGACGCAAATCGGCGCATCAGCAGGCGCCGACACGGCGATCCTGACGGGCGCGAGCGGCGCAAATCGAGTCACGGCCGAGGAACGCGCATTCCTCGAGAAACACCGCGGCATTCCTGTTCGCGCCACCGGAACAGCATTCGGCCATACGGTCGACGCCCAGTTTCTGCTCGGAACAGCTCTTGCGGCGTTATCGATCTGGCACCGCAAGCTGTTTCCAGCCAACGACCCGACAGGATTTGAAGCAGAAGCGACAGCCGCACCGAACCAGATTGTGGTCGTGAGTACCGGGCACTGGAGCGGCGAAGGTATGGCGCTGGTCGAAGCGACCGACTGAAACGGTGGATGAGGAGATCAAGATGACGGCCACACGCGACAGGTTCGGGCGTCCTATCGTCGTGGTGACCGGAATGGGCATCGTGACATCGCTCGGCGCGGGCAAGAGCGATAACTGGTCGAAGCTGATCGCCGGCCAGTCCGGTATCCGAACCATCACCCGCTTTTCGACTGAAGGCCTGAAAACCACCATGGCCGGTACAGTCGATCTAATTCCGGTTGAGCCGCTTTCGTCGGTAACGCTGACCGAACGCCTCGCGGATGTGGCGACGCAAGAGGCCGTTGCACAGGCCAATATCGGCGGCAAAGGCGATTTCCCCGGTCCGTTGTTTCTCGCCGTTGCTCCGGTCGAGATCGAATGGCACGCGCGGCAGGAACTTGCCCGCGCATGCGCCGCCGCCGGCGATACCGACATCAACTACGACAGCATACTGAAACAGAGCGGCGGCGGCCGCTATGCCGACTATCACCACCGCTTCATGATGGGCTCGGTCGCGGACCATCTCGCTGACACCTTCGGCACCAAAGGCTCGCCCATTTCCCTGTCAACTGCATGTGCGTCTGGAGCAACTGCGATCCAGCTCGGCGTCGAGGCGATCCGGCGCGGCGAAACTGATGCTGCGCTTTGCGTCGGGACTGACGGCTCGGTCAGCGCCGAATGTCTGATCCGGTTCTCCCTGCTGTCAGCGCTTTCCACCCAGAACGAGCCCCCTGAAGCCGCCGCCCGGCCATTCTCGAAAAATCGCGACGGTTTCGTGATGGCGGAAGGGGCCGGCGCTCTTGTGCTCGAAAGCATGGAATCGGCGATATCACGAGGTGCCAGAATTCTGGGCATCGTCGCAGGGTGCGGTGAGCTCGCTGACTCGTTCCATCGCACCCGCTCCAGCCCCGACGGCAAGCCGATCATCGGTTGCGTCCGCAATGCACTCGCCGATGCCAGCCTCGAGCCAGGGCAGATCGACTATATCAATGCGCACGGCACCGGAACGCCCGAGAACGACAAGATGGAGTATCTTGGCATCTCCGCCGTTTTCGGAGACTACACCAACAAGGTTCCGGTCTCATCCAACAAGTCAATGGTGGGACACACCCTCTCCGCGGCCGGCACGGTCGAGGCGATTTTTTCGTTGCTCACGCTCGAACACCAGCGAATTCCACCGACCATCAATTACGAAGTGCCGGATCCGGCGATTCCCTTCGATGTCGTACCGAACAAGGCGCGCGACGCAAAGGTGACCGCGGTGATGTCGAATTCGTTCGGCTTCGGCGGCCAGAACGCCACACTGATTCTGACGCGCGAGCCGGTCTGGTCGAATTCTCACGGTTGACGCCTTGGTTCGAACCGGCGATAGCCACGCATCGGCAACATACCGAACAAGCCAAGGCCTTGAGATAAGGTATGCTGTCACAAAGCCTGCACCGGAGATCAGTTGTCATGCGTGCCCTCACTCTCGTTGCCGATCGCCAGCTCACGATCGCCGACGTTCCGTCACCGGCTGCGCCGGGTGCGGGCGAGGTGCAGATTCGTGTCAACGCGGTCGCTCTCAACCATATCGATGTGTGGGGCTATCGCGGCATGGCCTTTGCCAAGCGCAAGCTGCCGCTGGTCGTTGGCGCTGAAGCCTCCGGTGAGATCGTGGCGACCGGAACCGGTGTCACCCGCTTCAAAGCCGGACAACCGGTGGTGATGTATGGCGCGCTGACCTGCGGCACCTGCCCTGCTTGCCGCGAGGGGCGCGATAACCTTTGTGAAAATGTATCTGGCGTGATGGGTTTTCACGTCGACGGATTCGCACGCGAACTGCTCAATCTGCAGGAACGGCTGGTGATACCGGTCCCGCCGGGCGTCACGCTGCGTGATGCCGCGTGCGCCCCGATTGCTTTCTCGACCGTGCAGCACATGCTGTTCGACAACGCCAGACTGCAGCCCGGTGAAACCGTGCTTGTGCATGCCGGTGGTTCAGGCATTGGCACGGTCGCAATCATGATGGCAAAAGCCATCGGCTGCACCGTCATCACCACTGTCGGCGATGATTCGAAGATCGAACGCACCCGCGCGCTGGGGGCCGATCACATCATCAACTACCGCAAGGACCGCTTCGAGCACGAAACGCGGAAGATCACCAAGAAGAAAGGTGTTGACGTTGTGTTCGAGCACGTCGGCGCCGATACCTTCAACGGATCGTTGCTGTGCCTGAAACGTGGCGGCAGGCTTGTGACCTGCGGCTCGACCTCGGGTCCCAGCACGACGCTCAACCTGATGCAGTTGTTTCAGCAGCAATATCGCATCATCGGCTCCTTCGGGGCGTCGATACGGAATATCGCCGAAAGTCTGGACAAGATCGCTTCGGGGATGAAGCCGGTGATCGATACCGAAGTGCCGATCGCGGACGTCGCGGCCGCGCTCAAACGTATGGAAAGCCGTCAAGTGTTCGGCAAGATCGTCGTCACGCTCTGATGCTGCGCCCGTTTCTCCGCATCAGGGCGCTGCTCCGCAAGACCTTCCAACCCGTCGCGGAGACGGTGATTGGCGCAATCGTGGTCAGCGCATTGCGGGTAACCCGCTTTTTCGATCCGGATCGCTCAGCTGATTTTTTTGCCGGGCTGGCGCGCCGCTTCGGCCCTTGGTTCCGCGAACACCGCATCGGCCGCGAAAACCTGATTGCATCGTTCCCGGAAAAATCGGCGGCCGAGATCGAAACGATTCTGGGCGAGGTGTGGGACAATCTTGGCCGGGTGGTGGCGGAGTTCGTCCATATGGACCGGATATTCGACATCGATATCGACAACCCCACGTCGAGCCGCATCGAGTACTCCGCACGCACCAACGAACTGTTCAAGCAATTGGGCACCGACGGCAAAGGCGCGATTATTTTTTCCGCTCACCTTGGCAACTGGGAATTGCCGGCGTTGGCTGGCCCCGCCTTCGGCGTCAATACGGCAGTGCTGTTTCGCAGACCCAATCTCGCCGCAGTCGATCGCATGATCCAGCGCACGCGCGGCGTCAACATGGGTACTCTGGTCGCGACAACCCACAACGCGCCGCTGCTTCTGGCTCAGGCGCTGCGCGATGGCGTCCATGTAGGAATGCTGATCGACCAGTTTTACGATCGCGGCGTGCACGTCGACTTTTTCGGTAGGCCGGCGCGAACCAATACGATGCTGGCCCGCGTCGCGCGTCACGTCGATTGCCCGATTCATGGCGTCCGCATCGTCCGGCTGCCGCAAAACCGCTTCCGGATCGAACTGACGGAAGCGGTTGAGCCGGTCCGCGACTCGACCGGTGATATTGTCGTCAAAGACACCATGCAAAAGATAAATGCGGTGATCGAGAACTGGATTCGCGAATACCCCGGCCAGTGGCTCTGGCTGCACCGGCGCTGGCGAAACTACTGAACACCTCAGCGCCCGGTCTTCACCTTCGTCCATAAACGATTGATGATGCGCTGGGTGGCGTTATCCCGCGCAGTAATAACGAACAGTTTGGCCAGCGTATCCGCGTCCGGGTACACCGTCTTGTCCGTGATCACCTTCCTATCGATCAGCTTCTGGCTGGCGAAATTTCCATTGGCGTAACCCAGGAAATCTGAATTCTTGGCTGCCACCTCGGGCCTATTCAGATAATCGATCAACAAATAGGCTTCATTGACGTTCTTCGCATCGGCTGGAATCGCAAAGCTGTCGAAGAACATCTGCGCGCCGCTCTTCGGAAGAGCATACCCGATCTCGACGCCATTCTTGGCCTCCTCCGCCCGGCTCTGGGCCTGCTTGATATCGCCTGACCAGCCGACCACGAAACAAATCTCGCCGGTAGCGAGCGCGCTCAGATACTCGGATGAGTGAAACTTGCGCACGGATGGGCGCACCTTGGCGACCAGATCGGCAGCCTTTTCAAGATCGGCCTGTTTGGTCGAGTTGGGATCGAGACCAAGGTAGCCCAGAGCCGCCGGCAAAATGTCGTCCGGCGAATCCAACATATGCACGCCGCAGTCCCTGAATTTCGCAAGGTTTTCTGGCTTGAACACAATGTCCCAGGAATCGATGACGGCATCGGAACCGAGAATTCTCTGCGCTGTCTTGACGTTGTATCCGATACCCGTGGTGCCCCACATGTAGTTCACGGCGTACTGGTTTCCCGGATCGTACAGCGCAAGACGTTTCGTCACCTCCGGCCACGCATTCACGAGATTCGGCAGCTTCGACTTGTCCAGCTTCTGGAAAATTCCAGCCGCGATCTGGCGCTGAAGAAAATAGGCCGTCGGCACGACCACATCGTATCCCGACTTGCCCGCGAGCAGGCGCGTCTCCAGTGTCTCGTTTGCATCGAAGGTGTCGTAGACGACCTTGATTCCGGTCTCCTTGGTGAAGTCCTCCAGCACGCCCGGAGCCATATAGTTCGACCAATTATAGAAATTGACGACCTTCTCCTGCGCCATCGCCGCCGTGCCCGCAAGCAACGTGCAGGCGACAACCATATGCCAGGTCCGGCGGATATGCATCGGCAGCGCCTCTCCCCTCATGCATGCAGAATGCGCGACAACCGCTCGAGCGCTGTATCCAGCGTTGCATCGGTTTTCGAGAAACAGAAACGCACAACCGACGTAACCGATTCCTCTTCATAGAATGCCGAGACCGGAATCGCGGCCACCTTGTACTCGGTGACGAGACGCTTGCAGAACGCTTCATCGGTCTCGTTCAATCCGAGTGGTGCGAGATCAACGGTGAGAAAATATGTGCCTTGCGACCGCAGCACCGGAAACCCGATCCGGCTAAGGCCGTCCGACAGACGGTCGCGGCTGCGCGCCAGTTCGCTTCGCATCTGCTCGAAATAAGCGTCGGATTTTCCGAGGCCATAGGCCACCGCGACCTGAAGATTGGGAGGTGTCGTAAAGGTCAAGAACTGGTGCGACTTGGCAAGCACACGCAATAGCGGCGGCGCGGCGCAAATGAATCCGACCTTCCATCCGGTGAGCGAGAAAATCTTACCCGCCGAGCCGATTTTCACTGTGCGGTCGCGCATGCCGTCGATCGCGATCAACGGAATATGGTCGCGGCCGTCGAATATGACGTGCTCCCATACTTCGTCGCAGATCGCGACCAGGTCAAATTCCTGACAGATGCGGGCGAGCAGTTCGAGGTCTTCGCGCGGATAGACGACCGCGGCCGGATTGAGAGGGTTGTTGAAGATCAGAAACTTGGTCTTTGGCGTGATCGCAGCCCGCAGCCGTTCTTCCGGAATGCGCCAATCCGGCGGTTCGAGCCGCACGAACTTCGGAACACCGCCGCCGCGCCGGATCAGCGGCGCATAGGCATCGTAGACGGGTTGAAACACCACGACTTCATCGCCGGGTTCAACCAGACCGAAAATACAGGCAGCAATGGCCTCCGTCGCTCCCGACGTCACCATCACTTCGGTCATGGGATCGAGTGTGACGCCATGCCAATGCCCGTAATGGGTCGCGATGGCCTGCCGCAACTCCGGGATGCCCATCATCGACGGATACTGGTTGTAACCGTTGACCACCGCATCGGCCGCCTTCAGGCGGATATCCTCAGGCCCCGGATGGTCGGGAAATCCCTGCCCCAGATTGATGGCGTTGAGGTCGCGCGCGAGCTGCGACATCGCATCGAAGATGGTATGCGGCAAGTTCGAGATGATGCGGTTCATGACGCGCTCAGCCGCCCGTTTTGCTTGGCAGGCCCGCAGCCTTCCAGCCGAGCATACCGCCGGCGAGGTGTTTGTCGCAGGGCAGCCCGGCTCCCTGTGCCGCCAGCGAGGCGGTCACCGAGCGTTTGCCAGAGCGGCAGGCAAACACAATTTCCTTGCCCGCCGCATCAGGAATTTTACCCGGATCAAAACCGGACAGCGGCAGAACGACAGCTTCGGGGTAAGCCTCAACGGCCACCTCGTTTAGCTCGCGGACGTCCACCAGCAGGTAGCGCCCGTCAGCAATGCCGGCGGCAACGTCCTGAGGCGCAAGATCATGGACGCGATATGTATCGTCAGCCACCGGAAACCTCTGCAACCGTTTGAACCAGGCGACAAATTCGTCGTTTGCGCGACGAAAATCAAGCCGCCGCGCAGTTTGATTTCAGGTTCAGATGGTCACTTGGGTACCAACTTCCACCACCCGTCCGGTGGGAATGTGGAAATAGCTAGTGGCGTCGTTGGCCGAACGGCTCAACGCAATGAAGAGATGATCCTGCCACATCGGCATGCTGGATTGTGCGGCGGGCTTTAGCGAACGCCGCGACACGAAGAACGATGTCGACATGATATCGAACTGCCAGCCCACCTTGCGCGCGATGGCCAGTGCCTTCGGCACGTTCGGCGACTCCATAAAACCGAAACGCAACCGCATCAGGGTGAACCGCTCGCTGACTGTTTCCAGCTTGACCCGTTCGTTGAGATCGACGCGCGGTGTTTGCGCGGTTTCCACCGTCAGCACCACATTATGTTCGTGCAGAATCTTGTTGTGCTTGAGATTGTGCAGCAGTGCCGTCGGTACCGAATCCGGATCGCTGGTGAGAAATACCGCGGTCCCCTGCACAATGTGCGGCGGGCGCTTTTCAAGGCTGCGGATCAGGTCGCGCAGCGGCACCTCTGTGCGGCGGGTCTTGGCTGTCAGTATCGAAACGCCGCGACGCCAGGTCCAGATCAAAACAGCGACGGCTAGACCAAACAGGAGCGGCACCCAAGCGCCCTCGAACAGCTTGAGCAGATTTGCGGCGAAGAACGTCATATCGATGACCACGAACGGCACGATCACCAACGCAGCCGTCGCCGCTCGCCAGTTCCAGAGTTTCCAGATGACGACGAAGCCCATAATGCCATCCACCACCATCGTGGTCGACACCGCGATGCCGTAGGCCGACGCCAGCCCACTGGATGTGCGGAACAGCAGCACCAGCAAGATCACTCCGATCAGCAGCAGCGTATTGACGCGCGGCAGATAAATCTGGCCGGCATGGGTTTCGGAGGTAAAGCGCACCTCGAAGCGCGGCAGCAGCCCAAGCTGAACTGCCTGCCGCACGAGCGAGAATGCGCCTGTAATCACGGCCTGGCTCGCAATCACCGTCGCGGCCGTCGCGAGTATGATGAGCGGCACCAGCAGGGCGTCGGGCGCCAGCCGGTAGAACGGATTTTCAACGGCTGCCGGATTGGCCAGAACGAGCGCGCCCTGCCCGAAATAATTGATCAGAAGCGCGGGCAGCACAAAATAGAACCAGGCCGCACGGATCGGCTTGCGGCCGAAATGTCCGAGATCGGCGTAAAGCGCTTCGCCGCCAGTGACGGCAAGGAAAACCGCGCCGAGCGTAATCAGGCCGATGGTGCCGTGGCTTGCGAGAAACTGCAGCGCGTACCAGGGATTGATCGCATACAGCACGGTCGGATCGTCGCTGATGTGAATCATGCCGAGAACAGCCACGGTGGTGAACCAGACAATCATCACCGGACCGAATGCACTTGCGATACTGGCAGTCCCGCGGCTCTGGATCATGAAGAGCACGACGAGAATGGCGATCGTCAGTGGCACGACATAGTTCTGGAATGCGGGAGTGACGAGCTTGAGGCCTTCCACCGCAGACAGCACGGAAATCGCCGGCGTGATCATCGAATCTCCGATGAACATCGCGGCGCCGATCACGCCGAGCGCCATCAGCGGAACGCTGCGCCGCCCGAGCGCGCGCTGCGCCAGCGCCATCAACGATAAAGTACCGCCCTCGCCGTTGTTATCCGCGCGCAGCAGCACAATGACGTATTTTGCGGTCACCACGACGAACAGCGACCACAGGATCATCGACAGCACGCCAAGGACGATTTCGCGCGATGGCGGGCCGCCGTGGGAGGCGTTGTGCACGGCTTCGCGAAAGGCATACAGCGGTGAGGTTCCGATATCGCCGAACACCACGCCGATACTTCCGAGGGTCAATCCCCAGAAACCGGCCGTGGCGGGCGCCTCACCTTGAGCTTCGGTGCTGGTCTCGCTGATCGCCATGCTATCCCGAAAAGCGCTTTGCTCTGGAGTTGGCCCTGTGCCGGTCGGCCGGGAGGGCGCTCCGTTTGCCCGCTTATATCACTCTTGGCAACCGCCAACGTGACGCCCTTTACGGCAGGATACGAGCAATTTTCGGGGAAAACAGTATTGACATCGGGCGGGTGCCCGCCCTCGCCTTACGGCTTGAGATTGGGCGGCAGCGGCGGGTCTTCCTTCATCAGGGTGATGGTCACGCGGCGGTTGGCCGGCAACGCCGGGTCATCCGGAAACAGGGGTTGACTGTCAGCCTTGCCAGACACCGCGAAAATATGGCTCGTCGGCAGGCCTTCGCGCTCGAGTATCTGGCGAACCGCATTGGCCCGATCCGCGGACAGGTCGAATGCATCATAGCCCGGCCGGATGCGGCCGTTGCCGGCCGACGTATGGCCGACGATCGAGACCCGCAGCGGCGTCGCCTTGAGCGGCTTTGCAAGCCGCTGGATCAACAGACGGGTCCGCTCGTAGGGCTCCTTCGAGCTTTCGGCGAACATCGAGCGGCCGTCCTGATCGATAATCTCCAGATTGAGGCCCTGCTTGGTCTCCTCGATCATGATGTGCTTGGAGATTTCCGTCAGCTCCGGCATGTCCTGCAACGCCTGACGCAGCGAGGCCGAAGCGAGCGCGAACTCGCGGTCGGTTTTCAGACGTGCGCCGCGTTCGCGGTTCTGGTCGTTTTCGTCGGGCGTCGGATTGTTGGAGGCTTCGTCAGGCGTCGTGTGCTTTGTGTTTTTCAGCCGCGAGCGCGTCGGCAAGCCGTCCGACTCGATGATACCCGAGAAGCGCGAGTCAGTCTGAACGCCAAATGCTTCGCGCATCGAGCCGGCGACAATCTTCAGCTTCGCCGCATCCTGGGTCGAGAACGCTACGAGCATCACGAAGAAGCTCATCAGCAGCGCCATAAGATCGGCGAAAGTCACGAACCAGCCGTGACCTCCATGTGCTTCACCACGTTTCTTCTTGGCCATGCGCTGCTTTCTGCAACCGGATCTGGAGGATTATTACGCCGGAACCGGCTCGCCCTCTTCGTGGCGGTGCTTCTCGGGCAGATAGGCCAGCAGCATCTCGCGCACGAGTGCCGGGCTTTTGGAGTCGCGGATCATCAAGATGCCGTCGATGATCAGCGTACGGTTAGTATCCTCGTCCAGCAGCTTGACATGCAGCTTGTCAGCAATCGGCGTACAGAACATGTTCGCCACCAGCGCACCGTACAGCGTCGCCAATAGCGCGACCGCCATGAACGGACCGAGCTTGGAAGGATCGGACATATTGGAGAACATCTGCACCATGCCGAGCAGCGTTCCGATCATGCCGAAAGCCGGGGCGCAATCGCCAATGGAGCGATAGATCTTGCTGCCCTCTTCAAGGTGCATCAGGAAGTTGTCGCGGTCACGCTCGAGATTGTCGCGGATAAAGTCGAGATCGTAACCGTCGGCGACATAGCGAATGCCCTTGGCGAGAAACGGATCATTGGTCTCGACCTTTTCGAGGCCGACCGGACCCTGCTTGCGCGCGATCTCGGCGATGCGGGCCAATTCATCGACCATCTCACGCGCCGAGCCCTGGCGCAGCGAGAACGCGAATTTCATGCCGAGCGGCAGACCGTGAAGGACGACGGACAACGGAAAGCGGATCAGAGTTGCCGCAAAAGAGCCGCCGAAAATGATGATTACCGCGTGGATGTCGTAAAACATCCGAAAGTCGCCACCCATCAGGATCAAGGTACAAATCACGATCGCACCGAAGATCAATCCGGCACCAGTGGCGATATCCATGAGACACTCCGACGCAACGCTTACACGCCGCCCGCTGCGGGCCGCGACACTGATCATCCTGATCTGCGCCCGGTGACCCTAACGTCCGCGCGATTAAGTTCGGGTAAAGGTTAGTGGCCGGCTTGAGCGAGTCCCGTAAACGAGCATGGATTTCAGCGATGCTGGTGCTTCACTTTTATGAGATAGTGGCATTCTGCACCTGCATCATTCGAATTCTAAGCAATCTGGTAACCATAACTTTGGCTGTTACCGACCGAAACGAGCAGGCTGACGATCCGGCAACGTCATTGCGGCTACGCCTGCGAGAACGCAGATCAGCCCGATCGATGCAGTCGATGTCAAAGTCTCACCAAGAAAAATAATTCCGATCGCGACGCCGATCGGAACTCGCAGATAGGCTTGCGCGGTGGTGCTGACTGGTCCGAGTGTCTGGATCAATCGGAAGTAGATCACGAAGGCCAGCGCCGTTGAAAAAATCGATAGCGCAAGCAACGCCAGAACCGAAGCTGTGGAGGGGATCAGTATCCATGGCCGGTCGATGACAAGACTGGCCGGAACGAGAACCGCTGCACCCGCAATGAGCGAACCGGCCGCCGGCAATATCGGATCCAGCCCCTTGAAGCCGCGACCGAAGATGGCCGCCCCTGCGTAGCAAACGGTCGCGGCGACGATGGCCACCTGAGCCAGTAATTCCCGACCAACCCCGCCCAGAGCCTCCACACCGACAATCAGACATATACCAATAAGCCCGGCAAAGACTCCCGACAGCTTGCGCACGGTGACCGGCTCCTGATGCGCAACAACAAGCGTCAGCAAGAATGTGAAAATTGGAGACGTCGAGTTGAGAATGGTTGCAAGGCCCGCATCCACCGTGCGTTCGGCCCACGCAATAAGCGTGAACGGCACGACGCTGTTCAGACAAGCCTGAAACAGAAAACGCCGCCACGTTGAGATATCGGTCGGTAGCGAAAGGCCGCGCATGCGGATCACGACCAGAAGTATCATTCCGGCGACCAACGTGCGTGCGGCAATCAGAGTCACCGGCGGAATGGTCTCGACGCCGATCTTGATGAAGGTGTAGGACGCGCCCCACAACGTAGCCAGCACCAACAGCAGCGTCAGCTCGAACACGGTGTTCACGGGTTTGATCGGCATAACGTTGCGACTCCTCGGCGATGGGAAACGGCGTTGCCCATCTGGGGTAGCGCAAACGAAGGTGAGGAAGTTTCGGTACCGACCGAACTATAGCTATTGCCTAGTTGAGCCGTGAAGGCCGATCAGCCGGCGGCTCGGCCGTCGCGCCGCTGTAGGACGGCTCGGTTTCGGATGCATCCGAAGAATCGATAGCAGCGGTCTTGGCCAATTCCGCCTTACGCGCATGCTCTCGATAAGCCATCCAGCTGATCGGAAGGCAGAGCAGGTAAAGCAGCGACAGTCCGCTCAACAATTGCCAAGGATAGCTGACGAGGATGGCGATGAAGAGCACGACAAACACGAAGACGGGCAGCACCATCTCCGGCGCCACGCGAGTTCCCATCGTCTTGCCTGAGAAAACCGGCAATCGCGAAACCATCAGGAATGCAATGAGCAGCGTGTAGACCGCGGTGACCGCGACCGGCAGCACGACAACGCCGATGAAGGACAGATACATCGGCAGCAGCACGCAGATTGCTCCTGCTGGCGCCGGCACGCCAGTGAAGAAATTAGCCGCAAACGCCGGTTTGTTCGGATCGTCCATGGTCGCGTTGAAGCGCGCGAGCCGCAATCCGCCACTGATGGCGTAAACCATCGCAGCGATCCAGCCGACGTTCTTGAGTTCGCTGAGCTGCCAGAAATACAGGATCAATCCCGGCGCAACGCCGAAGTTGACGAAGTCAGCAAGACTGTCGAGTTCGGCGCCGAACTTCGACTGTCCCTTGATCAGCCGCGCCACCCGCCCGTCGATGCCGTCCAGCACTGCCGCGAAAACAATCGCCGCGAGCGCAAGCTCGAGACGCCCCTCGATCGCAAGACGTATTGCCGTGAGGCCTGCGCAAAGCGCCAGCAACGTGATGACATTCGGCACCAGCATACGAACCGGAATGGGCCGGAAGCGGCGGCGGCGAACATCGTTGCGCGGAGACTCTGGAAGCATGGTCAACTTTCGATTTCAGGCTCAATATAGCAACGCTCAACCTGCCCCGCCATTGTGGCGAGGCGGGGACCCCGCCGCAGATGGAGGATGGTTAATCGACGCGATAGGTCCGCCCGCCGTCACCCAGCCGGAAATCAGCCAGCACAGTCTCCCCCGCTACCGCCGTCTGGCCCTCGGAAACCAGCGGTTTGCCCCCCTCCGGCAGGAATACATCCAGCCGCGAGCCGAAACGGATCAGGCCGAACCTCTCGCCCGCCGCCAATTCCTGGCCCTCACGCACGAACGAGACAATCCGCCGCGCGACCAAGCCTGCGATCTGGATGACACCAATGCGCCCGCCTGGCGTCGAGATCACCAGCGAATTTCGCTCATTGTCCTCGCTGGCCTTGTCGAGTTCGGCATTGACGAATTTACCGGGACGGTAGGCGATACGGTCGATCCGGCCCGCAACCGGGCTGCGGTTCACGTGGCAGTTGAACACGCTCATGAAGATCGAAATGCGCGGCAACGGCTTGTCGCCGAGGCCGAGCTCCGCTGGCGGTATGGCTTGCGTGATCATCGAGACACGGCCGTCAGCCGGCGAAACCACGAGCCCTTCCCGCGTCGGCGTAACCCGTACCGGATCCCGGAAAAACAGCGCGCACCAGACGGTCAGCGCTGTGCCGATCCAGCCCAGCGGCGTCCATATCCAGAACAGGATCAGGCTCGCAAGCGCAAAGCCGCCGATGAACGGATAACCCTCCGGATGGATCGGAGGAATCTGCGCGCGAACCGAATTCAAAATCGACATCAAGCCACCGGTTAAAAGCTGGCGGCAGGAATCGCCGCTGGGCGCGAAACTACTCCGCAGCGTCGGGCGTGACCAGCGGACGAAAGGTCTCGGCGGACGTTTCGGCGGGTTCGTCCAGCGGTGGCGGGACGCGGTTGGGAGCGGCAGCATCATCGTCGCCGATCTTGGCGAGCTTTTCGCGCGCCTCCTGGGCCTCGCGTTGCCTGTTCCACATACTGGCGTAAAGTCCGTCGGCTGCCAGCAGTTGCATATGAGTGCCGCGCTCGGCAATCCGGCCCTTGTCGAGAACGATAATTTCGTCCGCTCCGACGATGGTCGAAAGTCGGTGTGCGATCACGAGCGACGTACGATTCCGCGACACGCGCTCGAGCGCTTCCTGGATTTCATGCTCGGTATGACTGTCGAGCGCCGACGTTGCTTCATCGAGCACCAGGATCGGCGGAGCCTTCAGCACAGTCCGCGCAATCGCAACGCGCTGCTTCTCGCCGCCCGATAATTTCAGCCCGCGCTCGCCAACCTCGGTCTCGTATCCCTTCAGCGACATCCGGATGAAGCCGTCGATTTGCGCCATCGCGGCCGCTTGCTCGACATCGGCGTCACTCGCATCCCAGCGGCCATAGCGGATATTGTAGCGAATGGTATCGTTGAACAGCACTGTATCCTGCGGCACCATGCCGATCGACGCACGGAGGGACGCCTGCGTCACATCGCGGATGTCCTGTCCGTCGATCGTGATCTGCCCACCGCTGATGTCGTAAAGCCGGAACAGCAGCCGCGAGATGGTCGACTTGCCCGCGCCCGACGGTCCGACGATGGCGACAGTCTTGCCAGCCGGCACCTCGAACGACAACCCCTTCAGGATCGGCCGCTCGGCCTCATAGGCAAACCGTACATCGTCGAACTTCACCACGCCGGCACTGACCCGGAGCG
The DNA here is from genome assembly GCA_021732215.1 of Hyphomicrobiales bacterium. Lineage (GTDB taxonomy): Bacteria > Pseudomonadota > Alphaproteobacteria > Rhizobiales > Xanthobacteraceae > SG-bin9. Next base: position 87,175 of record JAKFVL010000020.1, read on the forward strand.
GCCGCGCGCCGGGCCGGTCCTTGATTTCGGGATCGCGATTAAGCACGCCGAACATCTTCTCGATATCCACGACCGCCTGCTTGATCTCGCGATAGACCATCCCCATGAAATTCAGAGGCTGGTAGAGCTGGATCATCATGGCGTTGACCATGACGAAGTCACCGACCGTATTGGTGCCGTTGCGCACGCCGATCGCACACATCACCATCACTGCCGTGAGGCCGATGGTGAAAATCACCGCTTGCCCTGCATTCAGCATCGCCAGCGACGTATAGGTATGAACGCTGGCTTTTTCGAAACGCTCCATTGAGCGGTCGTAGCGTTGCGCCTCGCGCTCCTCCGCACTGAAATACTTCACTGTCTCATAGTTGAGCAGCGAGTCGATCGCCTTGGTGTTCGCTTCGGTGTCACTGTCGTTCATGCGGCGGCGAATTTCGATCCGCCACTCGGTCGCGAGATACGTAAAGTACATGTATGCTGCGACCGTCCCCAATATCGCCAGCACATAGCGCCAGTCGAATTGCCAGAGCAGTACGGCCGCGATCAGCGTCACTTCGACGATGGTCGGCAGCAGTTGCAGGATCACCATCCTCACGATGGTTTCGATGCCGTTGCGGCCGCGTTCCAGCACCCGCGTCAGGCCGCCGGTCTTCCGCTCGAGATGAAAGCGGAGCGAAAGCTCGTGCATGTGTACGAATGTCTTGTAGGCGAGCCGGCGCACGGCGTGCATCGAGACCTTGGCGAAGATGCCGTCGCGCCATTGTGTCAGCACCGCCATGAGAACGCGGATCAGGCCATAGCTCACTGTCATGATCAGCGGCGAGGCGATCAGCCAGAGCGCCCAGTTCGAGGGCTGCACGGGCGCCGTGTCGGCGCGCGTCAGCGCATCGATCGCCCATTTGAAGGTAAAGGGCACCGCGACCGTCGCCAGCTTGGCAAGCAGCAGCAGCGCGACCGACCAGAGCACGCGCATTTTCAGGTCGAAGCGATCACCCGGCCAGATGTAAGGCCACAGATGCACCAGCGTCCCGAACAGCGTCGCGTTTTCGTCAATGGTCGCGGGACGCCGTTTCGCGGTGGGATTTGCGACAGCAGGCTCGGCCATTCAGGCGGCCTTCGGAGAAGCGCTGGCGGCACGCCGCCGCGAAGGGTTTGTGATATTCGTCATATTGCCCGTGATATAGGATGTTTCGGTGCGATCCGCACCCTCACCGCATGAAATCTTTCATCTGGCAGCGCAAACAATTCGGACGGCAGGCGCGCTTGCGGCGATCTCCTTGACGATGCCGGATTGCGATGCCACATCGCACCAATGAGCATGATCAGGAACGTCTGCGTATATTGCGGCTCCGGCCCCGGCACCAATCCCAAATTCGTGGACGGCGCAAAAGCCTTCGGCAAGACTCTTGCCGAGAATAAAATCGGCCTCGTCTATGGCGGCGGCTCGGTCGGGCTGATGGGCGCAGTCGCCAAATCCGCCATCGAGCACGGCGGCAAGGTGATCGGCATTATCCCGGAATTTCTGACCGCCCGGGAGAATGCGCTCAAGGATGCGCAGGAGATGATCGTCACCGCCGACATGCATGAACGCAAACGATTGATGTTCGAGCGGTCTGATGCATTCGTGGCGCTCCCCGGCGGTGTCGGCACACTGGAAGAGCTCGTCGAACAGCTCACTTGGGCGCAGCTCGGGCGCCATACCAAGCCAATCCTGCTCGCCAATATCGACGGCTTCTGGGAGCCGCTGTTCACGCTGCTCGATCACATGCGAACGACGGCATTCATCCGGCCCGGACTTTCGGTCGAGATTTTGAAGGCCGACCGCATCGAGGATATACTGCCGAAGCTGCGCGCAGCGGCGGCGAAAACTGCCGATCAGGCAAAACAACTCGCGCCCGAAGTCGCCCGGCGTTTGTGAGCCCGGGCGTGACGCCGCAGAGTATTGGCATGACGCGGAGCGAATGACCGGTCTCACCCTTGCGGAAACGTCACTGCCTCGATCCGGTTGCCGTCGTGATCGACCACAAACGCTGCGTAATAGCGCACCCGGTCATGTGGTCGCAGCGACGGCCCGGATTCGGAAGTCGCACCCGCCGCGACGGCGGCGGCATGGAACCCGTCGATCTCGGATGTCGTACGCGCGCGCAGGCATAGATGCGCACCGCTGTCCGGCGAGAGCTTCGCCATCCCTGCCCGCAGATTGATCCAGACTTCCGGATAGGTTTTGCCGAAGCCGACCATACCCGAACGAACGACCAGCTTCGTGAGACCAAGCGGGGCGAAGGCTCGCTCATAGAACGGCACCGCACGATCGAGATCGCTAACCGCGAGAGACACGTGGTCGATCATTGACGCCCTCCGCTAGCCCGCTCCGGACGGAAGCTGCTCAAACCGGCGCGTTCGATTTCACCAGTTTGTAAATCACCGAGTCCATCAGAGCCTGAAACGACGCATCGATGATGTTCGGCGACACGCCAATCGTGGTCCACCGTTCGCCGGTTTCATCCTCGCTCTCGATCAGCACGCGGGTCACAGCCTCCGTGCCGCCATTGAGGATACGCACGCGATAGTCGATCAGCCGAAGCCCCTCGATATACTTCTGATACTTGCCAAGATCCTTGCGCAGCGCGACGTCGAGCGCGTTCACCGGACCGTTGCCCTCGCCCGCCGAGATCAGCGTCTCGCCGGCGACCTCGACCTTGACCACTGCCATCGCCACAGTGATGCGCTTGCCGTTGGCGTTGTAGCGCTGCTCGACGTTGACATCGAACTGCACCACATCGAAATAGTCCGGCACGCGACCGAGCGTGCGGCGCGCCAGCAGATCGAACGAGGCATTCGCGGACTCGTAAGCAAAACCCGCGGCCTCGCGGTCCTTCACTTCTTCAAGCAGACGGACGAGCTTTGGGTCTTTCGGATCAACCTTGATATTGGCGCGCGCCAATTCGGCCAGCACGTTGGAGCGCCCCGCCTGATCCGACACCAGCACCTTGCGATGGTTGCCGACCACATCGGGAGCAATGTGTTCGTAGGTCGCCGGGTCTTTCATGATCGACGACGCATGAATGCCGGTCTTGGTCACGAACGCGCTTTCGCCGACATAAGGCGCGTGGCGGTTTGGGACCCGATTGAGCATGTCGTCGAGCGCACGCGACACCTGGACCAGCGTCGCGAGTTTGTCGTCCGAGACGCCGATATCGTAGACGCCCGCAAATTCCGGCTTCAGCTTCAAGGTCGGAATCAGCGAACACAGGTTCGCGTTGCCGCAGCGCTCGCCGAGCCCATTCAGCGTCCCCTGAATTTGTCGCGCCCCCGCGCGCACCGCGGCCAGCGAGTTCGCCACTGCCTGCTCGGTGTCGTTGTGGGCGTGAATGCCGACATGGTCGCCGGGAATATGCTTCACCACTTCGGCAACAATGCTCTCGACCTCGTTCGGCATCGAGCCGCCATTGGTGTCGCACAGCACGACCCACCGCGCGCCGGACTCATAAGCCGCTTTCGCGCAAGCCAGCGCATACTGCGGATTGGATTTGTAACCATCGAAGAAATGCTCGCAGTCGAGCATGACCTCCCGGCCCTTGGCTTTAGCAGCGGCAACGCTGTCACGGATTGAAGCGAGGTTCTCCTCGTTGGTCGTCTCGAGCGCGACCTTGACGTGATAGTCATGAGTCTTGGCGACAAAGCAGATCGCATCGGCCTTGGCATCGAGCAACGCCGCGACGCCCGGATCGTTCGAAGCCGAGCGTCCGGCACGGCGGGTCATCCCGAACGCGGTGAAGCGCGCGTGATCGAGCTTCGGGTGCTTGGAGAAGAATTCCGTATCCAGCGGGTTGGCTCCAGGATAGCCACCCTCGACGTAGTCGACGCCCAGATCATCCACCATCTGCGCGATCAGTCGCTTGTCGTGCAGCGTGAAGTCGACGCCATGGGTCTGCGCGCCGTCGCGCAGCGTGGTGTCGAACAGATAAAGCCGCTCTTTGGTCAGAGCTTTTGTGCTCATTGACGAGTATCCGGGTTGTCGTTGACGCCCGCGATCAGCATCTTTTCCATGCGCGTATTGGCAAGCCATTCGTCGCCGATGGTGATGGTCGAGCGCTGGCGATCAGTATAGCCGCGTTTCCTGAACAAATCGTGCGCGGTATCGCTGGCATCGACCGTGAGCTTCGGCGTCCCGCGCGCGGCGGCCAGCTTTTCGAGCGCATCGCAGAGCGAGGTTGCGACGCCTTGCCGCGCCGCGGCCGGATGCACATAGAGCATGTCGATATGATCGGCGCCCTTCATCGACGCGAATCCGACCGGCGAATTTTGCAATGTTGCGACGAGCGTGAGTTGCCCTGACAGCCGCGCACCGAAACTTTCCTCATCGTCGGCGGTGGCAGCCCATGCCTCGCGTTGCGCCTCTGAGTAATCGTCTTCCGCCAACTCCTCGATGCTGGCGACAAAGATCGCCGCAAGGATCGGCACATCGTCCGGCAGCATCGGGCGAAGCCCGGGTTTTGGCAGCGCCTGTCCCATGACGTCAGAACGCTCCGAACAACTTGAGTGCAATAACGACAGCCGCGGCGATCACCGCCCATTTCAGAACGATGTAATAGCGCCAGTGCTTCGGAAACGGCGTGTCGGGTCTGGTCATCGCGCCGGCTCTTTCTTTCCCTCTCCCCTTGCGGGAGAAAGTGGCATCGAGCGCAAGCAAGACGCTAAACCATCAAGACGCCGATGCTTCGCTTTCTTGTTACCTCCCGCCTTGAGGGGGAGGTCGGCGACGCGAAGCGGCGTCGGGAGGGGGGTATCAATTTCAGAACGTGCAACGTACCCCCCTCCCCAACCCTCCCCCTCTAGGGGGGAGGGAGCAGTTCGGGGCGCGCGTGACGCACTCTGCTCAATGAAAAAACAAGTCGGGAGACTCATCGCGCGATCTCCCACATCGTCGTCGGATTGCCGCTGGCGTCCTTGCCGTCCTTCAGCACAACACCCATCGCCGCGAGCTCATCGCGGATGCGATCGGATTCCTTGAAATCTTTTCGCGCGCGAGCGGCGGCACGAGCCGCAATCAACCCATCAATATCGATGGCGCTACCCGTAACCTCATAACTGACTGCGCCATTCTCAAAAATTGAGACGGTGACCCCTGCTTTCTGCAGCTCCAACGTTAGCTTGTCTTGTAGGGCAGTGTTTCCATTGGCGAATGCAATCTGTAGCAAATCGAGTTTGTGCTTTGTCTCAGGGGAAGCAAGGCGCCCACCAGAGCCGACATGATAGGGATTTAACAATGCTAATTGATCTGAGCGAAGCAACCCTAAGAATTCTAGGTTCTGCATCAGTTCGACACTGGCTGAAGGATCGCCAGATCGCAGTCTAGAAAAAATAGAACGAAGCTCCGTAACCATCTGCGACGTGTTTAGATCATCACTGATTGCTTCCAGAATCGCGTTGCTCGGACTCGGCAAAACCCCAGTTGCTCGTTGCCCTATAGACCGAAACATACCTTCGGTGTTTTCGAGTGCATTAGCCCAAGTTTGTAATTCACGCTTGCTTTCGTTCAGCGCGCTTACCGTCCAATCGATCGGAGATCGATAATGCGTCTTCAGCATATTGAAGCGCAGAACCTCACCATGCCAATCTGCCAACAGCTCATTGATCGTGAAGAAATTCCCGAGCGATTTCGACATTTTCTCGCCTTCGACCTGAAGGAAGCCGTTGTGCATCCAGATGTTCGCCATCGCGTGCGTACCGTGCGCGCAGCGTGACTGTGCGATTTCGTTTTCATGGTGCGGGAAGATCAGGTCGAGACCGCCACCGTGGATGTCGAATACCTCGCCCAGATAAGCCGCGCTCATCGCCGAGCACTCGATGTGCCAGCCCGGACGTCCCCGCCCCCACGGGCTGTCCCAACCCGGCTCTTCGTCGGACGATTGCTTCCAGAGCACGAAGTCGGCCGGATTTTTCTTGTGCGCTTCGACAGCGACGCGCGCGCCGGCCTGTTGATCTTCGAGCTTGCGTCCCGAGAGTTGCCCATAGTCCGGCATCGACACCGTGTCGAACAGCACCTCGCCGCCAGCCTCATACGCATGACCGCGCGCGATCAATTGCTTGATCAGCGTCACCATGTCGGCCTTGCCGTCCGCGCGCGGCAGCACGAAGTCGGTCGCGCGCGGCTCATATGTCGGCGGCAAGCAGCCCAGCGCCTTCACGTCCGCGTGGAACTGCGCCGTGGTCTTCTCCGTCACCTGACGGATCGCGTCATTCAGCGGCAGGTTGGGGAAATCGCGCACCGCCCGCGCGTTGATCTTGTCGTCGACGTCGGTGATGTTGCGCACGTAGGTGACGTGCGTCTCGCCATGGAGGTGGCGCAGCAGGCGGAATAGTACGTCGAACACGATCACCGGCCGCGCATTGCCGATATGCGCGAAGTCGTAGACCGTCGGCCCGCAGACATACATCCGCACGTTGTGCGGATCGATCGGCGCGAACGGCTTCTTCTGCCGGGTCAGCGTATCGTAGAGCCTCAAGTCCATAGGTTTTTCATCCCTGTGGCCGGGCGTCTTATCAATCTCGATCGAGAAAAGACGGCCTCAGCCAGCGAATCGCTAGCTCATAATCTCGCGGCAAATGGCGAATGCGGAGACGGAACCGTTCATGGACCGCACCATGGGGTCAGGCGGCCAAATCCGTCAAGCCCGCAAGGGCCTGTTTTGGGTTGTCTTTCCGGCCGTGAATCGCCTAACCCGCACATCGCGGCCGCCCATGGTTAATCTTTATTAACGCTTTGGAACTATCGGTTGAGCGTCAATTTCCGATAGCCGGTGACCCATGCGTCAGATCATTGCCCTGTGCTTCAGTGTCTTTGTGTCCGTCGCGTTATCGTCTTTGGCCAGCGCCGACAGCCGTGTGTTCATCATCGCCAATCCGTCGGACGGCTATGGGATCGACCAGTGCCTCGCCAATAGCGAGAAGTGCGGCGCTCCCGCCGCGCGTGCCTATTGCCAGTCACGGGAATTCTCGCAAGCCACCGCCTATCGCCGGATCGACCCGGAGGAAATAACTGGCGCGCTGCCGAAATCGATCAGCGATGGCTGCCCGCGCGGCGGCTGTGGCGAATTTATCGCGATCACCTGCCAGCGCTGAAAGTTCCTGACAATCGGGCCTTGAGACCCTTTGGCTGCCACACTGCCGCCGTGAAACGGCGTGACGTTGCGGCCAGAAGCGAGTAAATGAGCCGCCGCGGCAGACCAACCGCCGAAAAGCTCGATTCGCGCTCATGACCGGGACCATGGCTGACTTGCCAACCAAAAACGTTGCTCCCCGATACGCCCCGTTTCGCTCGCTGCTCGCGGGCGCGATGTTGGCTGCGTTCACCGCCCTGGGAGGGCATGCGCTGGCCCAGGGCGCGCCGCCTCAGGGCCAGCCGGGCGGCGCGTCTGCCAATCCCCTCTGTCAGCGGCTCGAAGGCCAGTTGGCCCTGATCGATCGCGGGGGCGTGGACCCGGCCCGCGCCGATCAGGTCCGGCGCTATGAAGAGGCCGCAGGCCGCCAGCAAAGCGAGCTGGAGCGCGTGACGGCGCAGGCCAAGCGCATGGGCTGCGACAGTTCGGGTTTCTTCTCGCTGTTCAGCGCCCAATCGGCGCAATGCGGTCCGGTCAACAACCAGATCCAGCAAATGCGCGCCAACCTCGATCAGATCAACACCAGCCTCGAGCGGCTGCGTGGCGGCGGAGGCAATCTGGAGCGCGACAACCAGCGCCGCTCGGTGCTCGCATCGCTCGCTCAGAACAATTGCGGTCCACAATACGCCGCTGCCTCACGCCAGCAGCAAGGCGGCTTCTTCGAAAATCTGTTCGGCGGCAATACAGCATCGAACGTGCCGGGCAGCGATCTCGGCGTGCCGTCCGGCACCTACCGCACCGTCTGCGTTCGCTCCTGCGATGGATATTATTTCCCGATCTCGTTCTCGACCTCGCAAAGCCGTTTTGCCGATGACGAACGTTCCTGCAAGGCGTTGTGTCCGGCGTCCGAAGCGAATTTGTATTCGTACCGGAATCCCGGCGAAGACATCAACCAGGCGGTCTCGATCAGCGGGCAGACCTATTCGTCATCGCCGAATGCGTTCCGTTTCCGCCAGGAATTCACGGCGTCATGCCAGTGCAAGGCGCCGGGCCAAACGTGGTCGGATGCGCTGAAAAATATCGACGATCGCGCGTCGGCGGCCCAAGGCGATATCATCGTCACCGAGGAACAGGCGAAGCGGTTGTCACAGCCGCCGGGTGCAAAAGCGCCGGCCGGCCAGAAAAAGGGCGCAACCGCAGCGCCTGCCACAGCAGCGGCCACCGCGCCGTCGGCTCAAACAGATGCCCCCACCGCTGCATCAGCCACGAGCAGCGCGCCTGCGGCTTCCGAGAACAAGCCGATCCGCTCGGTCGGGCCGACGTTCATCCCGGCGAAACAGTAAACCCGCAATCGATCAGTCAAATACGTCGACCGCACCGCGGCTGGATCGAGTGACCAGCGCGTCGTCCGGCTTCGGCAGCGGCTTCGCCGGATCGCGGAAGCGATTGGTGATCGGATAGCGGCGGTCGCGGCCGAAGTTCTTGCGCGTCACCTTCACGCCGGGGGCAGCCTGACGGCGCTTGTATTCGGCGATGTTCAGCAAGCGATCGATCCGCGTCACGGTCTCGCGATCGAAACCCTCCTCGATGATCGACGCCGATGGCTGCTCGCGCTCGACCAGCCGTTGCAGGATGGCGTCGAGCACATCGTAGGGCGGCAGCGAATCCTGATCGGTCTGGTTCTCGCGCAATTCGGCGGTCGGCGGCCGGGTGATGATGTTGGGTGGAATCACTTCACCCGATGGCCCGAGCGCGAACGAAGGTTTCCACGTATTGCGCAGCGCCGACAGGCGGAACACCTCGGTCTTGTAGATGTCCTTCACCGGGTTGAAGCCGCCGTTCATGTCGCCGTACAGCGTCGCATAGCCGACCGACATTTCCGACTTGTTGCCGGTGGTGACGACCATGGCGCCAGTCTTGTTGGATATCGCCATCAACAGCGTCCCGCGCGTGCGCGCCTGCAGGTTCTCCTCCGTGATGTCGCGCGGCAATCCCTTGAACGGCGCGGCGAGAATATCCTCGAAACCGTTCACCGCCGCCGCGATCGGCAACACTTCATAGCGAAAGCCGAGCGCGGCCGCGAGCTTGGCGGCATCATCGAGCGATACCTGTGCGGTATACTTGAACGGCAGCATCACGCCACGGACGCGGTCGGCGCCGAGCGCATCGACGGCGATCGCCGCGCACAATGCAGAGTCGATCCCGCCGGAGACCCCGAGCAGCACACCGGGAAATCCGTTCTTCTGTACATAGTCGCGAAGCCCGAGCACGCAGGCGGCATAGTCGCCCTCGTCGCCATCGACCACCGGCGCGATGTCGCTTTTGCAATGCCAGCCGTTCGCGTTCTTGGTCCAATGCAGCGTCGTGATGCATTCCTCGAACGCCGGAAGCTGAGCCGCCAGCGTGCGGTCCGCGTTGAGGGCAAACGACGTGCCGTCGAACACCAGCTCGTCTTGTCCGCCAACCTGATTGAGATAGATCAGCGGCAACCCGCTCTCGGTGACGCGCGCCACCGCCACCGACAGCCTCACATCGTCCTTGTCGCGCCAGTATGGCGAGCCGTTCGGCACCACCAGAATTTCCGCGCCGGTCTCCGCCAGGCACTCGACGATATTTTCGTAGTCTTCGGATTCCTCGACCCAGATGTCCTCACAGATCGGCAATCCGATGCGGACGCCGCGGATCGTCAGAGGCCCTGACACAGGGCCGCGCGCAAACACCCGCTTCTCGTCGAACACGCCGTAGTTTGGAAGGTTGACCTTGAAGCGCAGCGCCGCGATACGGCCGCCATCGAGCAACGCGCAGGCATTGTAGAGCTTGCCATCCTCGACCCATGGCGTGCCGACCAGCACCGCCGGCCCGGCGTCCGAGGTTTCGCGCGCAAGCTCTTCCACCGCCGCACGGCAGGCCGCCTGGAATGCCGGTTTCAGCACCAGGTCTTCCGGCGGATATCCGGCAATGAACAATTCGGAAAGCACAAGCAGATCTGCGCCGTCCGCTTTCGCGCGCGAGCGTGCGGCGCGAACCTTGTCGGCGTTGCCTACGACATCGCCGACAATCGGATTCAGTTGCGCCAGCGCGATGGAGAGTTGTGAAGTCATGCCGTTATGGTGCCCCTTGGCCCGGGATTCCGCAATCCGCTGGTGGAGCGGATTTGACATTCGCTCCACGCTTGACCGCAGACGGTCTATACAAGGCCGATGCGCTCAGCGATGGCGAACAGCCAGAACACGCCGGCAATCAGCAGTGCGATACCCACTGCCGCCGAGCCCATATCCTTGACCCGTCCGATCTGCATGTCTTGCTCGGTGGTCAGCCGGTCGGCGAGCTTCTCGATCGCGGTATTGAGAAGCTCGACCACCATCACCAGCAGCACGACCGCAACCAGTTCGATCCGGCGCCACATGGTGACGCCGATCAGCCATGACAGCGGCAGCGCCAGCAGCAGAGCCACGATCTCTTCGCGAAACGCCTGCTCGGACCGGGCTGCGAAAGCGAGCCCGTTACGGCTGTTGAGCGTGGCGCGCCAGAAGCGGAGCATCAAGGCATGATCCGGAAAAGTGGATACCTGTTCTTTTTCATGCTCGAACAAAACACATGATGCGCCTGCCTACCGATTCCAGCCCTACATTCCCGCCGCGGCCGGCAACGGCTTCGTCTTCCCGGCACGTTCCTGCTTCAGCAGTTCGGCCATCAGGAAGGCAATGTCGATCGATTGCTCGGCGTTGAGCCGCGGATCGCAGACCGTATGATAGCGGTCGTTCAAACCCTCGTCCGTGATCGCACGCGCGCCGCCGATGCATTCGGTGACGTCCTGCCCTGTCATCTCCAGATGCACGCCGCCGGCGTGGGTGCCCTCGGCCGCATGAACCGCAAAGAATGACTTGATCTCCGAGACGATGCGATCGAACGGCCGGGTCTTGTAGCCGGACGTCGCCGTGATGGTGTTGCCGTGCATCGGATCGCACGACCACACCACCGTGCGCCCTTCCCGCTGCACGGCGCGGATCATCTGCGGCAGATGATCGCCGACCTTGTCCGAGCCGAAACGGGCAATCAGCGTCAGCCGGCCCGGCTCGTTGTCGGGATTGAGCACGTCGATCAGCTTCAGCAGTTCGTCGGGCTTCAGCGACGGTCCGCACTTGAGGCCGATCGGATTCTTGATGCCGCGGAAATACTCGACATGACCGTGATCGAGCTGGCGGGTGCGGTCGCCGATCCAGATCATATGGCCCGACGTCGCGTACCAGTCGCCGGTCGTGGAATCGACGCGGGTGAACGCCTGCTCGTAGCCGAGCAGCAGCGCTTCGTGACTGGTGTAGAAATCGGTCGCGCGCAATTCCGGATGGCTTTCCAGATCGAGCCCGCAGGCACGCATGAAGTTAAGTGCGTCCGAAATGCGGTCCGCCAGTTCCTTGTAACGGCGGGATTGCGGCGAATCCTTCAGGAAACCGAGCATCCACTGGTGCACGCTTCCCAGGTTGGCGAAGCCGCCGGTGGCGAACGCGCGCAACAGATTGAGCGTCGCCGCCGATTGCCGGTACGCCATCATCTGGCGCTGCGGATCGGGATTGCGCGCTTCCGGCGTGAACGCGATGTCGTTGACGATGTCGCCGCGATAGCTCGGCAGTTCGACGCCGTCGATTTTCTCCATCGGCGACGAACGCGGCTTGGCGAACTGTCCGGCGATCCGCCCGACCTTCACCACCGGCACTGCACCGGCATAGGTCATGACGACTGCCATCTGCAGCAGCACGCGGAAAAAATCGCGGATGTTGTTGGCGCCGTGCTCGGCGAAGCTCTCGGCGCAATCGCCGCCCTGGAGCAGGAAAGCGTCGCCGGCTGCGACGCGGGCCAGCCCCTTTTTCAGGTTGCGTGCCTCACCTGCAAAAACCAGCGGCGGAAAGGTAGCGAGTTGCGCCTCGACATCGGCCAAGGCTTTCGCGTCCGGGTATTCCGGAATTTGCAAAACAGGCTTGCTGCGCCAGCTGTCGGGTGTCCACCGCTCGGACATGATTGAAACTCCTGAGAAAATTGCCGCCTTCACACCGGAAGGTATCGGCGGGCCGCCTTATACACAGGCTCCGGTCCGACCGCCAGTTGCAATTCGCCCTTGCACCTCAAGGTCTTACGCGCAAAAAATAGCGAGGGTGAAGATGTAGCTTTGCAAATAGGCGGGTTTGCGGTGGGCGAGGCTGAGCTGGACGACGTTTTCAGTGATGACATCAAGTTGCAGGCGGCCGATGGCTATTCGCTCGCGGCGACGCTGTTCTTGCCCCGCCGGGCGAAGCGCAAACAGGCCATCCTGATCAATTCGGCCACAGCCGTTCCGCGAAAGATCTATCGAGGTTTTGCAAGTTATCTGGCCGGACGCGGCTGCGCCGTCCTGATCTACGATTATCGCGGCATCGGCGGCTCGAAGCCGAAATCGCTGGTCGGCTTCTCCGCCAGTATGAGCGACTGGGCAAAGCTCGATGCAACCGCAGCGGTCGACTGGATGCGGCTGCGCTACAAGGAGTTGCCGCTGAACGTGATCGGGCATTCGTTCGGTGGGCAGGCCGTCGGACTTCTCGCCAACAACACCGAGATCCAGCGGACGCTTCTGGTCTCAGCCCAGGCTGCATACTGGAAGCTGTTCCCGTCTCCTGAACGATACCGCGTCTACGCGATGCTCAGATACATCGGCAGCCCACTGGTGCATGCGATGGGATATGTCCCGGGCCGCCTCGGGCTCGGCGAGGACATGCCGAAGAACGTGTTTCTGCAATGGGTGTCGTGGGTGATGAACCCGCGCTATTTTTTTACCGACGAGAGACTCGAGGGCCGGGCAAACTTTGAGAAGTATCGCGGCGAGTTGCGCGCGTTCTGCATCGCAGATGATCCCTGGGCGACGCGGCCAGCAGTCGAGATGCTGTGCTCGGGCTTCACCGCCATCGAGCCCGAGATCATCGATATCCTGCCCAAAGACAACAACGCCGGTCAGATCGGCCATTTCGGCTTCTTCCGCCCGCAACACCGCACAACGCTCTGGCGCAAGGCAGGCGATTGGCTGACGGGCGAAGACGAAATCCTTCCGGTACCAGTCAGTGACGTCGCGCAGGCTCCGGCGGACACCGAAGCAACCGCAAAAGTGGAAACATCGAAGCCTGAGGTGACGGCGAGCCCACCGGCAATCCCGAACGAGAGCAAAGCCGGCGAAGCCAAGGTCACTGCATCCATCGCGGAATCGGCAGCGGTTCAACAGCCTGCGAGCCCGGCGCCGAAATCAGAAATCCCAACCGAAACCAGCGAACAAAAGACCTCAGGCGCCAAAGCTATAGAGGCCAACGCCGTGATATCCGATACCATCGAAACCAATACTGCACAGGAAGCAGCCCCGATCGAGACCAGCGATGTGGAATTGCTGCTCGCGCGTTTCCACGCTCTCAAGACCGGCCGAAATACCGATGGTTATTCCGCTGCCTCGCGCACATAGCGCGCTGAGGGCTTGCGCATGGTGACAAGTTCTTCGGCTGCGGTTGGATGAACCGCCATGGTGGCATCGAAGTCGGCCTTCGTCGCCTTCATTTTCACCGCGATGCCGATGACCTGAATCAGTTCGCCCGCATCCGGCCCGACGATGTGGCAGCCGACGATGCGGTCGCTCAGCCCGTCGACGATCAACTTCATCATCACGCGGCTTGTGGAGCCTGAGATCGTTGCCTTCATCGGCCGGAATTCAGCCCTGTAGATATCGACGTGGGTGAACGCCGCGCGCGCCTGAGCCTCGGTCAGACCGACGGTTCCAACCTCTGGCTGCGTGAAAACAGCGGTCGGGATGTCGGAATGATCGACGCGGACTGGACGATTGCCGAATACGGTATCGGCAAACGCATGCCCTTCGCGGATCGCGACCGGCGTGAGGTTGACGCGATTGGTGACGTCGCCGACCGCATAGATATGCGGGACCGACGTCTGTGAGAACCCATCGACGACGATGCTGCCGTCGCGGACATTCGTCTCCACGTTCGCCTTTTCCAGTCCGAGATTGTTGACATTCGGGTAGCGTCCGATCGCAAACATCACCTGGTCTGCAGGCACCTTCGATCCATTCGAGATATGGGCATCGAAACCCTCGGCGTGCTTGTCGACTCTGGAGACAGTGCATCCCGTAACAATGGAGATGCCGGCCTTCTCCATTTCCGCGCGGACATGAGTGCGCACATCCTCATCGAAACCGCGCAGGATATTCTCGCCGCGATAGACGAGCGTCACGTTCGAGCCGAGCCCCGCGAAAATGCAGGCGAATTCGAGCGCGATGTAACCACCGCCCTGAATCACGATGCGGCGCGGTTGTTGCGCAAGATGGAACACCTCATTGGACGAGATCACATGCTCGATGCCGGGAATCGCCGTGCCGTGATTCGGCGTCCCACCCGTGGCAATCAGAATGTACTTCGCGGTAACCCGCTCGCCGGTACCGAGCCGCAACGTATGGGCATCATCGAAAACGGCCCGGGTCTTGATGATCGTCGCGCCGGACTTCTCGACATTGGCCGAATAGGCCGCCTCAAGCCGCGCGATTTCCTTGTCCTTGCGGCCGATGAACGTCGGCCAGTCGAACTCCGCACTCGGAATGGTCCAGCCGAATCCGGCGGCGTCCTGCAGTTCCTGATGAACATGGGAGGCATAGACCATCAGCTTTTTCGGCACGCACCCGCGAATGACGCAGGTGCCGCCCATGCGGTACTCCTCGGCGACGATGACTTTCGCACCATGGTCGGCAGCGATGCGGGCGGCGCGGACACCACCCGAACCACCTCCGATTACAAAAAGATCGACATCGAAGTCAGCCATCGTGTGCCTTGTCGCCGATACGCGATCAGATCTCCTTGCCGCGCGCTCTCATCTCGGCCCTGAACTTGCCGTTGATTTCTTCAGCAAAAGTCTCTGCCCATTTGTTCATGAACGCGAGGCTGGCGTCGATGGTCTTCGGCTCCTGCTCGATCATTTTGCGGCCGATCGGCGATTTCAGAAACGTCAGCAACTCCTTGAGCTCCTGTTCGGTAAAATCGGTGGCGTACTGTTTCGCCATCTCGTCGCCGATCTCCTTCTCACGGCCGGTCAAATCCTTTGCGATTTTAACGGCCACTTCGTTCAGGTCCTTCTGGTAGTTCAGATTGGACTGCAATAGCGCGGTCTTGGTGCGCTGAACCATTCCGGGCACCGCGTTCTCATAAATGCCGGTTGCCTTCTTGATCACCAGAATTTCCTTTGCCGTAGCGATCGCGGCTGCGGACGGCTTCTGCTGCGCCTGAGCCGTGGCGCCGGCCAGTGCGACGCCGAGCACGAAACCTGCGACGCCCAGCGCTCGCGAAAATCCATTCATCGTCGTTCTCCTGCGGTTCGGCGCTAGCGCCGTTCAATTGTACGAATTCCAGATGGGCCAGCCAGCAATGCGAAGCTGGCGAGCCCGATAAATAACCCATGCTCGACCACTCCCGGTACAGCCGCGAGCGCACCGGCTAGCCGTGGCGGATCGGGAATCCGTCCCAGATCGGCATCGACGATCCAGTGGCCGCCATCGGTGACGAAAACATGGCCTGTGGTTCTCTCCCGGATCTTCATTTGCCCGGAAACGCCCGTTTCTGCAAAGGCTTTTGCGATTGCCCGCTGCGTCGCGGCAAGGCCAAAAGGAATGACTTCGACGGGAAGCGGAAACCGGCCCAGCATTTCGACGGCCTTGCTGTCATCGGCAATCACAATCATGCGATCCGAAGCCGCCGCCACAATCTTTTCCCGTAGCAGGGCACCGCCGCCGCCCTTGATCGCGTTGAGAGCACCGTCGATTTCGTCGGCGCCATCGACCGTCAGGTCGAGGCGATCGATCTGGTCGAGTGTGGTCACGGGAATGCCACAACGCTCGGCGTCCATCCGGGTGGTCTCGGACGTCGGCACGCCGATCACCTTGAGACCGGCGCTGACACGCTCACCAAGCAGTTCGACGAAGTGCTTCGCCGTCGATCCGGTGCCGAGTCCGAGCTTCATCCCGTCGCGGACGTGATCAAGCGCCTCGGCGGCAGCTTGGCGTTTCATGTCGTCCAGCGTTATCACGGCGGGCCTTCCCCAGTGTCTTCATTCATCGCAGCCGCAATCTCTAGCGTCGAATGGCCGAACGGAACAGTGCGTATGCTGGCCGTGTTGAGTGAAAACGACCTTGCGCGCAGCCTTTTCCGGGGCTAGCGATCCGTTATGTCTTACCCTCGCCTGGTGGTCTTCGACCTCGACGGAACGCTTGTCGATACGGCTCCCGATCTGGTCGACGCACTGAATTTCGTGCTCGCGCAGGATGGCCTGCCGCCTGTGCCGGCGCAGTCCGCCCGGAAGATGATCGGCGCCGGTGCACGCGCCCTGATCGAGCGGGGCCTCGAGCGCGACGGGCGCATCGTCGATGCGGACAAGCTCGCGCGAATGACCGAGGATTTCATCGCGTACTACGCCGAGAACATAGCGGTCGGATCCAAGCCCTTCGACGGCCTCGTCGGGG
Source organism: Hyphomicrobiales bacterium (assembly GCA_021732215.1). Taxonomy (GTDB): domain Bacteria; phylum Pseudomonadota; class Alphaproteobacteria; order Rhizobiales; family Xanthobacteraceae; genus SG-bin9. The sequence goes on from JAKFVL010000020.1 coordinate 103,804, forward strand.
CACTGGATATCCTTGAGAGCCGCGGGTGCCGCTTTGCTGTTTGCACCAACAAGCTCGAATGGCTGTCGAAGCGATTGCTAGATCGCCTCGGCTTGAGTTCGCGTTTCGCAGCGATCTGCGGTGCCGATACGTTCGGTATATCGAAACCGGATCCGGCGATCCTGAGGCAGACGGTAGCGCGTGCGGGCGGCGACCTCGCGGCGACGGTGATGGTGGGCGATGCAGGCCCCGATATCGGCGTCGCCCGGCGCGCCGGGGTTCCCGTGATCGGTGTCGATTACGGGTATACCGACGTACCGGTCCGAGACCTGTCGCCCGATATCGTGATTTCGCACTTGAACGACCTTCCCGCGGCAGTGGAACTCATTGGAAACAAGCGGACCGTCCGATAACCCAATGAGGGTATGCATGATTTTGCAGCGCTCGGCTGGGCGGTTAGTTAACCATTAACTATCAAGGACGGCCGAAACGGTTGCTCTCGAATGACCATCTCCCTATGGTCATCGGGGCTGTGGCGTCTCGTCGCAACTGTTACGGATCAATCATGTACCGTGTCATCCTGATTGCGCTCGCAGGTTTGAGCCTAGGCGGCTGCGCTTCATTCTCGTTCGATTTCTTCAGGCCGGCTCCGCAGACGGTAACTTTGCAGCTTGAATCGACGCCGCCCGGAGCTGACGCCACCACGTCGATCGGACCGGGCTGCAAAACCCCCTGTACGGTGACGATTCCGGCCGGGGAGAATTTCTCGGTGACGTTTGCACTGAACAAATTCAGCCCCGAAACGGTACCGGTGCAGATCATCAAGCAGCCCGGAGAGTTTGCCGGACCTCCCATCGTGATCGCCGAGCCGAACCCCGTTGTTGTCCAGCTGCAACTAGCCAAACCTCCGAAACGCCCCGCAAAACGCGGGCCGCCTCGTCGGCCTGCCCAGGCCGCGGTCGGCGCGGGGCCTGCGCCGGCCGCTTCGCCCTTCCCCAATCCCCGTTGAAACGCATCGCCTCAAGCGATGCCGATTGTATCGGGCCGGTTCCGCACATAGATTGACAGTCTCGTAAGCTAACGCATTTGCTGAGTTGCGTATTGCGTTCACCGCGTGCCTGAAAGGCTGCGGCGGAGGATGTGCTCCGGAAAGACAATTGATGACGATGCTTGATCGCGTAGACGTTGAATCGCGCCCTGCCCCGATGATCGATCCATTCGGCCGCAGGATCGAATATCTTCGTGTGTCAGTGACCGACCGTTGCGATCTGCGTTGTTTCTACTGCATGTCGGAAGACATGACATTCCTGCCGAAGTCCGATTTGCTCACGCTTGAGGAACTCGACCGGCTTTGTTCGGCCTTTATAGCCAAGGGCGTGCGGAAATTGCGCCTCACCGGCGGTGAGCCGCTGGTCCGGCGCAATGTGATGTCGCTGGTGCGTTCGCTGTCGCGTCATCTGCAAACCGGCGCGCTCGGCGAACTCACGCTGACCACGAACGGTTCGCAGTTGTCCCGCTTCGCGCATGAACTGGCGGATTGCGGCGTGCGGCGCATCAACGTCTCGCTCGATACGCGGGATGCTGAAAAATTCCGCGCCATCACGCGCTGGGGCGATCTTGCCAAGGTGCGCGAGGGAATCGATACGGCGCGCGCCGCCGGCCTCAAGGTCAAGATCAATGCCGTCGCATTGAAGGGCCTCAACGAGAACGAAATTCCCTCTCTGCTGTCGTGGGCGCACGGAAACGGGATGGACCTGACATTGATCGAGGTCATGCCGATGGGCGACATCGGCGCCATGCGCATCGATCAGTACGTGCCGCTGTCGATGGTACGAGCGCGGCTGGCCGAACGGCTGACCCTGGTCGATCTTGACGAAACAAGCGGCGGCCCCGCCCGCTACGTTCGGGTGGCCGAAACCGGGGGCAAACTCGGCTTCATCACGCCAATGACCCACAATTTCTGCGAATCCTGCAACCGCGTGCGGATCACCTGCACGGGTACGCTGCATACGTGCCTCGGGCAGGAGGATGCCTCAGATTTGCGCAGGCCATTGAGAGCATCGCCCGATAACGAGCTTCTTGGCCACGCGATCGATCGCGCCATCGGATTGAAACCGAAGGGGCATGATTTCATCATCGACCGCCGCAACAACCGACCGAGCGTAAGCCGTCATATGAGCGTGACCGGCGGGTAGCCGGATTGAGCTTTCGGACCTGAACAGGTTCAGAGTATTTTGGCCGCATCGATCCATTCACAATCCGCAAACTTCCAATTGACGTCGGCCTATCGCGCTGATTTGGTTGGCATGCTTTACGCACCCGGCAGGAAAAGTCTGCCGGCCGGCGGTCCTGTCATGAGGCCGCCGAGAAAAAACGCGGAAGCACCTGCGGGAGGGTGGGACCTTGCATTCATTGCTGAGCTTGAGCCGTGGCATTGACGCATTCAATGCACGGTTGGGACGATGGCTATCGTGGGTCATCGTGATTGCCGTTCTGATCTCGTCCGGCAACGCAATCATCCGCAAGGTGTTCGATCAGTCATCGAACTCTTTTCTTGAACTTCAATGGGTTTTGTTCAGCATCGTTTTCCTGCTGTGCTCGCCCTGGACGCTGCTCAGCAACGAGCATATCCGAATCGACATCATCAACCATACCCTGCCTCTGAAGGTTCGCGGCTGGATCGACATGATCGGCCATGTGTTCTTTCTGGTGCCGTTCACGCTGCTGCTGCTGTGGACGTCAATCGCGTTCTTCGTGACATCCTACCGTCAGAACGAACAATCATTCAGTGCCGGTGGATTGCCGCAGTGGCCCTCCAAATCGCTCATCATGATAGGATGCACCTTGCTCCTTATCCAGGCGGTGTCAGAGATCATCAAGCGAGCCGCCATGATGCGGGGAATCCTTCCGGATTCGAATGAGACAGCGCTTAGCGCGCACGAAATAGCCGAACAGGAAGCGTTACGGCTCGCGCAAGCCATCAAGAGCGAAACGCCTTGAGCAATATCAGCTGGCATCACCAAGAGGCTCATAAATGACCGCTATGTTAATCCACTACATGGCGCCGATCATGTTCGCCTCGCTGGTGGTCTTTCTCCTGCTCGGCTACCCGGTTGCATTCTCTCTCGCGGCGAACGGTTTGCTGTTTGCGTTCATCGGCATCGAGCTCGGCCTGTTCCGGCCGGATTTCCTGCAAGCCCTGCCCGAGCGCGTTTACGGCGTGATGAACAACGACACGCTGCTGGCTATTCCATTCTTCACATTCATGGGCCTTGTCCTCGAACGATCAGGCATGGCCGAAGATTTGCTCGAGACGATCGGCCAGTTGTTCGGCAGCATTCGAGGCGGCATAGCCTATGCGGTGATCTTCGTCGGCGCATTGCTTGCGGCGACGACAGGCGTCGTCGCCGCCTCCGTAATTTCGATGGGACTGATTTCGCTACCGATCATGCTTCGCTACGGCTACGATCGCCGCGTCGCCACCGGCGTCATCGCCGCGTCCGGCACGCTGGCCCAGATCATCCCGCCGTCGCTGGTTTTGATCGTGATGGCTGACCAGCTCGGACGCTCCGTCGGCGACATGTACGAAGGCGCCTTCATTCCCGGGATCGTTTTGTCGACGCTGTATGCGCTGTATATTTTTGGCGTTACGGTGTTCTACCCGCAAGCCACTCCCGGACTGCCACTCGAAGCGCAAACATTACGCGAGCCGGAAACGGCTCATCATCCTCTCATCGCCCCGCTGGCTCTGCTTTCAGCCGCTGCTACCTCTTATTTCTTCGTCGTCAAGCTCGGGCTGTTTAACTGGACGTCACCTGTCTTCAGCAAGATCGCCGACAGTCCCCTGCTGCTTCATGGCTTCTGGTCTGCCATCGTGTTTGGCGTTCTGATTACGGCCTTCAAGGGCATCATTCGGACGATGACGATATCGCTCTATGCGGTCCTCGTCGGCGCCATCACGATCGCTATCATCGCGATGAGTTTCACCAAAGTGAAACCTGGCGCCGACTATGTCGTGCTTACGATGTCGATTACGGTTGCGGTCGCATTTACTCTCGCCGTCATCAATCGCGTGATCGGACTCAAGCTGCTTTCGAAACTGGCCGAGCAGGTCGTTTTCGTCATGGTGCCTCCACTCGGACTTATCTTCCTGGTGCTCGGCACGATTTTCATCGGCGTTGCAACGCCCACCGAAGGCGGCGCCATGGGCGCGCTCGGAGCGATGGTTCTTGCGGTCATGAAAGGGAGACTGTCGTGGGATTTGACACGTCAGGCAGCGGAATCGACAGCGAAGCTCTCGGCCTTCGTGATCTTTATCCTGATCGGCGCCCGCGTGTTCTCGTTGACGTTCTATGGCGTCGATGGCCATCGTTGGGTTGAAGAACTGCTGGTGTCGCTGCCCGGTGGTCAGGTCGGCTTCCTGATCTTCGTCAACGCGATGGTCTTTATCCTTGCCTTCTTCCTCGATTTCTTCGAACTGGCCTTCATCGTGATTCCGCTGCTTGGACCCGCCGCAGAAAAGCTCGGTATCGATCTGATCTGGTTTGGCGTGATCCTTGGCGTCAACATGCAGACGTCATTCATGCATCCGCCATTCGGATTCGCATTGTTCTACCTGCGCTCCGTCGCGCCGAAGACTTCGTATCTGGACAAGGTCAGCGGCAAACAAATGGAAGCTGTGACGACAGGTCAGATTTACTGGGGAGCCGTGCCCTTCGTCGTTATCCAGGTCATCATGGTCGGACTGGTGATCGCATTTCCGGCAATGGTCATGCATTACAAGGGCGTAGCTTCGACAATTGATCCGTCGACGATCAGGATCGAAGTGCCGCAAATCGAGCTACCGCCGCTGGATCTCAATCTGAAGTAGTTGCTCCGCCGTCACGTAGCGCCCTTGAGATGTCAAAAAGCCCGACCCTTTTGAGGGCCGGGCTTCTTCTTGGGCAAGTCTCTGGGATCAGCCGCGCGTGCGCGAGCGGATCTGGAACGTATCGAACGCATACTCGGCGACCTGCCACCACAGATATTGGTCGCTGCGATAGGCCGCCATACTCTCATACGCCTTCTTGAAGTCCGGATTGGTCGCTGACGTTTCCGCGTAGACCTCGTTGGCTGCCTTCAGCGACGCTTCCATGATCGCCTGCGAGAACGGACGAAGTTGCACACCGCCGCCCACCAATCGCTTGAGTGCTGCGGGATTGAGGTTGTCATACCGCGCCTGCATCGTCTCGTTGGCAAGTGACGACGCCGTCTTGATCAACGACTTGTAGGCTGGCGGGAGCGATTCCCATTTGGAGATATTGACGAAGTTGTGCAGAGCCGGCCCGCCTTCCCACCATCCAGGATAGTAGTAATACTGCGCAACCTTCTGGAAACCGAGCTTCTCGTCATCATAAGGACCGACCCACTCGGCCGCATCGATCGTGCCTTTTTCAAGCGAGGGATAGATGTCGCCGCCGGCGACCTGCTGAGGCACAACACCGAGCTTGGCGAGCACGCGGCCGGCAAATCCACCGATACGCATTTTCAGACCGCTGAGATCGGACGGCTCCTTGATTTCCTTTCTGAACCAGCCGCCCATCTGGCAACCAGTGTTCCCCGCAGCGAACGCGATGAGGTTATATTTCTTGTAGAACTCGTTCATGATCTCGGCGCCGCCGCCGGTCTGCAGCCATGCGGTCTGCATGCGGCTGTTCAATCCGAACGGAACCGCCGTGCCGAGAGCGAAGGTTGGATCCTTGCCGACGTAGTAGTAGGAGGCGGTGTGCCCCATTTCGACCGTGCCGTTCGATACGGCATCGGCGACCTGAAGGCCCGGAACAATTTCGCCCGCCGCAAAAACCTGAATCTGGAATTTGTTGTCGGTGGCCTCAGCAATGGCTTTCGAGAACACTTCCGCTGCGCCGTAGATCGTATCAAGCGACTTCGGAAAGCTCGAGGCCATGCGCCATTTGATTTCCGGCGCCGATTGCGCGATGGCGGGAGCCGCGACCGCCGCACCCGCAACGCCTAATCCGGCAGCTTTGATAAACTCACGTCTCTTCATGAACCGTTTCCTTTTGAGAGATGCTGATAAGACGCCCTTCTTCGGTGGGGCTTTTTTGGGACCATGGAACAAAGATCGGGAAGAATCCATAAGCCTGACGGGCTGTAGGCACAAAAAAGCCCGGCCCCATCGTGTGGGGCCGGGCAGAATATCGGACAATCCGCTTCGATTAGCTGCGTGTGCGCGAGCGAATCTGGAAGGTATCGAACGTATATTCGGCCACCTGCCACCACAGATACTGGTCTGAGCGATAAGCCTGCATGGCGTCGATCACCTTCTTGAAATCGGCGTTCTTGGCCGAGGTTTCGGCCCACAGCTCGTTCGTCGCTTTCAGGCAGGCATCGAGCACATCCGGCGAGAACGGCCGCAACTGCACGCCGCTTGACACCAGCCGTTTGAGTGCCGCCGGATTTTGCATGTCATAACGCGCATTCATCCATGAGTTTGTGTTCGCGGTCGCATTGGCGAGGACAGCCTGATAGCTCTTCGGCAGAGCGTTGAACTTCTCGAGGTTCGCGAAGGCATGAACAGTCGGGCCGCCTTCCCAGAAACCGGGATAGTAATAATACTGGGCCACCTTGTTGAAACCGAGTTTCTCGTCGTCATACGGACCGACCCACTCGGCTGCATCGATGGTGCCTTTTTCCAACGACGGATAGATATCGCCACCCGCGATCTGCTGCGGCACGACGCCGAGCTTTTGCAGCACCTGACCGGCGATGCCACCGATGCGGAATTTCAAACCCTGAAGATCGGCCGGGGTCTTGATCTCCTTGCGGAACCAGCCACCCATCTGGGTGCCAGTGTTCCCGCAAGGGAAGCCAACGACCCCGTACTTCTTGAAGAATTCGTTAGCCAGTTCGTTGCCGCCGCCTTGATACAGCCATGAGTTCTGCTGGCGGGCATTAAATCCGAACGGCACCGAAGCGAAAATGGCGAAGGTCGGATCCTTGCCAACATAGTAGTAAGAGACGGTGTGACACATCTCGACGGTGTTGTTCGAGGTCGCATCGAGCGCCTGCAGACCCGGAACGACTTCACCGGCGGCGAAGACTTGAATCTGGAATTTGTTGTCGGTCATGTCGGCGACTTGCTTGGCGAGATACTCCGCGCCGCCGTAGATCGTATCCAGCGACTTCGGGAAGCTCGACGTCAAACGCCATTTGATCTCAGGCGACGACTGCGCGATGGCCGGCGAAGCAACCGCTGTTGCTGCAGCACCCGCTGCGGTTACTTTCAGAAAATCACGACGCTTCATGAGCATCTCCTTTTTTTGGGTTGTTCTTGTGCCTGGGAGCAGACCAACAAAGTTGGCTTTTTCATTGTCACTCGCCCTGGTGCGGGTCTGTAACATGGAAGCGTTATGCGAGAGACGCATGGGGCAACGGCTCCAGAGCATTTGCGGCATCGTCCCAAGCGCCTTCGACCAAAGTCTATGCCCTAAGCGGATGCCGCTACGGGTTCGAGGGCGTCTTTCACCCGTCCCGCAAGTTCGCGATAGATTTTGGCATGAGCGCTGTCCGGCATGCTTTCGACGACCGGCGTACCTTGATCCGAGTTGGCGCGAATCTCGAGATCCAATGGAACCTCGCCAAGGAAAGGCACCCCTAGCCGCTCAGCCTCGATGCGAGCGCCGCCATGACCAAAGATATCGGACCGGGTTCCGCAGTCCGGACATTGGAAGTAACTCATGTTCTCGATCAAGCCCAGCACGGGAATGTTGACCTGGCGAAACATCATCACGCCTCTGCGCGCATCCATCAGCGCGAGATCCTGAGGAGTAGAGACGATCACCGCGCCATTGATGGGTGCCTGTTGCGACAGCGTCAGCTGTGCGTCTCCCGTCCCCGGAGGCAAATCAATCACCAGAACGTCGAGTTTGCCCCAGGCGACTTCGCGCAACATCTGTGTAATCGCCGACATGATCATCGGTCCCCGCCATATCATCGGCATATCGTCTGAGACGAGAAAGCCGATCGACATGATCGCCAACCCGAAACGTGCGATCGGAATCATCCGTTTTTCGCCGTCCAGCTCCGGCCTTTCCTGAACGCCGATCAGGCGCGGCACCGAAGGACCGTAAATATCCGCATCGAGCAGCCCGACACGCAGACCGAGATCGCGCAATCCCAGCGCGAGGTTAAGCGCCGTCGTCGATTTGCCGACACCACCCTTGCCTGACGCCACGGCGATCACCGCAGCCACACCGCGGATCGGCGCGGGCCGCCCGCTGGCGGACGCATGTGAATGCTGATGCGTGCTGCGCGGCGCCCCGGCCGGCTGTACACCCTGACGCTGCGAACCCCCGGGCTTACGTTCGGCGGTCAACGCCACCAGCGTGGTCGTAACGCCCGCGATCTGGCGCACTGCCGCATCTGCCTTCGCACGGACGGGCTCCCACGCCTGAGCCTCGGCAGCATCGACATTGATCGAGAAAAAGACCTTGCCATCGCTGGCGACGATATCCGACAGCACTCCGGCTTCGGCCAAAGGCAAACCTTGCGGTGTGTTGACCGCCTCTAACGCCGCCAGAACCTGCTCTTTCGTCACCGCCAAAAAAAGTCTCCCGGACCGTATGCCTGCGCCGCTGTCATGACGCCGTGCATCGGTCCGGTCAACACTCTCCTTGCCGCTTGCGGTTAAACGATCAGCGGCAAATTCGCTGTCCGTCGATCACGACGCAGCGAGGGGCAGCCGGATTGGCTGCCGGGCCACGAAGCTGGATCTGGCCCGGCCCGCGCGGACCCTGCTGAGCATTGGCCAGCCGGCCATTGGGCTGAATGCGCCCTGACGGACCGATCTGGAGCTGCGGTCGCAGTCCACCCTGCTGGAACTGGTTACCGTCGCGCAGGGGTCGGCGAGCATTCTCGTCAAACCGGCGGTCGATTCTCACCCTGCCATCGTTCGGCGTCACGATGCGGCCTTCCGGGCTGATGGCGGCATTTGGGCGTCCATCGAAACGGCCCGGACGGCGGATTTCAAACCCGTCCTGTTTCTTCAAATCGGCAGGCGGCAGGACGGCGATCGTGTTGCCGTTCGGGCGCGCGGGCGAGGTGATCCGATCCTGATCTCTGACAGGCAACTTGACATCCAGCAGGCTCTTGCCCGGCGGCGGAGCCTGGACCTGCCCGTTCGGCAATTCTGCCTGCTTGCTTGCGTTAGAGTTCTGCGCCTTCGAGAAGTCGAGTTGCTTGACCACATCGAGCTTCACATTCGGCAACGGCTTCGGCGGCGGCACCGGCAGCAACGTCAGTTTGACCTGCGGAGCAAGTTGCGCCGGCACTATCAGTTTCGTCGGCTGGTAGAGCGGCATCGCCTTCGGCTGCAGTTGCAGCTTGAGCGCGGCCTGGGCATACTGGCTGTTCGCGTACTTGCTGTAAAAAGACTGATAAGCAGCCGGCGAGTTGGCGAGCACGGCGTTGTACCAGGCAATCGACATCATCTTGGCGGCAAGCAGCGCACGGATGCGGAATAGCATCGGATCGTGCGGATACAGCTCGATAAATTCCTCATAATACTCGACCGAGTCTTCCGCGACGACATACTCATACGCATCGCGCTGGGGACGGCCACGGAGCGCCTGCGGCGCGTAGGCTGCTTTCACCGGCGCCGGCTTGATGGACGCAGCCGCGGTGTTGCCGAAGAAATAGAAGTCGCCGGTCAACGACGAGCTTTCCCAAGGGGTTTGACGGCCATCCGTTGCGTCGTTGACGAGCAAGCGCACCTTCTTGAAGAACTGCTCGATCGGAACGTTGGGCTGACGCGCCAGGCGCAGGAAAGCCGAGGTATAGGGGCTGTTGCTGCCGGTGCCGTCGTAGGCCTGCGTACCGGGCGCCGTTGAATAAGCGACGATCGAGCCGTTGGGCGCGTCGACAATCGCAAGCCCTCGGCTGTCGTCTTTCAAGGCGTCGAACGGATCGTTGCGGCAAGCATCGAGGACGACGATGCGCATCCGGCTCGGCACCGCTTCCAGCGTCGCCATGATATCGACCAGACGAATCGTCGAGGCTTCGACATCGGCTTCGCGCAGAATTTTCGCATCGACCGGAACCAGGAAATTGTCGCCCGCGACCTGTAGGCCGTGGCCCGCGTAATAAACGAACGCCACCGTGTCCGGTCCGCGCTTTGCAATCTTGCCGGCGAAATCCTGAATCACCTGGATCATATTGTCGTGGTCGAGGTCGATCCCCGATGTCACTTCGAAGCCGGCGGTGGTCAGAAGGTCGGCGACCTGCTTTGCGTCACGGGCCGGATTGATAAGAGGCGTCGCATTGGCATAAGCGCCATTGCCGATAACCAGCGCGACCCTCTGCTCCGGTCCCTTGGCCCGTGGATTGCCGATATTGGCCGGATGCGGGGCTTCCCGAACCTCCTGAGAGGCAGAGGAGGAAGTGGTCTCGGCCGGTACGACATCGATCGTCCGGCTTTCACCTTGCGCATGGACCGGGCCGGCGAGCAGCATCAGCGCGAGGCCGAGCACGGCCCCACATATCGTCGGCACGTTTGTCAGCCTGCTCATGGTCTTCCCCTGATCTTGCCTGGTCTTTTCTGGGCAAAAAAATTCTTCCGCCAGATTCGTCGCGGGACGACCGGACGGGGTTCAAATCGTCCGAAACGCTGGAGGAACCGGCTTTTCAGGTGAGGACCGCCGCAGAGCGATTAATCGTGCGTTAACGTGATTATCTTGAGGTTTAAGGCAGCCCTTAATGATTTCGCGCGACAGATAGGGCTCGGCAAAATGTCACGTTGCGTCAGCGTTTCCCAGTTGTGCCCAGTCGATGAGCGAACCACTCGAACGGCCCGAAGTTGTTGAGGTTTCCAGCGATTCCGCACCGCCGCCACCGGTCCGGCGCCGGACCGCCGCGCAGCGCGTCCGCGAAGCACGTGACCGCATCACATCCACGAGCGGAACCCGGCCCGCGTTTGACCACGAGCTGTTGCGTCAATACGCCCAGACCCGGATCTCGGCGTCTCTGGTCATCATGCTGCTCACTGCTGCCAATGGCGTCCTGTTCAGCCTTTGGATAGAGCCTTACAACGCAGCAGCATGGACGACCGGCGTTTTCGGTCTGCATCTGATCATCGTCCGCTCCTGCAAGACGTATCTCGCCGAGACGCCCACTCCGGCAACCACCCGTAAATGGCAGCGGCGCTTTATCCTGCTCGATCTCGTTTACGGGCTGGCGTGGGCGGCAATTCTTGTGCAGCCAGCCAACAATGACATCGTCTCGAACACGCTATTGATGGTCGTGATGCTGTTGGTGGTCGCGGTGTCGAGCATGGTCGCGGCGAATCTGCCGATGGCTGCATTCGCGGCGACCGTACCGGTCACGTCGGCGATCGCCCTCACCTTTACATTGCGCGGCTCATTGGACGCCTACATTCTGGCTCTGCTGGCGGTTGCTGCGGAAGGTTACTTCAGTCTGCTGGCCCATCGGCTGCACTCGACCACCTTCTCTACGCTGGAAGCACGCGCCGAGAAGGACGCGCTGATCGGCGAGCTCGAGCAGGCGAAGGCCATATCTGACGAAGCACGCTTTCGCGCCGAGGCCGCCAACATCTCGAAATCCCGTTTCCTGGCCCAGATGAGCCACGAGCTGCGCACGCCGCTCAATGCCATTCTCGGATTTTCGGAAGTGATGAAGAGCGAGATTTTTGGCGCGCATTCGGTCGCCGTCTACAAGGACTATTCGAGCGATATTCATAACTCGGGCGTCCACTTGCTGAACCTGATCAATGAAATTCTCGATCTTTCAAGGATCGAGGCCGGCCGGTACGAGCTGAATGAAGAGGCCGTGTCGATCACGCACGTAGTGTCCGACTGCCATCATCTTTTGAAGTTGCGTGCGTCGAGCCGTGACATCACCATCCATGAGGTGTTCGAGCTGGACATGCCCCGGGTTTGGGCTGACGAACGCGCCACACGCCAGATCGTGCTCAACCTGCTGTCGAACTCGATCAAGTTCACGCCGCGCGGCGGCGAAATCTGGCTCAAGGCCGGCTGGACCGCGTCTGGCGGCCAATACCTGAGTTGCAAGGATAATGGCTCAGGGATTCCGGAAGACGAAATACCGATCGTGCTGGCCTCGTTCGGTCAGGGATCGAATTCAATCAAGTCTGCCGAACAAGGCGCCGGCCTCGGCCTTCCGATCGCCAAGAGCCTCATCGATATGCACGGCGGTACGCTGACGCTGAAATCGAAACTGCGGATTGGCACAGAGGTCATTGTGACGTTTCCGCCTGAGCGCGTCATGTCGGCGCTCGCGCCGGTGGAGGAGCCTACGCCGTCAATTCAGCCGGAATGGCCGGAGGACACTTCGGGCAACAGGCAACGGGCACGCAACACACCGATCATGAACGCCGGTACCGGACTTTGACTGCAAATGATCCCGGCGACTGCACGCACCTGAACATCACGCAAATGCGACTTCATCAACGGCACGCGCCAATCGGACCGCATACCCAAACCAGGGCTTGCACGAACCCACGGATTGATCTCAATACCGGCCATGGCGATCGACACACCCTGCATCGCGGTCTGTTTCATCGATCCGCGAACCGATCTTTGCGCGGGCTGCGGGCGTACGCTTCCGGAGATCGCAAAGTGGCATCGGATCGAAAGCAGCGAGCGCCTCGCGATCATGGCGACGCTATCGCAACGCATGGCCGCGGCGGGAATGCCGCCTGCCCCCAGCCGCAACCGGAAAACCGGCCAGTCCTGACAGGTGAAGTGTGATCCGCATTGTCCTCGCGTTGATGGTGGTAGCCGTCCCGATCGGCGCCGTTCTGGCCTACGGCGATCCGAACGATCTCGCGAGAACGACCCGGGCGATTTCGTACGCTTTCGGTGACGACGACGCGAAAGCGCTACGCTTGGTGGAGATCAAGCGGCGCGACAATGGCGAGTTCAAACTGCGGGCGAAGATCAATGGCGCCAATGCGCCAATGATCATCGATACGGGCGCGACCTCGGTGGTCCTGACCTACGAGACCGCGAAGGCGGCCGGCCTGCCGCTCGAATTGCTGGTCTTTAATGTCGATCTGGAAACAGCCGGCGGCCGCACCCGTGCCGCAAAGCTGACGATCGACAGCCTCGCCATCGGCAAACTGGCCGAGCATGGAGTTCCTGCGCTCGTGGTGCCTAAAGGGCAGATGAAAACCAGCCTCCTTGGCATGAGCTTTCTGAACCGTCTGGAGAGCTGGGAAGTGCGCGCTGACAGGCTCGAGCTGCGCGGCTATCCATAACCCCGTCAAGCGGCGACAGGGACCGGCGCCTCATTGCTGACCATCGCCATGGCATGATGCAAGACGTCGATACCCGCGTTCGGCTTGGTGCCGTGTTCGGCGAGGTGCCGGCGAAACGCCCGTGCACCGGGCACGCCGTGGAATGCGCCGACGAAATGCCGTGTGATCGCATGCAGCCGCGTTCCTCTGGATAGCTCCGTTTCGATGTAAGGCGTCATTGCATCGAGCGCGTGCTTCATCGACGCATGCGGGGGCGGCTCATTGAAAATATCGGGGTCCACTGCCAGAAGACGCCAGGGGTCCTGATAGGCCGCGCGGCCGAGCATCACGCCATCGACATGAACGAGATGCTGTCTGGCTTGAGGGATATCGGCGATGCCGCCGTTGATGACAATGGGTATATGCGGCATTGCCCCTTTCAGCCGATAGACCCGATCGTATTCGAGCGGCGGAATATCGCGGTTCTCTTTTGGCGACAGTCCGTTCAACCATGCCTTGCGGGCGTGGACGATCAGGACGTCCGCGCCCGCTTCGACGACCGCACTCGCAAGCGAATCGAGCGCAGTCTCGGGGTCTTGATCGTCGATGCCGATCCGGCATTTGACCGTCACCGGGACGCGCACGGCGCTTTTCATTGCCACGACACATTCCGCCACAAGCTGTGGCTCGGCCATCAAGCAGGCTCCGAAGCGTCCGCTCTGCACGCGATCAGACGGACAACCGACGTTCAGATTGATCTCGGCATAGCCGAAGTCCTCGCCGATCCGCGCACTTGTCGCGAGATCGTGCGGACTCGACCCGCCAAGCTGCAGCGCCACCGGCTGCTCGCTGGCATTGAACCCAAGCAGTCGCTCACGGTCGCCGTGAATCACCGCGCCAGTTGTCACCATCTCGGTATAGAGCCGGGCACGACGCGATAGCTGGCGATGGAACGCCCGGCAGTGCCGGTCGGTCCAGTCCATCATCGGCGCTACCGAAAACCGATAGTCTAAGCTATTCATTAAACTGGTCTTTTTTGTCCAGGCTACAAACAATGGATTGTGAACGGCGCAGCCAGCTTTTTCTGCCTCATCCGCGTATCTATCCAGTGTCGGGGAGTATGATACTATTAGCACCATGAGCGTGAAACGAAAGCTTTGGCAGTTTGCATGTGCGGCGATGGTTCTGATCGCCGTTCAGTTCGCGCCTGCCTTGGCCCGCGCTCATGGCAACCACGACCACGGCACTGGCGCGCATGGCGTTCACGCCCATCATGGAGCCGTTTCCCATGCGATCGCGCTCCATGGAACGAAAGCATCCCGGACCTTGTCGCCGCCATCCATCGCCGGCCTCGAAACTCCAGCCAAATCCGAACTGGTCCTGACAGCGAATCAGGACAACGGCTCGTTGACGAACGACACGGATTGATGCGTCAGCGGATGCTGCAGCAAAGGCATCGGCTGCTGTAGCGCCGCGGCTCTCGCATCGGCATCGCAAAGCCCGCCCGTTTCCCCACGTTCGCGCCGTCTCGATCTGGCCGGTCCGATTCTTATTCTGGGAACGGAACCAGAAAGCCTTCGCAAACCTCCTCGACACCTCGCCTGAGCGACGACATCGCTGCGAGTCTGCGTTGCAGATCGCGTGAGCGACGAAGTTTCTTTTCAGGTGAGGAATCGATATGTACTCGTTTTTGCGCGCGGCGCTGTATCTGGCTGCTGTGCCGTTGTTCTTCCAGGCTGCTGCGCCCGTGCTGGCACACGACGGTCATGACCACAATGCGCCGGCTCCAGCCCCGATCGCCAGCATTGCACCTCGCGCCGAAGCCACCTCAGAAACGCACGAACTGGTCACGGTCGCCCGCGACGGCGTGCTTTCAATCTACGTCGATCGATTCCAGACCAACGAACCGGTCGATGGAGCGACGATCGATGTTGAAACCCCTGCCGGACCGCAAACCGTCGGCGGCAAATCCGGCGAGCCCTATCGACTCGATGCTCCGTGGTCGGGCAAGGCCGGCTCATACGATCTGATATTTACGATCACGACCAACGGCAATATCGACATCCTGCCGCTGACACTGGTCATTCCGCGCAACGACGCAGTCGGCAAGAACGGCGTCACTCCATTCGCCATCGCGGATGGTATCCGGCAGCAATTCGGGCACGATATCTCAGGCATCCTTGTAGCGCTGTTCGGCGGATTTGCGGCCGGCATCGGTGCGATGCTGTTGCTGTGGCGTCGAAGCGCAGCCGCACTCGTTCTGGTGGTGACCGGGACGCTTGTTCTCTTCAGTGGTCCATTACACGCCCACGATGGCGACGATCACTCGAAATCCACGCCCGCCGTATCAGCACCTGCGGTTCGCGATCTCGCTCAACGCCTTCCCGACGGCGGCGTCTTCGTCCCGAAGAGTACACAACGCATTCTCGCACTCCGTACCGCGATGACTGAGTCCAAAGCGCACAGCCGTGCGATTGAATTGCCGGGACGGATCATTCCCGATCCCAATGCCAGCGGATTCGTTCAAGCCTCCGTCGGAGGACGCCTCTCGGCCCCGCCGGGCGGATTTCCAAGACTCGGAATGCCGGTGAAGAAAGGCGATGTGCTGGCTTACGTCGAGCCGCCGCTTCAGGCCATCGATTTATCCGACATGCGTCAACGACAGGGCGAACTCGACCAGCAGATTTCCATCGTCGAGCGCCGGCTCGCCCGCTTTGAATCCCTCGCACCCAGCGGAGCTATCGCTCGCTCGCAACTGGAGGAAACCCGGCTGGAGCTTCAGGGGCTAAAGGACAGGCGCAGCTCGCTCGACAGGGTGCGCCGCGAGCCTGAAGCCTTGACGGCGCCAGTGGACGGCGTGATTGCCGAAGGCACACCGGTCGCCGGACAGATCGCCCAGTCCAACGCGGTGATCTTCCATATCGTCGATCCCGCCAAGCTATGGGTCGAAGCCCGCAGTTTTGATGCGCTCGCAGGCGTCCGCAGCGCGACCGCGAATATTGGTAGCCATCGCGTCGTCACGCTCTCTTACCGTGGTTCGGGATTCGCCGACCGAAACCAGTCGATTCCGGTCCAGTTCGCGATCGAGGGCGATCACTCGGGGCTGCGCGCAGGCCAGTTCGTGACCGTCCTTGCGACAACCGGAGAGGAAAAGTTCGGCCTGGCGATACCGCGCTCTAGTCTGGTGCGCAACGCCAACGGACAGGAGGTCGTCTACGAACATGTCGCGGCTGAGCGCTTCGAGCAGCGGCCGGTCCGGATCGAGCCGCTCGACGGCGACCGTGTCTTTGTTGCGGCAGGCCTCGCGCAGGGCAAGCGCCTTGTCGTGCAAGGCGCCGAGCTTCTCGATCAAGTGCGCTGAGGAGGATGACAGATGTTTCGCTTTCTCGTCACGCAATCATTGCGCAACAGCCTTCTTGTGATGGCGGCTGCGCTGGTCCTGGTGTTGCTTGGCATCTTCAGCGCCAGCCGCTTGCCGGTCGATGTGTTTCCCGACCTCAACAAGCCGACGGTGACGATCCTGACCGAGTCCGAAGGGCTTGCGCCGCCTGAGGTCGAACAACTGGTCAGCTTCCCGATCGAAACCCAGATGAACGGCGTGCCGGGCGTCACACGGGTTCGTTCGGTCTCGGGAATCGGCCTTTCGATCGTCTATGTCGAGTTCGACTGGGGGACCGATATCTATCGCAATCGGCAGCAAGTTGCCGAACGCCTCAACCTGGTCAGAACCCAGTTGCCGCTGAACACCGTCCCGCAAATGGGACCGGTCAACTCCATCATGGGACAGATTTTGCTTGTCGCGATCACGAGCGACCGCGCGACCCCGATGGAGGTCCGCGAGCGCGCGGACTTCGTCGTGCGTCCGCGGCTGCTGACGATCCCCGGCGTCGCACAGGTGATCCCGATAGGCGGTGAGGTTCGCCAGTACCGGATCGCACCCAATCCGCCCGCGCTCCGCAGCCTCGGTGTCACCTACGAGCAGATCGAAACAGGCTTGAACCAGTTCGGCGTGAATACCGGCGGCGGATTTACCGACCAGCACGCGCGCGAGTATCTGATCCGCAACATCGGACGAACGACGAACCTCGACGATCTTCGCAACATCGTTGTGGCCCAGGTCAACGGCGGCCCGGTCTATCTGAAACAGGTCGCGACCGTCGAGTTTGCACCCAAAGTCAAACGCGGCGACGCAGGCTATATGGGCAAGCCCGCTGTCGTCGTCTCGATCGAGAAGCAGCCCAATGTCGATACCATCCGGCTGACGCGCGAAATCGAGCAGGCGCTGAAAGAGATCACGGCTTCGTTGCCGCAGGGCATGAAGGCCGACCAGATCATCTTCCGTCAGGCCAACTTCATCGAGGCCTCGATCCGTAACGTCGAGCGGGTTCTCCTGGAAGCCGGTGCGGTCGTTGCCGTCGTGCTGTTCGCATTTCTGATGAACTGGCGGACGACGGCAATCTCGCTGACAGCGATCCCCGTATCAATCCTGACTACCGCCGTGATCTTCTATTTTGCCGGCCTGACGATCAACACCATGACGCTTGGAGGGATCGCCATCGCCATCGGCGAACTTGTCGATGATGCCGTTGTCGACGTTGAGAATATCTTCCGGCGGCTGCGCGAGAACCGCGCACTGGAGCAACCGCACCCGGTCTTCGACGTGGTCGTGGCGGCATCGCAGGAAGTCCGCTCCGGCATCGTCTATGCAACCGCGATCATCGTTCTGGTGTTCGTTCCGTTGTTTGCGCTCTCGGGAATCGAAGGCCGGCTGTTTGTGCCGCTCGGTCAGGCCTACATCATCTCGATCCTGGTGAGCCTTGCGGTGTCGATTACTCTGACGCCGGTGATGGCCTATCACATGCTGCCGCATCTCAAGCGCATGGACCATGGCGATAGCGCGCTGGTGCGATGGCTCAAACGCATCAACAGCGCCCTGCTCGCGAAAGTCTTTCGGCATCAGCGCGCGCTGATGGCGTCGGCGCTGGCCGCGGTGGTTCTGGCGGCAATCGCCGCGTTCTATCTGCCGCGGGCATTCCTTCCGCCGTTCAACGAAGGAACCTTCACCATCAACATGGTCTTCAATCCGGGGATTTCGCTCGCCGAGTCCGATCGCGTTGGCCTGATTGCCGAGCGTCTGCTGCTTGATATTCCGGAGATCAAGACCGTCGGACGGCGGACAGGGCGCGCTGAACTGGACGAGCATGCGGAAGGTGTTCATTCGTCGGATCTAGAAGTGAATCTGAACGAAACGTCGCGGCCGAAGCCTGACATCGTCGCCGACATCCGGTCACGGCTTGCGGTGCTGCCGGCTTCGATCAATGTCGGTCAGCCGATCTCGCATCGCCTCGATCATCTGCTATCGGGGGTCCGCGCCGAGATCGCGCTGAAAGTATTCGGAGATGACCTGAATACGCTGCGCGCGACGGCGGAAATGCTGCGAGTCCAACTTGCCGACATTCCCGGTCTCACCGACCTTCAGGTGGAGAAGCAAGTCCTGATTCCGCAGCTTGAAATCCGCGTCGATTACAGCCGTGCCGCGCTCTATGGCGTCCAGCCGTCGGCCGTCGTCCAACAGCTCAGCCGGCTTTCCAACGGGCGCGTGATTTCGCGTGTGGTCGACGGTTATCGTCGGTTCGACGTCACGATGCGGCTGCCTGACCGGTTGCGCACAACGCAGACGCTCGGCGACCTGCTGATCGAAACGCCGGCAGGCTGGATCCCTGCGCGACAGATTGCAGAGATCAAGGAGACCGAAGGCCCGAACCAAATTCTGCGGGAGAATGGCCGCCGCCGTCTGGTTGTGTTGGCGAACACCGCTGCAAATGCCGATACAGCCGGGATCGTGGAGGCAATCCGCACGGTGATCGCATCGGCCAAACTACCCGAGGGCTTCTATATTCGCCTCGAAGGTACGTTCCAGGCGCAGGAAGAGGCAAGCCGGACGATCGCCGTGCTGTCTTCGCTGTCGCTGCTGTTGGTTTTCGCGGTTCTCTACAGCCGCTACCGCTCGACGATGCTTGCGATAATCGTCATGGGCAATGTCCCGCTCGCCCTGATCGGATCGGTCGCGGCATTGTGGATCGCCGGGCAACCACTGTCTGTTGCGTCCATGATCGGATTCATCACGCTGACCGGAATCGCCGTCCGCAACGGCATTCTGAAAATCAGCCACTACATCAACCTCGCGCTGAGCGAGGGATTGCCGTTTGGACAAGATCTGGTGGTCCGCGGCAGTCTTGAACGGCTGACGCCCGTCCTGATGACGGCGCTGTCGGCGGGCATCGCGCTCGTTCCGCTTCTGATCGATGCGGCAACACCTGGCAAGGAAATCCTCCATCCCGTTGCCGTGACGATCTTCGGCGGACTCATCAGCGCGACGCTTCTCGATACGTTTCTCACACCGGTTCTTTTTCTGCGCTACGGCAAGTCACCGCTCGAACGCTTGCGGCGCGACGCCGCCGCGCGTGCGAAATCTCCACAATCAAACTCACCTGTTGAAGCCTATTGATCATTGCATCGGAGAAAAAAGATGGATGCGAGATTTCCAGTTATCGCGGCGCTGTTGCTGACGCCGACATATGCCTTCGCTTCTGGGAGCCACGACAAAGGACCAAACGGCGGGACGGTAGCGGACGCCGGTTCCTATCATGTCGAACTGGTGGTGAAGTCCAATACGGTTGTGCTTTTCGTCAGCGACAAGAAAGACAAGCCCGTTGCAACAGCCGGCTTCAAGGCGATTGTCATTTTTAATGTCGATGGAAAGGCCCAACGCATCCCGCTGGAGCCATCGGGAGAAGCCAAACTCTCTGGCACGACTGCCACCGCGTTGCCGGCCCAACCAAAAGGCGTCGTTCAGTTGACCGCCCCCGACGGGAAAACGGCACAGGCAAAATTTCAGTGACGACATCGCCGCCAACTGACAATCGGCACAGGCATGCCTCGTCTGCCGGAAAATGCGTGTGGCCGGATAGACAACCGCACCAGTCCCCGGCAATGTCCGCCGGACACGAGCAACGTCAAATAATCAAAAACTTTCGGGAGGACCGATGCTCAAGACACGATTTACCGAACTGGTCGGTGTAGAGCATCCGATCGTACAGGGCGGCATGCAGTGGGTCGGCCGCGCCGAACTGGTCGCCGCGGTTGCGAACGCGGGCGCGCTGGGCTTCATCACTGCCCTCACACAGCCGACCCCAGAAGACTTGACCAGGGAAATCGCGCGCTGCCGCGACATGACCGACAAGCCGTTCGGTGTGAATTTGACGATCCTGCCGACTATCAAACCGCCGCCCTACGCCGAATATCGGCAAGCGATCATCGAAAGCGGAATCAAGGTCGTCGAGACCGCCGGTAACAAACCGCAGGAACACGTCGATGAATTCAAGAAATACAAGATCGTCGTCGTGCACAAATGCACCAGCGTCCGGCATGCGCTATCTGCCGAACGGATGGGTGTCGATGCGATTTCGATCGACGGCTTCGAATGCGCCGGTCATCCCGGCGAGGACGACACACCCGGCCTCATCCTGATCCCTTGCGCGGCCGACAAGGTGAAAATTCCGATGATCGCATCGGGCGGTTTCGGCGACGGACGTGGGCTGATCGCAGCGCTCGCCCTTGGCGCGGAAGGCATCAACATGGGCACGCGCTTCATGTGCACCAGGGAAAGCCCGATCCACCAACACATCAAGGAACAGATCGTGGCCAATGACGAGCGCGCCACCGAGCTGATTTTCCGCACCATGCGGAATACGTCGCGAGTTGCGAAGAACACCATCAGCACCAAAGTCGTTGCGATGGAAAAAGAAGGCGCCACCTTCGAACAGGTTCGCGAGCTTGTTGCGGGCTCACGGGGTCGCGGAGTGTACGAGAACGGCGATCCAAACGCGGGCGTTTGGTCCGCCGGTCAGATTCAGGGCCTGATCCACGACATACCGACCTGCGCCGAATTGGTCTCACGTATCATGCGGGAAGCCGAGGCTATTATTCAGGCGCGCCTTGAAGGCATGCTGGGTGGCAAACGGCGCGACGCCGCTGCTTGAACAACACATCAGATCACCAATCGAAGAGAATGAAATCATGAAGGCCTATGTCTACGGCGCCAACGGCGCTGCCATTGCTGACGTTCCCGAACCATCGCCCACAGGCGCCCAGATCATGGTGAAGGTTCGTGCCTGTGGCCTCAATCGCGCCGATGTGGGCATGTCGAAGGGACACATTCATGGCGCGGCCGGCGGCGCTGGCGCCGTGCTCGGCATGGAATGGGCTGGCGATGTCGTCGAGCTGGGTCCGGATGCGACGAACGTAAAAATCGGCGAGCGCGTCATGGGATCGGGTGGTGGCGGGTTCGCAGAGTTCGCGCTGACCGATCACGGCCGTGTTTTTCCAATACCTGCCGCGATGACATACGGCGAAGCAGCAACGCTACCGCTTGCGCTCACCACCATGCACAACGCGATCGTCACCAACGGCGCATTGCAAGCCGGGCAATCGGTGCTGATTCAGGGCGCAAGCTCGGGCGTCGGCCTGATGGCCTTGCAGATCGCCAAACACAAGGGCGCGAAGCTCGTGATCGGTTCCTCCACCAACGCCGAGCGGCGCACGAGGCTGAAAGATTTCGGCGCTGACCTCGCGATCGACTCCAACGATGCCGGCTGGGTTGATCAGGTCCTGAAGGCTACCGATAGCAAGGGCGTCGATCTGATCGTCGATCAGGTCTCGGGCAAAACCGCCAACGGCAATCTCGCCGCAACCAAGGTTCTTGGCCGCATTGTCAATGTCGGCCGTCTTGGAGGAACCCACGGCGACTTCAACTTCGATCTGCATGCGGCACGGCGTATCAGCTACATCGGCGTCACCTTCCGCACCCGCAGCATTGAAGAGATTCGGGACATCTTTGCGAATGTCCGCAGCGATATCTGGCCCGCGGTGGAATCAGGCAAACTCAAACTTCCGATCGACAGGGCTTTTCCCTTCGCAGAGATTGGCGCCGCATTTGCCCGCATGGAGGCTAATCAGCACCTTGGCAAGATCGTGGTGACGTTTTGAGGGTGCCAGCCTCTTGCGATTGATACGCAATGATGACGTCCATTCAATTGCGTCTCACTCGCAGTTGCACTGCGCGGTTCTGATTTCCCCGCTGGATAAAATACTTTAAGGGATGCCTCACGAGGCATTCATGAGCGCTGTCAAACAACGAGTCGCCGCGATTTCGATCGTTGCCAGCGCAAGCATGGCGGCGATCAAATTCGTCGTCGGGATCGCGATCGGAAGCATCGCGCTGATTTCAGACGCGCTTCACAGCACCACCGATTTGCTCGCGACCGTCGTGACATGGGCTGTCGTGCGCGTATCCGACCGGCCGGCGGATGCCGAGCATCATTACGGCCACGGCAAGATCGAGAGCCTGTCGGCGCTGGGGGTCATCGCCCTGCTCTATGTTCTGGCCGGCGGCATTGTCGTGGAATCATTCGGCCGATTGCGCGACGGGGCACCGCCGCCGAAGATCACAGCGCTGCCTTTCGTCGTGCTGCTGGTCGATATTGCCGTCAACTACTGGCGCGCACGGGCCCTCCATAAGACTGCGAAGGAAACCGGCAGCCAGGCGCTTGCCGCAGACGCCTTGCATTTTGCATCCGATGTCTACGGGTCGTTCGCTGTGATAGCCGGGCTTACGCTCGCGGCCTATGGCTATGCGTGGGGAGATGCCGCCGCCGCTATTCTGGTTGCGATCGTCATCGCACTTCTCGGTTTGAAGCTCGCACGCTCGACGGTCGAAACGCTGCTGGATCAGGCTCCGGCCGGCGCCACCGAGAAGGCGGAAGCGGCAATCCGCAACTTGCCGGGTGTGGTCGGCGTGGAGCGTCTGCGGGTTCGCATGGTCGGGGCAACCCATTTCATCGATGCCGCCGTTAACGTTCCGCGTACTTACCCGATCGACCGGATCGAGGATATCAAGCGGCGGGCCGAAAGCGCGGTCGCCATGGCGCTGAAGGACACCGATCTGACATTCACAGCGATTCCCGTGGCGCTCGATAACGAGAGTATCCGCGAGCGCATCATGGTCATCGCACGCAACAGCGGTCTCGCCGTTCATCACATCACCGTTCATGACCTCGGCGGCAAGCTGACGGTCAGCATCGATCTGGAGGTCGACGGCGACATGGCGCTTCACGCGGCCCACGACGTTGCCGATCGGTTCGAGAAAGATGTCCGCGGCGATTTCGGGGCCGATCTGGAGGTCGACGTTCACATTGAGCCGCTCGAGCCGGAGCTTCCGCAAGGAACCGACGCCTCTCCAGAGCGCATCGACGAGGTCAGAACGACTCTGGTTCATCTGGCGGCTGAGGGCGGCTCGGTCCATGACATTCATAATGTCCGCGTTCGCGATACCGAGGCCGGCGAGATCGTGAATTTCCACTGCCGTGCCAACCCCACGATGAGTGTGATCGAGGTGCACCAGCACGTCGATGAGATCGAGCGCGCGTTGCGGCGGACTTTCCCCTCAGTCAAGCGCGTCATCAGTCACGCCGAGCCGGCGCGCCAATAGTCCGATCCCTGGAAGCACCGCGTTCTTGCTTCGGACTCACTTTCTGAACGCGAGCCGCTTCCGATTCTCTATTGGACAAGAATTATTTCGCATTAACGAATCGTTGACTCTCGACAGGTCGGAGAAAGTGGATTCAAATGTTCTTGATTCGGAGCGCTGGGGTCTTCGTTCCGATCAGAATGCTGCAATACACTCCGAGGGGGAGCAGGCATGGCGCGCGCGTCCGCGGCGAGCGGGAGCGTTCAATCCGATTCGATCAAGGGATTGGCGCAATCGATCGCAAAACCGGCCTACCATCGCCTTCTCATCGCTGAACCTGCGCTCAGACGCGCCGTCCCCACCCTGATCATCGCATTTCTTTTAACCATCTTCGTCGGTGCACTGGTTCAGGTCGTCGATCAGCATCGCCAGAAGCGAGCCGCGATGAAACGCGACCTGCTGGCGCTGGCGGACCTGTTGGCGGAGCGGATCGATCGGGTGAGCGTCACCCGCGACAATCGCGCAACCTTCGATCGCACGATCTCGGCCGAGCGTTTGCAGAATCTCTTGCCGGGCCTGATGCCGTCCTGGGGAATCGCAAATGGCCGGCACATCATCGTCGCCAACGCCGAGCAGCGCATTCTGGCGCGCATCCCAAGCGAAACGCTACAAGGCACAGCCAGCCGCGTTCTCGACATCCTGAGCGCCGCCCAGTTCTTCGCAGCCAGCGCCGGACCCGCGACGGTTTCAGACATCGCGCTTCCCAACGGCGGCACGGCGATGGCGACCCAGCGCATCGTGAAGTCTCTGCCCGGTCAGATCTTGATCGTTCAGGAGCAGGTCGACTCCATCTGGCGCTCCGACGCCGCGCTTCAAATCACCCTGTCTGCAACCACCGGCTTCGTGGTGTTGATCCTGGGCTTCGCTTTCCATTGGCAATCGAGCCGCGCGCGCGAAGGCGACCTGATCAACGACACTGTCCGTGGCCGGATCGACACGGCGCTCAATCGTGGCCGCTGCGGACTGTGGGACTGGGATCTCTCGCGCGGGCGGATTTTCTGGTCGCAGTCGATGTTCACCCTGCTCGGCCTCGACAGCCGAAGCGATCTGCTAACGTTCGGCGAGGTCAACGCGCTGGTGAACTCCGACGATATCGACCTGTTCGATATCGCCAATCAGCTCATCTCGGCAAAGCTCGACCATATCGATCACACCTTTCGGATGCGCCATACCGACGGCCACTGGATCTGGCTGCGCGTCCGGTGCGAACTCAGTCAGGTCGCGAACGAAGGCGTGCATCTCATTGGCATCGCCGTCGATATCACCGAACAAAAAAGCCTTGCCGAGAAAAGCGTCGAGGCCGACATGCGGCTGCGTGACGCGATCGAGACGATCCCGGAGGCATTTGTGCTTTGGGATGCCGAGAACCGGCTGGTGCTCTGCAATTCGCATTTCCAGCGCCTGCACAAACTGCCTGAGACCGCGGTCACCCCGGGCACGTCTTACGAGACGGTGATCGAGGTCGGCCGGATGCCACAGGTCCGCACCCGGCTCGCTGAGAACGGCAATTCGATCCCCGGCGCCAAGATCTTCGAAGCACAGCTCGACGACGGAAACTGGCTGCACATCAGCGAACGCCGCACCAAGGACGGCGGCTACGTTTCGGTCGGCACCGACATTACCCAGATCAAGCTGCACGAGCAGAAGCTGGTCGAGAACGATCTGCGGCTGCGCGCCAACGTCGTCGACCTCAAGCGCTCGCAGCTGATGCTCGAACGGCAGGCCCAGGAACTGGCCGATCTGGCCCGGAAGCATTCCGAAGAAAAGAACCGCGCGGAGGAAGCCAACGAGACGAAGTCGAAATTCCTCGCCAACATGAGCCATGAGCTGCGCACGCCACTCAACGCCATCATCGGATTCTCCGAAGTTATGGGCAGCGGCATGTTCGGATCGCTCGGCTCGGACAAGTACAGCGAGTATTGCAGCGATATTCTGACCAGCGGCAAATATCTGCTCGACGTCATTAACGACATTCTCGACATGTCGAAGATCGAGGCGGGCCGCATGAAGCTCGATCTCGAGCCGCTGAACCTTGCGCAAACCCTCTCGGAATCGTTGCGTGTCGTGTCCGGGCGGGCTGAAGACAAGCAACTGCGGCTCGATGCCCGGTTTGCTGACGATATTCCACTCACCGCCGACCGGCGCGCGATCAAGCAGATCGTCGTCAATCTGCTGTCGAACGCCGTGAAGTTCACGCCAGACAGCGGCCGCGTCATCGTGCGCAGCCGCACGATCGGCGGCAGGATCAACCTGATCATCGCCGACACCGGTATCGGTATCGAGAAAAACTCATTGAAGAAGCTGGGCAGGCCCTTCGAGCAGGTGGAAAGCCAGCTCACGAAGGTGCATCCGGGCTCCGGCCTTGGTCTCGCCATCGCCAAATCGCTGGCAACCTTGCACGGCGGCGCGATGCGGCTGCGCTCCAAGCCGGGTGCCGGGACCGTGGTGCTTGTTACCCTTCCCGTTTATGCGCAACCCGCGAAAGAAACGGCAGCCGCCTAACCGCCAACACCCAACACATCGAAAAACACCTGCCTTACATCAGCCTGGGTTTCTCTGACGCGCGCCTCGAGCGATGAAAAATCAGGCTCGTCGCCAGCGCGGGTCAAGATTCGCAGCAGATCGTCACCCGTCGCTTCTGGCTTGAATTTCGCGCTGACACATAGCCGAAAAATCTGTGTCAGATCGTGATAGAGCCGTTCAGCACGCCGTAACACATCCGCCGCTGCATGCGGTAACACGCCGAGCCGGGCTGCGTTATCGAGCACCTGAAGCGTCCCCGGCGAGAGAATGTCGGGTTTTTCGCTGGCATGAACGAGTTGAAGAAACTGAGCGATGAACTCGATATCGATCATGCCTCCGGCGGCGTACTTGACATCCCAGATATCCCGATCGCCTTTTTCCTGAGCGATCGCCCGGCGCATTTCGGCAACATCGCTGGTGATGATCAACCGATCGCGCGGCCGGGTCAGAACCTGACGAATGACGTGTTCGATCTTGCGGGCGAATGCCGGTGATGCGGAGATCACGCGCGCGCGGGTCAGCGCCATGTGTTCCCATGTCCACGCCTCCACCTCCTGATACGACGCGAACGCATCGAGCCGGGACGCCACCGGCCCTGCGCGACCTGACGGCCGCAGCCGCATATCGACGTCATAGAGTACGCCGTAATTGGTCCGGGTGGTGAATGCGCTGATCAGGCGCTGCGTGAATCTCGCGAAGTACTGCGCACCCTGAAGCGAACGCGACCCGTCGGAATCCGGTCTGTCCTCGTCGAAGTCGTAGATCAGGATCAGGTCGAGGTCCGAGGATGCCGTCATCTCACGGCTGCCGAGTTTACCCATCGCAAGCAGCGCCGTCTCCTGCCCGCCGATACGGCCATATTGCGAAGCAAATTGATCCGCCACGAGCCCGTGCACGGTATGGACGATCCCTTCCGCCACATCGGCGAACGCGCTGCCGGCCTGCGCGGCGGATACCGTTCCGGACAAGATGCGTGCACCGATCAGCACCAGGCTTTCCTGTCCGAACAGCCGTAGCCGATCGAGAAATTCTTCGTACGAGTTTGCGTCAGAGAGCGTTGCGGTCAGCCGCTGCGACAACTCCGCCCGATCGGGCATCGCGCCAAAGAACCGCGGATCGATCAGCCCGTCCATGAGCTGCGGCTGGCGCGCCAGCATGTCGCCGAGCCGCGGTGCGGCGCCCAGCATCAAGGCAACCAACCCGACGAGGTCACTGTTCTGCGACAGCAGCGAAATCAGCCGCCCGCCGCGCTGCAATGCTTGCAGAAAGCTATCGAACGCGACGACAGCGGCGTCCGGTTCTTCCGCCTGCGACAAGCGAACGATCAACTCGGGTAAAAATGCCTCGAGTGCCTTCCGGGTGCTTTCAAGCCGAAGCGCGCGATATTCGCCCGCCAGCCATCGCTGCAACGTTTCCGCCACCGTCTTGGGTTGCTGGAATCCCAGACCGACCAGATGTTCGAGCAGCCGCGTGTCGCCAGGCCCACCGCCGAGAGGGATGCCGGGCAATTTCACCGAGCCGGTCGGATCGCCTTCAAACAGCTTGCTGTAATGCCGCTGCACACAATTGAGATAGCCGAGCAATTCGCCGGCGAATGCTGCGCGGTCACGGTAACCCAGAAATCTGGCGAACCGCTCCATCCCTTCGATGTCGTTTGGAAGCGTGTGGGTCTGTTCGTCCGCTATCATCTGCAAACGGTGTTCGACCTTGCGCAGAAACTGGTAGGCAACAGTCAGTTCATCCCTTGCCTCGAACGAAATCCAGTTGCTGGCAGCCAGCAGATTGAGCGCATCGAGCGTCGAACGCACGCGCAGTTCGGGGTGCCGTCCCCCGGCGATCAGTTGCTGTGTCTGGGCAAAGAACTCGATCTCGCGGATACCGCCGCGTCCGACCTTGACGTTGTGACCTTCGACTGCGATCTCGCCATGTCCCTTGAACGACTGCATCTGACGCTTCATGTCATGCACGTCATTCAACGCAGCGAAGTCGAGATGCTTGCGCCAGACGAACGGCGATATCTCCGCGATCAGCGTTTCACCCGCGGCCAGATCGCCTGCACACGGACGAGCCTTGATCATAGCGGCGCGCTCCCACGTCCGCCCTTCCCGTTCGTAATAGTCCAGCGCGGCCGCGGTCGAAATGGCTACCGGTGTCGAAGCAGGGTCGGGACGCAACCGCAGATCGACTCGAAAAACGTAACCGTCGCCGGTGCGTTGCTGAAGGATGCGCGCCAGCCCTTGCGTGACCTTTACGAAAAAGCGCTGCGGTTCGGCGTCCGGCGGGAGTGCGTGACTATCCAGATTGTAGAAAACGATCAGGTCGATATCGCTGGAATAATTGAGTTCGCCGGCACCCATTTTCCCCATCGCCAGAACGATGAGTCCGCAGCCGATCTCGGGCCGTTGCGGATCGGCAGGCTGGAGTCGTTCGCTCGCAGCTTCCTGCGCCAGAAGGTAGCGTAGCGTCATTTGGACGGCTTGCACGGCGACATCGGTGAGTGCCCGAGTCACTCGCATCACCGGCCATACGCCGCCGATATCGCAAAGCGCGATCAGGAGCGCGGCTTCCGCTTTCATCCGGCGCAGCGCCACCATCACTTCGGGCTCGCTCGACGCTCCGGCGACCGCGCGCGCCGTATCGTCGATCAAAGCCTGAATGGAGGAATCCGGATCGCTCCGCAGCAATCGGATGGTGCGCGCTGAATCGGCGCGCATCAGGTCGAACAGATACGGAGACGATTCGACGATCGCCTCCAGGATGGCCATCGCATGGGGGTAGTGCGCAATGATCGCGCACAGCGCCTCTGCGTCTTGCGCGGGAACATCGTTCAACCAGCCGGCAATCCGGCGCTGCGCATCGGCTTGGGCGAATAGGCACGGGGCCGTTGAAAATCGGGCAGCGAGCGAACCGGCATCCGCGGCGCCCGGTCCGGATGATGTCATGCCATCCTGTGTTCCACGGCGGGCGCTTCATTGACAAGCCCCGTCTCTCTGGAACGCGAAATCACGGCAGATGCCGGAGACGCCGCCGGAATCGAGATCGTCACCTTCAAACCGGGATTGTTGTCGTCAAGCCGCAGGTCTCCGCCATGCAGCGTCGCCACCGCCGAGGCCAGGCTGAGGCCAAGACCCGAACCGGGTTGCGTGCGGCTTGCCTCGAGCCGGACGAAACGCTCGACCGCGCGCTGGCGATCCGTCTCCGGTATTCCGGGCCCATGGTCGGCGACACTGATGAGAATACGTTGGCCATCCCGACGCGCCTCGATGGAAATATCGGGACCGGCAGCCGCGTCGCGCGCGGCCATATTCGGTTGACCATATTTGATCGCGTTCTCGACCAGATTGGCGAGCGCCTGACTGATCAACTCGCGGTTGCCATGAACAGGCGTCTCGGATGTCTTGACCCGGAGCGTCAGTCCCTTGTCTTCGGCGAGCGGTTCATAGAGGTCCTGTATGCCTGCCGCGACATCGGCGGCATCGAAGCTCGACATGTTATCGCGCGCCTGACCGGATTCGGCGCGCGCGATCATCAGCAGGGCATTGAAGGTACGGATCAGCCCGTCCGACTCCTCGATGGTCCGCTCCAGTGCGGCACGGTATTCGCCTTCATTCCGTGCATTGGCGAGTGCTTCCTCGGAACGGTTGCGCAGCCGCGTCAACGGGGTCTTGAGATCGTGCGCAATATTGTCGGACACCTCCTTGAGACCCGACATGAGCGCTTCGATGCGCTCCAGCATCGCATTGAGGTTACCGGCAAGGCGGTCGATCTCGTCGCCGCTACGGCCGACCGGCAATCGTTCGCTGAGATTGCCAGCCATGATGCGCTGCGCTGTGCCGGTCATGGCGTCGATCCGGCGAAGGACACGCCGCGCCACGAAAACACCGCCGGCAAGACCAAGAACGATCACGACCAGCACGGAGAATTGCGCGGCTGACGCGACGATCAGAAACAACCGCCGACGTTCCTCCAGATCACGGCCGACCAGCAGCCGCAATCCGCCCGGGATGTCGGAAACCTTTACCAGCGCCCGATGATCGTCGCTGCCCTGCTCGTCGAGGCGACGATAAACCGTCTCGTTCCAGCCGAGTTGCCCCATCACGCCGGGGGCGAGAGAGCCGACATTGCCTGCGATCGCCTGGCCGGCTGACGATGTGACGAGATAAAGATTTGCGCCCGGCCGCAACGCACGGTTTTCGATCGCGTAGACCAGCCCGCGCAGGCCGCCCCGTGCGAACTCGTCATCAAGCTCGATGGTTTCGGCGTTGACGGTCTCCGTAATTTGTTCGGTCACCATCCGCCGTGTGTTCCAGGCGAAGAAGCCCAGCAGGAATGCAGCGAACAACGCAAACAGAAACAGATAGGCCAGCGTCAGCCGGAACGCGGTTGTGCGTATCAGTTTACCGAACGCCGTCACGGATCATGTATCCGGCGCCACGGACGGTGTGCAGCAGAGGCCGCTCGTGACCCTTGTCGATTTTAGATCGCAGCCGCGAGATGTGCACATCGATCACGTTGGTCTGCGGATCGAAATGATAATCCCAGACGTTCTCAAGCAGCATGGTCCGTGTGACCACCTGCCCCGCATGCTTCATCAAATACTCGAGCAGGCGAAATTCACGCGGTTGCAGTGTCAGCTCATCCTGCCCGCGCACGACGCGATGTGACAGCCGGTCAAGCTCCAGATCGCCGACACGATAGGTCGTTTCCTCCGCCGGTCCCCCAAGACGCCGCGACAATACTTCGACGCGGGCCAGCAACTCGGCAAACGAATAGGGCTTGGGGAGATAGTCGTCACCACCCGCGCGCAGGCCGCGGATGCGATCGTCAACCTGTCCGAGCGCCGAGAGAATCAAAACCGGGGTGCGGTCGCCCTTCTCCCGAAGCTCGCCGATCAGAGACAAACCGTCACGCTTCGGCAGCATCCGATCGACCACGAGCACGTCGTAGTCTCCGCTCTCCGCCAGCGCGAGGCCTTCCTCACCGTCAGCGGCATGATCGGCGACATGCCCCGCCTCACGAAATGCTTTCGTCAGATAGTCGGCCGATTCGCGATCGTCTTCGATAATGAGCAGGCGCATTTTCTGTCTAACGGGGTCAGGAGCGAAACCGGTTTCCATCACCATGGCGCGGGCCTCGCTCAGGTGCAAGCCGGGGTCAGGATACGAGCGAAATGTGCTGGATACCTGTCAAAAAAGGGGCGGTGAAGCTGGGGAAACTTCACCGCCCGCAACACCTTCCGACGGAGGGGGGCGTATTCCATCGAAAGGAAACCGCGAGCGACGGACCCGATTGGCCTATCGCTCAACCTTGTGCATCAGCCGCGCTCGAGCGGGATCGCGATGAAGCGCGACCCTTCGCCGGACCGGACGCGAACCAGAACGCTATTCTTGTTCTCGTTACGCGCGGTGGCGAGCGCGTCGCGCACCTCGCCCGCGTCGGTGACGGCCTTGCCGCCAACTTCGAGAATGACGTCGCCTTCCTTCAAGCCACGATCGGCCGCAGGGCTGCGCGGCTCGACACCTGTCACGACCACACCGTCCTTGCCGGCGCCAGCGACGGAGTTAGCCGGGGCCAGCGAGAGACCAAGACGCGGGATATCCGTGCCGCGCGGCGTGGCGCGTTCGTTACGATCCGACGTCTTGGCTTCCTTCGCATTCGGCAATTCGCCAAGCGTCACGTTGACGGTCTTGTCCTGACCCTTCTGCAGCACATTCAGCTTCACCGAATCACCAGGCGCCATGCTGCCGATCGTGCGTGCAAGTTCACGCGCATCGCGCACCGGCCTGTCGTTCACCGACGTAATGACGTCGCCCGAGCCAATGCCAGCTTTGACCGCCGGACTGTTGGCCTGCGGTTCCGCCACCAGCGCACCGGCCACCTTCTTGAGGCCGAGGTTGTCGGCTATCTCGGGAGTGACGGGTTGAATCTGGACGCCGATCCAGCCGCGGCTGACGGTGCCCTTTTCCTGCAACTGCTTGACCACAGTCTTGACGGTCGAAGCCGGGATCGCGAACGCGATGCCGACGCTGCCGCCGGACGGCGAATAGATCGCCGTGTTGACTCCCATCACGTCGCCGCCGGTATTGAATGTCGGGCCGCCCGAATTGCCCTTGTTAACCGGAGCGTCGATCTGGATAAAGTCGTCATACGGACCGGTGCCGATATCGCGGCCTCGCGCCGAAACAATGCCGGCGGTCACCGTCCCGCCAAGACCGAACGGGTTGCCGACTGCCAGCACCCAGTCACCAATGCGCGGCTGTCCTTCCGACAGCGTCGCAAACGGGAAGTCCTTGCGATCATCGACCTTGATCAGCGCAAGATCCGTACGCGGATCGGCGCCGATGACCTTGGCGGTATAGGTCTTGCCGTCGTCGGTCGTGACTTCGACCTTGTCGGCGCCATCGACGACATGATTGTTGGTCACCGCATAACCGTCAGCCGAAATGAAGAAGCCTGAGCCCTGCCCGGTCATCGAAGGCCCGCGACCACCGCGCGGTCCCTGCAAGCCCGGCGGCAGGCCGTCCTGACCGCCGAAGCGGCGGAAGAAACGCTCCATCGGAGAACCTGGCGGGAACGGCGAGTCCTCGTTGTTCTTGAGATCGCCCGACTGCGTCTTCTCGGCAAGACGTACGCGCACCGAGATCACGGACGGCTTCACTCGCTCGACGATGTCGGCAAAGCCGGTCGGCTGCTCGATCTTGCGAACGTCCTTGCTCACCTGCGCATGAGCGGGAGCGACGAGGAAGTCAGAACCATGAAACGACGGGCTGATGCCATAGGCGGCAACGCCAAGTCCTGCGACTACAGACGCCATAAGCGCGAACTTGCGGATCGAAAACAGCGAACGGCGCGGAGCTTGATAGGATGGGAAAGAAGATAACTCGGGGCGATTGGCGGGGCGCTCAGTCATTCGAAATCTCCAAGGACCAGAATGTCGTGGTGCAATGCGCACCGTGTGGTCTGAAGATGGGGAACGCAGCCTTACCGCGCACTGACCGGGGAATTAATCTTTCGTAATATTGGCGGCGGCTGAATCGCTGCCAGAGGTCATGTGAAGAATGCCGGGAATCAGGGCCGCCGCTGGCCCGCTCCCGGTTCCGCGCTCATCAGCTTTTCCAGCTTCGCTTTCTCTTCCAGTGTCAGTGCGAGCGCGGGACTGTCGGACGAACTCGTTGATCGTCTGCGCCGCATATGGACCCACAATGCCAGCGCGCCGCAGACCAATACCAACGGCGAAATCAGCCAGAGCAGGAGAGTCTCGCGGCTGATCCGGGGCTTCAGCAGGACGAATTCGCCATAGCGGGCGACAAGAAAATCAGTCACCTGTGAATCGCTATCGCCCGCCGCGATGCGCTCCCGCACCAGAAGACGCAGATCGCGGGCGAGCGGCGCATCGGAATCGTCGATCGACTGGTTCTGACAAACCATGCAGCGGTATTCGCGCGACAGCGCCCTCGCCCGCGCTTCCTTGGCCGGGTCGCTCATGATCTCGTCGGGCTGCACAGCGAAAGCAACCGGCGAAACCGCCAACATCGCAATCAGCAGAAATGCAAGAAGCCGCGGCATCGCTACTCCGCCGGTTGCAGGTCGTGCGGGGCTCTCGCAGGCTTGGGCGCTCCAACACGCAGCCGGCGATCCGACAGCGACAGCAGTCCGCCAAACGCCATCAGCATCGGTCCGAACCAGATCAGCAGCACCAAGGGCTTGTAATAGATGCGCACAGCGATCGCGCCATCCGCACCGGCTTCGCCGAGCGAAATATAGAGTTGACTGGCGCCGCGCGTCAGGAGCGCAGCTTCCGTGGTCGACATGCCGCGTGTGGCGAAGTTGCGTTTCGATGGCGACATGGTTCCGACGACTTGCCCATCGCGCGACACCACGAACTGGGCGATCTGCTCGCGATAATTTGGCCCCTGCCGCTGCACCAGACTATCGAGCCGTACCGAATAGCTCGCGATCGCCGCGGTGTCGTTCGGCTTCATGGAAGCGATCCGCTCGGAATTCCAAGTCGTTTCGCAGACGATCCCGATCAGCGCGACGCCGAGCCCGGCATGAGCAAACGCAGTGCCCCAGTTCGAGCGCGGCAGACCGGCTGCGCGATGCATGGCCGTGCGGAACGGCACGCGCAGCAAACCGATACGTTCGGCCAGCTCGCTGATTGCCGCCACGATCACGAAGACAGCGAGGCCGATCGCGAGCGGTGCGAGCACCGGTCCACCTTTGACCCACGCCCACACAAGTGCGACGGCCATCAGCGCCGCAACTCCGGCCGCGAACAGGCGCTGCGCCGCGGCCAGCAGATCGCCACGCTTCCAGGCCAGCAGCGGCCCGAACGGAACGGCGATCAGGAGCGGTACGAACAACGGCCCGAACGTCAGATTGAAGAACGGAGCACCGACCGAAATCTTGTCGCCCGTGAGAACCTCCAGTCCGAGCGGATAAAGCGTCCCGACCAGCACCGTGACGCACGCGGTTGTCAGGAACAGATTGTTGAGCACCAGCGCGCCTTCGCGCGAGATCGGCGCGAACAATCCGCCCTGACGCAACGACGGCGCGCGCCAGGCATAAAGCGCAAGACTGCCACCGATGAACAAACACAGGATCAGCAGGATGAAAACGCCGCGACTCGGATCGGATGCGAACGTATGCACCGACGTCAGCACGCCGGAGCGCACGAGGAACGTGCCGAGCAGCGAGAGCGAGAAGGTAACGATCGCAAGAAGGATGGTCCAGACTTTCAGCGCATTGCGCTTTTCCATCACCACGGCCGAATGCAGCAGCGCCGTGCCGGAGAGCCACGGCATCAGCGAGGCATTCTCCACCGGGTCCCAGAACCACCAGCCGCCCCAGCCGAGTTCGTAATAGGCCCAGTAGGAGCCCATCGCGATGCCGAGGGTCAGGAAAACCCACGCCATCAGCGTCCACGGCCGTACCCAGCGCGCCCACGCCGCGTCGATCCGGCCTTCGATCAAGGCTGCGACGGCAAAGGAGAACGAGATCGAAAAGCCGACATAGCCGAGATAGAGCATCGGCGGATGGATCGCGAGACCGATGTCCTGCAGGATCGGATTGAGATCGCGGCCCTCGATCGGCGGCGAGACGATCCGCAGAAACGGATTCGAAGTCGCCAGAATGAAGAAATAGAAGGCCGCCGCGATCCAGCCTTGAACCGCGAGCACGCGCGCGCGCAAGGACAGCGGCAGATTGTTGCCGAAGGCCGCGACCATCGCGCCGAACAGCGCGAGAATCAGAACCCACAGCAGCATCGAGCCTTCGTGGTTACCCCACACGCCGGTGATCTTGTAGAGCAGCGGCTTCAGCGAGTGCGAATTCTCGAACACGTTGACGACGGAGAAATCCGAGGTCACATGCAGCATCGTCAGCGCGCCGAAAGAGAGGGTCACGAACAGCAACTGCGCAAGCGCCGACGAGCGGGCAACGTTCATCAGCCCGCTATCGCGCCAGCGCGCACCGAGCATCGGCACGATCGATTGAACGATCGCAAGTCCGAGCGCGAGAACCAGCGCGTAGTGCCCGGCTTCGGCGATCACTTCGCGGCTCCCGGCTTTGCGCCATAGTCGTCCTTCCAGTGCCCCTGCTTCTTCAGGGCATCGGCGACTTCTTTCGGCATGTAATTCTCGTCATGCTTGGCGAGCACGGTGTCGGCGCGGAAAACGCCGGAGGCGTCCAGTGCGCCTTCGGAAATGATGCCTTGCCCTTCCCGGAACAGATCGGGAAGAATTCCTTTGTAGGTCACTGGCAATGTTGCTGTGCCGTCGGTGACCTTGAAGCTGACGGCAAGATTATCGCCGCGCGTCAGCGAGCCCTGCTCCACCAGCCCGCCCAGACGAAACCGTTTGCCTGGCGGAATCTGCTTCTCGGCCGCCACCGCAGGCGTCGTGAAGAATACAATGGAATCTCGCAGCGCATTGAGCACGAGCGCCGCCGCGATCGCCAGCACCGCGAGTGCTCCGCCGATCATCGTCAGCCGCCGCTGCTTCCTCGTCATATCTTACCCGCCGATTCCGAGTTGCTTGACGCCGTCGTTGAGTTCGCGGAGCCGCTGCTCGTCCTTCTCGAATATGCGCTGCGCATCGCTCACCGCTTGTCGCGCGGTTTCATTCTCGCCCAACACCATATAGGCGCGCACCAGCCTCAACCAGCCCTGCACATCGTTGCCGTCCTGCTTCAACCGCGTTGCGAGGCGATCGACCATGCCGCGCACCATCACATTGCGATCGGTTTCGTTCAGATCTTTCGCCGCGGCGATATCGTCGGCAGTCGGACCCGGTGCGTCATTTCGTTGCGCAACCGATCCGCCGGCCTGTGACAACGCCGCCTGCACGAGCGGCCGCCACGGTGCATCCGCCGGCGCACTGTCGAGCATGGCCTGCCATATCTTTCGCGCGTCGTCCGTGCGGCCATCCTGATCTGCGGCGACACCCAGAAAATAGCGCGACTTTATGTCCTGATTGTCGAGCGCCACTGCGCGCTCGAATTCTTTCTTGGCATCGGCACTAATCACGCCGCCTGCCGCCGCAGACAGTGCTTCGCCGAGATCGGCGTGGCGCGATGCGCTCTCGCCCTTGTAGGCGATGATGTTTCGAAACGCCTTCGCCGCATCCTCGTAGCGGCCGAGCTTGAACAGGACAGGCGCCAGCACTTCCCATCCGCGCGCGTCAGACGGATTTTTCTCCAGATGCGCTTCGACCTGCCCGACCAGACGATCGAGCGACGCCGTCGAGATTTCGGCACGCTGCCGCTCGGCCAGAGGAAAATCGCCGAGCGACGGCGAACCGA
This sequence comes from Hyphomicrobiales bacterium, assembly GCA_021732215.1. Lineage (GTDB taxonomy): Bacteria > Pseudomonadota > Alphaproteobacteria > Rhizobiales > Xanthobacteraceae > SG-bin9. The sequence continues at coordinate 140,964 of JAKFVL010000020.1, forward strand.
ATGTGAGGTAAAGACCGGCCGCGAGCGCTGGCAGTCCCGCGAGCGCCACAACCGCAACCGCGCGGCGCGCCGTGATATGCACGGAAGATGACGTTTCAGGCGCCGCTTCGGACGCAGCAATCATCCGCCGGCCGATTTCGACCCGGGCCGCCTCCGCATCCGGTGAGGCGATGAGGCCTGCCATGGCATCGCGATCCACTTCGGCCAGCTGGTCACGATAGACGGCAAGCTCGCTGCCGGAGGGCGAGAACTTGCCACCGCGGCTGAGCGGCCAAAGCACGGCGAACGCCGCCAGCGCCGTCATCAGTCCGAGCACAAACCAGAGTGCCATTTTCGGAGCGTTCCAGCAGGGTTCCAGAGATCCGATCCGCGCCAAAAAACGCGCGAGTCCACTGCCTTACACCATGGCAGGAAGGCCGCCGCAAGGCGGCCCTGTATGACTTTTTGGGGAGACGGACCGGCGGGGTCAGGACGCCGACGCTAACCTGCCTTGGGGGCGGCCTTGCGTTCAACGTAGACGGCATTGTCGGCCGCCTTGCCCATCAGCGACGCATAGTCGAGACCGAACAGGATTTCGCAGAACCGCACAGCCGCATCGACTTGCATCTTTCGGAAAGCCCGCACGCGCGGATCGGGTGTCCGCAGAGAGGCGACCAGCGCCTCGGTCGATTGCTCGACGTAATGCTGCAACTCCGAATAGGTGCGCAGCGTCACCTCGTTGATCGCCAGTTCGCTCGCATAGTTGCGGCAGGTGGCGACGAAATCGATCAAGGCCACGGTCTCGTCCACATCGACCGGATCGATCCGGGATGCTGCGGTAATGTCCTTGTCGGGCCGCTGACGCAACAAGCGCCGGACCCGTCCGGACGTGCTTTCGATCTCGGATTTCAAGGCGCTCGAGACCTCGACACGGATCGAGGCAAGCTGCCGGCCCCAGGCTGAATCGCTTCGGATGTCGAGCTCGGTTCTCAGGCCCCGAACGCCGTCATGAACGGTCTTGAGATGATTGGAGATATCGTCGAAGCGGCCGCGCTTGATGTCGGCGCGCAGGTGCGAAGCCACGCCGGCGAGGTCGTGGATCGCCATGGTCACAGCGACTCCGAAAGGCGTGGCGACGACGCGGAATTCGTCATCGGAACCGGCCATTTTTATTGCCAGCCGGACGATCTGCCAGGCGGCGCCGAGCCGCTGCGTCACTAACGATAGAGCGAACGGCAGCACGAGGCTCGACTGCAGTGACGGCACGTTCAACACTTCCATGGTCGCAGCGATTTGGGCATCCCCAAACGCACGCATGAGCCGCGGCAGTTTGTTGCCGAGCACCTCGAGCGCGTCGCGCGCACCGAGAACCGCACCGACCTGCGTCAGGTCTTCGACAACGCTCGGCGCGCCGATACGCCCCAGCGACCGGCTGTCCGGTCCGCCGGACGTTATCGCTGCAATCGCGCCGGCAGCGGCAGCTTGGAAAGACCGGATCGCCGGCTCAATACCAGCCGCGTGTTCGGCCGCCTGCGCCAGCGCAGTGTCGAACTTGATCGCCTCATCAGGTATCCCGTCGCGGATCAGCCATTGCCAAATCGGCGTCAAGGAGGCCCGCCGGATGCGGCCGGGGCCAGCGGCATTGCTTTCGACGAGGAACGGCTCTAGCGGCTGAAATACCAGACGCGAGGGATCTTCCGTCCCGCGGGACCGCTCGTTGTCGTCCGACTGCCGCACGATTTTGCGAAGTTGTTCAAGCACGAGGTTGGGGACGGTGGCATCTTCGCCCCGCTCGATCGCGCGCTCGAACTCCCGCATCAGCAGCGCCTGCGATTGAGGCGGCAGCTGTGCCAGGAAATCCTTCAGCCGGTCGATCGCGTTTGACCCCATGTGTCATGACCCGTTGGCGCGCGCACGCACCCATCGGGTGTATTATCAACGCCAGCGTTAAGAACCCGTTTAGGAACAGGGAGTTGGAAGGGCTGGAAGCCGGGATTTCGGGTCGTTCGGGACTACAAAAAGCGTGGCTATGCCCCCGGCAGCATTAGCTCGGCCCTAAGCCCGCCGGTCGGGGCGGTTCCGAGCGTCAGCCGGCCGCGGTAAAGCGAGGCCAGTTCGACCACGATCGACAGCCCGAGACCTGATCCGGGCTTGGATTCATCGAGGCGCTGCCCCCGGCGAGCCACTTTGTCGCGCTCCTCGGGTGACAGCCCCTGCCCGTCGTCGTCGACAATGATCCGGACGGCCGGGTCGAGATCGCTATCCGGCACCCGTTCGGACAGGACTTCGATCAGCACCCGCTGCTGCGCCCATTTGCAGGCGTTATCGACGAGGTTGCCGGCCATCTCCTCGAGATCCTGCCGCTCACCGCGAAATTTCACGTCGTCCGGCATCTCGACCTCGATGATGATGCCGCGCTCGCGGTGAATTTTCTCCATGGTCCGGCGCAGCGCCTCGATCACCGGCGCGACATCGGTGACGCTGGCGACCGTGGTGACGCGCGCGGCGATGCGGGCGCGTTCGAGATGATGGGCGACCTGATCGCGCATAACATCCGCCTGCTCCAGTACTTTCGAGGCGAACGGATCGCTGCCGTGCGCCGCAGCTTCGTTCACGATGACCGACAGCGGCGTCTTGATCGCATGCGCGAGATTGCCGACGTGCGTGCGCGCACGCTCGACGATTTCGCGGTTGGCGTCGATCAGGGCATTGGTCTCGCGCGCCAGCGGCGCGATCTCCAGCGGGAATCGACCTTCCAGCCGCTCCGCGCGGCCGGAGCGGATATCGGCCAGCGACTGCGAGATGCGCTTCAGCGGCGCGAGCCCATAACGGACCTGAAAGATGGTGGTGATGATCAGGCCGATGCTGAGCGCCAGAAATGTTCCGCCGAGATAAAAGTCGAACGCTCTCGTCTCCTCGAAAATCTCGCTGGCATCGCCGCCGACAGTCACGAGAAAACGTCCGTCGCCGCCGAGATCAACCTGCCGTTCCGCGGTGCGCAGGCGCTGGTCCTCCGGTCCGGTGATGTAGCCGATGCGCAGGCCAGCCGCGTTGAGTTCGATCGCTTCATCCTCGAGCTTGGGGAGTTTCTTGTCCCACAGCGAGCGCGACGCGCGAACGTCTTCCTTGGCGCCGTCGATGCGCGTGATCTGCCAGTACCAGCCCGACAGCGGCAATTCGAACAGCGGCTCGCCGAGAGATTGACTGTCGCGCTCGCTGGAATCGTCGGGAGTTCCGATCTCGGCAATCAGCGTGCGGAGATAAAGGTTGAGGCGGCGATCGAACGACCGCTCGGAGGCCTGACGATAGACCGACGACAGCGTGATCCCGGTGATAACAAGAATGACCACCACCCAGGCAGTTGCCGACAGAAACAGGCGGGTGGCGAGTGAACTAGTACCCGGTTTTCGAAGTTCGTGTATCATCGCAGCGAAATCTTACACGAACTTAGAAAACCAAAGGGTACTGGCAAAATAAAAATTATAGTACCGCTTTCGATCTGAAGTTCCTGAAGATGGACTCGCAGCGAACGGTGCAGGAACTTCAGATCGGCGGTACTATCGCGCATCGGCCGGCGGTGCGAGCAGATAGCCCAGTCCGCGCACCGTCTGGATGATATCGGCATCCAGCTTCTTGCGAATACGTCCGACGAACACCTCTATGGTGTTGGAGTCGCGGTCGAAGTCCTGATCGTAGAGATGCTCGACCAGTTCGGTACGCGACACCACACGGCCGGCGTGATGCATCAGATAAGCCAGCAACCGATATTCGTGCGACGTCATCTTGACCGGATTGCCGCCGACACTGACGCGATTGGTGCGCGTATCGAGCGTCACCGGCCCGCAAGTCAGCTCGCTCTGCGCGTGCCCCGCAGAACGGCGCAGCAGGGCGCGGATACGCGCCAGAATTTCTTCGAGATGAAACGGTTTCGCGACATAGTCGTCGGCGCCGGCATCGAAGCCTTGCACCTTGTCGCTCCACCGATCACGCGCGGTCAGGATCAGCACGGGCATGGAGCGCCCGTTGCGCCGCCAGGCCTCCAGCACCGAAATGCCATCCATCTTCGGCAATCCGATGTCGAGCACCACTGCGTCATACGGTTCGCTGTCGCCGAGGAAGTGCCCCTCCTCGCCGTCGAATGCCCGATCGACGACATAGCCCGCGTCCGACAGGGCAGCCGTGAGCTGACGGTTGAGGTCGGGATCGTCTTCCACGACAAGCAGGCGCAATTGCGGTCTCCGCGAACACAACCGGCCGATCGCCGGCAAACAAGTCGCCGGCACTTGCCGACTCAGATCACGCTCGGCCGCGATCATACAGCGGCCTTCGAACGTACCCAAGTTGATCTATCGCGGAGTGAACGCACAATGAATGCCCGATGCTTCCAAACGTTACTTTTTCTTCATGACCGCTTTTGCCAGTTGCCCCAGCGCTCCGGGCGCATCCTGTCCGGTCACGGCGCTGACCTTCTCCCGCGTCCGGCCGCTGATGTAGACGCCGAGCACGCCGAACCGGAAACCCCAGTAGGCCACAAGCAACGCGGTCGCGGCGACCAGGGCGTTGATGGTCTGCAGATCCCCGGTCCAGAATTCGTGCACCAGAACGGCCCACAACGCTGCGCATTCAAGCGTCAGTTCGATGGCGTAAAGCGGCCGCCACCAGCGTTGCACGATGTCGTCGCTGGCGATCTCCGCGCGAATGGTTTGCTGCGTTTCGGTCACCGCCGTTCGCTGCGCCTCCGCCTCGGCGCGGATCGCCTCAGCCCAGCGGTTCTCGGCCTCCGTGATCCGGTCAACCGGACAGGACGGTAGCGCGACGCTGACATCGTGCGGCGTCGCCGAAGCGGCGCCGACAACCTCGGCCAGAATCTTGCCGGCCGCGCCGCCGAGCGGCCCGCCAAGTGCTGTGCCGAGGATCGGCGCACCGAGTGCGATCACCTGTTTTGCAACGTCACTCCACTGCATGAGCATGTCCTTCCTCGATGACTTCGATCGCGACCGGCGCTTCCTGACGCGCGCGCCAACGCCACCGCCAGATCACGACGATCGCAAGCACGATTGCGATCGTCGCAGCCAGCACCGCCAGCCATAATCCGGCGTGAGACGATGATGCTGCCACCACTGCGCCGGTTGCCACCGCGCCACCCGCAACCACATCCCGCGCTGCTTTGCTGTCCGGTACCATCGCCTTGCCTGTGGAGCGAGAAGGCGCAGGCGGCAGCTTGCCGCCTGCGGCAATGGCAAGCGCCGCGCCGCGCACATAGGTGACACGGCGGGTCCAGCCGCGGCCGAAGACGGCAAACGTTTTCAGGCTGCGCAGAAATGCCAGCCGCTCGGCGCAGATCGCCGCGATCAAGTGCGCGGCGTCATGCGTGCGCGCTGCGTCGAACACGGCTTCGTCGATGTTCGAGGTGCGGTCGGATAAACCAAGGACGCGCCGCAAGACCTTGCCCGCGCGCCCGACGCCGGAGTTCACGCCATAGTCGAACACGGCATAATCGACGCCCGGCGGCAGACCATCGCAGCCCAGCGCATTCCAGTAGCGCTCGCGATAGATCTTGCGGGCGACGGCTTCCGGCATCTGCCGGACATCGTCCGCAGTTGCATGGCCCTTCCAGTGGCGGCGCGCGACCGAAAGGGTGATGCCCCAATTGGTCGGCCCGCCGGGATCGTCCGGGTGATTGACGTATCCGCCCTCGCTCGCCAGCACGGCGCGGATCGCGGCATCCCATGACGACATCGCCATCGCGGCGCACTCCTGAAAACAAAAAAGCCGCCCGGAGGCGGCTGGCAAAAGTGCGCGGAATAGTCGTATAGTGGCGGATTGCAATACCGCTGTAAGGCCACCAGATGAATCGTATTGTCGCCAAACGCATTCTTGCGTCTGTTGGATTGTTGGACGCCGCTCGTCAGGCGTATCGTTTCGTTCTTGCGTCGAAACCAGGGGCCACCAACACGGCAGCAAAGATCGCAAAGCAGATAGGGGGGGATTTGAACTCTGCGCGATTAATGAAGCGCATTGCCAAACTCGAAGCCTATTTCCGCGAAAACCCATCGCGATCGAAGATACTGCACACCGAAGTAGCTAAGGCTATCTTCGCAAGATCTCCGAAGCTCTACTCAGGCGAAGAACTACCCGATCACTTGAAGCGTTACACCTATCCGCCGGTTCTCAGTATCGCGCTCAACTCGCATTGCAATGCTTCGTGTTTCTTCTGCCGTGATCTGGACTTCAAAGGCACGCTGATCGACTTCGACCAAATCACTAAGCTCGATTCCGCCGTCAGAAACGCCCGCGTTATCGACCTGACCGGGTGGGGCGAGCCTTTTTTCTATCCAAAGTTCGAAGAAGTCGTCGAACGCATTTGCCGGTTAAACGACAGCCCTCACCTCATCATGGTCACTTCGAACGGCAGCTTCCTTTCTGAGCGCTGGGGCAAACTGTTGGCGGGCCGGATCAATGGCCTCATCGTTTCGATGAATGCCGGCAGCGCTGACGTTTACGCGAAACAGATGCGCTACAAGAACAAGCAGTTCACGTTCGACAGCACTGTCGCCAGCGTTCGCGAATTCACCAAGAACATCACAGCCGCCGATCGGTCGCGGATGATTCTACACATGGTCGCCAACACCGAGAACTACAAGGATATGACGGCGCTGGTTCGCGTCGCTTCAGACCTCGGCGTTCCAACCGTCAACATCGGGCATTTCATCTGCGTTGACGAAAAGCAGATGCACCTTTCGCTTCTGAATGTCCGCGAGGATTACAACCAGGAACTTTCGAATGCGAAGGTTGTTGCAGAACGTCTCAATATCCAACTAAACGGCAGACGTTTCTTTGTTGACGAGAAGGAAGTCAAAGGAGCCGAAACTTGCATGGCACCATTTGAGCAATTCTTTGTCGAAATTCCCGGCACCACTGCCCCATGCTGCTTTATGGGTAGCGAGCGAATGGGCAATGTTTACGAAGATGGTTTTGAAGCTGTCTGGTTTTCCAACAAAATGAACAAACTTCGTGCGAGCCGTTATTTACCCGCTTGCCAGGTCTGCACTCACTACACGCCGTTTGATGATCCAATCGCTCACTTGTCGGCACACCTGACAACAAAATTACCGAAGCCAAAGGCTCAAATGCCTGCAATTGGATACTGATCCTCATCGCGCCCGGCGCGCGCCGATAAATCCGTATCCGAGAGTTGAGCCGCCGTGGTTTGCTCTTGCGACCAGATAGACAGTCGTCGTCGCATTGAGTGAGAGCCGCCGCATTCCCACCGGTACGGATTGACCGGTCACCGCGGCGCTGTCATTCAACGCGAAATACGCTCCCTTGCCCGGAGAAACGGGCAAGGTTGCCGATACCGTGTTGATGCCGCCCCAAACAGCGCTTGTCGAAACGGCGACGTTGAACGCGACAAGTCCGTGCACATCCCAATCACCAGCGGTCAGGGATATGCTGGTAATATTTGCCGTTACGCCACTTGTCAGGGCGACGGCAGAGCCGGTCAAGACTTCGCTTTCAATATACTCGCCGACATAACCGGCGGCGGCACTGTTGTTCGTGTTCGTACCTTGAACTGGAATGCCGCCATTGCCACTTCGCGACAGCGAACCGGTGGTATCGGCAACAATGAGGACCGAATCCTGAACAAGTTTGCCCGTCGCGCCGTCAAAACGTGCCGCCGCGTTGTCCGTTGCGGAAACTGGGCCGACGACATCACCGGATACGCCTCCCCCGCCAGAGCCGGGCGACACCATTGCACGCCAGCGTGCCGTCGTGCCGTCGTATCGCAGCGTGATCGACGTATCAGCGGTCAGCGTGGTGTCTGCGCCAAGAAAAAAGCGATTGGCGGCGGTCGACGTCACATCGTTTTTCAGAACCAGGCTCTGCGCGCCGACGTTATGAACAACGATGATACGACCGTCAGCCCCGGCAGCTATGCCGGTCAAGTTGCGCGATGCGTCTGTCGAGAGCCGCAGTGTTGACGCAGTCGAAAAACCGGTCGGCGCGTAGTTGTCCGTGTTCGATGTGATCTGGGCCGGCGAGATCACGCCGTTGAGGTACAGCGCGCGCGGCAAGGTCAGGTTGCCGGTGGTCTGGTCGACAACGAATGCGTCGGCGAAACTCGATCCGTCCGGCGACACCTTGAGCTGAAATGCATCCGACCCGACCAGCCCAAATTCCGCGCGGCCCGAGAATGCATTCGAGAATACGACCGACGCGGTGTTGCCGGCGCTTTGCTTCGAGAGCTGCAGCCGCACATCGCCACTGCCGCCATCGGTCGTGGAGACATCAGTCAGCAGCACCGCATTCGACCGCACGCTCAGCCGGTTCGTTGTGTCAGCAGATGCATTGATGCCGACATGATCGAACACCGCAGGCAGATCGCGCAGATCACGCCATTCGCCGCCGTCGAACACGAATAGCACATCGTCATCGACCGACCATGCGATCCAGCCGGTGTGGGGCACGAGAAAGCGCCACGCGCCGTCTTCCCAGGCAGCGACCGCTGCCGCATGGCCGGTCCACGCGCCAGTCGGACTCGCGGCCACGATATGGCGGTCGCCCTCCGCAGGGCTCACCGGAGGCGCGGTGCGATCGGTATCGAGCACAGCGATCTGGATGACCGAGTCCAGAATCCGCAGCGACTCATTGTGCGTGACATGCTTCTGCGCCTGACTGCCTTCGATGAAGGGCAGTCCGAGATTGGCTGTATCTGTCATGATTGCTCAGAGGTTGATGATGGTTTCTGCGAAATGGCCCGGCCCGATCTGGCCGGAGACCTGCGCCACGCGAAGATGCAGGCTCGACAACGGGGCGCCGAAGTCAGCGAGTTCGTCGGCGCTCAGGTAAACAGCCGCCGGCGTTGAACTGGTGATCCGGCGCACGACAACCGAACCCGAGAGAATCTCCACGAGATAGCTTTCGCTGTCCTCGCCGAGCGGCGGCTCGATCGCCCAGCTATCGCCGTCGCGGCGGGTGCGGCGTATCCAGGAAATATCTATACCGGCGATGTCACGCATCGCAGAGACATGCACCGGCGACAATGGTTCAAGCGCTGTCGGGCGCGGCGTCACGGTGAGCGGCACCGCGACCGGATCGTTATGGCTGCGGCCGCCCGGCGCGATGCGCAGGTTCATCGGCCGCGCCAGCGCGCCAAACCCTCGCGCGATCGGCACCAGATGATCGTCGAGCAAGACAAACGGCGCACCGGCCGAGACCTCATTGGCAATCGCATAGTCCGAGCCCGCCTGCCCGCGCAGCAATCGCGACAGCCGATAGGTGCGGTCGCCGATCAGTTCGGCATTGACGAACTGCAGCACCTCCCACACGCCGTCGGCGGTTCGCACCGCGGCAGCGTTTGCGCTTTCCAGCACGCGCGCGTCGGAAAGCGAGGTCAACCCTCCGCCATAAAGCCGGACGCGAAACTGCGTGGCGCGATCCCAGCGGCTGGCCGGTCCGCGCGGCAGCGGATCGAGCGTCTCGCCCATGATCGATGGCGCGAGCGCCACCGCGACCTTGTCGAAACCGGAGCCGTCGGCGGATCGCCAGATGTTCACGTTGCCCGGCCATGGATCGGCGAACACCGCAAGCCGCGTCAGGACGGGTGGCAACGACAACTCAAGCGTCGGCAGATCGAGCACTTCGACATGCACCGGGCCGACCGACGGCGGTAGCGGCGGCAATCGCCGGCGCGGCAGGGAAAGCGGGACCGAAAACACTTCCGGATCGATGCTGCGGGCCCTCACCTGCCGCGATTGCGTATCGATCAGCGTGTCGATCTCGAACAGCCCGCGCCGTCCACCGATCGTCATCCCAACGACATCGCCCGGCGTCAGCGCCAGCATCGTCATACCGAGCGCGAACTCGGCATTCTCGCGGCCGGCCCAGATATCCTGCAACCAGATTTCAGATCGGCGCGACGCCGCCGCATCGTCGGTGATGATCGCGAAATCAGCCCGCGTCGTCCGGTTCGAGCCGCCAACCAGGCGGCGCGACGTCACAGCCGAACGGCGATAGTCGGCCATCCCGTCGGTGTACCCGAACGAGACCTCGCGCGGCAGTTCCGTCTCCTGTCCGCGCGTGAGCCGTGCGAGCGAACCTCGCTCCGGCGCAACCAGTTGGTCTTCCGCGATCTCGGCGACGGGGACACCGCCGCGTTGAACGAAGCGCAGCGCTCCGTCGGCTGCGGTCGCGTCGAACGCATAGGCCATCGCCAGAGGTTCGATCATGGCGCGCGGCGGCATGGGACGATCGACGACATAACCATCGCAACTGTCACGCAGGCCCGACGTATCCGCGCCGGTCACCTCGCTGTCGCGCAGGATCGCAGCGACCAGATCGTCGAGCGGTGCGCTGCCAAGCCGCCCCGTCAGCCAGTGCCCCGTTCGCCAGTTGCGGGCATCGCTCCAGATGTCGTCAGCGACAGGAAACGCGGGATAGGGTCGTGCATCCCATGTCCACAGATGGATCGCCGACGGATCGATCATCCGCCCGCCATAGACCGGCGAGACCGGATTGATCGCATCGCTTGCGCCGAATCCAGGATCGAGCGTCTTCAGCACGCCCTCCAGCATCCTGCGCTGGATCAGATCGTCGCGCTGGCCGTTGGAGAAATAAGGAAAGAACGACTCCGACGACTTCGGATCGGGAAACACACTGGGCTGGTTTGCGCCTTTATCGACCGCGGGACACCCGATCTCCGTCAGCCAGATCGGCTTGCTGCGTGGAATCCATGCCGTCGGCGATTCCAGCTCCGCATGCGCAACACGTTCAAAATGCGCGCTGCTCCACCAGCTCCACAGATCCTTCTGCCGGAACGTCCACGGTTTGCCGAGCCCGTCGGTGATCGGAACGCGATCCTGATCGGCGCGTGCGCCCTCATCCGGATAGAACCAGTCGTAAGCCTCACCGCGGGACAGGTTAGCGCCGAGATAATCCAGATCGTAGGTCGATGCGGCGATCGCCATATCGGCATGATCGGCCTCGTCGCGCCAGTCCGCGAGCGGCGCGTAGTAATCGATCCCGACCACATCGATCGCACTCGACGCCCACAACGGATCGAGCGGGAAACGAACCTCCGACGAATCGCTGCCGATCACGTCGGATCCATACTCGGTCCAGTCTGCGCCATAGGTGACAGTCACTGACCCGACGATGGCCTTGACCTCGGCCGCCAGCGACACGAGCTGTTGCACGGCCGGGTAAACACCGGACCCGGAACGCACGCGCGTGACTGCGGCAAGCTCAGATCCGATCAGCATGGCATCCACGCCACCCGCCGTCACCGACAGGTTTGCGTAATGCAGAACCATGTTGCGATAGGTCGCGAAGAAATTGGCGACCTGCGCAGCCGCCGTCGCTGTCCCGTGCGGTGAACCGGGTTCACCCGGAGCCGGATCGCATGTGATGCGGCCGCGCCATGGATAAGGCGGCTGCGATGCCGCGCCGGTATAGGGATTTGTCCGCGCATTCTCCGCCGGAATGTCCATCATCACGAATGGATAGAGCGTAACCTTCAGGCCGCGGCGTTTGATCTCGGCAATCAGCCGGATCACCGTATCGTCCGACGGCGTGCCGCCGAACGCAGGCCTGCCATCGACCGTGGATACGAGATGCGCGCCAGCGCGCGTAATGCCTGCGACCGACCATGGCGTGCCCGAGGTTTGCTTGATCGCATTGTCCACGCCCGGCTGCACGATGCACTGGCCGGCGCGCAAATCGTCGCCGAACCAGGCCACCACCAGCGCGATGCGCTCGATCAGCGGGCAGATCGCCTGCAGATCGTCGAGCGCGCCCATGACGTCGCAATTCGCATACGTGATGGTGCGGTTCTCAGGCGCTGACTGGCCCGGCCCGAGCAAGCGCACGCGCGTTTCCGTGTCGTAGCCGAATTCCGTGGTGCCTGGAATCAGCGTCACCGCACGCACCATGTTTTCCAGACGCCCGACCGGCCGAATGATCTCGAACGACAGTTGCGGAATGCGATTGCCGAACGCGGCGAGCGGTAGATGCTCGAACACCGCATATGCGAGTCCGCGATACGCGGGTGCATTGGCCGCGCCCTCCTTGGCAACGATCAAACCATCCGGCGCCTGGGATTCGTCGCCGCGATAGACCCGGAAATTGATCGTCGCGGTATCGAGCGGCTTGCCGTCGGCCCAGACGCGCGCCACCCGCGCGATGACGCCTTCACACAGACCGACCGCGAAGTTTGCGTGATAGGAGTAAGTCGTCGTCGTGGTCGTGGTCACCGGCGTGGACCCGGCGCCGCCACCGCCCGAGTCGCCGCCGAAAATATCGCCCTTGCCGCCTCCGCCAGTCGTGCCGCCGCCCGACGTTTCGCTGCGCGTAGACACCACCTCTTCGAGATTGGTCGCCCAGATCACCTGACCGGCCAGCCGCGCGCGGCCGTAAACGCGAGGGATCGGCGCGCCTTCGGTCGATGCCATGACATCGAGGTCGGCGAGCCGCGGGCCCTCAACGCTGCGCATCCGTTGCTCGGCGCTGCTGCTTCCGCTGCCGATCAGCGCGCGATCGATGAAGTTTCCTGCCAGCGCGCCCGCCACCCGCCCGGCGATCGCACCCACCGGGCCGAACACCGAACCGACCGCGCCGCCGGCGACCGAGAGAACGAGTGCGGCCATCAGTCCGATACTCCGGGGAAAGCGAAGACGTATGCGATCCGCCTGCGCCACCATGGCGCGATCGCGACCTCGCAGACCGACGCGCCGTCATGCGCGTGGATCATGCGAACATCATCGCTGACAATCGCGGCATGTTTTGCGACGAAACCGGCGCGCCAGCGAAACAACAGCACATCGCCGGGTGAATAACTGTCAGCGTCAACAGAGACCAGATGGCGAAAGCCGACGCCGGCGAGCGTCTCCTCGCCGGTCGCCTCCGCCCAGTCCGGTGCATAGGCGCGCATCGGTTCGGGCTCTTCGCCGACCAAATTCCGCCAGACTCCACGAATGAGGCCAAGGCAGTCACAACCCGCGCCCTTGACGGAGGCCTGATGGCGATAGCGCGTGCCGATCCAGCTTCGCGCCTCGTCAACGATCTGCGCGCGCGTGATCGACATAAGTGACCCAATGATGATGTAAGGGAAAAGATCTACCGTCGCGGCCGTGACTAGCCGCCCTGCAATGAGCCACCGTCGTTGCCGGGCGTGCCCGATGTCGGATAGCTGATGACGAAGTCGTTGCCGGGGATATGCGGAAATCCTCGGAAGTTGACCGAATTGCCGAACACATCGCGGCAGGTGGCGAATTGCTTGTCGCAACCGGCTGTAACCGTGAAGGCATCGCCGTCCGCGAGCGGCTCCGGCATCGCGCGCCACAGCGACAGCCGCACGCCGTTTCCGGTCAGGCGATGGTCCTTGATTTCGATCGACAGGCCCTCGTTTGCGCCGCTGGCCCAGGTCAGACGTCCAGCCGTGAACCGGCCTTCCGCAAATGCATCAAGACCTGCCGCAAAGAAAATCGACGTACCGGCCAGTTGCGACACAGTGCCCGCGCCGTGAAAGCCAGCTGAAGCGAGATTGAACTTGCAGCGTTGATCGCCGAGATCGGCGTTACACTTGCCGGTGTAAAGACGGCCGCTGTCCTGTGCGAGGCTGTCAGCGAGGCCGCGCAGCTCGGCGCTGAAAGCCTGCCCCTCGCGCTTGACTTCGCCGAGCGTGCCGCGTGCGGTGAGAACGCGCAGCGAGACATCGCTCCAGTCCACCAGCCAGGTTTCGATCTGCGCCGCATCGTATCGTCCGCCGGCCAGATCGTGCGCACTAAGCGCCTGATCGTCGAATGCGCCTGCAATCTCGCTGCCGTCGATCGACAGATCGAACCGGCTGGTCGCTTCCGATCCGGTGAAACCGGTGCCTGCGCGATACGTCACCCCGGCGAACACCAGATCGTCGTCGTGATCGGTGAAACCAAGCACCGCACCATCGCGGCGAAGGATTCTCCAGCAATGGGCGAGCGTGGTCACGCCCGCATCGAGCTTGTCCTGAAGTGCGGGCGGGATCGATCTCACGGCTTGATCTCCACCAACGGAATTTTCGGAATTGCTCCGGCCTCGAATGCCGACAGATCGACCTCGAGATATTCGGTATCGAACCGTACCGGCACGTCGAAGAGAAAGCCTGCGGTCACGCTCACACCAACCGAAGGCACATGACCCTCGAGAAACGTCACGAGGCCCGTGATCGGATCGCAGATGAATGCTTCGCCGTCTTCGAACTCGACGCCACTCACCGCAACACGCACCGACCCCCCCACCGGCTTCACGACCGGACGCTGATAGACGGCATAGGCGCCGCCATAGGATTTCGTGAGCTGAAACTGCGTGCGCACGCCGTCGCCAGTGCCGATGACCTGATCGAATGGCGTGATCGCCGACGATGGTTGCGCCGAGGAATGATCGAGCCGGTCACGCCAGCGAAAGCTGTGCAACTGACCCCGGCGCTCCTCGAAAAAAGCGACCACCGTCTGGAGCGCGTCGAATGTCTTGACACCGTAGCCCGCGTCGAAACGCCGGCGCGAATGCGCCCAGCGCGCGTTGCGCTCCTCGCGGCCGGACCCGAACGTCACGATTTCGGTCCGCCGTTCCGGCCCGCCCGCGCTTCGCAGCGCGATGTCGAGCGGGAACAGCACTTCGTGAAACGCTGCCGTCATCGCTGCGCTCCTTTATGGGCGTCGTCTGATCGCAAAACCGGCTTCCAATTTTGCGGACGACGCTAGAGACTCCGCTGACCTCGCGCGACCGCGCGCGCGATCTGACCGGCGATGTAGGTTTCCGAACGACGGAAGCTGTCAGCATCCGGCGTTGCGATGTTGACGACGATACTGCCGCCGCCTGCGCTCGCCGCCACGCCAAGCCGTCCATCGGGTCCGCGCCGCAACGGCATGATCGCTTCGGGACCCGCCTCGCCCGCGAGCCCCACGCTGCCGCCGAGCGGAAAGTACGTCGGCGATCCGATCACGCCGCCGCTCGCGAATGGCTTGACGCTGCCGCCGATCCCGCCGGTGATGCTGCCGACCAGCGATCCGATCCCGGATGAGACGATTCCTTCGAGCGGCTTGAAGGCGAGTTTGACGGCAAGATCGGATGCCTTCAATGTCAGCGACTTGAGAACGTCGTCGAACTGCTTGCCGCTGGTGATCGACGTCGCGAACGCGCGCGTGATAGTTGATGCGAAACTGCCGGCAACCCGCGACAGTTCGCGCGTCGTTCCCGAGAGCCTGTCGAACACCCGGCTGGTGTCTTCGCCGCTCCTCACGAGATCGGTATCGTCAACCATGATTGCTCTTTCGTGTGTCGGGAAACTGCGTCATCAGATCGTTCAGCGCATCGCGCGCGATCGGCTCGAGCGAATGTCCCCTCACCGCACGAATGGCGTGGGCCAGTTCGCGCGGCGTCATCGACCAGAAGGCTTGCGGCGACAACCGCAGCACACCGAACCCGAAGCGCATCGCATCGGCCCAGGGAAACGGCGTGAGTTCAGCCACGTCATGTACCCTCGAACGTCGCAGTGATCAGCGCGGCGGCGATACGCACATAGCCGGCAGCGCCGCCATCGATCGCCATCGCGGCCACATCGTCATCAGTCACCGGCTCACCCGCGCCACGCAACCCTGCGGCGATGATCCGGATCAGATCGCGCGCGGACAGCCGCCCGGTGCCGAAGCGTTCCGCCAATGCCGCTAAATCGCTGGCGCCGAATGCGGCTTCGAGTTCCGCAAGTGCTCCGAGCGTCAGCACCAGGCGGCGCTGCTTGCCGCCGACGTCCGCATCGATCTCACCGCGATATCGATTCGCCATCAGGCAGCCGTAAAGCTGAGAGGACCGGCGGATTCGAACGACAGCTCGAACGTCACCTCGCCGTTGTGCTCACCGGAAAACTCGAAAACCGCGATCTGAAATAGCCCTTCGAGCGTGCCGAAATCCGGCACGATCACCTGGCAGTTTTTCACCACTCCATCGAAGAACGCCTGCCGCACCAGCGCGTCGGAGGCTGCATCGCGAAACAGTCCGCGTCCCGAGATCGACGCACGCTTGATGCCTGCGCCTTCCAGCAGCTCGCGCCATCGCCCGGCGGATTCGGCGTGGGTGACATCCACGGTTTCCGCATTGAATGCGATCTTGCGGCTGCGAAGCCCGGCGACGGTGACGAAGCCTGTGCCGTCGTGCATCTTCAGCAGCAGGTCCTTACCCTTCTGAGCGCCCATGATGTCTCCTGATCAAATGTTCGGTTCGGTCAGCGCGCGAAAGCGCACCAGCGCGTGATAGGTGCGCCCGTCGGACTCGCGGCGAATGTCGGCGACCGAAAATCTCAGATTCACCAGGCGGTGCTCCGCGAGATCGAGCGGCGCGTCGTCGAGTGCCTGAAGCAGCGCGCCCGCGATCACGTGCGCCTCGCGATGGCCGCCCTTGCGCGACCAGGCGTGCAGGACGAGCTGATGTTCCTGCACGGCGCCGTCGCCGGCCGAGGCATCGTTCAGCCGCGCCTCGCCGAGCGTGACGTATGGAAACTCGGCACCACGCGGCACGTCATCGTAGACGTGTTGCCCGCCGAGGGCAGACGTCAGTGCGCCATCGGCGCGCAACGCATCGTAGACGGCAGCGCGAAGCGCCACGTGAGCCGCGGGCATCATGAAATCCTTTGAATAAGCCCTCATGCTGAGGAGGCCCGCAGGGCCGTCTCGAAGCACGAGGGCGTGTTGCAAGGCATCCTTCGAGACGCGCGCGATGCGCGCTCCTCAGGATGACGTTCGGGAAAATCAATCGATGCGGCGCTCGGCGTCGATCACGAGGAAGGCGCGGTCGGCGCTCTCGCGAAAACCCGCGATCCGATAGACACGCTCGCCTTCACGCAGGCGATGGCGCAGTGTGAGATCGAGCGGCGCACGCGCCGTGATACGAAACCGTTGCGTCGCGCCCGCGGCGTCCGCCTCGACATCGCCAGAACCTTTCAGCGGCACAATCGAGGCCCACACCGTCGCGACGTTGACATAGGTGCGGATCTCGCCGCCCTGATCGTCCGGCTCGCCGAGCGGCGCCTCGACGGCGACGCGCCAGCGCAGATCGCCCGAGTCTGTCATGACAACACCCGTCATAGCGACAACACCCGGAACGAACCGACGATCGCATTCACCGTCGGCGGCATCACCGGCACCGCCTGCCCGATCGCGACCTGCCCGCGATTGTCGTACCAGTGCGCCACCAGCACACGGATGGCGTGGCGCAGCGCATCCGGCACATCGGTTGCAAGCAGCCCGTAGCCGAGCTGCACGTCGAGCTCGATGCCAGCACTCGCACGACCCGGCTGCGGCAAGGCCCAGGCGGGCGACGCGATCGTGCCGTTCGCCTTGTCGAGAACGAAAGCCGCCGTTTCGATAGCCGAGGCATTGCCCAGCACATCGAACATCCGCGCCGCGATCAGCGCGCGCAACGGCCCGGTTCGCAATGTCAACTTTCCATCTGTCGGCCACGCATCGCGCACGAAGCGCCAGGTCTGCGCGATCAGCGCGCGCCGCGTCAGCGCCTCCACATGTCCCCTCGCAGCCGCGATCAACGCCGCGATCACCGCATCGTCGTCGTCGTGATCGACGCGAATATAACTTTTGGCCTCAGCGACGCTGACAGGCTCGAGCGCAGGCGCGCTCAACAGGATCGCGGCCATGGCTGCTCCTTCCGATCGATCTTGCTGTTGACAAATTCGGTGAGAGGCGGCTGAAAGCGGTCATGAACCGCTCTCCGCGTCTTGCTCTCGCACTTCTGATGGTCGCATTGCTTGCGCCCACGCCCTCGCACGCCATGGTCGGCGGCGCGGCCGCGGACAAGGACGGCATCGGCCGCAGCGTCGTCACCGTGATCGGCTCACGCGGCAATTTCTGTTCGGGCGCGCTGATCGCGCCGGATATCATTTTGACGGCGGCGCATTGCGTGCCGAAAGGCGCGACGTACAAGATTGTCATTCCCGGCGAAACCAGGCTGATCGACGTGACGCGCATCGCCACCCATCCGCAATTCAATACGCAGGCGATCGCCAACAGCCGCGCCAGCGCCGACGTGGCGCTGCTCAAGGCAGCCGAACCGCTCACTCGTTCGCGGACGATTGCCGCCACCGCCTCACCGCTGACTCCGCTGCAACCAGGCAACCGCTTCACGGTGTCGGGCATCGGCGTCACCGTGCGTGGCGACGGCAAGAGCGGCGGCACGGTGCGCAGCGCGTCCCTCGTCGCCACCGGCAAGCCGGGCACGTTACAAATTCGCCTGGTCGATCCCGCGACCGGTAACACCAGCGCCGGCCTCGGCGCATGCACCGGCGACTCCGGCGCGCCTGTATTTGAAAATCAGAGTGGCCGCAGCGTTATCGTCGGCGTCGTGAGCTGGTCGACCGCACCGAACAACGCCGACGGCTGCGGCGGCCTCACCGGCACGACGCCACTGACGCTGTATCGGGCGTGGGTGATTGAAACCATGAAGACGTGGAGCGCAAGCCGTTGACCCAGCCGGTTCCTTCCTTGCGCGACGATAACAATCCGCTTCATCCGGGGTTCATACGCGCGCGCCGAGACTGAACACGCCCCCGGCAAATGGAACCAATTTGCCTGCGGCGCTGTTGTGAGACGCAATCACCATCAACCCGAGGGACCCACACCATGCGAAAACTGCTGCGAAGAATCCTGACCGGCGCGGCACTTGCGCTTCCTCTGGCATTCGTCACTGCTCCGGCCACCGCCTTGCCTGGCAAGGCACACGGCGCCGCGCTCGACACCGTCATCTCGTCCGACATCGTCGAGGTCAAGAAAGGCGGCCGTGGCGGCGGACGCGGCTGGGGCCGCGGGCATCGTGGCTTCAAGGCGTTGGGCTGGAGCCAGGGCCGCAAGGTCGGCTGGCGCGGCCGCGGCTGCCCTCCGGGTCAGTGGAAGAAGGGCCGCTGCTGAACCGGCGTCCCGGTCTTCGATGATCTGACTTCACTGAGCGATGCGGCGTTTCCACGCCGCATCGTTTGCGTTTGGCATGAACAAAGCCGCTGGCTGCACGGCCTCACCGGCACAACGCCGCTGACGCCTTACCGCGCGTGGGTGATGGAGACGGTGAAGGGGTGGTGAAAAACCTGCAAACTAAGCGGGTTTTTCAAGCAACTGACTGTTCGCCGCCGGCGCCTACTTACGACGCCGTGCAAACGTCATCTCCGAGAATTCAGGCGGCAGCACATCGCGTCGTAGTTCGTCGATGATTTCATCCGACCGGACGAAGAGACCCATTCCGGGCCAGATGTCGCGCTTGTCTGGAACGTCGATGCGAACGGCGATCAGCCAATCGTGGTAGTCCGCCAACACATCCTGGAGAGCGTGGAGAACCTCCGGACGCAGCATCTTCTTCAAGTCGTTGAGTTCGACCTGATGCACAAACCATCCCCAATCGTCGTCAACGACCCAATAATCTGCTTTGCCAAAAGCATCAATCTTTCCGAAGCGACCGAGCTCTGCTCTGATACGATCGTAAAGAACCGCCCAGTCGCGAGATACTTCTTCTGAAGATTCTTCGCTCATGATTTCTACTCGCCCCGCCCCGGTCCTAAACGAAAGATTCTTCGTATTGTTCTAAGGCCATTATTGAAATCGCGAATTCTTGGATCTTCGGACTCGCGGATTTCCTTAAGGAGGCCTCTTGCCTGATCAGGCGTCATCTTGTTCAGATCAATATTGTTCTTCTCAAGATATTTGTTGCTAAGCTCACCAACCGCATCGTTGTAGCGGCCGTGTGGGCCGTCTTTTCCGTTCCAGAAATTTCCTATTGGCGTTCCGTCAGGGCCAACTTGTACTACGCCTTTAGGCAAACTTCCCGAGGTACTCTTCTCAAAAACTGTTCTTGTCTCCGGAGGCAAGTCCCATTTGTTGTAGATGCTGCGCGGCATCTCATGGTGTCCTCCTCTCTGATAGTACGGCTCCCCAAACCTATCGAGCGGATTGTCCGATACGAGCTGAACCTGCCCCTCATTCCGCTCCTGCAATAAATCCAGAAAAGCCTTCAGCATCCCCGAGCGAAACGCCGTCGCTGAGATCGAGCCCATCGAATATCGAGTCGATACCTCCACTGCTGCCGTGATCATCGAAAGCCAGGCTTTCCCCGAACCCGCCTCCCGGATCGTCGAACGCGATGTCACCACCTTCTCCACCGAATGCAGATCCACCGCCCGCACCAAATCCGCCGCCACCTCCGCCAACACCACTATTGCCGCTGGTCCATTGTCCGCCACGGGAGTTGCCTGCCGGCACACGCGGCTGGCTCGGGCTGTATTTCGCGTCGAGCGACGGAAAGACACTGGTGAGCGCAGTCCCCGGCTTGAAGAAGCGCCCGGCATCCGGCTTGACCCAGCGATGCGCGTCCGGCCGCAGCCAGCGCGCTCGCTGATGCTGCTGCCACGCGGCGTCACACCTCGGCATGCGAAGCGCCCTTGAATGTTGATGGATCGGAAAAGGAAAACGCCGGCCACGAGGGCCGGCGCTCTGCCATTTGAGGCCGTCATCCTGAGGAGCGCGCGCTTGCGCGCGTCTCGAAGGATGCGCCGGGAAAATCACCCTTCGAGGCAGCCGCTTGCGCGGCGGCGCCTCAGGGTGACGAGTCCATCTCGGACATAGGTCTCAACGATCCCGGATCAGCGATGCCACGCGGGCGCGTGGCATCGCGTCCGGGACAAGAAGATCAGCTCGCCGAAAACTTCATGACCTTGATGGCGTCGAAGTCCTGGACGCCGCCGCCGACGCGCTTGGTGGTGTAGAACAGCACATACGGCTTGGCGGAATACGGATCTCGCAGCACGCGCACGCCGGTGCGATCGACGATCAGATAGCCGCGGCGGAAATCGCCGAACGCCACCGCGAGCGAATTGGCCGCGACATCCGGCATGTCCTCGGCTTCCACCAGCGGGAACGTCATCAGCGAGGCGCGGCCGCCCGCCTGCTCCGGCGGCTGCCACAGATACGCCCCGCCCGAATCCTTGAATTTTCGGATCGCGGCTTGCGTCTTGCGGTTCATCACGAACGCCGCGTTCTGCCGATACCCCGCCTTCAGCGCGTAGATCAGATCGACCAATTTGTCGGACGGATCGGTGGACGCGAACGCGCCTGCAGCGCCGCTTGCGATATAGCCGAGGTTGCCCCACGACCACGAGGCGTTGGCGACCGCGGTGTAGCTGACAAAGCCCTTCGGCTTGTTGACGCCGTCGCCGGCGACGAAGGCCGCGCCCTCCTGCACGGCGAAGGTGAGCTCGACCTCGGAGGCGATCCATTCGTCGATGTTGACCGCGCTATCGTCGAGCAGCGTCGCGGTCGCGGCCGGCATGGCGTAAAGCTCCATCGCCGGGAACGACAGCGCGTCCAAAGTCGGCGACGCCGTTTGCGTGCGCGCGTCGGTCTCGCCCACCCATCCGGTCGCAGGTCCCGTCAGCATGAACGGCTTCTTGTAGACGTTGCCGGAGATCTCCCGCACCGAAGCAATGCCGCGGATCGGCGAAATGGTCGCGAGCCGCTGGCCGATTTCGCGCTCAAGCTCGGGCGGCACCAGGTAGCCGCCGTCGGCGTTCGACGACACCGAAAGCGCCTTGGTTTCCAGCGCACGCAGCGCGGCGGTCTCGCCGCCCCGCACGTAGGATTCGAACGCGCTCTTGTGCTCGCGGTTCGCGGCATGGCGCGGGCGCAGCGAGGTCTCAAGCGTGGGGCGCGCGCTCTTCAGCGCGATCTGCTCGAGATGGCGCTGCTGCGCGTCAATCGCGCCGTTGATGCGATCGACCTTCTCGTCGAGCAGCACGTCGCCGCGGCGCGCGATCGCATCGAGCCGCTCGTCATTGGCTTCCTTGAAAGCCTGGAACGTGCGCATGAATTCGTCATGGCTGACGGCGTTGCCGCCCGATGACGCGATGCCCGCCTTCTGTTCAGGCGCGTGGTCGTGAAGTTCAAGGCCAGTCTCAATGTCCATGAAGCTCTCCTTTTTCATATGGACGTGACAATGCGATCGGAGCCGGCTTAAGGTCCGGCCTCCGTCGCGAATTCGAAGATGATGACCAGTCAGGCGGTCGCGTGGATCAAAAGCGTCCGAGGGCGAATTGCGCTTACGGATCGGGAAACGTGTTCGGCGGCAGGTCGTGATTGGAAACCCACTCGATGCTCTTGGGTAGCGCGCCGTCAGTCTCGATGAATTCCTTCACCGCCTTCCAGCCCTGATCGAAGGGAATGAAGAGGCCGACCGGCAGCGGCGTATCGTGAAGGCCGCGCACCAGTTCGCCAAGACGGCTCAAGTCGCCCTTGGAGGTAAACACATCCTTGTAGCCACCACCCAGCTTGGAATAGATGATCAGAACGCCGAGCCGGGGATTGCCCCACATTTCTAGCTGGATGTCGATGCGGCCTTGACCTTCGTGCAGGTTCTCCGTGCCATCTGCGCCTTTTCCGCTCAAACTCCAATTGTCGTTGCCACTGAGATATGACCAGCATTTTTCGGGAGCGGACAAAAAAAACGGTTCGAACTCGCGAGGCTCAGGCCATCCCTGGCTCTTGAACCGGTCAAAGTATGTTCGCTTTCTCAATTTACATCCCCGTCGCTGAACAGCCCGTCCGAAATCGTGCTCATTCTGCCATCTGGATCAAAAAATCTCACAGTGGGGTTGCCGAGTTCGAGACCGACCTTAGGCAATACCGTGCTGCAACTGCTACACATAGGTCGATCGACATAGATATCCAGCGAGCGCCCGGAGAGCGTTCCTCCATTCTGCTGCGCAGCACGAAGCAAAATATTTGTCTCTGCGTGAAATAACGCATCGTTTGGCTTGTACCCGATGTTGTCGATATTCATAACCTCTGGATACTTCTGAATGAGCAGATCGCGCATCTGCTCGGCGGCACGGCGATCGGCACCGGTATAGGTTGGCGAGGTTGAGTTCGATCCGAAGATATCATTGCCGTCGAGACTTGTGTGGGCAACAGTGCCGGTGCGGCTGCCGAACAGGTCGAACAGTCCGTTCTCGGACCGGAATGCCTCGACCAACTTGCTCGCAAGCTCGATGAAGATCAGCGCCAGACCGCCACGGCCGCGTGATCCATCGCCGGCGACGAGCTGCAGGTCATCGAGACCTTCTCCACCGCTTGCACCGCCTTCGTCCGTGAACCGCCCGCCTCCCTCCTGCCCTCTCGGAATGCGGAGCTGACCGACACGAAACTTGTGCTCGCCCGGCGCAGCGACAGCGCGCGGCAGCGGTTGCGTCTTGAAGAAGCGCGCTGCATCGGGGCGCATCCAGCGATAAGCATCCGGCCGCAGGAAACGTTGACGCTGGTGCATTTCGTAAGGCGAAAGCGGTCGCATCCCGGTTACCTCGCCACGCAAACGCCGCGCCACTCGGCTTCCGCGCGCGAACGCATCCGTGACAGCACGGGCCTGGAGGACGCCGTTTTTTCGTGCGCAGCCAGATCGCAAAACCGGTGTCCATTTTTGCGGACTGCGCACTGCTTCACATTGCGAACGCGCGCGCCCGCAAGCAGCGGGAACGTGACGATGGAAATTTCCCAGAGTTCGACCTGATAGAGTTTGCGCACGCGCGTCTTCGGATCGATCTGTCCGCGCACGGTCTTGTAGCCAATCGACAGCCCGTCGATCGCGCCGGCGTCGAGCAGCGCCAGCAGCTCGCGCGCCCGCGCCACATCCGGGATCAGCTTTCCCCGCGCGCGCAGCCCGCGAAAATCCTCGACCAGCTCATGCCAGACGCCGACGGGTTCGGACGGATCGTGCTGGAACAGCATCGGAATGCGGCGCAGGCCGCGCAGCTTCAGTGTTTGCGTGAAGGCGCCGGGCATCACCATGTCGCGCGCCTGATCGACCTCGCCGAACAGGCTCGCATAGCCCTCCACCGTGCCGTCACCGTGCAGCGCGAGACGAGAGGCAGGCAACAACGGGACATGCATGGGCGTTCTCGCGAAAGGCGCAAGGTGAGAAGGCTGGAAATTTGAGAGCGTCATTGCGAGGAGCGCGATCGCGCGACGAAGCAATCCATGCCCTAAAGCTGGATTGCTTCGCTTCGCTCGCAATGACGACTGGGGTTACTTGCCCGCACGCTTACGCTGCATGGCGCTCTTGCGCCGTACCGGCTTCACTGGCGTCTTGCGCTTGATGCGGTCGAGGTGAGCCAGGAATTCACGGAACACGCTGAGATGATCGCGGCCTGCCTTTGTCTCGGTGCCGATCGAGCGCAGTACTGTGTGCAATGTATCCATCAATGATCATCCTTGCGTTCGCCGCTGATGCGGCGGTTGAAGAGCGACAGTTCGCGGACGAAATCGTCAAAGCGGCGCGTGGCGCTTGCCAGTTCGCGCAATGTAAAGAAACAGGCCGCGCTCGCCGCGGCCGCCCACAGAAACAGCGCCAGATGCGCAAGATCGCCGCGCTCCGTGAACGTGCGGATCAGGTCGGTCATGTCTGCTGTGTCGCGCTGGCGTTTATTGCATCCCTCCCCTTGATGGGGAGGGTCGGCCGAGCGGAGCGGAGGCCGGGGTGGGGTGAGCGCCAAAATGCCCCCACCCGTCGCGTTGCTCGTTGCACTCGCAACGCGCCACCCTCCCCACACGGGGGAGGGATAAGCAGTCACCCCAGCCGGTCGCCGCCCTCGAGCGGGGCATAGCCGGCCGCTTCGCGCTTCTCGTTCAGCGTGAGGAATGGCGACGCTGCGACGCGCTCTGGG